>NZ_JAZETJ010000011.1:0-234 GCF_036864555.1 Polaribacter sp. P097 | reverse complement strand
ACATCGTCAGATGAAGCAGCACAGTCACCATCAGCAGCAATTGTGTATCTAATAATTACTGTAGTATCTGTAGATACATCAGCAGGAGTATAAATATTTCCGTTTATAGTTCCTCCACCAGAGACTACTGTGAACGTTCCACCTGTAGGATTACCAGTAAGAGTTTTAGTTTGTCCTTCATTAATTGTAGTAGCTGTAGTTGTATTATCAGCAACTACATCACATACAGGAGTT
>NZ_JAZETJ010000010.1:0-236 GCF_036864555.1 Polaribacter sp. P097 | reverse complement strand
TGTGATGTAGTTGCTGATAACACAACTTCTACTGCTACTATTAATGAAGGTGAGGCTAAAACATTATCAGGTTCGCCTGCTGGTGGTACTTGGTCTATCGTTTCTGGTGGTGGTTCAATCAATGGAAATACTTATTCTCCAGCTGATATTAATACAAACACAACTGTAGTGATTCGTTATACAATTGCTGC
Source organism: Polaribacter sp. P097 (assembly GCF_036864555.1). Taxonomy (NCBI): domain Bacteria; kingdom Pseudomonadati; phylum Bacteroidota; class Flavobacteriia; order Flavobacteriales; family Flavobacteriaceae; genus Polaribacter; species Polaribacter sp. P097. The sequence continues at coordinate 45 of NZ_JAZETJ010000010.1, read as the reverse complement.
TGATGGTGATTGTGCTGCTACAACTGATGATGTTACTTTTACAGT
>NZ_JAZETJ010000009.1:0-1290 GCF_036864555.1 Polaribacter sp. P097 | reverse complement strand
TCAGCTACAGTTGATTTTGAGAGTTCAAACAACGTGATTGCAATTTTAGGTAATGATACTTATGGTTCAGATGGTTTAAGTTTAACTCACCCATTAACTTTAGTAAATGGGAAACAGAGTACAGCTAGTTTAAAAGGCGGATTAATAAGCGTTTCAGATCATGGTATACAAAATGACGCTTCAGATGACGTAGTATTATATTCAGCGCCAGCAGGATTTAGTGGAACAGATTCATTCGAGTACACTATTACAGATGAAAATGGAGATGCAGCAACAGCTACAGTAACTATCACTGTAGATCCAGCAGCACCATTATCAGATCCTACAGCAGTAGATGATACTTTTAGTGTGACTAACGGATCATCAAATAATGATTTAGATATTTTAGATAATGATAGCTTTGGTTCAGAAGGTTTAGTAAGTGTAACTTTATCAGCAGGTTCTGAGGGAGGTACTTTAGTAATCAATCAGAATGGAACTGCAAATGCAGAAGATATTACAGTAACCTATACACCAGCAGCATTATTCGAGAATGATGTAGAGACATTTACTTATACATTAGAAGATGGAGGAGGAGATACAGTAACAGCAACAGTAAGTGTAACAGTAGGTACAGTTGCACCAGCAGTTACAGTTCCAACAGCAGCAGATGATGCAGTAACAGTTGCAGCAGGTAGTGTAGATTATGTAATAGATGTTTTATCAAATGATACACCAGGATCTGAAGGTTATATTGATGGAGGATTAACGATGACCAATGGAACATTAACAAGTGCAAGTACAAAAGGAAGTGCAATAAGCATTGACAATAAAAATACTTTAGATACTACAGATGATGAGTTTAATTATACTCCATCAGCATTGGCAGCAACAGATGGTACAGACACATTTAGTTATACAATTACAGATGCAAGTGGAGATGCTTCAACAGCAACAGTAACAGTAACAGTAGGTCCTGCAGCAACAGATGTTCCAGTAGCCTTAGATGATACAGAAACAGTAGTAGAAGATACTACAGTTAGTATTGATGTTTTAGACAATGATGTTTATGGAGATGATGGAGCAGGAGCCTTAGCAGTTGCATTAACAGTAGGCGCTAATTCTGATTTAGGAGGAAGTACATCAGTGGTTGCAGGAGAGATCGAGTATACACCAGCCTTAAACTTTGTAGGAACAGATACTTTTGAATATACTATCGAAGATGGTAATGGAGATACAGCAACAGCTACAGTAACAGTTACAGTAACTGCAGAGGTAATTGTAAATGGTACTCCAACAGCAGTTGATGAT
>NZ_JAZETJ010000008.1:0-1627 GCF_036864555.1 Polaribacter sp. P097 | reverse complement strand
ATGTTAGACATGTTCCCTACTGAATTAGTAGCTGGTAATATCGCTAATGTTACCTCTCCTACTGATATCTTAGATTACACTATAGCTGATGAAGTATTATCTGTAGATTTCTCTTTAGATGGTAAAACAAAAGGGGTAGTATTAGGTGTAAAAACATCAGATAAAATCTATAACCATACCAAAGCTTCTTGTGATAGATTAAGAGGTGCTGAAATCTTAAACATTCAAACTGTGCAATTAGAAGGTTACAACTTCTTAATGCAAGGTATTAAGCAAAGAAATGGTGTTGTAGAATATGCGATCTCTTTTGCAACTGCTAAGAATAATAACGATACTAATTATACCATTCAAACCAACTGGTATGTAAACAACTACATCAAGTTTAATGATGTATATAACTTCCAGGTTTGGACTACAAACCCTGCTGATACTCAAAAATTAGTAGTAGATATTTTAAACAACTTAAAAGCATTTATTCCTGTAACTCAAACAGAAGTGCAGAAAGTGCCTAAAACTTATGCTGCTAAAATTTCTAGAGAGAAAAATGAACTTGTAGTACTTTTAAGAAGCACTCAAAAAGGATTGAATACTGAGATTTCTATGGAAGAAATCTACTCTGAGACTGCTAACAATGTGAAGTTTAGATATAACCCTGTAAACACAGAGTTAGAGCAAACTTTAAGAGTAGACATTGCTGATGGATATGAGTATGATGGTTTAGTAAAAGTAGATGGTGAAGTTGAAGATGCCTTTTATCATGCAGATGGTAACTGGGGATTAGATTTCGATTCAAACTATACTAAAATTAAAGAGTACTTTGTATCAAACAGTTTTGATAGAACCTATCAAGATGATGAGCATGCTATCAACAGAAACGTAGCACTTAGAGCAACAAGTGATTTTGATTACTTAACACTATACAAATCTTTATTACCTGGTACTTTAGCTGCTGATTATTCTGAGTACAACTACTTATCATTCACAGCAAAAGGTTCTGGACTAATTGAATTAGGTTTAATTAAAAAATCTATTGAAGATTGGAAAGCACAATATAGAGTAATGGTAGATTTATCTGAAGAAGAGCAAACTTATTATGTACCTTTCGATATCTTTACATCTAGTGCTAGTCAAGAAAAGTTAACAGCTGAAGATTTAACAACATTACTATTTACCTTCTTACCTGTTGAGGCACAAACAAAAGAGTTAGATTTAACAATCTCTGATGTAAAGTTCACCAAAATTGCAGTTGAAGATCAAATTGTAAATAAAATTGAGAAGTTCGAAAACGAATTTATGGCATATCCAAACCCTTCTCAAGGTAATGTAAACTTGTTACTATTTAGTCAAGTAGATACTGAAGCAACTGTAACTTTAACAGATATTACTGGTAAAACTATTTACAAAGAAAACGTAAACTTAAATACTGGTAAAAATGAACTAGACTTTAACTTTAGAGTTAAAACTGGTGTAATGTTACTAAAAGTAGCTAGTAAAGAAACAAACTATGGTACATCTAAAATTATCTTTAGATAAAACATATAAAATATCAATAGTCGAAATAATTTTTAGGGGTATTAATTTTTAGACTACTTGATCCCAAGAGCTGACTTACGTCAGCTCTTTTTTT
>NZ_JAZETJ010000007.1:0-1705 GCF_036864555.1 Polaribacter sp. P097 | reverse complement strand
CACTTTTACGGTTACAGAAGGTGGTTGTAATCAATCTCCAACTGATGCTGCTTTAGGATTTAATGTATTTACTTTAGAAGGATTACAATTATCTACTAATGAAACTGAGGGTAGTGTTGCTACAGGTGGTGACTTGACTATTTCAGGAAACTATCAAATCACGACTAATGATCCTGGTTCTTTTCAAGTAAACAATGTAACTGTTGGTTTAGTTGTTGGTGGAAAAGTAAATTATCAATCAGGTAATTCTTTACAAATCAACCAAAATACTTATGTGAAAATTGGTGAAAGTAATGGATCTGTTGTTTGGTATAAGGATCAAAACAATGCATTTTCTCCTATTAGAGTTACTAAAAACTCAAGCTACAATTCTTCACCAAGAATTAGTTTACAAGCAAATGCAAATCAATTAAACGTATCATCTACAAATAATCCAATATTTGAGAGTAACGTAATAGATTTTGCTAGCGCATTTCAAACATTAAGAGGTAACTCTACAAATTTATCTCAATATGCAAACAATGCTCAGTTAACAAATCCTAATGGGCAACCAATTTCGAACACTAACTTACCAAATCAAGTAAAAATTAATTTACAAGCTGGTGTTAATTATCTAAACGTAACTGGTTCAGATTTAAATAACGTAAGTGTATTTACTTATAACAATAAGCCTAGTGCAACTAATATTTTAGTAATAAATGTAGATGCTGCAGGATCTTTTGATTGGACCGTTTGGAATCAAGCAGGCGTTGGTCAGCAAGATGCACCTTATATTATTTACAACTTTTATAACACAACTACTTTAAATGTTGTTGGTAACTCTACAGTTGTAGGTTCTTTATTTGCTCCTTTTGCAGATATAAACAAAACTGTAAACCAATCTAACATAGAAGGTCAGGTTATTGGAAAATCATTTAATCATGCAGGTGGAGAAGTACACTCAGCCAATTTTGTTCCAACAATTTCTGGTTGTACTACTAGTACAGGTGTTGCACCAACTGCAGAGTTCAATGTAAACTTGAATAACCAATGTTTTGATGGTAATTCATTCGAATTCACAAATACATCAAATACTGGTAACACATCGCAACCAAATGATCCTATTACTTATGCTTGGGATTTTGGAGATGGTACTACTAGTACGTTAATGAGTCCTACTAAAACGTATGCAAATTCTGGTACATATACTGTAACCATGACTGCTACTAATAGTGTTGGTTCAGATACAACAACAACTCAAGTAACAGTTAAACAAGATTTAGACATTACATTAACAATTAACTCTACAAGTAATGGTGATGGAAGTGTTACAAAAACTTTCACAGTAGATAATCCAGCTGTATTCCAAACTTATGATTGGTCTTTAGTTGAATCTGATGGAACATTAGTTGCCAATCTTGGTACAAATGTAACTACAGTAAATGCAACTATTACAGATGCTGGTTTATACTATATAGAAATTGTTGCTGAAGATCAAAATGGATGTACTAAAACACATAGATTCCCTGTTACAGTAACTTCAGGAGAAGTTACAGGAGGTAATTCTGGTGGAGTTGAGTCTGAGTCTTTAGGAGATGCAATCTCTAAGATTTATGTGGGTAGAAAAAAGAACTCTGTTCCTACTACTTTCGTAAAATCTGATGCTAATCTGTACAACAAAGCTAAGATGAAAGCTGAGCAGCCTTATCAAGGTAAAGGGCAAACG
>NZ_JAZETJ010000006.1:0-4440 GCF_036864555.1 Polaribacter sp. P097 | reverse complement strand
TGTATTCAATACTAGTTTAATAAAACTTACTATGAATAAAAGATAAAAACACTGCTCAATTACTTGATTTTCATATAAATTGCGTTAAACTTATTATAAAAAATGTATATTTGCTACACCCCAAAATTTATTAATACCCTATTTCAACTTTAGATTATTATTATAATCTACTAAAATGTTACATCCCTAATGGATTACATCAATGAAACTGTGGTTAATAAAAAGAACTTCTCACTGCTTAAAATTGCAGCAACGTTTTTATTTATTTTCTTTTCAACCTTAAACGTAAATGCGCAATGTGTTAATGCTACAGATTGTGATGGAGATGGTATTGCCAATAGTATCGATTTAGATGATGATAATGATGGTATATTAGATATAGATGAGTTTAGTTGCCCACCTTTGGCATCAGGTACAATTACATCATTTATTATAGAAAATAAACCACAAACAGCGTCTACCAAAACTGTAAACTCTTTTTCAAACTCGGCTTCACCATTTTCTCAAAATACTTCTTATACCCTATCCTATGGAACAAGTTTAGGAAAACGTTTAGAAGGTTTTGTTCTAAGTTCTGGAAATACAATTAAAGTAGACGAAGATGCATCTGTAGGTAACATTACTTTTAGAAGAGCTACAAGTGGTACTGCTCCTATCAACCAAATTATTTGGATTGAAAATGACGGACATTCAAGCACTGCTAACGCAACTCAATTACATACAACAGAGGTAAACAACATGGCTGAAACCTTTTCGCATGGATTTTATAATGTAGGTAGTGATAATGTGTTTGATAATAGTATGTCTTCTCAAAACAATAATAATATAGAAAGAGTAGATGTAGTTTTTGATGATGGTTATTACATTAACTCAAATACTAATCAATACGTAACTGTTGGTGAAAGAGGAAAAAACAATTTTATAGATATTGCAATTATTACTAGCATAGATAACAATAGTACACCAACTTCTTATAGTTCGGTTTACAGGGTAACTACAAGCTCTATGACAACCATAGAAAAGTTACCATCTACAGTTTTAAGAAAAGAAATATCAGATACAGAATTCAGACCAAGTACAGCATTAAATCAAGATGTAGCAATAAGAGCGGTTAATTTTGCAGATTTCGGAGTTGCAAACGGAACCACAGTTTATGGGTACTCTATTTTTCCTCCAGATTACAACACAGCTAACCTTTTAGATTGGACAACTTTTCCAACCAATACAAACTCCTCATTAGGTGGTTTAGACCTGGTTTTGTTCAACTATTTTTCATCAGATTGTATAAGCAGAGATACAGATGGAGATGGCCTACCAGATAGTAAAGACACAGATTCAGATAATGATGGATGTCCAGATGCTATTGAAGCAAATAATTCGTATACATCAACCACTGTAACTAATACGCTTGTTGGTGGTAGCAATGGAGGTAGTTTACTCAACTTCCCTACTCCTGTTAATAATAATGGAATTCCAACTGCAGTAGGTACTACAGTAGGTGGTTCTGAGATTTCTGGGCAATCAACCAGCAGCAAGGTTACAACTGCAGAACAAATTACAGTTAATACAGCTCCAACAAGTTTAACAGTTAATGAGAATGATAATGCATCTTTTACAGTTAATGCTTCATCAATATCAACAACTACTTTTGCTGCAGGGAATCCCAATTATACAATTCCACCAGGTACAAATAGCACAGCCAACCTAACCTACAAATGGTTTAAAAATTCGGCTTCTTCATCTATTCTATCTACTAATACAACCTTAAACTTAGGTACTGTTGGTTTTTCTGATGCTGGAGATTACACTTTACAAATATTTGCTGTAGACAATGTTTGCCCTGAAGAAATAACAGTTACTTTAACTGTAAATGATGTTCCAACAGCATCTAATGATACAGCAACAGTAAATGAAAACAGTCCTGCAAACACTATAGATGTTTTAAATAACGATACTTTTGGGAACGATGGGCCTAATACTGGTACAATTTCTTTACCCAGTGCAACATCTAGTAATGGAGGAACCCTGTCTGTAGATGATAATGGAACACCAAATGATCCAACAGACGATACTATATTATATACACCAAATTCAGGTTTCACTGGTAATGATACCTTTAATTATACCATAACAGATGCTAATGGAGATACATCAACAGCAACAGTTACTGTAACAGTAAACACTGTTTTTAACTGTAATCAAAGTCCAACTGCACCTGCACAAGGTTTTAATGTCTTTGTAGAAGAAAATTTAGAAGTGGTTGAAAATGAAACTAAAGGTGCTGTAGCAGTAGGTGAAAACTTAACTATAAAAGGTAATTACAATGTAGCTTCTGATGACTGTGGAGATTTTGATACAAATGGATTAAAAACAGGTCTATTAGTAAACGGTCGTGTAAATTACCCATTAAATACAGTAATTAATACAGACGATGACGAGTGTAATTGTGGAGATCCAACCATTGTAAATAATGGAAGTTTTGAACAAGGAGCAAATCCATCTACTTGGACATTAAAGAATGAAGTTGATATACCTGGTTGGTACACAACTGCTACTGACAATAAAATTGAGATTTGGAAATCTGGTTTTCAAGGTAAAAATGCACAAAGTGGTAATTTTATTGCTGAAATAAATGCAACACAAAGAGCTGCACTATATCAAGTTATTTGTGCTGAACCAGGCTCTGTATTAAATTGGTCTATATGGCATAGAGGAAGACGTGGAATTGATGTAGCCGATGTAAAAATTGGGGTGTCTTTAAATTCTGCAACTACTGTAAGTACAATGAGTACAGATCAAAACGCATGGCAAAATTATACAGGTTCATATACAGTGCCTGCAGGAGAAAATAAAGTTTATTTTGTATTTCAAGCGGTTTCTAGCCAACCATATAACAACCTATCTTATGGTAATTTAATTGATAATTTTGAAGTAACTAAAACAACTCAGGGAATATGCCCAACAGGAGGTACAAATCCTGCTGGTTTATTAACTGTAGTAAATCCTAATTATTATACTAAAATAGGAAACAGCAATGGTTCTGTGGCATGGTATTTCGATCAAAATAATGCACCAGCCAATATGAGAGTAACTCCAAACGGAACTTATAACTCTTCTTCAAGAATTCAAATGAATAACAACTCACCTACTTATGGAGTGAGTGCAGGAAATAACCCTGTTTATGAAAATAATTTAATCGATTTTTCTAGTGCTTTCCAAAGCCTAAGAACAAATGCCACTAATTTAGCATTAAATGCCAATAATGCTGTTTTAGAGGATGATAATGGAAATTCTATTTCCAACACCAATTTAGCAAATCATACAGAAATATTCTTAAATAACGGTATCAATTATTTAAACATTACTGGTGCAGAATTAAATGCTACAAGTATTTTCGAAGCACAAAGAAATGCCAACGCAGATCGAATTTTAATAATTAACGTAGATGCACCAGGAACATTTAATTGGAATGTTTGGGAGCAAAGAGGTTTTACTGCTATAGACAGCCCTTATGTAATGTATAATTTCTCTAATACTACTGAACTGAATTTAGTTGGATCAGAAGAAATTTACGGAACTATTTTTGCACCAAATGCAGCTATAGAAAAATCAGTAAACAAAGAAGATATATTTGGTCAAGTAATTGCAAAATCTTTAATTCATGATGGTGGTACAATTCACTGTCAAAAATTTGCAGCAACCACAACTTGTCCTCCAATTGTAGGTGTTGCTCCAACTCCAGATTTTAACATCAATGTAAATCCACAATGTTTTGTAGAGAATGATTTTTCTTTCGAAAACACAACGCATACAGGAGGAACTGTGCAACCAGATGCACCAATTACTTATTTATGGAGTTTTGGAGATGGTACTACTAGTACAGAAATGAATCCTGATAAATACTATGCAAATGATGGTACATATACAGTTACACTTACGGCTACAAATACCTATGGTTCAAATTCAACAACCCAACAAGTTGTAGTATTACCAGTTTTAGAACCGATTGTGAGCGTAACAACTTTACCATCTACAGGAGGTAAAATTGTAAAAACATTTACTATTGATAATGCAAGTTCATTTACATCATTCTCTTGGACATTACCAGGAAGTGGACCAGGAAGTGGACCAGGAAAGTTTCAAAACACTAATCCAATAACACAAGAATTTACAGAAGCTGGTTCATTTATTGTTGCAGTTACTGCCACAAGTAATGATTGTACTATAACTATCGATATTCCAGTTACTATAACCTCTGCAGAAGTTACAGGAGGTAATTCTGGTGGAGTTGAGTCTGAGTCTTTAGGAGATGCAATCTCTAAGATTTATGTGGGTAGAAAAAAGAACTCTGTTCCTACAACTTTCGTAAAATCTGATGCTAATCTTTACAACAAAGCTAAGATGAAAGCTGAGCAGCCTTATCAAGGTAAAGGGCAAACA
>NZ_JAZETJ010000005.1:0-2500 GCF_036864555.1 Polaribacter sp. P097 | reverse complement strand
AATATGTCAATGAACTTTATTTGCTTTCACAAATTGTGGAGAATATCGGAGTCGAACCGATGACCTCTTGCGTGCAAGGCAAGCGCTCTAGCCAGCTGAGCTAATCCCCCATATACTAGCAGTTAGTATATAGTAGTTAGTAGTTAGTACTTAACTACTACTCGAACTTCTAGAATTTCCTTTATATCAAACTTTTAGTAGTCCCGGGCAGACTCGAACTGCCGACCTCTACATTATCAGTGTAGCGCTCTAACCAGCTGAGCTACGAGACTATAATAGCTTTGATATAATATAAATTTAAAATTAACAGCAAAGAGTAAAAATTACCTTTTGTAACTCACCATCTTTCTCTAGAAAGGAGGTGTTCCAGCCGCACCTTCCGGTACGGCTACCTTGTTACGACTTAGCCCTAGTTACCAGTTTTACCCTAGGCGGCTCCTTGCGGTGACCGACTTCAGGCACCCCCAGCTTCCATGGCTTGACGGGCGGTGTGTACAAGGCCCGGGAACGTATTCACCGGATCATGGCTGATATCCGATTACTAGCGATTCCAGCTTCACGGAGTCGAGTTGCAGACTCCGATCCGAACTGTGATATGGTTTATAGATTCGCTCTCTGTTGCCAGATGGCTGCTCATTGTCCATACCATTGTAGCACGTGTGTGGCCCAGGACGTAAGGGCCGTGATGATTTGACGTCATCCCCACCTTCCTCTCGGTTTGCACCGGCAGTCTCGTTAGAGTCCCCATCTTTACATGCTGGCAACTAACGACAAGGGTTGCGCTCGTTATAGGACTTAACCTGACACCTCACGGCACGAGCTGACGACAACCATGCAGCACCTTGTAATATGTCCGAAGAAAAGTCTATCTCTAAACCTGTCATACTACATTTAAGCCCTGGTAAGGTTCCTCGCGTATCATCGAATTAAACCACATGCTCCACCGCTTGTGCGGGCCCCCGTCAATTCCTTTGAGTTTCAATCTTGCGATCGTACTCCCCAGGTGGGACACTTATCACTTTCGCTTAGTCACTGAGCTAATGCCCAACAACTAGTGTCCATCGTTTACGGCGTGGACTACCAGGGTATCTAATCCTGTTCGCTCCCCACGCTTTCGTCCATGAGCGTCAGTACATACGTAGTAGACTGCCTTCGCAATCGGTATTCTGTGTAATATCTATGCATTTCACCGCTACACTACACATTCTATCTACTTCCATATGACTCAAGTCAACCAGTATCAAAGGCAGTTCCATAGTTAAGCTATGGGATTTCACCTCTGACTTAATTGACCGCCTGCGGACCCTTTAAACCCAATGATTCCGGATAACGCTCGGACCCTCCGTATTACCGCGGCTGCTGGCACGGAGTTAGCCGGTCCTTATTCTTACAGTACCGTCAAGCTGCTACACGTAGCAGTGTTTCTTCCTGTATAAAAGCAGTTTACAACCCATAGGGCAGTCTTCCTGCACGCGGCATGGCTGGGTCAGAGTTACCTCCATTGCCCAATATTCCTCACTGCTGCCTCCCGTAGGAGTCTGGTCCGTGTCTCAGTACCAGTGTGGGGGATCTCCCTCTCAGGACCCCTACCTATCGAAGTCTTGGTAAGCCGTTACCTTACCAACTAACTAATAGGACGCATAGTCATCTTTTACCGATAAATCTTTAATTACAAAGTGATGCCACTTCGCAATACTATGGGATATTAATCTTCATTTCTAAAGGCTATCCCCCTGTAAAAGGTAGATTCTATACGCGTTACGCACCCGTGCGCCGGTCGTCATCTAGTGCAAGCACTAATGTTACCCCTCGACTTGCATGTGTTAAGCCTGCCGCTAGCGTTCATCCTGAGCCAGGATCAAACTCTTCATTGTATATTTTAAATAATATGAATGAATAAGTTTCAAAAGAATTACATTAATCTAAACTAATGTGGTTATTCTACTCTTTGTTTACGCTGTCAATTTCAATATTTTCAATGAACTTATTTGAACTAAAAACTAAATATCTCTCAACCTAATCTTAATATCAAACTTTGTAGAAATGATAGAATCGAACTATCTAAAATTGTTAAATCTTATTCCAAAATCTCTCTGAACGTTTTCGCTGTTTTTGTTAGCGGGTGCAAATATAGAAACTATTTTTATTCTGACAATAAAAAAATAAAAAAAATTAAATTTATTTTTTAACCCCTAAAAAACTGAACTTTTTTCCCGAAAAAATCGGACTGCAAAGATACTATTAAATAACCTTACAAACCTAATTAAAAATGAAAAAAATTTCATCCTAAATCAAAACCCAGAATCCTATAAATAAAACCCAAAAACAACATCTCAATGAACTAAACTAACAAACCATATTTCCGTTAGCGGCTGCAAATATACAACTCATTTCTATTCCCACAACTATTTCTGAATAAAAATTATAAATCTTTTTAAACCCTAATCACAAACCTCTCTAAACATGAAACTTACAACATCAAAAAAAATGAAAAAAAATA
>NZ_JAZETJ010000004.1:0-20226 GCF_036864555.1 Polaribacter sp. P097 | reverse complement strand
AAATACTTATTAGATTAGTTAATGAAAGGTTTTATTTTAAACTGTTTGTGTTTCTTTTTCTTTTTAACCTGTTATTCTCAAGCAGGAGGTAATGGTGTTTATCAATTTTTAAATTTATCATCTTCTGCCAGACAAATTGCTTTAGGAGGTGAAGTTTTAAATTTATATAATGATGTAAATCAGGCTTCTTGGAACCCTGCAGTTATTAATGATGAAATGGATGGCAAATTAGCCCTAAATTATTCAAGTTATTTATCTGATATTAATATAGGATCAATCTCTTATGCAAGATTAATTTCGAGACGATTTGGTACTATTCATGGAAGCATTAATTATTTAGATTATGGTTCAATTATTGGGGCTGATGAGGAAGGGAATGAGACAGGGGAGTTTGGTGCTAATGATATTTCTGTATCCTTAGGATATTCTCTCAATTTACCTTGGACAAATTTATATTTTGGAACTAATCTTAAATTTATAAATTCGAATATTGATAGTTTTAGTTCTGTTGGTATAGCAGGTGATGTTGGTGTATTCTATTATAGTCCATATAAGAATTACACATTTACACTGGTTGCTCGAAATTTTGGAACACAAATTAAAACATTTAACGGAACCAGAGAAAAACTACCTTTTAAGGTGGCTTTAGGAGCATCTTATAAGTTAAATTATGTTCCTTTAAAATGGTATTTAACCATTGATAATTTACAAAAGTGGGACATTTCTGTTCCTAATCCTTCTGAGCAAACTACAGACCTCGAAGGTAATACAACTAATGAAGATATTAGTTTTTTAAATAATGCATTAAGGCATTTTGTTCTTGGTGCAGAGCTTTTTCCTGAAAGTGGCATAAATATACGAGCTGGTTATAATTTTAGAAGAGCAGCAGAATTAAAATTACAAGAAGTAAGAACTTTTGGTGGAATATCATTTGGATTTGGAATAAAAATGAATAAATTTAAATTTAATTATGCGTATTCTAAATACCACTCAGCTTCAAATTCGAGTACCTTTAGTTTACAAATTGATTTAGATCAAAGATAGATGACAGAAAAAATTACAATTGCTATAGATGGCTTTTCATCTACAGGTAAAAGTACCATTGCTAAATTAATTGCAAAAAAATATAATTATGTTTATGTAGATACTGGAGCTATGTACAGAGCTGTTAGTTTGTACGCTAAAAATAATGATTTTGTTAATCAAAATTCTATTGATAAAGAAGGTTTAATAGCGAGTTTAGAAAATATAACAATTACTTTTAAGTTCAATGAAGCTTTAGGTTTTGCTGAAGTATTTTTGAATGATAAAAATGTTGAAAAAGAAATCAGAACTCTTGAAGTTTCTCAATTAGTAAGTAAGGTGGCTGCAATTTCTGAAGTAAGAAAAAAATTAGTAGCTGAACAGCAAGAAATGGGTAAAAATGGTGGAGTAGTTATGGATGGTCGAGATATAGGTACAGTTGTTTTTCCTGATGCCGATCTTAAATTATTTATGACAGCTTCTGCAGATAAAAGAGCTACAAGGCGTTATAAAGAATTGATTGATAGAGGAGATAAAGTTCTATATGAAGATATACTTTTTAATGTTCAAGAACGAGATAGAATTGATTCTACAAGAGAAGATTCACCATTAATGAAGGCAGATGATGCTATTGAATTTGATAATTCAGATATGGGCATTAATGAACAATTTGAAAGAATTTGTACTTTAATAGACAATAAACTAGCTTAACACTAAGAGTAAATAAGTTTGTTTAGCCCTGATTGAAACGATATCCCTTTTTGTTTTTACAAAAAAGATTAAGTGTAAAGCAGGAAATTGCTACGGATAAAATTAAGGAATATTTAAGTATTTATGAGTTTGTAAAGAAACTTTCCATTTTGGATTTTTCATTACATAATCTACAATTAGTTCTGTCATTTTCTCTTTTTTGCTCCATTCAGGTTGTAAAAATAATTGACATTTTTTGCCAACTTTAGCTGCTTGTTCTTCTGCAAAATCAAAATCTGACTTATTATGAATTATCATTTTTAACTCATCTGCTTCTCTGTAATTTTCGGTTAAAGGTAATTTAGTTTTTTTGGGAGAAAGACAAAACCAATCCCATTTTCCAGAGAAAGAATACGCTCCTGAAGTTTCAATATGAGTTTTAATATTATTTTTTTGTAGCAATTCAGTAATATAATCCATAGACCAAATTAAAGGCTCACCACCAGTAATAACAACAGTATCTGTGTATTTTTTTACATTTTCTATTATTGAATCAGCCATGGTTGGTGGGTGTAAATCTGCATTCCAACTTTCTTTCACATCACACCAATGGCACCCAACATCACAACCACCAACTCGTATAAAGTAAGCAGCAGTTCCTGTATGAGAACCTTCTCCTTGAATGGTATAAAACTCTTCCATTAAAGGAAGCATTATGCCTTTATCTACTAAATCTTTTGTCTTTTTATCCATCATCTACTTTCTTGCAGCAACCACTTCAATTTCAATTTTTGCACCTGCAACTAAATTGGCTGCAAATGTAGTTCTTGCAGGTAGATTTTCCTTGAAAAAAGAACGATAAATTATATTCATTTTAGAAAAATCATTGATATCAGCCAGAATAACAGTACACTTTACCACATCTTCCATTTCCAAATTATGATAATTTAAAACTGCTTTAATATTTTCAAGGGCTTGTTTGGTTTCAACTTCTATACCACCTTCTACAATTTTACCATTTTTATGATCCTTACCAATTTGCCCTGTTAAAAAGTACAAATTGTTAACTTGCACAACATCAGAAAAAGGAACATTTTTTCTGCTTTCTTCATGAGATTTATGATGCTTAACAATGGTAGTATTGCTATTTTTACAAGACAAAATTGATGTTAAACAGCATAAAACTAGAAATGTTGATTTTATGTTCATAAGGATTTGATTTTCAGTACAAATATAATCACATTTTGTATTATATTTTTTATTCAGAAATAGTTAATTATCAATCTAATTTTGTAAATTTGCACTCCTTTTTACGAGAACAGATTTAAAAAAGGAATTAGTTAAAACAATTTATATAAATAGCTCTTGCTGTTTTTATCGTTAAAAATCTGAAAAACAATAAGATACAAATTATTTTAGACACATGTCTGAAGAAACAAAAAATACTGAAGAGCAAGTAGCTTCTGATGTACAAAACGCAGCAACTCCTGTTGTAGAGGAAAAACAAGATCCAAAACAATTTTTAGCTGACTTTAACTGGCACAAATACGAACAAGGTATTGAAGCTGTTGATGAAGAAAAATTAAAAGAATTCGAAGAAGCTTTAAAAGGTACTATTGGTTTTGTTAATGAAAGTGATGTAATTGAAGGAACTGTAGTAAGAATTACAGATAGAGACGCAATTATAGACATTAACTCTAAATCTGAAGGTGTAATTTCGTTAAACGAATTTCGTTACAACCAAAATTTAGCAGAAGGAGATACAGTAGAAGTATTAGTTGATAAGAGAGAAGACTCTTCTGGTCAGTTAGTATTATCTCACAAAAAAGCGAGAGTAATTAAAGCTTGGGAAAGAGTAAACAATGCTCATGAAACAGGTGAAGTAGTTAACGGTTTTGTTAAGTGTAGAACTAGAGGTGGTATGATTGTAGATGTTTTTGGAATCGAAGCATTCTTACCTGGATCTCAAATTGATGTTAAACCAATTAGAGATTACGATCAGTATGTAGAGAAAACAATGGAATTCAAAGTTGTAAAAATCAACCACGAATTTAAAAACGTTGTCGTATCTCATAAAGCACTTATTGAAGCTGATATTGAATTACAGAAAAAAGAAATTATTGGTCAGTTAGAGAAAGGACAAGTATTAGAAGGTGTTGTTAAAAACATTACTTCTTATGGAGTGTTCGTAGATTTAGGTGGTGTAGATGGTTTAGTACATATTACAGATTTATCTTGGTCTAGAATCAATCATCCAAATGAGGTTGTTGAGTTAGATCAAAAATTAAACGTTGTAATTTTAGACTTTGATGATAACAAATCTAGAATTCAATTAGGTTTAAAACAATTAACTGCACATCCTTGGGAAGCTTTAGATGATTCTTTAAAAGTAGGTGATAAAGTTACTGGAGAAGTTGTTGTTTTAGCTGATTATGGAGCATTCGTAGAAGTAGAGCAAGGAGTAGAGGGATTAATTCACGTTTCTGAAATGTCTTGGTCAACTCACTTACGTTCTGCACAAGATTTCGTAAAAGTTGGTGATAAAGTAGAAGCGCAAGTTTTAACTTTAGATAGAGAAGACCGTAAAATGTCTTTAGGTATTAAACAATTACATCCAGATCCTTGGACAGACATTACCACTAAATATCCTGTTGGTTCAACACATACAGGTACTGTAAGAAATTACACAAACTTTGGTGTTTTTGTTGAGTTAGAAGAAGGTATTGATGGTTTAGTTTATATTTCTGATTTATCTTGGACTAAGAAAATTAAGCACCCATCAGACTTTGTAACTGTAGGTCAAAAATTAGATGTTCAAGTATTAGAATTAGATGTTGAGAACAGAAAATTAAACTTAGGTCATAAGCAAACTCAAGATAATCCTTGGGATGCTCATGAAGCTACATACGCAATCGGTTCTACTCACGAAGGAACTATTAAAGAGAAAAACGATAAAGGTGCTACAGTAAGTTTTGCTGATGGTGTTGAAGGTTTTGCTCCTACTAGATTCTTAGAGAAAGAAGATGGTTCTAAATTAGAAAAAGGAGATACTGTACAATTTATTGTTATGGAATTCTCTAAAGAATACAGAAGAGTAGTTGTATCTCATACTTCTTTATTCAAAGAACAAGAGCGTAAGAATATTAAAGCTGCTGCTAAGAAATCTGCAGATGCAGAAAAGACTACTTTAGGTGATATTGGAGGTCTTGCAGACTTAAAAGCACAAATGGAAGCTAAGGCTAAAAAGAAATAATTTTTAGTTAGCTAATATTTATAAGTATTAAAAACCGTAGCAATTTTGCTACGGTTTTTTTTATTTCTCTAAATTTATTTACAGAACATAGTATTTATTATATTTGAATATATACTTAGATGTTATGAAAATTAAACTGATACTTTTAGGAGCGCTTTCAATGATATTGCTTCAATGTTCACCAAAAGAGAAAATTGAGCAAAAGATAAATCCTCTTACTTATTGGGGAAAGAATCCTTGGCCAGAAATTCGTAAAAAACGAATTGCAGAATTACTGCCAAGTGCGTTAAAGCAGGCAAATGTAAATGCATGGTTGGTGATATGTAGAGAAAATAATAATGACCCTTTAGCAGATCATGTTGGAGGTGAAAACGCAGGAGGAACTGCAATGTTTTTGTTTTATAATGATGATAAAGGTTTTCATTCCATAGTATTTTCTCCTTCAGGTGAGGCTACAGCTTTAGATGATTTAAATATTCATGATAAAGTAATACCAGTAGATAGAGGTATATCTGCCATAGAACAAGCCTCAAATTTTATCAAAAAACAAAATTTTTCTAAAATAGCAATTAACTCGTCTACTACTAATTCTACAGCAGATGGTTTAACTTATACTCAAAGATTGGCGTTAGAAAATCACTTAGGTGAAGAATCTAATAAATTAGTTTCTTCTACTGAAGTAGTGTATAATTGGCTTTCTTTAAAACTACCCGAAGAAGTAGAAATTCTTACTAAAGCTGCAGAACTTACAGCTCAATTTCAAATAGAAGCTTATAAACAAGTTGTTCCAGGTAAATCAACAGATGCAGATATTGCAGCTTTTTTAAAACAAAAAATGGCAGAATATGGTGTTAAAGATGGTTGGGCACCAGCACAAAATCCAAATGTAAATTCGGGTGCAGACAGAGGTCATTCTCATGCCACAGATAAAGTAATTATGCCTGGAGATGTAATTCAAATTGATTTCGGAATTAAATTGTATGATAGATGGGTTTCAGATATTCAACGATTTGCTTATGTACTTAAAGAGGGGGAAACTAAAGCTCCAAAAGATATTCAGTATTATTGGGAAAGTGGAAAGGCAGGTAGCAGAGCAGCTTTAGCAGCTATGAAACCGGGTGTAAAAGGTATAGATGTAGATAGAGCTCAAAGAGTTTTAATGGAAAAAGCTAAAAGTGAATATGTAATGTGGTCTACAGGTCATCCTGTAGGATATGTGGCTCATGATGTAGGACCTAATTTAGGAGGTTCACAAGCATCTCATGTGAGACCAGCAGCACAAAAGGAATTAAAAGAAGGAATGACCTTTGCCTTTGATGGGTTTCATGCTTGGAAACTTGCAGATGGAAAAAAGAAAACTATTTCTGTAGAAGAAATGGCAGTTGTTACCAAAAATGGTGCTAGGTATTTAACCAAACCTCAAGAAGAATTAATCTTAATATCAAATAAATAAATTAAGTTCAATTTTGTTTAAGAATTAACTATCCCAAACTGTTTTATTCTTTCAGAAGTTCTATTTCATCATCAATCTCGTTAATCATCTTGTCTACTAGATTAAGAGATTCGTTTACATTTAAAAGGTAATCAGAGATAACAAGAATCTTGGTTTTTATTGCATTTGTTAAGGCTAATCTGTTGTCTGGTTTTTCCAATTCTGATAGTATATATTTTTGTGCTTCCTTATCTTCAAAAAGTAGATTTTCTTCCTCCACGAAATGGGATATATCTATTTCAGAATATTTGTTTAAAGTACTGTATACTTCACCATAAAAAACTTGACTTTGATTGACTTTATAAATGTTTTCGAGTTCATCTGTAAACAAATAAAAATCGATAATATTTAGAACCAAACTATCATTTTCTATTAAAGAAACCTGACCTGAAGATAATAACTCTCTATACGTATTATCTATATTTGGGTAAGTATCAGAACCCATTAATTGGTTAAGTTTAAAAGATAAACTATCTATTTTTGAATAGCTCATGTTTTCTTTAAAGTCTAGTAAAAGATCTTTAGCAATACCTAAGGTTTCAGTATAATAGTCTTTCAAATTTAGAAGCCCATCTTTCTGATTAAACATGTCATTAGCAATATTATCTAAATACCAGATTTCTTTTTCTATTTCAGTTTTTTTTAGGTTTAAATTACTAAACTGTATGGCTAATAAAATACCAATAACAACCAATAGCACTTCACCTATTGCATAAAAAATATAATTGCTTAGCCTTTTTTCTACGAGTAGTTTACGACGAATTCGTTTAAATAAATGTAGCATTAATTTAGGTTGATTTATTAAATATGTAAATGTAATTAATTGTTAGTTAATTTGTTAAATGGTTTTTACATAAAACTTTATTCAGTAGTTAAAATCAAAGAAAAATCACCTTAAATAATTTATATTTGTGTCACTAAAAAAAGAGAATGACACTTATAAAATCAATATCAGGAATTAGAGGTACAATTGGGGGTAAAACAGCAGATAATTTAACCCCTATAGATGCAGTAAAATTTGCTTCAGCTTATGGAGCCTTTATCAAAAAAAGAATTCCAAGTAAAGAAAAATTAACGATTGTTATTGGTAGAGATGCTCGTATTTCTGGTAAAATGATTTCTAGTTTAGTGGCAAATACACTAGTAGGTTTAGGTATAAATGTTATAGATTTAGGTTTATCTACTACACCTACAGTAGAAGTGGCTGTTCCTTTAGAAAAAGCTGATGGAGGTATAATTTTAACGGCTTCTCACAATCCCAAACAATGGAATGCGCTTAAGTTATTGAACGAAAAAGGTGAATTCTTAAATGGTGAAGATGGAGAGCAAATTTTAGCTTTAGCAGAAAGTGAAGATTTTGAATTTGCAGAAGTTGATGATTTAGGATCGTACACTAAAAACAATACATACTTACAAAAACATATTCAAGAAGTTTTAAACTTAGAATTAGTAGATGTTGATGCAATAAAAAAGGCTAACTTTAAAGTAGTTGTAGATGGTGTAAATTCTACAGGAGGTTTATTTATACCTGCATTATTAAAAGAATTAAATGTAGAGTGTGTAGAATTATATTGTATACCAAATGGTCAATTTCCTCACAATCCAGAACCTTTAAAAGAACACTTAACAGATATTTCTGAGTTGGTAGTTAAAGAAAATGCCGACTTTGGTATAGTTGTAGATCCTGATGTAGATAGATTGGCAATTGTTTCTGAAGACGGTTCTATGTTTGGTGAAGAATATACTTTAGTGGCATGTGCAGATTACGTTTTAGGCAGATTAAATGGTGGTAATACTGTATCTAACTTGTCATCTTCTAGAGCGTTAAGAGATGTGACTGAAAAACATGGAGGTACTTACACAGCTTCAGCAGTTGGAGAAGTAAATGTTGTAATTAAAATGAAAGAAACCAATACAGTAATTGGAGGAGAAGGAAATGGAGGAATTATTTATCCAGATTCTCATTATGGACGAGATTCTCTAGTTGGTGTTGCTTTATTTTTATCTCATTTGGCACATCAAAAAGTATCTTGTAAAACCTTAAGAGATTCATATCCAAGTTATTTTATGAGCAAAAATAAAATACAATTAACACCTGCAATAGATGTTGATGCTATTTTAGAAACCATGGCTACAAAATATGCAAACGAAGATGTAAACACAATAGATGGTGTTAAAATCGATTTTGCAGAAGAATGGATTCACTTAAGAAAATCGAATACTGAGCCAATTATTAGAATTTATACAGAAGCAAAGTCACAAGAAGCTGCAGATGCTTTAGCACAAAGATTTATAGCAGAAATTAAAGAAATAATTGCCTAATATTTTGAAAACAAAAACGCTTTTATTGTTAGTTTTTTTAATGTCGATTTCAATTTCGGCTCAAAAAAAGAAGAAAACAAAAGTATCAAACAAGGGTAAAATATTCTTGTATTGGGGTTGGAATAGGGCTACTTATTCTAATTCTGATATTTCTTTTAAAGGAAACAATTACGATTTTACTTTGCAAGATGTTGTTGCAAAAGATAGGCCTACAGACTTTTCTTTTAAGGATTATTTTAAATTGGATAATATTACAATTCCACAAACTAATTTTAGAATTGGATATTTTTTAAATGATCATTATACAGTTTCAGTTGGAGTAGATCATATGAAATATGTTGTGCAAAGCTATCAAACTGTAAAGATAAATGGAGAGATAAATGCAGGTACACCTTTTGATGGAAATTATAGTAATGACGATATAGATTTGATTAATGAGTTCTTGCTAATGGAGCACACAGATGGTTTGAACTATGTAAATCTAGAAGTAAAAAGGTTTGATGAAATTGGTCATTTAATTGGTTTAAATGATGAAAACTTACAGTTAAATATTACAGAAGGTATAGGTGCTGGTTTTTTGTATCCAAGAACAGATGTTACCTTATTTAATCAAACAGCAAATGATGAGTTTAATGTTTCAGGATGGGGAGTTTCTGTTGGAGCTGGTTTAAATTTAACATTCTTAAAACATTTCTTTGTTCAGACAGATTTAAAATTTGGTTACATAGATATGTCTAATATTAGAACCACTCAAGATCCTTCTGATACAGCATCTCAAAACTTTACTTTTTTTGAAAAAACTTTGGTATTTGGAGCTAGATTTAGTCTCTTTTAAATAAATATTATTATGAGTTTAGAGCAGTATTTTTCGCAATTTAGAAAACATATAGTTGGTATAGATCAAACATTTACATCTCCTTATGGTAAACAAAATTTGGTGTATTGTGATTGGACTGCAAGTGGCAGATTGTATAGGCCTATAGAAAATAAACTAACTAATGATTTTGGTCCTTTTGTGGCAAATACGCATACAGAAACTTCTACTTCAGGAGCAGCTATGACCTTGGCCTACCATGAAGCAAGAAAAATTATCAAAAGGCATGTAAATGCAAATGATGATGATGTTTTAATTACAACAGGTTCAGGAATGACAGGCGTTGTAAATAAATTTCAAAGAATTTTAGGCTTAAAAGTAGCAGAACATTTAAAAGACCATACCACAGTTCCTGAAGACATAAGGCCAGTAGTATTTGTATCTCATATGGAGCATCATTCTAACCAAACATCTTGGTTAGAAACCATAGCAGATGTAGAAGTTGTGCCTTGTGATGAACATGGTTTACTGTGCTTAAAAGAGTTTGAGAAAAGTATTAAAAAGTACGAGCATAAAGCCATTAAAATAGCCTCAATAACTTCATGCTCTAATGTTACAGGCATTAAAACAAACTACCATAAAGTAGCGAAGCTAATTCATAGTTACAATGGTCTATGTTTTGTAGATTTTGCTTGCTGTGCACCTTACGTTGCTATTGATATGCACCCTGAAAATGAAGATGAATATTTAGATGCAATCTTCTTTTCTCCTCATAAATTTTTAGGAGGTCCAGGAAGTGCAGGAGTTTTAATTTTCAACAAGAAATTATACAAAAATACGGTTCCTGATAATCCAGGAGGTGGTACTGTAAGTTATACAAACCCTTGGGGTCAGCATGATTATTTTGATGATGTTGAAACCAGAGAAGATGGTGGAACCCCAGGTTTTCTTCAAACTATTAGAATCGCTCTTTCTATTCAGTTGAAAGAAAAAATGGGGACAGATAAAATAAAAGAAAGGGAAGATGAAATTAATGCCATTATTTTTGACACTCTAGAACAACTAGAAGGTGTTAAAATATTAGCTCCTGAGCATAAAAAAAGACTTAGTATTTTTTCTTTTTACTTTGAAAAATATCATTTTAACTTAGTTGTAAAGTTATTGAATGATAGGTTTGGTATACAAACCAGAGGTGGATGCTCTTGTGCAGGAACTTATGGGCATTTTTTATTGAATGTAAACCAAGAAACTTCTAACAAAATTAAGAGTCAAATCTTAGAAGGTTGTAGTACAGAAAAACCGGGTTGGGTTCGTTTGTCTTTACATCCAACTATTACAAATAAAGAGTTAGAGTTTGTTTGTAAGTCTCTTAAAGAATTGTCTAAAAATATAGAAGGTTGGGCAAAAGACTACAAATATGATGCAATTAAAAATGATTACGTTCACAAAACAATTGCACCTATAGAAAAAGAGTTAGTTAGCTCTTGGTTTTCTGTTTAGATTCTTGCATTTCTTGCCATTCGTTAAACCTGTCTTTGTGCTTAAACCTTTTGTGAGACCATAAATAATTTTCTGGCTGTTCTTTAACGTTTTTCTCGGTAATAGCTAAAAACTTTTCTGTAATTTTATAATTTTCAAATTCAGTAGGATGTTCTGCAATTAACTCAAATTCAGTTTCATAATAACCTCTTTTAACCTTTTTAGCCTTGTAATTTATCACGGCTAAATTGTACTTTTTGGCAAGCATTTCTGCACCTGTGTGCACAGGTACTTTTACATCAAAAAACTCATACCAATAGAAGGTTTTTACTACATGAGGACTTTGATCACTTAATAAAATATATGCACCTTGAACCTTATTCTCAAAATTAGATTTCATAAGTTTCATAAAATTGGCAGTTGTTTCTCCTTTTACACCAAATTTCTCTCTATTTTCCTTTAATGTAGTTTCAAATGTTTCATTTCTAAGCTTGTTATAAGCTCCAAAAATTTTAGTATCTATAACCAGAGGTAAACTTATAGACCATTCCCAATTTGCTAAATGAGCACCTACTAAAGCAATGCTTCTACCTTCTTTAATGTACTTGTTTACTAACTCTGGGTTTTTGTAGGTGTATCGTTTTAAAATCTCTTTTTCAGAGATGGAAAAACCTTTGATACTCTCAACAATAATGTCTGTAAAATGTCTGTAAAAATTCTTAGCGATCTCAGCTTTTTCTTCATCTGTTTTATCAGGAAAAGCGTAAGATAAATTTTGTAAGATTACCTGTTTTCTATAGCCAATTAAATAGTATAATATTGCATAAAAAAAGTCTGATATTACATATAAAATTGCCATTGGCAATCTTGAAAATAACCAAAGCAAAGGGTAGGTTAAATAGAATATTATAACATTCATAAGTTGTATAATTTAGCGCAAATATCGTGTTTATTTTACAACTTATTTTTCAGTTTTGCTTTTTTGTTTTTCTCCCACAATTTATACTTGTTTCTGTGCTTAAAGCGTTTGTGAGACCACAAGTAAAATTCAGGCTGTTCTCTTACTAATTTTTCTGTGAGAGCTATGTATTTATCTGTTATTTGGTAGTTTTCAAACTCTTTTGGATGTTCAGCAATTAATTCAAAAGTCGTTTCATAAAATCCTCTTTTTACCCTTTTTGTAGCACAATTAATTACCACTAAATCAAACTTTTTTGATAGCGTTTCTGCACCAACATGAAAGGGTACTTTTACACCAAAAAAATCTTTCCAATAAAGGGCGTGTTCTACTTGAGGAGATTGATCGCTAATTAGTAAATACGCACCTTGAATTTTATTTTTAAAATCGCTGTAAATAGCTTGTACAGTTTTAGAAGATTCATAACAAATAAAGCCAAAACGTTCTCTAGAACCTTTTACAGTTTTGTCAAAAAATCGATTTCCAATTCTTGTATAAGCCCCTTTAACATTGGTATTTAAAACTAAAGGTGAATTTACAGACCATTCCCAATTGGCTTGATGAGCACTAACTAAAGCAATGCTTCTATTTTGATTTAAGTATTTGTTTACGAGTTCTGGATTCGTATATTTATAACGTTTTAAAATCTCTTTTTCTGATATTGAAATGGCCTTAATCGTTTCTACAAATAGGTCTGAAAAATGTTTAAAAAAAGCCTTTCTAATTCGTAGTATTTCATCCGTGTTTTTATCTGGAAAAGCCAGTTTTAAATTCGCTAAAACTACTTGTTTTCTGTAGCCAAAAATGTGAAAAATAAATACATAAATTACAGTAGAAATTCCATGTAAAATTTGCATTGGTAGTTTGGAGATTATCCAAATTATCGGATAAATTATCAGAAAAAATAAATATTGCATATTATTAATTTCATCTACAAATATGATAAATATTAATTAAAAACTTACCGTTTTTTACAATAGGATTTTTGCTATTTTTACAACATGTTAGAAGGTATAAATACAGTAGTCTTAATTGTTATAATTGTTAACGTTTTATTTTCAATTAAAGGTTTTGAAGATTACGCTTTTTTAGACAAATATAAATTTCAGGTAAGTAGGGTAAAAGGCGATGAAAAAGTAAGAATGCTTACTTCAGGATTTCTTCATGTAGATTGGATGCATCTTATTCTTAATATGTATGTCTTGTACGCTTTTGGTAACATCGTTATAAATTTTTTAGGCACATTACCTTTTTTAATTATTTATTTTGGAAGTTTGATTGCAGGGAGTTTATACACCTTACAATATCATAAAAACGAACCTTATTATAGTGCAGTAGGTGCTTCTGGAGCTGTGTCAGGTATTGTATACGCTTCAATATTACTTTATCCAGGTATGAGTCTGTATTTATTTTTTATTCCAGTGCCAATTCCTGGTTATATTTTTGGAGTAGGGTATTTGCTGTATTCAATTTATGGTATGAAAAAACAAGTTGGCAATGTTGGTCATGCTGCACATTTAGGAGGTGCAATTGGCGGATTTGCGTTGACCTTACTTTTAAATCCAGTTTTATTTAATACTAATAGAATGTTTGTTATTCTATTAGCAATACCAATTATTTTGTTATTGGTTTTTAGTGATAAGTTAAAAAGGCTGTAAATAAAAAAAGACTTTATTATTTCTAATAAAGTCTTTTAGAGCGAAAGACCAGGTTCGAACTGGCGACATTCAGCTTGGAAGGCTGACGCTCTACCAACTGAGCTACTTTCGCGTGGTAAAGAGCTGCAAATATAGTATCATTTTTTACTTTTCCAATAATTATGTGCGAAATAATTTATTGATTTTGCTATCTATTTTTATATCAAACAAATACATGAATTAATATTGAATTGATAGCATTTGTAAATTGGCTTGACAAATCTAAAATAGCAAGATTAAAAACTATTATTAATAAGATAGTTACTTTAATTTCAATTTATTATTTTGCAAACTCAAAATTGCTTGCGACCAAACATCTCTAATTAATTGATTATGAAAAAAAAGATCTTACTACTATTTATCTTAAGTTTTTCAATTTCTACTTTTTCGCAAACAACTAATTCATCATCAGGAGGTACTGCAACAGGTAATGGTTCTGCAACCTATACAGTGGGTCAAACCATTTATACTACGAATATTGGAAACAATGGTTCTGTATCTCAAGGCATTCAGCAAAGTTTAGAAGTATTTGTTTTAAGCAATAAAGATTTTAAAGAATTAAATCTAAATGCATTTACCTATCCAAATCCTACAAAAGATAAAATTACATTAGAACTATCAAATGTCGATTTGCAAAACCTAAGTTATGTTATGTATGATATAAAAGGTAGAACTTTACTTAAAGGATTAATTAAGGATAAAAGTACCAACATAATGATGAAAGATTATGCTGCTGGAGTTTATCTGTTAAAAGTAAATCAACAAAATAAAGAATTAAAAACATTTAAAGTTATAAAAAAGTAATATGAAAAGAATTTTAACCTTCGTAATCTTATCATGTATTAGTTTTTCTGTTTTTGGACAATCTCCAGAAAAAATGAGTTATCAAGCAGTTGTAAGAAATGCAGATGGAAGCTTGGTAAGTGAACAAACTGTTGGAATGAAAATTAGCATTATAAAAACATCTACAACAGGTACTATCGTTTATTCAGAAACGCACACTCCAACAACCAATACAAACGGATTAGTTACTTTCGAAATAGGTACAGGATCTGTTGTTAACGGTTCTTTTGCTACTATAGATTGGGGTTCAGATTCATATTTCATTAAAACTGAAACAGATATTGATGGTGGAACAAATTATACTATTTCTGGAACAAGTCAATTTTTAAGCGTGCCTTACGCACTTTATGCTAAAAATGTATTTAGTGGTAATTATGATGATTTAACGAACAAGCCAAAGGTTACAGAAATTAAAACCTACAAAATTGGTGACTTTGTTCAAGGAGGAATTGTTTTTTGGGTTGATGATACTGAGCAACATGGTTTGGTATTGGCTAATGTAAATCAAAGTGCGGCTATGAGATGGCATGCAGGAACTTTTGGTAACACTCATGCAAAAGGAAATGGTTTGTATGCAGGTAAGTTAAATACAGCAATAATAATTCCTTCGCTTATTGCAATTGGTGATGATGGAGATAATTTTGCAGCAAGACTTTGTAATGATTTACAAATTATACAAGATGGTGTTACTTATGGAGATTGGTATTTGCCAAGCAGATTAGAAATGAATTTAATTTACCAAAGTAGATCTACTATTAATACAACTGCAGCTGCTAATAGTGGAGATGCCTTAATAAATGATGTGTATTGGACATCTACAGAAAATTCAGATAACAGTGCTTATGGTTTAGATTTTGCTAACGGACAAGAGTCTACAATTTTTAAAACTTTCCCAAATGCAGTTAGAGCCATAAGGTCATTTTAAATTTGTATCTGATTAAAGGTAAAGACTATTTTCTTCGGATTTTTGCTATCTTATTATATTTTAGGTGATTAATCCCTAATTATATACATCTATTTTTTAAGTTTAATTCTTTTTTGTTATTTTCGTATGCATAATTGCTAGCCAAAACAATGAAAAAAATTAAAATAGTCTTAATAGACCATGTTAATTCCTCCCTAATTAGAACAACAGACTTATTAAAAAAATCAAGCAAAGTAGAAATAACGGGTATTTTTAATGATGCTGAGTTGGCTCTAGAGTTTATTAAAGAAACACAGCCAGATTTAGTAATTTCAGAAATTGAAATGACAGGTGTGTCAGGTATTGCTATTGCTAAAGAGATTAAAAAGCAATTTTTAGATACAAAAGTTGTGTTTTATTCAGAGCAAGCACATTATGCAATTAGTGCTATAAAAGTTGCTGCTTTCGATTATTTATTGAAACCCATTTCAATAGAGGAGTTGCAAGAATGTATTCATCGTTTTCAAATTAGCCATCAAATAGATTTAAATAAAAGAGAACTACAGATTATTAAAAAAATGTCTGAAGGTTTAAATAGTAAATTAATTGGCGAAACTTTATTTATTAGTAAACACACAGTAGATAAATATCGAAGAAATATCCTTGAAAAAACCAACTGTAATAACACTGCAGAATTGGTGAAATTTGTATCTCAAGTTGGTATAATTTGAGTTATTAAAATGTTAAGAATTAGAGTATTATGCAAAAGTATCATTTATAGTACTTTTAATACTTCTATTAATGTATATATTTGTTATTCGTAAAAGACACCCTACTACGTCTTTTTCAGTGAAGGCTCCCTAATCTTCCTATTGCATTGTGAAATGCTATATTTTTTATAGAATTTATTATTCGTAGAAGTAATCCCACCACACTTTTATGTTAGAAGGCTCCCTAATCTTCAAAGTTGAAAAATCAACAAATTATTGATTTTTAATATTGAGTAACCCTAACTGTATAAATTACACACTATGATTAAAAAAACTACTTTACTAGCCCTATTTAGCTTTTTAGCTGTCTTTTCAGCTTTTGGCAACAGGTCCCTTTCTTCTGGAGATTTTGGAGTTCCAACAGTGACTTTTGGTTCTATGGTTTCAGATAATGCTACTAATACATTAGCAAAAGCAGGGGATGAAATTACGATAACATTTACGTCGGACGAAGACATTAGCACACCAACAGTAACAATCGCTGGGCAATCAGCTGTGGTTGGAGGTTCTGGTTCTTCTTGGACAGCAACTTACACAGTACAAGCAGGAGATGCTCAAGGTGCAGTAGCATATTCAATTTCAAACATATCATCAATTTCAACTTCAGACCCTGGAGTTGACGTAAGTGGTTCAGGTGCAGTAGCTATTGATACAACTAACCCTTCAGTTTCAAATATTGCAATGGTTTCAGATAATGGTGTAAATACTTCTTTAGCTAGAACTGGAATTGAAATTACATTGACATTTACATCAAGTGAGACAATTAATACACCTACAGTTACTATTGCTGGGCAATCAGCAACTGTAACAAAAGCAGGTAATAATTATTCAGCTTCATATTTCGTTCAAGCAGGAGATACTCAAGGAGCAGCAGCATATTCAATTTCAAATATATCAGATCCAACAGGAAACACTGGTTCTACTACATCAGGTACAGGAGGTGTTAGTATAGATACAGTAGACCCTTCAGTTTCAAATATTGCAATGGTTTCAGATAATGCTACTACTAATTTGGCAACTACAGGAGATGAAATCACATTAACATTTACATCAAGTGAGACAATTAATACACCTACAGTAACTATTGCTGGTCAATCAGCTGCAGTTACTAATTCAGGTAATAATTGGACAGCTACTTACACAGTACTAGTAGGTGATGCTCAAGGTGCAGCAGCATATTCAATTTCAAATATATCAGATCCAACAGGAAACGCTGGCTCTGCTTCATCAGGCACAGGAGCTGTCAGTATAGATACAGCTAGTCCTTCAGTTTCAAATATTGCAATGGTTTCAGATAATGCTACTACTACCCTAGCAACTACAGGAGATGAAATCACATTAACATTTACCTCAAGTGAGACAATTAATACACCTACAGTAACTATTGCTGGTCAATCAGCAGCAGTTACTAATTCAGGTAATAATTGGACAGCTACTTACACAGTACTAGTGGGTGATGCTCAAGGTGCAGCAGCATATTCAATTTCAAATATATCAGATCCAACAGGAAACGCTGGCTCTGCTTCATCAGGTACAGGAGCTGTTAGTATAGATACAGCTAGTCCTTCAGTTTCAAATATTGCAATGGTTTCAGATAATGCTACTAATACTTTAGCAACTACAGGAGATGAAATCACATTAACATTTACCTCAAGTGAGACAATTAGTACACCTACAGTAACTATTGCTGGTCAATCAGCAGCAGTAACTAATTCAGGTAATAGTTGGACGGCTACTTACACAGTACTAGTAGGTGATGCTCAAGGTGCAGCAGCATATTCAATTTCAAATATCTCAGATTCTTCAGGGAACACTGGTTCTACTTCATCAGGTTCAGGTGCAGTAACCATTGATACAGCAGACCCTTCAGTTTCAAATATTGCAATGGTTTCAGATAATGCAACAAACACTTTAGCAAAAGCAGGTGATGTTATAACCTTGACTTTTACTTCAAATGAAACAATCAATACACCTACAGTAACTATTGCTACTCAATCAGCAACAGTTACTAATTCAGGTAATAATTACACAGCTAAATATACAGTTCAAGTAGGAGATTTTGAAGGAGTTACAGCATATTCTATTTCAAATTTCTCAGATAGTGCAGGTAATGCTGGTTCTGTTTCATCAGGATCAGGAGCTGTTACTATAG
The DNA here is from genome assembly GCF_036864555.1 of Polaribacter sp. P097. Classification (NCBI taxonomy): domain Bacteria; kingdom Pseudomonadati; phylum Bacteroidota; class Flavobacteriia; order Flavobacteriales; family Flavobacteriaceae; genus Polaribacter; species Polaribacter sp. P097. The sequence goes on along the minus strand of NZ_JAZETJ010000004.1, from coordinate 1,829 downwards.
ATACAACAGCACCAACAGTAGGTGTTACTTCAAATACAATAGATGTAAATTTAAATTCAACTACCAGTATAACTGCAGCTGATGTTAATGATGCATCATCAGATAATAATACTAGTGCAGCAAATTTAACGTTAGCTTTAGATCAATCAACGTTTAGTTGTTCAGATATTGTTGCTGGTCAGGTTTCTACAGTAGTAACTGTTACATTAACTGTAACAGATGAAGCTGGTAATTCTGCAACTTCAACAAAAGATGTAAACGTAATAGACGATGCTGCTCCTGCTAATGTGGCATTAGTGAATCCAAACTATGTGCACAGAACAGGAACTGCTTATGTAGAGCAAGGATTAACTTACAGTGAAGTTTGTTTCGATGATGTTGTTATAGTGTCTAGTGATTTAGATGTAAATCAATGGGGTACATATACAATAGTATATAAGGTAGTAGATAAATCAGGTAATGAATCTGCATCTATTACTAGAACTCAGGTTGTTAATGATACACCAACTACAGATGCAGCAAGTTTTACTGTTAATCAAGATACAGAAAATCATGTTTTCGATGTTTTAGATGGAGATAGTTTTGGAAACGATGGTGCTGAATCTTTTACAATTTCTGGAGCAATGAGTGCTCAAAATGGAACATTAGTATTACAAGATTTAGGAACTGCAGATCCATCAGATGATTTAATAGTATACTCACCAAGAGCAACTTATAACGGTCCAGATAGTTTTACTTATACCTTAGAAGATGAAAATGGAGATACAGTTACAACAACTGTAAATATAACAGTTCGTCCTATAGTTCCTGTACCAGTAGATGATACAGCAACAGTAGATAAAAATAGTTCAAACAATATAATAGCTGTTCTTGCTAATGATGATTTTGGAGGTAATGAAGCAAATGCTACTCATCCTTTAACATTTACAAACGGTAGTAAAAGCAGTGCTACTCCAAATGGAGGTTTAATTAGTATTGAAGATAATAGTACACCAAATAATTTAATTGATGATGTAATTCATTACACACCACCAGCAGATTTTACGGGTACAGATACATTTATGTATACAATAACAGATTTAGATGGTGATGCAACAACAGCAACAGTTGTAGTTACTGTAGTAGAAGGCTCTAATGGAAGTACAACACCAACAGCAGTAGCAGATTCAGCAACTGTAGATTATGAAAGTGTTGATAATGTAATACCAGTATTAGGTAATGACTCTGAAGGTTCTGATCTTTATATCGACAATGGTTTAACTTTAGTAAATGGTACTTATTCAGGTGCTAGTACTAATGGAGGTTTAATATCTGTAGATGATAATGGTACTTTATCTACTTCAGATGATACATTTAAGTATTCTGCACCAGCAGGTTTTGATGGTACAGATACTTTTAGTTATACAATTACAGATACAACAGGAGATGCTTCAACAGCAGTGGTTACAGTAACTGTTAATCCAGCTGCTCCTTTAGAAGGTGCTGTAGAGGATATTGTTACTACACCAGCGAATACACCTATTTTAATTGATGTTTTAGCAAATGATAACTTTGGAACCTTTGGTTCAGGTACTTTATTGATTATTAGTGTAGACCACTTAACTGGTGATAGTGCAGAAGGAGTAGGTACTGTAACCTTAGATGATGGTGGTACAGCAGGTATCAACCAAGCAGATGATAAAATTCTTTATACACCACCAACTAATTTTAACGGTGTTGATACTTTTGATTACACTTTAACAGTAGATTCTAATGAATATCAAGGAACAGTTACAATTACAGTAGGTACTGTAGTTCCACCAGTAGAAGTTCCAACAGCAAATGATGAT
>NZ_JAZETJ010000003.1:0-296847 GCF_036864555.1 Polaribacter sp. P097 | reverse complement strand
GCTATTTATATTTTCTATTTCATTGAAATCATTTGTATTTTTACATTATAAAACTTACAAATGGCAAAAGACTTAAGTAATTATAGAAAATCATACGAAAAGCAAGAACTTTTAGAAAGCAATTGCCCAGAGAATCCTATGGAACTTTTTCAAACATGGTTTAAAAATGCAGATGAATCTGAAACTGTAGATGAAACAAATGCCATGAATATATCTACAATAGGTAAAGATGGTTTTCCTAAAAGTAGAATTGTACTACTAAAAAAAATTACTTGGGAAGGTTTTATATTTTACACTAATTACACTTCTGAAAAAGGACAAGCAATAGAAGCAAACAATAACATTTGTCTTTCGTTTTTTTGGCCAGGTTTAGAACAACAAATCATAATTAAAGGTAAAGCAGAACACCTGCCAGAAAATTTATCTGATGGCTATTTTGAATCTAGACCAGATGGCAGTAAACTTGGAGCTTGGGCATCAAACCAAAGTACTGTAGTATCTTCTAGAGAAGAACTAGAAAAGAATTTAGACATGTTTGAAAGAAATTTTGAAGGCAAAGAAATACCAAGACCAAAACATTGGGGAGGCTATCTTACCAAACCAATTTCTGTAGAATTTTGGCAAGGAAGACCTAACAGATTACATGATAGAATAAGATATACTTTACAAAAAGATTTTTCTTGGAAATTAGAAAGATTAGCCCCGTAAATATTTATATTTACAATTCAATATCAACCCAATGAAAACATTATATATAGTTCGTCATGCAAAATCATCTTGGAAATATTCAGGAATAGATGATATAGACAGACCATTGAAAAAGAGAGGTATAAAAGACGCTCACTTGATGTCTAAGGTACTTAATAAGATGGTTGATAAACCAGATGTTTTTATCTCTAGTAGTGCGAATAGAGCCTTGCACACAGCTGTTATTTTCTGTGAAAATTTTGGGTTTCCTCATTTTAACCTACAAATTAAAAGACAATTGTATAGTTTTAGCGATGGTTACCTTGTAAAAACCGTTAATGCTTTAGATGATGGTTTTAATTCTGCAATTATTTTTAGTCACGATCATGGTATTAATACCTTCGTAAATGAGTTTGGTAACAGACCAATTGCTCATGTAACAACCTGCGGAATTATAGGTATTAAATTCAAAGAAAAACATTGGAAAAATATCAGAAGAGGAGAAACTTTTCTTGTTGAATTTCCAAAAAATCATAAATAAACTCCCTTGTTAGAAATAAAAAAATACGGAGCTATAGACATTGGTTCTAATGCAATACGTTTGCTAATTGCCAATGTAATTGTAAAAGATGGTAAAGAACCTCAATTCAAAAAATCGTCTTTAGTTCGTGTACCTATTCGTTTAGGAGCAGATGCTTTTGTTAGTGGTGTTATTAGTGAAGAAAATACCACAAGAATGATAGAAGCCATGAACGCTTTTAAACTTTTAATGAATGTGCATAAAGTAGAACGTTATAAAGCGTGTGCAACATCTGCAATGAGAGAAGCAACTAATGGTTCTGAAGTTGTTCATAAAATAGAGAAAGAAACAGGAGTTAAAATTGATATTATTGGTGGTAAAGAAGAAGCAAGTATCATTTCATCTACAGATTTGAATGAACTGATTCAGGGTAACAACTCTTATTTGTACGTTGATGTTGGTGGTGGAAGCACAGAGTTTACCGTTTTTTCTGAAGGTAAGATCATCACTTCTAAATCCTTTAAAATGGGTACTGTACGTTTGCTGAACAATAAAAAATCTGTAAATAAAGAGATTTTTGCAAGCGTAGAGAAATGGATTCATAAGAACACCAAAGATCTTAAAAAATTGTCTTTAATTGGTTCTGGAGGAAACATCAACAAATTGTTCAAAATGTCTGGTAGAACCGAGGGCAAACCTATTTCTTACATTTATTTAAATGCCCAATATCAATTCTTAAAAAAGATGAGCTATCAAGATAGAATTGTAGAATTAAGCTTAAACCCAGATAGAGCAGATGTTATTATACCTGCAACTAAAATCTATTTATCTGCTATGAAATGGAGTGGAGCCAGAAAAATTTATGTTCCAAAAATTGGTCTTTCTGATGGTATAATTAAAAGTTTGCACTACAACAAATTATAAATTATAATATTTCCTAAAAATTTATAAATGTTTTTAGTACATTTGGCACACTGTATTTACTATAAATAAAGACTTTGATTAATGATTATCCCAATGAAAAAAATTGTATTTAGTGCTGCTTTCATGTTGTTAGCAACTGTTGCTTTTGGACAAGATTTACCTGATAATCCAGAACCAGGAAAGTGTTACGTACGTTGTAAAACTCCAGACATTTATAAAAACGAAACTATTAACATCGCTGTTTCTCCAGAATACAAAAAGATTGTTTCTTTTCCTGCAGAATACGAAACTGTAGAAGAAAGAGTATTAGTTAGAGAAGCTGGTGAAGAAATTTTAATTGTACCTGCAGTTTGGGGAACTCAAGAAGTTACTTACTACGAAAAAGAAGATGGTACAAAAATAGAAATTGAAAAAGCAAGTTTTTTACAAGGATTTGAAACAGTAGAAACTAGAGCAGCTACTGCAAAATGGGAAATGAGTGAAAAATTACCTGATTGTGAATCTAGTAATCCTGATGATTGTAGATATTGGTGTTATAAACCAGTACCAGCTGAATTTAAAACAATGCCTGTTGAGAAATTAGCAAGTGATGCTTCAGTAAATAAAATACGTATTCCTGGTGTTACAAAAACATATACTAGAAAAGTAATGGTAAAACCACCATCTACTTCTGTAGTTAAAACTGAACCAGAATACATTACTATTAAAAAGACAGTGTTAGTTAGAGATGCAAGAACTGAAGAAGTAGTTGTACCTGCTGTATACAGATCTATTACAAAACAAGTATTGGTAGAAAAAGGAGGTTTATCTTCTTGGAAAGCTGTAGACTGTTCTTTAATTGACAATACTCCATTACCAATTAACTGGGATTTTTCTAGTGCAACTTTAAACGAAGGTGCAAAACAAATTATAGATGCTAGATTATTACCAATCGTTAAAGATGGTGTAGCTGTATTCATCGAATCTCATACAGATATGAGAGGAACTAAAAGAGACAATCAAGAATTATCAGACAGAAGAGCAAAAGCAGTAACAGATTACTTAATTTCTAAAGGAATTAATGCTACTCAATTATATGCTAAAGGCTTTGGTGAAACAAGATTACTTAACAAATGTGCTGATGGTGTTGTTTGTTCTGAGTCTGAACATGCAGTAAATAGAAGAACTACCTTTAGAGTAGTGAATCAGAAATAAAGAAAAAATAAAGAATAAAAAAACCGAAGTAAAATTTACTTCGGTTTTTTTTGTGTCTTGTTCGTTCTAATTAAAATTTCTGAATTACAGACTGTATAAAAGGATAGTAATACTCAGTCATGATATAACCGCTTTTTTCAGCTATTTTTCGACCTCTGTGATTTACAAAAATTAAAGTCGGAAAAGAATTTACTTTAAACTTCTTTTTTAAATACAAATTCTCACTCAGCTTATCTTGAGTTAATAAATCTTGCTGTCTAGGTATATCTACCTCTAACAAAATTAATTCCTTGTCTGAAAATTCCTTGAACTTTTCTGTGTGAAATAATTCCTTGTCCAAACGAATACATGGTCCACACCAATCTGAACCTGTAAAATACATAAGAACTGGTTTGTTCTCTTCTTTAGACCTTTTTAAGGCCTCTTTGTACGTTAACACCCAATTCAGACGATCTGAATTAATGTCATTAATAGCTAATTTCTCTGTTTTAGTTTCCTGTGGGTAAGTCAATAAAATTGCAAAAACGCAAAGTAGGGGAAACATTACTTTTTTCATCATAATGTGTTTTTAAATTTATCAAATGTATCAAAAAAAATCGAAAAATTGCAAATTATGAAATCAAACCATCTAGAAAGTAATGATATCACTAAAATTAAATGGCGTTTTTAGCTATGGAATTCATTATGAGATTATTAAACTTAACGTCTTCATTATTTAAAAATTTAGTTTCAATTTCCAAATAAGAAAGTTGATTAACTTTATTTTGTAATCGAGTATAATCTTTCTCTGTGGTAAGAATTAATTTATGCTCAGCATCAATTTTCTCAAGCGCAACCTGAATATCATTGATATCCTTATTACTAAATTGATAATGATCTGAAAAATTTAAATGTGTGTATGCAATATCATTTGAAGTCAAAAACTCCAATAAAGGTGTAGGATTTGCAATACCTGTAACCAACAAGAGGTGTTTATTTTTTAATTCATTAATGGTATAATTATAATGACCAGAAATTTTATTAGCATAACTTATTGAACTGAAAAAAACAGGTTTATTATAAATTTGTAATTGCTTGATAATCTCTTTTTGCTTTGAACTAGACAATTCTTTAGGGCATTTAGTAACTACAATTACATCAGCTCTTTTAGCTCCTACCCTACTTTCTCTTAGATTACCTGTTGGTAATAAATAATCATTCGTAAATATATCATTAAATTTCGTTAGTAAAATATAGTAACTACCCTCAACTTTTCTATGCTGATAAGCATCATCTAACAAAATAACTTCTGGCGATTTTGTTTTTAATAAAGTTTTTATGCCTTCCACTCTTTTTTCACAAACAGCAACAATTATATTTTCAAATTTTTTAAAATATTGCAATGGTTCATCTCCTACATCTAATGAAGTATGTGTATCATTTGCTAAAATATAGCCTTTCGTTTTCCGGCCATAACCTCTACTTAAAATGGCAATTTCAGCTTTCTCTTTTAACAACCTCGTTAAATATTCTATTTGTGGAGTTTTACCTGTACCTCCAACACTTAAATTACCAACAACAATTACTGGCAAAGAAAACTTAGTAGATTTGAAAACTTTTTTCTCAAATAATAAATTACGAATTGCTGTAATTAGATGATAAACAACTGCAATTGGGAACAATAAAAATCGAAGAAATTTCATTGCAGTAAAAATACATTAAAAATGTTAACTTTGATTTTCAATAATTTGATAAATGACTATTAAAGACGTTACAAATCACATAGAAGAATTAGCCCCATTAGCCTATGCTGAATCTTTTGATAATGTAGGATTATTACTAGGAAATTATAATACAGAAATAACTGGAGTACTGGTAGCTTTAGACACATTAGAAGATACAGTAAACGAAGCGATTGCTAAAAACTGTAATCTAATTGTTAGTTTTCATCCTATTATTTTCGGAGGATTAAAGAAAATAAATGGCAATTCTTATGTAGAAAGAGTAGTTCTTAAAGCCATTAAAAATGACATTGCCATTTATGCTACTCATACAGCTTTAGATAATTCTAAATATGGAGTATCAGCTAAAATGTGCGAAGTACTAGGTCTACAAAATACTAAGGTTCTAATACCTAAAAAAGGAATTATTAAGCAATTAAATACCTATGTACCAAAAGATAAAGCTAATGACGTAAGAGAAGCCCTTTTTAAGGTGAATCAAAATAATATTGGTAATTACGATAGTTGTTCTTTTAGTAATTTAGGAGAAGGTACTTTTAAGGGAAATGAAAAATCTAACCCCACTTATGGTGAAAAGGGCAAATTGCATTCTGAAAAAGAAACCAAAATATCTATTGTCTTTGAAAGTAAAGACGAAAAAGCGATACTGAATGCTTTGAAACAAAATCATCCTTATGAAGAAGTGGCTTACGAAATTGTATCTACAGAAAATGTTCACGAAAATATTGGAATGGGTATGGTTGGCGAATTAAAAACTGAAATGGATGAACAAGCATTTTTGAAGTACCTCAAAAAGACAATGCAAACAGATTGTGTTAGACACTCAGAATTACTTTCTAAAAAAATAAAAACAGTAGCTGTTTTAGGTGGCTCAGGAAGCTTTGCTATAAAGAATGCAAAAATTGTTGGAGCAGATGCTTACGTAAGTGCAGATTTTAAATATCATGAGTTTTTTAAAGCCGAAAAGAAGATACTTTTGGCAGATATTGGGCATTATGAGAGTGAACAATTTACAAAAAACCTTTTGGTTGATTATCTTACAAAAAAATTTAGTAATTTTGCAATCATTTTATCAGAAAAAAGTACAAATCCTATACATTATATATAAACATGGCAAAGAAGAAAGAAGTTTCGGTTGAAGAAAAATTAAGAGCTTTATATGATTTACAATTAATAGACTCTAGAATTGACGAAATTAGAAACGTAAGAGGAGAATTACCTTTAGAAGTTGAAGATTTAGAAGATGAAGTTGCTGGTTTAAATACACGTATTTCTAATTTAGAAAAAGATGTTTCTAGCTTAGAAACAGATATTAACAATAAAAAGTTAGCCATTGATGAGTCTAAATCATTAATGAAAAAATACGAAGAGCAACAGCAAAAAGTTAGAAATAACAGAGAGTTTGATTCTTTATCTAAAGAAATCGAATTTCAAGACTTAGAAATTCAATTAGCAGACAAAAGAATTAACGAGTTTAAAGCAAAAATTGCTCAGAAATTAGAAGTTATCGATGCTACTAAAGAAAAATTAGCAAAGCAAGAACAACACTTAGGACACAAAAAGTCTGAATTAGATGCAATTTTAAAAGAAACTGAAAAAGAAGAATCTCTTTTAATTGAAAAATCGAAAGAGTTTGGTGAGTCTTTAGACAAGCATTTATATTCTGCTTACAATAGAATTAGAACTAAAGTTAAAAACGGTTTAGCTGTAGTAGCCATAGAACGTGGCGCTTCTGGTGGTTCTTATTTTACAATTCCGCCTCAAGTTCAATTAGAAATTGCAAATAGAAAGAAAATTACAATTGACGAACACAGTGGGCGTATCTTAGTTGATGCTGCATTAGCTGAAGAAGAAAAAGAAAAAATGGATAAGTTATTTTCTTAGTCTTAGTTTAATATATTTATAAAAAAACTCGAAGCACTTGCTTCGAGTTTTTTTGTATTTCATTTTTTATAAAATTAGAAATCTAACTTTCTTAGATAGTCCATCTTTAAGTTCCATATAGCTAAATCATTCCTATACTTCTCTACTTGGTTTTTTACATTTTTAACTAAAGGATTATCATCTGTAGCATTAGAGAAAAAACCTAAATTATTCTCTAATTGTTGAATTTCTTTATTAATTTCATCCTGCTTTTTACGAATAAATTGCTGTTCTGAGACCAGTTTTCTAGTATCGTTATCTGCTAAATAAGAATCAATAAGATTGGTAAACTTCAGCATTGCTACTTCTTCTTTATCTAATGATAAATTTTCGAGCATTTTATCTACCTGTTTATTAAACTTTTCTTTAAGGTTTCCAGAATTTTTAGGTAAACTTCCTAAATCTCTCCATTTATCAATCGCTTCTAAAACCTCTTCTTTAGACTCTTTTTTAGTTTCCTTTAAATTTTCTAAAAACGCTTTCTTTGCAGTAACTACTTTTTCTTGCTCTTTGCTAACAGCATTCTTTTGGTTATTTAAACGATCAAAATAATGATTACATGCACTTTTAAATTTTTTCCAAATATCATCAGAAAATTTTCGAGGAACATGACCAATTTTTTTCCAATCTGCTTGGATTTTTTTCATTGCATTTGTAGCCATTTGCCAATCTTCACTATCCTTAAAAGATTCTGCAATTTCTATTAATGCCATTTTTTTCTTTAAATTCTCTTGCTGCTCATTTTTTTCTCGCTTATAAAAAGTATTTTTTGCAGTGTTGAATTTTTTGGTAGCTTCTTTAAACTTCTGCCAAACTTCCTCACTTTTATTATAAGGCAATTTGCCAGCTTTAAAGTACTCTTGCCTTAATTTTTCTACCTCCTTTATACTTTTTTGCCAATCATTGTGAGTTTTATTAGAAGACGTGTCATAAGCATTCAGCTTTTTTATTACCTCATGCTTCTTTTCTACAATCTCTTGGAACTTAGAGCGCATTTCTTTAAAATATTCATGTCTTCTATCATGAATTTTCTTAGTAGCATCACTAAATTTCTGCCAAATTTCTTCACGCATTTCTTTAGCTACAGGCCCAATATCTTCTTTCCAGCTTTTGTGTAATTCTTGTAATTCTTTAGAAGCGTAATTTACATCCTCTTCATTCGCCAAAGCTTTGGCTTTTTCTATAATCTTTAGCTTTTCTTCTAAATTGTATTTAAAGTCTAGGTCTCTTAAATCGTTACTTAGATTTAATAGATCGTAAAAACGCTCTACATGATGATGATAAATCTTCCAAGTATCATTATAATGCGATTTTGGCACAGGTCCAATAGCTCTCCATTTATCTTGAATGGCTTTAAATTCTTTATACATTGTTGTAGAATCTGCATTCTCAATCAAAGATTTTAAACTATCAATAACATCATTTCTTTTGTCTAAATTCTGATTTAATTGAGTATCAATTTCTTTGTAAAATGCATCTCTACGTTTTTTATAATCAAAAAGCAGCTCATTATATTCTGATTTTAAAGGACTCGAAAATTTAAAATCGATTGAATTACCTCCTTCTTCTAAAAATTTTGCTTTTTTCTCAGCTAATAGGGCTCCAAATTTCTTGTTGAATTCACTTTTAATGTTTTCTACAGCTGTTTTAACTGACTGAACAGGATTGTTATTCAAAACTGTTTTAAAGCTAACCAATAACTCCTCTAAGCTTTTATCTGAATAATTCTCTACTGGAATTTCTTTTTCATCTGCTTGATTAGGGGTTGCTTCTTCATTAGCACTTTCTACTGGAGTAACGTTGCTCTCAGAATTACTTTCTGTTTTAGATTCTTCTGAATTTACAACATTTTCATCTTGAACAACTTTTTCTTGATTATCTAACATATCTACAATGTTTAAAGGTCTTAATACAATAATATAATTGTATAGTCACCAAAATTACTTACAACTTACAAAATTTGCAAGGTTTAATTATAGCAAAAATTTATACTGTAATTAAGAGTTCCAAATTCGCCAAGATTCCTCTGCTTGCAGCTCTAACATTTCGAAACCATTCTTAATTTTGGCACCATTTGCTTTACCATTTGCTAAGAATTTTGAAACTTCTGGGTTGTAGATTAAATCATACAATAGATGCTTAGAAGTAATAAATTGATATGGAATTGCAGGAAATTTATCTACATCTGGTGAAGTACCTAATGGAGTTGAATTAACAATAATAGTATAATCTTGCATGATTTCTTGAGATAAATCATTGTAAGAAATTTGCTTTTTCGTTTTTGGGTTTCTAGAAACAAACTTGTACTTAATATTGTTTAACTTTAATGCATATGCAATAGCTTTAGAGGCACCACCTGTACCCAAGATTAATGCTTTCTTATGGTGCTTTTCTAATAATGGTACTATTGATTTTTCGAAACCAACTACATCAGAATTGTATCCTTTTAAATTGCCTCTTTTAGTAATTTTAATAGTATTCACTGCCCCAATTTCTTTAGCAGTCTTATCTATTTTATCAAGATAAGCCATAACCTCTTCCTTATATGGAATAGTTACATTAATACCTTTAATTGATTCATTGTTTTCTATGATACTAGGAAAATCTTCAATTTTTGGGATATCAAAATTCACATAAGAATGATGTTCTAAATTAAGAGCTGTGAACTTTTTTGTAAAATATCCTCTAGAGAATGAGTAAGAAATATCTCTACCTAATAATCCAAATAACTTACTTTTTTCTTCTTTTCCCATAATAATCTATAATAAGCACTATTGCAATGCCAATTAGCATAAAAAATATTGCGAAAAATGTTTCTGAATTGAATAACTCAGGCATAAAACGCTCAAAGTTTTCTATAACTTTATTTCCTTCTTTATCTATTAAGAATTCACCATTTTCCTGAACATATATTTTTTCTTTCCAAGGCCAAACAATTCCTAAAGAACCTGTTATAAATCCAATAATTACAGCATTTACAATTTTATTATATTTTTTTAAAACATAACCCAATACATGAGAAATTGAAACCAAGCCAAAAGCAGAGCCTGCAGTAAAAACTGAAATAATTTTCAGGTATTTTACTTTTATAGGATCAGATAAAACTTCAAAATTTCCAATAGCTAAATTGGTTAATACATTTAAAAGAACGTTTACAGAATCTACCAGCAACAGTACATAATTACCTAATAAAATCAATATAAAGGAACCTGATAAGCCAGGTAAAGTCATACCAGAAACACCTATAATTCCACATAAGAAAACAAACCAAAGATTATCATTTTCTTTAGCAGGCTTTAAAAAACTTATTGCCAAGCCAAGTGTAATTCCGATAATTAAAGATATAAAACTAGTTCTATTCCATTTACCAAAATCTTTTCCTATGTAATAAATAGAGCCTACAATCATTCCAAAAAACCAGCTCCAAACAAACAATTCATAATGCTTTAGCAAGTAATCTAAAAGTAGTGAAACACTGAAATAACTAAAAATACTTCCACCCATTACCAATAGGATAAATTGGGCATTTGTGTATTGAGCAAAGGTTTTAAAATTACCTGCGATAAGCAGTTTAAAAGCTTTTAAATTTATTTTTTGAAAAGAGTAAATAAGATCTTCATAAAAACCAAGCACATAAGAAACAGTTCCTCCAGAAACACCAGGTACTTTATTGGCAGCACCCATTGCTAATCCTTTAAAGAATAGTTTAGCTTTCTGTAGAAAAGTTCTTTGTTCTCGCATTTAGTTTTTTTGTGTGGCTAATTTCTCCATTCCTAAAATTAGCGCAAATCCGATAAAAGCCAATAAAATTGCGAATAATAATTGTGCATCACCATCAAAATTAGATGGCAAAACACTTTGTTGATTAAATGGCACTTGCTCTCCATGAGAATTTGTACGCCAAGTTATGGTTTCTTTCCAAGGCCAAATTTTATTTAAAGAGCCAATAATAAATCCTGTTAAAACAGCGAGCGTATAATCTTTGTAATGGTTAAATAACCATTTTAAAATTTTAGAAAATGATAACAAACCTACAATAGCTCCTAAGCCTACTACTGCAATTGTTTTTAAATCTTTATCGCTTACAGCAGATAAAATTGGTTTATAAGCACCTAAAAGCACCAAGATAAAAGCTCCTGAAATACCTGGTAATATCATTGCACAAATGGCTAAAGCACCAGCAATAAACATAAATAAAAGGGATGAATTTTCATTAACTAAAGGGTTTAATGTAGTAATATAATAAGCTACAAAAGCCCCAATAATTAATACTAAAACCGATATAAAGTTCCATTTTTTAATTTGTTTCGCAATGTAAATTATACTTGCCAAAACCAAACCAAAAAAGAAAGACCAAAGTAAAATAGGTTCATTTTCTAATAGGTATTTAATAGCTTTTGCTAGTGATACAACACTTATAAAAATCCCTGTAAATAAAGCTAATAAAAAATTTCCATTCAACTTTTTCCAGGCTATTTTAAAACCCTCATTTTTTAAAGTTTTAAAAAGTTCTAAATTAATATTACTTATTGAGCCTAAAAGTTCTTCGTAAATACCTGAAATAAATGCGATTGTTCCTCCAGAAACACCTGGTACAACATCTGCAGCACCCATTGCCATTCCTTTAAGACTTATTATAATGTAGTCTTTGATTTTTCTGCTCATCTTACGGAAATTTCTTTATAGAACGAATATAAAATTTTTTTAGTTATATAAAGTATTTCGTACTCAAGTATCTAGAAAAAGTTCTTATTTTAGTTTTAAATTATCTAAAGTATATATAACCAACTAATTAATAAATCATGAAAGGCAAGGCTCTTTTAATTTTATCACTACTAACAACAATCATTATTCTATTTTCTTGTAAAAAAGAAACCACTAAACCACAAGCAACTGTATATTTCAATGGAAAAATAATCACTATGGAGGGTGATAACCCAACCTATGTAGAAGCATTAGTAACCAGAAATGGTAAAATAGAGTTTGCTGGAAATTCAGACCAAGCTATGAAAATAGCTGGTATGGGTCATAAAATGATAAACCTAAAAGGTAAAGCTTTGTTACCTGGTTTTATTGATGGCCATTCACATTTTGCTAACTTTTCTGCTCAAGCCATTGGTGCACAAATTTTACCTCCACCAGATGCAGGTGCAAAAGATATTCCATCTATTATATCTATTTTAAAAGAGTGGAATACCGAAGAAAATAGAGCCTTAACAGGTTGGATTTTCGGAACAGGATTTGATGATTCTGTAATAGAAGAAAAACGTTTTCCGACCAAAGAAGATTTAGACAAAGTAACTACTGAACATCCTGTAATGATTATCCATATCTCAAATCACTTTGCAGTATTAAACTCTAAAGGATTAGAATTATTAGGCATTACAGAAGACACTAAAAATCCAGAAGGTGGAATTATTAGAAGGATGCCAAATAGTCAAGAACCAAATGGTGTTCTAGAAGAATTGGCTGCAATACCTCATATGTTAAAAGCTCTGACACCAAAGTCTGATGAAGCTCTTCTTAAATTTATGAAGGCTGGTCAAGACTTGGCTTTATATTATGGTTACACAACAGCTCAAGAAGGAAGAGCTATGGAACAGCATGAATTATTAGCAACCTTCGCAGATAAAAATTTCTGGAAAATTGATATTGTTTCTTACATCGATTATTCTTTTCAAGATCTTATGAAAAGTAAATGGAATAAAAAAGAGTATGAAAACCACTATAGAATTGGTGGTTTAAAGTTAACTTTAGATGGTTCTCCTCAAGGAAGAACTGCGTGGAGAACTAAACCTTATTTATTAGCACCACACAATGCAGCTCCAAATTATTTAGGATATCCTGCAATACCAAAAGATGAAGATGTTTTAGCTATTTATGAAAATGCATTCAAAAACAATTGGCAAATACTTACACATGCAAATGGAGATGCTGCAATGGATCAAATGATTAGAACCATGTCTAAAGCTGCAAAAAAATATGGTAATGAAGATCGTAGAAATGTTTTAATACATGGGCAATATGTTAGAGATGATCAATTAGATTCTTTAAAAAAACTAAATGTAATTGCCTCTTTATATCCTTTACATACTTTTTATTGGGGAGATTGGCATCAGGAAATTATTGGTGGTGAATTGGGAGAAAAAATTAGTCCTGTAAAAACAGCCTTAAACAAAGGTTTAAAAGTAACCATACATTCAGATGCACCTGTTGCTTTACCTAATTTAATGCGTGTAGTTTGGACAGCTGTAGAAAGAACTTCTAGGTCAGGTAAAGTAATTGGAGAAGGTGAAAGGTTAACTCCTTACGAAGCTTTACAAGCAATTACAAGTTGGTCTGCATATCAACATTTTGAAGAAGACACAAAAGGATCTTTAACTGCAGGTAAATTAGCTGATTTAGTAATTCTTAATGAGAATCCATTAACAGTTGAACCAAGTAAAATTAAAGATATCGTAGTTTTAGAAACTATTAAAGAAGGGGAATCAATCTATAAAAGAAAGTAGATCCTTCTCGAATAATAAATATGTTTAAGATCAACATTTGATTTTTTCTTAATCTTCTTATCTTTGAGAATACTTAAAAAAAAATATCATGAAAATTAAATCAATATTCTTAACGCTAACTGTTCTAGCATTATTTTCTTGCAAATCTGAAGCAAAAAAAACTTCGGATAAAAAAATGCCTCTTGCAGAAAATGTAAAAGAACAAACTGAATTAGAAATTACACCAATAAGTCATGCAACTGCAGTCTTAGAATTCGATGAAACTGTTATTTATTTAGATCCAACAGGTGGTGCAGAAGCGTTTGCTTCTTTTGAAGACCCACATTATGTTTTAATAACTGATATTCATGGTGACCATATGAACTTAAAAACCTTGAATGCCTTAGCTTTAGAAAGCACTATAATTATTGCTCCTGAAGCAGTAGCTAAAGAAATTAGCGCTGTTAAAGCAAAAGAGATTGTTGTAATTAACAATGGCGAAGAAAAATCATTCTCTAATTTTGACATTGAAGCAATACCAATGTACAATTTAAGAGAAGAAGCTTTAAAGTTTCATAGTAAAGGAAGAGGAAATGGTTATGTGCTAACCATTGATGAAGAAAGAATTTATTTTTCTGGAGATACAGAAGACATTCCAGAAATGAGAAATCTAGAAAACATCGACAAAGCATTTGTTTGCATGAATTTACCTTACACCATGCCTGTTGAAAATGCAGCTAGTGGAGTATTGGCTTTTAAACCAAAACAAGTATATCCTTATCATTACAGAGGTACAGGTGGTTTGAGCGATGTAAGTAAATTTAAAGAATTGGTAAACAAAGAAAATAAAGAAATTGAAGTGGTACAGTTAAATTGGTACCCAAATAGAAAATAATAACTATCTAAACTCTTTAAAATATGAAAAAAATAAGTCTATTAATTTTACTTTTTGCAATCGCAATTTCATGTACAAAAAGTGAAGAAAAATTTGCTGAAGCAACTATAAATGCAAAAAGTGGAAGCTCAGTTAGCGGAACTGTTAGTTTTACTCAAGTTGATGGTAAAGTTATGATGAAAGCCGAATTAAAAGGATTAACTCCTGGTACACACGCCATTCATATTCATGAAAAAGGAGATTGTTCTTCTGATGATGGTAAATCTGCTGGAGGTCACTGGAACCCAACACAAGATAATCATGGAAAATGGAAGCATGGTGAATTTCATAGTGGAGATATTGGTAATTTAGAAGCTGATGAAAATGGTAATGCTACCATAGAAAAAGAAAGTGATTTCTGGTGCATAGGTTGTGAAGATGATACTAAAAACATTGTCGGACATGCCATTATTGTTCATGCAGGTACAGATGATTTTAAATCTCAGCCTTCAGGTGCTGCTGGTGCTAGAGTTGGTTGTGGAGAGATTATGGAAAAATAATTGAACCCTATTAGAATATAAAAAGCCACTAGAAATAGTGGCTTTTTTATTGTTTAAAATTAAAATAAATTAATACTCCAAATCTATTTTAGTTCTTACATCGTCTAACGTTTTTATCAATTTTCTAGAAAAATCAAAAGACATTATAGTACTTTCTTTTTTACCTTCTCTCAATAGTTTACTGAAATGATCTGCTTCAAAATTATAACCAATACTCCTATAGTTAAAATTTAAAGTTTCTGAATTATTATTTTGAATTACGGTTACAGTAGAAGGTTCATGAAATCTAGTATTGATAACCAATTTTGCTTTTTCAAAGGTAAAAATAGCTTCAGTAGGAGTTTCTTCTAACAAAGTACTTTTTAGATATGCTTTGGCTTTTTCGTAACTAAAAATCATATCACAAACTGCATCTGCTCCATTTTCGAAAAACTCAGCTTTAGCCTCTATTTTAGAAGGACTACCTAAGGTACTCAAAGCAGCAAATATTGGGTAAATACCAATATCTAACAAAGAACCTCCACCCACTTCTTTCTTAAAAACTCTGCTGTCTGTATTGTAAGGGGTAACAAATCCGAAATCTGCCTTTAAATCAATTAAATCACCATACTTTTTTGTCTTATACATATCGAGTACAAATCTATAATGAGGTAAAAAGTAGGTCCAAAGCGCTTCCATCAATAAAACATCATTTTCTTTTGCAACAGCTATCATTTCATTTACCTCTTCTAAATTCATGGCAAATGGTTTTTCGCATAAAACTGCTTTTTTATGCTTTAAACATAAAATAGAATGTTCTTTATGAAAACTATGTGGAGTTGCTATGTAAACTGCATCTACATTTGGATCTTTAGCTAGTTTTAGGTAAGAATCGTAAGCTTTATCTGCACTAAACTGTTTCGCAAATTCATTTGCCCTTTCTTCACTTCTAGAAGCTACAGCAGCAAGATTTACATGTTTTACATTCGTCAGATCTGTAGCAAATCTGTCAGCAATTTTACCTAAACCAATAATTCCCCAATTGATAATTTTACTGTTATTCATTATCCTTCATTAAATTTTAGCTTCGATTTATCTTGAGTAAATGTTTGAATAAAAATGGCAATTCCCATTACTAAAACACATCCTAATAAATTTAACCATAAATAAGGTAACCAATCCATTATAAACACATAAATTATTATTAGCTGAGTGATAAGTGCAGCTATAAATACTGCATTTCCTCTCACAAATTTGATAAAAAATGCTAATAAAAATATACCCAAAACATTGCCATAAAATATGGAACCAATAATATTTACCAATTGAATTAAATTATCAAACAAATTAGCAATACATGCTACAGAAATTGCAATAATTCCCCAAGCTAACGTGAACCATTTAGATGCTTTTACATAATGCTCTTCACTTTTCTCCTCACCTAAATTTCTTTTATATAAATCCATTGCTGTTGTGCTTGCTAATGCATTTAATTCTGATGCTGTAGAAGACATTGCTGCTGATAGTATTACAGCTAAAAGCAAGCCTATTAATCCTCTAGGTAAATTATTTAGAATGAAATGAATAAAAACATAATCTTTATCATTAGATTCTATTTTTTTAAAATCTTTTTGTTGATTTAAAATATTCACCAAATCTTTAGCTTCTTCTTTTATGGCTAAATCTTGCGCATTTAATCTTTTAATTTTTTCTTTTTCTCTATTCTGAACACCGTCAATGAACATCATTCTTTTTTCATCTTCAATTTTAGCATGTCTGCTTTCTAATTGTTGATATTGACTGCTAAATTTAGAGTTTGCAATAGCATCATTAACCTTTGGATTAAAATTTAAAGGTGATGCATTAAATTGATAAAACACAAAAACCATTACACCTACTAGCAAAATAAAAAACTGCATAGGTACTTTTAGTAAACCATTAAAAATTAAACCTAACTGACTTTCTCTGATAGACTTACCAGACAAATAACGTTGAACCTGGCTTTGATCTGTTCCAAAATAGGATAACATTAAAAATGTTCCTCCTAAAATACCTGTCCAAACTGTATATCTGTTATTTAAATCAAAAGAAAAATCTAAGACCTCCATTTTTCCACTAGCTCCTGCAATATCTAAAGCTTTGCCAAATGTAATATCTTCTGGAAGCTGACTCATAATCATAAAAAATGCTACCAACATTCCAAAAAATATAATAATCATTTGCTGTTTCTGAGTAACATTTACAGCTTTCGTACCTCCTGAAACTGTATAGACAATTACTAAAAATCCAATAATAATATTTAGGACTAACAAATCCCAACCTAGCACTGCAGATAGTATAATCGCTGGTGCAAAAATGGTTATACCAGCTGCTAAACCTCTTTGTATTAAAAATAAAATAGCTGCTAAACTTCTGGTTTTTAAATCGAATCTACCTTCTAAGAATTCATAAGCAGTGTATACTTTTAACTTATGATAAATAGGTATAAAAACTGCACAAATAATTACCATAGCAATTGGCAATCCAAAATAAAATTGCACAAACCCCATTCCACTATGAAAAGCCTGACCAGGAGTTGACAAAAAGGTTATTGCACTGGCTTGAGTTGCCATGACAGAAAGACCAATTGTCCACCATTTAGAATCGCTACCTCCTTTTATATAATCTGTGACATTTCTGTTTTTACGAGTAACATAAGTACCATAAGCAACTATGAATATTAAAGTTACAGATAGTATTATCCAATCTACATAATGTAATTTACTTGTTACTTCCATAAATTAATTTGTAAAATGATTTGTGATGAGATAAAATACAATCAAATAAATTAAGTTCGCAATTAAAACGAAGGTGTAACTTCCTTCCCACTTATATTTTGGTTTTTCCATACGATTCATTTTAAATGATTAGCTTCTAATTTATTATTCTTTACCTACAGACAACATATTTGCAAATAACTTATAAGCCCCAGAAACACCTGCTGGTAGTTCTCTAAAAAAACTTAAACCAGTATAAATGTAATTTCCTTCACCATATTTAGCAATTAACAAACTACCTAACTTCGGAGTTTCTCCTTTGTCTTTCATCGATAATAAAGGTGTGTACTGCTCGCTCCAAATGTCTGGAAAGTACAAACCTCTTTCTTGTACCCAACCTTTAAAATCAGCATCCGTAATTTTATTCGGAAAATTTAACAATGAATTATTAGGATCTAAAATGGTTACTTCTGCAAATTCATCTGTAACTCGATCTCTAGACAATTTAAGTTGATAAGGTGCTTGTACATCCACTCCTCTATTTGTGTTGTACTGCACTATTAAATTTCCTCCATTCTTTACATATTCCAACAAAAATTTCTGTTTGAATTTCAAATCATTCACAACATTATAGGCTCTTATTCCTAAAACAATTGCATCAAATTGTTGCAAATTTTTAGTATTTATTTCTGAAGGCTTTATAGCAATAACATTATACCCAATTTGTTGTAAACTTTCTGGCACAGCATCTCCTGCTCCTTTTATGTAACCGATATTAGTACCTTTCTTTTTGATATTTAATCTTACAATTTTAGCTTCAGAATTCTTAAGAACTATCTGTTTTGGTATGTGATTGTAATTAATTTCTATTAACTCCTTTGTAAACTTTTCACCTTGTGAATTAGCAATAACTTTTAAGTTTCCTTCAGATTGATTTTTTGGAGGAACAACTGTAAAAACAACTACTTGTTTATCATTTTTTTGAGCAATATTAAACGGAATTTCCGAAGGTGAAACCATCCATTCTTTTGGCACATCTAACTGCATAGTTCCAGATGTAAAATTAGCACCAGCTCTTACTTCTACCTCAACTTTTTTTGCGACACTGTCAGAAAAAATAAGCACTTTATCTTTTAACTTAGTAGTTACTCTTGGCACAATTTCAAAAGGTTCGTAAATTTCACCTTTGTCACGTTTAGAATATCTTCTAATTACATTTTTTGTAAAACTGATTGGCACATAATTTACAATCATGTTAAAATCAACAGTAATTTCTCTAGGTGTTTCTGGCTTACCAATTAAAGTTCTATCTTCTACAGCATACATGCCTAAAGACGCCTCATTTCTTAACCAATAAGGGTCTGAATAATTTGCTCCTTTTAATGAAATTTGCTCTTTGAAGTTTTCCTTTTTGTTTTTTGCTAAACTTATTCCTTTAAAATATTTTTTATTTGTTTTGTTTGATGTGATTGAGGTTAGCTCAACAGGAAT
This sequence comes from Polaribacter sp. P097, assembly GCF_036864555.1. NCBI lineage: Bacteria > Pseudomonadati > Bacteroidota > Flavobacteriia > Flavobacteriales > Flavobacteriaceae > Polaribacter > Polaribacter sp. P097. Next base: position 277,730 of record NZ_JAZETJ010000003.1, on the reverse strand, counting down.
ATCACTTCTATTTATTACTTCGAAATTAACATCAATGGTAGAGTTGGGAACAGCTGTTGCACTTACTGCAGAAGCCTCTATATACAAACCTAAGCAAGCCTCAATAATTTCTTTAATCTCAGCAGTTTTAATCTTTTTCCAATGTTCGTTTTCTAATTTTGTTATTAGAGAATAAGCTTCTAATAATTTTGGCAAATGTTTAGCCGGATTTGTAAAGTCAAAATTTTCTTCAATATCATATAAAATATCACCCACTTCTCCTCCATTCTTAACACGATTCCAAGTAGTATTAATACCTGAAAAAATATCACTTTTATCTTTTGGAGCATCACCTTTTAAAAACTCTACATATTCTGTTTGAGATCCTCTTGTTGTTAATCTACCAAAACCTTGACATAAATGTTGACTACTTGCTAAAGATGCCAATTCATTATTTGAAAGTCCTTTTAAAGGGTAATATACACCAACATCAAATTTTGTAAAATTCTTAGAAGCCTCAGCAAATTTGTCTTTATCTCTATAAAACCAAGAAGATGTGTTAAAAAAAAGACGTTTTGGCTGCCATACTTGGGTATACTTCAATTGGTCAGAAAATTTTGTATTATCATTTACCAAATCAAAAGCTTCAACACTTAACATAGCAGAGCTAGTATGATGGCCATGTGTTGTACCTGGTGTTCTATGATTGAATCTGTTGATAATTACATCTGGCTTAAAGATTCTAATTGCCCAAACCACATCACTTAAAACCTCCTCTTTATTCCAAATTTGTAAGGTTTCATCAGGATGTTTAGAATACCCAAAATCATTGGCTCTAGTAAACATTTGTTCACCTCCATCAACCCTTCTTGCAGCTAATAATTCTTGCGTTCTAATAACACCCAATAACTCTCTAATTTCTGGGCCAATTAAATTCTGTCCTCCATCACCTCTAGTTAAAGATAAGTAAGCAGTTCTTGCTTTAACTTCATTTGCCAAATACGCAATTAATCGTGTATTTTCATCATCTGGATGTGCAGCAATATAAAGTGCTGTTCCTAAAAAATTAAGTTTTTGAACTTTTTCAAAAATTTCATTCGATGTTAATTTATTTGGTTGCTGAGCAAAAAGTGCAGTATACATCAGCAAAATCGCTGAAATTGAAAGGAATAATTTCTTCATTTTTTGTAGTTGATAACACACAAATGTAGTTTTTTTAATCAGTAAAAAAGTACGCATTAACATAATTATAACGTTTTTAAAAACATCAACAAAATGCTCATAACCTGTTAATAAATTAATTTTAAAAGTCGCTTATTAAGATTATATTTGTAAATCAAATTAAGAAAAATAATCAATGAAATTTATTGTATCGAGTTCACAACTTTTAAAGCAATTACAAGTTTTAGGAGGCGTTATAAATAGCAACAACACCTTACCAATTTTAGACAACTTTTTATTTGAATTATCTGAAAATCAACTTAAAGTTTCTGCATCAGATTTAGAAACTACAATGAGTTCTGTTGTAGATGTAGAAAGTGATAGTTCTGGTTCAATTGCAGTTTCTGCACGTTTGTTATTAGATACATTAAAAACTTTTCCAGATCAGCCATTAACTTTCAAAACAGAAGGTGATAATACTATAGAAATTAGTTCTGATCAAGGTAAATATGATATGGCTTATTTTGGTGGAGATGAGTTTCCGAAAGCGGTTACCTTGCCTAGCCCAAGTAAAACTGTAGTACCTGCAAATATATTAGGTACTGCAATTTCTAAAACTATTTTTGCTGCTGGAAATGATGATTTAAGACCAGTAATGAGTGGTGTGTTTTTTCAATTTAGTTCTCAAAGTTTAACTTTTGTAGCAACAGATGCTCATAAATTGGTTAAATATTCTAGAACAGATGTAACTGCAGATCAAACAGCAGAATTTATTATGCCAAAGAAGCCTTTAAATTTGTTAAAAGGTATTTTAGGTGGTTCTGATAGTGATGTAACTATTGAATATAATGATGCTAACGCAAAATTTACATTCGATAATATAGTGTTGGTTTGTAGATTAATTGATGGTAAATATCCTAACTACGAAGCTGTAATACCAAAAGAAAATCCTAATAAATTAACTGTTGATAGAGCTTCTTTCTTAAATTCTGTTAGACGTGTTTCTATATTTTCTAGTAAAACCACGCATCAGATTCGTTTAAAAATGGCGGGTACTGAATTAAATATTTCTGCAGAAGATTTAGATTTCTCTAACAAAGCAGATGAACGTTTAAGTTGTGATTATCAAGGAGATGATATGCAAATTGGTTTTAACTCACGTTTTTTAAGTGAAATGTTAAACAACTTAAATTCTAGTGATGTTTTAATTGAAATGTCTTTACCAAACAGAGCAGGTATTTTAACACCTATTGATGGTACAGATGAAGGTGAACAAGTTACAATGCTTGTAATGCCAGTAATGCTAAACAACTAATATTAAATAGTTTACATTTAAAATAATTTAAATATTACAACCACAATAAATCTGATTTTAAAGTCAGAATTTATTGTGGTTTTTTGATTACATTTACTTGCATGAATTTCTTAGCTCACCTCTATTTATCAGAAAACAATACCAATATTATGATTGGTAATTTTATTGCAGACCATGTGAGAGGAAATAATTATACCCATTTTAATGACGAAATTCAGCAAGGTATTTTTCTACATAGAGAAATAGATACATTTACAGATGCACACCCAATAGTTAGAAAAAGTAAAAGGCGTTTACACAAACGTTATAGACATTATGATGGTGTTATTATCGATATTTTTTACGATTACTTTTTAGCAAAAAACTGGAACCAGTATTCAGAAATTCCTTTAGAATTATATACGAAAGCTATTTATAGACTTTTCAATGAAAAATCTCCTGAACTGCCAATAAAATCTCAGAACTTCATCAGATATATGATTGAGTATGACATACTCTACAACTATCAATTTAAAAATGGAATTGCCAAGGTTTTAAATGGCATGAACCAAAGAACAAAAGGCAAATCTCAAATGAATTTGGCTATTGAAGATTTAGAAATCTTACAAGATGAATTAGAAGAAGATTTTACTATATTTTTCAAGGATTTGCATGCCTTTACCAAAATCAAATTAAAAGAAATTCAATCTGAATTATGAGAAATATACTAAGTCTATTATGCTTTACAATTGTTTTAATTTCTTGTAAAAAACAAACTGAAATTGGTTTAATTACAGAAAAAGCCATGGTTGTTTCAGCAAGAGTTGAAGCATCAGAAATTGGAACATCTATTTTAAAAAAAGGAGGAAATGCTTATGATGCCATGGTTGCTACTCATTTTGCTTTAGCAGTTGTATACCCAGTTGCTGGTAATATTGGTGGTGGTGGTTTTATGGTTTACAGAAATAATGATGGTACAAAAGGAGCGCTAGATTTTAGAGAAAAAGCACCTATTACAGCACATAAAAACATGTATTTAGATTCTTTAGGCAATGTTATCGAAAATAAAAGTGTTTTAGGTGCGTATGCAGTTGGAATACCTGGCTCTGTTGCTGGTGTATTCGAAGTACATCAAAAATTAGGCAGTTTACCTTTTTCTGATTTGGTTCAACCAGCTATTGATTTAGCAAAAAACGGAATAACAATTACAGAGAAACAAGCAAATGATTTAAATAATGCCACAGCTCGTTTTAGAAAGGTAAACAATTACAAAACTATTTTTGATAAAAAATGGAAAGCAGGCGATGTTCTTATTCAAACTGAATTGGCACGAACCTTAGAACGTATTCGTGATTTTGGAAAAGATGGCTTTTATAAAGGAAAAACTGCTGAATTATTAGTAGAGTATGTAACAGAATTAGGAGGTATAATTACCTATGAAGATTTAGAGAAATATCAGGCAATTTGGAGAAAACCTATAGAGTTTACTTACAAAAACCACAACATTACTTCCATGACTTTACCTGCAAGTGGTGGTATTTGTTTAGCTCAAATTCTAAAGTCTATTGAACCTTATGATCTTTCTAAAATAAAACACAACTCAACAGAGTACATACAATTATTAACTGAAGCAGAAAGACGTGCTTATGCAGATAGAGCTCATTATTTAGGTGATATCGATTTTGTAGATGTACCAATAGATAGCCTTGTAAATTCGGCTTATATAAATAAGAGAATGAGTGATTTTTCTTGGGATAAAGCTACACCATCATCTGCAGTTTCTCATGGTAAAATTCTTGGTTATGAAAGTGATGAAACAACACATTACTCTATTGTAGATCAATTTGGAAATGCAGTTGCAGTAACAACGACACTAAACACGGGTTATGGATCTAAAGTTTTGGTAAAGGGCGCTGGTTTTTTTCTTAATAATGAAATGGATGATTTTTCTAGTAAACCTGGTGTGCCCAATGTTTATGGTTTGGTAGGTTCTAAAGCAAATGCAATTGCGCCAGAAAAACGCATGTTAAGCTCAATGACGCCAACCATAATAGAAAAAGATGGAAAGCTCAAAATGGTTGTAGGAACTCCTGGAGGTTCTACAATTATAACCTCTGTCTTGCAAAATATAATCAATGTTGTCGATTATAATATGGGTATGCAAGCATCTGTAAATCAGCCACGTTTTCATCATCAATGGTTACCAGATATAATTCGAATGGAACCTAATGGATTTGATTATACTACAAAAACAAACCTCAACAATTTAGGTTATGATATTTTAGAAAGAAACTCATTAATAATAGGTAGAGTTGATGCCATTTTAGTTTTACCAAATGGAAAGCTAGAAGCGGGTGCTGATAAAAGAGGTGATGATGCAGCAGTTGGGTTTTAATTAACATTCAGAAATCGAAACAGATAATTATAAAATTAAATAACTAAAAATGATACAACCTTTTCACTTGGCAATTCCCGTTCAAAATTTAGAAAAATGCAGAACTTTTTATAGAGATGTGTTACAATGTGAAGAAGGCAGATCTTCAGATCATTGGGTAGATTTTAATTTCTTTGGCCATCAATTGGTAATTCATCAAAAAGAAGGTTTTATTTCTGACCGAATCTCAAATCCTGTAGATGGTAAAGATGTTCCTGTTCCTCATTTTGGTGTTGTTTTAACATGGAGTGATTGGCATATTTTAGCTGATCGATTGAAAGAAGTACAGACTGAATTCATAATAGAACCAGGAATTCGTTTTGAAGGCAAGGTTGGTGAACAAGCTACCATGTTTTTTAATGATCCAGAAAATAATGCTTTAGAGTTTAAAGCTTTTAAAGATGAAAGTCAGTTATTTGCTAAATAACTTAAAATTTTTGTGATATTTTTTAGTTTGATTTTATTTACCTTTAAAGACTAAACCAAACTTTATCATCATGAAAAAAATAATTCTTCTTTTTTCGTTATTCTTAACATACATAAGCTTTTCACAGGGAACTCGATTATTGAGGCAACCTACACTATCTAGCAACCAAGTAGTATTTGTGCATGCAGCAGATTTATGGAAAGCACCAATAAATGGTGGTAATGCAGTTAGGCTAACGAGTGATGATGGCTATGAATCTAGCCCAAAATTTTCTAAAGATGGGCAATGGATTGCCTTTACAGCTCAATATGATGGAAATATTGATGTTTATTTAGTTTCCATAAATGGTGGTGAACCAAAAAGATTAACCTACCATTCAGCTTCAGATATTGTGCAAGGCTGGACACCAGATGGTAAAATCTTATTCAGATCTAACAGAGAAGGGAGGCCAACACAAACTAACAAATTCTACACAATTGGCACAGAAGGTGGTATGCCAGAAGCTTTTGATATACCAAGAGCTGCCTTTGGTGAAATTTCTGAAGACAATAAATACATTGCCTACACTCCTATTACAAGTTGGGATGCAGAATGGAGAAATTACAGAGGAGGACAAGCAATGCCTATTTGGATTGTAAATTTAAAAACAAAAGAATTAATAAAAACGCCTCAGTTAGATGGAGAAAGACATGTAAATCCTGTTTGGTTTAAAGGCGATGTCTATTACATTTCAGAAAGAGATTATACTGCCAATATTTGGTCTTATAACTTGAAAACCAAAAAAGAAACTCAAGTAACCTTTCATAAAAAGTTCGATGTTAAAAATATTGATGCTAATGGAAATGGTATTGTTTACGAGCAAGCAGGTTTTCTGCACATGCTAAACCCAGAAACCAAAGAAACCAACCAAATTATTATTAATGTTAAAGGTGATTTAAACTATTCTAGAACAAGATGGATGAACGTTTCTGGAAGAAATCTTACAAACCCAAAAGTATCACCAAAAGGTAAAAGAGCCATTTTTGAATATAGAGGAGAAATTTTTACGGTACCTAAAGAAAATGGTACTTGGAGAAACATAACCAATTCTTCTGGAGTTGCAGATCGTTCTCCTATTTGGTCTCCAAAAGGTGACCAAGTTGCTTGGTTTTCAGACAAAAATGGTGAATATGAATTGGTTTTGGCAGATCAGAATGGAAATAATCAAGAGTATATTAAACTACCAAATCCTACTTTTTATTTTCAACCAGATTGGTCTCCAAATGGTAAATACATTGCATATACAGATACCAACTTTGTTATTTGGATCATTAATTTAGAAACCAAAAAAATCGTAAAAGCAGATGCAGATGGTTTTGCACATCCAAACAGAACTATGAACCCTAAATTTTCTCCTGATAGTGATTGGATTGTGTATGCCAAACAAAATGACAATAGCTTTAAATCTGTTTATGCATACCAATTAAGTACGCAAAAAATAGTTCAAATTACAGATAAAATTGCAGATGCAATTACACCTGTTTGGGATGCTTCAGGTAAATACATCTATACCTTAGCAAGTACAGATTATGGTTTACAAACAGGCTGGTTAGACATGTCTTCTTACGATCCTAGTGTTACAAGAACACTGTATACAGTGGTTTTAAATTCTGAAGACAAAGCTCCTAACCTGCCAAAAACAGATGAAGAAGAAATTAAAAAAGAAAAGACCGAAGATGCTAAAAAGGAAAAAGACAAAAAAATAGAAGCCAATAAAACAATTATTGATGAAAATGGAATTTTTGATAGAGCTGTAGCTTTAGATTTACCTGCAAGAAATTATGTTGGGCTTTTAAAAGGACCTAAAAACAAAGTTTTTGTAGCTGAATCTATCCCAAATTCTAGAGGTTTAACGTTACATAGTTTCGATGTTACCAAAGAAAAACCAACAACTTTTGCAACTGGGGTATCATCTATGACTGCCTCTAGTGATGCAAATTCAATTTTATTATCTAAAGGAAGTAGCTGGAGCATCAACAAAGCAACTGCACCCAAAGCAGGAAAAGAAAACTTAAAAACCAATTTAAAAATTAAAGTAGATCCTAAAGCAGAAGCGCATCAAATATTTAAAGAAGGATGGCGATTTATGAGAGATTTTCTTTACGTAGATAATGTGCATGGAGCTCCTTGGAATGATATTTACAAGTGGTATTCTCCATGGATAAATGATGTAAGACATAGAACAGATTTAAACTATGTTGTAGACATTATGAGTGGTGAAGTTGCAATTGGGCATTCTTATGTTTCTGGTGGAGATTTACCAAATGTAGACAGAGTTGCTGTAGGTTTGTTAGGTGCAGATTTAGAGAAAAACAAGGGTTATTATCGCTTTAAGAAAATCTATAAAGGCGAAAGATGGAATCCTAATATTTTTGCTCCTTTAGGCTTGCCAGGTATCAATGTAAATAAGGGTGATTATTTAGTAGCTATCAATGGCGTTGAACTTACATCAGATATGAATCCTTATCAATTGTTAGAACAAACTGCTGGTAGAGAAATTTATATTAAAGTTAATGATAAACCTTCTCAAAAAGACGCAAGGTCTGTTTTAATTACACCAACTGCAAGTGAAAGAGGTTTAAGAAATATTGATTGGGTAGAAAGCAACAGAAGAAAGGTAGATAAATTATCGAATGGAAAATTGGCCTACGTTTATGTGCCAAACACAAGTAATCCTGGTTTTACTTCTTTTAATAGATATTACTTTTCTCAACAAGATAAAAAAGGAGTAGTAATTGATGAAAGAAATAATGGTGGAGGTTCTGCTGCTGATTATATGATTGATATTATGTCTAGAGAAGTTGTTGGTTATTTCAATAGCAAAACAGAAAGCAGAAAACCTTGGACAACACCAATGGCTGGAATATGGGGCCCAAAAGTGATGATAATTAACGAAAGAGCTGGTTCTGGAGGAGATTTATTACCATATATGTTTAAAGTAAAAAAACTAGGAACCTTAGTAGGTACAAGAACTTGGGGTGGATTAGTTGGTACTTGGGATACCCCAAGATTTATTGATGGAGGAAGAATGGTAGCACCAAGAGGTGGTTTTTATGATGTTGATGGGAACTGGGCTGTAGAAGCAGAAGGTGTTGCACCAGATATTGAGGTTCATCAAACACCAAAAGAAGTATTAATGGGTAAAGATCCTCAGTTAGAGAAAGCAGTTGCAGAGGCTTTACGCTTGTTAAAAGGTAATGAGTTTTTTCCTAAGCCAGAGCCAAAAGCGCCAATTCGTTCTAAAAGACCAAAAGGTTATCAAAAAGACAATTAATCAATTGATAATAATTCCCACTTTTGTGGGAATTATTATTTAACCACATTTATTATCCGTGAGAATTATAGAAACTCATATTGCTTTAAACCTTGATAAACCGATTCGATTTCAAGAATATGGAGTTGGTATTTTTAATACAATTACTACAAAATCGGGTATAAAAAAAGCAATAAAGAAACAGTTGATTTTAATTGATAATGAGCTTGCAAGTACTGCCAAATTTATTTCGGGTGGAGAAAAAATTATGTTGTTAGAAAGTAATAACAAACAAGAATTCAGTAGACTAAAATTAGAATTAGAAGTTTTGTTTGAAGATGATTTCTTAGCAGTTATTTATAAGCCTGCAGGAATTTTAGTAAGTGGGAACAAATTTGTAACAATAGCGAATGCTTTATCTCAAAATCTTAAAAAAAGCAATCAAGTAGATGCTGTAAAACCACAACCTGTTCACAGACTAGATTATGCAACTTCAGGTTTACTTTTAGTTGGCAAAACAAGTAGTGCCATTCAAAAACTGAGTGAGTTATTTCAAAAAAAAGAAATTCAGAAAACCTATTATGCAATTACTATGGGTAAAATGAAACCTCTTGGTATTATCGATAAATCTATAGATGATAAAGAAGCATACACTCAATTTAAAGTAATAAGCACTGAAATTTCCAAACGTTTTAATTTTCTTAATTTGGTAGAATTATTACCAAAAACAGGTAGAAAACACCAACTGAGAAAACATTTATTATCATTAAAAAATCCTATTTTAGGTGATAAAGACTATTTTATAGAAGGTAAAATACTAAAAGGTAAGGGTTTGTATTTACATGCAGCAAGGTTAGAATTTAAACATCCTTTCACCGCTGAAAAAATTACAATTCGTAGAGAATTACCAAATAAATTTAAGTCCATTTTTTCCAATATTGAGTAAAATATAAAATTGATGCTACAAATTAGACCTACTTGTGAACATTGCAACAAAGCATTACCTAACCATTCTACAGAAGCTATGGTATGCTCTTTTGAGTGCACCTATTGCAAAACTTGTGCAATAGAGATTTTCAAAAATGTATGCCCCAGTTGTTCTGGCAATTTTGTAGAGCGTCCAATTCGACCTTCGAAAATGTTAGAGAAATACCCTGCATCAACAATTGAAATCTTTAAACCTAAAGATTTAGAAAAGGCTAAAAACAATACAAATACATTTATAAACATCAAGCCCTCAGAGAGATAAAACTTCTACAGGTTAAACAAAACATTAATAGTTCTAAAACAATTCACTTGTTATTTTAAATTAATAAATTTGTGTTTTACAACACTTAATAATTCTATGAAGAAATTTTTTAAAATTTTAGCAGTTCTACTTATTTTAATTATTGGATTTTTAACCATCTATTATTTTGCTAATAATGAAGATTTGCCTGAAGGTGAAAAAGGAAAAGAAGCAGAAGCCTTGGCCATAAAAATGTTTAATGCAATAAATCATGAAGCTTTTGAAAATACCGAAATCATTGAATGGAATTTTAGAAATGCTCATTTTTACAAATGGTTCAAACAGAAAAATAGTGTTGAAGTAACTTGGGATAATAATAAAGTGATTTTAAACACAAAAGATGCTTCAAAATCTGAAGTTTATGTAGATGATAAAAAATCAGACAAGAAAGAATTAATTGCAAAAGCACAGTCTTATTTTAATAACGATTCATTTTGGTTAATTGCACCTTACAAAATTTTTGATGCTGGCACAGAGAGAAGCATTGTAAATTATGAAGGTAAAGATGCTTTAATGGTAACTTACACTTCTGGAGGCTCTACTCCTGGAGATTCTTACTTATGGATTTTAGATGAAAACTATTTGCCTACTTCTTATAAAATGTGGACCTCAATTATACCAATTGGTGGTGTAGCAGCAACTTGGTCTAATCTAAATAGAACTGAGGCTGGTATTTTACTGCCTAAAACCCATACCTTGTCTTTATTTGGTTTAGAGATTCCTATAGGGAATGCTAAAGCCTATAATAAGCAAGCAAATGATTTAGCAAATAAAATTTTAACTGCCATAAAACACGAAAATTATAAGAACACTAAATTTTTAGAATGGAGTTTTGGAGGCAGAAGAAATTTTAAATGGAATAAAGAGAGCCATATTGTTGATGTTTCTTGGGAAGATTTTCGTGTGAACTTAAATCCTGAAGATTTAGACAATAGCACTGTTTATTTTGAAGGCGAAAAGCAAGAAGATACAGATGAAAAAATCGTGAAAAGAGCTTGGGATATTTTTAATAATGATTCTTTCTGGTTAGTTGCTCCTCATAAATTATTTGATGATGGTGTAATTAGAACTTTAGAATCTATTGATGGTGAAACAGGTTTAAGAGTAACTTACACTTCTGGAGGAACAACTCCTGGAGACAGTTATGTGTGGCTTTTAGATGAAAACTTTATTCCTAAAAGTTATAAAATGTATTTAAAAAATGGCAGAATGAATGGTACACCTGCAACTTGGGAAAGTTGGATTACCACAGAAAGTGGTACCTTATTGCCTACAAATCATACTTTTTCTAATGGTGCTACTTTAAGCATGGGAGATGTAAAAGGTTATAATTAATGACATCAAAAATAATAGCAAACGGAATTTTAAGAGCATTGGGTATAATACTTGGTATTGTGCTGCTAATTCTCTTTTTAATAGAAATTCAATCTGTTATTACTTACATTATAATTGCAGCAGTTTTATCTTTAATTGGGCGTCCAATAATTTTATTTTTAAGAAAAAAACTAAAATTTCCAAATACGCTAGCTGTTGTAACCACAATGATTCTGATGTTAAGCTTATTAACAGGAATTGTAGTATTATTTATACCTCTTATTATAGAACAAGGTAAAAGTTTATCACTATTAGAGGTTGATCAATTGCAATACAATGTACAATCTATCTTTAATCAAATCACAGCCTATTTCTCATCTAAAGGTATAGATGTTTTAAAGGAATTAAAAAGTATCGACTTTGCAAATCAATTTAAAACGATTCCCAATATTTTTAATAGCATCTTAGGAACTTTAGGTAACTTAAGTGTTGGCTTATTTTCGGTTTTATTTATTTGTTTTTTCTTTATGAAAGATAGTAGATTGTTTAAAAAGGGAATATTAACCTTAATCCCTAATAATAGCGAAAATAAATTTTCTCATTCGTTAGAAGTTATAAATAACCTTTTATCGAGATACTTTATAGGTCTAATTTTTCAGATAACTATCTTATTCATCATCTATACAATTGTACTTTTATTTTTCGGAATTTCAAATGCAGTCGTTATTGCATTTTTGTGTGCTTTGCTAAACCTTATACCTTATGTTGGGCCAATTATAGGAGGTTTGTTAATGTTTACTCTATCTATGACCAGCAATATTGGTAATGATTTTCAAGCATTTATTTTACCAACATCTTTAAAAATTATGGTGTTTTACTTTCTAGCACAAGTATTAGATAATTTTGTAAGTCAGCCTGTGATTTTCTCAAAAACCACAAAATCTCATCCTTTAGAAATTTTTTTGGTAATTATTATTGGAGGCTTGTTATTTGGTGTTATAGGTATGATTACAGCTGTACCTTCTTACACTGCTTTAAAAGTTATTTTAAAAGAATTTTTATCTGAAAATAAGATTGTAAAATCCTTAACCAAAAACATTTAATTACTATTGAATTTAAATATCTTAGAGGAAAACGTACAACAATATATTACTGATAATTTAAAATCAGAGATTACAAAACTAATCTTAAAAGGAAGCCCATTTGAAGACATTTCATCTCAAGAATTAGCAAATCAGGTTATTGCAAAACAAAAATCCGAAAAGAAATTACCTACTTGGTTTAACACAAGCAAAATTTATTATCCTCCTAAATTAAGTATTGAGCAAACTTCATCAGAAATTACTGCTAAATACAAATCAGCAATTATAGAGGGATCTTCGATAATAGATATTACTGGTGGTTTTGGAGTAGACTGTTTTTACTTTGCTAAAACATTTAATAAAGTAACTCATTGTGAAATTAATGAAGAGCTATCTAAAATTGTATCACATAATTATAAAGAATTAGATGTTTCTAACATTACAACAATTGCAGGTAATGGTTTTGAATTTCTCAAAAATACAAAGCAACATTATGATTGTATTTATATAGATCCAAGTAGAAGAAGTGATGTAAAAGGTAAGGTGTTTTTGCTTAAAGATTGTTTGCCTTATGTACCTCCAAAAATAGATTTCTTTTTTACTAAAGCAAATAACATTTTAATTAAAGTATCACCAATCTTAGATATTACAAATACAATTAATGACCTAAAAAATGTAAAAGAAGTACATGTAGTTGCTGCAAATAATGAAGTTAAAGAGTTACTGTTTTTACTAGAAAAAGACTATAATAATACTATAAAAATTAAAACAATTAATTTTCAGAAAGACCAACTTCAAAGTTATTATTTTGCTTATAAAGATGAAGTACAAGCAAGTTATTCAGAACCATTAGATTATTTGTACGAACCCAATAGTGCCATTTTAAAAGCTGGTGCATTTCAACAAATTGCAAAGCATACAAATAGTTTTAAATTACATCAACATTCGCATCTTTTTACATCTAAAATGTTAATAACTTTTCCTGGAAGAGCATTTAAAATAGATGCTATTTTAAAATACGATAAAAAGAAATTAAAGAAATTCTTACCAGGGAATAAGGCGAATTTTACTACTAGAAATTTCCCAAAAACAGTAGCACAGCTAAGAAAAGAGACTAAAATTAAAGATGGTGGAGCTATTTATGTGTTTTTCACAAAAATCAATAAAAGTGACCTAATAACTATTATTTGTAGTAAAATTTAAGCTAAAATTGTTAATTTGTTAACATTCCTTAATTTTTTTGTTCTTAATTGAAATAATTATTTATATTTGTAACCACTTTATGTGTTTTATTTTTAGGGGTATAAGACACTAAAGCCCAAGTCTCGATTTCGATATCGAGACTTTTTTTTTGCTAGTACTTTTTCATTAAGTTTGTATAGAAAGATATATTCTCCATACCTATGCAATCTACCCTATATCAAGGTCTAAAAGTTTCAAAATCAAACTACACAAAAGTTGATGATTTCCTTGTTGTAGAAGCTCCACTCCAAATAAATATCAATAAAGAGCCATATACAGTAGTTATGAGAACTCCTGATGATGACTTTGAGTTAATTAGAGGCTTATTGTTTGCTGAAGATATTTACAAACAGAAAGCACCTTTAGCAATGAAAATTCTTAAACAAGAAGATAATATTCCCAAAATAGTTGATGTTTCTATATCTAAAGATCATTTAGGCAAAGGTTATTTGAATAAAAGAACGTTACTATCTGTCTCATCTTGTGGTATTTGTGGTAAAAAGGAGTTAAATGACATTAAAGTAACTGGTAATAATTTAGAGAATAGGTATCAATTAACTGCGAATCAACTACATAAAATGTATGAAGTTATGCATACACTTCAAAAGACTTATAATAAATCTGGAGGAAGCCATGCAGCTGCATTATTTTCTAAAGACAATAATCTTCTTACATTAAAGGAAGATATTGGTAGACACAATGCTGTTGATAAAGCTATTGGCAATTTACTCATAAATGAAAACTTAAAAAAAGCGCATTACTTGCTTGTTAGTGGAAGAGTTTCTTACGAAATAGTCACAAAAGCTTTTATTGCAAAAATACCCGTAATTGTTGCAGTTTCTGCATGTTCAAGTTTAGCTGTAGATTTTGCCAAAGAATTTGGTATTTGCTTAATTGGCTTTACTAGAGAAAACAAACTAACCATCTATTCCAACACAAACGCAATTAATCTTTTAGCACATGATTAAAAAAACAAATGCTCAAAATCCAGAAAAATATACAGGAATAGAATTAAAAGAAATTCCTCATTCAGCAGTTGGCTTTAAGGCCATAAAATCTTCTATAAATCATGTGAAAAATGAAGCAGGACTATTTAGAGGAATGAGCTTATTAAAAAACTTAAATCAAACCTATGGTTTTGATTGTCCTGGCTGTGCATGGCCAGACCCTGATGAAAAAAGAGCCTTTTTAGCTGAATATTGTGAAAATGGTGCAAAAGCAGTTGCTGAAGAAGCAACAAGAAATAAAGTTTCCCCACTATTTTTTGCAACTTACTCAGTGAGTAATTTGGCCAAACTTTCTGATTATGAAATAGGAAAAAAAGGTCGAATTACACATCCTGTTTATTTACCTGAAGGCGCAAACCATTACAAAGAAATTTCTTGGAAAGATGCTTTTAAGCTTATTGCAAGTGAACTTAATAGTCTAGATTCTCCTGATGAAGCCATTTTTTACACCTCAGGAAGAACGAGTAACGAAGCTGCATTTTTATATCAATTATTTGGAAGACAATTTGGTACAAACAATTTACCTGATTGTTCTAACATGTGTCATGAAGCAAGTGGTGCAGCACTTTCTGAAACATTAGGTATTGGTAAAGGTTCTGTTACCTTAGATGATTTTAATCATACAGATTTAATAATTGTAATGGGGCAAAACCCTGGCACCAATCATCCTAGAATGTTAACTGCATTAGGTGATGCCAAAAAGAATGGAAGTAAAATTATAACCATTAATCCCTTACCTGAAGTTGGATTAATGAATTATAAAGACCCTCAAAACCCTTTAAAATGGGTAGGTTCAGGACAAGATTTAACAGATTTGTTTTTACAAGTTAAAATTAACGGAGATGTAGCTCTTCTAAAAATCATTTTAAAATTAATGATTGCTAAAGAGGAAGAAGATACAGGTTCTGTTTTTGACTATAAATTTATAAAAGAAAAAACCCATGGAGTTGAAGCTTTAATAGACGATTTAGAAACGTATTCAATTGATTATCTATTGCCTCAAACAGGTTTAACTTTAGAAATAATTAAAAAGGCTGCAGACCTAATTATCAACAATAAAAAAATTATCATTTGTTGGGCAATGGGTTTAACTCAGCATAAAAACTCTGTAGACAACATTAGAGAAATTGTAAATATTTTACTTCTAAAGGGTAGCATTGGAAAAAAAGGTGCTGGAACATGTCCTGTTCGTGGACATTCCAATGTACAAGGAGATAGAACTATGGGTATTTGGGAAAAAATGCCAGACACATTCTTAGATAAAATTGATACCGAGTTTAATTTTAAATCTCCCAGAAAACATGGCTTTGATGTTGTAAATTCTATAAAAGCCATGCATCAAAAAAAGGCCAAAGTATTTTTTGGTATGGGTGGTAATTTTGTGTCTGCAACTCCAGATACAGAATATACAGCAGAAGGTTTACGAAATTGCAATTTAACTGTTCACGTTTCTACAAAGCTAAATAGAAGTCATTTAATTCATGGTAAAAAGGCTTTAATTTTGCCCTGTTTAGGAAGATCAGAAAAAGATTACCAAACTTCTGGAGAGCAATTTATATCTGTAGAAAATTCTATGGGAATTGTTCATAAATCTCAAGGCCATTTAGAACCTTGCTCTGAAGATTTGTTAAGTGAACCTGCAATTGTTGCTGGTTTAGCCAAAGCAACTTTAAAAAACTCAAAAGTAAATTGGGATGAACTTATATCTAATTATGATTATATAAGAGATAAAATAGAAGCTGTTATTCCTGGCTTTAATAACTATAATAAAAGAGTTCGAGAAGATGTTGGTTTTTACTTACCCAATAATGCAAGAGCAAATAACTTTAAGCCCACAGCAACAGGTAAGGCAAATTTTACGGTAAATGCTACTTCTGATTTAAAGCTTGCAGAAGATCAATTTATAATGATGACTATAAGAACGCACGATCAATACAACACCACAATTTATGGTTTGAATGATAGGTATAGAGGAGTATTAAACGAAAGAAGAGTTATTTTTATGAATAGTTCTGATTTGGAAAAATACAATATTAAGAAATTAGACATCGTAGATTTAAGAAGCCACTTTGATAATGAAATTAGAGAAGCCAAAGGTTTTATAGCAATTCCATACAACATTCCAAAACAATGTACTGCAACCTATTTTCCTGAAGCAAATGTATTAGTACCTATACAAAGCACAGGTAGAACTAGTAATACACCAACATCAAAAACTGTAATTATTACAATCCATAAAAGATAAAATGAAGAAAATTCTAAGTTTATTTCTATTACTATTTTTAAGTTATCATAGTTATGCTCAAACTATTGAAATTCCTAAGAAACAAACTCAGAAAGCGTTTGCGAAATTAGATGTTTTGTCAATAAAAATGCCAGAAACTAGCATTCCTAATGAAAAAAACATGGGATTTTCAGGTATTCATTATAATTTAATGTTGAACGATTGGGCTTATGCTGGTCTTGGTATTTATGGAGCTGTAACTGGTGAAAGAGGTGGCTTTTTTACTTTAGGCGTAAATGCAGGAATTAAAAAATATTTAAGTCCTAAGTTTTATGTTGATGCTGGTTTTCATTTTGGAGGTGGTGGAGGTGCTGCTGCTCCTGATGGTGGAGGCGCATTTATTTTACCTCATGCAAATCTTGGTTATGATTTTGAACACTTCTCTATAAATTCAGGTTGGAGTTATGTTGACTTTTTTGATGGTGGATTAATACAAAATCATCAAATTAATTTTAGTCTAGAAATACCCTTAAATTACGATTACGCCTCTTACATAGCTTCTGAAACCGAATACAATTTTGACAGTCTTAAGGAGTCTGATTGGAATGTAAACTCAAAGAGAACCTCTTTAATGCTGCATTTAAATACCTTAAAAATAAAAGGAGAAACGCAAGGTATTAATAACGGAAAAACTATAAAATTAGCAGGTTTTGAATTGGCTACTTATTTCACCAAAAACTGGTTTGCATTTCTAAAAGTTGATGGTGCCTTTGATGGCATTAAAGCAGGTTATATGGATGTATTTTTAGGTGGTGGTTATCATCTATCATTCAATAACAATAGCACAAATATCCTTGCCAAATTTGGAGCAGGTGCTGGTGGTGGAGGTGGAATCGATTCTCAAGGAGGTTTCTTAATTTATCCAGATTTATCTCTTGAACAACGTATTTTTAACGACATGTATATCTCCGTAAATAAAGGGTTTGTAATGTCTCCTAATTCACATTTTTATACATCTTCACTTGGAGTTGGTTTAAAGTATTATGTGGAAAGAAATGGTACTAATTCTGATAAAAAATTCAGTTCTGGTAAATTTAAAGGACTAGAAATTATTACAAAACATGATATTTATTTCAATGCAGAAAGAGATTCTAATCCTACAGAAGATTTACACCAAATCTCGCTTCAAATTAATTTAAACCTAAATAAAAACATATACATCACTGGGCAAACGTCATTTGCTAATTTTGGAAACGCAGGTGCTTATGCTGAAGGAATTGTAGGTTTAGGCGTACAAACTAATTCATTTATGAATGATAAAGTATCTATATTTCTACAAGCTTTGGGAGGAGCTGCTGGTGGAGGAGATATAAGTACAGGACAAGGATTAATTGTAAAACCAAGTGTAGGTTTTAATTACCAATTAAATGATAATTTAAGTTTTAGAAGTGCTGCTGGTTATGTAAAAGCTAAAGGTGGATCTTTAAGTAGTATAGCTTTTAACTTCGGATTAAAATATCATATATCATTTTTAAAAATGAAAAAGTAAAGTAAATCTAATTATGAAAAAACCTTTTTTAAACCTTATATTTTTTATCCTATTTCTAAATTCATCAATTATAGAAGCTCAAAACATACAAATTATACCTCAGCCAAATACCATTATATATGGTAAAAAATCATTTATAATAAATGAAAACACTAAAATAGTTTCATCAAATGATGCTAAATTGATAGAACAGGATTTGGTAAATTATTTTAAAAATGAGTTTAATCTATCGTTAAAAACTACCCAGCAAGGTTTTGCGAAAAATAATTTTATCACTTTTAAAATAGATAAAAACTTGCAAAATGAAGCTTACGAATTAACTGTAGAAGATGATAAAATTACTATTTGTGCTAAAAACAAAGCTGGCTGGTTTTATGGCAACCAGACCTTAATGCAATTGCTTTCTTACAACTCACATTATTCACAATATGAAAATCAAATTAAAGTAAAGGGTATTAAAATAAAAGATGCTCCAAGATTTAAATGGAGGGCATTCATGTTAGATGAAGCTAGATATTTTAAAGGTAAAGAACAGGTAAAATTACTATTAGATGAAATGGCTTTTTTAAAAATGAATACGTTTCATTGGCATTTGGTAGATGATCAAGGTTGGCGAATTGAAATTAAAAAATATCCAAAATTGACAGAAATTGGATCTAAAAGAAAAAGCACACAAATTGGCCCTTTACAGTGGGAAAGCCCAATACAATCTGCAGAGCCTCATAAAGGTTTTTATACCCAAGAAGATATTAAAGAAATTGTGGCTTATGCCCAAGAAAGGAACATTACTGTTGTTCCAGAAATAGAAATGCCTGGTCATTCAACTGCTGCAATTGCTTCTTATTCTTGGTTAGGAACTTCTAAAAAAGAAATAGAAGTGCCTATAAAATTCGGAGTTGGAAAAGATGTTTACGATGTTACAAACCCAAGAGTAACACAATTTCTAAAAGACGTATTAGATGAAGTTATGACACTATTTCCATCAAAAGTTATTCATATTGGTGGAGATGAAGTAAAATACAACCATTGGAAAAATTCGTCTTCTGTTCAGCAATACATGAAAGAGAAAAAATTAAAAACGCCTGCTGATTTACAGGTTTACTTCACAAATTCAATATCTAATTACCTGCAAAGTAAAGGAAGAAGAATGATGGGTTGGAACGAAATTATGGGTCATAATTTACATGAATATCAAGATGAAAATGACACCCAGACTTCTCAAAAATTAGCAAAAGAAAGTATTGTACATTTCTGGAAAGGAGATGTTGAATTGGCAACAACTGCAGCAAAAAACGGGTATGAAATTGTAAACTCATTACATTCTTCTACCTATCTAGATTATAGATATAAAAATCTACCTTTCTCAAAAGCATATGCTTTTAACCCAATTCCTAAAGATTTAGATGTAAAATATCATGATAAAGTGATTGGTTTAGGTTGCCAAATGTGGGGTGAATGGATTCCTACAATTGGAGAAATGCATTATAAAGTTTTTCCAAGAATAGCTGCATATGCAGAAATAGGTTGGACCAATTTAGAAAATAAAGATTTTAGTGCTTTTAAAATCAGTCTTAAAAATTTACAAGATAGATGGGCATCTAAAAACATATACTATGCACCTAATGAATTTGTAGAAAAAAAATAATTTAGTTTGAAAGAAATAATTTCTATTGCTCCAGGAAGAACTTGTTTATTTGGCGACCATCAAGATTACTTAGGGTTACCAATAATTGCATGCGCAATTGATAAACACATTACCATTAAGGCTGTTAAGAATAATAAAGAAAATTTTGTTATTGATTTGCCAGATATCAATCAAAAAAGAACAATTTCTATATATCAACAGCAAGACGAATTAGAACAAGGAGATTTTTTGCAATCTAGCTTACAGGTTTTAAAAAGATATAATTGCACACCCAGTTGTGGCTATGATGTTTTAATTACAGGAACTATTCCAATAAATTCAGGAACTTCTAGTTCATCTGCATTAACTGTAGCTTGGATTCAGTTTTTATTAAAAGCATTTGGGCCAGAAGAACTTTTATCACCAGAGAAATTATCTCAATTAGCCTACGAAGCTGAAGTTTTAGAACTTAATGCTCCAGGAGGTAAAATGGATCAATACAGTATAGGTTTAGGAAATATCATTTATTTAGAAACGGGTGAAGATTTTTCTTATCAAGTTTTAAAGAATCCTATTCCTGGCTTAATTATGGCAGATTCTGGTGTACCAAAAGAAACCACTGCCCTATTACATCGCTTAAAAACTAATTCTTGGAAAGCTATTAAAGAGGTTCAAAAACATATTCCTCATTTTACCATAGAAACTGCAAATCTTGCGCATCTAGATGAATATCTTAATTATTTAAGTGATGATTTAAAACCCTATTTAGAAGCAGCTCTTGGCAATTACACTGTTACCAAAACTGCACTATTAGAATTTAAAAAAGAAAGGTTAAATCTTAATTCAATAGGTCAATTAATGAATAAGCATCACTATTATTTAAAAGAGCTTCTCAAAATTACAGTACCTAAAATTGATAAAATGATAGATGCTGCTTTATCAGCTGGAGCTTTAGGAGCAAAAATAGTTGGTTCTGGTGGTGGAGGAAGTATTGCAGTTATCTCTGATGAAACCAATAAAAATAAAATTATAGCAGCTTTGAATAATGCTGGCGCTAAAAGTGTTTACTTTGCTAACGTTGATCCTGGAGCAAGATTAATTAAATAACATGCATAACAATTTAATAATTTTAGCTGGTGGCATGTCTTCAAGAATGAAGAAGCCATCGACCATAAAAAACATCAATAAAGAAAAAATTAATGAGGCTAATTCTCGAAGTAAAAGTTTAATTGGAGTTGGAAAGGAAAACAGACCATTAATGGATTACTTACTTTACAACGCTAAAAAAGCAGGCTATAAAAACATTTATATTGTTATAAATAAAAATGGGAATCTTTTCAAAACTTTTTATGGCACTAAATCAGCCAACAATGAATTTAAAGGATTAAACATTTCATTTCCGATTCAAAAAATACCAGACTTTAGAGAAAAACCTTTTGGAACAGCAGATGCAGTTTATCAAGCAATAGAACAATTTCCTAAATTAAAAAAAGAATCATTTACAGTTTGCAATAGCGATAATCTATATTCAATTAAAGTTTTAGAATTATTGAGAAATTCTGAAAGTGTAAATTCACTTATTTCATATGATAGAAAAAGTTTAGAATTTTCATTAGAAAAAATATACTCTTTTGCTATTATGAATTTGGATAAGCAGAATTACTTGAAAGATATTATTGAAAAACCCACAAAAGAGGAAGCTGAAAATTATCAAGACAAAGATGGCAAGATAAGAGTAAGCATGAATATCTTTAAATTAGATGGGCCAATAATTTTTGAGTATTTAAAAAATTGTCCCATTCATCCAAAAAGAAATGAAAAAGAATTACCAACTGTTGTATTAAATTGCATCAAAGATCATCCAAAGAGTTTTTTAACAATTCCTGTTTCTGAACATGTTCCAGATTTAACCGCAAAAGACGATATATCAATAGTTAAGAAATATATTGATGAAAATTACCCTACAAATTTGGCTTGGTAATTATGCTCTATCCAATAGCTGACCTTCTCCCTTTAATTGGATTGTAATCCGTGTAAATAAATATACAAGTTATTAACAATTAGTCTTTTGAATACCGTTTTTCTATAAAATATATTATATTGCAACACTTTTTAACCCCTTAACCCCTTAATTATGGATAAAGAAACCATAAAACAATTGTGCGTGCTTGCATTCACTTCAGTAATACTCTATTTCTCAGGATTTCATTTAATTTCTATTGGAAACTTAAAAAACCTATCAGATGGTTTTGTAGTGATCGTTTTCTTTTTAGCTTTTTTCCCTTTTTTGGGCAATTTTGCTTCATTAACGTTTAAATGTTTCAAAAAAGTTTTAGGCTAAGAATTTTAAATTTGTAACTATAAAATTATTTTTTGTACATTTACTTTAAATTGTAATCCCCCACAACAATGAGTAAACTTATCATTAAACAAGCGATAGTCGTTTTAGTTACAGCAACAGCCTTATATTTTTCTGGATTTCATTTAGCATCTAATGAAGGTATTGAGAATCTTTTAGACGCATTTATGGTTATGTTATTTTTCATAACCCTGTTTCCATTTATAATTAATTCAGTAAAATTAGTCTATAAATTTTTTAAATCGCTTTACAATATAATAGCAGTGTAGTTCACTAATAGTTATTTATTTAATCTAGAAGTGTTTAATCGTTTATTAGTAGAATTCACATAACTATTATAAAGCGAGTTGTATTTCACCAAATCATTAAATTGATATTTGTTGGTGTTATTTTTATGTAGTAAAATATCGCCATTTGTAAGCTCTGTAGTACTTCTTGCATCACTCAATTCAGGAATTTCTAATATAGCATCCTTATTATTTGCTATCACAATACTTTGAGATGCCAATAATTTGGTATTACCTGTCTGTCTGTCTAATACTTTAATATCTGCCTTAACAACATTATATCCTCTAGATTTTTTTTCAATTGTAGACTCCACATAAAACATAATTTTTGATGAAGGCCTGCATTCAAAATATTCTTTATTTAAAGCTTCTATTACATCAATCTGATCTAGATTAATTCCATTTTTAGAAGTTTTAGTTTCAATTGTAGTGAAGGAAAATATTCCAACAAGTAATAAGAATAGGGTTGAGATTTTTTTTATCGTTTTCATAAATAGGGTATTTATCTGCAACAAATTTACCCTATAAATTAGCTGAAATTAGAAATTTTCGCCAAGTGGCTTTTAAATGCAGTCGAATTGAGACGAATATAAAGATGAAGCTATTTAATAAAACAAAAAACCACACTATAAATAGTGTGGTTTAAGTGAGCCCTGAAGGATTCGAACCTTCGACCGCCTCCTTAGAAGGGAGGTGCTCTATCCAGCTGAGCTAAGAGCCCGTAGTTTTTATGTTTCTACGAAAACAAAGTCGGGGTGGCAGGATTCGAACCTGCGACCTCCTCGTCCCAAACGAGGCGCGATGACCGGGCTACGCTACACCCCGAGTGCAATTTGCGGAGAGACAGGGACTCGAACCCTGGCGACCAAAAAGGTCGACAGATTAGCAATCTGCTGCATTACCACTCTGCCACCTCTCCAAAAAATCCCACTATTAAATAGTTGAATTAAATTGCGAGTGCAAATGTAATATTAGAATTACAATTTACCAAGATTTTTTAATGTTTTTATTAAGTTTTTTTATTCTGGATATTCTACCCTTAAATGATAGATGTTCATCAACTTTTTCTTGATCACTTTTTTAA
This sequence comes from Polaribacter sp. P097, assembly GCF_036864555.1. Classification (NCBI taxonomy): domain Bacteria; kingdom Pseudomonadati; phylum Bacteroidota; class Flavobacteriia; order Flavobacteriales; family Flavobacteriaceae; genus Polaribacter; species Polaribacter sp. P097. The sequence continues at coordinate 254,083 of NZ_JAZETJ010000003.1, read as the reverse complement.
TCAATTTAATTTCCCTGAAAGTAATATCTGAGTTTACAAATTGGTTATCGGACATTTGTTTATCAATAATTTTATCAATTAAATCGCTAATAGACTGAGCTGTTGGATTTTTGATACTTTTCGATGCTGCTTCTGCTGCATCACACATCATTAAAATAGCAGTTTCCTTAGAAAATGGTATAGGACCTTTGTATTTAAACTTTTCAATATCAACTTCGGTGTCTGGATTTAGTTCTTGCTCTTTTTTATAAAAATAGTAAGTAGAACTTGTACCATGGTGCGTTCTGATAAAATCAATAATTCTATCTGGTATATTATTTTTCTTAGCTAACTCTACCCCTTTTATAACATGATCTGTAATTATTTTACTACTATCTCTAGGTGATAAATCATTATGCGGATTCACACCTGTAGATTGGTTTTCTATAAAATACATCGGATTTAGCATTTTACCTACATCATGATATAATGCCCCAGTTCTTACCAACATAGAATTAGCACCAATTTCATTGGCTGCAGCCTCTGCTAAATTAGCCACTTGCATAGAATGCTGAAATGTTCCTGGAGCTTCTTCATTCAATTGTCTTAAAAGCTTTGTATTGGTGTTAGAAAGCTCTAATAAGGTAACATCAGATACCAGTCCAAAAACCTTTTCATAAATATAAATTAATATAATTGAAAGAAATGAAAGCAATCCGTTCATTGCAAAAAGCACAAAATAATCCCAATTAATTTGAGAAACATTACCTTCTTTAATTACAGAAAACGCAAAGTAGGTTAACATATATATACCTGTTATTTGAGCTACAGATATAAATAGATTGGCTCTTTTGTATAGTTCAGAAACTGTAAGTATGGTTACAATACCTGCAATGATATGTAGATAAATAAACTCAAAACTATTTGGAACTATATATCCTAAAAGCAATACTGTTAATACATGACTAAATAAACCCAATCTAGCATCAAAGAAAGCCTTAATAATAATTGGTAAAATACTTAAAGGTACTATATACAAATAATCGGAGTTGTATTTAATTACCAAAGTTTGTATAAAAATTATGGCAAATACATTAAAAAAGATAAATGTTACTTTGTTGTTATTTTCATAAATTTCAATTCTATATTTATGTAAAAAAAGCAATAACATTAATAGGGCTAGAGATACTAAAATGGTATATCCTAAAACAATCCAATTGTAATTAGAATCTGTCCAGATTTTAGATTCTGATTCACTTTTTAAGGAATTCAAAATAGCCAACTTTTTACCCTCTACTATATCACCTTTTAAAATGATTAATTCACCTTCTGAAACTTTACCTTTTGTGTAAGAAATATGGTCAATATCATTTTGAATTATTTTCTCTGTAAAATCTTTATCATAAGACACGTTAGGTTTAATAACGCTTGCTAAAATATTTAGTAATAAGTTCTGGTTATAGGATAATTCTTTCGATCCAATTTCAGTATTAATCAATGCTAAAACTTCTTTTGAGTTGAATAGATTTTTAAACAAAATATCTTCCACTTCATTTTCTTTTTTAAGCGCAACAATTTCATCTAACTCAGAAACTCTGTCTTCACTAATTACCTCTAAATATCCATAATTATAAACATCTTCAATAATGTTCTCTCCTACTCTTTTTAGTGATAATCTTTTGGTTTCTGTTAAAGAATCATTCAATTTTAAACTTAAAATTTTATTATTAAACGAAGCCCTTACTTGGTTTACAACCTCTGCATCATATTGAAAATACAATTTGGCATTTACCTCTATTTGCTTTTTTTCAACTTCAATTTCTTCATCTGTTTTTTGTATAGCAAAATCGAAAGTAGCATATAAGTTATCATATTTCCATAGCTGACCATTGCTAAAATCATATTTAAACTGCCCCCCTTTTGGAAACAAATAAACAATGGCAACTGTAGTTATTAGAAATAGAATAACTTTATAAATAATTGTGTTATTTCTATATATTTTATTGATGAAATCACTCATAAGTAACAGTGTTATTATAACAAACTTACAGTAAAAAAATGAAGCCCAAAAATTAAGATTTCTTTTTGATTTAAAATGGTTATTTTCGCAAGACAAAGAAACGATTTAAAGAAAAAAATATATAATATGAAAGAAGTAGTAATTGTATCTATAGCAAGAACACCTATTGGAAGTTTTATGGGAAGTTTATCTTCTATTCCAGCTACAAAATTAGGTGCTATTGCCATTAAAGGTGCTTTAGACAAAATAAATTTAGATGCCAATTTGGTTCAAGAAGTATTTATGGGTAATGTAGTTTCTGCAGGTTTAGGACAAGCTCCTGCAAGACAGGCAGCAATTCATGCAGGTATTCCAGATTCTGTACCTTGTACTACAGTAAATAAAGTTTGTGCATCGGGTATGAAATCTATTATGCTTGCAGCCCAAACAATTACTTTAGGTGATGCTGACATTGTAGTAGCAGGTGGAATGGAAAACATGAGTTCTATACCTCATTATCAACATGCTAGAAACGGATCTAAATTCGGACCAATTACTATGGAAGATGGTATGCAAAGAGATGGTTTAGTAGATGCTTATGAAAAGGTTGCTATGGGTGTTTGTGCAGATGAATGTGCTGCAGAATATGAATTCTCAAGAGAAGATCAAGATGCCTTTGCAATACAATCTTACAACAGATCTGCTGAGGCTTGGGCTTCAGGCAAATTTGATGATGAAATTGTACCAGTTTCAATACCACAAAGAAGAGGTGAGCCTATTCTATTTTCTGAAGATGAAGAATATAAAAATGTTAAGAAAGAAAAAATACCTGCTTTAAGACCTGCTTTTACAAAAGAAGGAACTGTTACTGCTGCTAATGCATCAACAATAAATGATGGTGGGGCTGCTTTAGTTTTAATGTCTGCTGAAAAAGCGCAAGAATTAAATTTAACACCAATTGCAAAAATTAAAAGTTATGCAGATGCTGCTCATGAGCCTAAATGGTTTACTACAGCTCCTGCAAAAGCATTACCAAAAGCATTGGCTAAAGCTAATTTAAGCATAGATGAAGTTGACTATTTTGAATTGAACGAAGCATTTTCTGTGGTTGGCTTAGCAAACATGAAAATATTAGGTATTTCTGATAAAAATACTAACGTAAATGGTGGTGCAGTTTCTTTAGGGCATCCTTTAGGTGTTTCTGGAGCAAGAATTGTAATTGCTTTAACTTCTATTTTAAAGCAAAATGATGCCAAAATTGGTGCTGCTGCTATATGTAATGGTGGTGGAGGTGCTAGTGCCCTAATTCTAGAAAGAATTTAATTTATAAAAGATAGTTTTTGTACGGAATTTGTAATTTAAGTATTGTTCCTTTAAGGAAAGAACCAACAGATCAATCAGAAATGGTTAGTCAGGTTTTGTTTGGTGAATTTTTTACAATACTTGAAAAAGATAAAAACTGGAGTAAGATTAAATTGGCTTTTGATGATTGTGAAGGTTTTGTTGATAATAAACAATTTCAGGAAATTGAATATGCTGAATATCAAAATTTACAAGAGGCTAAGCCAGTTTATTCTGGAGAGGTTATCGATTTTATTTCAAATTCAGCTAGAGAATTCTTTACAATCCCTTTAGGAGCAAACCTGCCTAATTACAACAATGAAAGTTTTATTTTAAATAAAGAAAATTATCAATTTGAGGGTGCTATTTTAGGTCAATTAGAAAGTAAAGAAGAAATATTACAAAAGGCATACGTGTATTTAAACACACCTTTTTTGTGGGGTGGTAAAACACCTTTTGGTATAGATTGTTCAGGATTTACGCAAATGGTCTACAAATTATGTGGCTACAAACTTTTAAGAAACGCAAATGAACAAGCTACGCAAGGTGAAGTTTTAAGTTTTATAGAAGAAAGTGAGCCAGGAGATTTAGCCTTTTTTGACAACGAAGAAGGTGAAATTATACATGTTGGTATTATCTTGAATAATTATAATATTATCCATGCTCATGGCAAGGTTAGAATTGATACTTTAGATCACAGTGGAATTTTTAATGCCGACCTTCAAAAACATACACATAAGCTAAGAGTAATTAAAAAAATTATATAGCATAAAAAAAACCGAAACTTTAAAGTTTCGGTTTTTTTATACATTGAGATCGAAAATTACATTCCTCTCATTTTTTTATAGATTGGTCTTAAAGCATCTGCTTTCTCTTCCATTCTTAAAATATCATAAATATTTAAAAGAGATTTCACAGTATCTTCAGAACGCTTAATGCTATCTGCTTTTTCTAAAAATGGTAAAGCTTCTTTATATAATTCTTTCTGCTTTCCTTGTAATTCATCATACTTTTTAAAGTTAGATAAATTTTCGTTCATTTCATCTACAATTGCTTGCTCACCAGATAAAATTGCGACAGCTAAATTCATATAAGCATCTCCATATTCAGGATCTAATTCAATTGCTTTTTTGTAGTAACCAATTGCTTCTTCTTTTTTACCTTCATTTTGATTTACAACTCCTAAGTTGAAAAATAATGTTGGATTATTTGGATCTAATTGTATGGCCTCTTGCATTAAAGTTCCAAACTTCTCCATATCTTTCAATTGAATGTATAATTGAGCTTCATTCAATAGTAAGTTTAAATCCTTAGGATCGTTTTCTCTTGCTTTTTTAATTGCTACAATTGCTTCATCAGTTTTTCCTTGTGCAATTAAAATGTAACCAATATTTTTTACAATATCTGCTTGTCTTGATTTTGTTGGCACATCTTCTGGAGCAATATAATCGCCAGATTTTACCATTAAATCTCTTTGCGTCTTTCCTCCTAAGTTTTCTTTAGCTCCTGTTTCTTTGTTAGTTGCCATATACTGCATAGTAACACCTGTATAACCTAACTCTTGAAGCTTATTATAATAGGCTAAAGAAGTATCGTAATCTTTTTGTAAAGAAGCACTTACTGCTGCATTATAAAGAAAAGATGTATCTGTAGGACTTAGTTGATATGTTAAGTAAAAGTTTTCAGTTGCAGTTTTATAATCTTTCGTTTCATTATAAGCTGTAACTGCTTTTTGAGATACAAACTGAGTAAGCTCCATTACTTTTGTTTTAGCCTCATTTGTATATCTAGATTTTCTAGTTGCTTTCTCAAAATCAAATAAATTATTGTAAGCTTCTACTGCTTTTTTAACATCGGTTTTACCATAAACTTGCCCTTTTAGAAAGTAATATTTACCCTTATACTTATCCTCCATAGAACCTTCCATACTTTCTATAGACTGTATAGCAGTTCTGGCAGTAGCTATATCATTCTTTTTAAGTGCTTTTTCAGCAACTTTTAGTTCGTTTTTTTGCGCTGATACTCCAATCGTCATCAATCCTAAAGAAAGCGCTAATATTTGTTTTTTCATTTTGTTTCTGTATTAAATTTGTTTTCTATTCTTGATTATCACTTGTATTATTTTCAATATTCGTGCCATTTTCTGTTTCATCTGCAGACTCTTCTTCTGCTTCTTCTTCATGAACAACTTTGGCTACTGCAGCAATACTATCATCATCTTTAATGTTAATTAAACGAACACCTTGTGTTGCACGCCCCATAACCCTTAAGTCTTCTACTGCCATTCTAATTACTAAACCAGATTTGTTAATAATCATTAAATCGTTAGAATCATCTACGTTTTTAATGGCTACTAAATTACCTGTTTTTTCAGATATATTTAACGTTTTTACACCTTTACCACCTCTGTTTGTAATTCTATAATCTTCTAGGCTAGAACGTTTACCATATCCTTTTTCAGAAACCACTAAAATGTTACTTTCCATATCATTTACGGCTACCATACCAATAACCTCATCGTTTTCATGTTGCAGAGTAATACCTCTTACACCAGATGCAGTTCTACCCATTGGTCTTGTTTTAGCTTCTTCAAATCGAATTGATTTACCTGAAGCTAGAGCTAACATTACTTGGCTATCACCAGTTGTTAATTTTGCTTCTAAAAGTTCATCACCTTCTTTAATTGTAATTGCATTAATTCCGTTTGTTCTTGGTCTAGAGTATTGCTCTAAAGATGTCTTTTTAACTTGACCTTTTTTAGTGGCCATAATTACGTAATGGCTGTTGATGTACTCTTCGTTCTTTAAATCTTGTGTAACCAAGAATGCTTTAACTGAATCATCTTGCTCAATATTGATTAAGTTTTGCATTGCTCTACCTTTGGTGTTTTTACCACCTTCTGGAATTTCATAAACTCGCATCCAAAATACTTTACCCTTTTGAGTAAAGAACATCATATATTGATGATTGGTACCTACAAATAGATGTTCTAAGAAATCTTCATTTCTTGTAGTAGCGCCTTTTTGGCCTCTACCTCCTCTATTTTGAACCTTGTATTCATCTAGATTTGTACGTTTCAAGTAACCTGCATTAGAAATGGTTACTACCACTTTTGTATCCGGAATCATATCTTCAATACGCATATCACCACCAGCATACTCTATAGTAGATCTTCTTTCATCTCCATATTTCTCTTTGATGTGTAATAACTCGTCCTTAATTATTTGATAACGTCTAGGCTCATTGGCTAAAATATCTTTTAAGTCAGCAATTGTAACCATAATTTCATCAAACTCAGCTCTTAACTTGTCTTGCTCTAGACCCGTTAATTGACGTAAACGCATTTCTACAATTGCCTTCGCCTGAATTTCTGTTAATTCGAAACGCTCAATTAAGCTAGCTCTTGCTTCATCTGCATTAGAAGATGCTCTAATAATTTTAATTACTTCATCAATATTATCTGATGCAATTATTAATCCCTCTAAAATATGTGCTCTAGCTTCTGCTTTCTTTAATTCATATTCTGTTCTACGAACAACAACCTCATGTCTGTGTTCAACAAAATAATGAATAAGTTGTTTTAAATTTAATTGCTCTGGTCTACCATTAACTAACGCAATATTATTTACACTAAAAGAAGTTTGTAATTGCGTATATTTAAATAACTTGTTTAAAACGATATTAGGAATTGCATCACGTTTTAACACGTAAACAATTCGCATACCATTTCTATCAGATTCATCTCTAATATTGGCAATACCAGATATTTTTTTCTCGTTAACCAAGTCAGCAGTTTTCTTAATCATGTCTGCTTTATTCACTTGGTAAGGAATTTCAGTAACAATGATACACTCACGCCCTTTTACTTCTTCAATAACCGCTTTTGCACGCATTACAATACGTCCACGACCTGTATGAAAAGCATCTCTTACTCCATCATAACCATAAATAATTCCACCTGTTGGAAAATCTGGTGCAGTAACATGTTGCATTAACTCATCAATCTCAATATCTCTATTTTCTATATAGGCTACAGTACCATTAATAACTTCTGTTAAGTTATGAGGAGCCATATTTGTAGCCATACCTACTGCAATACCAGAAGCACCATTTACCAATAAGTTAGGTATACGAGTTGGTAACACAACAGGCTCTTGCAAAGTGTCGTCAAAATTTAAAGAATGATCTACAGTATCTTTTTCGATATCTGCCAACATTTCTTCAGAAATCTTTTGCATTCTAACCTCAGTATAACGCATTGCTGCAGGAGAATCACCATCTACAGAACCAAAGTTTCCTTGACCATCAACCATCATGTAACGCACACTCCAATCTTGTGCCATTCTTACCATAGAGTCATAAACAGAAGTATCTCCATGAGGATGATACTTACCTAAAACTTCACCTACAATTCTTGCAGATTTTTTATACGCTCCAGTTGCCTTAATTCCTAATTCGTGCATACCATATAAAACCCTTCTATGAACTGGTTTTAAACCATCTCTAACATCTGGTAATGCTCTAGATACAATTACAGACATTGAATAATCAATGTATGCAGATTTCATCTGTTCTTCTATGTTAATTGGAATTAACTTTTCGCCTTCTGCCATATATATTTTATTATTATTTAATCAAAAATTTAAAACAAGGCAAGATACTGTTTCTAATGCTTTTTACAAAGATTATAACGTCTCTAAACCCTCATAGTTATCAACATTTTTTGATAATTTTTAACACTATTATACTTGTTTGATTTCCAATTGTTTTCTACCTTGTAATGGTAGTCAAACTGTCAGTTTTAAAGCATTGGCATCTTTTTTGTAATAATCTCAAAAAAAAAGGACTAAATTTACAACACATCAATTTTAGATAGAAAGAAATATGGACGATAATTTTTCACCAAAAGTTAGAGATGTAATCACTTTTAGTAAAGAAGAGGCTTTAAGATTAGGGCACGAATTTATTGGAACTGAACACCTTTTACTAGGATTAATAAGAAAAGGCGAAGGTAAAGCTATTGAGATATTAACAGCGTTTGATGTTGATTTAACTTTGCTAAGAAAAAAATTAGAACAATTAAACCCTGCAAACCCAACGTTTGTAGAGAGTGCAGATAAACCTAGCTTACGTTTAACAAGACAAGCTGAAAAAGCGTTAAAAACAACTTTTTTAGAGGCTAAGTTATATCAAAGTGATGCTATAGATACAGCACATTTATTGTTGTGCGTTTTAAGAAACGAAAATGACCCAACAACTAAATTAATTCAGAAATATCATGTAAACTATGATGAAGCAAAAGCTTTATACAAACAATTACATGTGGATGAAGTTGATGCTGATTTACCAGTAAACCCCATTGCAGAAACACCTTCTGATGATGAATATGCTTCAGAAAAATCGAATCCTTTTGATCAGCCCCAGAAAAGCAAAGCTTCAAAAAAATCTAAAACTCCAGTTTTAGATAATTTTGGTAGAGATTTAACAGATTTGGCGGAAAATGGGAGGCTAGATCCTGTTGTTGGGCGTCAAAAAGAAATAGAGAGAGTTTCTCAAATTTTAAGTCGTAGAAAGAAAAACAACCCAATGTTAATTGGAGAACCAGGTGTTGGTAAATCTGCTATTGCAGAAGGTTTAGCTTTACGAATTGTAGATAGAAAAGTATCAAGAATTTTATTTGATAAGAGAATAGTATCTCTAGATTTAGCTAGTTTAGTTGCTGGAACAAAGTACAGAGGTCAGTTTGAAGAAAGAATGAAAGCCTTAATGAACGAATTAGAAAAGAATGATGATATTATTCTTTTTATTGATGAAATTCATACAATAGTTGGTGCAGGTGGTGCTACAGGTTCTTTAGATGCATCTAACATGTTAAAACCAGCTTTAGCGAGAGGTGAAATACAATGTATAGGTGCCACAACTTTAGATGAGTTTAGAACAAATATTGAGAAAGATGGTGCTTTAGAACGTCGTTTTCAAAAAGTAATTGTAGATCCAACTTCTGTTGAAGAAACTATTCAGATTTTACAAAATATTAAAGGGAAATATGAAGAACATCATAATGTAGATTTTACGGACGATGCTATTGAAGCTTGTGTAAAATTAACTAACAGATATATGACTGACAGATACTTACCAGACAAAGCTATTGATGCTTTAGATGAGGCTGGATCTAGAATTCATATTACCAATATCGTTGTTCCGAAACAAGTTTTAGAGTTAGAATCTCAATTAGAAATAATTAGAGATAAGAAAACGAAAGCTGTGAATGGCCAAAAGTACGAAGAAGCTGCAAAATTGAGAGATGATGAAAAGAATATGGAGGCTGCTTTAAACTCTGCTCAAAAACAATGGGAAGATGATTCTAAATTAAACAGAGAAATTGTTACCGAAGATAATGTTGCTGAAGTAGTTTCTATGATGACAGGTATTCCTGTGAATAGAGTTGCAGAGGCAGAAAGCCACAGGCTACATGAGCTACCTTCTTTAATTAAAGGTAAGGTTATTGGGCAAGATGAAGCAGTTACGAAAGTTGTTAAAGCTATTCAAAGAAATAGAGTTGGCTTAAAGGACCCGAACAAACCTATTGGTTCATTTATTTTCTTAGGTCAAACTGGTGTTGGTAAAACACAACTAGCAAAAGTATTGGCTCGTGAATTATTTGATTCTGATGATTCTTTAATCAGAATTGACATGAGTGAATACATGGAAAAGTTTGCAATTTCACGTTTAATTGGTGCACCTCCAGGTTACGTTGGTTATGAGGAAGGAGGACAATTAACTGAAAAAGTTCGCAGAAAACCTTATTCAGTTATTCTATTAGATGAAATTGAAAAAGCACATCCAGATGTGTTTAATATGTTATTACAGATTTTAGATGATGGTCATATTACAGATAGTTTAGGTAGAAAAATTGATTTTAGAAATACGATAATTATCATGACATCTAATATTGGTGCTCGTCAATTAAAAGACTTTGGTGGTGGAGTTGGTTTTGGAACTGCTTCTAAAAAAGAACAAGCAGACGCACACGCAAAATCGGTAATTGAAAGTGCATTGAAGAAATCTTTTGCACCTGAATTTTTAAATAGAATTGATGATGTAATTGTTTTCAACGCTTTAGAAAGAGAAGATATTCATTCAATTATCGACATCGAGTTAGACAAATTATTAAATAGGATCTCTGATTTAGGGTATACTTTAAATCTAAGCGAAAAAGCTAAAGATTATATAGCAGACAAAGGATTTGATAAAAAGTATGGAGCAAGACCTCTTAAAAGAGCTATCCAGAAATATATTGAAGATGCTTTGGCTGAAGAAATTGTGAATTCTAAATTAACTGAAGGTGATACAATAGCCATGGATTTTGATGAAGCTAAAGACGAGCTTACCATTAAAATTAAAAAAGGCAAGAAAAAACCTGAAACAAGAACAGAAAGTGAATCTTAAAAGAAAAAATCCCAAATTGTAAAATTTGGGATTTTTTTTATGCTTGACCTGTTGGCCCAAAATTCATCGGAATTGGAGGTTGCTCATAATCTTTGATATCTCCATTTTGTTGCTCGAACTTTTTAATATTATCAGCTAACGCTTTAGATAATCTTTTTGCATGTTGTGGAGTTAATATAATTCTAGACTTCACTTTTGCCTTAGGCACCCCAGGCATTATGTTTATAAAGTCTACAATAAACTCAGATATTGAATGATTTATAATTGCCAAATTTGAGTATGTTCCTTCAGCTACATCTTGGCCTAATTCAATATTTAATTGGCCGTCATTATTATTATTTTCTTCCATCAGTTTTAATTATTTAAATAAAAGTACAAAAAATAAAAAAGTTGAATTGAATACTGTAAAACAATTACAATAAACAATTCAACTTTAGATTATAAACGTTTAAACGTTATGTATTAGAAACTTTGTTCTATTTCATCTTTTGGTCCAACAATTACTTTATCATAAGATCTCATTCCTGTACCTGCTGGTATTTTCTTACCTACAATTACATTCTCTTTCAATCCTTCTAAAGTATCTATTTTACCATTTACAGCTGCCTCATTTAATACTTTTGTAGTTTCTTGGAAAGAAGCCGCAGAAATAAATGATTTCGTTTGTAAAGATGCTCTTGTAATACCTTGTAATACTTGTTCTGCTGTTGCTGGTCTTGCATCTCTTGCAGTAACTAAGTTATTGTCATTTCTTCTTAATAAAGAATTCTCATCTCTTAATTGACGTGCAGTGATTATTTGACCTGGCTTTAAATTCTCAGAATCTCCAGCATCTTCAACAACTTTCATTCCGTAAATTGCATCGTTTTCTTCAATAAAGTCATTCTTGTGAATCAATTGATTCTCTAAGAAAAGAGTATCTCCTGAATCTATAATTTTAACTTTACGCATCATTTGACGAACAACAACCTCAAAATGTTTGTCGTTAATTTTCACACCTTGTAAACGATATACTTCTTGTATTTCATTTACTAAGTATTCTTGTACTGCAGATGGCCCTTTAATTCTTAAAATATCAGAAGGTGTAGTAGCACCATCAGATAATGGCATACCAGCTTTGATAAAGTCATTTTCTTGAACTAAAATTTGATTAGAAAGCTTCACTAAATATTTGCTAATCTCACCTGTTTTAGACTCAACAATAATTTCTCTATTACCTCTTTTAATTTTTCCGAAAGAAACAACACCATCAATTTCTGAAACTACAGATGGGTTAGAAGGATTACGTGCTTCGAATAATTCTGTTACACGTGGTAAACCTCCTGTAATATCACCTGCTTTACCAGATTTTCTAGGAATTTTAACTAATGTTTTTCCACTTTCTACAACATCTCCATCATCAACCATTAAGTGAGCACCTACAGGTAAACTGTAAGAACGTAATGCGTTACCATCCTCATCTTCAATAATTAAAGATGCAATGATTTTTTTGTTCTTAGAGTCTGTAATTACTTTTTCTTGGAAACCTGTTTGTTCATCAATTTCTACAGCATAGTTCATACCTTGCTCTAAATTGTCGAACTTAACTCTACCATTAAACTCAGAAACAATTACACCATTAAATGGATCCCATTGTACAATAACATCTCCTTTTTTGATTGATTTTCTATCCTTATCAAAAATGATAGAACCATAAGGTAAAATATTAGTACTCTGAGTGATATCAGTTTTCTTATCAATAATTTTAATTTCAGCAGTTCTCGAAATTACGATATCTACTTCATTACCTTCATTATCTTTACCAACTACAGTTCTTAAATCATCGATAACAACTTTACCATCAAATTTGGCAATTAACTTGTTCTCTTCTGATATGTTACCTGCAACCCCACCAACGTGGAATGTACGCAATGTTAACTGTGTACCTGGCTCTCCAATAGATTGTGCTGCAATTACACCAACTGCCTCACCAATTTGCACTTTGTTACGCGTTGATAAACTTAAACCATAACATTTTGCACAAATACCTCTAGAAGATTCACAAGTTAATGCAGATCTTACTTCTACAGAATCAATACCTGACGCTTGTACAGCATCTGCTAATTGAGAAGTAATAGATTGATTTGCTTCTAATAATAATTCTTCTGTTACTGGGTGATAAACATCGTTTAAAGAAATACGACCTTCAATTCTGTCTGATAAAGACTCAACAATCTCATCGTTTTTCTTTAATGGAGCAACTTCTAAACCTCTTAATGTACCACAATCTTCTTCGTTAATAATAACGTCTTGAGATACATCTACTAATCTACGTGTTAAGTAACCAGCATCTGCGGTTTTTAGAGCTGTATCTGCTAATCCTTTACGAGCACCGTGAGTTGAGATAAAGTATTCAAGAATTGATAAACCTTCTTTAAAGTTAGAAAGAATTGGATTCTCGATAATTTCTCCACCACCAGCAGTAGATTTTTTCGGTTTTGCCATTAATCCACGCATACCTGTTAACTGACGAATCTGTTCTTTAGATCCACGAGCTCCAGAATCAAGCATCATATATACTGAGTTGAATCCTTGTTGGTCTTCACGTAAATTTTTCATAGACAATTCAGTTAATCTGTTGTTGGTAGAACCCCAAACATCAATTACCTGATTGTAACGCTCTTTCTGCGTTAACATACCCATATTATAGTTACCTACAATACCATCTACTTCTTTGTTTGCTTCATCAATCATGGCTTGCTTTTCTTTAGGGATAATAATATCACCTAATGAGAAAGACAATCCACCTTGGAATGCAAACTTATAACCCATATTTTTAATTTCATCTAAGAAAGCACCTGTTGTAGGAATATCTGTAGCTTTTAAAATACCACCAATAATTCCACGTAAGTTTTTCTTAGTTAAAACTTCATTTATATATCCGGCTGCAGCAGGAACTTTTTCATTAAATAAAACTCTACCTACAGTAGTTTTTATAATCTTAGTTACTTGCTCTCCATTTTCAATATCTTGAGTTCTAACTTTAATAGATGCATTTAAATCTACTTTTTCTTCATTAAAAGCTATTGTAACTTCTTCTGGAGAATAGAAAGTTAAGCCCTCTCCTTTAATTTGCATTTCTGGAGTAGATATTCTTTCTTTGGTCATGTAATATAATCCAAGTACCATATCCTGAGAAGGTACAGTAACTGGAGCACCATTTGCAGGGTTTAAGATATTATGAGAAGCCAACATTAATAATTGTGCTTCTAAAATAGCTTCTGGTCCTAATGGTAAGTGAACAGCCATTTGATCTCCATCAAAATCCGCATTAAATGCAGAACATGCTAATGGGTGTAATTGTATAGCTTTACCTTCAATTAATTTTGGTTGGAAAGCTTGAATACCTAGTCTGTGTAAAGTAGGAGCCCTGTTTAATAATACTGGGTGACCTTTAATTACGTTCTCTAAAATATCCCAAACAACTGGTTCTTTTCTATCAATAATTTTCTTTGCAGATTTAACTGTTTTTACAATTCCTCTTTCAATTAGTTTTCTAATTACGAATGGCTTATAAAGTTCAGCTGCCATATCTTTTGGCAATCCACATTCGGACAATTTCATTTCTGGTCCAACAACAATTACAGAACGTGCAGAATAATCAACACGCTTACCAAGTAAGTTTTGACGGAAACGACCTTGTTTACCTTTTAATGAATCTGACAAAGATTTTAAAGGTCTGTTAGATTCAGTTTTTACTGCTGATGATTTACGTGTGTTATCAAATAATGAATCTACTGATTCTTGTAACATACGTTTTTCATTACGTAAAATAACTTCTGGAGCCTTTATTTCAACCAATCTTTTTAAACGATTGTTTCTTATAATAACTCTTCTATATAAATCATTTAAATCCGAAGTTGCAAAACGTCCTCCATCTAATGGAACTAAAGGTCTTAATTCTGGTGGTATAACCGGAATTGCCTTCATAATCATCCATTCTGGATTATTTTCTCTATTCTTTTGAGAATCTCTAAATGCTTCAACAACGTTTAAACGCTTTAAAGCTTCAGTTTTTCTTTGCTTAGAAGTTTCAGTATTTGCTTTATGTCTTAATTGAAATGATAATTCATCTAAATCAATTCTAGCTAATAAATCAATTAAACATTCAGCACCCATTTTAGCAATAAACTTATTTGGATCTGAATCGTCTAAATATTGATTTTCTTGTGGTAACTCATCAACAATATCTAAATATTCTTCTTCAGTTAAGAAATCCATTTTTTGTAATGGCTCTCCTTCCACATTTTTTGCAATACCTGGTTGAATTACTACGTATCTTTCGTAGTAAATAATCATATCTAACTTTTTAGAAGGTAAACCTAAAAGGTAACCCATTTTGTTAGGTAATGATCTAAAGTACCAAATATGAGCAACAGGCACAACCAAATTGATATGCCCAACTCTATCTCTACGTACTTTCTTTTCTGTAACTTCTACACCACATCTATCACAAACAATACCTTTGTAACGAATTCTTTTGTACTTCCCACAGGCACATTCATAATCCTTAACAGGACCAAAAATACGCTCACAGAATAAACCATCTCTTTCTGGTTTGTGTGTACGATAATTTATAGTCTCTGGCTTTAAAACTTCACCTTTAGAAACTTCTAAAATAGCTTCTGGTGATGATAAACCAATTGAGATTTTGTTAAACTTTTTTACAGTGTACTTTTCTTGTTTTCTTGCCATGTCTTTTAATAAGTATTCAGTTGGCAGTACTCAGTTTTCAGTAACGAATGCTACTGAAAACTGGTTACTGAAAAAATTTATTCTTCTAATCTAACGTCTAACCCTAAACCTTTAAGTTCATGCATTAATACGTTAAACGATTCTGGTAAACCTGGTTCTGGCATAGCTTCACCTTTAACAATACTTTCGTATGTTTTAGCTCTACCCATTACATCATCAGATTTTACAGTTAAGATTTCTCTTAAGATACTTGATGCTCCATATGCCTCAAGTGCCCAAACTTCCATCTCTCCAAAACGCTGACCACCAAACTGTGCTTTACCTCCTAATGGTTGTTGTGTAATTAAAGAATATGGTCCTATTGAACGAGCGTGCATCTTATCTTCAATCATGTGCCCTAACTTAATCATATAAATGATACCAACTGTTGCTGGTTGATCGAAACGTTTTCCAGTTCCACCATCATATAAATAAGTGTGTCCAAATCTTGGTACTCCTGCTTCATCTGTAATTTCATTAATCTGATCTAAAGATGCTCCATCAAAAATAGGTGTTGCATATTTAGTTCCTAATTTTTCACCCGCCCAACCTAGAACAGTTTCATAAATTTGACCAATGTTCATACGTGAAGGTACCCCTAATGGATTCAAAACAATATCTACAGGTGTTCCATCTTCTAAGAACGGCATATCTTCTGCTCTTACAATACGTGCAACAATACCCTTGTTTCCATGACGTCCAGCCATTTTATCACCCACTTTTAACTTACGTTTTTTAGCGATGTAAACTTTAGCTAATTTTAATATTCCTGCTGGTAATTCATCTCCAACTGAAATTGTAAATTTCTGACGTCTTAAAGAACCTTGTAAATCGTTAACCTTAATCTTGTAGTTGTGAACTAATTCACCAACTAAAGCATTTAAGTCACTATCAGTTGTCCAAGAACCTGTTAAGTGAACATAATCGTCTACTGAGTTTAACATTTTAAGCGTATATTTTTTACCTTTTGGTAAAACTTCTTCTCCTAAATCGTTAAACACTCCCTGAGATGTTTTTCCACTAATTAAAGTAAATAACTTCTCAATTAACTCGTCTTTTAAACCTTCGAATTTAGAAACAAAAGATTGTTCTAAAGTAGCCACTGCTTCTTTATCTCTAATTCTTTTGTTTTTATCTTTTACAGCTCTTCTAAATAATTTTTTATCAATTACTACACCTCTTAATGATGGAGAAGCTTTTAATGATGCATCTTTTACATCACCTGCTTTGTCACCAAAAATTGCACGTAATAATTTTTCTTCTGGAGTTGGATCAGATTCTCCTTTTGGTGTAATTTTACCAATTAAGATATCACCAGGATTTACTTCTGCTCCAATTCTAATCATTCCATTTTCATCTAAATCTTTTGTAGCTTCTTCAGAAACGTTAGGAATATCATTAGTTAACTCTTCAGTTCCTAATTTTGTATCTCTAACATCTAAAGAATACTCATCAATATGAATAGATGTAAATATATCTTCACGAACTACTTTTTCAGAAATCACAATTGCATCCTCAAAGTTATACCCTTTCCAAGGCATAAAGGCTACTTTCATGTTTCTACCTAAAGCTAATTCTCCTTTTTGTGTTGCATAACCTTCACAAAGTACTTGACCTTCTTGAACTCTATCACCAGTTTCTACAATTGGCTTTAAGTTAATAGATGTACCTTGATTGGTTTTTCTAAATTTAATTAAGTCATAAGATACTTCATCAGAATCAAAACTTACTAGTCTTTCTTCATCTGTTTTATCATACCTAATTGTAATTTTATTTGCATCTACATAAGTTACTTCACCTTCACCTTCTGCATTAATTAAAATACGTGAATCTTTAGCAACTCTTCTTTCTAATCCAGTACCAACAATTGGTGATTCTGGTCTTAATAATGGCACTGCTTGACGCATCATGTTTGATCCCATCAATGCTCTGTTGGCATCATCATGCTCTAAGAAAGGAATTAAAGATGCAGAGATAGATGCAATTTGGTTTGGTGCAACATCCATATAGTCAATCACTTCAGGATTAACTACAGGGAAATCACCTTCCTCACGTGCAATAACTCTATCTAAAACAATGCTACCATCTTCTTTAAGTTCTAAATTAGATTGAGCAATTTTCTTACCCTCTTCTTCTTCAGCACTTAAATATATAGGCTCTTCACCTTCAACAACACCATTGTTTACTTTTCTATAAGGAGTTTCGATAAATCCTAAATTATTCACTTTTGCAAAAACAGAAAGTGAAGAAATTAGACCAATATTTGGTCCTTCAGGAGTTTCAATCGGACATAAACGACCATAATGTGTATAGTGTACATCACGAACCTCGAAACCTGCTCTTTCTCTTGATAAACCTCCTGGCCCTAATGCAGATAATCTACGTTTGTGAGTAATCTCAGCTAATGGATTTGTTTGATCCATAAATTGAGATAATTGGTTGGTACCAAAGAAAGAATTAATTACTGATGATAATGTTTTTGCGTTAATTAAATCAATTGGAGTAAACACTTCATTGTCACGTACATTCATACGCTCACGAATTGTTCTTGCCATTCTTGCTAAACCAACACCAAACTGACCAGCTAATTGCTCACCTACAGTTCTTACACGTCTGTTAGATAAGTGATCAATATCATCTACTTCTGCCTTAGAATTAATTAACTCAATTAAATATTTAATGATAGTTATAATATCTAATTTTGTTAATACCTTTTGATCTATAGGCTCATTTAATTGAAGCTTGGTATTCATTCTAAAACGACCAACTTCTCCTAAATTATATCTTTGTTCAGAGAAGAATAATTTATCGATAATACCTCTTGCAGTCTCTTCATCTGGCGGTTCTGCATTACGTAATTGTCTATAAATATGCTCTACAGCTTCTTTCTCTGAGTTTGTAGGATCTTTTTGCAAAGTATTGTGAATTATAGCATAATCAGCCATATGATTATCTACTTTATGTAGTAAAATCGTCTTAGCTCCAGCCTCTATAATTTCATCTATATGTTCTTTTTCTAAAACTGTATCACGATCAAAAATAATTTCATTTCTCTCAATAGATACAACTTCTCCAGTATCTTCATCTACGAAATCTTCATGCCAAGTTTTTAAAACTCTAGCAGCTAATTTACGACCTAATACTTTTTTAAGACCTGCCTTAGAAACCTTAACTTCCTCTGCAAGGTCAAAAATTTCTAAAATATCTTTATCTCTTTCAAAACCAATTGCTCTGAATAAGGTAGTTACAGGTAATTTTTTCTTTCTATCAATATAAGCATACATTACTTGATTGATATCGGTTGCAAATTCTATCCAAGATCCTTTAAAAGGAATTACTCTTGCTGAATACAACTTAGTTCCATTTGCATGGAATGATTGACCAAAGAATACACCTGGAGATCTATGTAATTGCGAAACCACCACACGCTCAGCACCATTGATTACAAAAGTACCTGAATTTGTCATGTAAGGTATTGTACCAAGATAAACATCTTGTACAATTGTTTCAAAATCTTCGTGTTCTGGGTCTGTACAATATAATTTAAGACGTGCTTTTAAAGGAACACTGTGTGTAAGACCTCTCTCTATACATTCTTGGATTGAATATCTTGGTGGGTCTACAAAGTAGTCTAAAAATTCTAATACAAATTGATTTCTTGTATCTGTAATTGGAAAGTTATCCATGAAGGTTTTGTATAAACCTTCTTCTCCTCTTTCTTCTGCCTTAGTTTGAAGTTGGAAAAAATCTTGGAAAGATTTTACCTGAATATCCAAAAAGTCTGGATACTCTTTAATCATTTGAGAAGTAGCGAAGTTGATTCTTTCAGTAGTGTTTTTCGTTGCCAAAAGAGAATATTTTTTTTGATTAAAATATGAATTAAAATAAAGAACGAATATATACACAAAATGGTTTAGGCCTAAAAACCTTAGTTCTTAGTACCTAAACCTAAATTTGTTTTCTCGATTTCGATATCACTGTTCGAAACTCGAGAAGTAAAAGCTTATTTAAGCTCTACCTCTGCTCCTGCTTCTTCTAAAGATTTTTTAAGACCTTCAGCCTCATCTTTAGATACACCTTCTTTGATTGGAGCTGGTGCGCTATCTACGATACCTTTAGCATCTTTTAATCCTAAACCAGTTAATTCTTTAACTAATTTTACAACTGCTAATTTAGAAGCACCTGCTGCTGTTAAGATAACATCAAATTCAGTTTGCTCATCTGCTGCATCATCACCACCACCTGCTGCTGGTCCTGCTACTGCTACTGCTGCTGCTGCTGGTTCAATACCATACTCATCTTTTAAAATAGTAGCTAATTCATTAACTTCTTTTACTGTTAAGTTAACTAATTGTTCTGCGAAATCTTTTAATTCTGCCATTTTAATTGTTTTTAAAATTTTGTGTTTTATTATAGTTTATTTGTGCGCTTATTCTTTTTCAGATAAAGTTTTAATAATACCTGAAAGTGTTTGTCCTCCTGATTGTAATGCTGATATAACATTCTTAGCAGGTGACTGTAATAATCCAACGATTTCACCAATTAACTCTTCTCTAGATTTAATATCTACTAAAGCATCTAATTGATCATCACCAATGTAAATAGATTCCTCTGCAAAAGCTCCTTTTAAAATAGGCTTCTTAGATTTCTTTCTAAATTCTTTGATTAATTTTGCTGGTGCATTAGCTGCCTCAGCAATCATCATTGATGTATTACCTTTTAATGTTGTTGGAAGATCACCAAAATCTTTATCTGATGCTTCCATTGCTTTCGCAAGTAATGTATTTTTAACAACCGATAACTGAACTCCTGCTTTGAAACATGCTCTTCTTAAATTAGAAGTAGTTTGTGCATTTAATCCAGAAATATCTGCTAAATAAAGTGTATTTGTATCTGCTAATACTGCTGTTAAATCTTGTATTACTTGTGATTTCTCTTCTCTAGTCATAATTATAAGTTTTAACGTATTAAACAGTTTTCACTTCAACAGGTATACTAGGACTCATAGTACTAGACATAAAAACGCTTTTTACATACGTTCCTTTTGCTGTTGTAGGTTTCAATTTAATAATTGTTTGGATTAATTCATTTGCATTCTCTTCAATCTTCTTAGCATCGAAAGATACTTTTCCAATTGCTGCATGAACAATACCAGTTTTATCTACCTTAAAGTCGATTTTACCAGCTTTAACATCTGTTACTGCTTTAGCAACATCCATAGTTACTGTACCTGTTTTTGGATTAGGCATTAAACCTCTAGGACCTAAAATTCTTCCTAATGGACCTAATTTACCCATTACACTAGGCATTGTAATAATTACGTCAACATCTGTCCAACCTCCTTTAATTTTCTGAAGGTATTCATCTAACCCAACGTAATCAGCACCTGCTTCTTTAGCTTCTGCTTCTTTATCTGGAGTTACTAATGCTAAAACTTTTACATCCTTACCAGTTCCATGAGGTAAAGTTACTACACCCCTAACCATTTGATTTGCTTTACGTGGATCTACTCCTAAACGAATCGCTAAATCTACAGAAGCATCAAACTTTACATTAGTAATGTCTTTGACTAGCGCTGAAGCAGCTGCTAAATCATAAGATTGAGTATTATCAACCTTAGCGTAAGCTTCCTTTTGCTTTTTTGTTAATTTTGCCATTTTACTACTTTTTATAAAGTTATGCTGGTGCATTCCCTTTTACCGTTAATCCCATAGAACGTGCTGTACCTGCTATCATTTTCATTGCTGAAGTTACTTCAAAGGCATTTAAATCTACCATTTTGTCTTCTGCAATTACTTTAATCTGATCCCAAGTAACTGATGCTACTTTCTTCCTATTTGGTTCTCCTGAACCTTTTTTAATTTTGGCCGCTTCTAGTAACTGAACTGCTGCAGGAGGAGTTTTTACAACAAAATCAAACGATTTGTCTTTGAAAACAGTAATAACCACAGGTAAAACTTTACCTTGCTTATCTTGCGTTCTTGCATTGAACTGTTTACAAAACTCCATAATGTTAACACCAGCAGCTCCTAAAGCGGGTCCAACCGGCGGCGATGGATTCGCTGCGCCTCCCCTTACTTGTAATTTAACTACTTTACTAACTTCTTTTGCCATTTTAAAAATGTTTAATGATTTATTTTAAGTTGGAAGCCAAAAAATAAATCGATATATATCTGTGTAACAATTATATCTTTTCTACTTGCATATAACTTAACTCTAATGGTGTTTTTCTTCCGAATATTTTCACCATTACCTCAAGCTTACGCTTTTCTTCATTTACTTTTTCTATAGTACCATCAAAACCATTAAATGGACCATCTACAACCTTAACAGTTTCTCCAACATTATAAGGAATTGCAATATTTTCATCCTGTACAGAAAGTTCATCTACTTTACCTAGCATTCTATTAACTTCTGACTTTCTCATAGGAACAGGTTCACCACCTTTTACCTCACCCAGAAAACCAATAACTCCAGTAATCGCTTTGATAACATGCGGAACCTCACCAGATAAATTAGCTTCAACCATAATGTAACCAGGAAAATAAACTCTCTCTCTATTAACCTTCTTGCCATTTCTGATTTGAACAACCTTTTCAGTAGGAACTATAACTTGATTAACATAATCTGATAAACCTACTCTAGAAATTTCTGTTTCTATATAATTTTTTACTTTATTCTCTTGTCCTCCAATGGCTCTAACAACATACCATTTCATTACCGAATCAGCCATAGTTAATTATTAAAATAATTTAAAAAAGTTATCTAACCCTGTTTGAAAAACATAATCAATACCTGCAACAGCTAAAGCAAACACAATAGTAAATACTGCCACTGTAACTGTAGTTTTCTGAGCATCCTCC
The DNA here is from genome assembly GCF_036864555.1 of Polaribacter sp. P097. Classification (NCBI taxonomy): domain Bacteria; kingdom Pseudomonadati; phylum Bacteroidota; class Flavobacteriia; order Flavobacteriales; family Flavobacteriaceae; genus Polaribacter; species Polaribacter sp. P097. The sequence goes on along the minus strand of NZ_JAZETJ010000003.1, from coordinate 231,679 downwards.
TTAGAGATCCATGTCATATGGTTGCTAAGCTCATCAAAAGAGTCTTTGATATATTGAATAAAGTTCATATTACTATATTTTTATTTGCACGGGCGGAGAGATTCGAACTCCCGACAGCTGGTTTTGGAGACCAGTGCTCTACCGCTGAACTACGCCCGTTTCTTATTCATTGATAAAGGTATTCCGTAAAAAACGGAATACCTTTATAATTTTGAAATAATAAAACTAATAAATTATTAGTCTAATAATTCAGTTACTTGACCTGCACCTACAGTTCTACCTCCTTCACGGATCGCAAAACGTAAACCTACATTTAATGCAATTGGCTGAATCAAGTCAACTGTAATTGTTAAGTTATCTCCTGGCATAACCATCTCAATACCTGAAGGTAAATTAATAGTACCTGTTACATCTGTAGTTCTAACGTAAAACTGCGGACGATAGTTGTTATGGAATGGAGTATGACGCCCACCTTCTTCTTTCTTAAGAACATAAACCTCTGCCTTAAACTTAGCATGAGGAGTTACAGAACCTGGCTTACAGATTACCATACCTCTCTTAATATCTTCTTTAGCAATACCTCTTAATAAGATACCAGCGTTATCTCCAGCCTCTCCTCTATCTAAGATTTGACGGAACATCTCGATACCAGTAATAGTAGATGACATTTTTTCAGCACCCATACCAATAATATCAACAACATCACCTGTATTTGCAATACCCGTTTCGATACGACCTGTAGCAACAGTTCCACGACCAGTAATTGAGAATACATCCTCAACAGGCATTAAGAAATCTTTATCAACTTCTCTTAATGGCTCTTCAATCCAAGCATCAACTTGCTCCATTAATTCTAAAACAGTATTAACCCACTTTTCTTCACCATTTAAAGCTCCTAAAGCAGAACCTGAAACTACAGGACCATTATCTCCATCATATTCATAGAAAGATAATAATTCTCTTACCTCCATATCTACTAACTCTAATAACTCTTCATCATCCACCATATCAACTTTGTTTAAGAAAACAACGATACGAGGAATACCTACCTGACGACCTAATAAGATATGCTCTCTAGTCTGTGGCATTGGCCCATCTGTTGCAGCAACAACTAAAATAGCACCATCCATCTGTGCAGCACCTGTTACCATGTTCTTTACATAATCCGCGTGACCTGGACAGTCAACGTGAGCATAGTGACGATTTGCTGTTTGATATTCAACGTGAGAAGTATTAATTGTAATACCTCTTTCTTTTTCTTCTGGTGCATTATCAATCTGATCAAAAGATCTAGCTTCAGAGAATCCTGCATCAGCTAATACTTTAGTAATAGCCGCAGTTAAAGTTGTTTTACCGTGATCTACGTGTCCGATAGTACCAATATTTAAGTGTGGTTTCGAACGGTCAAAAGTTCCTTTTGCCATAATTATTGATTTTAATTCTTAGTTTAAATATATTTAGTGTCTAATAATACTTTTCAAATGAGCCAATGATGGGATTTGAACCCATGACCTCATCCCTACCAAGGATGCGCTCTACCAACTGAGCTACACCGGCTTTGTTGATTTTTTTAGAGCGAAAGACCGGGTTCGAACCGGCGACATTCAGCTTGGAAGGCTGACGCTCTACCAACTGAGCTACTTTCGCAAAAATGTAAATTGTGGGGAGAGCAGGATTCGAACCTGCGAAGACATAGTCAACGGAGTTACAGTCCGTCCTCGTTGGCCGCTTGAGTATCTCCCCTCAAACTTACTATTTTAATGAACTTTTGTTTCTTTTATTAGAGCCGATGGAGGGACTCGAACCCACGACCTGCTGATTACAAATCAGCTGCTCTAGCCAGCTGAGCTACATCGGCTTTTAGTTGAAAAAAACAACCCGCTATTTCTAACGGATTGCAAATGTATAAAGTTTTTTTAAATTCCAAAACTTTTTATTATTATTTTTTTATTTTTTTATGAAATTAAAGAATCTCTTAATTTCTCTTTCGATTTCTTTAACTGCCTCTTTAAATTATCAACCGCTGAATTGATGCCTTCTTCAAAGGTTTTTGTTTCTCTTTTTACCATTAATTCACTTCCAGGAATATTAATTTTAACTTCTGTAATTTTATTTTCTTTATCGCTTGTATTTTGAACTTTTAGAAAAACTTCTGCATCAACAATTTTATCATGAAACTTTACAAGGCTCTCTACTTTTTTCTCAGCGAAACTGATTAACTTACTATCTGCATTGAAATTGACTGATTGGGTAAATACTTTCATAATCTATTCATTTTTTTTGCTCTTAGGATGAGCTTGGTTATACACTTGTTTAATCGCATCTAAACTATTGTGAGTGTAGACTTGAGTAGAAGCTAAAGAGGAATGCCCTAACAACTCTTTAACCGAATTTAAATCTGCCCCCTCATTCAGCAAATGAGTTGCGAATGAGTGCCTCAGCATGTGTGGACTCTTTTTTACTTTTGAGGAGACTTTACTAAAGTAGGAATTTATAACTCTATAAACAAGGGTTTCATATATTTTGTTTCCTTTCTCTGTAATGAATAAGTATTCTGAATTATTACTTATATTTTTTCTGTGATTCAAGTAAAGATTCAGTGTCTTTAAAACTGAATTTAAGATTGGCACCAACCTTTCCTTATTTCGCTTTCCTAAGACTTTTAAAACGTTGCTGCCACTATTTATATCTTTTAATTGAATATTTATCAACTCAGCTCTTCTAATACCTGTAGAATAGAAAATTTCTACCATTAATTTATTTCTAATAGAAACAAAACTATTTTCAGTATTTGACTCCAATACAGTTGCTACCTCTTTTTGAGAAAAAGGCACCTGCACTTTTTTTGCAACTTTTAAGGCTTTATGCTTTTGCAGTGGATTACTTTTTATCTGCTCTGTTTTTTGGAGAAACTTATAAAATGATTTTAACGAACTAATTTTTCGGTTAATGGTTCTATTTGAAATCTCATCTTCAACCAAACTTACAATCCAACTTCTTATTTGTGAATAATTTACTTCTAGCAAATCCTCTTGACCAAAATTTATTTGGATAAAACTTTTAAAAGAATTTAAATCTTTTTGATAGGCAATTACAGTATGCTTTGAGTAGTTTTTCTCATGAGACAAATAATCTAAGAAGGCTTTAATCAAAATTATTCTTTTTGTGTAGAGGATAAATTTACAAAAATAGAAGCATAAAAAAACTCGTATCAAAAGAATTGATACGAGTCTAGTTTTATTTGAGGTTAATTGACTAACCTACTTCTTCTTGTGTTCTTAATCTTTGAACGTAAGAAGCTTTAATTCTTTGAGCTCTTTTAGCTACTGAAGGCTTTGTAAAGTTTTTTCTGTTACGTAAGTTCTTCATCGTCTTTGTTCTGTCGAATTTTCTCTTATAACGTTTTAAAGCTCTATCTATATTCTCTCCTTCTTTTACAGGTATAATTAACATAAGTTGGCACCTCCCTTCATAAGTATCTTAAATATTTTAATTGCAGTTAAACTGCTGATTTATAATTTTTGGACTGCAAATGTACTTATAAAAAATGAAATACAAATTTTTATATGATTTTATTTTAGACTAGCAATTTGCGTTAGGGATTGAAATGGCATCCTTTTTTGTTTTTCTCAAAAAAGATATAATGAAAAGCCCGACCTTTAGGTAACACACTAAGAAATAAAAAAGCACTCCTATTTTCTTTTACAAAAATCTGAGTGCTTTCTTAATATTATCCAAAAACAAACTAGCTCACAAAAAACTATGTTGCTGGTTTATACTCCTTTTTATCAATTACCATTTTTGCGATAATCTCTTTTAAAATTTCTGATGTACCACCACCAATTGGACCAAGTCTACTATCTCTTAATAAACGAGCCATAGGATACTCTTCCATATAACCATAACCTCCTAACAATTGAAGAGCATCGTAAATAACTTCATCTGCTATTTTTGTAGATAATAATTTAGACATACTTGCTTCTTTAACCACGTAAGTACCTTGATCTAATCTTTTGGTAATAGAATAGTTATACTCTCTACACATATCTACTTTACTCGCCATTTCTGCAACTTTATGTCTTAAAGCTTGAAACTTGTCTAAGGATTTACCAAACGCGATTCTTTCTTGCATATATTGCACTGCATAATCTACTGCGAACTCTGCTCTTGCATGTGCATTAACACCCATTATTAAGCGTTCTAATGCAAAATGCTGCATAATGTAAGGGAAACCCAGACCTTCTTCTCCCATCAAATTTTCAGCAGGAATTTCTACATTATCAAAAGCGATTTCTCCAGTATCTGATGCTCTCCAACCTAGTTTATCTAATTTGGTTGCTGAAATTCCTTTAGAATCTCTATCCACAACAAAAATACTTATGCCTTTATACTTGTCTGAAGGATCTGTTTTTGCAGCTACTATTAAGTAATCTGAATAAACTCCGTTTGTTATGAATGTTTTAGATCCGTTTAAAATGTACTTATCTCCTTGTTTAACAGCAGTAGATCTCATACCTGCTACATCTGAACCACCAAATGGTTCTGTAATACATAGACAGCCAATCTTATCTCCTTCTACACTAGGCACCAAATACTTTTCTTTCTGTTGCTGATTACCTTCTTTATTTAAATGTGTCATGGCTAAATATTCATGAGCCCACATTGCAGCAGCAAAACCACCTGAGTTAATTTTTTGTAATTCTTCTAAAAAAATCACAGTATAAAATAGATCTAAATCCATACCTCCAAACTCTTCTGGAGTAGACAAACCAAAGTAACCCATTTCACCAAACTTCTTCCAGATGAAACGTTCTATAGAACCTGTTTTCTCCCATTTTTCTATATGAGGCACAACTTCTTTTTGTAAAAAATCTTTGAAACTAGCACGAAAAGCTTCATGCTCTTCAGTAAAATACATACTGCTCATTTGAAGTGAATTTTTAATTATTATTCAGCTATCAAATATAAGACTATTCTATCATATTTATCTAAAGGAAACCCTTTGATATTTTTTAATTCTGATATGTTTTGAAGCTCTGCAACTTCATCTCTATAGTTAAATATTTTCTTACACAGCTCATAATCTATAAATGGATTTTTGAGTAACTGCTTGAACTCAACAGTATTTACATTCTGTTTTTTAATTACAGGTAATTCAATTATTTTAAAAACGGCTAATACTTTATCTGCGATTTCTGGCTCTAAACCCCAAACTTCATACAATTGAGATGGGTATGAAAAACCTTGTAATTTAGAACGATACTTAATAATTCTTTCTGAGAATGATGGCCCAATTCCGTTTATTGACCTTAAATCTTCAGCTGTTGCTTTGTTTATATCCTTAGTAGACAATTTGTAACCAACTGTTTTATCAGTTGAATAAGCGTTATTAGACCTATTTTTATTTTGATTTTGCTTTAGTGCGTTATTCCTTTTTACCACCCAATCTGGAAATTTAAAATAGGGTGAAATTTTGTTTAACAAGGAATCTGAAACTTTGGTGATCTTTTGAAAATCTTCTTTTGAATTTATAAATTTATTCGATTTTCTAAAAGCATGCAACCTATCAATCTCTTCTAGAGACATGCCCAATTGTTCGCCTTTAAAATCTGAAATATAATTTGGATTAAAAGGATATATTTTAGGCTTTCTATTTTCAATTTCAACAATTTTTAAACTATCAATTCTATGTTGAAAAGCAATTAAATCATTATCATTTATAGTTACCTTTTCTTCAGACGAAAAAGGTTTGACAAATATGATTACCTGTAGAATTGCTATTAAAACAACTAAAAGAAAAATCCCATTTCTTTGGCTTTTGTTATACCAGAAATGGGATTTAAATATTTTCATAAAACTAAATCTTATGCTTCGCTACTTTTAATAGCATTCATGTATTTTTTTAGCTCTTCTTTTACTTTAGGGGCTAATATTATTAGACCAATCATGTTTGGAACCATCATTGCAAAAACCATAGCATCAGAAAAACCAATTACTGATCCTAAACTTGCTGCAGCTCCAATTACAACGAATATACAAAAGATCACTTTATAGGTATATTCCATTTTTTTAGATCTACCAAATAAATAAACCCAACCTTGAAAACCATAGTAAGACCATGAAATCATTGAACTAAATGCGAACAATACAACTGCAACTGTTAATACATATGGAAACCATGATATAGATGATGCAAATGCACTTGATGTTAATAAAATTGCTTGAGCATCATTTGCTGGTGGATTTAATGGATCTACAAAACCAGTAATAATCAATACTAAAGCTGTCATTGTACAAACAACAACAGTATCTATAAATGGCTCTAATAATGCAACCATACCTTCACTTGCAGCATATTTTGTTTTTACAGCTGAGTGTGCAATAGATGCAGAACCAATACCTGCTTCATTAGAGAAAGCTGCTCTTCTAAAACCTTGAATTAAAACTCCAACTGCACCACCTGCAATTCCTTCAGGGCTAAATGCTCCATTAAAAATTTGACCAAATGCAGCTCCAATCATATCATAATTTGCAAAAATCACAAATAATGCAGCACCTACATAAATAGCTACCATGAATGGTACAATTTTATCTGTAACCTTGGCAATTTTCTTAATACCACCAATAATTACAATACCCACTAAAACTGCCATGATTAAACCAAACAACCATCCTTTACCTGCTAAAACAGACTCATTACCTCCTGTTATATTTTGTACTAATTGAAATGCTTGATTTACCTGAAACATATTACCACCTCCAAATGAACCACCAATTACAAATATGGCAAATGCACCTGCTAAAATTTTACCTAATACTTTAGATTTTAAACCTTTAGTTAAGTAATACATTGGTCCACCATAAACGGTTCCGTCTGCAGCAATATCTCTATATTTAACCCCCAAAGTACATTCTACAAACTTAGAAGCCATACCTAAGAAACCAGCAATTATCATCCAAAACGTTGCTCCTGCCCCACCAATTGAAACTGCAATTGCAACTCCAGCAATGTTACCTAAACCAACTGTAGCAGAAAGTGCTGCTGTTAACGCTTGGAAATGAGAAACCTCTCCATCATGACCTTCAACTCTTACAGTATCAGGGTTATCACCTGTATCTGTGGTAGACACATTACCATCTACTTCTATTGCTTTTGCTTCACCTTTTCCTTCTAAACCATCGTATTTACCTCTTACAATATTTATAGAAGTAAAGAAACCTCTAAAGTTGATAAAATTGAAATAGAAAGTAAAATACATAGCTCCTAATATTAGAGGGAACAATACCCAATAAATGCTAATTGTATCTGTAAATGGAATTTGATAAAAAATAAAGTCTACGAACCATCCTGTTGCGCTACCAAAAGCTTCATCAATTTGCTGATCTAAGCCTTTTTCTTGGGCGATTGTAAATAATGGAACTGCTAAAAAAAGTAATGAAAGAAATTTTTTCTTCATAATATATCTATGTTAGATTTTGAATTAGTAAGGCGCAATATCTTAAAAAATTGAAGTTTTGACAACTTTTATACGTTAAATATGATTTTTACATTAAGGTTTCTTTAAATCTCTGTAAATCGTCTTTAAATGTCTTTGGATAGAAGTTGAGTTCTTTATTTGTTTTTGATAAATCAAACCCTGTTTTAATTGGTCTATTTGCAGTTTGATTTAATGTTGCAGTTGAAATTGATTTTATATAAGAATCATCTAAATTAAAAACTGCTGCAACTTGCTTTGCAATATCAAAAATACTTAACAATTCTGAAGATGAGATATTAAAAATACCTGTTGCATTCTTATCCATAGAGATTTTACAGGCCAAAGCCAAATCTTCTACATAGGTTGGGGTTCTATATTGATCATCTACAATAGTTATTTCTCTTTTGTTTTCTAAAGATTCTTTAACCCAAAGTACAATATTACTTCTGCTCATATCAAACACTTTACCATACACCAAAATGGTTCTTAAAATGGTATAATTAATGTTCGATTTTTCTAAAACCTGTTCTGACTTTAATTTAGATAAACCATAATAGCTTAATGGATTAGGTTCATCTGTTTCTTTATACCAACCTTTTTTACCATCAAAAATAAAATCTGTAGAAATATGAATTAAATGCGCACTTAATTCTTGGCAAATAGCTGCCAACCACTCTACAACCTCAACATTTAGAATATCACATTTTGCTTTATCATTTTCACAAGCATCAACTTGAGTCATTGCAGCTGTATTTATAATATAATCTGGCTTGATTTTCAACAGTTCTTCAGTAAGCTGACTTTTATTAGTAATATCTATTGAAATGTATTGAAAATCATTTCTACCACTTCTATTAACTCCTCTAGAAAAACCATAAACATCATATTTATCATTCTCCTTCAGCAATAAATTTAAAAGCGATTGACCCAATAAACCATTACTGCCTGTTATTACAACTTTAATCATTTAAAACAATTCTCTTAGTTTCATTATTTGTTCTGGTCTACCTAAAACAATTAGGTGAGCACTATCAACCAAAACAGTAGATGCTTCTGGGTTTATCACATAATCTTTATCTGGATTTCTAAAACCAATTACTGTACACCCTGTTTGCCTTCTTAAATCTAAATCTAATATTGTTTTACCTCTATATTTTTGTGGTAAATCATCTACAATAATTTCTTCTAAGTTAGCAGTTGTTTCTCCTTCAATCGTAAGTCGATCTACAAACTCTATTACATCTGGAGTAGTCACTAAAGAAGCCATATGATCTCCTCCTAATTTATCTGGCATAATTACATTATCTGCACCTGCAATTTTAAGTTTACTGTAAGAACTTTCATTCGATGCTCTACTAATAATTTTCATTTGACTATTTAATTGCCTTGCACTCAACACCACAAATAAATTATTTGCATCTGAAGGCAAAGCCGTAATTAAATTATCTGCTTCTAAAATACCAGCCGCTATTAAAGTTTCATCTAAAGTAGCATCACCTTGAATACATAAATGCCCAGCAGCTTCAATTTCTTCAACAAGTTCTTTGTTTCTTTCAACTACAACAAATTCTTTGTTGTAATTCATCAATTTTACAATGGCTTGTCTTCCATTTCTTCCATAACCACAAACAATTGAATGTCCTTTTAATTTCGTTATTTTTTTCTCCACTGTTCTATGTTTAAAATAATCAAATAACTTACCACTTACCAAATATTCAGAAAAAGTAGATACTGCATAACCTAAAATAAAAATACTTGTTAAAATTAAGAAAATGGTAAATATTTTATCTTGAGGTGTAAAAGGTTTAACCTCACTAAAACCAACTGTTGTTACAGTTATTACAGTCATATACAATGCGTCTACAAAAGAATATTTAGACAAAACCATATAACCAATAGTACCTGTACCTAAAACAGATAATATTAGAAAAACAATTCTATTGATTTTTGAATCTAAAACACGCATAATTATAAATCGAATACAGAGCTTCTTTTTGTATAAATTAAATCTTTTAATTTCATTGCAAAAGCAAAGGTTAGATAAAACCCAAAAGATAAACCTACAGTAAAAAACGTAACATAGATAAAATAGATACGTACGTTTTTAGCACGCATTCCTAATCGATCTGCTAATCTTTGAAAAAAACCAAAACCATGTCTTTCAAAAAAATGACGAATTGTATGTATAAACTTGTTGTTTTTCATTTTAATGCAAGATAACAATTCTATTGATTTTTGTTCTTCAGTTTTAAATTAAAAATGCTTAGGAATCCTTAACTTTGTTCTTTTGCAAAAAACACCTTATTTGAAAGATCAAGAATACATAGAAGTTTACGGAGCAAGAGCGCATAATTTAAAAAATATTGACGTAAAAATTCCAAGAGAAAAACTGGTTGTAATAACTGGTTTAAGTGGTAGTGGAAAATCATCTTTAGCTTTCGATACAATTTATGCTGAAGGTCAAAGACGTTACATAGAAACGTTTTCTGCTTATGCACGTCAATTTTTAGGTGGTTTAGAAAGGCCAGATGTAGATAAAATTGATGGCCTATCTCCAGTAATTTCTATAGAACAAAAAACAACAAATAAAAGTCCAAGATCTACTGTTGGTACCATTACAGAAATTTACGATTTTTTAAGACTTCTTTTTGCAAGGGCAGCAGATGCCTACTCTTACAACACTGGAGAAAAAATGGTAAGTTATTCTGATGAGCAAATTAAGCAATTAATTACTACTGATTTCGCCAACAAAAAAATTGCAGTTTTAGCGCCATTAATTAAATCTAGAAAAGGGCATTATAGAGAACTTTTTGAGCAAATATCTAAACAAGGCTTTGTTAGAGTAAGAGTTGATGGTGAAATTAGAGAAATAGAAAAAGGCATGCGTTTAGACAGGTACAAAACGCATGATATAGAAGTAGTAATCGATCGTCTTTTGGTGAACGAAAAATCAGAAAAAAGACTTGAAGAAACCATAAAAACAGCATTGTATTCGGGTAATAATATAATGATGGTTATTGATGTTGATAATGAAAAACCTCGTTATTTTAGTAGAGAATTAATGTGCCCAACAACAGGAATTGCATATCCAAATCCTGAACCAAATACATTCTCATTTAACTCACCTAAAGGTGCTTGTGCTACTTGTAATGGCTTAGGCACAACTCAAGAAATTAATCTTAAAAAAGTAATTCCTGATGATAGTATTTCTATTAAAAAAGGTGGAATAGCTCCTTTAGGAGAACAAAAAAGCAGCTGGATTTTTAAGCAAATTCAAAATATTGCAGAACGTTATCAATTTAAATTATCAGATGCCATTAAAGATATTCCTAAAGACGCTTTAGACATTATTTTAAATGGTGGCAATGAATCTTTTAATATAGAATCTAAAGTTGCAGGAGTCACCAGAAATTATAAAATTGATTTTGAAGGCATCATTTCTTTTATAGATAATCAGTACAATAATGCAGAAAGCACCTCTATAAAACGTTGGGCAAAGGGTTTTATGGATGAAGTTACCTGTAAAACTTGCGAAGGCAAACGTTTAAAAAAAGAAGCGCTACATTTTAAAATTACTGATAAAAACATTAGTGATTTAGCTCAAATGGATGTTACAGAATTGGCTAAATTATTTGAAAATATAGAACAATCTCTTTCCCAAAAACAAAACACAATTGCATCAGAAATACTTAAAGAAATAAGAACTCGAATTCAGTTTTTATTAGATGTTGGTTTAGATTATTTAACTTTAGACAGAACATCTAAATCGCTTTCTGGTGGTGAAGCACAAAGAATAAGATTAGCTACCCAAATTGGTTCTCAATTGGTAGGTGTGCTATATATCTTAGATGAACCAAGTATTGGTTTACATCAAAGAGACAATCAAAAACTAATAGACTCTCTTGTAAAATTAAGAGACGTTGGTAATTCTGTTTTGGTGGTTGAGCATGATGAGGATATGATGAAAAAAGCAGATTATGTTTTAGACATTGGGCCTGGTGCAGGAAAGCATGGAGGAGAAATTGTAAGTATTGGCACTTATGAAGACATCATAAAAAACGAAACATTAACCACAGATTATTTAACAGGCAGAAAAAAAATTGAGGTTCCTAAAAAACGTAGAGAAGGAAATGGAAAATCTATCACACTAAAAGGTGCTTCAGGTAACAATTTAAAAAATGTTTCTGTTGAGTTTCCTTTAGGAAAAATGATTTGTGTTACTGGAGTTTCTGGTAGTGGAAAATCGACATTAATTAACGAAACCCTCTACCCTATATTGAATGCTAATATTTATAGAGGAGTTAAAAAACCAATGCCTTTCAAAAAAATTGAAGGCCTGGAACATGTAGATAAAGTAATTGATATAGATCAATCTCCTATTGGTAGAACACCAAGATCTAACCCAGCAACGTACACAAAAACTTTTGATGAAGTTCGCAGCCTGTTTGCAAAAACTCCAGAAGCTGCCATTCGTGGTTACAAACCAGGTCGTTTTTCATTTAACGTAAAAGGTGGTAGATGTGAAACTTGTCAAGGAGGAGGAGTTAGAGTTATTGAAATGAACTTTTTACCTGATGTACAAGTTGAGTGTGAAACTTGTCAAGGAAAACGTTTTAACAGAGAAACTTTAGAAATACGTTACAAAGGAAAATCAATTTCTGATGTTTTAGAAATGACAATAGAAGATGCTACAGAATTCTTTAAAAACATTCCTAAAATTCATAGAAAATTAAAAACAATAAAGGATGTTGGGCTAGGCTATATAACCCTTGGACAACAGTCAACAACACTTTCTGGTGGTGAAGCTCAGCGAATTAAATTAGCGTCAGAATTATCTAAAAGAGATACTGGAAATACTTTCTATATCCTTGATGAACCTACTACAGGATTACATTTTGAAGATATACGTGTTTTAATGGATGTGCTTAACAAACTAGCTGATAAAGGAAACACTGTACTTATTATAGAACATAATTTAGATGTTATAAAACTAGCAGATTACATTATTGATGTTGGTATGGAAGGTGGAAAAAAAGGTGGGAAAATTTTAACCAAAGGTACTCCTGAACAAGTTGCAAAACACAAAACTAGCTACACAGCTAAATTTTTAAAGAAGGAATTAAATTAAACTTTTTAATAAGCTTTAATTAACTAATTTAGCAAGCCTTAAAAAAAAAGACTTATGAATAACGACGATAGAAAAATAAGAGAAAAACTTCAACAAAAAACTTGGAACGAAATTAAAACCAATGACTCTTGGGCCATTTTTAAAATTATGGCTGAGTTTGTAGAAGGTTATGAACGTTTAAGTAAAATTGGACCTTGCGTTTCCATTTTTGGATCTGCAAGAACAAAACCAGACCATCCTTATTATAAATTAGCAGAAGAAATTGGTTATCAATTAACACAAGCTGGTTTTGGAGTGATTACTGGTGGAGGACCAGGAATTATGGAAGCTGGTAACAAAGGTGCCAATAGAGGTAAAGGTCTTTCTGTAGGTCTAAACATAGAATTGCCTTTCGAACAACATGATAATCCTTGGATAGATCCAGGTAAAAGTTTAGATTTTGATTACTTCTTTGTTCGTAAAGTAATGTTTGTAAAATACTCTCAAGGTTTTGTAGTAATGCCTGGTGGATTTGGAACTATGGATGAACTTTTTGAGGCAATCACTTTAATACAAACTAAAAAAATAGGTCGTTTTCCTATTGTATTGGTTGGTTCTAAATTTTGGAGTGGCTTATTAGATTGGATCAAAGACACATTAATTACAGAAAAAAATATAGGATTAGAAGATTTGAGTTTGTTTAGAGTTGTAGATACAGCAGAGGAAGCTGTAGAGCACTTTAATAAATTCTATGCTAAATATAAGTTGAAACCAAACTTCTAAACCCATGTTTCTAAAGAAGCATCTGCTTGTTTTATTTGTTTGTTTTGCATCACTTTTAAACGGTCAAACAAACATTAAAGCCATGTTTTACAACACCTTAAACTACAATTCAGACACACAAAGTCAGGAACGTACTCCTTATCTAAAAACCATTTTAGATGATTTGCAACCAGACATTTTTATGATTTGTGAGTTAAAGAATGAAATAGCCTCAAACTATATGTTTGATAATGCTATTTTACCTTTTAATGCTAACTTTAAGAAGGCAGAATTTAAACCAAGTGAATCACCAGCAACAGGTCTTTTACAAATGATTTACTACAATTCTAATAAACTAGAATTAGAGTTTAATGAGGTAATTCCTACAGGTATCAGAGACATTAATCATTATACTTTTATTGTAAAAAGCGAAGATGACAATAATGAAAATGTAAGAATTGAAGTTTTTGCAACGCATCTTAAGGCCTCTAGAGGGTTTGATAACATGGAGAAAAGACTAAATTCTGTAGAAAATTTCACAAGAGAATTAGACAGATTACCTAAAGATAGTTTTGTATTATTTGCTGGAGATTTTAACTTTTACACAAGCAACGAGCCTGGTTTTCAAAAAATTATTGATGAGAATAATTCCATTCAATTAATCGATCCTATTAACAGACTTTGCCCAAGTTTTCCAAATGATGGTGTAGACTATTTTAATGAAAACAATTTCGACTCAACTTATTTCTGGAACAACGAATCTTTTGCTGATGTACACTCTCAATCTACGAGAAATGGCCAAGTGAATGGTGATGGCTCTGGAGGTGGTATGGATGATAGATTTGATTTTATAATGATGTCTAAAAATTTTACCACCAGCTCTACTCTTTCTTACAAACCTGATAGCTACAAAACAGTAGGTAACAACAGTAATTGTTACAATTCATTTGTCAGTAATTCAACTTGTACAGGCGAATTTTCTCAAAATCTAAGAAATGCATTGTACTTTTTTAGTGATCATTTGCCTATAACCCTAGAAATGGAATTTAATCCAAGTGCTTTAAATGTAGAAAGTAATGAAGGGGTTAGCTTTTTAAGCTCAAATATTGTCAAGAATAACCTTCAATTGAATGTATCTGAAAAAGTAAATCGAATTTTTATTTATAATCAACTTGGTCAGAAAATAATTCATTTAAAAAATGTAAATTCGAAAACTTTAAAAATTGATACTGAAACCCTTAAAAAAGGGGTCTATTACATTAAAATAGACAACTATAAAGTTCAGAAATTTATAAAAATTTAATTTGAAACAAGTTTTTAATATCTTATTTGGCATTCTCTTTTGCGTTGCATGTTTTTCGCAACAGAATGCTATTAAGATTAAAGCTTCTTTAAATCCACTTGAAAACCAAATACTTGTACAGCAAGAAATAATTTTTTATAATAGTTCAGATTCAATTTTAAGTAATATTTACCTACACAACTGGGCCAATAGTTTTAGAGATAGAAAAACTCCACTTTCTAAAAGGTTCATCAAAGACTACAACAAAAATTTATACTTTGCTCCTGCTTACAAATTAGGTTACAGCAACATTAAAAACTTAAGTGTAGACTTCGAAAACATCTTTTTTAAAGAAGTAGAAGATAGAGCAGATATTCTTAAAATAAAATTATCAAAACCTTTAAAACAGAATGATACTGTAAAAATTAACATCACTTATACAATTAAAGTTCCAAGCGCAGAATTTACAGGTTATGGAAAAACAGAAAATGGTTATCATTTAAGATTTTGGTATATAACTCCAGCAGTTTATCATGAAGGCTGGGAACTTATGAGCAATTTAAATATTGATGATTTGTATGAAAAAGCGACAGATTTTGATATTCAAATGAGTGTACCTAAAGGTTATGTTTTAGAAAGTACTTTATACCAATACAAAACTGAAAAAGAACGCACAGACGACTATTATTTAATAGGTAAAAGCAAAACCGATGTTATTTTAAGTATTAATAAAAAGAAAATTTATACTGTATATAAAACAAATAACATTAATGTTTACACAGATATTTCTGATGATGATATCACACAAAAAGTATCTACAGTAATCTTAAACAAACAATTAAAATTCATTGAAAAATTTTTAGGCAAGTATCCTTACAAAGAAATTTATATTGATAGAATTACACAGAGCAAAGACCCTGTTCATGGGTTGAGCCAATTACCAGATTTTTTAAGTCCATTTCCAGAAAATTTTAAATGGGATTTCACTTTATTTAAAGCCCTAAGCAGAAAATTTATTGAGAACACTTTACTATTTAACAAGCGAAAAGATTGCTGGTTTTTAGACGGTTTGCACAATTATTTAATGTTAGAATATATAGAGCAAACCTACCCAAACACAAAACTTTTAGGACGTTATTCAGATTATTGGTTTCTAAGATCTTTCAATTTATCTAAATTAGAGTTTAACGATAAATATCCTTTAGTATATCAATTTAGTTCAAGAAGATTTTTAGATCAAGCACTTACAACATCAGCAGATTCTTTATCAAATTTTAATAGAAAAATAGCAAACAGATACAAAGCTGGTTTGGCTTTTAAATATTTAAAAGGTTATTTAGGAGATAGTTTGTTGAACAGCAGTATTAAAGAATTTTATCAAGAAAACAGAAATACAATTGTTGCTAGTTCTGATTTTAAAAAATTGATAAAATCTAAAACAGACAAAGAAATAGATTGGTTTTTTGCCGATTTTATCCAAACAAATAAAAAGATAGATTACACCATTAAAGATGTACAAATTAAAGACGACAGTATAGCTGTTTCTATTAAAAATAAAAGAAATATTACCACACCTGTTTTATTATACGGTTTAAACGATCGTGAAATTAAATATAAAAAATGGGTAAATGATATTGACAAATTAGACACTGTAAATATTCCTAAAGAAGGCATAAATAAAGTGGCCTTAAACTATGAAAATTATTATCCAGAATTAAACACCTTTGACAACTGGAAAAGTCTCGAAAATAAAATCTTTAACAAACCATTAAAAATGAGTTTAATTAAAGATGTAAATGATTCTTACTACAATCAAGTTTTTTACCAACCAAGTTTTGGCTATAATTTTTATAATGGAATTATTCTTGGTGTAAAACTACACAACAAGGCTTTAATTAAACGTAATTTCGAATTTGCGTTTAAACCTTCTTATGCTTTTAAAAGCAAAAGTATAATTGGTTCTTTTTCTGGAATATATAATCAATATTTCGAAAAAACCAAGATTTACAAAATTATGTATGGTATTTCTGGTGTAAATTTAGATTATGCACCTAACTTAAGTTACCAATCTTTGCTTCCTTTTGTGAATGTTATCTTTAAAAGAAAAAGTTTACGAGATGCAACATCAGAATCAATTAGAGCAAAATTAGTACATATTGACAAAGAAATTCCTGAAGGACAAATTAGAACAAACGAAGATAATTACAGTGTTTTTAGTTTGCGTTACAATTATGTAAATCCAGATATTATAAAAGAATTTAGATATGATTTTGGTTTAGAAGTAGCAGCAAAATTCTCTAAATTAACTGCAGATATTAGGTACAGAACTTTGTCATCATCAGACACACAATTAGACTTTAGAGTATTTGTGGGTGCTTTCTTAAAAAACAATTCAACTGGAGATTACTTTAGTTTTGGTTTAGACAGAGCTAATGACTACTTGTTTCAGTTGAACTACTTTGGTAGATCTGAAGATACAGGAATTTTTAGTCAGCAATTTATCATTGCAGAGGGTGGTTTTAAATCTGTATTACCAGTTAGGTTTGCCAATCAATACATGATGGCTTTCAATTCGAGTTTTGGTATTTGGAAATGGGTTGAATTTTATAATGATGTAGCGTTTTTAAAAAACAGAGACAACCCATTATATTTTGGTTACAATAATGGTATCCGTTTAAACTTTATTCATAATATTTTAGAAGTTTATTTTCCTATCTACTCTAACAATGGCTGGGAAATTAGTCAAGAAGCGTATCCTCAAAAAATTAGATTTACACTTACAGCCAACGTAAACCAGATTTACAATTTCTTTAGAAGAGGATTCCTATAATAACAAACAAAAGAGGTTTAATTGTATAATTCTCAACAAAACCTAATTTTACCCCGTCAATTTTAACATATTCTTAACCAGATCAAATATTTTTAAATATCAACTAAAAAAACTATCTTTGCATTCGTAAAAAACTAAAAATATATGTCAACTAAAACTGCTACACAGAGTTCTCAAGAAATTTCTTTCAGTGATTTTAAAAAAGAAGTATTGCAAGATTATAAAATTGCAAAAATTAGTAGAGAATGTAGTTTGTTAGGAAGACGTGAAGTACTTACAGGTAAAGCCAAGTTTGGTATTTTTGGCGATGGTAAAGAAGTACCACAATTAGCCATGGCCAAGGCTTTTCAAAAAGGAGATTTTAGATCTGGTTATTACAGAGATCAAACATTTATGATGGCAATTGGTGAGTTAAGTGCTCAGCAATTTTTTGCTGGTTTGTATGCACATACAGATATTGAAGCAGACCCAATGTCTGCAGGTAGACAAATGGGAGGGCATTTTGCAACACACAGTCTGCAAGAAGATGGTAGTTGGAAAAACCTTACGCAACAATACAATTCAAGTTCAGATATTTCTCCAACTGCAGGTCAAATGCCTCGTTTATTAGGTTTAGCGCAAGCCTCTAAAGTTTATAGAAATGAAAAAAGTGTAGCTCATAAAACTAATTTTTCAAATAAAGGAAATGAAGTTGCTTGGGGTACAATTGGTAATGCAAGTACCAGTGAAGGTTTATTTTTTGAAACAATTAATGCTGCTGGTGTTTTACAAGTACCAATGGTTATGAATGTTTGGGATGATGAATATGGTATTTCTGTACACGCAAAACATCAAACTACAAAAGAAAGTATTTCTGAAATTTTAAAAGGATTTCAGAGAGATGAGAAAAATAAAGGTTATGAACTCTTTGTAGTAAATGGTTGGGATTATGTTCAATTGATGGATGTATATCAAAAAGCATCTAAAATTGCAAGAGAAGAACATGTGCCAGTATTAATTCATGTCAAAGAATTAACTCAACCTCAAGGTCATTCAACCTCTGGTTCTCATGAACGTTACAAAGATCAAGACCGTTTAAAATGGGAAAAGGATCATGACTGTTTAACTAAAATGCGCGAATGGATTTTAGATTTTGAACTAGAAACAGAAACTGGAGAAACATTACGTTTTGTAGAAGGTGAAGAAGAATTAATCATTCTAGAAAAAGAAGCTAAAAAAGAGGTTACCAATGCAAAAAGAAATGCATGGAATGCCTTTTTAAATGAGATAAAATCAGAACTTTTAGAAGTTTCAGACATATTAAAAAGAGTAGCTGCAAAAAGCGTTAATGAAAACTTTATCAACAAGTATATTAACGATTTAAATGCAATTACAGAACCAACTAGAAAAGATGTTTTATCTGTAGCTAGAAAATGTTTATGGTATATTAGAGATGAAGATATTGCTGCTAAAATAGAATTGCAAAACTTTATTAAAGAAGCATTAACTCAGGCTCATGATAAATATTCATCTCACTTATTAAGTGAAACAGAAGCAAGTGCTTTAAAAGTTTTAGAAGAAGCACCAACGTATGCTCAAGAGCAAAATCTAGTAGATGCTAGAATTGTTATGAGAGACAATTTTGATGCCATTTTAACCAAGCACAAAGATGTTCTAATCTTTGGTGAAGATGCAGGTTTTATTGGTGATGTTAATCAAGGTTTAGAAGGTTTACAGGAAAAATTTGGAGACATTAGGATTTCTGATACAGGAATTAGAGAAGCTACCATTTTAGGCCAAGGAATTGGTTTGGCAATGAGAGGTTTAAGGCCAATTGCCGAAATTCAATATTTAGATTACCTTTTGTATGCACTTCAAATAATGAGTGATGATTTGGCTACTTTACGTTATAGAACATATGGTAAGCAAAAGGCACCATTAATTATAAGAACAAGAGGTCATAGGCTAGAAGGTATTTGGCATGCAGGTTCACCTATGGGTGCTATTATTAATAGCTTGAGGGGTATTCATGTTTTAGTACCAAGAAATATGACTAAAGCTGCAGGATTTTACAACACACTTTTAGAAGGTGATGATCCTGCTTTAGTAATAGAATGTTTAAATGGTTATCGATTAAAAGAAGAATTACCAACAAACTTAGGAGATTTTAAAACTAAAATCGGAGTTGTGGAAACCATTAAAGAAGGTAAGGATATTACAGTAGTATCTTATGGTTCAACTTTAAGAATTGTAGAAGATGCAGCTAAAGATTTAGCACAAGTTGGTATAGATATCGAAATTATTGATGCACAAAGTTTATTACCTTTCGATTTAAATCACGATTGTGTAAAAAGCCTTGCCAAAACTAATAAATTATTAGTAGTTGATGAAGATGTACCTGGAGGAGCTTCAGCATATATTTTACAAGAAATTTTAGAAACACAAAATGGATATCAATATTTAGATAGTAAACCAGTTACATTGTCTGCAAAAGCACATAGACCAGCTTATGGTACAGATGGTGATTACTTTTCTAAACCATCTTCAGAAGATATTTTTGAAAAAATTTATGCGATTATGCATGAGTTTAATCCTAATAAATTCAAGAGCTTATATTAAGTTTTCAGTTATAAAAAAAATCCCAATCAGCAATGATTGGGATTTTTATTTTAACAGAATCTATATTCCATTTCTTTTTAGTTTTTCTTAATTTAGAAAACTTAAATTCAAACTAAACTTTCATGAGAAAACTACTACTATTTTCTTTGATTTTAACTTTCTCTTTTCAAACTGAAGTTATTGCTCAAAAAAAGAAATCAAGAAAAAAACAAACTGAACAAGTTGCTCCAAAACCGAAAAAGAATAAAAAACCAAAGTATTCAGATTTTGTAAAATCAAGCACAAAAACCGATGATGGTTTATTTAAAGTACATAACAACAATGGAAAATTTATGTACGAAATTCCAAAAACTCATTTTGGTAAAGAAATGTTATTGGTTACCAGAATTAAAGATATTCCTGCAGGTTTAGGTGGTGGGTATGTAAACGCTGGTTCAAAAATCAATACTCAAGTTGTAGTTTGGGAAAAATTTCAAAACAAAATTTTATTAAAAGTAAAGTCTTATAATGCAGTTGCTAATGATTCTTTACCCATTTACAAATCTGTAAAAGCTAATAACTTAGAGCCTATAATTTATGCATTTGACGTTAAAACAGAAAATACAGATTCTACATCAGTTTTAGTAGATGTAACTAAGTTCTTTACTTCAGATATTAAAGCAATTTCTGCTTTACCTGCAAGATATAGAAGAACGTATAAAGTGAGAAGATTAGATGCTTCTAGAAGTTTTATCAACTCAATTAAAAGTTACCCAAACAATATAGAAGTAGTACAAGACTTTACTTTTGATGCAGATGCACCACCTAGCAATTCAAGAACGAATACTATAACAATTCGTGTAAATCAATCAATGATTGTTTTACCAGAAGATAAAATGATGCCTAGAATTTACGATAGACGAGTTGGATATTTTTCTATTGGAAATGTAGATTACAGCTCTGAAGCTTTAAAAGCAGATTCTAAAAGATATATTAGAAGATGGAGGTTAGAGCCAAAGGATATCAACGCTTATAATCGTGGAGAATTGGTAGAGCCAATTAAACCCATTGTATATTATTTAGATCCTGCAACTCCAGATAAATTAAAGAAATTTATTAAGCAGGGTGTAGACGATTGGCAAAAAGTTTTTGAAACAGCTGGGTTTAAAAATGCAATTATGGCTAAATATGCACCAACTAAAGAAGAAGATCCAGAATTTAGTATGGAAGATGTTCGTTATTCATCTATTAGATATGTTGCCAGTACAACTAGAAACGCAACAGGACCAAGTGTTTCTGACCCAAGAACAGGAGAAATTTTAGAGAGCGATATTATTTGGTATCACAACCATTTACGCTCATATAGAAATAGATATTTATTAGAAACTGGGGCTGCAAACCCTTCTGCAAGAACTTTAGATACACCTGAAGAAGAAATTGGTGAAATGATGCGTATGGTAATTTCACACGAAGTTGGTCATGCACTTGGGTTACCTCATAATATGGCAGCTAGTTATGCATACCCTGTAGATTCTTTAAGATCTGGAAAATTCACACAGAAAATGGGAATTGCTGCTACAATTATGGATTATGCTCGTTATAATTATGTAGCACAACCTGGAGATGAAAACATTAGATTTATTCGTCAATTAGGACCTTATGATCATTATGCCATCAATTGGGGGTATCGTAAACTTTCTTGGGCTAAAAATCCAAAAGATGAAGTTAAAACTTTAGATAAATGGATTGAAAGTAAAGCTAACGATCCTATTTACAGGTTTGGTGGCCAACGTTTTGACCCTTCAGCACAGACAGAAGGTATAGGAAATGACCAAGTAAAGGCGTCTACTTATGGTATAAAAAACCTTAAAATAGTTGCTAATAATTTACCTGCTTGGACCTCAAATCAAACCAATAATTATGAAGATTTATCTGAATTGTATGGTGAATTACTGGGTGTTTGGAGCAGATATGTAGGGCATGTTTCTGGAAATATTGGTGGAGTTTATGAATACAATAAAAAACCAACCCAGAATGGTTTTGTATACAAAGCAGTTTCTAAAGAAAAACAAAAAGAAGCCATGGTTTGGTTGCAAGAAAATGCATTTCAAACGCAAGAATGGCTGCTAGATGATAAAATCTTAGCAAATATTGATGAGAGTGGTTATACCAACAGAATGTTACGTTTACAAAACAGACAGCTAAATGGTTTATTAAACAAATCAAAATTAGAAAGAATGATTGATGCTTCTGTAATTGAACCTACAACATACCAAGCAATTGATATGATTAGAGATTTAAGAAACGGAATTTTTAAAGAAGCAAATTATACAAGAAATGTAGATGTGTTTAGACGTAATTTACAGAAATCGTTTATTGACAGAATGAGCTATTTACTTAATTCTAAAAATGCACAGCATGCAGATATTAATTCTATTGTTAGAGGTGAATTAGAATCACTAAACTTTCAATTAACACTTGCAAAAAACAGAAAGGTGAATAGGATTACCAGATACCATTATAAAGATTGTATAGCAAAAATTAAGGAAGCTTTAAACCCTAATTAAGAATTAACTTCTTAACAAATTATTACCTATTGCACAGTTTAAGCATTGCTTTTCTGTGCAATAGTTGTTTTTAAGCTGTAGTAATGCCTGACTTTCCATAGCATTTTTAGCAGTTATTCCTAAATCAGAAAACTTAGAAATGATATTATTCTTCTCCGACGATACTTGTTGAATTAAACTTAAAAAAGTTTCCTCATTAACCTCTCCTCTATTTTTTAAATAAACAAATTGAAAAGGAACAACCGTATTTATTAAAATTAAATCGATAAAAGACTTGGTTAGTTTCTTAGCTGATTTTTTTGATGAAGTTTCAAAAGTATAATGCACTTTCCAAAAATCATCTAAATTGAAAGAGAACAATTTGTAAAAATCTTCTTTCTTATCAATATTCATAAGCTTAGAAAATAAATTCTGATGTTCAGAAAATAAGGCTGCCAATTGTGCAATTCTGATTGTTGGAAAATTTGAAGGCCTCATTCTAAAAAATTGGAAAATATTACTGGTCTTAGGTGTTAATTGAAATTTGTGTTTTAGATAATTAAATTCTACTACTAAAGATTGGTAATATTCATTTTCAATATCTTTAGTTAAAAATCCTGCCATTCCAAAAAACAAAGCAGTAAGACTTTTTTTATCATGTGCCACTTTTCGAATTATGGAAAAATGAACAGATTTTGCCAAATCTAAAAAAGCTTCACCATTAATTTTAAGACCAAAGTTTTTAGCTATTAATTGAAATAATACTGCTTCATAATCAAATTTAAGATCAATTAATAACGCTTCTATTCCAATTGCCTTTTGCTCTAACCTTTCAAAATACAAACGCTCCAGCCAATTTTTTACTAAAAAAGAATCAAGTGTTTGCAATTGACCTTCACAAGGAATCCAATACTTGTTTGTATAAAGTAAATTATTATAATTCTTCAATACTGAATTAGCAACATAATCTTTAAGTACTAATGTAGCTAATGGTGCGTTATTTTGAGTATATATAATCGCATCATTTTCCCAAACTACATGTAAAATAACTGCATCATAATTAGCATCTGTTTCATGTTTATGCAAATACCAATCTGAAGCTTTTACATGCATTTCCACATTACCAGACCATAATTGACCATCAATAATTAATTGAGCATTTAAAAAATCTGGACCTTCATTTTTGTTTAAAGTTCCTACCTTTTTTATATCAATTAATTCATTTTGTACTGTGTATAATTTAAAGTTAGAGAAAAGTTTGTATTGCCAAACGTAATACAAGAATTCTTCTTTCATTGCTTTTTATTTTCAATGTACAAAAAATTTATAAGCTCATAAATTTAAGTAATGATTATAGCAAAACGTATTGCGTTTTATACACTATTTTTGCAGTCTAAATAAAAAAGATGAACACAATAGAAAGTTTAAATTGGAGATATGCTGTTAAGAAATTTAATAACAAAAAATTTCTTAGCCAAAAGCAAATAAATCTTCTTAAAGAAGCTTTTAACCTAACAGCTACCTCCTATGGCTTGCAGCCTTTAAAGCTTTTGGTCATAAAAAATAAAGAAATTCAAAAAGAATTGGTTGCGCATTCATGGAATCAACCACAAGTTTTAGAAGCCTCTCACCTATTGGTAATTTGTATTCCTACAAATTTTTCAAAAAATGAGGTTGAAGCCTATTTTAATTTGGTTCAAGAAATTAGAAATACACCTATTGAAATTATAAAACCATTTAAAGAATTCTTAACAGCAGAGATTGATAAAAAGTCGCAAGAAGAATTATTAAGCTGGAACAAAAACCAAGCTTATTTAGCCTTAGGTAATTTACTTACAGTTTGTGCTTTAGAAAAAATTGATGCTTGCCCAATGGAAGGTTTTATACCCGAAAAATATGATGAAGTTTTAGGTTTACATGAAAAAAACTTAAAATCAACCTTAGTGTTACCAGTTGGTTTTAGAGCAGATGATGATTATATGAAAGACCTTAAAAAGGTAAGAAAGAATACTGATGATGTTGTCATAGAATTTAACTAAAATAGCTAGCCTTCTTTATATAGAAGGCTTTTTTTTGGCCCGTAAAAAGCGTATTTTTGAGGTCTAAAAACAGAAACATCTTTATGAGCCAAGATATCAGAAATATAGCACCAGAAATAGTATGGAATCACTTTGCAGATTTAAATGCAGTACCAAGACCTTCTAAAAAAGAGGAACGAGTAATACAGTTTATGGTAGATTTTGGTAAAAGTTTACAACTTGAAACCTCTGTAGATAAAGTTGGTAATATTATTATTAAAAAACCAGCTACTTCTGGCATGGAAGATAGAAAAGCTATTGTAATGCAAGGTCATGTAGACATGGTACATCAAAAAAATGCAGACACTAATTTTGACTTTGAAAAAGAAGGTATTAAAATGTTTGTTGATGGTGATTGGGTAAAAGCAGAAGGAACCACTTTAGGTGCAGATAATGGTTTAGGAGTTGCAGCAATTATGGCTGTTTTATCATCTACTGATATTGCACATCCTGCAATTGAAGCGCTTTTTACTATTGATGAAGAAACTGGGATGACAGGTGCAATGGGTTTAGAGGCCAATGTTTTAAAAGGTGAAATTTTATTGAATTTAGATACTGAAGAAGATGATGAAATTGGTATTGGTTGTGCAGGTGGTGTAGATGTTACAGCAACTGGTAATTATACTTTAGAGCCAATACCAGAAAATACTAAAGCATTTAAAATTGCAGTAACTGGCTTAAATGGTGGTCATTCAGGCATGGATATTATTAAAGGCTTAGGTAATGCCAATAAAATAATGAATCGATTATTTTTTGACGGGTATGAAAAATATGGATTACGAATTGCTAAATTAAATGGGGGTAGCTTGCGTAATGCAATTCCTAGAGAAAGTTTTGCAACTATAGTAATTGACAAAGCATCAGAAAAATCATTTTTAGAAGAAAGTAAAGAATTGATTGCTAAAATTAAAAATGAGTTTGCATCGTTAGAAGAAAACTTGAGCATAGATATTTCAGAAACTGAAATGCCAGAGAATATTATGGATGTTCTTTCTCAAAGCAATTTGGTTAAAGCAACTTATACTACTTTAAATGGAGTATATAGAATGAGTCCAGATGTTGAAGGATTAGTGGAAACTTCTAATAATGTCGCTAAAATTACAGTCGAAAATGGCGCAATTAAAATTTTATGCCTAACAAGATCATCTTCAGAAAGTAATAAATGGGATTTAGCCAACGCTGTAAGATCTGCCTTTGAACTTGCAGGTTTTACAGTAGATTTTTCAGGTTCATATCCTGGTTGGTTACCAAACATGAAATCATCAATTTTAAAAGTGGTTGAGAGTACATATAAAAACCTATTTAATGAACAACCAAACGTAGCTGCCTGTCATGCAGGTTTAGAATGCGGAATTTTAGGTAAAAATTATCCAGAAATGGAAATGATTTCTTTTGGGCCAAATATAAAAGGAGCTCATTCTCCAGATGAAAGAGCACAAATTTCATCAACACTAAAGTTTTGGAAATTGTTAATAGAAGTTTTAAAAAACATACCTAAAAAAAGCTAATTTAAAATGGTACAGTGCTAAAATTAGGTTTAGACAATAAATTGTTTAAAAACTTTAGAAAAAGAGGTTTAACAAACTAATTCACAAAGAACTAGTCTTTTATAGTTTTGTTAACATCTTTCATTTAATTTAAACAGAAAAAAATGTAATTTTACTCTTCAGTCATAACCACTTTTCATGGGAAAAATTATAGCTATTGCAAATCAAAAAGGAGGTGTAGGTAAAACTACTACAAGCGTAAACTTGGCAGCTTCTTTAGGTGTTTTAGAAAAAAAAGTTTTACTGATAGATGCTGACCCTCAAGCAAATGCATCTTCTGGTTTAGGTATAGATGTAGAAGCTGTTGAGCATGGAACGTATCAAGTTTTAGAACATACAATTTCTGCAAAAGACGCTATTGTAAGTACAAGTTCACCTAACGTAGATATTATTCCTGCGCATATAGATTTAGTAGCTATAGAAATTGAATTGGTAGACAAGCAAGAAAGAGAATACATGCTCAAAAAGTCTATTGAAGCACTTAAAAATGAGTATGATTATATCATAATTGATTGTGCACCTTCTTTGGGCTTAATCACTTTAAATTCTTTAGTTGCTGCAGATTCTGTTATTATACCTATTCAATGTGAATACTTTGCATTAGAAGGTTTGGGTAAATTACTGAATACAATTAAAAGTGTTCAAAAAATACATAATGCAGATTTAGATATAGAAGGTTTACTTTTAACCATGTTCGATTCGCGTTTGCGTTTATCTAACCAAGTTGTAGATGAAGTTAGAAAACATTTTTCTAGTATGGTTTTCAATACAATTATTAGAAGAAATACACGTTTAGGAGAAGCACCAAGTTATGGTGAAAGTATCATTGCTTATGATGCAACTAGTAAAGGTGCTGTAAATTACTTAAATTTAGCACAAGAATTATTAAAAAAGAATTCATAACATGGCAAAAGCAACCAAGAAACAGGCTTTAGGAAGAGGATTATCTGCTTTGTTACAAGAAAGCCCTAATATAAATTCTGCCTCAGACAAAAATGCAGATAAATTAGTGGGTAATATTATTGAAATAGAATTAAGTGCTATTGAAGTAAACCCATATCAACCAAGAACTTATTTTGATGAAGAAGCCTTAAGAGAACTTGCAAGTTCAATTAAAGAGCTGGGTGTAATACAACCAATTACAGTAAGAAAGTTAGAAGGCAATAAATTTCAACTCGTTTCTGGAGAACGAAGATTTAGAGCCTCAAAATTAATAGGTAACAAAACAGTACCTGCTTACATTAGAATTGCAAACGACCAAGAAATGCTAGAAATGGCATTGGTAGAAAATATTCAGCGTAAGAACTTAGATCCTATTGAAGTAGCGCTTTCTTACCAAAGATTAATTGATGAAATTCAATTGACACAAGAAGAACTAAGCACAAGAGTTGGTAAAAAACGTTCTACAGTAACTAATTATTTAAGACTATTAAAATTAGACCCAATTTTACAAACGGGTATGAGAGATGGTTTTATATCAATGGGTCATGGACGTGCAATGATTAATGTAGATAATACAGAAGATCAATTAGCCATTTATGAAAAAATTCTACGCGAAAAATTATCTGTTAGACAAACAGAAGAACTCGTTAAAAGTTTAAAAACAGGTAAAGTTACCAAACCTAAAAAGAAGACTATACCTGCTTTTGTAAAGAATAATAAACAAACGTTTAATGATTTTTTTGGTCATAAGATTGATATTAGTGTAGGTTCTAATGGTAAAGGAAAAATTACAATTCCCTTTCATTCAGAAGAAGATTTTAATAGAATTAAAAAATTACTAGAGTAAGTGTTTCCCAAAAAATCGATACTTTTTTTTGCTATTGTATTTTTTTCTGTGAGTTTGTATTCACAGAAAGATTCAATTACAGATGTAACAAAAATTCAAGATTTAAAAATTAAAGGTAACATTAACACTTCTCAAGGCATTTACGATCCTTTAGCACCCTCTAAAGCAGCTTTTTACTCTGCTATTTTTCCTGGTTTAGGTCAAATTTATAACAAGAAATACTGGAAAGCACCCATTGTTTGGGGAGCCATGGCTATACCTGTATATTATTATCAAATTAACAATAGGGATTATAGAAGATTTAGAACTGCATACAGATTAAGGCAAAATGGTTTAACAGACGAGTTTACTATAGATGGCGTAGAAACAGTATCTACAGAAACTCTAGAAACAGCACAAGAACAACTTAGTGAAAATAGAGATTTTTCTTTATTATCAGGTATCGTTATTTACATATTACAAATTGTAGAAGCAAGTGTTAATGCACATTTAATGCAATTTAACACTGATGATAATCTAACTTTTAAACCAACATTAATTCAAGATCCAATTTCTTTTGATGCACCCACAGTTGGTTTAACTATTAAATATAACTTTTAAATGAAGATTGCACTATTAGGCTATGGAAGAATGGGAAAAGAAATTGAGAAAATTGCAATTTCTAGAGGGCATGAAATAGTAATTCGTAAAGAAGCAAATACAGAAATAGATATTACTGAAGCTGATGTTGCTATTGATTTTAGTGTACCAACTTCTGCATTTGAAAATATTACAAATTGTTTTAAAAACGGAGTTCCTGTGGTTTCTGGCACAACAGGATGGTTAGATAAATATGATGAAGCTCTTACAGTTTGTAAGGAAAATAATGGTGCTTTTATATATGCTTCTAATTTTAGTGTTGGTGTAAATATTTTCTTTGAATTAAATAAGCAACTTGCTAAAATGATGAGTAACATAGAAAATTATTCTATTGCTATGGAAGAAATTCATCACACCAAAAAGCTAGATGCACCAAGTGGAACCGCAATTACTTTGGCAGAAGGTATTATAGAAAACACCTCTAAAGAAAACTGGGACTTAGATAAAGCATCATCAGAAAATAATATTCCAATAGTTGCCAAAAGAATTCCAGAAGTTCCTGGCACACATTCAGTTTGGTATAATTCCGATGTTGATAGTATTGAGATAAAACATACTGCTCACAATAGAAAAGGTTTTGCTCTAGGTGCTGTAGTTGCTGCAGAATGGCTTCATGGTAAAAACGGAGTATTTACAATGAAAGATGTGTTAAACATCTCTTAAATACTGTAACTTTTTTTATTATTTTGCGCCCTATAAAACATTAATAGTCCTTTCTTTTTTAAAAGAAATAAAATATACGTTATGACATTTACACAATGGTTTCTATTTTTCTTAGCTGTACAATTAATTCATTTTTTAGGAACTTGGAAATTGTATGTAAAAGCAGGTAGAAAGGCTTGGGAAGCAGCAGTACCTGTTTACAATGCTGTAGTATTAATGCAAATTATTAATCGCCCAAAATGGTGGGTAATTTTGTTATTTATACCTATTGTAAATTTATTAATGTTCCCTGTAATTTGGATTGAAACCATAAGAACTTTTGGTTTTTACAAGAAATTAGATTCTCTGCTTGTTATAGTTACATTAGGTTTTTACATTTATTATATCAACTATACTGCAGAAGCTAATTATAACGCAGAAAGAAGTATAAAACCAAGATCTGAATTAGGAGAATGGATAAGCTCTATAACATTTGCCATTATTGCAGCTACTTTAGTGCATACTTATTTTATGCAGCCTTTTACTATACCAACTTCTTCTTTAGAGAAATCATTATTGGTAGGAGATTATCTATTTGTTAGCAAATTTCATTATGGAGCACGAGTACCATCTACAGTTATTGCTGCACCTATGGTTCATGATTCTCTGCCATTTACAGGTACTAAATCTTATTTGAATAAACCCCAATTACCATACACAAGATTACCAGGTTTACAAAAAATTAAGAATAATGATATTGTTTGTTTCAATTGGCCTGCAGATTCATTAGCTACAATGTGGGGTGATACTTCAGGTAAATTCACTTACAAACCTTTTGATAAAAAGACAAATTACGTAAAACGTTCTGTAGGTATAGCTGGTGATTCTTTAGAAATGAGAGATGGTTATATTTACATTAATGGTAAAAAGAACGACCTGCCTTATAGAGCAAAACTTCAATTTTACTACACTTTCGAAAGTAAAGAACCTATTAGTCAAAGTACGTTTCCAAAGTTTTTATTAGATAAAGAAAGAACAGGAGTTTATAAAATTTTATCTGAATATTGGAACAATGACAAAGTTCAGAAAGCCATAAAAGAAAACGGAAGTTTATCTAAAATTGGAGAAGATTCTTTATACACAGAAGTGGCAGGAGGTATAAATCCGCAATTTGCACAGCGCTTAAAAATGATTAATGTCGAGAATAAAATCAACATTAATATGACAGCTAAAGAAGTAGAAAGACTTAAAAACTATCCACTAACAGTATCTGTAAAAAAGGTAAATCATGGTGCAGATAAAGCAATATTTCCTCATGTTGAAGAATTAGGTTGGAGTCAAGATAATTTTGGTCCAATATACATCCCTAAAAAAGGAGCTACTGTAGCACTAAATTCAGAAACAATTCCTTTTTATGAGCAGATTATTAAGAATTACGAATCGAATGATTTAGCTATTAATGGAGAAGATATTTTTATTAATGGAGAAAAAGCTACTAGCTACACTTTTAAACAAGATTATTACTACTTAATAGGAGATAACAGACACAACTCTTTAGATGCTCGTTATTGGGGCTATGTACCTTTTGATCATGTTTTAGGAAAACCAGTAATGATTTGGTTTAGTTGGGATGCAAATGCACCTTCTTTCGCTGCAAAATTAAAGTCTATTAGATGGGACAGAATGTTTACCACTGTGCATGGAGATGGAGAGCCTGTTTCTTACAGATACCTAGTTTTTGCTTTAATTGCATTATACATAGGTTATAGTTTTTATAAAGGAAAAAAGAAAAAGACTGAATAGTAAAATTACTATAACCCTTTAAACACTTACTGGCCAATGTCGTTATTCATTCCTACCTATTTCTCACCTATTTCTCAATATTCAGAAATAATTAAATCGGATGAAATAGTATTTGAAATGGAGGATAATTTTCAGAAACAAAGCTATAGAAATAGATGCTATATCTACAATTCTAATGGTAAGCAGTTATTAAGCATACCTGTAAAACACATCAACCAAGAAGGTCGTAAAAAAACCAAAGATACTCTTGTAGAAAATGATTTTCCTTGGCAAGACCATCATTTCAAATCACTAAAATCTGCTTATAGAACATCACCTTTTTTTGATTTTCTAGAAGATGATATTGCACCTATTTTTCAAAAAAAATATAAATATTTACAAGATGTGAATATAGACACCTTTTTGTTTGTGAAAGATACATTGCAATTAGATCAAACTTTTAAGAAGACCAAATCATATCAAACAGATAGTGTTGCTAAGGATTTTAGAATTCTTGCTGATAGAAAACATCAATCTAATAAAACAATTGAGCCTTACATACAAATGTTTGATGACAAGCATGGGTTTCTGCCAAACTTATCAATATTAGACCTAATTTTTATGGAAGGCCCGAACGCAATTAGTTATTTGTAATTGCTATTCATTTTTTTATTACCTTTAAGAAAGCTTAAAATAGTATGGAATATCTTAAAAATGCTTTTCTTAGAATTCACCCAATACCAGAAGAGAGTTTAGACAAATTAATAAGTATTGCCTCTATTGAAACTTATGAAAAAGGTTATTTACTTGCAGAAGTAAATAAGTTTACCAAAAATTTTTACCTATTAAAAAAAGGATTAGTTAGCTCTTTTTACTCTGACAAAAATAACAGGAAATACATTAGAACAATTTTTACACCAGGTTCTACTACTGGTTGTATACGTTCATTGATAGAGAAAACACCATGTAATTTAACGTATGACTGTTTGACTGAATGTGAAGTATATAAGTTTGATTTTCAAAAATTTGAGGATTTTGCAAAAGACGATATCCATTTAACAAACTTGTATAATAAGGTCTTAAAAAATATATATGTAAAGCTAGAATCTAAAATTTATGATTTAGCTGTACTTAATGCTACAGAGAGATATTTAGATATGAAAAAAGAAATTCCTAATATAGAAAATCTTATTCCTCAATATCAAATTGCATCTTACTTAAATATTACACCTGTGCAATTAAGCAGAATTAGAAAGGAAATATACTCTAAATAGCGCTTCTTAACATATGTTTATATAAACTGGGATATTATTTATTAAATTTGAAATAGATAATAATTAATGTCCCCCAATATTATTTTTGAAAAAAGGTTTATTTTTAATAAACCTTTTTTTTATGGTAAAATTTATAATTCATTACTCTTTACATTTCTTATTTCCTTTGGCTATAGCTTACATCTTCTTTAAAAAGAAATGGAAAACTGTTTATTTTATTTTTTTTGCTTCTATGCTAGTAGATTTAGATCATTTGTTAGCAAACCCAATATTTGCAGAAGACAGATGTAGCATAAATTTCCATCCTTTGCATACTTATTATGCCATGGCTATTTATTTTGTAGGGCTATTTTTTAAAAAAACGAGAATTTTGGCAATAGCTTTGCTATTCCATATGCTTACAGATCTTATTGATTGCTATTTGTAAAACGATTGTACAACCTTGTAATATCATTAGAGATATTGAATTTAATAATGATAAAAAAGTAAATTAGCGTAATTAAAAGACTTTTAAGTGCAATATTGATTATTGGATGAATGGGAAAACCAAATAACTCAACAACAGGCACATTAAAATCCCAAAAATTGAATACCAAATACATCATTGCAATAATTAAAATCATAATGAAAGATTTATTGGTAAATGGAGTCATAGAAAACTTACTTTTCACAAACAATATCTTACCTGTATTTGCTGTGAAAATTACAATTAATGTTGCTAAAGCTAAACCATCTGTACCCATCTCTAAATCATAATAAAATAATTTATTTAAAAAGTAAACAGATAAAGCCATTCCTACACTAAAAGGTAAAGTTACTTTGTAGTACTTCGAATTATTAATAATAGCACCATTATTACCTAAAAATCCATTATACATTTTAAGTAAAGAAATCATAAATACAACTAGTACACCACCTGCATATTCTTGAGGTAATAAATTAAATAACTGCTGAACATTTGTATTGATTATCACAAAAAAGAAACCACTTATTAAAAGTAAATTTATAGAGCTTTTCTTGTAAAGTGAAGCAACCTCAGCATGATTTTCTTCATTCAAAGTTTTTGATGTTAAAGGCTGTAAAATATTTAACATTGCTCTACTTGGTGCTTCTATAAACGAACCTATAAAAACAGCAACAGAATAATAGGCGGCTTTTTCTAAAGACTCTTTACCTGGAATCATAAATTTATCGATATCTAAAATGATAGCACCTGCACTACCTGCAAGAATAATATAAATAGAATAACGCATGATTTCATTAAAGTTCTCTGGTCTTGAAAATGTAAACTTTGGAAAGTACAAACGAAATGCATAAAACATCATTATAAACATTCTTAGAAAGTATGCAGCTGTTAAGTAATAAATGAATTCAGCTTTAGAGATGAACTCAAAATAAACAGCAAAAAGCAAAATCATTACCACTACCCTATTCCATAATTCTTTTAAAATATTACCAAATACAGATTGAAATTGCACTTTAGCCCAAGCATAAAAAACTTCGAAATAAGCACAAGTAAAAGCAATAAGGTAGATTACGAACGTATAATTTTTTATAATCGGATTTTCTTCTGACAAGTAATTGCTAATCTGTTCATAAAACGCATTACCTAAAAACCCCATAGGTAAAGCCACCAATAATGGTAAAAATAAAATTGCAGATAAAAACTTATCCTTTTCAACTTTTGTATAATAACTAGAGAAAAATTTGACGATTGTATGATGTATACCTAATGCAATCAAAGGCATTAATAAGTTTGATGATGATAGCAAAAAAGTAACTAACCCATAGTATTCATCTTCTAAAAAGCGAGTGTATAAAAACAAGGTATTTATTCCACCAAAGACAAAGCCAAGGTAAATAAATAAGGTATTTTTAAAAGATTGCTTTAATACAATTCCCATTTAAAGAGATTTTATAATTTTTGCTAGTTGCTCCGTGAGCTGTTTTCTATGAAATTGATCAATATTTTTAGAACCTACCTTTAAATCATCATTTAAATAATCATGATAGAGAGCTAAAATTTTATTCTTAAGAGATAGTTTATCTTCATAGTTAAAAACCTCACCAGCCTTGGTATTTTCTAAAATTACAGACAAATCACCATTTTTTGGCCCAAGTGCTAAAATAGGTCTTTTTGCAGTTAAATATTCAAAAAGTTTTCCTGTTAAAATACCATCTGCATTTTCTACATTCGGAATCAATAATAATAAAACTTGTGATTTTTTTTGATATTGAATTGCCTTTTCATGAGATACGTAACCAATAAAATTTGCATTCTCTTTTAACTGATTTCGCTCTATTTCTTTTAAAACTTCATTAGAAATATCACCAATGAAATTCAATTCTAAATCATTCTTAAAATTCGCTTTTTCTAAACTAATTTCTTTTAATACTTCGAATAATATTTTAGGATTACTCTGCTTAGGTAGCAAACCAATATAAGAAATCGAAAATTTGGAATCTAAGGTAACCTCAGTATTCAGAAGAACTTCATCATCAAAACCATTTGTAATTACTTCTACTCTTTTTGAATTAAATTCAAATTCCTTTTTTAAAGAATTACTAACCGTAATTACACAATCTGCATTTTGTAAAACACTTTTTTCTAATATTAAATGTTTCTTTTTGGCAAAGGAAAGTTGATTAAATTCTTTATTGTAATACAAATTTGTCCATGGATCTCTAAAATCTGCAATCCATTTTAGTTTGTGTAACTTTTGCAGATGTTTAGCAATAAGGTGCATGCTATGAGGAGGACCCGTAGAAATTATTGCATCAACTTTATGGTTCTCTAGGTACTTATTTAAATACTTAACAGAAGATTTTACCCAAAATATTTTAGGATCTGGAATAAAAAAATTCCCTCTTATAAATGCTAACAACCCATTATTAGTACTATTGGAAATATCCTTTTTTTGTTCTTGCTTATTTTTCCAAAATAAAACATCAGTAGGTTCCCAAATTGGTTGTTTTAGAATGGTAATATTTTTAGGAATTTGTTTTTCTAAAGAAGCATCTGCTTTCGGATAATTCGCGTTTTCTGCTGTATAAATTACAGGTTCAATATCAAAATTTTGCAAATACTTTACAAATTTTAACCAACGTTGAACGCCAGAACCACCTGCAGGAGGCCAATAATATGTTATAATTAATACTTTCAATAAGATTTAATCTGTGTATAAACTTAATAATTTAATACTTTCTGCTTCCCAATTTTCATTTTTTTGCATTACTGCATTAAATGCATTTTCTGTTTTTAATTGATATTTACTATAATTCTGATAAATATCCACAACTTTTTTAGCAAAATCATTGCTATCATTTGCTTTAAAAACAATGCCTGCATCGTATTTATTTACAACTCTTTGTAAGGGTTTGCAAGAACTTACTAAAAGTAAGCTTTTACTCATCATAATTTGAAATAATTTATGTGGAATTGTATTATCTGTATGTTCGTTTGCTAAATGAGGAATAATGTTGATATTGGTTTTTTGCATAATGATTGAAACTTCATCAAAAGGCCTGTATCCAACAAAAACAACTGAATTCTGAAGATTGTGCTCTACAACCAATTGCTTTAAAGTATGCTCTACATCTGCACTGCCTTTTCCAATTAAAAACAGCTTCGCTTCAGGAATATTTTTAAGAATGTTTGGCATTGCTTCTATGGCTGTTTGCAAACCTCTATGAGGCCCAAATCCGCCAACATAGGTTATAGAAAACTCTTTATCTGTAATAATCTTTTGAGCTACAGCATGCTTAAAATTATCAGCAAATTCTTTTTTCTCATGATTAGAAACCACCACTAATTTGCGTTCATCAATTCCGAAATTTGCAATTAATTTGGTCTTCATTTCTTCAACTACACAAATAACCTTATCATATTTTTTACAGTACTTTTCTTCTTTCTTAGACCATAATTTAGGGTTCATGAATAGCCTATTTTTGAACTGGATTAATTTACTTTGTTTCCACAAAAACCAAGTTTTTAAAGCTTCTGGGTAATTTTCATGTAAATCTAAATAAATATGCTTTACATTATTCTTAAACATAAAACCTGTACCTGCTAAGGGTAGATCATGCACATGTAAATACGCTATCTGATATTTTTGAAAAGCCAATTTTAATCCTTTATAAAAAAGTGGATTGATATTGGTTACACTTTCAATAATATCATAAATGCCTTTTTTTGAATTGGTATAATTACTTCCAATTCTAAAAACAGTAACATCATTTATAATTTCAGATTGCACATCATCCTTTTTTCTAGGACAAACAACCAATACATTTTTACCATTTTCAGCTAAAGATTCTGCCTCTTTTCTTACTCTAATATCATTAGGATAAGCACCATCAACAATCATGCAGATATACTTCATTTTATAAATTCTGTATGGTTTCTAAAACACGTTTTGTAGCATTACCATCCCAAAATTTTGGAACCTCGCCATTTTTGAAATTACCATTGGTAATGGCTAAAATAGTCTCTGCAATTTTTTGAGTATTAAAAGGCATTAAAACATTGGTACCTTCCTCTAAAGTAGATGGTCTTTCTGTATTTTCTCTTAGAGTAATGCAAGGTATTTTAAGGAATGTTGTTTCTTCTTGAATACCTCCACTATCTGTAATTACACAAAATGAATATTTAATTAATTTTTGAAAAGCAAAATAATTTTGAGGTTCAATTATTTTTAATTGATTGATACTTTCTAATTCACCTATGAAATTGAACTTTTCAAAGCTATTCTTAGTTCTAGGGTGCATGGAAAAAACCACCAAATGCTTGTTAGTAATATTCTTAAATAAATCTATAATTTTTAATAAAGCTTCTTTTGTATCTACATTTCTTGGCCTATGCATGGTAACTAAAATATACTTACCCTTTTTCAAAGCTATTTCTTCTAATATTGAAGATGCTTCAATTTCATTATTAAAATGAACCAAAGTATCTATCATTGTATTGCCTACAAAGGCAATTTGATTTTCAGCTTTACCAATTTGTTTAAGATTTTCTATTCCGCTTTTTTCGGTAACAAAACAAATATCCGAGATTTCATCTGTCAAAATTCGGTTTACTTCTTCTGGCATTTGCCTATCTAAGCTTCGTAAACCACTTTCTAAATGACCTAATTTTACTCCTAGTTTATTGGCTGATATTGCAGCAGCCAAAGTAGAATTTACATCACCTACACATAGTAAAATATCTGGCTCATAAGATTGAATCACATTTTCTAAAGCAATAATAATTTCACCAATTAAGCTATTGGCAGATGTAGCTGAAACTCCTAAAAAATAATCAATTTCAATATTAAATTGCTTTAAAAAGACAGCTGACATTTTTTCATCATAATGCTGACCAGTATGTGCAATTTTTACTTCTAAACCAGGAAAGTTCTTTGCTACTTTTTTAAACTGTGTAATTTTTACAAAGTTGGGTCTAGTACCAACTACAATCAATATTTTTTTTGTCATCTAATTTCTTATTGCATGAACTGCATAATATCTTGGAGTAAATTTCCTTAAAATTGGCCTAAATCCTATTTTGCTTATTGGACTTGTCCATTTTTCTTTTTCTTGAATCGACCACCCTGATTTTTCTAACAACCAATCAAATTGCCAATCTTCAAATTCGTGATAATGCCTATCCCACATATCCGTTTTACTTCTATATGCTTTGGCAAACCATAAATCTAATGGTATTGTTGCTATTAAAGTAGTAGCTTCTATAGCTCTCAACACATTAAAAGGAGCCAATAAATGCTCAAAAA
This sequence comes from Polaribacter sp. P097, assembly GCF_036864555.1. Taxonomy (NCBI): domain Bacteria; kingdom Pseudomonadati; phylum Bacteroidota; class Flavobacteriia; order Flavobacteriales; family Flavobacteriaceae; genus Polaribacter; species Polaribacter sp. P097. The sequence goes on along the minus strand of NZ_JAZETJ010000003.1, from coordinate 193,575 downwards.
TCTCAAAAGCAGTTACAGCATCTACCTTGTGCTCTTTTACAATTTCTGGTAATAAATCTAGATCTTCACCATTTGTATTTATCACAGTATAACCATTTTGTTCCATAATTTCAGAAAAAGGATTTCGTATTCCTAAATCTAAAATTGTAGCTGGTGCTGGTAAAACTTTTTGAAGAAATTCTAGTGTATGCTGATATCTTTTAGTTGGTAATTTACTGTACATTAAAAGTCGTTTTTTTCTTTTTACGATCATCATAAAATAACCAACCAATCGTAATTGCAATTAACAGTCCATAAGAAATTAAAGAAACCAAGCTACCTTTTTGAATTACTTTAGGTTCGAACTTAAATACAATTTGATGCTCACCTGAAGGAATTATCATTCCTCTTAAAACGTAATTTACTCTGTAATGTGGTGTTAATTCTCCATCAACATAAGCATTCCAGCCATCTTTGTAATAAATTTCTGAAAATACTGCAAACTGTTCTTTTTGGGTTTTTGAATTGTAAGTCAGTTTTGTAACATCATAACTTTCTAAAAAAATATTTGCTGTTGAATCTTTTTCAAAGGTAAACGAATTACTTTCCGCTAATTTACTTCGATCTATAACTGCAGTAGTTTTTGTATTTAAAGTATCTAAAGCACTAATTTCTTGATCTGCAGAATCTACAAGAACTACATTGTTTACAAACCAAGCATTACCATAAGCGTCTTGATTTAATTGAGCTTGTGGTTGATTATTTTGATTGGCAACAATAAAATATTTTGTGTTTAACATATTTAAAACACGCATATTATTCTTTGCTATTTGGTAATCGAACAATTCTTTATACCTACCCATTTTTGCTGCATGATACCCTCCAATTGATTGATGAAAATAAGAGGTTGAACCATCTTGCATTGGGTCTACAGTAAAGTTTGCAACCCTATAATGAGATGTATCTTTTAGTATTTGTTTATCTGCATTTGTAGCTATAAATGGTTTTTCTATCTTTCTAGAAGACTTAAAATCAGATTCATTTACATATCGTTTGTCTACAGAAAGTAAATCAACCAACATAAATACAACTAATGCAATTATTGCATATTGTTTTTTCAATTTATCTTTCAAAGTAAACCTTAAAATACCCGCTGTTAATATTACAAATATGATCGATCTAATAGAATCTATCAATAACATAGATTTTCTATCTGCGATGACAGCATCAATTAAACCTGGCAACTCATTGTAATTAGAATCTCTTAATCCTTCAAAAGTTGAAAAACTCTGAGCCAACAAATAACCAAAGACAATTAAACCTGCAAAGGTGAAGAATGCATTCTCTAAAGCTTTCTTTTTTTCTTTATTGGAAACTTCTTTTGAAAAGAACTGTTTTAATGCTAAAACTCCTAAAATTGGCACACATAACTCTGCTATTATTTGTATGGATGACACTGCCCTAAATTTATTATATAGAGGAACATAATCAATAAAAATATTAGTTAAAATTTCGAAATTTCTACCCCAACTTAATAAAATAGAAAATACTGTAGCTGCAATTAACCATTGTTTTAGCTTACCTTTTACCAAGAAAATTCCAAGGAAAAACAAAAAGAAAATAACTGCGCCTATGTAAGCTGGAGCTTCTATTATAGGTTGATCTCCCCAATAAGTTAATACTGATTTTGAATAGTCATTAGCAACTTTTTTACCAGCTGTTTTTTCAATTAATTGATAAAAATTAGAATCGTCTCCCAACTCTTCTACTGTTCCTCCACCCATGTATCTTGGAATAAACAAATTGAAAGTTTCTAATTTAGCATAGCTGTATTGTGTAATATAGTTTTTATCTAAACCTTGTTTTTCTACCTTTTTAGATCCGTCTGCATTTATGGTTAATTCAGATTTTCCTCTTGTACTAAAATCGGAATACTCTTTCATTGCCATAAGTCTTGGAGCATTTGCACCAATACCTAAAATAACAGCAGCTATAATAACTGCAGCCTGTTTAATAAAAGTTGATAATTTATCTTCTTTAATGGCATGAATTAATTCTACAATTCCTAAAATTAGCAAACAGAATCCTAGATAATAGGTCATTTGTATATGGTTTGCAAAAATCTCTAAAGCCATAGCTAAACCAGTAACAATAAAACCTAGCACAAATTTTCGCCTAAAAACAAGTAAAACACCTGCTAATACCAATGGCATATATGCAATTGCATGCGCTTTAGAATTATGACCAGGAATAAAAATGATTATCAAATACGTTGAAAAGCCAAAGGATAATGCTCCTAGAATTGCCAATCTCCATTTTACCTTTAGAGCCAGCATTAGAACAAAAAAGCTCAAAAAATACAAAAATGTATAATCTGCTGGTCTTGGTAAAAAACGTAAAAGTTTATCTAACGATCTTACAAAATCATAAGGATAATAAGCACTAATTTGATAAGCAGGCATTCCACTAAAAGAAGCTCCTGTCCAATAAGGTTCAGAATCATTTTCTGCTCTATAATCTACAATCTCCTTAGCCATACCCGTAAACTGAGTAATGTCTGATTGCGATAATTTTTGACCTTTTAAAACAGGATGAAAATATAATAGAGAAGCAACTATAAATAATACAATTGCAACAACGTATGGTAAAATCTTTTTTGGTTTCAAGCTTAAAATTTAATGTGATGTGTAAAAAATATGTAAACAGTAGCGCTATTCAATCTCTTCAAAATCTACATACTCTCCAACTGAATTTTTACTTTGTGATTGGTTTCTAGGTGCTTTATCTATAATCGTTTCACCTTCTCTTATATTACTTTTAGGTTGCTGCCCCCCAAATTGTTGCTCGGCCTTTTTCTGCATAGTATCTGCAACTTTACTTAATAAAAAAGGCGCTAAAAATTTGGCGATTACCTTAAAAGCATAGTAAAATAATAATATAAAAAAGATAGTTTTTAATAAACCCATTTAGTACATGCTTTAAATAAGAATCAAAAATAACAATTTGACAACAATTGTTGCGTTAACAAACTATAAAACTTTAACAATTGTAAAAAAGTATACATTGCTTTTTAAAATAGCAATTTTGTTCTATGTTTGTTTATCATATAAATTTAAAACTATTTTTTTGATGATGAGAAATCAAAAATCGAAATTCTTAATTTTCTTATTTCTTGTTAGCTTTTCATCAATTTATAGCCAATATACAAATGTTATAAACTCTAATAAACCTGGTTTTTCAGAAAGTCCTTACAGTGTTGGAAAAGGAGTTTATCAATTTGAAACAAACCTATTTTTTAGAAATACTTCTATAGAACCAACTTTTTCTACTCCAAGCTCATTTGGAATCGATTTATTATTTAGAACAAGTTTCTTGTCTGAAAAACTAGAGTTAAATACTCAAATTAGTTATCAAAGAGATGAAATTGCATTCAAAAATATTTTCACCTCTTCTTATTATACAAACGGCTTAGGTAGATTTACAATTGGAGCCAAATACCTGCTTTTTCAGCAAGAATATGAAGACAAAACAAAAGAGGTAAGAAGTTGGAAAAGAAGAAATGCTTTCGATAAAAAAAGGTTAATACCTTCTGTAGCCATTTATGCTGGGCTAAATACAGACATGGTTAATGATATTTACAAAACTGGAAGCATGTCTCCTAAAGCAGGTATCTTACTTCAAAATAATTTGAGCTCTGATTTTAATATTATAACCAATGTGTTTTATGACAGAATTGGAACTGATTTTGCTGAGTTTTCTTACATCTTAACTGGTACCATTAATATTAGCGACAGATGGTCTACATTTTTTGAAAATCAAACAATATTTCAAAAAGAACAAACAAACTCAAATTTAGGTACTGGTTTAGCCTTTTTGTACAGTAGAAATTTACAAATAAATGCATCAGGAAGATTTTTGTTTGAAGGTAAATCTCAAGGCTTTTTTGCAGGACTTGGAGTGTCTTATAGAATCGACAAGCATAAAGATAGTTTTAAGGAGTTAGATGAAAATGGTAAGGAAATAAAAGACTCACCAATTTCTGAGTATAACAAAAGAAAGAATGGCTTTTTTAATAGGCTTTTTAGTATTTTTACCAAAGATAAAAGCAAGAAAAAAACTAGGAAAAGAGTAAAAAGAAAGAGAAACTAATAAAAGTAAGCATCATTAAATGATTAGCATAAAAGAAGTGACCACAAAAAGTGAAATGAAACAATTTGTTTTATTTCCTTTTTCTATTTATAAGGATAATGATTATTGGGTACCACCAATAATAAAAGATGAAATTGCCAATTTTGATGTTAATAAAAATCCTGTTTTTAAAAATGCAGATGCTCGCTTTTTTCTAGCCTATAAAAACAATAAAATTGTTGGTAGAGTAATTGCTATCATCAATTGGTATGAAGTTAATAAACAACAAATAAAAAAAATGCGTTTTGGTTGGTTTGATGTTATAGATGACATTGAAGTAACAAAAATACTTTTAGAGAAAGTAAACGAAATAGGGAAGCAAAATAATTTAGATTATATAGAAGGTCCTGTAGGTTTTAATAATTTAGATAAAACAGGGGTTTTAATTGATGGCTTTAATCATATTGGCACTATGATTACTTGGTACAATCACCCCTATTATAAATTACATTTAGAACAATTAGGTTTTGTAAAAGAAAAAGAATACTTAGAAAATAAGTTCAAATTTGAAAATGTAGATGGTACTTACTACAAACGCATTAGTAACATTATACAAAGAAGATTTAAGCTAAAAGCTTTAGATTTTACAAAAACCAAAGATATTTTACCTTATGTTGATGAAATGTTCGAAGTTTTTGACGCAACCTATTCTAAGCTATCTACTTTTGTACCCATTTCTGATGCTCAAATAGCTTATTTTAAAAAGAAATACATCTCATTTATAAATCCTGAATATATAAAGTTTGTGGTTGATAAAAATGAGAAACTAATTGCTTTTGCTATTGTAATGCCTTCTTTTTCTGAAGCCTTGCAAAAAATGAACGGAAAACTTTTTCCATTCGGTTTTTTACGATTACTAAATGCAAGAAAGCATTCTAAAGACGTTACTTTTTATTTAATAGGTGTACATCCAGACTATCAAAATAAAGGAGTAACTGCTGTAATTTTTGATCAATATGCTACAACTTTTAAAGAAAAAGGTATTGTTAATTGTATTAGAACACCTGAGTTAGAAGATAATGAAGCCATCAAAAAAATATGGGAAAACTTTAACCCCATCACTCACAAGCGCAGAAGAACTTACAGAAAAAATATCGTTTAATTTTAGAAGATTAACTGCCTACAATTAAAATATTATGCAACTATTTTACAATGCTGAACTTACCAAAGAAACTACTCAAATTATTTTTGATAAAATAGAAAGTAGGCATATTGTAAAAGTGCTTAGAAAAAAAGAGGGCGACATCTTAAAAATAACCAATGGTAGGGGTTATCTATTTGATGCAGAAATTACGATTGCAAGTGATAAAAAATGTATTGTACAAATTAAGTCTGCAACCAAAAAATTAAAACCTTGGCCTTACTATTTGCACATTGCAATTGCACCTACTAAAAACAATGATAGAACTGAATGGTTTTTAGAAAAAGCTACAGAAATAGGTATAGATGAAATTACACCAATTATTTGTAGTAATTCAGAAAGACGAGTTGTAAAATTAGAACGGTTTGAAAAGATTATTCAATCTGCCATGAAACAGTCACTAAAATTTACACTTCCCAAGTTAAACAAAGCTATAAAGTTCAATGAATTTATTCAACAAGACATACCAGGCTTAAAATGCATAGCGCATTGTGAAGATCAAGAAAAAAACGCTTTAAAATTAGTTGCAAAAAATACCGATAAAATTACCATACTTATTGGCCCTGAAGGTGACTTCTCTGTCGACGAAATTAAAAAAGCATTAAATGCGAACTTTACACCAATTTCTTTAGGTGAAAGCAGATTAAGAACAGAAACTGCTGCATTAGTCGCTGTAAATACAATTTCTTTAGTCCAAGAGTAAAATCATTTTTGCTATCTTGCTTTTCTATTTAATTTAAATATGAAGCAACACTTATTTTTACTTGCAACCATCTTAACATTTAGCATTTACGCTCAAGATGTTGCTATTTTAAAATATAATGGTGGTGGAGATTGGTATGCTAATCCAACAGCTATACCCAATTTAGTAGCTTTTACCAACCAAAATATAAAAACTAACATTTCTAAGAATCCACAAACAGTGGCTGTTAACAGCAATGATATTTACAATTTTCCTATTCTGTTTCTAACAGGACATGGAAATGTATATTTTTCAGATGAAGAAACTTCTAACCTTAGAAACTACCTAATTTCTGGAGGCTTTTTACATATTTCAGACAATTATGGTTTAGATAAATTTATTAGAAGAGAATTGAAAAAGGTATTTCCGTCTTTAGAATTTAAAGAAATTCCAAGCAATCATCCTATTTATAATCAGACCTTTAAATTTCCAAACGGGATTCCAAAAATTCATGAACATGATAAAAAATCTGCACAGGGTTTTGGCCTGTTTTACGAAGGTAGGCTTATCGTTTTTTATGATTATGAAACCGATTTAAGTGATGGTTGGGAAGATGAAATAATTCATAATAATCCTAAAAAAGTAAGAGAAAAAGCTTTAAAAATGGGATCTAACATTATAGAATATGCTTTTACAAACTAGTACTAATATTAATATTGATGATATTAAAATTAACTTCGATTCTAGTGGATTATGGGTTTTAAATATTGCTATTGCCATTATAATGTTTGGTGTTGCACTAGCAATTACTGTAGATGATTTTAAGAGATTACTAAAAAATCCAAAAATAGTTTTTGTTGGAGTCTTATCTCAATTCATACTCTTACCTCTGTTTACTTTTCTAGGTATTTTATTAATAAAGCCTCATCCTAGTTTTGCATTAGGAATGATGATGATTGCAGCTTGCCCAGGAGGAAATGTATCTAACTTTTTTAGCAAAATGGCGAAAGGAAATGCAGCGCTTTCTGTTAGTTTAACAGCATTTGCAACTTTAATTTGCATTTTTATGACACCCTTTAATTTACAATTTTGGGGTAGTTTGTATGAACCAACCAATGAAATATTAAAAACGGTAGAATTAAATTGGGTTGATTTATTGAAATTAGTCTCATTGATTTTAGGAATTCCCTTGCTGTGTGGAATGCTCATAAAACATTACCATTCTGAAATGGCAGGTAAAATAGAGAAAGTTTTAAAACCATTATCTATGCTAGTGTTTATCGCTTTAATTTTTATTGCTTTTTCACAAAATTTAGATGTCTTTGTAAATCACATTCATCATGTTTTATTATTGGTGGTATTGCATAATATTTTTGCCTTTATTTTGGGTTATATTACAGCCAAAGCTTTTGGATTAAACAAACAAGATTGTAAAACAATTTCAATGGAAACAGGAATTCAAAATGGAGGTCTTGGCTTGTTATTAATCTTTGGCTTTTTTGATGGTTTAGGAGGTATGGCTTTACTAGCTGCTTTTTGGGGTATTTGGGATGTTTTCTCAGGAATGATTCTAGCTACCTATTGGGGTAGAGATAAAAAAGCATCTCTAAAAAAATCTTAAGTGAGAATTAGGGAATGCTCCTCACTTAAGAAAAAATGAATTGGGGGCATCAACTCTTATTATTTAAATTTACAACTAAAGCCAAAAACTAATTATGACTTTTATCATGATTTAAAAAGTACTTATGATTTTAAAAAAAATATGGTATAATTCAGTAAAACTATTCTTAAGAATAAGTTTGAACTTCTATGCTAAAGAAATTAAAATTATTGGCAGGAAAAACATTCCTAAAAAAGGAGCCATTTTATTCGCAATAAACCATCCTAATGCATTGATGGACCCTTTGTTTGTTACTACATTTAATCCAAGAGAAAATCATTTTCTAGTAAGAGCAGATGTCTTTAAAAAACCATTAATAAAAAAAGCATTGGCTTCTTTAAATCTTATGCCAATTTATAGAATTAGAGATGGTAGAAAACAACTTTCTAATAACGAAGAAATATTCAATAAATGCTTTAATATTCTAGCCAAAGAACAAACCCTAATAATTTTTCCACAAGGAGGTCATTCAAGAGATAGAAATATAAAACCATTAAGTAAAGGTTTTACCAGAATTGTATTTGGTGCCTTAGAACAAAATAAAAATCTCGATGTTAGTGTTATCCCAACAGGAATTACCTATCAAAATTCATCTACTTATCCAAGTAAGGTTTGTGTTCAATTTGGTGAACCAATTAATTCTAGAAATATTTATGATAACAATGAAAAAGCGAAAGCTATAAATATTTTAAAAGAACAAGTGAGTCATCAATTGAAAAAATTGACGGTTCATATACCTGATGATGAAAAATATAAAGAAACGTTGCAAAAATTAAATGCGGCTAATGTAGATTTTACAGATGTTGAAAGCGTTAATAAAATGATTCAAAAACAAGTTTTTCCTAAGCCTATCAACAAAAAACAAAACTATCTAAAACCATTATTTTATTTAATTCTTGCAAATAGTATCATCCCTTATTTTATTTGGAAAAAATTCTCAAAAAATATTGGCGAAATTGAATTTGTAGACACTCTAAAATATGGTATAAATGTGATTACTATTCCATTATTCTATATCCTTCAAGCATTTGTTATATCTTACTTTACACCATCAAAATATGCTGTAATTTATTTATTTATATCAGTTCTAATAGTTTATGGCTATACGAAATTAGCGCCTGCGAATGCAGAAAAATAGAATTCTGAAGATTAAGAATTACCTTAAAAGAATACATCTTATTAGATTGAGGTTATAAAAATCAGTAGGTCCTAATCTATAATAGCATCTTGAATAACTTGCTGAATAACAGTTCTCATATTCGACTTAATTAAACCTCTGTTACTCATATTAGGATAAGTTCTGTTAGATAAAAATACATATACAATTCCACTTTGTGGATCTGCCCAAGTATAAGTTCCTGTAAAACCAGAATGACCAAAACTTTCGTCTGAAACACAACCACAAGTTGCTTCTACTTTCGGATTCAATTGTGGCTTATCAAAACCTAGACCTCTTCTTACTTTTTTATCTTCATAATAACGTGTATTAAACTTGTCTATAGTTTCTGACTTTAAATATCTTCTACCCCCATAAAATCCTTTTTGAAGATACATTTGCATAACCTTAGCAACATCATTTGCATTAGAAAACAAACCAGCATGACCTGCTACACCTCCCAACATTGCAGCTCCCATATCATGTACATTTCCATGAATGACTTGGTTTCTGTAATAATCGTCTTTTTCTGTAGGTATAATTTCAGATTTGTAAAACTTTTTCAAAGGCAAGTATGTCATTCTATCTGCACCCAAGGAAGCGTAAAACTCCTCATCTACTAACTTATTTAAAGGCTTATCATATTTGTCTTCTAAAGCTTCTTTAAACAAATAATAGCCTAAATCACTATACTTGTAACCTTCTCTATCTCTCTGCTCTACCTCTTTTATAAATTTATAAATACTGTCTTTATAAGAATGCTTTAAGTATAAATTTTCGGCTACTTTAACATCGTAATTTTTAGTTTTCCTTCTGCTGTAAAATTCTTCAGAATTTAAACCTGTTGTGCTATCTTGAGTTGCTTTATAAAAGGGAATCCAAGCTTTTAATCTTGCAATGTGAGATAAAATCTCTTTAACAGAAACATCTGCTTTATTTGTATTTTTAAAGCTTGGCAAAATTTCTTGTAAACTTGCAGAAAGCGGAATTTTCTCTTCTTCTTCAGCTTTCATAATTAATGGTAATGAGGCCAAAATTTTAGTTAAAGAAGCTAAATCATATACATCTGAATTCTGTACTTTTCTTTCTTGTTTTTCTGTGTGATAGCCATAGCTTTTTTGCAGAAAAACCTTACCATTTCTCGCTGCTAATATTTGAAAACCAGGCGCCATTTTTTTTTCTAAAATAACATTTGCTAAACTGTCTATTTCTTTCAATTTTACAGAAGACATATTTACAGCTTCTGGAATTGTATATTCCATTCTGCTTAAACTGTACGTTTGCAAACCAAAGCCCTCTTTAAAATCGTCTTTAATTGAAACTGGTAATTTTCCATTCGCAGGAAAAGCGCCAAAAAACATTTGTGCAGAAAGCTCTTGAGCTAGTTTACTATTTTGATACGATACTACAATTGCCTCAATATTGGTAAAACTTTTAATTTGCAGTAAACTATAAGGACTTGCAAATACGTCTAAAATCACTTCTTTTTCTCTCGCAATTTCTTGCAACCAAACCAATTCTTTGCTTTTAAACTTGTAACTTTTCCATGGATGATTGTTTGACTTATGAAACCCAATAATAACCTTATTGTAAGGGTCTAATCTCTTTTTTAAATCGCTTAAGTTTGTGGCAGAAATAACATCTATTTTTGTATAGTTTTTAAGCATTTTTAGAAAATCACCACCATTGGCATCACCCAATTTAACATAAGCTATTTTTTGTTTTTCTAAATTTGAGAAAGGAATACTTTGATTTTCGTTTTTTATAAGTGTAATTGATTTTTTTACTAATTCTCTATGTAATAATTCATCTTCTACTCTATTTAAATCATTGCGTAAATTTTCTAAAACTATTGGCTGATAATTGTTTAAGCCCATCCAATATTTAGCCTTTAAAATTTTACGAACAGAAAAATTTAAGCGCTCTTCTGTAAGCGTATTTAATAATAGCGCTTGCTTTATAATATTTACAGTTGCTGGCACATCTTGTGGAATTAACAACATATCATTACCAGCTTGAATGGCTGCTAAATCTATTTCTGCAGAAGTTGCATAATCACTAGCGCCTTTCATATTTAAACCATCAGTAATAATTAATCCATTAAAACCTAATTCTTGCTGCAACAAATTTGTAACCACATTTTTAGAAAGTGAAGTTGGTAAATTTGCATTAGATTCTAAACTAGGAATATTTAAATGCGCTGTCATTACACTACCTATTCCTGCATCAAAAATTTTCTTATAGGGATATAGTTCTATTGAATCTAATCTTGCTTTATCAAAATCTAACAAAGGTAATGTGTGATGTGAATCTGCTGCTGTATCTCCATGACCTGGAAAATGTTTTCCATTAGCCATAACTTTATACTTTTGTATTCCTTGTGTAAAAGCAATTGCTTTTTGAGTTACATTTTCTTTACTCTCACCAAAAGAACGATTACCAATTATGGGGTTTTCTGGATTTACATTAACATCTAAAACTGGTGCAAAATTAATATGGATACCTAACCTTTGGCAATGTTGCCCTAAATGTTCGCCAAATTCTTTTACTAATGAATCATTTCTAATAGCACCTAAAGTCATGTTCCAAGGAAACCTGTAAGTATCATCTAAACGCATATCTAAACCCCACTCACCATCAAAACCAATCATCAATGGCAACTTAGAAACTGCTTGATATTTGTTGTTTAATTCAGCTTGTTTCTGTGGTGTTCCTTGCATAAAAATTAAATTACCAACATGATATTTAGTAATCATATTTGTAATAAAATCTTCGTGTTTTTGATCTAAATTAGAATAGGCTTGCACCATAAATAGCTGACCAATTTTTTCATCAATGGTCATGGAATTCATGATACTATCAACCCAAATTTCTTGGGCTTCATAATCATTAGTTAGTAAAGGATCTACTCTTTGCGATTGTGCTTGATAAGCAAAAACAAGCAAAAATAATAGCGCTATTCTTTTTCTCATATTCTTTTTCAACTTCAATATTTATACCAAAAAACGGTTATGCCAGCTATCTTTTGCAGGAACCTCCCAATTTTGTTCAAAATCTTCTTTTGTATTTACCATGTTATTAAATACAATAGTGTCTTTTGTTATTTTATTTTCTTTAGCATACTTCTGAAAATCAGATAGCTTCACTAAATTAATGGTGTCATTATCTTTGAATGTTACATTCATTTTATCCATTAAATCAATATTTAAATCGTTTTGCAACTGCTGTACAAAATGCACAGAACTGTCTATAGAACAACCAGAAACATTGTTAATACTTTCATCTACAGCCAATACTAAAAATTGATTGTATTTTATGGTAAATGATCCTTTTAAATTATCTCCATGCCTTGTCCAAGAATTAATGAACTGCTGTGTTTTGGTCGATAAAAAATCAACTTCTTTATTTGTAAATTCTCTGTTTGCTTGATAAATCCAAACTCGAGCATTTTTCGGTAAATTTTTATATTCTGTAAACATATTTTTTGCTTATTAGAATTTAGCTATTATCTTAAATTAAACTTCTGCTGTAAAGCTTTTAACTTGTCTTCATCAGACATAGTGTCTTTTGGTGCAGACATTCTTGCTTTTATTTGTTTTAATACCTTTTTGGTATATAGAGGAAAATCTGCATTTTGAATCCAATTATTATACCCAGGATTTTCTGTCAACACCTCTTCTACTGTTCTTCCTTTATATTTTCCGAAAGAAAAAATCTCTTGATTCTCATCATTAAACAGAATAAAACCTGCAAAATCGGCTCTTTTTCCATGTGTTGAAAACTCACTTAAAGCATCTACAGAATTGCCTATATCATCGTATTTTTTCACTTGCGCCAACAGAATTTCGTAGGTAGCATTGGTATCTGCTTCTGCACCATGAGCACCTTCTAATTCTTTACCACAATAAAACTGATAACCAGCACCTAAAGTTCTTTGTTCTTTTTTATGAAAAATTACTTGAACATCTATGGCTTTTCTGTTTTGCATATCAAAATCGATTCCTGCACGCATTAATTCCTCTGCTAGCAAAGGAATGTCGAATCTGTTTGAATTAAAACCAGCCAAATCACAACCAGCAATCATTTCACTAACCTTACCAGCTAACTCTTTAAATGTTGGTTCTGTAACTACTTTTTCGTTCGTAATACCATGAACATCTGTTGCGCCTTGAGGTATTTCTATCTCTGGATTTACAAGCCATGTTTTACTTTCTTTATTTCCATTTGGAAACACTTTTAGAATTGAAATTTCTACAATTCTATCTGTGGCAATATTTACGCCTGTTGTTTCTAAATCGAAAAATACAATAGGTTTGGTTAAGTTTAAATTCATATGTAGGTTTGGTTAATTCTTAAATATTTATTTAAAAATTATCGTTTTAATGTTCTTATTCTTTATTTAATTCCGCTTTAAAACTATCTAACTTTTCTACTAACTTACTAGATAATTTAGGCGCTTTAAAATTACATTTCTCCATTTCTTTTAGTAAAATTTCTGCAAAAATTAAACGAGCTGTTGGTTTATCATCTGCAGGAATTACAAACCAAGGTGCCTCTTCTTTAGAAGTGTTGTTTAAAACAGCTTCGTAGCAAGTTTGATATTCATCCCACAATTTGCGTTCTTTTAAATCACTAGGAGAAAATTTCCAGTTTTTCTCTGGTAAATTTAGCCTTCTCAATAGTCGGTTTTTTTGTTCATCTTTAGAAACATTTAAGAAAAACTTTAAAACTTTTGTTCCGTTTTTTACCAAATGCTTTTCAAATTGATTTATTCTGTGCATTCTATCTAAATAGAAATTATCATCTAAATCATCAATACTGCTTACAGATGGAATGTTTTCTGAAAAAATATATTCTGGATGTACTCTAGTTACCAAAACATTTTCATAGTGTGTTCTATTAAAAACACCAATTTTACCTTTTTCTGGTAGCGCTATGTAATGTCTCCACAAAAAATCGTGCTTTAGCTCTTGTTCTGTAGGAACTTTAAAACTATGCACTTCTACACCTCTTGCATTAACATCTTTAAATACTTCTCTTATTAGACTGTCTTTACCAGAAGTATCCATGCCCTGTATACAAATTAGAAAGCCAAATTTGCCTTCTGCATACATGGTATCTTGCAATTCTGATATTTTTTTACGAAGCTTTTTTAAACTTTTTTTAGCATCAGTTATTACTTCTTTCGTTTCAAACTGATTTAGCTTAACAGTATTTTTTACTTTATATTTTTCTAGTTGCATTCGTAAATAAATTATTCTTTAAATATAAATAAATTAGTACTTCTAACCTCGTTTTTAGCAGATGGTTTTTAGGAAAAAGTCTTAATTTTTTCTTAATAAATTATCTCTAAAAATAACTAACTTTACAACCTTGATAACAAAATGATTAAACAGTTTTTCTAATGAGATACCTTTCTATTTTTATTGTTTTAATGTTTTTTTCATGTGAAAGTGAAATTAGAGAAAAAGAGGTAATTAGTGTTGCAGGTAAAAATTTAAGGGCCATAAACCATACTTACTATAATTATTTGTACGATAATGAACCAGCCACAAGAACATACACTTCTAATTTAACCATTAGTGATGATGGAATTGTTGCTATAAACAATACTGTGTTCCATTATTTTAATGATGATCCTACAAAAAACTACATATACACCACTAATTTAAATTACGTTTACAATTCTTTTAACCTAGTAGCTGAAGTACAAACAGAAAGTTTTTCTGATTTAAATGCAAACGTAAAAATTGTAAACACTTATGATTTTATTTACAATGCTAATAATGAAGTTATTGAAATAAATTATAGAAATAGTTTTGGAGATGTGCTAACCAAATACGTATTTAATTATGTAAATGATGCTATTAACAAACGAGTTGAATATTATGACAGTTTTGGTTTGGTATATTACAATGAAATAGAATTGTTAAAAGATAATACTGGTAAAATTTACAAACAATCTTCTAAAGGGCCAATATTAACAACCACTAATATAGACGCACTTTCTGAAGTTGTTCAAAAAGCAACTTTTGATACTTCTAATAACCTAGAAAGCCTCTCTATTAATAGTGAAATATACAGTGATTTTGCATACAGAAATAATGAAATTCCTGATTTTTTAAAAAATATAAATCTACCTTTTTTAGATGCTTTTCCTCATCATATTTTAATGAGTGATTTTAGCCAAATTGTGGCCGCCAACAATACTCATTTTGTTCATGCTGAATTGGCCAAAGATGCTTCGTCTTTTGATAAGCAGTACAAGTATACCTTTAGTTTAGAAGAATATCCTTTAACTGTTGAAGTAACATCAAACAATAGAACCATTGCTGAAACTGTTTACACTTACAACTAAATAATAGATGTTGTAAGCCCTTCTTTATCTTTATGATTTACCCTTAACTCTAAAGTATTTAGATTTACATATAGAGAGGCTTTTTCGTTTGCTAAAGACCAAGTGATATCTATTACATCATCACTATTAGAATTTATATTTATTGTTCCTGAAAATACGTTAGATGTATTTCTAAATCGAATTAGGTTTAGTTGTTTTAAAACGACCTCTTTTTGCAAACCTATGTTGATTTGATCTAATGATAAGTTAGTTCTATTAATTTCTTTATGACCTCCACTTCCTGCTTTGTCTGCAGCTTCATAATCATTTTTACCTGCAAATAAATCTAAATACCAAATTTGAGGAATTCCAGGCATAAACATTTGAATTGCTCTTGCAATTAAAAGCTTAGTTTCATCTTCATTTAAAGCACTAAAATAAGTAGCATTTACTTGGTAATAAGATATTTTATTGCCTTCTGCATCATATAAATTTTTAACCCTACCTCCTCTATTTAATATAGTTGTCATTATATTCTCAATTTCCTCATCTTTCAAAAGTCCTTGGTTATACTCACCTTCAACCTCTTTACCTTTTAAGTCTAAAACTGGAATTCCATCATGACAACCTAACATATTCACAGTTTTATAGTTTTTGTCGATAATTTCATGAATCCATTTAAATAAGGCTGTATTATTCTTAGATTCTATGGTATGAATGGTTAAACCTGGCAAGAAAAAATCGTAGATAAAGTAACCTTCTTTTGCAACTTCTTCATGTAACTTTACACCATATTCTGCATGAATTTCTGGCAATAACATTAAGTTATAATCATCTGCAATTGTTTTAATTTTACTTAAATAATCCCAAGTTCCTGGCTTATTAAAAAAGTTAGTTTCACCTACTTGTTTGTGTAAATACGCGAAAGCATCTAATCTTAAAATTTTTCCTCCAAAGTTGCTTACCTTTTTCAGAGTTTCTTGATAAAACTCCCAAATTAAATCAGATTTTGCGTTTACATCCATCTGACCTAAAAAAGTCGAATTCATATAAACATGATGCAAAACTTCTTGTTTAAAGTTATCGAAAGAACCAAAGTTTATGTTCTCTAGATTCTCCTCATCCTCAATTGCTTGATTAATTTCATTCAACAATTGATTTACGTCAACATTACTTTCTTGAACTATATTTTCAAGATCTTTTAGTTTGATAGGGTTTGGAGTAACTTTTTGATAAAAGGTATTCCAATAAGGTTTTAGAGATCCATCAGGAAATGGAACTTGCAAAACTGGCAAGCCAGATTTTCGCATAAAAAGTTTGTCTAAATATTCCTTTTCTGGAATCATGATTCCATTTTCATCTAAAGACCCTTTTCCTTCCCAAAAGGTATTCCAATTGATAAAAAAATCTTTGTATTTAGAGGCTTCACCTTTTTCTATTAAATCTTTAAATTGAGGTGATGCAACTGATAAATGATTTAGAACTATGTCGAATTTTAATTCGATATTTAATTGCTTTAAGTCAACTAAATCTTCTTTAGAAACCAATTCATCATTTAAATTATAATCGATGATAGAGAACCCTCTATCTAAATCGCTATTAAAAAAAGTAGGCAGCACATAGAATAAAGAAAAAACATCTTTAAACTCTGGTCTTTGAAAAAGTTTTACTGTATCACTAAGTTTAGTACCTATACTATCTGGATATGCATTAAACATTACTCCATTAGAAATTGCTTGATCTTTCATACAATAATTATTCTTTCAAATTAATTTCTTCTGGCAATCTGCCAACATTTTGAAGTTTTAAAGCTGCCAAATTTAACGCAATTTTCAGGCATTTTTCAATATCCATTTTTTGTATATATGCATACAAAAATCCAGACCAGAAAGCATCTCCTGCACCTGTTGCATCTAATACTTTATCAATCTTTACAGCTGGCATTTCTATAATTTCCTTGTCTTTTTGAGAAAGCTTTACACCTTCACTACCTAATGTTAAACAAATTAAATCTACACCTGCATTATGAAAATAGGTGAAAATTTCATCATGTGGCAGTATTTCTCCAAAGAATCTGCGCATATCATCTTCACTAATTTTTAATAAGGGATTATACTTACAATAAGCTTGTATTATTTTTACAGCTTCCTCTTTATTATCCCATAATTTATTGGCAAAGTTTAAATCGATACTTAATTTACATCCTAATTTATAAGCTTCTTCTGCTTTAGTAATGATTGTAGTTTGTGCTGGTTTTTTACTTAATGCAAAACAGGTTGTGTGAAAAACTTTAGCCGATTTTAATGCCTCTGTACTAATTTGTGATTCTGTTATAACACAATCTGCTTCTCTAAATGGTATAAAATCTGGAGTTCCAGAAGTTCTAGACACAAAAATGACAGACGTAGGCTTATCTTTTATAACTTGAACATAATCTGTTTTAACATTAGCCGTATTTAATTTATCTAAAACGTAATCTCCAAAACCATCTTTACCAACTGTAGAAATGAGGTAGGTATTTAAACCTAACCTAGCAGTGTTCATAGCAACGTTTGTGGGTGAACCTCCAAGATACCTATGGTAATCTTTGGTTTCGTTAATCTTCTTTTCAGATTGATGCCCAATAAAATCGATTAGCACCTCTCCTACACATAAAATATCAATAGGCTTAGACAAAATAATACGTATTTAGTTTCGTCTAAAACTACAATACATTATTATTTAAGAGATAGTGTTCTAAAAATAATTATCGTTTAAGCTTACGAAATGGTTTTCGTAAATGTAAAAATCAAGTATTTTTTGAAATAAAATATTAAATGGTATTTTTTTCTATCTTGTAATTCTAATCAACTAAATTATATTGAATGTTATCAATAATTACTTTTATTGGCTTTACAGCCCTGGTTGCTTTTATAGCCTGGTATGCTACTAGAAAAACAGATGAAACCACTGCAGATGGCTACTATTTAGCAGGCAGAAGTCTAGGTGCAATTACAATAGCAGGCTCATTATTACTAACCAATTTATCAGCAGAACAAATAGTTGGTTTAAATGGTGCTGCTTTTAAAGAAGGATTAATGGTTATGGCTTGGGAAACTTTGGCAGCTATTGCAATAATATTTGCAGCCATTTTTCTACTACCAAAATACATGAAGTCTGGTATTACTACTATTCCAGAGTTTATTGAAACAAGATTTGACAAGCAAACTAAGGGCCTTTTATCTCTTTTATTTTTAATTGCCTATGCTATAGTATTGTTACCTACTATTTTATATTCAGGGTCTATTGCTTTTAGTACTATGTTTGATTTACCTGCAGTTTTTGGTATTTCTGAGTGGAGTGTAATTTGGGTTTGTGTATGGAGTATAGGAATAATCGGAATTTTTTATGCCATTTATGGAGGTTTGAAAGCTGTTGCTGTTTCAGATTTAATAAATGCAATAGGACTATTAGTTGGTGGAATATTAATACCCGTTTTTGGATTATTACTGGTAGGTGATGGAAGTATTGCTGATGGCTTAGAAACGTTATGGAACAGCAATCCAGAGAAATTTAATATGGAAGGTGCTGTAGATTCTTCTATACCTTTTGGTACGCTTTTTACAGGTATGATGTTGGCTCAGATTTATTATTGGGGAACAAACCAATCTATTTTACAGCGTGTTTTTGCTGCTAAAAGTTTAAAAGAAGGTCAAAAAGGAATGATGCTAGCTGCCCTAATAAAATTTGTAATTCCGATTATAGTAGTAGTTCCAGGTATTATTGCTTTCCATATTTTTGGAAATGAGTTGGGTAATCCAGATCAGGCTTATCCTGCATTAGTTAAAAAGGTATTACCCACTGCTTTTGTTGGCTTTTTTGCAGCAGTTTTATTTGGTGCAGTATTAAGTTCTTTTAATAGTTTATTAAATAGTAGTGCAACTTTATTTGGTTTTGACTTGTATAAAATGTACTTTAAAAAAGATGCAACAGAGCAAGAAACTGTAAAAGCGGGTAAACGATTTGGACTTTTAGTTGCAGTAATTTCTATGACAATTGCACCCTTTATAGTACATGCTCCAGATGGTTTATTTAGTTACATACAACAATCTTTAGGTAGTTTAAGTGTGCCAATTCTAGCTGTTGTAGTGGTTGGTGTTTTTTCCAAGAAAGTACCTGCTATTGGAGCTAAAATTGTTTTAACTATTGGTGTTGGTTTGTATTTAGTAAGCCTTTTAATCTTAGAACCATTATATAGAAATGCTGCTGTAGAAGAAGCTATGGCTCAAAATATTACAGATGCTGCACAACTAAGCATTATTAAAGCAGAGGCTTACCCTCATTACTTGCATGTAATGGGTATTTTATTTGTTTTTAATGTATTGGTAATGTTTATATCTAGCAAAATTAAACCTAAAAAAGACGCTTATATACCTAAAGTCACAGATTCTTTAGACGTAACTCCTTGGAGATATACCATTATTTTTGGAGTTATAATTGCAATTCTTGTTTTAGGAACTTACATTATTTTCTAAACTAAAAGTCATGAAAAAAACTTGGTGGAAAGAGGGTATTGTTTATCAAATTTATCCTAGATCTTATAAAGACAATACAGGTAATGGTGTTGGAGATATTCTAGGAATAATAGAAAAGTTAGACTACATAAAATCTCTTGGTGTAGATATTATATGGCTATGCCCTGTCTATGAATCTCCTAACGATGATAATGGTTATGACATTTCTGATTATAGAAATATTTCTGATGAGTTTGGAGGTAATGACGCCTTTGATAGCTTGCTAGAAGAAATGCATAAAAGAGATTTAAAACTAGTAATGGATCTAGTTTTAAACCATAGTTCTGATGAACATAAATGGTTTAAAGAATCTAGAAAATCTAAAGACAATCCTTATCGTGATTATTATTTTTGGCAAGAGGCTAAAAACGGCAAGGAACCAAATAATTGGAAATCTTTTTTCAGTGGCTCTGTTTGGCAAAAGGATGATATTACAGATGAATATTTTCTTCATCTATTCACAAAAAAACAACCCGATTTAAATTGGGAAAATCCAAAAGTTAGAGAAGAAATTCACAATATTGTTGAATTTTGGTGTAAAAAAGGAGTTGATGGTTTTAGAATGGATGTAATTTCTTTAATTTCTAAACAGACTGATTTTCCTGATAGTCATGTTCCAGATAATTATGGAGAAACAATTAAAACTTATTATGCAAATGGACCAAAAATTCATCAATATTTAAATGAATTAAACCAAAAAGTTTTGTCTAAATATGATATTATGACTGTTGGTGAAGGCCCAGGAATTGATTTAGAAACAGGACTAGATTATGTTCATGAAGATAGAAATGAACTGAACATGATTTTTCACTTTGGTCATATGTTTATAGACAATGGTGTTGGTGGCAAATACGATCCTATTGAGGTTTCATTACCAACATTTAAAAAAGTATTTAATGATTGGGATGCTAAAATTTATCCTAAAGGTTGGGGAAGTATATTTTTAGGCAATCATGATTTTTCTAGAATGGTTTCACGTTTTGGTAATACAGAAGAATATCATAATAAATCAGCTAAATTATTGGCGCTATTATTATTTACCATGAGAGGAACAGTATATGTTTATCAAGGTGATGAAATTGGCATGACAAACGTAGCTTATCCTGATATTAGTTATTATAATGATGTAGAAACCTTAAATAGCTACAAAGAGGCATTGGCTAAAGGTAGAGACATGGATGCTTTTCTTAAATTAGTGCATAGGCAAAGTAGAGATAATGCAAGAACTCCTATGCAATGGAATTCCTCTAAAAACTCAGGGTTTTCTGATGCTGTACCTTGGTTAGAAGTCAATTCTAATTACACACAAATCAATGTAGAAAATCAAGAGAAAGACAAAGATTCTATTTTACATTTTTATAGAAAAATGAGCAGATTTCGTAAAACAAACAAAGTAATGGTTTATGGGGATTATGAGTGTTTGAATGAGGATGATACCAACCTCTATTTTTACAATAGATATAATGATGCAGAAACTTATATTATACTATTAAATTTTAGTAATAAAAAACAAACTTTAGATTTCGCAAAATATGATTTAACGAATACTGATCTTGCTTTATCTAATTATTCAGAAAATTTTGATGCCTTTCTACAACCTTGGGAGGCTCAAATTAGAAAATATAAATCTTAGAAGGTATTTAATCTTTTTTTGAACTCATCATCAGCTTTACTGTAATTAGAGCAACTACAATTGTAAGAACTAAAAGGGTTAGAAAACTTATTTTTAAATTAAAGGTATTAGAAATATATCCTAAAATTACTGGCCCTAAAAGAAAACCACCAAAACCAATTCCTGAAACCATAGAAATACCTACAGATGCCTTTACACCATCAATTTTACCAGCAACTCTGAATACTTCAGGAATAATTACAGATAATCCTAACCCAATTACACCAAAACCAATTGCAGTTATGATAAAGTTGGTTGTTAATACACAGCTATAACCTGCAATTGCCAAAAGACTTCCTAAGAATATAATTTTTACAGATCCTATTTTTGCACTTATTCCGTCACCAAAAAAACGACCAATAGTCATCATAATAGAAAATAGCAAAAAGCCAATTCCTGATAAACTCGTATTTTGAATATTTACAATTTCTAATAGGTAAATACTGCTCCAATGTTCAATTGCACCTTCACTACTCATAATAACCAAAGCAATAATAGCAATAGGTATTACTGGTTTTAATACTTTAAAAGAGAAGCTATTACTTTCTTTAGTTTGATCTGCTTCATTGATAAATACATAATTTCTAAACAGAAATAGGTTCACGAGAATAATTGCTGCTGCAATTAATATCATATGATAAAAAGGCACATTAATTACACCAATTAAAATACTACCAATTGATGCCCCAATTACGCCACCTAAACTAAAAAAACCATGTGCTGAAGACATAATGTTTATATCGTCTCTTTTTTCAATTTCAGATACTAAGGCATTCATTGCTATATCTGTTATTCCAGAAAATATACCCACAATAAAAAGTGAAATACAAAGCGCAACATAACTCGTTACAAAAACAGGTAAAGTAAAAGCTAAAGCAAAAATGACAATCCCTAAAAAAGTTAGTATACCTAAACCTATTTTCTTTATTAATAGGGGTACTAAAGGTAAAAAGGATATGATACCAAGAGCAACACAAAATAATGCAAAACCAATTTGAGCATCATTTAAGTTTAGATTTGCTTTTACATTGGGTATGTAAAGCACCCAAGTACCAATCATTATATTTAAAGAACAAAAAACCCAAACTACTGAGAAATATCTTTTGTTCGTAAGAATGAGTTTTAAAGAATTCATCTAATTATTTATTTATAGAAATTGTTTTTTCATCTACCCCAACTCCTTTTAAAATTAAAGAGTTCCATTCTTTTGGCAATTTTACTTTTAACTCTTCAACACCTTTTTCTGTAATGTCTAAACCTCCTAAACCAAATAAAACAGATTGTAACATACCACCTGCTCCTGTAGCAAAATAGGGATTTGTACCACCAGCAGTTTCAGCTAAGACTCCAAAAGGGGCCAACTCATTTGGCTGATAACTTTTCTCAAATAAATTATATGATTTTTTTACATCACCTAACCTAGCATACAATACAGACAAAATTGCATTACCCATTGCTGGTCCTGTTTTAGACAATTTAGGTTCGTAATATTCTAAGTCTTTTAAAATATTTTCTTTATCTGTTACTACTTTTAAAGGATATGCCAATAAATTAACATCTGCCTGCTTAATAATTACTCCATCATAGGTTGCGTTTTCTTTTGTTGTGCCATCAGGAAATTTTAAAATTGGAATATTTTTAGCTACATGTCTCCAATCAGGATTTGGAGTTTTGCCTAAGGCTTCAGAAGCTTTGGAGGCATATTCTAAAACCGTTTTTACCATACCATTTGTAAAGGCATTGTTGTCTATATTTTCTTCCCATTCATTAGCGCCAATTACATTTTTAATTTCGTAATTGTTTTCGCCATTTCTTTCTACTCTGCTTGACCAAAAATCGGCAACTTCTTTTAAAACAGGATACCCTCTTGAAGCCAACCATTCTTTGTCTTTTGTAACTTGATAGTATTTATAGAAAGCCCAACCTACTGTAGCTGTAATATGCTGCTGAAATGGGCCAGTTAATGCCCAAACAGGAGTATCTTCTGAGCCATCTTCTGCAGATTCCCAAGGAAACATTGCCCCATCATAACCATGTGCAAATGCATTATCTTTTGCTGCTTGTAGTCTTTCAAACCTGTATTCCAAAAGTGATTTTGCAATTTCTGGTTGTAACACCAATAATGGTGGATACATCCATAATTCTGTATCCCAAAAAACATGACCATTATAACCTAAACCAGATAATCCCATAGGCGATAATGAATAAGCTGTACCTTTTCTAGCAAAGCTATACAAATGATATAGTGCAGACCTAACTGCTTTTTGTGATCTTAAATCGCCATCAATTTCAATATCACTTTTCCATAAGTTTTTCCATGCATTTTCATGTGCTTTTTCAAGACGATCTATACCTTCTAATCTTGCAAAAATAGTTAACCTCTCTACTTCATTATGAGGATCGTTATTGTGTACAGAAGACATACTGCTACCTACTAAGGCAAATCTATAGGTTTCACCTGCCTTTAATTTTTTCTTAAACTTCATTAAGTGCATGTTGTAATCCCAATCTTCGTGAATAATTTTTGGTTCATTTCCATGATCCTCAGGAAAAATGAAAGAAGTTGATGTGGCTACTTTTTTTCTTCCAGGACTAAAAGCTACAGAAGACATTAATGGAATTAAAACATGAGGTCTATCTATTTCTGCATATAAATTACGAACATCTTGTAAATGATCTGGAGCAGAAATAAAGTTAATAGGCACAATTTCTACATCTTTTTTTGCAGTAATCTCTACAATACCCATTGAATTGAATGGTAAATTTCTTAGTGACATCATTTCTTGCTTTACACTAATTTTATCACCTACATTAAAAGTGGTAATTAATTTAGCTGTTTGCATATTTAAAGTTTGCCTGTAATCTGATATTGTATTTTTAGAAATACGGTTTCCATCTACCTCTAAATGCATATTCATATGACTAAAGGTTTTTAAAATATTACTTACTCTACCTCTTTGATAATAATCGTAAACGCCATTAAGAATAACTTCATTCACTTTCAAAGGTTCTGGAGATGAAACCATACCTACCATTCCATTTGCAACTGTTATTCCATAGTAATTATTGGCATCAATATTTTTACCTACAATATGCCAAGGAGATTGCTCTAAATCTTGAGCTTGTAAAAAAGAACAGCATAAAATACTTAAAATGTAAAATTTTATTTTCATGATTATTTAGTTTTAATTCTTAGGATTTCGCTCTTTTAAAGCGAGCGTTCTATAAGTACTTCCCCAATTATTGTTATTTACGTTATTTGGATTACCATCTTTGGTTAATAATGCATCTTGATCATCTTCATCGTACTTCCATAACCAAGCCGTTAAAGAAATTCCAGACTCACTTAAAAGTTTTAACATGATACTTGGATTCATAAGCACACCTGAATTTACAGGAGCTATTTCACCAAAAAATATGGGTAACTGATTATTTTCTAGAGCCAAAAGTCGTTGAGAAATATCGTCTTCAGATTCTAACAACCATTTTTCATAGGCATGAATATCAAACAAAACATTTGTTTTACCACTTAAAAATGAATTACCAACATTGAGTAAAACGCTTTCATCTTGACCTTGCTCTGCACATGGAATTAATACAATATTCGAAGATTTATTACGAACAAGATTATACAACTCAGTCATGTCGTTCATCCAAATTTCATCTGTATAACCATCTGCTCTGTCAAAACGATAGGGTTCATTCCAAACTTCAATCCAAACATCATCGTCATTCTGAAAAGTAGCAGCCCATAATTCTAATTTTGCTTTAAAATCGTTATAAAAAAAAGTTTCAGTAGGCCTTTTGCCTGTGAATAAATGATCAGGTGTACCATCCCAACCAAAAGGGCATAAAATAGTAATTAAATTATTTGCTCTATTTTCTGCAACAATAGCTTCTAAAGAATGTAGCCATTGATTGTTTGCATCTAGAATTGGTGCACCATTAATAGGATTCTCTTTAACATTACCTATAAATTCTCTTGTAATGTCTAAATTCCAAGTTTGTAAATCTTTGCTACCCACACCAAAACTTTGCAAAGTGTTTGCCCCTATTAATTGCAAGTTCTTTCCATTTAGCATGATTTTATCATCAGAGATATTATAACCCTCAGATATACCATTATCAGTTGGTTCATCTTTACTACATGCAAAAATGGCAAATACAATCAAACTTATCAGAATGATATATTTTGTAATGCTATGTAGTTTAGAAAAATTCATTTTACACAATTAACTAAGCTTTTTAAAATAGTTTATCTGGTTTTACTAATTTATTTAAAGATGAAATATTAGCTTCTGAAAGTAGTGATAACCCAAATTGAAAAGAAGCGTTCATCCAACCAAAACCTTCTTGGGTAATGTACTCAAAATCGGTGCCTACATTTCCATATTCTGCAAACACTTTGTGAGTTGCAGCTACAACATCGTATTTTTCAGGTATTGTACCATTATAATTTACGGCATTGATGGTTATCATATACAACCATCTGTACACTAATTCTTGTAATTCCTCTTGAAAATCACGGGCTTTTAGGCCTTTCCAAATCATCATTTGATGAGGAGCCCAACCATTAGGATAATCCCATTGACGTTGAATTGCATTATTGGGTAAGTTAGCATTCATGGCTCTTGAAGTACCTGCAATACCACCTGATTCTTTTAGTTGATTCATTAGAGAATGAACCATTTTTGGAGCATCGTTTTTGTGAATACCTGTCCATAGAGGAACAAAATTAGAAGCACTTACAAAATGAGTTTGTTGTTTAGTTTTAAAGTTATAATCAAAAAACTGACCTTTTTCTTGATTCCACATCAAAGCATACATTGTTTCTAGCCTTTTCTCAGCCTTATTTTTCCATTCAGTAGAAGTGTATTTATCGAATTTATCATTAAAATAAGTAGCAATAATATGTGCAAAATCAGATTCGTATTTATACAGTAAACTATTTAGTGTTACCGTATTTAAATCTGCACAAACATTATCTAATCTCCATGATGTATCATGACCAGATTCACGTAAACTTCTATCATGTGTAAAATAGCTATCTAATTCTGATTCTTTTATTTTACCTAATTGATATTGCTCTATAAATTCTTCAATATTCAATTTATATTTTTCAGCATATACAGCTAAAACATCATCAAAATGGCCTTTTTCAGTTTCTGGAGGAATGCCTAAACCTTCTGCAAAATATCTATTTAAACCATTATTTGTTAATCGTTTACCTTTAACCATCCAAACAGTTTCGTATTCTTTAATTGCAGTTGTAAGATGACTCTCTAACCAATTGGTATTTTGTGTAACCTCAAACACATCTAAAACTAAACTTGTGTAAAATGGAGGTTGAGTTCTAGTTAAATAATAACTTCTATTTGCATTTAAAATTTTACCATAATTCTCAATCTGATATTGAAAATTATCTGCCATAGCTTGAGCTAATTCAACTTTACCATCACAAAGTAAACCAATAGCCTCAAAATAACTGTCCCAACCATACATTTCATTAAATCTACCTCCAGGAACTACGAATGGCACTGCTTTAATTTCGTTTTGATTTTCCTCTAATTTCAAGCTTAATATACCAGGTTTATTATTAATTGATTTTACAAAATCTGGAGTAATATCAACAGGTAACTTGGTTGTTTTAATAGGTAATTTATTTTCTAAACTTGTGTAGTATGTGTAAGCCAACTCATCTGAAAAAGGCACGTAAACTGGTAAAACACTTGCTGTAAGTTCATCATTTTTAGTATCAGAAATCAGGGCTTCAATACCTAATTCATCCATACTTCTTGTTAGGCCTTTCCAATAGAAATCTTTTATCATTCTAGAAATTCTATTGGCAGGTAATTCAATAATATTTTTAAGTTTGATATCAGCAAAGGTTTTACCTAATTGCTTCTGAATTACTAATTCTTGTAATAAGTTTGATAAATGATAAGTACCTTCAATAAGCATTGATTGGCCATCTTCTGAAATTAAGTTAAACGCTTTTGGACCTTGATCTTCAATGGTAATTTTTTTATCACCATCTGTATCTTCCTGATTCAACAAATTATTAATATTATTTTGTATATGAACTTTAAAAGTCATTAGGCAACCACCGTTTTTTTCTTAGACATTCTATCTATCAATAAAACAAAAATAATTAGCAAAATCATTGGAATTAATAAAAAGTAAAAGGCATTTGCTCCACCCACAGTTTCAAATAATTCACCAACTACTCTTGAGCCAATTGTACCTCCTAAAGCAGAAAAAATGATGATTAATCCAGACATTGCAGAATGTAATCTTTTGGGTAAAGAACTTAATACTGTAGAGTTTAATAGTGGATAAATTGGAGCTATAAACAAGCCTATTAGCGGTAAAATAAAACCTAAAATTGGAACATCACCAATAGCTGTAATTTCTACAAGATCTGTACTTTCTTTTAATTGAGGTAGTACAAAAAGTAAAATTGCCCCAGAAATTACAATGCAGATTACTACCAATATTACCCAAGAAATTCGTTTGGTTAAATAACCTGCTACAAATCGACCAAGAGCCAAAGAGAGTGCAAAAATTATAGCCATTTGTACACTTAATTTTTCTGAGAAAAAGAAAATCTTTTCATTAAAACGTGGAAGCCATGTCATAATTCCCTGCTCTATCATCACAAAAAGAAAGGCAGAAATGATAAAGACTAAAACTAAAGGCACTATAATTAATTTAGCAGATGCTTTTATATCCTCTTGTAAACTATTTCCTGACTTTTCAACTTGATATTCCACCTTTGAAAAAAACAGAAATAAAAAAGAAATTAGAATTAAAAAACATAAAACGTAATAAACATTTAACCAGCTATTAGGATCATCTGAATAAAAGAATGGAAATAAAATATAGGCTAATGCAATACCAACCATGAAAAAGCCTTCTATAGAACTCATTAATGATGAATGTTCTTCTTTTGTTTCTGTAACCAACCCAATTAAGGAATACACAGATAATTTGATTAGTGCAAAACTAACACCAATTGATAAAAACAGCACTTTAGTATACACAAATGAGTTGCCAAAAATCATTACTAAGCAACCAAAGAAAACAATGGCTAAAGCTGTTAACATTGCTTTTTTGTAACCAAACCTTGGTAAAAAAGAGGCTATAAAAAAGGATACAATTGCAATTGGCAAATCTTTAAATGCTTCTAAAACCGAAGCTTGCGATTCAGAGACGCCATAAACATTTATAGATTTTGCGATAACAATACCAACACTATTTAAAAGAATAGCAAATACAAAGTAATTTAAATAAATTGAAATTTTGATTCCTAGGTTTTTCATAAATTTCAGCTTTAATTATTCCTTAACTACTTCTACATCATTATCAATTGAAGTTTTTGGAACATTTAAACGACTTGCTAAAAAAGCAGATATCACAAAGAACACACCTGCAAATAACATTGCGTTAACGGCATTATCACCTAAGATATATTTATAGATTGGTCCAAAGCTTAATGTTTGAATAAACATCGGAATTACAATCATCATATTTAAAATCCCCATATAAACTCCTCTTCGATCTTGAGGAACAATTTTAGAAACCATAGTATATGGAATTCCCATCATTGCAGCCCAGCCAATACCAAATAAAACCATAGGCACTAAAACTAGATTTGGATCTGAAATATATGGAATGGCAAACAAGGCTATTGCTGTACCTAACAAACTTAAAGCATATATTTTTTTACCACCAAATCTAAGAGTTAATGGCACTAATGCTAAAGCAACTAACATTGTTACTGTATTGTAAGTTAAACTCATTTTTGCTGCTTGAGAAGCGGCTTCTGATGTTGTATAGCCTAAGGTCTTTTTAAAAAGTGGTGTTGTAAATTGCCAGTAAATAAATAATGCATACCATTGAAAAAGATAAACCCCTCCAATTTTCCACATAAACTTTGGCATTTCTTTTACTGCATCTATAATCTCTGTAAATGGCTGTGTAATTCTTTGAGTAAAGGGCAAACCTTTAATCTTATTAATTTCTTCTAATTCTTCTTCTGCTGGTGGAATTTCTGGTGTTTTAAACACAGAGTATAATATAGTTGTAAGTGATAAAAACGCCCCTATAAAGAAGGAATAATACAACCACTGAGGAATTGTACCTGCTTCTTCTACAGATTCTCCTCCAAACCAATATTGAAACAGAACTATAGAGCCATTGGCCAATAAAATTCCTGCTCCTACAAATAAACTTTGCATTTGATAACCCAAACTTAGTTGTTTCTCTGGCAATTTATCGCCCACAAAAGCCCTGTAAGGCTCCATAGCCATATTGTTACCCACGTCTAAAATCCAGAGTAAACCAACTGCAAACCAAAGTACAGGACTATGAGGAAATGCAAACAAACAGATACTACCTAATAAGGCGCCTATTAAAAAGTAAGGTTTTCTTCTTCCCCATCTTTTAGACCAAGTTTTGTCTGACATAGCTCCAATAATTGGTTGTACAATTAAACCTGTTACTGGACCTGCAATATTTAAAATTGGAAGCATATCTTCTGGAGCTCCAAGGTATAAGAAAATAGGATTTATTGCTGTTTGCTGCAATCCAAAACTATATTGAATTCCTAAAAATCCGACATTCATATTAAAAATCTGCCAGAAAGATAATTTTGGTTTAGCTAGTTTCATATTTTGTATTTTAATCTTTAAAATAAAAACCCTATTTGGCCTTTATAAACACTCATTATTTTATCAATAAAGCTGATTTTTAAACGAGTTACAAGTATTAGTTAATTAAGCGTGTATCAGCAATCTATTTAATTATTATTATAAATCAGAATTAATTAAAAATAAAATTAAATTGAAACACCGAAAACGATTTAGATGCTTTCTAAATCGTTTCAATTTAATATTTAATTTCTAAATAAACTTAAACTAAAAAGGTCTTATTCATTTTTTACTGAATAAGACCTTTTCTAAATTATAAATTCTCTTATAACTTTAATTTGTAACAGCTAACTTTTGAGTAATATAAGAACCTACATTTCTACCTTGTTCTACTCCCACTTCTACAGCAGCTCTATAATGAATACCTCCATACATTCTGCTAATTGCAGCTTCATCTGCAGCATCTGCAAAAGAATCAAAACTTCTAATTGGTAATCCAAAAGGTACTTCTGTATCATCATCAAAAGCAAAGTTATCACCAAAAATTGAGGTTAACACGGTTGACGCTGCTCCTGAGACTACAGAGTGTCCACTTGTGTATTCTGGAAAAGGTGGTGTTTGTAAAATTGGCACCCAATCTGGATCTATATTTTGATTGATTAATGTTTCTGGACGAATTAAATTACTTCTGTATTTTTCATCCCAACAACTAATAAAAGCATCTGCTATAGCTAAAGAGGTTTTAGTGTATGCATTTACAGTTTCCATAAAATTTGCATCGGTTTTTCTTGCTGCAATTTTTACAATTCCAATCCAATGAGCACCTGGAGAAATTTTCTTTGTAGCAAACATAAAGTGACCTCTAGTTACTGATACAAAAGGATTACAGTCCCAAAATTGAGCAATTGCAATCTCTTCTGATGTATCACCTTCTTTCGTAATTTCTTCGCTAATTGTATATACTTCTAATAATTCTTTATAGAAATCTGAGTCTTTATCTAAAGAAAATTTTGGCGGTGGAATAGGCTTAAACTGGTCTGCAGTTTCTAACAGAAATGGTCTTATTTTATTCCAATGAGGTTCTATACCTTCCATATATGCAGGAGGTGTTGGTTGCCAACGAGAAGGATCGTCTGTATCTACAGTAAATTTTTCCATGGTTCTTGTTTGGCTATAATTGTCTTTATCCATCCAAGATTTTACATGTTTTACTACTTCTGATGCGTAATTTTTAGACGCAAGAAATTCTTTCTTATTGCTGTTTTCCCACTTTGCAAATAAAGAATCTTTTACAATATCAATTTTATCTTCCGAAAAAACCAACATTTTGCTAATTTCCATATGAGCAATTAGTGCTGATAATTTTAAATTAATTGGAACATCACTATTTGCTTTAGGTATTGCTTTTAAACCAGTAACAGTATTTGCTAAAGATGAATATACACTATCTTCTTGTACCATAATTTCGTAAGCAGCTATATTTGGATAAGCAAAAACTCTACTTGCTACTGGAGGAGAAAAGATATCATGAATCATTATTTGAGATACTTGATCTACTGAAGCATGATAATCTTCTGCTGAAATATTTATAGGTTCGTTAGAAGTATTACAGCTATAGAAAACTGCAATCACAAAAACGAACTTTACTGTTTTTAAAACGTTTTTTAATAAATTACTCATACATCTATTACTCTTATTTATTAGTATTTGTAATGAACGATTGCCCATTATTAGATAGCACTAACAAACTATCTTTTTTAATCGGAATTATTTTTCTACCAAAGAAATTTGTTGGAAGTTGTAACGATTTATTATTGGTGAAATCACCATTTACAAATTGAAACGAACCTCCTGAATTTGAACTACTTTTACCTAATTCCGTTACAAAACCATCAAAATTACCAGTATAATAAATTTGATTTCCATTGATATAAAAATCTTCAATAGTACTATACTGAGCTTCTTTTGGTAAAGGAAATTTTAGAAATGATTTACCATCATTTATAAATGCCATAGAACGTAATTCAAAAAGGGTTTTAGTGGTTAAAATATCTTTTTCTTCTTTTAACTCTAAATCTTCAATAGAATTTACCTCTGCAAAAGTAGCATATTTTAAAAACTTTTTCTTGATTATTGGTAACTGCTGAATAAGTTTTTCTTTAGTTGCAAAAGGTACGTTTGTTCCAAAATAGTCGTAAAAAATGATTGGGTCTATTTTGTAGTTTTTGTCAAAATCATCTACATACATCGTTACTGGTTTTGCAACACTAGCCTTCCATTTAAAATTTTGACCTGTATTCCCTGCTAAAATATCTAAGTTACCATCGTTATTTAAATCTTTTAAATCAATAACATTCCACATTCCATTGGTGTTTTCTAAACCAAATTCTTTTGTTTTATTTTCTAAATTACCCTCTTTATTGATAGACCAAACAGTTATTGGCATCCAGTCTCCTGCAAGAATAAGTTCTACAAAACCATCATTATTTAAATCGGCCCATTTACTGTCTGTAATCATTCCGAATCTTTTCTTAAACTGAATTTCGAAATTGTTGTTTCCAGTGTTTTTTAAAATGTAGCTAAAAGGTGATAAACCATAAGCATTTGGAATAGATCTACTGCCTATAAATAAATCTTGTAAACCATCATTATTATAATCATAAGAAGAAACAGAACCGCCATTTGTTGCTAAAAGCGTTGCATTCAATTTCGTAAAGTTGGCTTGACCATCGTTAATATAAACTCTATCTTCTAATAAAGGATCTCCCTCTTCGTAATCACTTCCACCACTTAAAGCGTAAATATCTAAATCATTGTCATTATCTATATCTAAGGCAATTGCATCTACATCTTCGTACATAGCATCCTCTTTAAAGATGGGCAATTCTTTTGGAGTAAAATTTCCTTTTGCATTTTGCATAAATAATACTGGCTCTTGGTTTCTTGCACCTCCTATAAAAAGATCTTTTAAACCATCTCCATCAAAATCTGCTTGCACATAAGAAGGCCCTTCTGTAGATAATTTTTCTGGAATTAAACCTTCTTTTTCATAATCTAAAAAAGTATTCTCTTTATGTTGATACGAAAATTCTTGAGGTTGAGATTTATCAACTTTATTGTAAGAATAAACTGATGTTTGTTTCTTTACAACCTCATGTTCTTTATTTACAGCAAGGTCTTTTAAGACGGTCTTAGTATTATCACTCCAAATAATTTGAAGGGAGTCTATTTTTGCGATATCTGCTAAACCAAAATGTACTTTTCGAGTAGAACTAGATAAAAAGCCTTTTACAGTATGCTGTTCTTTGTAAAATGTTTTTCCTTTAGCAAACAAATAAAGCTTTGTTCCATTTGAATTTAAACCTTTATTTTCCTCAAAAATATTTAAAGAAATATAATTTCTATCTTCTGATTTATTTTCTAAAATTGTTGCCTTTTCATTTATATTATTGACAACAATATCTAAATCTCCATCCAAATCTAAATCTGAATAAGCAGCTCCATTAGAATAGGTTTCTGAGTAATTTTGTTTGCTTTTATTAAATTTTAAATCGCCCTTATTTGTAAACAACACATTTTGAAGTTTCAAAGTAGGCATTACATCTATTAACTTTTGCTCTAAAGTATCTTGCAAAGTTTCTGTGTACTTTGCAAAATCGACGTTACTGATATAATTGATGTAATCTAAATCGTTAGGCCTTTTGTATATTCCGTTTGTAATGTAAATATCATTTAAACCATCATTATTATAGTCTAAAATAAGAGGAGACCAGCTCCAATCTGTAGCATGTGTATTTGTAAAAAGAGCTACATCTTTAAAATAAGTGTCATGATTTAATTGCAAATGATTTCTAGAATATTGCTGCTGAAAGCCAAAAGACTTTTTAATTTCATTTACTTTATCTGAATCTTCACCTCCAGATTTTAGAAATACATCTGCTTTGTAAGGCATCATGTCTAGAGTAATAATATCTGGTTTTGTATCATTATTTAAATCGCCAGAATCTACACCCATTGTAAATCTAGAAGTATGATTAAAGTAAGTTTCACTAGATTCTGTAAAAGTTTTATCGCCATTATTGATGTATAAATAATCATTTTCATGAAAATCGTTCCCAACATAAATATCGATAAAACCATCTTGATTTACATCTGTTGTTGTAATTGCCAAACCATAACCCAAAGCACTGTTATAAATACCTGCGTCTTTGGTTACATCTTTAAATTTAATTTCGCCTTTTTCTGATTGATTTTCAAACAAAATATCACCAGCTAAAACATCACTTTTATTTCTTAACTCTTTATTTCCATACGAGTATGTAGAATGTACAGAATGATTTAAAAGATACATATCTACATCACCATCTTTATCATAATCAAAGAAAGAAGCTTGTGTAGAAAATCCAGAAAAATCTAAACCATATTCTTTGGCTTGCTCTTTAAAGTTGTTGTTTCCTTGATTGATGTACAGTTCGTTTTTAGCCTGTAAGCTTTTGTAATTACCCACTTTACAAACGTAAATATCTAGCAAACCATCGTTATTGATATCTACCATTGTTACTCCTGTAGACCAAGTATTTTCTTTACTAATATTAGCGGCTAAAGAAATGTCTTCGAACTTTAAATTTCCTTTGTTCAGGTATAATTTATCTGCTTTTTGATTGGCTGTAAAGTAAATATCGTCTAAACCATCGTTATTAATATCACCCAGAGCAACTCCACCACCATTGTAATAATATAGATATTCAATAATATTTAAATCTCCTTTTGGTGATAATTCATTTGAAAAATCAACACCAGAAAAGCTAGCTTTAACTTCTTTAAACTGAGTGTCAAGTTTATTTTTTGAATCTTTATTCTCTTTATTTTGAGAACAGCCAATTAGAGCAAGTAACGTTATTAAACCTAATTTTTTAATCATAATTAATAGTTGTAAACGTTTATAGAATCATTATTTCTAGTAATAAATAATTGATTGTTAATAATTTTAAAATCTCTTATTTGACCTTTTACTTTTAACCCTTTTCCAGACTTATAAAATTCAAAATTTAGGTTTCCATTATTTTCTAGATAAGTACCAAATGAGGCATCATATCTACCAAATTCTGGTTTTACTCCATTTAAATTACCACCCAAAATAATATCTTGATCACCATCATTATCAAAATCGGATATTGCTATTGCATAAACTGGAGAAAGTTGCGCTTCTAAAGGTAAATTTAAAACATCGAACTTAAAATCTCCTTGGTTAATTACTATTAAAGAACTTAATGTATTTGCCTCTAGCTTTGTACTCTCCTGCAACTGTGTTTCTGTAAAAATATCTGTTATTGATGCGTTTTTAAATGATTGATAATCTGGATATTTCTTACTCAAATATTTTAGCTGATCTACTAAATTATGACGAAGTGCATAAGGATACAATTTACCATCTTCACCTGTGAATGATAATATTGGATCTAAGAATCCATTTTTATCATAATCATTAACAAACAATTGAATAGGATTTTCTTTACTGGCCTTAAATCTACTATTTAAACCATGATTTCCTAGTACCAAATCTAAATCTCCATCATTATCTAAATCTGCTTTTTCTAAAGTATTCCACCATCCTTTTAATTCTGCAAGTGGATGATTTTGCAACTTAGAGAATACGCCGTTTTTGTTCTGAAAAACATGAATTCCCATAAACTCGCCAACCACCACTAAATCTTCAAAACCATCTTTATTTATATCGATAAATAAAGCATCAGTAATCATTCCTAAATCCTTAAAGACGTTTGTGTTTGAATTTTCAAAATTTCCTTTACCATCATTTAGTAATAAAAAACCTGAACCTGGTACTCCATAAGAATTAGGTATTGCTCTTTCACCTACAAACAGATCTAAATCATTATCATTATCTACATCAGCAACTGTAACTGTACTAGAACTATGGTAACCTTGTTTGGTAGGCAATTTTTGTTTTGACAAGGTGTAATTACCTAAACCATCATTTATATACAACTTATCTAAATAGTTTGCACTAAATTTTGTAGTTTCTATACCTCCACTACAAACATATAAATCTAAATCACCATCTGAATCTGCATCAAACAAAATGCTCTCTGCATCTTCTGCAGCTCTTTGTAGTTTGAAACTTTCGTTCTCTTGTTGTACAAAATTATTGTCCTTTTGTAAAAATAAGGTAGATGTTTTTCCTTTAGAACCTCCTATAAAAATATCATCTTTACCATCGTTATTGACGTCTCCAACACTCATTTTAGGGCCTTCAGTACTTCTCATAAAAGGCAACAAACGTTCTACATTAAAATCTACATAATTATTTTCTTTATGCTTAAAATCTAAAACATTTTCTGCTTTCGTAAACAGTATATCATTAAACTTTGAAGGTGCTACTGCATCTGTAGCATCTTTTTCGAATAATGTTACTGTTTGATCTGCTTGCAAATCACTAACGAAAGTAGATTTACCTGAAGGCCAAGTAACGATTAATGACAATTCACCAGGGTTTATAAAACCAAAATTTGGTCTATTATCCATAGAAGACTGGAAACCTCTTACAGGTTGTTGCTCTAGAAAATAGTGCTCTGTATCATTAATTAATTCTAATTTAGCTCCTATAGCATCTTTGTTAACTCCTTCTCCTTTTAAAATTACTTTTAAAAAATGCGTGTTCTCTGCATTGTTTTGGTAAACAAACAATGGCATATTTACGTTATTCACAATAAGATCTAAATCACCATCATTATCTAAATCACCATAAGCAGCACCGTTAGAAAAGCCTTTGGTATCTAAACCATTTTGTGTTAGTTCAAATGTTAAATTTCCCTGATTTAGGTATGCATGATTTTTTACCTTATTAGAAGGAATAATATCAATTAGTTTTTTATAATCTACCTTGTCATTAGTAACGATAGATTGAATAATTTCTTGGTTTGATACGTATCTTAAATAATCTTGATCCGTAAGGTCTTTATAAATTCCGTTTGCGATAAATAAATCTTTTAAACCATCATTATTCATATCAAAAAAGATGGCACCCCAACTCCAATCTGATGCTTCTACACCACTAAATCTACCTATTTCATTAAAGGTTAAATCTGTATTATTTAGCTGTAACATGTTTCTGGTAAACTGATGATAATAATCGTTTTTTAGATTGTATTGGTATTTGTTCCAATCTTCAAAAGTGGTTACTGTTTTTAATCTTTCATATTCGCTTGGCAACATTTCTGTTACAAAGATTTCATTAAAACCGTCGTTATTAATATCTGCAGCATCTGCACCCATAGATGCACCGCTAATTGAATTAATTGAAGTAGTTAACTGCTCTTTGAAAGAACCATTTTGCTGATTGATGTACAAGTAATCTCTCTCGAAAAAATCGTTAGAAATATACATATCTTCCCAACCATCATTATTAAAATCGCTAACTGTAATTCCTAAACCAAAACCAATTACACTACCATAAATTCCTGCTTTTTCACTTACATCTACAAATTTTCCATCTCTGTTTTCGAAAAATTTATCACCTCCTAAAACATCTCTTTTTGGTCTTTCGTTTTTGGTAAGGTTAAAACTTCCAATAGCTTGATAAGAGTTATTTAAAAGGTATACATCTAAATCTCCATCTTTATCATAATCAAAGAAAGATGCATGTGTAGAAAAGCCTAAATCTGCCAAACCATATTCCTCTGCACTTTCTGTAAAGGTTAAATCTCCATTATTGATAAATAGTTCATTTTGTTTGTTATCTCCTTGAACATCACCAGAATTACAAACATAAATATCTAAAAAACCATCTGCATTTATATCTACCATAGAAACACCTGTAGACCATGCCTTTGTGCCTACTATTTTAGAAGTTTCAGAAATA
Source organism: Polaribacter sp. P097 (assembly GCF_036864555.1). Classification (NCBI taxonomy): domain Bacteria; kingdom Pseudomonadati; phylum Bacteroidota; class Flavobacteriia; order Flavobacteriales; family Flavobacteriaceae; genus Polaribacter; species Polaribacter sp. P097. Next base: position 155,677 of record NZ_JAZETJ010000003.1, on the reverse strand, counting down.
TCTTCAAATTGAAAATTACCTTTATTTAAGTATAACTTATTATCTGATAAATTTGAGGTTAAATACACATCTTGCAAACCATCATTATTGATATCACCAATAGCTACACCTCCACCATTATAAAAATTTCGATATTTATACACATTAAAATCATTGGTAGATTCTAAGTTATTTTCGAAGCTAATACCAGTTACTTCTGGAGGTAATAACTCGAATTGTGTTTTTTCTTTTTGCTCATTATTACATGCAAAAATTATTAGTAGTAGAATAAATGGGAGTTTTCTTAACATTCTTTTATTTAACTAGTGAATTGTATTTGTATTCTAAATTTTCGATTAACACAGAAATATCTCTATCTGATTCTATTTTAACCTGAATTTGTCTGTTGCCATCTACTTTTACAATAGCATTGTTCTTTGTGGTGATAAATTCGTTTCCTGGATACCATTTTAGCAACGTATCTTTAACTACAGGTAATAATTGATCTGATTGTAAATCTTTATTCCAAGGAGCCCAAGCAGAATACGAGAATTTCATATCCATAGCTGTAATTTTGTTGTACGCATTAAATCTTGCATAGAACAACATTACCATTCTTTTAGTAGCTTGTGTGCTATCTTTTGGCTCTAAAATAGTTTGTACATAATCATTATTCTGGCCATGAGTAGCAACACCTTCTTTATTCAATTGCCAACAAATATCATAAAATTCTTTTCTTGTTTGCCCAAACTTTAGGCCGTGAAAAATAGAATCGTATCTTTTATTACTCGCCAACTCTTTCTTAACCAGTTTTGTGTAATCTGATTGACAAGATTGGATTAGAAAAAAACTAAATATAAAAATTAGAAGTTTATAAATTTTAAATGTTCTCATTGTTCTATTTGCTATCATTTATCTTTAAAAACACTAAGTTTTCGTTGTTAACTGTGGTTAAAATATAATTTTTATTATTAATTTTTGTTTTATGAAAATCTCTAATTTGGCCTTTTACATTCAGAGAAGTAATTTTTCCAAATTTTTTACCATAAGCATCATCACCTAACATCAACCAGCCATAAGAAGCGTCTTGACGTCCAAACTGTGGTTTTACCAAATACTGGTTTCCTCCAAATATAATATCTAAAACACCATCATTATTTGCATCCACAGTTTCAATAGCCTCAATATTTGAATATTGAATTTTACTTGGCAACTCATACATTGTAAATGTATTATTTTCATTTAAAAACAAAGCTGATTTTGTAAGCATAATATCTCCAACTATAGCTTGATTTAATTGCTCTTTGTTAAATATTGAAGACATGCTAGCATTTGCATAATCTTTATAATAACGAAGCTTAGATTTTAAACTTACAATTTGAGAAATTAATTCATCTCTATCTAAAATTGGATAGTATTTGCCATCTTTTGCATAACAAATAATCTGCTCTACCTTTCCATTATTATCAAAATCGGACACATAAATGCGTAGCTTATTTTTAAGAAATGTATTATCACCTTTATTACCTGCTATAATATCTAAATCGCCATCTTTATCAATATCTATAGTTTTCAGAGTTTTCCAAAAACCAGAATAACCGTCTAAATTATATTCTTTTGTTTTGTTAATTAATTGACCATTGATATTTAAAAATACAGAAATTGGCATCCATTCTCCTGAAATTATCAAATCTTTTCTTCCGTCTTTATTAATGTCTTTCCATTCAGAATCTGTAATTAAACCAAGGTTATTCAATGCGTTTTGCTCTGAAATTATAAAATTATTATCGCCTTTATTTTCTAACAAATAACCACTTACAGGCACACCATAAGCTTCTACCCTAAAACGTTCACCTACAAAAACATCTTCATCTCCATCATTATCAAAATCATAAACACTTACTGTAGATGAACTTATAGGTTGATTGAATGGTAATGCGTTTTTGGCTTTGGTAAAATTACCATTACCATCATTCAAATAAAGACGATCGTGTAACAAATAATCGAACTTAGAATACGCTTTGCCACCACTTGTTACATATAGATCTAAATCACCATCATTATCACTATCAAAAAATACTGCATCTGTATCTTCTGATGATTTGTTTACAGTAAAAGGTGCTGTAATAATTTCAAAATTTTCTGAATTTTGAGAAAGAAACAACTGCCCTAATTGCCCTTTTGCTCCACCAATATAATAATCTAACTTACCATCTTTATTTACATCTGCGCTTGCAATGTTTGGTCCTTCATTACTAAACATCTCTGGCAAAAGTTGTTCTCTGTTAAAATCTACAAATTTATTCTCTCGATGTTTAAAACTAAAAATAGAATCGGCTTTTAAGATGTATTCTTCTTTTAAATTGATTTTAGAATCAACCTGGTCAGTTTCTTTTTCTGGTTGTTGAAATGAGTATTGCTGATTGGATTTTAATTTTTTATACTTTGAAATTGATGCATTGGGCCAAGTAATTACTAAACTATCAATAATATCTGAATCTCCTAGACCAAAAATTAAGTTTGTGGTTACCGAGCTTTGAAAACCTCTTGATGGGTAATTTTCTAAAACACTGTATTTATCATCGTAAAAAATTTCTGCTTTTGCACCAATTGCAAACTTGTTTGTTAAACCTCCTTCTAATTTTAGGGTGATACTTTTATATTTTGTACTATCTGTTTGGTTTTGATAAATAAAGGCTGGCATGTTTACATTATTTACAACTAAATCTAAATCGCCATCATTATCTAAATCTGCATAGGCACTTCCATTACTAAAACTTGGTTTGTTCAAGCCCCAATCACTGGTTTTTTCTTCAAAATTAAAATCACCTAAATTTTGATACATAGAATTTGGAAGAGCTTGTGAGGGCATTAACTCAATTAAATTTTGAATTACATTGCCATCTTTAATCATTTCCTTAATTCGCTTTCCATCTTCCATGTAGTTTAAATAATCTCTATCTAAAAGATCTTTATAAATTCCATTACTGATAAAAACATCTTTAAAACCATCATTATCTGCATCAAATAATAATGAAGACCAACTCCATTCTGAAGCTGCCACATTAGAGAATCTGCTAATTTCTAAAAACTTTCCAGACCCTAAATTTTGATGTAATGCATTTCTACTAAACTGTTGATGGTATTCATTTTTTACAGCTGCATCATATTTGTTCCAAGACTCAAAAATGGTTTTGGTACGTTGCCTTTCTAAATTTTTAGGCAACATTTCTGTAACCATAATATCTGTGTAAGAGTCATTATTTAAATCTGCAGCATCTGCACCCATAGAACCCATAGAAATAGATTCCATTTGATTGGTTAATTCTTCTTTAAATTTTCCGTTTTTTTGGTTGATATATAAATAATCGCGCTCAAAGAAATCATTAGAAATGAAAATATCAGGCCAAGAATCATTGTTATAATCGCTTACAGTAATTCCTAAACCAAAACCAATTGCACTTGAATAAATGTTAGATTCCTTAGTAACATCTGTAAAAAAACCATCATCATTTCTTAAAAGTTTATTGCCATTTGCAGAAGGTATATTTCGTTGGTCTTTAATTAAATCATAATTACCCACAGAACGAATTGAGTTATTTAACAAATAACAGTCTAAATCACCATCTTTATCATAATCAAAAAAATTGGCTTGCACAGCTAAACCTGTAATATCTAATCCATATTTTGCAGACTGCTCTGTAAAAGTTAAATCGCCATTATTAATATATAGTTCATTATGTCTATTTTTTTCTCTTGGAGGCCCAGCTTTACAAACATAGATATCTAGAAAGCCATCATTATTAATATCTACAAAACTTACTCCTGAGCACCAACTATCTTTAGAATTAACTTTAGCGATATCAGTAATATTTTCGAATTTAAAATTACCTTTATTTAAGTATAATTGATTATCAACCAAGTTACCTGTAAAAAAAACATCGTCTAAACCATCATTATTAATATCTCCTAAAGCAACTCCTCCTCCATTGTAAAAATTCTTATAGGTATATGGATTTAAAGCTTCTGTAACCGCCAAATCATTAGAAAAAGTAATGCCAGAATTGGTTTGCTCTAAAAATAGCGATTTATCATTTTTAACGTCTTTACAAGAGGCAAAAATTATTAGAAGTATTAGATAAATTCTATAATTAATAGTCATTAAATGATAAAAATAAATTGATATATGAAAGATATAAAAATCGATTATTTGATTGAAATATAAAAATATGACGAGGGTAAATTTTAGATAATTTCAGCTTTTTATTACCAAAAATTTAGAATTATAAAAAAGTAAAACGGGTTGCTAATAATTAAGCAACCCGTTCTTGATATTAAACAAAGTTTAGTAAATTAATATCCAGGATTTTGAGTTAAAGTTCCTCCACTTGCATCAATCTGCTCTTGTGGAATTGGAAACAATGTTTTGTGAGCATCGCTATTGGTTTTCTCCCACCAAGAATCTCCCCATTTTCCAAAACGGATTAAATCTTGACGACGAGTAACCTCCATAAACATCTCTCTACCTCTTTCTGCTAAAAATTCATCAGCAGTTAAAGAACCTAAAGGAGTTGTTAAACCAGCTCTATTTCTTATTGTATTTACATCTGGTAAAGCCATGTTCCAGTCTCCTGCAGCTCTTGCTAAACCTTCTGCTCTAATTAAATATAAATCACCTAAACGTATAATTGGGTAATCGTTATCCATGTTATCTTGTCCTCCTTGTCTGAAGCTAAACTTTCCTAAACGTGCACCACCTTCTCTAGAAGCATTTGGCTCTAATTCGTTTATTTCTGCAGTATATGTTAACTCTAAATCAGAAGATTCTGCATAATCTACAATTACTGAACCTTGGTAATCTAATTGAGTACCAATAATAAAGTTTGCTTTCTTACGAACATCAGAATCATCATAAGAATTATAAAATTCTTCTAAAGCTGAGTACCCATTCCAAGGCTGAGATGATAAGTTGTATGTAAACTGGTTTGCATAGTGCAAAGTCATACGTGCAAAGTTCATATTTGGACCTGAAACGTTGTCATAAGGAATAGACCAAACCATTTCTGGATTGCTTTCGTTGTTTGGTGCAAATATTGTTGCATAACCACTTAACATATCTGGGTCTGATGCTACTGCTGGTCTTTTACCTGGGTTTTCTACTTGGTAACCACTATCTACTAACATATAACCACCATTGTCAATTACATAACCTGCAGCCATTGCAGCTTCTGAATATCTTGGAGTTCCTGTATAAACCTCTGCATTTAAGTATAATTTAGCTAGTAAACCTAAAGCTGCAAATTGGTTAATTCTATAAACCTCTTGATTTGTAGTTAACGGACTAGCTGATAAATCCATACTAGAAGTAATTGAAGGCACACCTAAAGCAGCTAACAATTCTGTTTCTACGAAATTGAAAACTTGTGCTCTAGTTGATTGAGGAGCATCTACACCTGGAGTTGTAACAATTTTTACGTTACCCCACATATCTAATAATCTGTAGTAGAAAAATGCTCTTAATGCTCTAACTTGAGCAGTTTGATTAGCATCTAAACTACCTGCTAATAGGTTATTACACTCACCAATTGCACTATACTGCTGACCCCATGCACCGTTAATTGGTCCATTAGTAGAAGTATACGTATGTCTGTGCATGTCTATCCAAATTCCACCATCAAACCAGTCACCACCTTTTTGTGTAATAGCCATTTCATCTGAAGATACAGATTGTACTGACCAATATCCACCATGGTTTGCAGATCCTGATTCTCTCAATTGAGCGAAAGCTGAATTTATTGCGTCTGAAGGTCCTGCACCTCCACCATCAAAACTACCAAAAGATGGTTCTGAGCCGTTAAATGATTCTGTTTGTTCACCAACGAGTACCTCATCTAAATCTGTACAAGCGTTGAATGATATCAGAACACAAGAAACTGTAAATAATAAAAGTATTTTTTTCATTTTTATGTGTTGTTAAAAATTAATGTTAATTCCTAATGTAACTGTTCTAGAAGCAAAGTAATTATATCTTCTATCAATACCAGGAGTTAATGGATCTGCACCAGCAGTTAAGAAACCTCCATTGTCAACTGAACCTCTATCCGTAAATGCAGGTTCTGGATCTGCACCTGAATAGTTAGTGATCGTAAATAAATTTTGTCCTGTTAAAGATACTCTAATATCTTTAAAATATTTGCTATCTTCAGAGATATCGAATGAATATCCTAAAGAAATGTTATCTAATTTAAGGAAATCTGCTTTCTCAACATATAAAGAACTAAACTTCGCATTTGTGATGTTTGGATCTGCATATTCTGTGTTGATAAAGTTATAAGAACCTTGAGAACCAACTCTTGGCTCATAAAACACTCTAAAGTTGTTTACTAAACTATGACCAAATGCTCCTCTAAAGAATGCGTTTAAATCCCAATTTTTATATCTAACAGTGTGTGTCCATCCTAATTCGAAATCTGGAATACCTTTACCTAATTTCGTTAAATCTCCGTCAATAACTCCATCTCCATCAGAATCAACTGCATTACCAAATTCTTGGTTTACATCAATACTACCATCTCCATTTACATCTACAAAGTTCTGGCTACCATTAGTCACAGTACCATCCCATAAAGCTCCATAAATTTGACCAATTTCTTGACCTTCTGCAACTAAGATTACGTTAGTATCATTTTGTCCTGGTGCTCCTAAATTACCTCTTAAACCAGGAAGGTTATAAGAATCTAAAGTAGTTTTGTAGCTAGATAAGATTATTCCTGAATTATAAGTTAAATCGTTGTTTTTAATGATATCATAGTTTACTGCTAATTCAAAACCATTAGTAGATAAATCTCCACCATTTTCAACTCTTCTTCCTGAAGGATATACAGCAATATCTACTGCTCTTTCTAAAATAAAGTCAGATACTTTTCTTGTATATAAATCTAAAGTAGCATTTAATCTACCAGACGTAAATTCAAAACCTAAGTTAGTTTCTGCTTTTTCTTCCCATTTTAAATCTGGGTTAGCATCTGTTAATCTTTGGTTACTTAATAAATCTGAAGTTGGCTCAAATTTAGAGTAAGCTAAACCATAATCAGATGGTAAAGACCCTGTAACACCATAACCTAAACGTACTTTGAATAAATCTACGTTATCTAACTGTAAATATTTATTAAGATCTGCACCAATACCTAATGCTGGGAATAAACCCCATTTGTTGTTTTCTCCTAACTTACTAGATCCTTCTCTTCTTATAGAAGCATTAAAATAAATAGCGTCATCAAAAGTTACATTTAATCTTGTAAAGAATGCTATAATCTTCTGATCTGGAGATTTGTTACTATTAACTTCAATAAAACCACCATTTAATTGATCTTGAGACCATTCTAAAGCGTTGATATACGCTAAATCATCATTTGGAAAATCTCCTGCAGCTAAGAAATAGTTAAAGAAATTTTCTTGTTGCCAAGAGTAACCAGCAGTAAGTTTAAAGTCTAACTTGTCTGTTGGCTTAAAATTATAGTCTCCATAAACTTCAAATAATTTAAAGTCTCTGTCTTCTGTATATAATCTTGCTAAACCTTTACGAAATGGGTTATCTGCACCACCTCTAAACAAAGAAGTAGTTTTGTAGTACTCACCATTTGTTAAGTTTGTTGATTGTTGAGAGTATAATGCATTTAAGCTAATATCATCTGTAACAGTATATTTGAAGTTTGCAGAATAAGTAAACTCACTTCTCTCTCCATAATTCTGATTTTGATCTTGAATTGATACTGGATTAAAACTATCAAATAAACCTAAAGTTTCGAAGTAACCTCCATAAGGATCTCCATTATAAGGATAAGGTGAATCTGCACCTAAAACTGGAGCAGTTGGATTATACAATACTGCATATCTTAAAGCTTCATTAAATCCGAAATCAGATTCTCTTTGCGTATAAGATGCATTAAAATCTACTTTTAATTTATCATTTAATAATTTAGTACTTGCTTGGAATCTAGTATTGAATTGATCGAAACCAGAATTCTTTAAAATACCTTCTGCATTTCTAAAGTTAGCAGATACTCTAAAGCTAGTATCATCATAACCACCAGTAATTGCAACATTATTTACTGTTGTTACAGCATTTCTTGTTACTAAGTCTAACCAGTCTGTTCTACTTCCTAAATCTGTACCACCTGCAGCAACAAATTCATCACCAGTCATGTTCTGAACTTGATTTTGAATTGATGACATTGCAACTGAACCATTGTAAGAAACTTGCGTTTCACCAGCTCTACCTCTTTTAGTTGTAACAATAATTACACCACTTGAACCACGAGAACCGTAGATTGCAGCAGCAGAACCATCTTTTAAAACTGTCATACTAGCAATATCACTTGGATCGATATTGTTTAAAGAAGCACCAATAACACCATCAATAACAATTAATGGTTGTGAGTTAGAACCTACAGTAGAAATACCTCTTAATCGAATAACTGCGTCTGTGTTTGGGTCTCCACCTTTATTATAGATACTTAAACCAGATACCTTACCTTGAAGTAATTCTGAAGCACTGTTTACAGTACCCTTGTTAAAAGACTCTTCATCTACCTTAGTAACCGAAGATGTAATTTCTTTTTTGGTAGTACTACCATAACCAACAACGATAATTTCGTCTAATTGGTTACTTTCTTCTACCATTGTTAAATTAATTGTGGAAGATGTACCAACTGTTCTCTCTTCAGTTTTGAATCCTAAAGATCTAAAAACTAACACATCTCCTTGATTTGCTTTAATAGAATATTTTCCATCAAAGTCTGTCTGAGTACCTGTGCTAGTGCCTTTTATATTTACACTTACACCAGGTAAACCACCTGTGGCATCAGAAACAACACCAGTAATAGTTTGACCATACATAATACCACCAACCAAAAAGAGGAATGGTAGAATTAATTTTTTAAGTAACTTGTTTTTCATTTAAAGATTGGGTTTTAGTTAATTATTTTCAAAAACTACATATTATGCTATTGATGAAAACTGATTAAATTTAATGTAATATTAACAAATTTTTATGATTACGTTATGAAATTAATAAAATTTTACCGAAAAAATTATCTAAAACGTTTTCGGCAATGTGGTTTTTAGAGTCTTCTTACCCATATATTTCTATAGCTAACACCACTATTATCTTGATGATCCTGCAATTTTATAGGTTGCTCACCATGAGCGTTATACTTAGGCCAGCCAATATATTCTGTAGAACCCTCTAATGTAAAATTATCTTGAACTAGAACTCCATTATGCAAAACTGTAATTGTTGCTTTTTGCTCAATTTGACCATTTTCATCGAAAATGGGTTGATGATAAATAATATCATAGGTATTCCAGTTTCCTGTTTTTGATGAAGCTTTAACTAACGGAATTGATTGCTTATAAATGGAACCAACTTGACCATTTACATAGGTTTCGTTATCGTTATTATCTAGTATTTGAACTTCGTATCTATTTTGAAGAAAAACGCCACTATTGCTCCTATTTTGCCCATCTGCCCTAACCTCTTCAGAAGATTTCCATTCTAAATGCAATTGTACAGAACCAAAGTTTTGTTTTGTTTGAATATCACCCGCTTTATTTTTAACGGTCATACTTTTATCTTCATTCAAAATCCATTGTATCTCTGTAGAATCTTTAGAGGAAATCCATTCGTTGAAATCTGAACCATCAAAAAGAATTATAGCATCCGAAGGTATTTTAGTTTCAGAATCTACACTTACAGTTGGTGGTTTAGGTTCCCAAATTTCTGTTTCTTCTGGTTTGGTTGGTTCTGCTACCTGTTGCTCTAATATTGCTGGTTCTTTTTCTGCACTTTGCTTACAACTAAGCATAAAAAGCCCTATTGAAAAAAGTAATATGATTTTTTTCATCCTATTTTATTTATAAATTTTGTTTTTAAATTCCTAAAATTCTATTCAAGCGATTTTGATCAATTTCATCTTTACTACCAGCAAAATCATCAAATCTTTTGCTAGTAACTTCTATAATATGATCTTTTATAAACTGTACACCTTCTCTTGCTCCTTGTTCTGGACTTTTAATAATACATTCCCATTCTAAAACAGCCCAAACATCACATCCATACTCAGTAAGCTTGGAGAAAACTTTCTTAAAATCGACCTGACCATCTCCTGGAGACCTATATCTACCTGCTCTGTCTTTCCAATCATTATAACCACCAAACATCCCTTTTTTTCCTGAAGGATTAAACTCTGAGTCTTTAACGTGAAAAGCCTTAATAAATTCATGGTAATGATCTATATACTCTATATAATCTAACTGTTGTAATACAAAGTGAGAAGGATCATATAAAATATTTACAGCTGAATGATTATTTGTAGCTGCTAAAAATCGCTCAAAAGTATCACCATCATGAATATCTTCTACAGGATGTACTTCATAGCAAACATTTACATCATTGTCTTTAAAAGTATCCAAAATAGGTAGCCATCTGTTAGCTAATTCTTTAAAACCTGTTTCTACTAAACCTTTAGGTTGTTGTGGCCAAGGATGCATTACTGGCCATAATAAAGATCCTGAAAAAGTTGCATGGTTATTTAGACCTAATCTTCTGCTCACAATACCTGCTTTTTTCATTTGATCAATTGCCCACAAAGTTCTTTCTTTAGGTTTGCCTTGCAATTCTTTAGGTGCAAATACATCAAACATTAAATCATGTGCTGGGTGCACTGCCACTAATTGACCTTGAATATGCGTTGATAATTCTGTAATTTCTAATCCAAAAGAATTTATTTTCCCTTTAAATTCATCACAATAAGTCTGACTTTCTGCTGCTACATCTAAATCTATAATAGACTTATCTAATGTAGGTATCTGTATACCTTTATAACCTAAATTGGCAGCCCATTTGCACAAACCTTCTAAAGAATTAAACGGTTCCTCATCACCCATAAACTGCGCTAAGAAAACAGCAGGTCCTTTAATTGTAGTCATATTTCTAAATAGCTTACTTATTAATAATTATGGATATCTACCCAAACATTTCCTTTTTTATGAGATTCTACGGCTTTTTCAATAAAGCTCATGCCTCTTACACCATCTATAATTGTTGGGAATTCAGCTGAATCATAAGACTCTTTTAAAATTGCTTTAGCAACACCCTTATAAATATTACCCATAGAATCAAATATTCCTTCAGGATGACCTGGAGGCAATTTTGTACCATCTAAAGACAAATCTGAATTGTAATCATGGCCTGGCTTTAATACCTGCAAAGGTTTACCATCTTGCATTAAATACAAGTAATTTGGGTTTTCTTGCTCCCATTTTAAACCTGCCTTCTTTCCGTAAACCTTAACCACAAAACTATTTTCTTCTCCTGTTGCAATTTGGCTAGCGCAGATTACTCCTTTTACCTTATTTGAACATCTTAATAAAACTGTTCCATCAATATCCATTTGATTGTCTGAATAGAGGTAATTTAAATCGGCTAAAATGGATTCTATTTTTAATCCTGATACATATTCTAACATATCAAAAGCATGCGTTCCAATATCTCCTATACAACAACTAATGCCTGATTTCTCTGGATTTAATCTCCAAGTTGAAGACCTTTGCTCCTTATCATGAATAATTGGATTGATCCAACCTTGATAATATTGCGCATCTACTTTTTGTATTTCTCCTAACTCTCCATTTTTGATCATCTGTTTCATTTGACGAATCATAGGATAACCTGTATACGTATACGTTACTGCAAAAACAGTTTTTGCTTTTTGTAATGTTTTATATAATATTTCAGCTTCTGCAAATGTGGTAGTCATTGGTTTTTCACAGATAACATTAAAACCATTTTCCAAAAGACTTTTAGCCATTGGGAAATGCAAAAAATTAGGAGTTAATATTGAAATTACCTGCATTCTTTCAGCCTCTGGCAAAGCCAACTCTTGCTCAATCAACGAATCTAAATCTTTATATACCCTATTTGATGATAAATCTAATTGCTCAGCAAACTTTAAGTTTTCCTGATAATCTAAATTAAAAACACCACCAATTAACTCAAATTTATCAAACATTGATGATGCTACTCTGTGCAAAACACCAATTAATGAGTCTGAACCTCCTCCTAGGATACCTAATTTAATTTTACTCATTATTTATTAAGATTTATATTCTACTTTCTCGTTTTTGAATAAAAAACCAAATATTAGCATCACTACTACAGCAAAAATTGCTGGGAACATCCAAATATTCTGCCATCCATGAACGTCATCAGCAATAATGTTTTGATCTACAATTTTACCTGCAACCCAAAAACCTACTAACATTCCTACTCCATAAGTTGCTAAGGTTATTAAACCTTGAGCTGCACTTTTAATTTTATCACCAGCTTTAGAATCTGTATAAATTTGACCAGAAACAAAGAAGAAATCATAACATATACCATGTAATGCAATTCCAATAATCAGCATAAAAAATAAATCGCCACTATTACCATAAGCAAACAGTAAGTAACGAATTACCCAAGCCAACATACCAAACAGAACCGTTTTTTTAAAGCCGTATTTTTTAAAAAAGAAAGGCAACAATAACATAAATGCAACTTCTGATATTTGACCCAAAGAAGCCCAAGCTGTAGAATTATCAACCTTATATTCTGTTAAAAACAAACTAATGTTTTGATAATAAAAAGCCAGTGGAATACATATTAAAAACGATGAGATAAAAAACACGAAGAAGTTTTTGTCTTTAAATAATTTTAAAGCTTCTAAACCTAGAATATCTGATAAAGATGCTTTTTCATCTTTATTCGCAGAAGGTGGCGTTTTTGGTAAAGAGAAACTAAATACACCTAAAATTGCTGATGCAATAGCAACCATCAAAAAAGTATTCGACAACATTCCTGCTGCAATATTTGCTTCAGAATCCCATTTAAAGACAAAGCTAATAGCCAAACCTGCAATAATCCAACCAATTGTACCCCAAACTCTAACCATTGGAAACTGTTTTGATGGATCTTTCATTTGATTAAATGAAACCGAATTTACCAAAGCTAATGTTGGCATGTAAGCTATCATATACCCTAAAACATAAGGGTAAAAGACTGCAAATTCTGTAGCTTGCGCCATTAAATACATTAATGCTGCGCCTATTAAATGAAGAATTGCTAAAATCTTTTCTGCATTGATATACCTATCTGCAATTAAACCAATTATAAAAGGTGCTATAATTGCTCCCCAAGATTGGGTAGAATAAGCCATACCTGTTTCTGCACCAGTAGCACCTAAATTATTTCCTAAGAATGTACCCATAGTTACAAACCATCCTCCCCAAATAAAAAACTCGAGGAACATCATAAATGATAGTTGATATTGAATTGATTTTTTCATTATTATCTTTTTCTTTTTTAATTCTTAAGTTGCGTTGATGCTTTTAACAATAAATCCTTAATAGCAATTATTCCCTCTTTTTCAGACAATCTATCACCTTCATATTCCACACCTATAAAACCAGAATAACCAGCATTCTTAACAGTATTTAAGATCCTTACAAAATCTAGAGTCGTTTCATTTCCATTTTCATCAAAATCATAAGCTTTAGCACTAACAGCTTTGGCCTCTGGCATCATTAGCTCAATTCCTTTGTATTTATCTTTATACTCCTCTTCGCATTCACCCCATTTTGCACCATCCTTTCTTTTTACACACCAATTACCAAAATCAGGCAATGTTCCGCAATTTTCCATATTTACCTCATTAACAGCTTCCATTAATAAATCTGCATCCGAAGATAGCCAACCATGATTTTCACAAAGTACATTTATATTTTTTGTTGCAGCATAAGCTGATAATTTTTTCAAACCATCTACAACAGCGGTTTTCCAGATTGCAGGATCATTCGTACCAAATGTATTTACGCGTATTGAATGGCAACCAAGTTTTGCAGCAGCATCAATCCACTTTTTATGATTCTCTACAGCCATGTTTCTTACATCTTCACTTGGATCTGCTAAATCACCTTCACCATCTACCATAATTAACACATTCTCTATTGCATATTTTTTACTTAGGGTATTTAACGAATCTATAACTGCATCAAAACCCATTTCTTGAATTTGATTTATGTATAAATGATTTACATATTCTAAACCTTCAAAACCCATATTTTTAGACATTTCTGCAAACTTAAAAGGACTCACACCTTCATCGTTAAAAGTTCTATGCAAAGACCATTGAGCTAAAGACAATTTAAAAAATGGCTCTGAGTTTTCATTTGTTGAAGTGGTTTCAATTTCGGTTTCTTTTAAAGCTTTCTTTTCTTCATTTTTACAACTGAAAATGAAGAAAGAAAATACAATGAGTAAAACTGGAAATTTCAATTTTTTAGTGAAAATAATGTTCATTTTCTAGGATATTTTTGGTTGATTGAGAACTAAAATTATAAAACTGAGTTTATTTTAGTGTCTATAATTATTCAGTGAAAAATTTTAAACACTTTCTAAAACCCTTTTTCTAAAGATTATTGGCGTACATTTTTCTTGTTTTTTAAACATGGTTGCAAAGTACTGACTTGTAGAAAATCCGCATAAATATGCAACGTCACTTATATTGATATCAGGTTGCTCAATTAAGATATTTTTAGACATTTCTATACGCTTTAGCATTAAAAATTTCATAGGAGTTAAATTGGTTAATTGCTTGCAATGATGTGTAAATCTTGTTAAACCAACTCCAGATGATCTTGCCATTTTTTCAACAGTCCAATTCTCTGTTAGATTTAACTCTAACTCCTTTAAAAATAACTTTACACTTCTGGAACTGTTGGTTAAATTTTCGTTTAAAGATACTTCATCAACAATTAAAAGATCTAATAAAAGCAAAAGTAAATTATTAACCAAAATCCTAATTTTAGAAGCCTTATCTCCTTCTTTATCAGAATCTACAGCTTTGCCTATTTTTTGAAAACACTCACGAATTCTCTTATCTGCCTTCCAACAAATCTTTTCATTGTGTCTTAAAATAGTAGTTAATTTCTCTAAATCTTTTGGAGCTAAACATATCCAATCTGGCCATTTCCAGTTTTGATGTGGCCTTCTAACATTCAAATCTAAAATTAGCCAATAGAATTTGCCCATACCAATAGATGGGCTGCCTACTTTATGCATTTCCCAAGGTCTAGTAATGGTTAAACTGTTAGGAACCAACTCCATTTCCTCTCCTTGTTGAGCATAAGGCATTGTACCAGATTCTAAGAAATGAATCTCTATACCTTCATTTCTATGCCAATCTAAACCCCAATCTTGTGGCTTATTAGCATCCCAATAACCAATACTATTTATACCTAATGTATCGTCTGTTAATCGATCTCCAGGATAGGTATATCTAGCCAATGCTTTAAACTTTAATTTATTTCTATTTACGGCATCAATTAAAGGCAAACAAGTGTCTGCATGATACTCAATTTCGCCTACTTTAAATGGTGTTATATTTTGTACATTTAATTTCATTGAAAAATATTGAACATTATAAAAGTGCAAAATAAGTAATATTGAATTATGAATTATTAAAATTTCTTAATTTTAATTTTTGAAATTCATAATTAATCAACGTAAAAAGCTATATATCATGAATGATAACAATAAGAATTTGGAAGATCAGCAATATGATGCCATTGTAGTTGGTACTGGAATTTCTGGTGGCTGGGCTGCTAAAGAACTTTGTGAAAATGGTTTAAAAACATTAGTTTTAGAAAGAGGAAGAATGGTAGAACATGGAGATTACCCTACTGCTTATTTAGATCCATGGGATATGCCAAATGGAGGTAAAGCTACTCAAGAAATTATAAATCGTAAACCAAAACAACATAGAACAGGCTACACCACTCAAGCTGCTAGAGAACACTTTTTTGTTGATGATGTAAAACATCCTTATAATGAAGATAAAAGATTTGATTGGATAAGAGGATATCATGTTGGAGGAAGATCTTTAATGTGGGGTAGACAAAGTTATAGATTAAGCGATATTGATTTTGAAGCAAATAAAAAAGACGGAGTTGCTGTAGATTGGCCAGTTCGTTATAAAGATATTGAGCCTTGGTACGATAAGGTTGAAGAGTTTATTGGTGTTAGTGGACAAAACTTAGGCCTTAAACAATTGCCAGACCAAAAGCTTTTAAAGCCAATGAATTTGAATTGTGTAGAACAACACCTACAAGCAAAAATTGAAGAAAATTTTGATGATGATAGGGTTTTAACCATTGGTAGAACTGCACATATCACAGAAGGAACTAAAGAAGGAATGGGTAGAAGTACCTGCCAATTCAGAAATCGATGCATGAGAGGATGTCCTTTTGGTGCTTATTTTAGTAGTAACTCATCTACTTTACCAACTGCAGCTGCAACTGGTAATATGACACTTAGACCAAACTCAATTGTACACGAAGTTATTTATGATGATGTTACAAAGAAAGCCACTGGAGTAAGAGTTATTGATGCCGAAACTAAAGAAACACACGTATATAATGCTAAAGTTATCTTTTTATGTGCTTCTGCTATTGCATCAGCCTCAATTTTATTACAATCAAAATCAGAACGTTTTCCAAATGGTTTAGGGAATGATAGTGGAGAATTAGGCCATAATATTATGGATCATCATTTTCATGTTGGAGCTTCTGCAAAAGTTGATGGTTTTGAAGATAAATACGTTAAAGGTAGAAGACCTAATGGCTTATATATTCCAAGATTTAGAAATTTGGGAGGAAAAACAAATGTAGATTCCTTTATTAGAGGTTATGGTTATCAAGGTGGAGCTAGTAGATCTTCTACTTCTGAAATGGTAGCAGAATTAAAATATGGACCTAAATTAGCAGAAGAAATTTTAAAGCCTGGAGAATGGAGAGTTAACCTTTTAGCTTTTGGAGAAACTTTACCAGATCATAAAAATAGAATGTATTTAGATGAGAGCAAAAAAGATGAATGGGGCTTACCAACTATAACTTTTGATGCTGAATTTGGTAAGAATGAATTTGCAATGCGTAAAGACATGCAAGAGCAAGCAATAAAAATGTTAGAATCTGCAGGCTACAAAGATGTTCAAGGTTATGATAATGGTGGAATGGCTATGGGATTAGGTATTCATGAAATGGGAACTGCAAGAATGGGGAGAGACCCAAAGACCTCAGTATTGAATGAAAATAATCAAATTCATGCCTGTACAAATGTATATGTTACAGATGGTGCATTTATGACTTCTTCTGGTTGTCAAAACCCTTCTTTAACTTATATGGCTTTTACAGCAAGAGCAGCAAATCATGCAGCTAACGAATTAAAAAAGAACTCATAAAACTAGAAATATGAAACGTAGAGAAGCCATAAAGAATATAGGATTTGCAGCTGGATTTGCAGTAATTGCTCCGAGTTTTTTGAGTATGTTACAAAGCTGTACTACAGAAAAACTTTGGACACCTAAATTTCTAAAGGAGGATGAACAAAAAGCATTAATTAATATTGTAGATATTATTCTGCCTAAAACAGAAAACACACCTTCTGCAACAGAAATGAATGTACCTCAATTTATTGATAAATATATTGATGAAGTTCTAGAGTTAGAAGATCAAGAAATTACAAGAGCTGGCTTTGCCAACATTATTTCAAAATTAAAAAGCAATCCAGAAGACTCTATAGATGATGTAATTGCAGAACAATACACAGCATTACTAGATAAATACATACTTCTAAAAGGAGAAGATGATGCTGAAAGATTGGCTAATCCCGAAGGTGAAATGATGACAACATCTGAATTTTTAGGACAAATAAAGTGGATGACGATCAATGCCTTTTTGACATCTGAATATGTAGGAGAAAACATTTTGGTTTACGAACCAATACCTACTGCTTATTATTGTGGAGATCTTCAAGAATTAACAGGAGGAAAATCGTATTCTTTATAAGACATAAAACAAAAAAATCAACTAACCATTATTTTTTACAGCAAGAAATGAAACAACATTATCTATTAATATTCATTTTATTTTTTGCTGTTTTTTTTAGCTGTAAAAATCAAAAAGCAACTTCAGAAAAAGCTGAATGGAAATCTATTTTTAACGGTAAAAATCTAGATGGGTGGACACCTAAGATAGCAGGCTATGCATTAGGTAACAATTATAAAAATACCTTTAGAGTTGAAAACGGAATTTTAAAAGTTTCCTATGATAATTACGACACGTTTACCAAGCAGTTTGGCCATCTATTTTATGAAAAATCGTATCAAAACTATAGACTAAAACTTCAATATCGATTTGTAGGTAAGCAAGTTAATGGTGGCGAATCTTGGGCCACAAAAAACAGTGGAATAATGTTGCATTGCCAAGAACCAAAAACCATGCTTTTGCAGCAGGAATTCCCTATTTCTTTAGAAGCACAATTGCTAGGTGGCACTAACGTAAATATCAAAAGACCTTCAGGAAACCTTTGCACGCCAGGAACTCATGTAGAAATCAATAATGAAAAAATTACAGAGCATTGTATAATTTCTGATAGTGAAACTTTTTATGATGATGAATGGGTAGATGCAGAAATAATAGTAACAGATACTATAATTAAGCATTACATCAATAATAAATTGGTAATATCTTACAACAACCCCACTATTGGTGGCCAATTTTTAGATACAGCATCAAAAGATATTCAAGATAATAGTGGTGAAAAATTAAAAGGTGGCTTCATCTCTTTACAAAGCGAAAGCCACCCAATTGAATTTAAAAATATTCAAATTATGGAATTGCAATAATTCCAATTTCTAATTTACTTCACAATAAACTTACCTTTCATCATCGCAAAATGTGCAGGAAAACTGCAAATAAAATCGTACTCACCAGCTGCTGGTGCCGTAAATTCTATAGTTGTAGATTCGCCTCCACCAATCATTTTAGTATGTACAATAACATCATCAGAAGATTCTGGTATATAATCATTTTCTTTAGAGACTGCTGCAGCTGCTGCAAAGGTAGACATTTTTACACCTTGCTTTAAAATCACCACATTATGACCCATTATTTTTTTATCTAATTTACCTGTATGGGTTAAGGTTAATTTTACTTTTTGATTCGGTTTTACATTAATTTCTTTAGTACTAAATTTCATTTTATCACTCGTAGAAATAAATACATTTGCAACACCATTTTCATCTACAATTACGGTTGGTTTTTTCTCTTTCTTTTGCTTCTTTACCACTGTCTTTTTTGTAACCTTTTTTTCTGCAGATTTCTCTTCTTCTTTCTTACTTTCTCCACAACTAAAAAAGAGGGTAGCTCCTATTAATACTAGTAAAATTCGTTTCATTCTATCTTAATTTTATTATTTAATAAATATATAAATTTTTGTCCTAAAAGCATATAGTTTACGCTCTAAATTTTTCTAAATAAAGAATAAAAATAGTACCTTTCTAAAAAGTTTTAAAAGATGCATAAGACTAATTTAAAAGAGATTGCAAAAACGCTTGGATTTTCTGTTGCTACAGTTTCTAAAGCATTAAATGGCTACTCTGATGTTAGTGAAAAAACAAAAAAACTAGTCTTAGATTTAGCTGAAGAATTAAATTATACACCAAATTCTTTTGCTGTTAATTTAAGAACTAATGAATCTAAAACCATTGGTGTTATTATACCAACAATGGTGCATTATTTTTTTTCTAATATTATAGATAGTATTTTAAAAGAATGTGAAGAGCGAGGTTACATGGTTATTATCATGCAATCGAATGAAAATTATGAACTTGAAAAAAAACAAGTAGATCTATTATTAAGCAAAGGTGTAGATGGTATTTTAATCTCTTTATCTAATAAAACAAGAGATACTTCTCACTTAAAAAAAATCAAAAATTCAGGAATTCCACTTATTCTTTTTGATAAAATTGATAAAACTGTACAATGTTCTAAAATTATAAATGACGATAGAAAAGCGGCGTATGAAGCTGTAAGTCATTTAATTAAAAATGGAAATAAAAGGATTGCACATTTTAGAGGAGCATTGAATCCTCAAAATTCTATAGATCGATTTTTGGGTTACAAAAAAGCCTTAACAGATCATAATATTGAATATGATCCTTCTTTAGTATATGAATGCAAGAACAACAATAGAGATGATTTTGTTGAAGGTGCAGAAATTGCAAAGCAATTAATGGAAGATCATAAAAGTAATGTAGATGCAATTTTTACTGTAAACGATCTAATTTCTATTGGAACCTTAAACTATTTTAACAAAAACAACATTAAAGTGCCTGATGAAATTGAACTTTTTGGTTTTAGTAATTGGTTTATGACCAATGTTACAACACCATCAATCTCATCAGTAGAACAAAACGCAAACAAAATAGGTAAAAAGGCTGCAGAAATTCTATTTAGAGAGTTAGAACAAAAAGCTAAGGAAGAAGAAATTACCTACGAAACACATATTATAGAAACTGAATTAATTTTTAGAGATTCTACCAGTAATAAAATAAAATAAATTACTTTAGAAGTTTAAAATCAGTTGGGAAACCGATTTTTTAAACGCAGCTTGTCCCTACCAAAATCTAAGAAATATGCCAAAAAAAGGGAAAGAAAAAAACACTCTTAATAAAGCAAAACATTCTAAACTGATGCAACAAAAAATCAGTAAAGTGAAGTTAAAAAAACAACTTCATAAGGAACGTTTAAAAGCTATTATTCAAAAAGTTAATCAAGAAAAGAAGAGCGAAGAATGAGTTTAAAATATTACTTAGGTAGTATTGTTTCTCTACCGCTTTTACCCATTTTAATTTTTCAAGGAAAAAAAATTAGAGCATCTGTACCAAAGCTACCAGAAGCAAAAAATCCTAAAGGATATATTAAAAAAACATCGTCAAAAACATTAAAAATGTTAGTTATTGGCGAAAGTACAATTGCAGGAGTTGGAGTTGACTTTCATGAAAATGGATTTACAGGAATTTTAGCAAAAACACTTGCTGGTCAAAATGAGGTTTCTGTTTTATGGCGTGTTTATGCAAAGAGTGGTTATACTGCAAAAATGGTTAGGAGAAGATTACTTCCAAAAATAGAAGACACTACAGCAGATTTAATTGTAATTGGTTTAGGTGGTAATGATGCCTTTAAATTAAATTCACCTGACGTTTGGATTATTCAAATTAATAAACTGATTAAAGATTTAAAGAGAAAATACCCTAAAACTCCTATTTATTTCACGAATATGCCTCCAATAAAGGAGTTTCCTGCCTTTACAAAAACTATAAAGTTTATTATTGGTAATTTGGTTGAACTGCTTGGAAAACGTTTGCACAATAGGGTCAAAAACAAAGAAAACGTTTACTATAATAACGAACTAATAACCTTAGAAAGTTGGCAAAAAAAATACAATCTAGGAGATGATGTATCTGCTTTTTTTAGTGATGGTGTGCATCCTTCCAAACTAACTTATCAACTTTGGGGAAAAGATATGGCTAATTTTATCATGAAAACCAAAAGCTTTCAAACATGGTTGCAGAAGAAATAATTAAACATTTTCAATTACAAGAACATCCAGAAGGTGGCTTTTATAAAGAAACGTATAGAAGTGATATTACAGCAAAATCAAAAAACTTGGCTAATGAATTTGATGGAGATAGAAATTTATGTACCAGCATTTTGTTCTTATTGACATCAGAAAAATTCTCCGCTTTTCATAAAATTAAGCAAGATGAAATCTGGAATTTTTATAAAGGCACTACATTAAAACTGCATCTAATTTCACCTGAAGGAAATTACAGTTTTCAACTTATTGGAACAAATTTTAACTTGGGTCAAATACCTCAATTTACAGTGCCAGCTCATTGGTATTTTGCTGCAGAAGTTTTACAACAAAATTCATTTTCGTTTGTAGGTTGTACAGTTTCACCTGGTTTTGATTTTAGAGACTTTACTTTACCTTCTTGCAAAGAATTAGTAAAAGAGTTTCCTCAACACCAATCAATTATTGAAAAACTTACACATCATTAAAATAAAAAAGCTCTGAATTATAATAATTCAGAGCTTTTTTATTGATAGATTTTAGGATTCTATTTATCTATAGACCCCAAAACACGTTTCATAAAATTATTCAATGCATCTTTTTTTGGAGCACCTTCCTTTATCATTTTATCAACTTCAATAGCTCCATACATATTAGAAATTAATTCACCAATAACATCTAATTCTTCATCTTTTAAAGAAGGAACTTCTGTTAAAGCTTCTAAGGTTTCAATAGTTTCTAAGACGTAGTCTTGATCGTTTTCTTCAATAAAACTAGTTAAATGTTTAATTACTGGTAATTTCATAACTTATTGAATTTCAGAAACTAATTCTTTTAAAACATCAAACTTATTGGTTTGTGTTTGATTTTTTTTCTCTCCACCTACAAAAGTTGCAAAAGTTGGTAAATTGCTTACATCTGCTAATTTTCTACTTTCAGGAAATTTTTCAGCATCTACCATTACAAATTTTATATTGTCATTTTCATTAGCCAATTTTTTAAATTTTGGCTTCATAATTCTACAGTTACCACACCAAGTAGCAGAATACTGTACAATTACTTTTTCATTACCTTCTACAATAATTTGTAAATTATCTTCTGTTAATTCTTGTACCATAATAATTTTGTTAGAATTATGGGTTGTAGAATAAATTCTACAACCCACAACTTATATTAAATTTAGTGACTAGCTAAATACTCTTTTGTTCCTTTCGCATTTGCTTGCATTGCATCTTTACCTTCTTCCCAGTTTGCAGGACAAACTTCTCCGTTTTTCTGTACGTGAGAATAAGCATCAATTAAACGTAAAAATTCATTTACATTTCTACCTACAGGCATGTGGTTAATACCTTCATGAAATACTGTACCTTCTTCGTCGATTAAATATGTAGCTCTATAAGTTACATTATCACCCTCTACTTGCACTGTACCAGTTTCTTCATCATATACTTCGTTAGAAATGTCTAAAATTCCTAATATTGAAGATAAGTTTCTATTACTATCTGCTAAAATTGGGTAAGTAACACCTTCTATACCTCCATTATCTTTAGAAGTACTTAACCAAGCAAAGTGAACTTCTGCAGTATCACAAGATGCACCAATTACTACAGTGTTTCTTTTTTCAAATTCTGGTAATGCCTCTTGAAAAGCATGTAACTCTGTAGGACATACAAAAGTAAAGTCTTTTGGATACCAAAATAACAATACCTTCTTGTTATTGTTTACTGCCTCTTCTAATACATTTAATTTAAATGTATCACCCAAATCATTCATTGCGTTTACATTAAGATCTGGAAATTTTTTACCAACTGCTGTTGCCATATTAATTATTGTTTATGATTATTCTATTTTACAAGCACAAAGATATTTGGATTGTTCTCATTTTAAATGGCATCCTGAATTAATTAATTTATAGTAGAATAAGCTTTGATTATTTTGTTTTTTACAAAACATTACCATCACTTATTCTTATGATAAAATAATAATTATAGATAAAAATTATTTAAAAAAATATTGTAGCTTTGAACTATCAAATTTTAAAAACCAAATCTTATGAGCAACACAGACAATTTTGATATTAATAAAGATACTGGTAAATGCCCTTTTTTACATGGTACACCAACAAAAACTGCTGGAGGTGGAACTACGAATCGTGATTGGTGGCCAAACGAATTAAAATTAAACGTTTTACGTCAGCATGCTTCTAAATCTAATCCTTTAGGTGAAGATTTTGATTATGCAGCTGCATTTAATAGCTTAGATTTTAACGAATTAAAGCAAGATGTTCTTAATTTAATGACAGATTCACAAGATTGGTGGCCTGCAGATTACGGACATTATGGAGGATTTATGATTAGAATGGCTTGGCATAGTGCAGGTACTTATAGAGTAATTGATGGTAGAGGTGGTGCAGGATCTGGAACACAAAGATTTGCTCCTTTAAATAGCTGGCCTGATAATGGAAATTTGGATAAAGCAAGATTATTACTTTGGCCAATAAAACAGAAATATGGTAATAAAATTTCTTGGGCAGATTTAATGATTTTAGCCGGAAATTGCGCATTAGAATCAATGGGTTTTCCTACAAAAGGTTTTGCTGGTGGTAGAGAAGATGTTTGGGAACCTGAACAAGATATTTATTGGGGAAGTGAAACAGAATGGGGTGCAAATGAAAAAAGATATGAAGATGGTGAATTAGAATCTCCCTTAGCAGCTGTTATGATGGGTTGGATTTATGTAAATCCAGAAGGTCCTAATGGTAATCCTGATCCTTTAGGTTCTGCCAAAAATGTAAGAGAAACATTTGAGAGAATGGCTATGAATGATGAAGAAACTGTAGCTTTAGTTGCAGGAGGTCATACTTTTGGAAAAGCGCATGGGGCAGCAGATCCAGATAAATATGTTGGCAACGAACCTCATAGAGGTAAAATTGAGGAAATGAGTACTGGATGGAAAAACTCTTTTCAATCTGGAGTTTTAGATGATACCATTACAAGTGGTATAGAAGGTGCTTGGACACCAAATCCTACTCAATGGGATGCTGACTATTTTGATGTATTATTAAACTATGAATGGGAATTAACTAAAAGTCCTGCAGGTGCTTATCAATGGACGCCAACAGCAGAATCTAAAGCTAAAATGGCTCCAACAGCTGGAGATCCTAATAAGAAACAGGCGTTAATGATGACTACTGCAGATATTGCACTAAGAATGGACCCTAAATACTTAGAAATTTCTCAACGTTTTCATAAAGACCATAAAGCATTTGAAGAAGCTTTTGCAAATGCATGGTACAAACTAACTCATAGAGATATGGGACCTACAGAACGTTATTTAGGCCCAGAAGTACCAAGTGAGGAATTATTATGGCAAGACCCAATACCTAAAGTGGATTACACATTATCAGATAATGACATTGACACCTTAAAAGCGCTTATTTCAGAAAGTGATTTAACTGTTTCTGAATTAGTAAAAACGGCTTGGGCATCTGCATCGACTTATAGAGGTTCAGATAAACGTGGAGGAGCTAATGGAGGTAGAATTTGCTTAGAACCTCAAAGAAATTGGGAAGTAAATAATCCTGAAGAATTAGAAAAAGTTTTAACAACTTATGAAGCAATCCAGAAAAAATTTGAGGGTGAAATTTCAATAGCAGATTTAATTGTTTTAGGAGGTTCTGTTGGTGTAGAAAAAGCAGTTAAAAATGCTGGATACAATTTTAATGTAGCTTTTACAGAAGGAAGAGGAGATGCAACTCAAGAACAAACAGACTTAAAATCATTTAGCTATTTAGAACCAATTGCAGACGGATTCAGAAACTATATAAATTCTGATTTAAAAATGGCTGCTGAAGATTTATTGATTGATAAAGCAAACTTACTAACGTTATCTATACCTGAAATGACTGTTTTAGTTGGTGGGTTACGTATGTTAGGCGCAAATTATGATGGATCTAATCATGGAGTTTTTACTGATAAGAAAGAGACTTTAAGTAACGATTTCTTTAAGAACATTTTAGACTTCTCATATACTTGGAAAGCCGCAAATTCAGATGAAAAAGAATTTATTGGTAGGGATAGAAAAACCAATGCCTTGAAGTTTACTGGAACTAGAGCTGATTTAATTTTTGGATCTAACACTGAACTTAGAGCAGTTTGCGAAGTTTATGGTGCAGCAGATGCTGAAGAAAAATTTGTTAAAGATTTTATTGCTGCTTGGACGAAAGTGATGAATTTAGATCGATTCGATTTAAAATAGAAACCAATTATTATAAAGTTAAAAAGAGGAAATATTTAAAATATTTCCTCTTTTTTTATTCTTCCTTTTGTTCATTATCACTTTGAATTAAAGGATGATCTTCTATGTTTAATCCAACCACTTTAATTATACTAATTACAGCATTAAACAGCATTAAAACAAGACTAATGAACCCTTATTAAAGTTTAGAAACAAAATTTTAAACACAGCCATTACTTACTAGCAAATAGTTTAATATCATTTGCAGAAACTTCTTTTTCACCTAAAATAATTAAACGTTCTACAACATTTCTAAGTTCTCTAATATTACCTGTCCAATCGTATTTCTGTAACAAGACAATTGCTTCTTCAGAAAAAACTTTTCTTGGGGTACCTTGTTCTTCAGAAATTTTTGTTGCAAAAAAGTCTACCAATAAAGGGATGTCTTCTCTCCTATCATTCAAAGCTGGTACTTGAATTAAAATTACAGCCAATCTATGATACAAATCTTCTCTAAATCTGCCCTCTGCAATTTCTTTTTTTAAGTTTTTATTGGTTGCTGCAACTACTCTAACATTAACTTTAATATCTTTGTCTGAACCTACTCTACTAATTTTATTTTCTTGAAGAGCACGTAATACTTTTGCTTGTGCAGACAAACTCATATCCCCTATTTCATCTAAGAAAATGGTTCCTCCATTTGCAGCTTCAAACTTACCTGCCCTATCCTTATTTGCTCCTGTAAAAGAACCTTTTACATGACCAAAGAGTTCGCTTTCTATTAATTCAGAAGGAATCGCAGCACAATTAACCTCGATCATCTGTGCTTTAGAACGTGAAGATTTTTCATGCAGCCAATGTGCAACTAGTTCTTTACCTGTACCATTAGGTCCTGTAATAAGAACTCTAGCATCGGTATCAGCTACCTTTTCTATAATATCTTTAATGTGAGAAATTGCATCACTCTCACCCACCATTTCATAATTCTTGCTTACCTTTTTCTTAAGCCTTTTATTTTCAACAACTAAAACTTTTTTATCTAAAGCATTTCTTACTGTATTTAAAAGACGATTTAAATCTGGTGGTTTAGAAATATAATCAAATGCGCCTAAACGCATTGTATTTACTGCTGTATCTAAATCTCCATGACCAGAAATCATTACAATAGGTACTTCTGGTTTTATCTTTTTTGCTTTTTCTAAAACCTCAACACCATCCATTTTTGGCATTTTAATATCACAAAGAACTAAATCATAATCATTATTCTTAATCATTTCCATTCCTTGTAAACCATCTTCTGACTCTTCTACATTATACGCATCATTTTCTTCAGAAATAATTTTCTTTAGTACTCTGCGAATTGCAGCTTCATCTTCTATAATTAATATTTTTGACATCTATATTTTAAATTTTATTCCTGTTCTTAAATAAAAGGCATTTACTCTATCTAAAGTAAATACATTCTCTCTGTCTTTATCTCTTAAAACATTGTTCATTCTCAGGGTATACCCTGTATAGGCATACAAAACTAAATGCTTGTTTAGTAAATATTCATAACCTAAACCAGAAACCACAACCGATAAAGAAACATTATCTACTTGCTTGTTTAACACTGCAGTAGGCCTTTGCAAATGGGCAAAATAACCATCTATACTTACAAATGCTTGTACTGTATTTTTTTCTTTAAAGTAATATTTTACGTTCGATTTTGGAACACCTGCATTAAAAGACCAAGATTCATTTACTTGCCTAAAGTAACTTACAAATGGTAATGGAAAAGGTATACCTGTTGTTGTATTATAGGTTAAACCTAAAATTAGCCTGTAAGGTCTTTTTATAGTTGTGGCCATTGTTCTATCATTCACAAAAAATATACCACCATTTAAAAAAAGATCATCTCCTGATATTTTTTCTGTTAATGTTGATGCTAATCTTGGTGTAATTTTAAAACCTGTTCTCCACCTTTCATTAATTTTAAAAGTGTATCCTAAATTAATATCTATTACAGTTAATGTTTCTAAAAGTGATTTATCAAAAGGATAACTATCGTTTAAATTTAAAAAAATTCTGTTGTATTCTGCACCAACAAAAATATATCTATCTTTTTTTAATTCTATAGGATAATTAAGTAGTGCTCTAATTCTAGTGTATTGATCTTCTGAGTTACTTTTAGGAATAAAAGAGTATTCTAGCCTTGCTAAATCTGTTAACTGGGCATTAGTAATACCTGCTGATAATAGAAACAGCAGCACTAAAATACTCTTTTTCATAGTTATTATTTTTCGCTAAACATATGCACATCTCTTTGAGGAAAAGGAATGGTTATGTTGTTTTCTCTAAAAGCTTTATCAATTTCAAAACGAATATTGCTTTGGGTAAATCTTACTTCGAAACTATTATTTAATGTAAATGCAACTTTAAAATTTAGACTACTGTCTGCAAAATCTGTAAATAACACTACAGGTGCAGGATTTTCTAAAACAGTAGGTTGTGCCTCTACAACCTCTAACAATATTTTTTTCACCAACTGAACATCTGAGCCATAGGCTACTCCAACATCAACACTTTCTCTGGTTTCTGTTCCGTTTTCTGTCCAATTAAACAAAATGTTGGTTAAATATAAATGATTTGGAATTACTAGTACCTTATTGTCTATGGTTACAGCTCTAGTAGTACGCAATCTAATATCTAAAACACGTCCAACTTTACCTTCTAATTCTATAATATCACCTACATGAACAGATTGATCTACTAAAATTATAATTCCAGAAAAAATGTCTTGAAACAACGTTTGCAAAGCCAAACCAACACCAATTAAAAGTGCTGCTGACGCTGCAAAAACAGCAGTAACATTTACTCCTGAAGTATGCATTGCAATTAAGAAAATAATTAAAAAGACAATCCATCTAATATAGCCAAACACGCTAACAAACTTCAGCTTGTCATTATTAGGCATTTTTCTAGTAATGAATTTTCTAATCAAGTTTAAAATAAATGAGGTAACCAATAAGGCAACTACTACAAATAACAAACCTCTTACTGTAATACTTATCTCATCACTAAAAACAAATGTAAAGTCTAAAATTGAGGTGGTTTCATCTACAATTGTATCCTTAACTTTCTCTAACGTTTCTTGCTGCATTTATCCTTTATATTTTAACCATTTGTATAAATCTTTATAAGTTGGTTTCTTACCATACATTAAAATACCTACTCTGTAAATTTTTGCAGCTAACCAAACCATAAAAACAAATGTAACTAAAAGTAGGGTCATAGAAATTACCAATTCATACCAAGAAACTCCAAAAGGAACTCTCATTAACATTACAATAGGACTAGTTAATGGTATGTATGAAAAGGCTACTGAAATTGGACCATGAGGATCGCTGATTACAGTTGCAAAACCAACGTAAACTGCCAAAATTAAAGGCAACATAATTGGTAACATAAATTGTTGAGTATCTGTTTCGTTATCTACAGCTGCTCCAACTGCCGCAAATAATGAACTGTAAAGCATGTAACCCCCTAAGAAATAAAAGATAAATAATAGAAATAATTTTAAAATTGGCAATCTTAAAATTTCTTGAACTACTACTTGCATTTTGTCTGCTCCTGCAGCCTGTTTAGCAGCCTCTAATTGTTCTGGGGATATATTTTCGGTTTGCATTTCAACCATATCTACACCAAATTTAGAAGAAGCTACAGTTGTAATTATAAAAATTATGATACCCCAAATAAAGAATTGCAATAAACCTGCAGAGGCATTACCTATAATTTTACCCAGCATTAACTGAAAAGGTTTTACAGAAGAAACTATAACTTCTATAATTCTACTTGTTTTTTCTTCAATTACACTTCTCATTACAGAAGTACCATAAACCATTACAAAAACCATGAGTAAATAACCTGCAATTGCTCCTACTCCAATTTTTAAACCGTTAATTAATTTAGAAGATTCCTCGCCAGAAAAATTATACATCTTAATATCCGATTGCACTCTAGATGCATTAATCTTGTCGATATCAATACCAAAATTATTTAATTTTTCATTTCGAATTTTAGATTCTACCTTGCTTTCTAAAGAATTCATTACAGACATTCCTGGTGAATCTTTTGAATAAAATTCAATAGATTTGGCAAGTATTTCTAAACTGTCCTGTTGTGGAATAATTAATGCTCCATAAAAATCACCCTCTTCAACTTTCTTTTTGGTTTCCCCTATACCATAAGATGTAAAATCTTTATAGTGTAATGTTTTGGTATTTTTAAAATCATCTTGAGAAAACAAACCAGAATTATCTACATAAACAATTTGTTTCACTTTTTCATCGTTCTTTTTCATTAAGAAAAAGACCAAAGCACCCATCCCTACCATAATTAGAGGACTTAAAAAAGTCATCACTATAAACGATTTATTACGAACCTTAGCAATAAATTCTCTTTGTATAATTAGTTTTAACTTGCTCATTTTCTTATTGATTTTTGCTTACAGCTTGAATAAAAATATCGTTTGCACTAGGTATTAACTCAACAAAATGTTGCACTTGACCTTTGCTTGTTAAAAATGATAATAAATCATTAGAAGTATCATTGGCTCCTAACTTCACATTCATTGTAAGTTCATTACCTAACAGTTTAAAATCTGCAGGAAATGCTGTAAAATTTTCTTTTAAACTTGCCTCTACCTCTTTTGGATTAGCAGTATGTAACCCCACTTGAAAGGTATTGGTTCTAAATTCACGTTTTATATCAGATAGTTTACCATCTAGTATTTTATTAGATCTATTAATAAGTGCAATTTCATCACACATCTCCTCTACAGATTCCATTCTATGCGTCGAAAAAATAATAGTGGCTCCTTCATCTCTTAATTGCAAAATTTCTTTGGCTATAATTTGTGCGTTGATTGGATCGAATCCAGAAAAAGGTTCATCAAAAATCAACAACTTAGGATTGTGCATTACAGTAACAATAAATTGCACTTTTTGAGCCATACCTTTAGAAAGTTCTTCAATTTTCTTGTTCCACCAAGCCATAATATCAAACTTCTCAAACCAATATTTTAAGCGTTTTTTGGCTTCAGTTTTACTCAAACCTTTTAATTGAGCCAAATACAAAGCTTGCTCACCTACTTTCATAGATTTGTACAAACCACGTTCTTCTGGCAAATAACCAATATCTGCTGTATGTTTTGGCGCCAATGGCTCACCATCTAAAAACACAGAACCAGAATCTGCCATAGTAATTTGGTTAATAATTCTAATTAAAGAGGTTTTACCAGCTCCATTAGGCCCTAATAAACCATAAACACTTCCTTTAGGTATGTGGAGAGACACATCATTTAATGCTCTAAAATCCCCATAGTTTTTTACAACATTATTAATTTCTAATAAATTACTCATTGGCTTTTTTATTAATTGTATTTCAAAATAAGAACGCTTCTTACAAACTTACATATTTTAATTAGTAAAGAAAACATAGATAATGTTACAAATAAATAAAATGTTAAATTTACTATGCGTGCATAACTTTTTTTAAATTTACTATGCATGCATAGTAAATTTTTATATCTTTGATGTCATGGATAAAAATAAATCTATAGATCATCAATTAAGAGCAACTTGGCAAGCCGTTGCAAAAATGTATAACGAACAAGCTACAAATTACAGTAGCACAATGTCTATGGCATTTGTTCTACTTACTATAGATAAAGAAAAAGGCACACCAAGTACTGCTTTAGGCCCTTTAATGGGGATGGAACCTACAAGCCTTTCTAGAATATTAAAATCTATGGAAGAAAAAGGGGCTATCTCTAGAGAAAAAAACCCTGAAGATGGTAGAAGTGTAATTATTAAACTTACAGATTATGGTTTAGAAATGCGTAAATTTTCTAAAAGCCATGTGTACCAATTTAATAATGTAGTAAGAGAATATGTTACAGAAGACGAATTAGAATCTTTCTTTAAAGTAATGGTTACTATCAACAAACTTATTGCTGAAAAGAAAATTTTTGAACCTATTAATCAAGATAAATAAAATCAAACTATAAACAAATGACAAGAAGAATTAAAAAAGTAGCCATTATTGGATCTGGAATTATGGGATCTGGTATTGCATGTCACTTTGCGAATATTGGTGTAGAAGTTCTTTTATTGGATATTGTTCCAAGAGAATTAACTGATAAAGAAAAAGCGAAGGGACTTACGTTAGAAGACAAAGTAGTTCGTAATCGTTTAGTAAATGATGCTTTAGCAGCTTCTTTAAAATCAAAACCATCACCTATTTATAGTCAGAAATTTGCAAGTAGAATCACTACTGGAAATATTGATGATGATTTACACTTAATTAAAGATGTAGATTGGGTAATGGAAGTTGTTGTAGAAAGATTAGATATTAAAAAATCTGTTTTCGAAAAAATTGAAGAGCACAGAACACCTGGTACTTTAATTACTTCAAATACTTCTGGTATTCCTATCAAATTCATGAATGAAGGCAGAAGTGAAGATTTTCAAAAACACTTTGCTGTAACTCACTTTTTTAATCCACCAAGATATTTAAAACTTTTCGAGGTTGTTCCTGGCCCTAATTGCAAACAAGAAGTTACAGACTTCTTAATGATGTATGGTGATAAGTTTTTAGGTAAAACATCTGTTTTAGCAAAAGATACTCCAGCATTTATTGGAAACAGAATTGGTATTTTCGGTATTATGAGTTTATTTCATGTAGTTAAAGAAATGGACTTAACTATAGAAGAAGTAGATAAATTAACAGGACCAGTAATTGGGCGTCCAAAATCTGCAACTTTTAGAACTATAGATGTTGTTGGTTTAGATACTTTAGTGCATACTGCAAACGGAGTGAAAGACAATTGTCCTGAGGATGAAATGAGAGACCAGTTTGTTATTCCTGATTTTGTTAATCATATGATGGAAAACAAAATGTTAGGTAGTAAAACCAAACAAGGTTTTTATAAAATGACAAAAGACGCTAATGGTAAAAAGAACATTTTATCATTAGACTTAAATACTTTAGAATACAGAGAAAAGAAACGTGCAAAATTTGCAACTCTTGAGTTAACTAAAACCATAGATAATGTTGCTGATCGTTTTAAAGTACTTGCAGCAGGTAAAGATAAAGCTGGTGAATTCTACAGAAAATCATTTGCAGCAATGTTTGCCTACGTACAAAACAGAATTCCTGAAATTTCTGACGAATTATATAGAATAGATGATGGTTTAAGAGCAGGTTTTGGTTGGGAGCATGGACCATTCCAAATTTGGGATGCTATTGGTGTAGCCAAAGGTGTAGAAATCATGAAAGCAGAAGGTTATGAAATTGCATCTTGGGTAGAAGAAATGTTATTAAACAATAACGATGCTTTCTATACAGTAAAAGATGGAGCAACATATTATTACGATGTTGTAACTAAAACGCAAACTAAAAAACCAGGTCAAGACTCATTCATCATTCTAGATAACATTAGAAAATCAAACGAAGTTTGGAAAAACTCAGGTGCTGTAATTGAAGATTTAGGAGATGGAATTTTAAATTTAGAATTCCAATCTAAAATGAATACAATTGGTGGTGATGTTTTAGCTGCAGTAAATAAAGCAATAGACTTAGCTGAAAAAAATTACCAAGGTTTAGTAGTTGGTAATCAAGCAGCAAACTTTTCTGTTGGTGCCAACATTGGTATGATTTTTATGATGGCTGCAGAGCAAGAATATGATGAGCTTAATATGGCTATCAAATATTTCCAAGACACAATGATGCGTATGCGTTATTCTGCAATTCCAACTATTTCTGCTCCTCATGGAATGGCTTTAGGTGGTGGTTGTGAAATTTCTTTACATGCAGATAAAGTTGTTGCAGCTGCAGAAACTTACATGGGTCTTGTAGAGTTTGGAGTTGGAGTAATTCCTGGTGGAGGTGGTTCTAAAGAAATGGCTTTAAGAGCTTCTGATAAGTTTGATAAAGGTGACGTACAATTAAACGTACTACAAGAACACTTTTTAACTATTGGTATGGCTAAAGTAGCAACCTCTGCTTATGAAGCTTTCGATTTAGGCTTATTACAAAAAGGAAAAGATGTAGTGGTTGTAAACAAAGACAGACAAATTGCACAAGCTAAAAAGCATGCAGTTTTAATGGCTGAAGCTGGTTATACACAACCTGTAAAACGTAAAGATGTTTTAGTGTTAGGTAAGCAAGCATTAGGAATGTTCTTAGTAGGTACAGATTCTATGGAAGCTAGTAACTACATTTCTGCTCACGATCAAAAAATAGCTAACAAATTAGCTTACGTAATGGCTGGTGGAGATTTATCTGAACCAACTAAAGTATCAGAGCAATATTTATTAGACATTGAACGTGAAGCATTCTTAAGTTTATGTACAGAGCGTAAAACTTTAGAAAGAATCCAACACATGTTAAAAACAGGTAAACCTTTAAGAAACTAAGAAAATGAAAACAGCATATATAGTAAAAGCATATAGAACAGCAGTTGGTAAAGCACCAAAAGGACTGTTTAGATTTAAAAGAGCAGATGAATTAGCTGCAGAAACCATTCAATATATGATGAATGAACTGCCTGATTTTGATAAAAAAAGAATTGATGATGTAATTGTAGGTAATGCAATGCCAGAAGGTTCTCAAGGTTTAAACATGGCACGTTTAATTTCTTTAATGGGGTTAGATATTGTTGATGTACCTGGAGTAACTGTAAACCGTTTTTGTTCTTCAGGATTAGAAACAATTGGTATGGCTGTTGCAAAAATTCAAGCAGGAATGGCTGACTGTATTATTGCAGGTGGTGCAGAAAGCATGAGTTCAGTTCCTATGACAGGTTTTAAACCAGAATTAAACTATGATACAGTTGCATCTGGTCATGAAGAATATTATTGGGGTATGGGTAATACTGCAGAAGCAGTTGCCAATGAATTTAATGTTTCTAGAAAAGATCAAGATGAATTTGCTTTAAACTCACATTTAAAAGCTTTAAGAGCCTTAGAGGAAAATAGATTCCAAGATCAAATTGTACCTATTGATGTAGAGCAAACTTATGTTGATGCTAATGGTAAAAAAGCAACTAAAAAGTATACAGTAAACAAAGACGAAGGTCCACGTAAAGGTTCAAACATTGAAGGTTTAGCTAGATTACGTCCTGTTTTTGCAGCAAATGGTAGTGTAACTGCAGGTAACTCATCTCAAATGAGTGATGGTGCTGCTTTTGCCATGATTATGAGCGAAGACATGGTTAAAGAACTAAATCTAGAACCAATTGCAAGAATGGTAAGTTATGCTGCTGCAGGTGTACCTCCAAGAATTATGGGTATTGGTCCTGTTGCTGCAATTCCGAAAGCATTAAAACAAGCAGGATTAGATCAAAATGATATAGGGCTTATTGAATTGAATGAAGCTTTTGCTTCTCAATCTTTAGCTGTAATTCGTGAATTAGGCTTAGATAAAGACATCATTAATGTAAATGGTGGTGCAATTGCTTTAGGACATCCTTTAGGTTGTACAGGTGCAAAATTATCTGTTCAATTATTTGATGAAATGCGTAAAAGAGAAATGAATAACAAATACGGAATGGTAACCATGTGTGTTGGAACAGGACAAGGTGCAGCAGGTATTTTTGAATTTTTAAATTAAACTTCCCAAAAAAACAAAATTATGGAAACAACAAATAAAGAAATTTTAAGAGGAGGTCAATTCCTTGTAAAAGAATCAAAGTGCGAAGACATATTTACTCCAGAAGATTTTTCTGAAGAGCAAATAATGATGAAAGAAGCTGTAAAAGAATTTACAGATAGAGAAATTGTAGCTCACAGAGATCGTTTTGAAGCTAAAGATTATGCTTTAACAGAAGAAGTGATGAAAAAAGCTGGAGAACTTGGCTTTTTAGGTGTAGCTGTTCCTGAGGAATATGGAGGAATGGGTATGGGCTTTGTATCTACCATGATTACTTGTGAATACATTTCTAGTGGAAATGGTTCTTTAAGTACTGCTTTTGGTGCGCATACAGGTATTGGTACTATGCCAATTACATTATATGGTACAGAAGAGCAAAAACAAAAATACGTGCCTAAATTAGCTTCTGGTGAGTGGATGGGTGCCTACTGTTTAACTGAACCAGGTGCTGGTTCTGATGCAAACTCTGGTAAAACTACTGCTGAGTTATCAGAAGATGGTAAATCGTACAAGATTAACGGACAAAAAATGTGGATCTCAAATGCAGGTTTCTGTAATTTGATGATTGTTTTTGCACGTATTGAAGATGATAAAAACATTACTGGTTTTATTGTGGAATATGATGCAGCAAATCCAAATGGAATTACCTTAGGTGAAGAAGAGCACAAATTAGGTATTAGAGCAAGTTCTACAAGACAAGTATTTTTTAACGATACTGTTGTACCAGCAGAAAATATGTTATCTGTTAGAGGTGGTGGATTCAAGATTGCTGTAAATGCATTAAACGTTGGTCGTATTAAATTGGCTGCAGCTTGTATTGATTCTCAAAGAAGAGTATTAACAACTGCCTTACAATATGCTAACGAAAGAAAACAATTTAAAACTCCTATTGCAGACTTTGGAGCTATAAAAGCAAAATTAGCAGAAATGGCTACTAACTGTTACGCAGGTGAATCTGCTAGTTATAGAGCTGCTAAAGATATTGAAGACAGAATTGAAATGAGAATGGCTGCAGGTAACTCTCATCAAGAAGCAGAATTAAAAGGTGTAGAAGAATATGCAATTGAATGTTCTATCTTAAAAGTTACTGTATCTGAAGATGTTCAAGCCTGTGCAGATGAAGGTATCCAAATTTTTGGAGGAATGGGATTCTCTGAAGAAACACCTATGGAAGCTGCTTGGAGAGATGCAAGAATTGCTCGTATTTACGAAGGTACAAACGAAATTAACAGAATGCTTTCAGTAGGAATGTTAATTAAAAAAGCAATGAAAGGTCATGTAGATTTATTAGGCCCTGCAACTGCAGTTGCTGATGAATTAATGGGAATACCATCCTTTGATACTCCAGATTATTCTGAATTATTTGCAGAAGAAAAAGAAATGATTGCTAAACTTAAGAAAGTATTTTTAATGGTTGCAGGTTCTGCAATTCAAAAATACGGACCAGATTTAGAAAAACATCAACAGTTATTATTAGCTGCTGCTGAAATTTTAAATGAAGTATATATGGCAGAATCAACTTTATTACGTGCAGAGAAAAATGCAAAACGTTTTGGAGAAGATGCTCAAGCAGGACAAATTGCAATGGCTAAATTATACTTATACAATGCAGTAGAAATTGTTGCTAAAAATGGTAGAGAAGGTATTGTTTCTTTTGCTGAAGGAGATGAACAACGTATGTTATTGATGGGATTAAAGCGTTTTACTAAATACGCAAACTACCCTAATGTAGTTGCTTTACGTAACCAAATAGCAGACATTATGAAAGCTGAAAACAAATATTCTTTTTAAATAAAATTCAAATTATTTACTTGCTAAAAAGGCCATTTTTATTAATGGTCTTTTTTATTATATTTGCAAGGATTTTCCCCGATTTTATTAGAGTCATGAAGCCAATGAAAACAAAACTATTTACTGTTTTTACTATTATTATTCTATTAATGGGTTGTAGCGAACCTAGAGTTATAGATATTGATAGTGATAAATTATTATCTGATTTAAAAATCTTAGCAGATGATTCTCTACAAGGAAGGGCATTTTCTAAGGAAGGGAATCTGAAAACTCAAAAAATCATTATAGACGAATTTAATAAAATTGGTTTACAACCAGTTATTGGTGGTAACTTATTACACAAATTCGATCATAATTTTACAGGTAAAGTTAGGCAAGAAGTTTTTCCTATAGAAAAACCATTAGAAGACTTATCTAACGTAAAAGACACTGTTGTATCTGGAGCAAACATTGTTGGTATGCTTAAAGGGCAAACCAATAAAACTTTTGTTATTACTGCTCACTATGATCATTTAGGTGTTAGGAAAGGCAGAATTTACAATGGCGCAGATGATAATGCATCTGGTACTGCTGCTCTTTTTACAATTGCCAAATATTTTAAAGACAAACCAACAAAGCATAATTTAATTTTTGCTGCTGTAGATGGTGAAGAAATTGGCTCTATTGGAGCAGAATACTTTTTAAAAGATTATCTTAATAAAGATAAAATTAGCTTAAACATCAATATGGATATGATTGCACATAGCGATTACGATCCTGAGTTATTTGCAAGTGGCTTGCACCATTATCCAGATTTAAGAGATCCTTTAGAGGAAATTGAATCTGAAAAAATTATGTTATTATTTGGGCATGATGATCCAGACAATAAAGAACAGTCAGATTGGACCTTTTCTTCTGATCATAGGGTTTTTCATAGAGAAAAAATTCCTTTTATATACTTTGGTGTTCCAGATCATAGAGACTATCACAGACACACAGACACCTATGGTACTATAAACCAAGAATTTTATATAGAAGCTGTTAAGATAGTGATACAAGCTATTGAAAACTTTGATGAAGAATTAGCCGAAGACTAAAATTTAAAAAAGATTACAATTTGTAATCTTTTTTTTTGCTTTATAAATCACCTTTCGTAAAAATAAAGATTCGAAAACAAATCTCTTTAATTCATTTATTATGAATACTTTTGCGCCAAATTTGAAACAATAAATGAAACGAATTAAAGAATATAAAAAACTTTTTAATGTAGAAGGTAAGATAGACCTTAAAGAATTAAAAAGTACCTATAGAGGATTAGTCAAAGAATGGCATCCTGATAAATTTACAGATCCTGAAAAAAAAGCTGAAGCAGAAATTGTAAGTACCAGAATTATTGATGGTTATCATTTCTTAGTTAGTATAGCTCCAGAAACAAAAGAAGCGAACTTAGAAGCTTATAAAACTACCATTACTGAATACCAAGTTGCAGACTGGCACCATAAAAGTATGTTGTTAGAAGTTACTTTTACAGATGGCAATACTTATGAATATTTTGGAGTTAGTAAAATTTTGTTTGGCAAGTTTATCAATGCCAAATCTATCAACAACTTTGGTAAAAGAAACATTTTTAACAAGTTCTTATACAGAAAGTCTAAAAAGGCTGCTGCTATGGCCTAAAAAATATATCTATATTATAATTAGAGAGATTACTATTCCTAGTAATCTCTTTTTTTTATGTCAAGAAATTCACTTTAAAAAGTTGTAAATTAGTGCTTATTAAATTGATTTAAATGAAGAAATTTATGAACTTTTACACTCCAATTATCCTTAGTTTATTTTTTGTGTTTTGCTCTGAACCTAAGAGTTCAAAAAAAGAAGAAGTTAATACTACTATAAAAGTTGTTCAGAAGAACAAAAACTTTAATAACTATTGGTATCAAGGAAAAGCAGAAATCACTTCTTATAAACTTTTGCAAGCAAGATATGGTGAATTACATGAAGGCACTGCTGTACTAATTTTTGTAACGGAAGATTTTCTACCTGAAAAACAAGTAAAAGCAGACTATAAAAATGATAAAAATGTACCTGTATTAAAACTAAATAGTACCAAGAAATTTACAACAGGTATTTATCCTTATTCATTAATGACAAGTACTTTTACACCTATTGATTTAGAGAAAGAAACTATCAAAATCTCTTTTTCAGCCCAAGAATGGTGTGGAAATACATTTGTACAACTAAATAATAGATCGAGCTACGAAATTAAATTTTTCTCATATTTTGAAAGCGATGCTGATAAAGAAATAACCTTAGATAAAAACAAGTTGGAAAATGAAATTTGGAATACCCTAAGAATAAATCCTAATGCTATTAAAACAGGAAATTACAAAATGATACCTTCTTTTGATTATTTAGCTTTAAAACATAAAAAGATTAAAGCTTATGATGCTATTGTAAACCTAAATTCGTCTGATGGTTTTATCTTTTGTACCATAAATTACCCTTCTTTAAATAGAAAATTATCTATACAACTTACCAAAGATTTCCCATATACTATTGAAGGTTGGGAAGAAACCATTTTAGAAAGAGGAAAAAAACTCACTACCACTGCTCAAAAAATAAAAACAATACAATCTGCTTATTGGAGTAAAAATGGCAAAGAAGACACACAGGAGCGTAGAGCACTAGGATTAGATTAATAAAAAAAGGAGATTTCTACATAGAAATCTCCTTTTTTAATATTTTGAATTAATGTTATTCTAATGCACCTAAATAACGTTCTGCATCTAAAGCAGCCATACATCCAGTACCTGCAGCTGTTACAGCCTGTCTGTATTCTTTATCCTGTATGTCTCCAGCAGCAAAAACACCTGGCATATTTGTTTTAGTGGTTTTACCTTGAGTAATTAAATACCCTGTTTCATCCATATCTAAAACACCTTTAAATAAATCTGAGTTTGGTGTATGCCCAATAGCTATAAAAACTCCTGTAACCGCAATTTCTTTAGTCTCTTTAGTTTGATTATTAATAGCCTTTACTCCTGTTACTACATTTGTACCTAAAACCTCTTCTACTTCTGTATTATACAAAACTTCAATATTCTCAGTTTTATCTACTCTATGTTGCATTGCTTTAGAAGCTTTCATGTAGTCTTTACGAACTAAAAGATACACTTTAGAACAAATATTAGCCAAATATGTAGCCTCTTCAGCAGCAGTATCTCCACCACCTACTACAACAACTTCTTGACCTTTATAGAAAAAACCATCGCATGTTGCACAAGCAGAAACACCTCCACCAATTAATCTCATTTCGCTCTCTAAGCCTAAATATTTAGCAGTTGCTCCTGTAGAAATGATAATGGTATTTGCTTCAATCTCTTTGTCCTCGTCAATAGTAACTTTATGTATACCACCAACTTCGTTACTTAAATTAACTGCAGTTACCATACCAAATCGTACATCTGTTCCAAATCTTTCAGATTGCTTTTTAAGATCTTCCATCATTGCAGTACCATCTGTTCCTTCTGGATATCCAGGAAAATTATCAACCTCTGTAGTTGTTGTAAGCTGACCTCCCATTTGCATTCCAGTATACATTACTGGTTTCATATCTGCTCTTGCTGCATATATAGCTGCAGTATAACCTGCAGGACCAGATCCTATAATTAAACATTTTATTCTCTCAGTAGTTTCTGACATAATTAAATTCTCTTTTTTGAACAGTAAAAATATAGATTTTTATCACCTTATATAATGATTGTTTATAAGTTTTAATAATGAAAAAATAGAGGTTTAAAATAGCTATTCGTTAACCAAATCTATTGTGGTAAAAGTTTAATAATTCCTAAATTTTCTACGCCCAGATAAATAAAACCATCTAAGCCTTGTTCTATAGATCGAACTCTACCTATGCCTTCTAAAAGCTTAACTTCTTTAAAAACTATATCTTTCTTTACTATACATCTACTTAAATATTGAAATTTTAAAGAACCAACCAATAAATTACCCTTCCAATTACCATAAACATCACTATTAATAAAGGCCATACCACTTGGTGCGATTGAAGGAGTCCAATAATGAATAGGGCTTTCCATACCTTTCATATAAGTTTTATCTGTAAATTTTGTACCACTATAATTTACACCATAACTTACTTTTGGCCAGCCGTAATTTTTAGCTTTCTTAATTATGTTTATTTCATCTCCACCTTTTGGTCCATGCTCATGAGACCATATTTCATTGGTAAAAGGATTCATTACTAAGCCTTGAGGATTTCTGTGTCCATAACTATAAATTGCTTTTTTAGCATTTTTTACTGAAACAAATGGGTTGTCTGAAGGAATACTTCCATCATCATTTAAACGATAAATCTTTCCACAATCTCTGGTCAAGTCTTGAGGATTTACATCTCTATTTCCTCTGTCTCCAATACTAAAATAAACGTGATTATCTGAATCAAAAACAATTCTTGACCCAAAATGCTGACCTCTGTTTGAGTTAGGAGAAGCTTTGTAAAGCACTTCTTGGTTGATTAAAGCAAAATCTTTAAGTTGAGCTCTCATTAAAGTTGTATTACCTCCTCTACCTCCACCAATACTTGAAGCGTATGTAAAATAGATCCATCCGTTTTCTGTAAAATTTGGATGTAATTCAATATCTAATAAACCTCCTTGCCCTCTTAAGTAAATTTCTGGTCCATTTTTAATTGTAGTTTTTACGCCATTTTTAAAATGAATAATTTTTCCAGATTTTTCATTGATAAGCATTGAATTATCTGGTAAGAATACAAAACCCCAAGGATTTTTTAATTCGGGCACAATTACCTCATATTCCTTACTCTGAGCACTTAAAGCAATTGAAATAATACAAGAAAAAATTACAAGTGATTTTTTTAAAAACATATCTAGAAATTTCAAGAATTTTAAATACAATATATAAATATTATTCTATATTTGCAGTCCTAAATTGTTGACTAAATTTCGGGGTGTAGCGTAGCCCGGTCATCGCGCCTCGTTTGGGACGAGGAGGTCGCAGGTTCGAATCCTGCCACCCCGACTTTTAAGCCTTTAGATATATTCTAGAGGCTTTTTTTTGTGCCTGAAACAAACTTTAACGTAAGTTTTTGTTTAACTTAAATTATAATCCTTTAAACAATTTGTATCTTTGTTTATATCAACTAAAACAAAGTAATGCAAGTATTTAATCAAGAAGATATATTTAAACTGAATAAAATCTACAGAATCAATTTAATTAACAGTTGTTCTGGTTTTAAATCAGCTAATTTATTAGGAACAATTTCTGAAGAAGGCATCACTAATGTGGCTGTATTTAGTTCAGTTACTCACCTAGGTTCTAGCCCTCCAACCTTAGGTTTTATTTTAAGACCAACAACGGTTCCAAGAAATACACACAAAAATTTAAAAGATTTAGGGTATTTCACCATAAACCATATCTGGGAAGATGTTATTGAAGACGCACACCATACGTCTGCTAAATATCCTGATGAAGTTTCAGAATTTGACATGACTAATTTAGAACCCGAATTTAAAGGAGACTTTAAAGCTCCGTTTGTTAAAGGAGCTCCTGTACAAATGAGTATGAAATTCATAGAGGAAATCTATGTACCCTCTAATGATGTTATGTTAATCGTAGCACAAATTCAAGAATTATATGTACAAGATGAATTATTAGAAAGTGATGGTTTAATAAATTTATCTAAAGGAAATGTTGCCACAATTAATGGGTTAGACACGTATGCTATTCCTAAATTTAAGAAGCAACTTAGCTACCAAAGACCAAAAGAAACAAAACTATAAAAATGAAAATATTAGTAACAGGCGCAACTGGTTATATTGGCAAACGTTTAATTCCGTTATTATTAAACGATGGCCATAAAATCGTGTGTCCTGTTCGTGATAAAATTAGAGCAGAAAACTACTATAAAGATCAAACTAATGTTGAATTAATTGAGGCCGATTTTCTAAACAGACATACACTAGAAGCAATACCTAAAGATATTGATGCTGCCTACTATTTAATTCATTCTATGTCTAATTCTGCAAGAGAGTTTCACATATTAGAAGAGAAGTGTGCAACCAATTTTAAAACTTTTGCAGAAACAACTTCTATTAAACAAGTTATTTATTTAAGTGGAATTACCAACGACACTAAACTATCTAAACATTTATTATCTAGAAAAAATGTTGAAAAAACTTTAGCTTCTGGAAATTACGCATTAACCACATTTAAAGCAGGAATTATAGTTGGTTCTGGAAGCTCATCTTTCGAAATTATAAGAGACTTGGTAGAAAAACTGCCTGTAATGGTTGCTCCTAAATGGTTAAATACAAAAACACAACCTTTATCAATAAGAGATGTGCTTTCATTTTTATACAAGGCACTAGGTAAAAAAGAATTATTTAATACTTCTTATGACATTTTTGGACCTGAAGTTTTAACCTATAAAACAATGCTTTTGCAATTTGCAGAAGTTAGAAAACTTAAAAGAAGTATTCTTACGGTTCCAGTAATGACTCCAAAACTATCATCTTATTGGCTTTATTTTGTAACCTCTACTTCTTACAAACTTGCAAGTTCATTGGTAAATTCTATGGGCGTTGAAGTTATTGGAGAAAAAAGTGACATCAACAAAATACTTGATGTAAACCCAATGTCTTATAAAGATGCTGTAAAACTAGCTTTTAAAAAGATAGAGCAAAACAGTATTATTTCTAGTTGGAAAGACTCGTACATAAGTAGTGGTAAGTTAAAAAACTATGTGCACGAATTTATAAATGTACCTGAGTATGGT
Organism: Polaribacter sp. P097; assembly: GCF_036864555.1. NCBI lineage: Bacteria > Pseudomonadati > Bacteroidota > Flavobacteriia > Flavobacteriales > Flavobacteriaceae > Polaribacter > Polaribacter sp. P097. Next base: position 111,671 of record NZ_JAZETJ010000003.1, on the reverse strand, counting down.
TGCTTTAAAGATTATAAAAAAAGAAAAATTACCAATCGTGAAAAAGCCTTAAATAAAATTTGGGCAATAGGTGGCGAAACAGGTTGGTATTATGGAACTGTTTTATGGAAAATAAGAGGGTTTATAGATCAGTTTTTTGGTGGAGCAGGTTTACGCAGAGGAAGAAGACACCCAACTGAATTAAATGCTGGGGATGCCCTTGACTTTTGGAGAGTTATTTATGCTGATAAAGAAAAAGGTAAACTTTTACTCTATGCTGAAATGATTTTACCTGGAGAAGCTTGGCTAGAATTTAAAATTAAAGACGGTACATTATACCAAACAGCAACCTTTAGACCTCATGGAATTGCAGGTAGGTTATATTGGTACTCAGTAGTACCTTTTCATTGGTTTATTTTTAATGGAATGATAAATAAAATTGCTAAAGCTTAACTTTATGAAAAAACAACACTTACCCACAAAAGATTGCCCTGTTTGTAATAGGCCATTTACTTGGCGCAAAAAATGGGAGAAAAACTGGGAAAACGTAAAATATTGTAGCGAAAAATGCAGAAGAAACAAAACACAACAGGCTTAATATGGTTTCGTAATAATTTACGAACTCAAGATAATACATCAATTCAAAAAGCAATACAGAATCACGATAAGATAATTGCAATCTATTTTTTTGACCCAAAATATTTCAAAGAAGATGAATTTGGGTTTCAAAAAACCGCAAAATTCAGAGCACAGTTTTTATTAGAAACTATAACTGATTTAAAACAGCAACTAGAAGAATTAAACATAACACTTCTTACTTTTTTTGATGCTCCTGAAAATCAGTTGTTAAATATTACAGAAACTTATAAAGTCGATACAATTTACACCCAAAAAGAATGGACCAAAGAAGAATTAGATACCAATCATCTAGTTTTAAAAACAATGTCTGATACTGTAAATTTTGTTGAAGACTATGATCAATTTTTATACCATCCAGAAACTGTTTCAAATAACTTTAGTAACATTCCAAATGTATTTACTCAGTTTAGAAAAAAGCTAGAGAAATACGTAAAAATTCAAGAAGAAGTTTCAATAGATAAGCTAGAAGATTCTAACTTAATACCAAATCCTACAGAAATACCTTCGCTTATAGAGTTAGGTTTTAATGATTTTGTTATGCCTAAGAAATCAGCTTTTCCTTTTAAAGGAGGAGAAACTGCTGCTTTACAACGATTAAATTATTACCTTTTTGAAAGTAATAAAGTAGGCTTCTACAAGAAAACAAGAAATGGTTTGGTAGGCATAGATTACTCCACAAAATTCTCTCCTTGGTTAGCAAATGGTAGTTTATCTGCTAGAACTATATATTATCAAATTAAAAAGTACGAAGCTGAATTTGGATCAAATCAATCTACGTATTGGGTAATTTTTGAATTAATCTGGAGAGATTATTTCAAGTACATTTCTTTAAAATATGGTGATGAAATATTTAAAATAGGTGGAATTTTAGAAAGAAATTATCAATGGAATGTAGATAAGAATTGCATACAAGATTGGATCAATGGAAACACAAAAGATGATTTTGTGAATGCTAACATGATTGAATTAAAAGAAACTGGATGGATGAGTAATAGAGGTAGGCAAAATGTTGCTTCTTATTTTGCTAAAGAATTATTACAAGATTGGAGAATTGGAGCCGCCTATTTCGAATCACTTTTACTAGATTATGACGTGCATAGTAACTATGGCAATTGGATGTATGTTGCTGGTGTTGGAAACGATCCTAGGGATAGAAAATTCAACACTCAATTACAAGCAGAAAGATATGATGCAAACCATAAATTCAGAAAATTGTGGTTAGTAAAAACCTTATTTTAAGATGAAGACCTTACGTTTAATTTTAGGAGATCAACTAAACAGCAAGCATTCTTGGTTTACAAACGATGATGACAATAGTACTTATTGTTTATTTGAAATGCGTCAAGAAACCGATTATGTAAAACATCATATTCAAAAGGTAGCAGGTTTTTTTGCTGCCATGAGAAAGTTTGCAGAAGAGCTTAATACTCAAAACAAAAAGGTTATCTATTTTAAATTAAATGATGAATTAAATACTCAAAGTTTAACTGAAAATATTAATTACTTACTTGAGCAACATCACTTCGAAAAATTTGAATATTTAACCCCAGATGAATACAGATTAGATCATCAACTTAAAGAATTCTGTGATTTATTAACCATAGAAAGCAAAGTATATACTACTGAACATTTTTACACTGACAGGAATGATTTAGCCTCTTTTTTCAAAGGCAAAAAACAATTTTTGATGGAAAGTTTTTACAGAAACATGCGTAAAAAACATCAAATATTAATGGTTAATGAGCAACCTGAAGGAGGAAAGTGGAACTATGATGCTAGCAATAGAAAAAAGTGGAAAGGAGAAACTTTAATTCCGTCTGCTAAAAACTTTGATAATGATGTTTCTGAAATTGTAACTGAAATTGAAAAAGCTGGAGTTGAAACCATAGGTAAAATCAATGCTAAATATTTTGAATATCCTATTTCTAGAAAGCAAGCGCGAACTCAACTTTCTTATTTCTGCGAACATTTGTTAGTTCATTTTGGCGATTACCAAGATGCCATGCATACAGACCAAGTTTTTCTTTTTCATTCAAAAATATCATTTGCAATGAACACGAAAATGATATCTCCTAAAGAAATTGTAGAAGCAACATTAGCTACTTACAGAAAAAGAAAAGATGAAATAGATATTTCTCAAGTAGAAGGTTTTATAAGACAAATAATTGGTTGGCGAGAATACATGAGAGGCATGTATTGGATGTTAATGCCAGACTACAAAAAAGAGAATTTTCTAAATAATAAAAACAAATTACCAGATTTCTTTTGGACAGGAAAAACAAAAATGAATTGTCTAAAAAATGCCATTCACAATTCATTAGATAATGGGTATGCCCATCACATTCAAAGACTAATGATTACTGGTAATTTTGCACTATTAACCCAAATAGATCCTGATGAAATTGATGCATGGTATTTAGGAATTTATGTAGATGCTATAGAATGGGTTCAACTGCCAAACACAAGAGGTATGAGCCAATTTGCAGATGGTGGAAAAATAGCAACAAAACCTTATGTTTCTAGTGGTAGTTATATAAGTAAAATGAGCAATTATTGTGATTCTTGTAGTTATAAAAAAACAAAGAAATTTGGTGATGATGCATGCCCATTCAACAGTTTATACTGGAATTTTCTTGACGAAAAACAAGATAAGCTTAGCACCAACTTTAGAATGAAAATGATGTATAGCTTATTGAATAAAATGTCTGCAGAAGACAGAACCAAAATAAAAGAGAAAGCAAATCATATTATCGAAAATTTAGATGAATATTAAGAGAGAAGAAATTAATGTAGTTTGGTTTAAACGTGATTTACGTTTGCAGGATAATGAGGCTATTCAAAATGCCTTGTTAGCTAAAAAACCTGTGCTATTTCTTTATGTTTTCGAAAATTCACTTTTAGAAGACCCTCATTATAATATTCGTCATTGGAATTTTATTAAAGAATCCATACAAGAGCTAAATGATGATTTAACCGCATTTAATACTAAAATTTTAACAGTAACATCAGAAGTAATTACAGTTTTTAATCAGCTACAAAATTTCTATAAAATTGATACTGTATTTTCTCATCAAGAAACTGGATTACTTAAAACATACAATAGAGATAAAGACTTTGCAAGATACTGCAGAAACAATTCAATAAATTGGATAGAAAACAACAACAATGGTGTTTTAAGAGGACTTTTAAACAGACATGATTGGTTAGAAAAGTGGGAAAATTTTATGTATGAACCACAAATTAAAAATGATCTTAAAAACAGAAATCTAATTTCGGTAGATGAAATAACAGCCATAGAAAACCATTTTATTGTTACAGATTTAGAAACGCCTAAAGAATCCAAATTTCAAAAAGGAGGATCAAAAATGGGCTGGAGATATGCTAATAGTTTTTTTGAAGAACGTTACAAAAACTATATGAACCATATTTCTAAACCAGCTTTATCTAGAAAAAGTTGCAGTAGACTATCACCTTACATAGCTTGGGGGAATTTGTCTATTAGACAGGTTTATCAAAAAGCTATTATGCTCAAAAACGATGAAAACAAAAGACAACTAGGTGCTTTTGTTAGTAGGTTAAGATGGCAAGCGCACTTCATTCAAAAATTTGAAATGGAGCATACTATGGAAGAAGCTAGTATCAATAAAGGATATCATAAATTAAAAAAGAACATTTCTACTAAATATCAAAAAGCATGGAGAGAGGGTAAAACTGGTTTCCCAATTGTTGATGCTTCTATGCGTTGTTTATCAGAAACTGGGTATTTAAATTTTAGAATGCGTTCTATGCTAGCCTCTTTTTTTACACATATTTTATGGCAGCCTTGGCAAGACTCTTCTCATCACTTATCGCAGTTATTTCTAGATTTCGAACCTGGAATTCATTTTCCTCAACTAAACATGCAATCAGGAGAGACTGGCATTAACGAAATAAGAGTTTACAACCCAATTAAAAATAGCTTAGAACATGATGAAGATGCGAATTTTATAAAAGAATGGGTGCCTGAATTGGCAAACTTACCTACAGCATTTATTCATCAACCTTTTTTAATGACACCACTAGATGAGCAATTTAACAACTTTAAATTAGGTGTAGATTACCCTAAACCTATTGTAGATTTTAAATCTGCTAGAAAAAGAGCAACACAAACTCTTTGGGACATGAAAAAAGATCCTGATGTACTTAAAGAGAATTATAGAATTCTAAAAACACACACGCTTTTAGACAGAAAGAAATTACTTCAAAATCAATAAATTATAAAAATATACAAATCAAAATATTTTGTTAATTTTTGTTTAACTAATTAAATAATTCATTAAACAAAACATTTTTTTGCGTATCTTTGGTATGTGATATACAATACAACACATAATAATAAGGATACTGAGAAAGCAATTAATAATTTGTTAGGTGCACCTTATTCTTTTTTTCAATCTATAAAATTAAAAGGCACAGGCTCTAAAAGAATGATTATTGATGAAGTAAGTATTGGCTTCAAAAATATAATGAATACTGTTGCTGATATTAATTACGGTAATATAGAATTACGAGAAAAAGGTTTGTTGGTTCACATTAACAAAGGATTAAAGAATTTTAGCTGGGCCATACCTTTTTATCAATTACATATTTACAAAACTAGCGGATTTAGCATTCATGCTCAAGGTAATTTTGTTCGATTTAAAAACAACAAATTGTTGAAAGAAAACAAGAAGTTTATCGACAAATTAATTGATTTAAAAATTAAAAATGACGAACAGTTTGATTTTCAAAATGTTCAATAATAATAACATGACAACTTTAAACAACATACAAATTGACAGAATTATTGAAATGGCTTGGGAAGACAGAACCACCTTTGAAGCTATTCAATTTCAATTTGGATTAAAAGAACAAGAGGTTATTAATTTAATGAGAAAAGAAATGAAGCCTAGCAGCTTTAGAATGTGGAGAAAAAGGGTTCAAGGAAGAAAAACAAAACACGAAAAGCTAAGAACATTTGAAAAAGGCAGGTTTAAATGTTCTAGACAGAAATCAATATCTAATAACTCTATTGCCAAAAGATAACTAACAGTGCTTTGCTTTTAAGTTTAGGGTACTTAAAGACAGCACATTAAAAAGATACTATTATGATTACAGATGTAATACTAAAAGAAAAGCAAACAGACCAAAAATTAAATGGTTTTTCATTCGAAGAAGTAGGTGATGATCATCTATTTACAGGTTTAGAAACCCCAATGAAAAAAGATGCTTTTAAACTTTCTGATCAAGAAAAGAAAGAAAAAATTGCCATCCTTTTTGAAGAAATTATGGATGTAATGGGCCTAGACCTTACAGATGATTCTTTACAAGGCACTCCAAAAAGAGTTGCAAAAATGTATATTGATGAAATTTTTTCTGGCTTAAACCCTGCAAACAAGCCAAAAGTTGCCTTATTTGATAATAAATACCAATACAACCAAATGTTGGTTGAAAAGAATATAACTTTTTACTCTAACTGTGAGCATCACTTTGTACCAATTATTGGTAAAGCACATGTAGCTTACATTTCTTCTGGTAAAGTTATTGGTTTATCTAAATTAAACAGAATTGTACAGTATTATGCAAAAAGACCTCAAGTGCAAGAAAGGTTAACAAACCAAATTGCAGAAGAGCTAAAAGGCGTTTTAGGTACAGAAGATGTTGCTGTTATTATAGATGCTAAGCATTTATGTGTATCTTCTAGAGGAATTAAAGACGATACATCAGCTACAGTTACCTCATACTTTGGAGGTAAATTCAATAATCAAGAAAAAATAGCAGAATTACAAAACACTTTAAATTATTAGTTATGGATTTAATTCAAAAAGCAATCGAGTTCGAAAACAGAAAAAAAAGATTCCCAACTACTAGCGATCGTATTTTGGCATCTAGAGAAGCAAAGTCTTTAATATTGGAGCTGAACGAAGTTTACAAACAAACTAAAGACAGCAATATTATGGATATAATGAAACGCTTAACTGTTATAAAACAAAAAATTGAAAAGCGTTTAAAAGGTAAACCTTTAACAGCGGCATAATAAACCTAGATTTTGCTTGATTTTCTAACAAATATATTTATATTGCCAAATTAGAAAATTACCAAAATTACATAATGGAATTATTAGAAAGAGCTACTGAGTTCGAAAACAGAAAATTTTCGTTTAAAACAACTAGCGACAGAATTTTAGCTTCAAGAGAGGTTAAAGCACTTATACTAGAATTAAACGAAGTATATAAACTAGAAAAAGATCCTGAAATCATGGATCAAATGAAGCGCCTTACAGCAGTTAAACAAAAAATTGAAAAGCGCTTGAAAGGAAGACGATAAAAAGATGAAAAACATTATAGTTATTGGAGGTAGTAAGGGTATAGGAAACGCAATTTTAACCTCTTTGCTAGAAAACAACAAGGTTTATAATATCAGCAGAACAAAACCAGAAATAAACCACAATAACTTAATACATCACTCCTTAGATATTTTGCAAGATGATTTGCCAAATATTGAAAGTGTAGACACTTTAATCTACTGCCCAGGAAGTATAAATCTAAAACCTATTTCTAGATTAAAATTAGACGATTTTAGAAGTGACTTCGAAATTAACGTTATTGGTGCAGTAAAAGCAATACAACATTATTTACCTTCTCTTAAAAAAGGTAACAAACCATCTATATTATTATTCAGTACAGTTGCTGCAAAATTAGGTATGCCTTTTCATGCCAGTGTTGCAGCAGCAAAATCTGCTGTAGAAGGAATTACAAAATCTTTAGGAGCAGAATTTGCACCTAACATTCGTGTAAACGCAATTGCACCAACTGTTACAGACACAGACTTAGCCTCTAAGTTGTTAAGAAATGACAGAATGATAGAAAATATCACAGAACGTCATCCTTTAAAAAAATACCTACAACCCAATGAAGTTGCAGATCTTGCAAACTTTTTAATCTCAGAAAAAGCAGCCTCTATATCAGGCCAAATTTTTGAATTAGATTGTGGTATTGTAAGCTTCAAAATATAAAACTTTACATTTTATGACTAATATCTACGATATTAAAATTGATAGTTTACAAGGTAAACCTATCAATCTTGGTGATTTTAAAAACAAACACATTCTTTTTGTGAATGTAGCTTCAAAGTGTGGCTTTACGCCACAATATAAAGATTTAGAAAAGTTACATCAACAATACAAAGACGAACTTATTGTAATAGGCGTTCCTTGCAATCAATTTGGAAGTCAAGAACCTGGTAATGCAAATGAAATTGAAGAATTTTGCGAGGTGAATTATGGCGTAACTTTCTTAATTACTGAAAAGATAGACGTGAAAGGTGTAAATCAGCATCCTTTATATACTTGGTTAACGTCTAAAGATTTTAATGGTAAAAAGAGTTCTTCAGTAAAATGGAATTTTCAAAAATATTTAGTATCACCAGAAGGCAAATTGATTGATTATTATTTTTCTATTACAAAACCATTAAGTTCTAAAATAACAAAACACATTTCATAATTATGTTTGGACTATTCAAAAAGAAATCAGAAGAGCAAAAGCTACAAGAAAAATATAAGAAATTAATGGAAGAAGGTTTTAAACTGCAATCTATTAATAGAAGTGATAGTGATCAGAAATACTTGGAAGCCGATGCTGTTTTAAAACAGATAGAAGCTTTAAAAGCATAATTTATTGTAAACTAATAAACCAATTTGCAACCAAACAAAAAATTAGCGCTAATTTCGATTGCCTCTAGGCTTGTATTTTAAATAACGAATTCAAAATAAATTTCTACTGAATTTTATTGCATTAAGTACACCTAAGGTTTTAACTTTTAACCTAACTAATGACGAAAATACAGTATTTAGAAAATGAATTATCAGATTTAAGAAATCAACTTAAACACCATAAATTATATAATAATCTTCATGAAATTGAAGATGTTAAAATTTTTATGGAACATCATGTTTATGCTGTTTGGGATTTTATGTCTCTTTTAAAAAGTCTTCAAAATCATCTTACCACTACTCAAGTACCTTGGACACCATCTAAAACGCCACAATTAGCAAGATTTATAAATGAAATTGTATTTGCTGAAGAAAGTGATGTAAATGAATTAGGTGAAGCAAAAAGTCATTTTGAAATGTACTTAGATGCTATGATGCAATTAGGTGCAAACACCACTAAAATTGATAACTTTCTATCATTTATTAATCATGGTAGCTCAGTAAAATTAGCCATAGAAAAAACAGATTTACCTCAAAAAATTACAGACTTTATCAACTTTACATTTTCTGTAATTAATACGCATCAACCTCATGTAATTGCTGCTGCATTTACTTTTGGTAGAGAAGACATTATACCAGACATGTTTTTGAGCATCATTAATAATTCGGAAAATCATCAGCAAAAAACAGAAAAACTAAAATATTATTTAGAACGTCATATAGAATTAGATGGTGATGAGCATGGACCATTATCTTTACGAATGATTGAACAACTTTGTGGAGATGATGATATAAAATGGAATGAAACTCTATTTATTGCTAAAGAATCTTTAACTCAAAGAATTGAATTATGGAATACTATTAATGAACTAATTCTGGAAAAAAAATACGTTGAACATTAGAAACTGCTATGAAAATATACACTCTTCACAAATCACAGAAATTACCAATTACTTTAGATGAAGCTTGGAATTTTCTTTCAAACCCTAAAAACTTAAAGATAATCACTCCAGATTACATGTCTTTTGATATTGTATCAAAAATAGACAGACCTCTTTATACAGGCCAAATAATTCAATATATTGTAACACCCTTATTAGGAATTAAAACCAAATGGGTTTCAGAAATTACGCATATAGAAGACAAGAAGTATTTTGTAGACGAACAAATGTATGGCCCATATTCTTTATGGCATCACAAACATTTCATTAAAGAAATAGAAGGTGGTGTAGAAATGGAAGATATTATAGATTATAAAGTTCCATTAGGTTTTTTAGGTCAACTTGTGCATCCCATTTTGGTTAAGCCAAAATTAGAAGAGATTTTTAATTACAGACAAAAAAAGTTATTAGAACTTTTTGGAGAATATAAATAAGCATGAAAGATACAGTTACTGTTTTTTGGTTTAGAAGAGATTTACGTTTAGATGACAATATTGGTTTTTACAATGCTTTAAAATCTGAAAATAAAGTTTTACCTATTTTTATTTTTGATAAAGAAATTTTATCAAAATTACCAAAGGATGATGCTAGAGTAACTTTTATTTATGATACGCTTCAAGAAATGAGAAGCGAATTACAAGATAAGTATGGAAGCAGCATTGCTATGTTTCATGGCAATCCTGAATCAGTTTTTTCAGAATTAATTAAAAATTATACTATTGATGCTGTTTTTACCAATCGTGATTATGAACCATATGCTACAAAAAGAGATGAGTCTATTCAACAATTGTTAAGTGAGAATGACATTGAATTTAAAACGTTTAAAGATCAAGTAATTTTTGAAAAAGATGAAGTTGTAAAAAAAGATGGAGCCCCCTACAAAGTCTACACACCTTACATGAAGCTTTGGAAAGAACAGTTTAAAAAAGAAGAGTTAAAAATTTATTATACTTATGATGTTTTAGATAATCTTATCCAAAATTCAAGGTTACCAAATTTAAGCCTATCAGATATTGGGTTTACAAAATCTAACCAAGAAATAACACCTTACACAGTTACTCCTACTTTAATTAAGGAGTATGAAGATACACGTAATTATCCTGCTCAAGACGCAACTTCACGTTTAGGACCACACTTAAGATTTGGAACAGTGAGTGTAAGAAAAATGGTTAAAAAAGCCATAGCAGAGTCCAATGAAGTTTTTTGGCAAGAATTAATTTGGAGAGAGTTTTTCATGCAAATTCTTTGGCATTTTCCACATACAAAAGACGAAGCCTTTAAAAGCAAGTACGATAGAATTGAATGGAGAAATAATGAAAAGGAATTTAAAGCCTGGTGTAAAGGAGAAACTGGTTATCCTTTAGTAGATGCTGGAATGCGTCAATTAAATGAAACTGGTTTTATGCACAACAGAATTAGAATGTTAGTAGGTAGTTTTTTATGCAAACATTTATTGATTGATTGGAGATGGGGTGAAGCCTATTTTGCAGAAAAACTGCACGATTATGAAATGGCCAGTAATGTTGGTAATTGGCAATGGGTAGCTGGTTCAGGAGTAGATGCATCACCTTATTTTAGAATATTCAATCCAACCACACAAATTAAGAAGTTTGACAAGGATTTAAAATATATTAAAAAATGGGTAAAAGATTATGAAAAATCTAGTTACTCTAAAGAAATTGTAGATCATAAATCGGCTAGAGAACGATGTTTAACCGTTTATAAGGCAGCAGTAAGTTAATCTTTTTAAGCACTTAATTTACACAAAAATACATCAGCATATTATCAACAATTTCTTGAGTTTGTAATTACTTATTGTAGTCAAAATTAATTATATTGCAGAGTTGCGAAAATTTTGATACTTTTTACAAATTATTCGTATTTTTTAAATCTGTAATAGTAGTATAAAATATGCCTACAAAAGCAATTCAAGATTTTTTAGATAATACTTTAGACGATTCTGTACAACAAATATCTGGTTCAGATGCTGCTTTCTTATATGCAGATTCTCCAACCAGCCCAATGCACATTGCAACTTTAACCATTGTTGAAGGTTCATTAGAATATCAAGACTTTAAAGATATTGTTGCTTCTAAATTGCATTTAATACCAAAATTTAGAAAAAGGTTACTTAATGTACCTATGAATTTAGATTATCCTTATTGGGTAGACGATCCTAATTTTGATATTGATTTGCATGTAAATCGTTTAAAACTTCCAGAACCTGCAGATTGGAGCACACTTAGAGAGTTAACCTCATCTATATTCAGCAGCTCATTAGATTTAAGAAGGCCTTTATGGTCTATGAGTTTTATAGAAGGTTTAGACAATGTATCTCAAGTGCCAAAAGGTTCTGTAGCCATTGTATCTAAAGTACATCATGTCATGATTGATGGTAGTTCTGGAGTAGGAATTATGGGTATTTTATTTGATAAAAATTTAGATGATAAAAACAAAAAAATACCTAAACCAAAACCTTTTGAACCTAATCCATTACCAGATGAATTAAATCTATTGCTTAAAAGTTCGGTCGGCTTTTTAAAAAATCCATTAAAAATTCCGAAACTTCTGGGAGAAACTGCATTTTCTTTTATTAAAGGAAATATTAAAACTCAGGTTGGTTTAAAAAAGCCTTTAAAAAGTTCTTTATTCACACCAAATACAATCTTTAATAAATCTGTATCACCAAAAAGAACTTGGGGAACAGCTATATTATCTTTTGATAGAATAAATACACTAAGAAAAATAATGAACGTAAGCATTAACGACATTATTTTAAGTATTTGTGCTGGTGCCATTCGAAAATATTTACAAGAAAAAGAAAAACTACCTGTTCAACCCCTTGTAGCTAATGTTCCTATTTCCATACGTGTAAAAGGAGAAAAGCAAGAGATGGACAATCAAATTTCTAACATGTTGGTTAGAATTGCAACTCATATAGATAACCCTATAGAAAGGTTAGAATATATTCAAGAACAAACTAGTTTAGGTAAATCAAGACATAAAGCTGTTGGTGCTAAAGCACTTTCTAAAATGGCAGATGCTGTACCTTTTGGCTTAGCTAATTTAGCAGCTGGCTTGTATAGCAAGTACAATATTAAAGAATTTCATAGGCCACCATTTAATGTAACTATTACCAATGTGCCTGGCCCACAAATTCCATTGTATTTAAGAGGCCATAAAATATTATCAATTTTTGGTTTAACCCCAGTTTTAGATGGTTTTGGGTTAATAATTGCGGCTTTCAGTTATAATGGTTTGGTATCTTTAACTACAACTTCAGACGCTAAAACAATGCCTGATGCAGATGTTTTTGCAAGATATATTAGAGAGTCTGCAAATGAATTAGAAGAACTAATATTAGCCAAACAAAAATTAGGCACTGATGACAAAATTCCATCAGTAAACCTAAAAAGCAGGGTGTTTTTTACGGCTTTTAAAAAGTATTTAAAAAGCAATCCAAAATTAATCAAACAGCATGCAGGTTTGTATGATTTTAAATTAAGTAATTCAATTGAAAAAATTAATTATCAGTTAGAAATTTCTGAGAAAAAACTATCGTTTCGAAAAAAGAGTACAGCCAAACCTTTAGTAAAAATTAGCATTGATGATGAAATACTTTATCACCTCTATAAGAAAAACTTACTATTAGATGAAGTTATGATTCAAGATAGGCTAAAGCTAAAGGGTACTAAAAAGAACACAGACAAGTTATTTAAATTATTCATTAATTTCTTTGATAAAAATTAATGGCAGTTATTACAAGTACGTTTACTTCTTTGGGTAATGAAGAAATATTTTATTATAGATGGAAACCCAAAGATGCACAAAATATTAAAGGAGTTGTCCAAATCTCACATGGAGTTGGCGAACATGCAGCAAGATATAAATCTATAGCCAAGGTTCTGAAAAAGCAGGGTTATGAAGTGTATGCCAATGATCATAGAGTACATGGAAAATCTGTAAAAACCAATGCTCATTTGGGTTTTTACGATGGTGATGATTATTTTTCTGATGCCATTTTTGACATGAGAAAGCTTACTGAAATTATAAAAGCCGAGCATCCTAATAAAAAAATTATTTTGTTAGGTCATAGTATGGGGTCTTTATTATCTAGAGCCTATGCAACCAAATATGGTGATGATTTAGAAGCATTAATACTTTCTGGAACTGCAAGTTTTATGAAAGGAATTGGCACTTTTGGTTTAATTAGTGCCAAAATCTTTACCAAACTAAATGGCAAACACAGAAGTAATGAAATTTTAAAAAATATATTTTTTAATCAATTTAATAAAGAATTTAAACCAAATAGAACCAAAGTAGATTGGATTAGCAGTGATAAAAATCAAGTTGATAAATTTGAAGCAGATCCACTAAGAGTAGAAGACTTTTCTTTAAGCGTATTTTTAGATATTTTAAAAGGTAGCAAAGAAATTAACGAAAGTGCTACTTTTGAAAATACCCCAAAAGAATTGCCTATTTATATTTTCTCTGGAGATAAAGATCCTGTAGGAGAAATGGGTAAAGGTGTTAGAAAAGTTGCCAAAAACTATAAAAAATATGGCAGCAAAGACGTAACCCTTAAAATCTACAAAGATGGCAGACATGAAATGTTGAATGAGGTAAATCGAAAAGTGGTTCAAAAAGATTTACTAAAGTGGCTTAACAGTAAAATTGAAGCCAAAAATTAAATTATGGAAAACAATAGAATTGTATATAAATCATTTGCAAAATTAGCAGTGGCTATTGCTGTTGCTCAAGGTGCGAGCCTTACTAAGGCAAAAAAACTTATTATTAAAAGTTTTGATAGACACCCTTACCAAGAAGATATTTCTAAAATTGTAAAAAAAGTAAAGCTAGAAAAAGAAAACTTAAACATATTAAGCAATAATTGTATTTCAATTTGTGAAGATTTTGGTCCTGACAGAGACTATGTAACACTCGTTTCTTTGTTAGAAAATATTTATCAAATAGAAGAATTCGAAGAAATTGAAAAAGATACCATTTCAAATATCATTACTACCTTTAAAACAGAAATAGAAAGAATTAATGCAAACATACCTCCTCCTCCACTTTATAATGTTCTATTAGAAACAAGAGCAGTAGCAGAATGGACGTCTATGCTTTGGCTTTATCCTTTTATTCCAAAACATAAAAGCAAAAAAAACAAGCCAGTACTATTAATGCCTCCTTATTTAGGGAACGATAATTCTACAACTTTTGTTCGAAAATATTTAAAATCTTTGGGTTTTAAAACCTACAAGTGGGATCTTGGTGTAAATATGATTAACTCCAAATCGCTCCCAAAACTCATAGAAAAACTAGATGAAATTTACGATAAGCATCAAGAAAAAGTAAGTCTTGTTGGTTGGAGTGGAGGTGGAATATTTGCTAAAATTATTGCAAATCGATATCCAGAAAAAGTAGAGCAATTAATTACAATTGGTTCTCCTGTTTGGGGTGTTAAAAATATGAAAACACCAATAATTAGAAGTTTAGAATTTATTAGAGGTACTAAACTAAAAGAACGAAATGATAAATTCATTAAAGAATTAGAAGAAATTCCTTTAGTACCCATAACCTGTATTTACACAAAAACAGATGGTTTAATTCCATGGAAAAATTGTACTGAAGCAGAAACGTATAGAGATGACATTAAAAATGTTGAAGTTTTTGGCAGTCATTGTGGCATGGGTGCTAATGCAACTGTGTTACTCACAGTTGCAAATGCATTGAACGCGAACATAGAAAAATCGTCTAAAAAATCTATCATAGAAAAATTTGAAACCTTATTCTTTCCTCATTTTTGGGAAGAGAAAGGATTCTCGAAATTCACCAATCTTTTTTTTAATTGATTATGGAAAACAATTTAAAGAATATTACCAATCACCCTAAGTATCAAGCAAGTTTGTTAGAAATTGCTAAATCAGAAAAAATTGATATTAGTGAAGTACAACAAAAAGGTGAAGAATATATTCAAGAATTGTATTCTCAACAACATCCTATAGCAAATTTATTATCGGTAAAAGGCTTCCAATTTATGATGTCTAAAGCCTACAATAATAAAATTGATGTAGATCCTCAAGAAATAAAAAAACTAATGAAATTAATGCGTCAAAACTCTGTCGCATTTATTTTAACACATAAAACCTATTTAGATACTGTTGTTTTGGTTACAACCTTAGCACAATATGGTATGCCTATACCTTTCACTTTTGGGGGTATCAACTTGGCTTTTCCTGGTTTAAAACAATTAGGTAAAAAATCTGGATTAATTTTTATTAGAAGAAGCTTTAAAGACGATTTAATTTACAAGGCTTCTTTAAGACACTACATTTCTTGTCTCATTGAAAATGGAGATCATCTTACTTGGAACATAGAAGGTACAAGATCTAGAACAGGAAAAATTGTGTATCCACAAATGGGTATTTTAAAATACATTATGGAAGGTGCAAAAGAAAGCACCAGAAAAATCAAATATGTGCCTGTATCCATTGTGTATGATTTAATTCCGGATGTAAAACAGATGACAGAGGAAGGTAGAGGTTTAGAAAAACAAGCTGAAGACATTAAGGGTTTTGTAAAATATTTTAGAAAATTAGGCAATGAATATGGTAAAGCTGCTATTCGTTTTGGAGAACCTGTAGAAGCAAATGAGCATCAAAATGCCATTATTCCAGATATAGAGGAAGACAGCTATTCAGATAAAAACACCTTACCACGTTTTGCTTTTGAGTTAATTCATAAAGCAAACATGATTACGCCTGTTACAACAGTTTCTTTAGTATGTAACGTTTTACTAAACAACTTTGCTTTAACCAAAAAAGAGATAGAATTTAGTGTTCTTAAGTTAATGAACTATATAGAACAACGAAAGAATGATGTTCTTATTGAACGTGGAAAAAGCATAAGTGCATCCGTTCAAAAAGCATTGAACCTTCTAAAGAGTTCAGGAATCATTCAAAAAAATAAAGCCGGTTATAAAACTAAATACACTTTAGAAACAAGAGAGTTTTTACCTGCAACCTACTATGCAAATATGGCCTCTGCCCATTTGTATCATAGAGCATTTATAGAAATTGCTTTGGTTAAAATCAAAGATGAAAAATCGAATCGAATATTATCTTTTTGGGAAGAAATTATGCGTCTTCGAGATATTTTTAAATTCGAATTCTTTTACACCAATAAGCCTCAATTTAGTTCAGAAATTGAAAGTGAATTAGAGTTATTTGATAAAAACTGGCGTAAAACGATTAGTGACAAAGATGCAGATCTTACCAAGTTACTGGCAAAACAAGAACTTTTTGTATCTAAAGGTTTATTACTTATCTATTTAGAGGCTAACAAAATAGTTTGTAAAACATTACAATCTTGGGATTTAGAAGATGATTTTTCTGATGAAGATTTTATTGAGCTTTGCTTATTTAAAGGAAAGGAATTGCATTGGAAAAATAGAATAAGCAGGCTTGAAAGTGCATCAAAACCATTTTTAATAAGTGCTTTACGTTTGGCAAAAAACAAGAACTTAACTCCTGTTGATAGAAAGCTAGAGTTTAAGAAATTAGAGGTCTGGATGTCTGAATTAGAGGAATTAACAGCCCGTTTACAATTCTTACAGAACTTAGAATCTGAATCTTTAAAGAAGATAAAAAAGCAAAAAGACGATACCAGAAAAGTACCTGGAGCAGAAATTATAAGTATTGCAGAAGAAGTCTTAGAAGATGAAGAAGGGCCACATATAGCAGCCTTTTTTGATTTAGACAGAACCTTAATTAATGATTTTTCTGCTAAGCAATTTGTAAAGTCTAGGTTTTTAAGTGGAAAATCTACTCCCAAAGAATTATTATCACAATTTGCCACTTTAGTTGCTTATGCTATAGGTAATAGAGATTTTGAAATTCTTACTAAAATATCGGCATTAGGTGTTAAAGGAATCTCAGAAAAACAGTTTAAAGAATTAGGAGAAGAAATTTATAAAGATCATTTGATCTCTACCATTTATCCTGAATCAAAAACACTAATAGCCTCTCACCTTGAAAAAGGTCATAAAGTTGTTATTGTTTCTGCTGCAACTCGTTATCAAGTTACACCAATCGCAAACGGATTAGGTATTAGTGATATTTATTGTACAGAAATGGAGGTTAAAAAAGGCAAATTTACTGGCCTAATTTCGGAAATGTGTTGGGCAGAAGGCAAAGCCAGAGCAGGTAGAAAATTTGCCAAGGAAAACAATATAGATTTATCAAAAAGTTTCTTTTATACAGATAGTATAGATGATTATCCTTTATTAGAAATTGTAGGAAAACCTGTAGCTACAAATCCTGATAATAAATTATCTCAATTGGCTTTCGAAAATAACTGGAAGATTTTGAGATTTAAGAAAAATACTAAAAAGCCTGTTGTTAATGGTTTAAGAACTGGCTTAGCTGCTGCAAGTTTATATCCTTCTGCACTTAAAGGTATAGTAAAGGGTACTTTAGCGATGTCTCAAAGAGAGGGAATTAATGCAACTATTACTAGTATTGGAGATTTAGGCACAAAATTAGCAGGTTTAGATATTAATGTTAAAAACAAACATAATTTAGAAGACCATAGACCAGCTGTATTCTGCTTTAACCATCAATCTTCAGCAGATTTCTTCGTAATTTTAAAATTACTACAAAAGGATGTTACAGGTATTGCTAAAAAGGAATTAGAGTTTACTCCTTTTGGTCCAATATTTAAAGCAATGGGTGCCATCTTTATTGACAGGTCTAATAAGAAAAAAGCACTAGCCTCAATGAAGAATGCTGCAAACGTACTTAAAAACGGAACCTCTGTGGCTATTGCTCCAGAAGGCACAAGAAGTGGAAGTAAAAAACTTGGTACTTTTAAAAAAGGTGCTTTTCATTTAGCTATGAAAGCAGGTGTACCAATTGTACCTATTGTTATTAAAAATGCATATATGGCTATGCCTAAAGGAAGCAATATCTTTAGTCCAACACATATAGAAGTAGTGGTTTTAGATCCTGTAGATACTGCAGAATGGAAACCAAAGCATATAGAAACTTACATTGAGGAAGTAAGAGGTTTATTTGTAAAAGAATTAGAAAATTAATCATCCAAACCAATAATATGAAACTACAAGTTGGCTTATTAGGTGGTGGTTCTTGGGGAACTACTGTAGCATCTTTAACAGCAAAAAATAGCAAAACAATACTTTGGGCTAGAAATCAAGATACTGTAGATGAAATAAATAATGATCATACCAATGAAAAATATCTACCTCATGCAAAACTAACACATAGCTTAATTGCATCTACCTCTATTAAAGAAACTGTAGAAGAAGCAGATGTTATTGTAATGGGTGTACCAGCACAAAGCTTTAGAGAAGTTCTAGAAGAAGCAAAACCACATATTAGACCTTGGGTGCCTATCATTAATCTCGCAAAAGGATTAGAGATTAGTACAAAAAAAAGAATGACAGAAATTATTGAAGAAATAATGCCTGGTCATCCTGCAGGAGTTTTAACTGGCCCTAATTTGGCAAAAGAAATTCATTTTGGTAATGCTGCAGCTGCTGTAATTGCTATGGTTGATAAAACAATAGCTTCAAAATTACAAGACGTTTTTAGCTCAGGTTTATTTAGAGTTTACACAAATACCGATGTTATTGGCTGTGAATTAGGAGGTGCTTTAAAAAATATTATTGCAATCGCTTCAGGTATGGGTGATGGTGCAGATGCAGGAGAAAATACAAGAGCCGCAATAATTACAAGAGGTTTAGCTGAACTTACAAGACTAGGAATTGCAATGGGTGGAAAAAAACAAACCTTTTATGGTTTGGCAGGTATGGGTGATTTGGTTGCCACTTGTTCTTCTACACAAAGTAGAAATCATCATGTAGGTTATGAATTGGGGAAAGGTAAAAATCTTGACCAAATTGTAAATGAAATGAATGAAGTAGCTGAAGGCGTAAAAACTGCTAAAGTAGTGATGGAACTTGCAAAAACATACAACGTAGACATGCCTATTTCTGAACAAATCTATAAAGTACTTTACGAAGGAAGCACTGTAAATGAAGCCTTTAAAGGATTATTAAGATATGAAGTAGGTTCTGAAAAAGAACCAGGATAAAATTTTAGACATGAAAAACAAACAAGAACAAAATGCCTCTTTCATGGTGCGTTTTCAACAGCAAATCTTTGAAGAGAATGGAGAATCTAAAATTCAATGGAGAGGTAAAATAACTCATGTCCAAGATGGATCTGAACAACGCTTTTCAGATTTTAAAGACGCTCTAGATTTTATGCAAAACACTTTAGCTGAATTAACTCACGAAGCCACTAAAGATGAAAAATCAGAAAAAAGAGAAAATCTAATAAACAAAAGTCTTTCTATGTGGAAAACCATAAAAGATGTTGGCCCAAAAGTTATTAGAGACACCATAAAAGATCCTAAAAAACAATTCGAAAATTTTCAAGATCAGATTCAAGATCAAATTTCAAACATTGGTGAGGAAATTTCAGAAAAAGTTCAAATTAATGAATGGAGAAATGCATCTAGATCTGACTTTAACAAAATTCAAAATCAGATAGACACCTTAACATCAGAAATAAAAAAATTGAGTACTAAATTGGACTCTATGAATAAGAGCTAACGTTAAATGTCAAATTTTCAGCAAGAACTTAATGATTTAGAAAACTTTCAAACGAATGCCATTATTCGTATTGAAACTCTAGGCAACTTTGTTGTTTGGAGAAACAACATCAAAGTTGAAAGTAAAAGCTGGGGAAGAGATAAAACCATACAATTATTGCAATATTTAGTTTCTTATAGACAAAGAAATGCACTTCATAAAGAAAAAATTATGGATAATCTTTGGGAAGACTGGAATGATAGAGATTTTAAAGTTGCACTTCATGGCATTAATAAAGCACTAGAGCCAGAAAGGCCTTCTAGAACCGAGCCTCAATTTATTGTAAGACAAGGAGTAAGTTATCAAATAGATTTAGAGAAAGTTTGGATAGATGTAGAAATTTTAGAGAAATATATTGTTATAGGTAATCAAAATTTTGGGATTGATAATAGCATTGCAAAAGAGGCCTATCAAAAAGCAATTGCATTGTATAAAGGAAGCTTTTTACCTAACAGAATTTATGAAGATTGGTCTTCAGAAGAACGAGAAAAGTCGCAACTTTTAGTATTGGGAGCGTACATAACTCTTGCTGATATTTTATTAGAAGAGAATCCTTTAGAAAGTATTCGTTTGGCACAAAATGCCTTGAACATAGATGCAACTTGGGAAGATGCCTACAGAATTCAGATGCAAGCATACATCAACAAAGGCAACAGACCACAAGCCATAAAGACCTATATGAAATGTGAAGCTATTCTAGAAGAAGAATATGGCATATCTCCACTTCCAGAAACGAAGAAACTACTCAAAAAGATAGAAGAAATCAACTAGCTATCAAATACTTAACTTTACTGTAACTCATTTGTAACTCCAAATATTTATTTTTGCTTAAAATTATTTAATTTAGAGTTTCACTAAAATTATTGGTAAATACTTTATTGCAACTCATCTGTAACTCTCATATTGTAAGTTTGTTACATAAATTTTAAAATACATTAAAAAAAATATATTATGGCAACAAAAAAGTCTAAAAAACAAGAAGACAAATTAGGTAAAGCAAAAGCAATCGTTAAAAGAATTAATAGCGATTTAATTGATGCTTCATTTAACGCTATTGAAACTACTGTAAAAACGGGAGAAAAATGGCAAAAATTAACGGCTAAATTAGTTAAGAAAGCAGAGCCTTTAACAAAACAACAAATCAATATGGTTGTTGAAACTGCAGAATCTATTAAAGGTCAGTTAGAAAATAGTACTGAGCGTTTAAAAACATTAGTGGGTTACGATCCTAAAATGTTAGAAGATGCAAAGAAAATGGTAAAAGAAAACCCATTAGTTGAGAAAGCTGAAGAAGTAAAAGAAAAAATAGAAAAAGAAGTAGCTAACAACAAGTACGTTAAGAAAGCAGAAAAAATGTCTGAACAGTTAAAGAAAAACATTTCTGAAACTATAGATGATGTAAAAGGTAAAATCGAAGATTATACAGAAGATGCTTTAAACAACGTAAACGAAAAGTTAGAAGATATTAAGCCTGTAAAAACAAAGAAAACTCCTGCTAAGAAAAAAGTAGTTAAAAAAGAAGTTGCAGTAGAAGAAAAAATCGTTGTAAAGAAAACAGATGTTAAAGACGATTTAAAAGTGATTAAAGGAATTGGGCCAGTATTAGAAAAATCTTTAAACGATTTAGATGTTACTGCTTACGATCAGATTGCGAAAATGACAATTAAAAACATGACAAAATTGTTAACTGATGCAGGAATCAATGCAAAAATTTACGATTTATCTGGCTGGAAAGCACAAGCCAAATTAGCTCTTAAAGGAGATATGGAAGCTGTTAAAAATTGGGAAAGAAAATAATTGATAAAATTTTAAGAGATGAAAACAAAGAAAATAGATACAAAGAAGATCACTAAAAAAGTAGAAAAGACTTTTAATAACGTAAAAACTGCAGGTGAAAAAGCAAACAATTATGCTTTAAACACAACAGAAAAAGTAGTTACTGAAACTATAGATCTTGCAAGTCAATTACAAAAGATTACAGATAAAGCATTAAAAAGAAGAATTGAACTTTTAGGTAACAAACAAAACTTAATGTTCGATACTTTAGAAGCTTATAAAAAGCAACTTCTAAAAGGAAAAAAGAAGTTAAGAAAAGCATTTGCTTAACAGCAGAATACTCCTAAATAAAACCAAGTTAAAATTTAACTTGGTTTTTTGTTTTTATAACGTTTGTTATGCGTTTATCGAGCAAACGTTTCGTATTTTTGTTTAAAGTTTTAGCCAAAATGAAAAACAAAAAGCAAAGTTCAAAATTAGACATCTTAACGCTTTATATGGATTTGGTTTCTGAGCATCAAGCAAAACCAGACAGTGTTGAAGATTTTTGTGAGCAAACCAATTTAGACGAAGCCAATTTCTACGAACATTTTAAATCTCTAAATAAAGTAGAGAAAACTATTTTTAAAGAATTATTTAAAAATTCTTTAGAGGTGCTAAATGAAAGTGAGGAGTTTTTGTCTTTTGATGCTAAAAATAAACTGATTAGTTTATACTTTACTTTCTTTGAAAATTTAACTTTAAATAGAGCTTATTTAGAAGTTGTTTTAAAAGGTTGTAGAAACAAACTACAATCTTACAAAACGCTTTCTGGCTTAAAGAAGAGCTTTATTCATTTTATAGATAGTTTAGAACTTACAGACAGCATCTTACCTATAGATGGTTTAGAAAAAATTCAGAATAACGTTATAAGTCATTCTGCATGGATTCAATTATTAATCACCATTAAATTTTGGTTAGAAGACACCTCTGACTCTTTTGAAAAGACAGATATTTTTATAGAAAAATCAATCAATACCAGTTTCGAATTAATAGAAAACAAGTTCCTAAAAAATGTATTTGATTTAGGAAAGTTTGTATACAAAGAAAAGTTTCAAAGAAATACGGATTAAGGTATGAAAAAAGCGAGTAAAATTCCGATTACAAAAATTCAACGTGCTTCTAAACTTGTAAAAACAGGTGCTAAAGTAGGTGTGAATTATTTAAAATATTATGGTGATAAAATTACCAAAACTGAAGAAGATGCAAGAGAGCAGTTGAATAAAAACAACGCAGAAGACATTTACGACAGTTTAAAAGATTTAAAAGGAAGCCCTTTAAAAGTGGCACAAATGCTTAGTATGGAAAAAAGCATTTTACCTAGAGCCTATGTAGAGAAGTTTTCTTTAGCTCAGTTTTCTGTACCACCACTATCAGAAGCTTTAGTTTTAAAGACGTTCAAAAAAAGCTTTGGTAAATTTCCATCAGAAATCTATGACAAGTTCGATGTAAAAGCATACAATGCTGCAAGTATTGGGCAAGTGCATAAAGCAGAGAAAGATGGTAAAAACTTAGCGGTTAAAATCCAATATCCAGGAGTTTCAGATAGCATAAAATCTGATTTAGCCATGTTAAAACCTTTTGTAATTAGAATGTTTAACATGAAAGGTAAAACCTCTGATGAATACTTTTTTGAAGTACAAGACAAACTTTTAGAGGAAACAGATTATGTTTTAGAAGTGCAACAAAGTCAAGAAATTGTAGATAGTTGTAGCCATATACCAAACTTGGCTTTTCCTACTTACTATCCAGATTTATCCTCTAAACAGATTATAACTATGGATTGGATGCAAGGTGTGCATTTATCAGAATTCACTGCAGTAAACACCAACCAAGAAAAGGCGAATGCAATAGGTCAAGCTTTGTGGGATTTTTACATGTTTCAAATCCATATTCTAAAAAAGGTACACGCAGATCCACATCCAGGAAATTTCTTAGTCTCTAAAAAAGGTGAATTGATTGCTTTAGATTTTGGTTGTATGAAAACTATTCCTTTAGATTTTTACAATCCATATTTTGTTTTAGCAAGAAAAGAAACCTTATCAGATAGAAAATTGTTCGAAGAAAAAATGTTCGAGTTAGATATTCTTAGAAAAGAAGATAGTAAAGAGGAATTCGATTTCTTCAATGAGATGTTTCATGAAATGCTATCAATCTTTACTCAACCGTTTCACGAAGAAGTTTTTGACTTTTCAGATGCCGCATTTTTTAGTAAAATTTCTGAATTTGGAGATCGCTATTCAAAGAATGTAGAACTAAGATCTTATAACGCAAGTAGAGGTTCTAAACACTTTATTTATATGAATAGAACCTTTTTTGGATTGTACAATTTAATGTTCGATTTAAAGGCACAAGATATTAAGATTAATAATTTTATGAATTTGTAAAATCTTTACTACTTTCGTAGAATAAAGAAGAACAAATCAAATAAATTTATGCTAATTATTGGAATTGCAGGTGGAACTGGAAGTGGAAAAACTACGGTTGTAAATCAAATTGTAAAAGAACTTCCTACAGATGAAGTTTGTGTAATTTCACAAGATTCATATTACAAGGCAACAGATAATTTGTCTTATGAAGAACGTACAAAAATCAATTTCGATCATCCAAGAGCAATAGATTTTGAGCTTCTTATTAAGCATTTAAAAGATTTAAAAAAAGGCAAAACAGTAAATCAGCCTGTATACTCTTTTGTAACGCACAATAGAACCAAAGATATTTTTAAAACCCACCCTAGAAAAGTGGTAATTGTAGAAGGTATTTTAATTTTTAATAGCGAAGAATTAAGAGATTTATTCGATATTAAAATCTTTGTACATGCAGAAACTGACGAACGTTTAATAAGAAGAGTTCGTAGAGATATTACAGATAGAGGTAGAGATATTGATGAAGTACTAAATCGTTATCAAAATACGTTAAAACCTATGCATCAGCAATTTATAGAGCCAACTAAAAACTTTGCTGATATCATAATACCTAATGATAGATACAATACTGTAGCCATAGATATTGTTAGAAGTGTAATTAACGAACGTTTGTAAATGAGCTTTTTTCAAAAATTAAAAAATAACGCCATCTTTAAATTCTTTACAAATATTTTTGTAATAATTTTAATTCCGTTTATCATTTGGATGTTATTTTTTGATGAAAATTCTTATTTAATTCATCGTAAATTTAATAACGAAATCGAAGATCTAGAAAGTACCATTTCTTTTTATCAAGATAAAATTGCAAAAGACAAAGAAACTATTAAAAAGCTTCAAGATTCTTTAGAGTTAGAACGTTTTGCAAGAGAAAAATATTTGATGAAAAAAGAAAATGAAGACATTTATATTATTGAATTTGATACCATAAAAGAATAATGAGTAAATTTCTATTTGATGAATTTGAACCTGTATCAGCAGCTACTTGGAAACAAAAAATTCAGGTAGATTTAAAAGGTGCAGATTACAATCAAACATTACTATCTCAAACTGATGAAGGGATAACTATAAAACCTTTCTACACCAAAGAAGATAGAAGCAACACAAACATAGGTTTACCTAAAAATGGGTTTAATATTTGTCAAACTATTTTTATTGATGACGAAAAAATAGCCAACTCTTTAGCTTTAGATGCGTTGAAAAGAGGTGCAAATACTATTCAATTTAAAGCAACAAAACCATTCAATCCAAAATCTCTACTTAAAGGTTTTCCAGGTAAAACTATATTATACTTTAAGTTAAACTTTTTAGATGCTGACTTTATAAACCAACTTTCTGAATTTTGTGATGACAACAACACTTATATTCAAACAGATATTATTGGTAATTTAGCTGAAACTGGCAATTGGTTTACAAACTTAAATGACGATCATAAAAAATTAGAGGCAATTGCTATAAATGCAAAGAATTGCATTACTGTTTCTGCTGATTTATATCAAAATGCAGGTGCAAATTGCACCCAGCAACTAGCATATGCATTAGCACATGCTAATGAGTATTTGAATCATTTAGGTAAAGATGCAGCGAGTAAAATTAATTTCAGTTTTGCAGTAGGTAGTAATTATTTTTTCGAAATCGCCAAATTAAGGGCTTTTCGAATTTTATGGAGCGCCCTTCTTAACGAGCATGATGCACCCAATCAAACAGCACATATTTTTACACAACCTAGCTTACGCAATAAAACATTATACGATTATAATGTAAATATGCTAAGAACAACCTCTGAATGCATGAGTGCAATTTTAGGTGGTTCAAATACCATTTCTAACGTTTCTTATGATGAAATATATCATAAATCTAATGAGTTTGGAGAGCGTATTTCTAGAAATCAACTGTTAATTTTACAGCAAGAAAGCTACTTTAAAGAAGCACAAAGTTTTGCAAATGGTGCTTATTATATAGATTCAATTACGAATCAACTAGCAGAAAAAGCTCTTGATATTTTTAAGATTATAGAAAAAGCAGGTGGATTTTTAAAACAGTTAAAAGAAGGCACCATCCAAAGAAAAATAAATGAAAGCGCTGCTAAAGAAGAAGAAAACTTTAGTAATAATAAAACTGTTTTATTAGGTACAAATTTACAAATCAATGCAGATGATAAGATGAAGCAAGATTTAGAATTGTATCCTTTTGTAAAGCAACGAAATATAAAAACATTAATCACTCCAATTGTTCGAAAACGCCTTTCTGAAACAGTTGAAAAAGAACGCTTAAACAATGAGTAGAAAAGATGTTTCAAATATAAAAATACCAGAGAGCAACAAAACAAAATCTGAAAATTACAAACATGAGGATTTTGTAGCTGGAATTGCTCCTAACTTAAGAGGCCCATATTCTACAATGTACGTTCGTAGGCCATGGACTATTAGACAATATGCAGGTTTTTCTACTGCAGAAGAAAGCAATGCTTTCTATCGAAGAAATTTAGAAGCAGGTCAAAAAGGGTTATCAGTCGCTTTTGATTTAGCTACACATAGAGGTTACGATTCAGATCATGAACGTGTGCAAGGAGATGTAGGTAAAGCTGGTGTTGCTATTGATTCTGTAGAAGACATGAAGGTTTTGTTTGATAAAATTCCATTAGATAAAATGTCTGTTTCTATGACAATGAATGGAGCAGTTTTACCAATTTTGGCTTTCTATATTGTAGCTGCAGAAGAACAAGGTGTAACTCCAGAATTATTATCAGGTACCATACAGAATGATATTCTAAAGGAGTTTATGGTTAGAAACACATACATCTACCCTCCTTCTCCTTCTATGAAAATTATTGCTGATATTTTTAAATATACCAGTAATAATATGCCTAAATTCAACTCGATTTCTATTTCTGGCTATCACATGCAAGAAGCAGGTGCTACTGCAGAAATTGAATTGGCATACACTTTAGCTGATGGTTTAGAGTACATTAAGAAAGGAATTGAAGCAGGTATGGATATAGATACTTTTGCACCAAGATTATCTTTCTTTTGGGCCATTGGTATGGATCATTTTACAGAAATTGCAAAACTAAGAGCTGCAAGAATGCTTTGGGCTAAAATTGTAAAACAGTTTAATCCAAAAAACACAAAATCTTTAGCACTAAGAACTCACTGTCAAACAAGTGGCTGGTCTTTAACAGAACAAGATCCGTTTAACAATGTAGCCAGAACCACAATAGAAGCAATGGCTGCAGCATTTGGTGGCACACAAAGTCTACATACAAATGCACTGGATGAAGCAATTGCGTTACCAACTGATTTTTCAGCTAGAATTGCTAGAAACACGCAAATATATTTACAACAAGAAACTCAGATTACCCAAACTGTAGATCCTTGGGCTGGTAGTTATCACGTTGAAAAACTAACAGAAGAAATTGCAAACAAAGCATGGAACCTAATTCAAGAGGTAGAAGAATTAGGAGGCATGACCAAAGCTATTGAAAAAGGAATTCCTAAATTAAGAATTGAGGAAGCTGCTGCTCAAAAACAAGCAAAAATTGATAGTGGACAAGATGTAATAGTTGGGGTAAATAAATATCAACTAAAGCAAGAAGATCCTTTGCATATCTTAGAGGTAGACAATGAAGCTGTGCGTAAATCTCAAGTAGAAAGATTAACAACTTTAAAAGCAAATAGAGATGCTAAAAAGGTTGAACAATGTTTAAAAGAATTAACTCAGGCAGCGAAAACTAATGAAGGTAATTTATTAGATTTAGCTGTAAAAGCAGCAAAAAACAGAGCTACTTTAGGGGAAATTTCTGATGCCTTAGAAGAAGTTTTTGGCAGACACAAAGCTGTAACTAAAACCATATCTGGTGTGTATAGTAAAGAAATAAAAGACGATAAACTTTTTAAAGAAGCTGCAGATTTAGCGAATAAATTTGCAGAATTAGAAGGTAGGCGTCCAAGAATAATGATTGCTAAATTAGGGCAAGATGGACATGATAGAGGCGCAAAAGTAGTGGCTACTGGTTATGCAGATTTAGGTTTTGATGTAGATATTGGACCATTATTTCAAACACCTCAAGAAGCTACAAAACAAGCTGTTGAAAATGATGTACATATACTAGGAATATCATCTTTAGCTGCAGGTCATAAAACGTTAGTTCCGCAAGTTATTGCAGAGTTAAAAAAATATGGTAGAGAAGATATTATGGTAATTGTTGGTGGAGTAATACCTGCACAAGATTATCAATATTTATTTGATGCAGGTGCAGTAGGCGTATTTGGTCCTGGTACTAAAATTGCACAAGCTGCCATTGATTTAATTACAATACTAATGGATAGTATTGCAGAGTAAGTAAAAACTGAAATGAATTAACTTTATTTCTTTTTACGTTAATTCAGGTTGTAAATAATTACCAAATTTGTTAAAAATCATTCATTATGGCTATTTTAGGAAACATCATTAAAGGAGTAATTAATTTAACAGACAGTTTATCATCTGAAGTTGATCATGTAGAAGCTCAAGAGAAAATGTTGAGAACTTTACTTGAAACTGCGAAAGACACTCAATTTGGTAAAAAATACAATTTTGAAACTATTCTTTTAAGTGATGACATTTGCGAATCTTTTGCAGATGTAGTTCCTTATTTCGATTATAATAAAATTAACGAAAAATGGTGGCATAAATTACACGAAGGTGAAGTAGATGTTACTTGGCCAGGAACACCTTCTTACTTTGCCTTAAGTTCTGGAACTACAGGAAAAAGCAGTAAAAGAATTCCGGTTACAGATGCAATGATTGATGCCATAAAAAGCTCTGGAATTAAACAAGTACTTTCTTTAAATCATTTTGATTTACCATCAGACTTTTTCGAAAAAGAAATAATGATGTTGGGTAGTTCTACTGATTTAAAAGAAAAAGACGATCATTTAGAAGGAGAGATTAGCGGAATTAGCGCAAGTAATATTCCATTTTGGTTTAAGGGGTATTATAAACCAGGAGAGGAAATTGCAAAAATTGATGATTGGGATGATCGTGTTTTACATATCGCCCAAAATGCAAAAAGTTGGGATATTGGAGCTTTAAGTGGAATACCTGCTTGGATTGAATTAATGTTACAAGAAGTTATTAAATATCACAACCTAAATAACATTCATGAAATTTGGCCAAATTTGCAAGTGTACACATCAGGTGGAGTTGCATTTAGTCCTTATGAAAAAAGTTTTAAAGCGCTATTAGGTAAACCCGTAACTGTCATAGATACTTACCTAGCCTCTGAAGGATATATAGCAACACAAACTAGACCAGAAACTGATGCTATGCAGTTGAATACCGAAAATGGTATTTATTTTGAGTTTGTACCCATGAATCCTGATTATATTAAAGCTGATGGTTCAATAAAGAAAAGTGCGCCTTCATTAACACTAAAGGATGTTGAATTAGACCAAGATTATATTTTAATTATCAGCACAGTTAGTGGTGCTTGGCGTTATTTAATTGGCGACACAATTGCATTTACTAATATTGAAAAAGCTGAGATTAAAATTACAGGTAGAACAAAATTCTTCTTAAACACAGTAGGTTCTCAACTATCTGTAAATAAGATGGATGATGCCATGAAAAATCTAGAAGAGAAATTCAACACAAAAATCACAGAATATACCATTTGTGCAAAACGTTTTGAAGATGGCGAATTTTATCATTCTTGGTATATAGGTGCAGACATAAACGCTGATTATGAAGAAATTGCAAATTCATTAGATGAATTTTTAAAAGACGCGAATAAAAACTATAGAGTTGCCAGAAGCAAAGCTCTAAAAGGCGTTAAAGTAACTGTAATACCTGTAGACAAGTTCTATGCTTGGAGCGATTTAAACAAGAAAAAAGGTGGACAAGTAAAAATGGCACGTGTAATGAAAGAAGACAAGTTTAAAGAATGGGAAGAATTTGTGAACAACTAATTTAGAACCAAAATATAATGTTGATGAGCAATTAGGCAAATTAGCAAAAAGAAGAATTAATGAAGAAGCCCTAGCCTAATCATTAATTAAATCATAAGAAAAGCGACCTTAAATAGGTCGCTTTTTTTATGCGTTTTTGTTATTCAATTAAAGAATTGTATCATTAAAAAGCTGTATTTTTAACTACACTACCAAATTAGCTTTAATCATTTTAAACTAAAGCCTAAATCACTCAAAAATAGCAACTTATGTCTTTTGAACGCACTTTAGAGAAACTAAAAATACTAGCAGACGCTGCAAAATATGATGTTTCTTGTTCTTCAAGTGGTAGCAAAAGATCTAATAAAAATAAAGGTTTAGGAGATTCTACAGGAATGGGTATTTGCCATTCTTACACAGAAGATGGTAGGTGCGTTTCTTTGCTGAAAATTCTATTAACCAATTACTGTATTTTTGATTGCGCTTATTGCGTAACTCGAAAAAGTAACGATGTAAAAAGAGCTGCTTTTAAAGTTCAGGAAGTAGTTGATTTAACTATTAATTTCTATCGAAGAAATTATATTGAGGGTCTTTTTTTAAGTTCAGGTATTTTTAAAAGTGCAGATTATACCATGGAACGTTTGGTAGCAGTTGCCAAAAAGTTAAGATTAGAAGAAAATTTCAATGGTTATATTCATTTAAAATCCATTCCTGGTGCTTCAGATGAATTAATGCGTGAAGCAGGGTTGTACGCAGATAGATTAAGTGTAAATATTGAAATCCCTACAAAAAGCGGCTTAAAATTATTAGCTCCAGACAAGAATTTTGATGATTTTATAAAACCTATGGAAAAGGTTAAGAGTGAAATTATTCAATACAAAAGTGAAAAGAAAATTATAAAAAGTACACCCAAATACGCTCCTGCAGGTCAAAGTACACAGATGATTGTTGGTGCAAGTGGAGAAAATGATTTCCAAATTTTAAAAACGGCAGAACATTATTATAAAAACTTCAACTTAAAAAGAGTCTATTATTCTGGCTACGTGCCAATTTCTTATGATGATAGATTACCTTCTATTGGAAGTGAAGTACCAATGTTGCGTGAAAATAGATTGTATCAATCAGATTGGCTAACCCGTTTTTACGGATTTCAAACTAATGAAATTGTAAATCAAAATCACCAGCAATTAGACTTAGATATCGATCCTAAATTGAGTTGGGCTCTGCGCAATTTGCACGAGTTTCCTGTGGATGTAAATAAGGCTGATAAAAGAATGTTGGCTAGAATTCCTGGTGTTGGTATGAAATCTGTATCTAAAATTTTAATGGCAAGAAAATACAGAAGGTTAAATTGGGATCATCTCAAAAAAATAGGTATTGCATTTAACAGAGCGCAATATTTTTTAGTTTGTGATAGCAATCAATTTCAACGAAGAGATTTAACCGCAGAAAAAATTAAAGCAAATATTTTAAGAAATTCTAACAGTAAATACGATAAATTACTTAGCCCTCAATTAAATCTTTTTAGCTAAATGCAACCCAAAACTTTAATTTACGATTGTAGTTTTGAAGGTTTTTTATCTTGTGTTTTTTACGTTTTTGAATACAAATTACAACAAGTAACCATTCAAAATGAGTTTGTACAACAAAATAATTTGTTTGATGAACATGAAATTATTAGTACAGATAAGCAAAAGTCAGATCGTGTTTGGAAAGGCCTAAAAAGTAAAGCATCAATAAAATCATCTACTAAAATCTATTACGCGTTTTTAAGTGAACTACCCAAAGTAGAAAATGTATTGCTAGACTACATTCAATATATATTTAACAGTACACAAAAAGTAGATACCGATTTTACGCAGCCTAGTGTTTTAAAAACCTCTCAAATTGCAAAAAATGTAAGCAGAGAAAAGCATAGAATGGAAGCTTTTGTTCGTTTTAAACTCACTAAAGACAACATTTACTTTGCAAATATTGAACCCGATTTTAATGTTTTACCATTAATTGCAAAGCATTTTAAAAGCAGATATGCAGATCAAAAGTGGGTTATTTACGATATTAAAAGAAATTATGGTTTGCATTACGATTTAAAATCTTTAGAGTTTATGAATATGGAATTCCCTGAGAATTTCGATTTTACGAAAACTGATACAGACTTTTTTAGTGATGAAGAATTTCATTTTCAAAAATTATGGAAAGACTATTTTGACAGCACAAATATTAAAGAACGTAAAAACATGAAATTGCATGTAAGACATGTTCCTAAACGTTATTGGAAATATTTAAGTGAAAAACAACCTAACTTATAATCTATTAACAAATCCCTTAGCCCAATCTTTAATTCTTGGCCCAAAACATTCTAAAATAGCATCTACCCCAATAACACTTCCTTTTGCCAATCTTCCTAAAACAGCAATGGGAATTTCTTTATTTTCGTCATCTAAAACAATAGTAGCATCTGAATTTGTTTCTATACCCAACTTAGAATGCGCAGGCTGTAATAGCTCATCATTTAATAAATTCATGATTAATGGTGTTGTAACTTCTAACAATTTAGGTGCACTTAAAACGCTGTTTATAACAACCTCGCAATTTAATCTAGTATCACCTTTTTCAAACGTCCAATAATCTGTATGGGTTGTAATTTTTGGATCATTTACAAACCTAAAATCTAAAATTTGAGCTTCATGCAAGGCTATTAACTGTTGCATACTTTCTATGGGTGGCCCATAAGAATACCTTTTCATCATTTCATCAAACTGAATGACATCTGCAAAAAGCGAGTCTTCCACTGCTGCATGTGAAAAAGCTGCGTATAAAGTGGGTTGTAAATGCCTAATTACTTGGCCAACACAAAAATCTAAAGAAATTTCAATTTCGTTGGCAGCCATGCTTACATAATTAGTTAGTAACGAAATAGTATTTCTTTCTGTATTTAATAAACACTCATGTTTATGCTTTTGATTTTCAAACCACATCAACAAGGTTTTTATTAAGTTTTCTGAGGAATCAGAACATTCAATCTTATTTTCTAATGTGTTGTAAACGGCTACTCCTATTTCAGCAAATAATTCTTTTAAGAAGTTTGCATTTTCTGCTTTCAATTTTCCATTAGCATATTTTAATACAACACTTTTAAATCTTTCTTTTTGCTTTTTTGATGGGTTAAATTGATGATCTATTTCTTTATTCAAAGGCTTAGGAACCATTGGCAAACCATCTAAAGAATAAGGTATAATTTTTTCAGCAACATTCTCAGAGGTAATGAATTTTGATGCAAATGTATCTTTATTCAAAATTTCAAACCTCCCTCCTTTTTCTACAGTTAAAGCTCTTATAGCCTCTATCATTGCCAAACCAAAACCTCTAATTGCAATATTTTTAGCTGTACTTGTAGCATCTGATTTAATTATTTTATAAATCGGATACGTTTCAGAAAAGAAAGTTTTATTGCTTTCTAAACTATCCACTTCAAAAGATGTCAGGTCTTCAGAAAGTTTTGTTGGTT
Source organism: Polaribacter sp. P097 (assembly GCF_036864555.1). Classification (NCBI taxonomy): domain Bacteria; kingdom Pseudomonadati; phylum Bacteroidota; class Flavobacteriia; order Flavobacteriales; family Flavobacteriaceae; genus Polaribacter; species Polaribacter sp. P097. The sequence continues at coordinate 78,032 of NZ_JAZETJ010000003.1, read as the reverse complement.
GATGACCTATGGTTAACAAAATCTCATCACTTTTATAGATATCTCCAGTTAAACCTACTAACTCAAAAATAGTATCTACACACTTAATTTGAGTTACAAAGGTTTTATGCATTTTTACCAAGTTGTGCTTTTGCAATATTTCTACAATTGATTGCGCTCTTTCTTTTAAATACTTTCCTATGTCTCTTCTGGGAGGAAATTGGTCTGGCAAATGTTTTAAAGCTTCTTTTTCTTCTGCAGATAGTGAGTTGATGTAAGAAGGAAAAGCTGGGATTTTTAGGTTATCAAAATTTATTTCTGGTCTTCCTTCCAAATTTTTAAGTGCCCTAATTGTAATATTAGTCCAGTTTACTGCAGATTGTTTTGTGTTCCAAACTTGTCCTGCACCCAATTCATCTTCATTCTCAAATATATGAACCTCTATATCTGATTTATTTTTTTTAGATAGCTCTAAAAAAAGCATTTCTAGAGCATGTAATCCTCTAGGTCCAAAACCAATTATTGCTAACTTTTTCATGAATTTATTTTAAGAAAAATTAATCAAAAATAGCTGATACTTTTTTAAAAAATTAACTCAATTCAGAATTAATTGAACGCATCTAAAAAAAGACCAAAATCTTCTGTAATCCTTTAAAATTAACACTTTTTTGTACTTCCTAATAAAATTTTTGAACTCAAAATTTCTTAAATTAGAGGAAAATTTACACATGAAAATGAAAACATCAGACTTTATAATTCAGGCTTTAGAAAATGAAGGTGTAGAATATATTTTTGGATTACCAGGAGAAGAAAATTTAGATTTATTAGAATCCATAAGAAAATCAGACCAAATAAAACTAATTTTAACGAGACACGAACAAGGTGCAGGTTTTATGGCAGCCACCTATGGAAGGTTAACTGGTAAATCTGGAGTTTGTATGTCTACATTAGGCCCAGGAGCAACAAATTTAATGACACCTGCTGCTTATGCGCAATTAGGTGCAATGCCAATGGTGATGCTTACAGGCCAAAAACCAATTAAAGAAAGTAAACAAGGTAAGTTTCAGATTGTAGATATTTTAGAAATGATGCAACCTTTAACCAAGTTCTCTAAACAAATTACCTATGGTAAAAATTCTGGAGCTATTATAAGAGAAGCTTTTCGTTTATCTCAAGAAGAAAGACCTGGTGGAGTTCATATAGAAATTCCTGAAGATGTTTGTAAAGAAGAAGTAGCAAAACCTCACTTTTTCAATATTGTACATTCTAAAATACCATCTGCAAACTTAGCATCCATTTCTAATGCAGAAAAAATGATTAGTGCAGCCAAAAAACCTTTATTGCTTATTGGTGCAAGCGCTAACAGAAAGAGGGCAAGTGAAGCACTTACCAAATTTGTAAACACCTTAAAAATTCCGTTTTTTAATACACAAATGGGTAAAGGAATTATTGATGAACGAAATGAATTGTATTTAGGAACTGCTGCACTTTCATCTAACGATTTTATACATGAAGCTATAGAAGAGGCTGATTTAATTATAAATGTTGGTCATGATACAATAGAAAAGCCACCTTTTATTATGGATGCAAATGATAAAAGAAAAGTAATTCACATTAACTTTTTTGCAGCCGAAATTAACGAGGTGTATTTTCCTCAACTAAATGTTATTGGTGATATTGCTTATAGTATTGAAAAGCTGATGAATGCTTTAAAACCTTGTGCTGGTCAATGGAACACAGATTTCTTTTTAAACGTAAAGAAAAATGTTGCCAATCATTTATCAAAATATGAAGAAGATAATCGTTTTCCTATTTTACCTCAACGTTTGGTAAAAATTACAAGAGATATTTTAAACGATGAAGATATTGTTACTCTAGATAATGGAATTTATAAAATTTGGTTCTCAAGAAATTATCCTACTTACGCTCAAAATACGCTTTTGTTAGATAATGCATTAGCAACAATGGGTGCTGGTTTTGCTTCTGCAATTATGGCCAAAGAATTATACCCAAATAAAAAGGTAGTTTCTGTAAATGGAGATGGTGGCTTTATGATGAATTCACAAGAACTAGAAACTGCCATTAGAATGCAATTAGATCTTGTGGTTATCATTTTAAATGATAACGCTTATGGAATGATTGAATGGAAACAAGAAGGAGAAGGTTTCCCAAAATACGGATTGGAATATCAAAATCCAGATTTTATAAAGTATGCAGAAAGTTTTGGAGCCCATGGTTACAGACCAAAATCTGTAGAAGACTTTCAAGATATTTTTGAAAAAACATTGAATACAAAAGGTGTTCATGTAATTGATTTGGCTGTAGATTACTCTTTAAATCATAAAATTTTAAACGTATTATTAAAAGAAAAAACTAAAAACTAGACTTATGAAAAAAGTAACCACAATAAACCCTGCAACTGAAGAAGAGATTGCAAGCTATAATAGATTAAATACAGAAGAAGCCTTAACAAAAGTTAATAAAGCAAGTGAGGCATATAAAAGTTGGAAGAAAACCTCTTTTGAAGAGCGCTCTAGACTAATGAGCAAATTGGCTGATATCTTTGAAGAAAATAAAGAAGAATATGCGCAATTAGCAACTCAAGAAATGGGTAAAATGATAGGGCAATCTAGAAGTGAAATTGAAAAATGTGCAAGAATTTGTAGATACTATGCAGAAAATATTGACGAATTATTGGCTGATGAACCCATAGAAACCGAAGCTAAAAAGAGTTATGTTACTTATCAATCTTTAGGAGTTGTATTGGCTGTAATGCCTTGGAACTTTCCATTTTATCAAGTAATTCGATTTGCTGCACCAGCAGTAATGACAGGTAATACAGGTGTTTTAAAACATGCTTCTAATGTGCAAGGTTGTGCATTTGCTTTAGAAGAAGCTTTTAAGAAGGCTGGTTTTCCTGAGGGAGTTTTTACCAACTTAAATGTAGAATCAGATGATATTAAAGCCATTATAGAAGATAAAAATATTGTAGCTGTTACATTAACAGGTAGTGAACCTGCAGGAAGGTCTGTAGCAAAAATTGCAGGAGAAAACTTAAAGAAAACAGTATTGGAATTAGGAGGTAGTGATGCTTACATCATTTTAGACGATGCAGATTTAGAAAAAGCAACTGATTTAGCAACTTATGGTAGGCTTCAAAACAATGGTCAAACGTGTATTGCTGCAAAACGTTTTATTGTTTTAGAAGAAATTTATGATGATTTTCTAGCGCTTTTTACAAAAAAGATGAAAGAAGCTAAAATGGATGAACCCACCAATGAAGATGCTTATTATGGCCCAATGGCTAGAGTAGATTTAAGAGACGAAATACATGAACAAGTAGAAAAAACTATAAAAGAAGGTGGTAAACTAATATTGGGTGGTAAAGTTCCAAACCAAAAAGGTGCTTACTATCCTGCAACCATATTAGCCGATTTAAAACCTGGAATGACTGCTTTTGATGAAGAATTATTTGGCCCAGTTGCTTCCGTAATTAAAGCTGAAAATGAAATGGAAGCCATTGAATTAGCTAACAACTCAACCTTTGGTTTGGGTTCTGGAGTTGTAACTGGTAACTCTGAACGTGGAGAAAAAATTGCACTACAATTAGAGGCAGGAAATAGTTTTGTAAATAAACTAGTAGCTTCAGATCCAAGATTACCTTTTGGTGGAATTAAAAATAGTGGTTATGGACGAGAATTATCAGACTTCGGAATTAAAGAATTTGTGAATACGAAATCCATTTGGATTGACTAATAACCATAAAAAACCTTTGCTGTTGCAAAGGTTTTTTTTCTTTTGTAAATTTTAGAATATTATAATGCTTTTTCAATTTTCTCAGCCATTTTATCTCTGTCTTCAACTAAGAACATAATTTCTTCAGGAGATAAATAATATTTACGCATTCGCTCTTTATATACCTCAGAAATTTCAGCATGATTCAAAATAAAGTTTTTTGTTTTTAAAATATATGATTCCATTTTGTATTTTACAGCAAAACTATCTGCAGCTCTCTCTGCTTCTACAATATGATTTTCAGAAAACAAATATTTTAATCCAAACCAAATTAAGTTCAACTTACTTCGATCTTGGTAATCCATTATATGACCTAACTCATGACCTATCCAACCAATAAAAATATCATCTGGTATATCTAGTGTTGAGAATTCTTTATCAGAAATTTTAAATTTTTTACTAATTAAAATTAAAAATTTACGTTTCTCTTTAGGTTTAAAAAAGCTATCAAAAGTAGGTCTAGCCTGCATTGTAGATTTTTTAATATTCTTCTTTATTTTAAACTCTATATGTATATCATCCAGTTGAGGATAGTATTGCAAAGCAACTTCTACTCGCGCTCTAATTTCCTCTGGAATTATATGATTTTTATTCATAATTTAAATTCATTTTTAATACTTAAATATAGGGTTATCTAGCCCTTTTTTTGTGCTTTTATGCTTAAATTTGTAACTCTTATAAAAGCTTATTTTTTTCTTATGAAAAACTTTTTAAACTTCCTTTATTCTACACGTTTAATGGCAATTTTATTCATCCTATTTGCTGTAGCAATGGGTGTTGCCACTTTTATTGAAAACGATTATGGAACGCAAACTTCTAAAGCCTTAGTTTATAATGCATGGTGGTTTGAAGTAATAATGGTGCTGTTTGTCATCAACTTCTTTGGTAATATTTTTAGATACAGATTATATAAAAAAGAAAAGTGGGCAACCTTAATGTTTCACATTGCCTTTTTATTTGTAATTATTGGTGCTGCAGTAACCAGATATATAGGTTACGAAGGTATTATGCTAATTGATGAAGGTGAAACTACAAACACGTTTTTATCTGAAACAACTTACGTAAATGTTATTGTTGATAATAATGAAGTTCAAAAAAATGTACATGAACCTATTTTATTAAGTGCTTGGGGTTCTAATTCTTGGTCTTACTCAGACGATTTTAAGGGTACAGATTATTCAATTGATTTGGTAGACTATATTCCTTGGGCAGAGCAAAAATTAGTAGATGATGAAAATGGTGTTGAATATTTATTCTTGGTAGAATCTTCTAGTGGAAATAGACATGAACATTACATAAAATCTGGAACGGTTTCTAATATCCACAATATTTTAGTAGGCTACAATGCTAAAGATGGCAATGCTTCTATAAACATTTTTAAAAGGAATGATTCTTTAAAAATTAAAACAAAATTTGATGGTAATTATAAAATAATGGCCACTTTAACAGATGGTGTTGTTAAAAAGGACAGTGTACAGGAATTTAATTTACGTTCATTGTACAATGTTGCAGAATTGCCATTTGTAGTGCCTGAATTCCCTAAAAAAGGAATCATGAAAACCTTAAGTGGTGCTAAAGACGATGAAAAATTAGATGTTATTGTGGTTGATGTAACTACAAATGACCAAACCAAAAGAGTAGAATTAACTGGTGGTAAATTTAATGTAGACAATTCACAAGAATTTACGTTAGAGGGTTTAAATTTTAGAATGTGGTATGGGGCTAAAATTTTAAATGCACCATTTAGTATTAAACTAAATGACTTTCAGTTAGAAAAATATCCAGGTTCAGAAAGTGCAGCTTCTTACGCAAGTGAGGTAACTGTCATAGACAATGAAGAATCTTTTGATTACCGCATTTTTATGAATCATATTTTAGATCATAAAGGGTATAAGTTTTTTCAATCGAGCTATGATTTATCAGGAGAAAGAGAGCAAACACACTTATCTGTAAATCATGATTGGTGGGGTACATTCATTACCTATTTAGGATATTCTTTATTGTATACAGGTATGATTTGTATTTTCTTTGCTAAACATACTCGTTTTGATACCTTAAAAAAATCACTAAAAAAGATTAGAACTAAAAAAACAACAATGTCTTTAATCACTGCATTGTTTATTTCTTCTTTTGGCATTGCTCAAGATGCAGAGCATGATCATTCAGACCCAAATCATGTGCATGAGCCAGCCAAAACAGAGGTTGTTACTCAAAAACAAGATCCTCATAAGGTAAATAGAATTACTAATGCACAGATTGATTCTATTTTACAAGCCAATAAAATATCTTTAGAACATGCAGAGGAGTTTAATAAACTTGTAATTCAAGATGCAGGAGGTAGAATGAAACCTGCACATACATTTGCTTCAGAATTAGTTCGTAAAGTAAGCCAGGCAGAAACGTTGCATGGCATGCAACCAAGTCAGGTTTTACTATCAATCATAGAAAACTCTAGACTTTGGTATGAAGTTCCTTCTGTTTATTTAGAAGAAGAAAACATGAAAATTCGTGAGCAATTAGGTCTTGCTGATACTACAACCTATGCTCGTTTATCGGACTTTTTTACAAATAGAGGTGAATATTTAATTCGTGAGCAAGTGGCTGAAGCTCAGAAAAAAAATGTGCAAAATAAATTTGAAAAAGATTTAATTAAAATTGATAGAAGAGTTGGTTTATTGTATTCGGCTATTGGAGGTGGAATTTTAAAAATTTACCCTATTCCAGGTGACGAAAACAACAAATGGATTTCTCAACCAGAAACTTTAATGGAAAAAGGTTTTAAGGCTGCAGACACCATTTTTGTACGTAAATCGCTTCCATTATATGTTCAGTTATTACAAACTGCAAAAAAAACAAACGATTATACAAAAGCGAATCAAGTTTTAGACGGAATTAAAAAATTCCAAAAAACCTATGGTGCAGAAGTTTATCCATCAGAAGATAAAATTGAACTTGAAATTGCCTACAATAAATACAACATCTTTAAAATGTTAGTTCGTTATTATGGCTTTATGAGTTTATTACTTATTGGTTTTGTAGTTGCACAAATTTTTAGTTCTAAAAAATGGATTAATTATGTAGTAAAGGTTCTTATTGGACTAACAATTGGATTGTTCTTATTACATACTGGAGGTTTAATTGCAAGATGGTTTATTAGTGGAAATGCACCTTGGAGTAATGCCTATGAATCTATTATTTATGTAGCCTGGACAACCATGCTTTTCGGATTTTATTTAGGAAGAAAATCAGCATTAACCATTGCAGCAACCACTTTCATTACCTCAATTATATTATTTACAGCAAGTATGAACTGGTTAGATCCAGAAATTGCAAACCTACAACCTGTGCTTAATTCATGGTGGTTATTGGTGCATGTATCTATCATTGTAGCAAGTTATGGGCCTTTAACTTTAGGTATGATTCTTGGAATTTTCTCTTTGTTTTTAATTCTATTCACCAATAAAAACAACAAGAAAAAAATGGATCTTAATATTAAAGAGATTACCATTATTAATGAAATGGCTGTTACTGTTGGTTTGGTAATGCTAACCATAGGAAACTTTTTAGGTGGTATGTGGGCCAATGAAAGTTGGGGTCGTTATTGGGGTTGGGATCCTAAAGAAACTTGGGCTCTAATTTCAATTATGGTATATGCTTTTGTATTACATATGCGCTTAATTCCTGGTTTAAGAGGTAGATATACCTTCAACTTATGGACGATTATCGCCTATGCATCTATTATGATGACATACTTTGGAGTAAACTTTTATTTATCTGGATTACACTCTTATGCAAGTGGAGATCGTGTAATTACACCAAGTTCTGTTTACTATTCTGTAGGCTTTGTAATCATTTTAGGAACACTTTCTTGGTTTAAGTACAAGAAATACTATAAGAAGTAAGGCTATTTCTTATAAAAATGTATTTTTGCATTTCAATTTTAATCACTAAAAACAGACAATGTTTAATAAAAATATAAAGTTAGTATTAGCAGCCCTTATTTCTGTATGGGCAGTTTATGAATTTTCGCAAGGAAATATTTTAAATGGAATTTCAATTCTTTTATTGGCAGGTATTTTTGTATTGCTATATTTTAAGAATGAGTTTATTTTATTAGCGTTTTTACAATTGCGTAAGCAAAACTTTCCTGCAGCTCAAAAATGGTTGAGTTACATTAAAAATCCTGAGGCTGCTTTAACTACTAAGCAACAAGGTTACTATAACTATTTACATGGTATTATGCTTAGTCAAACTAACATGACTCAAGCTGAAAAGTATTTAAGAAAAGCAGTACGTTTAGGTTTGGCTATGGATCATGATTTAGCCATGGCAAAATTGCAATTAGCAGGTATAGCTATGACCAAAAGAAGAAAGCGTGAAGCAACTAATTTAATGGCAGAAGCTAAAAAATTAGACAAACATGGAATGCTAAAAGAACAAATGACCATGATGAAACAGCAGATGAAGAAAATCTAAGTTTCATATTTTAACACATAAAAAAAATCCGCTATAAGCGGATTTTTTTATGTCTTACACTCAAGATTATTTTAATCTTGTTAGTGTTAAATCTGGATTGTATTGTACAATATACAAACCTCTATTTTCGGTATTGCTATCTCTATAATCGAATCGTGTATCAACTCGTTGAGAAACACCTTCATCAAATGTTTTCTTTAAATCTTTACCAGAAGCCAATCGCATTAAAATATCAAAAGTAATGTCAAAACCTTTTGTTGCATAATAAGAAGGTAATGTATTGTTTTTTCTCTTAAACTGCTTGTTAAAAACTCTAGAAGCTAAAGACGAGGTATCATCAAAATCATCACTTACAAAGGTAAATCCTAATTTTGCTAATTTTCTGTTATCCACATTATCGTAAACTCTACCTTTATTAAAGGTAAATACCTTTGCTGTAGTTTCTTCTGGTAAACTAATTAAACTATTAATTACGTCTGAAACTACTATATTTTTATCTGTAGCTATGACAACCCAGTTATTTGTGTTTGGTTGTAATACTTCTAAAAATCGATCTTTCTGAATGAATCCTTCTGTTGGAGATAATACATGCACATTGCTAATGAATGCCCCAGATTCTAAAGAAGCTTTCATTTTGTTTGCTGTTAGTATTGAAGAAGCTTTCTCATCGCTTACAATAATAACATTACCTACAATTAAATTTTCTTTGATATAACTTTCTAGTTCTTCTCTAAAAACCCTTTTGTCTGGTGAAGTTTTGATGATGTTAGAAGAATAGAAATTGGCTTGATCATCTGAATAAACAGGATATACAATTGGAGTTCTAACATTAGAAGCCAAAGTTTGTACCTCTTCTGAATATAAAGGACCAATGATTACATCATTCTTATTTAAGTTCTCTTGAGCAATAATGCTATTAAATTGATTACTTCTTCTGTTTCCAGTGTCGTAAACATTCAATTCAACAGCTACACCTCTACTTCTTAAAGAATCTACTGCTATTTCTGCACCTAAATAAAAATCGGTTGCAATGTTTACGAGCGTAGCATTTTTAGCAAATATGTCTTTTAATTCAAGCGTATCCGCTTCAAATTTATTGGCTCTAAAAGGTAAAAGCAAAGCTGCTTTTATTTCTTGTTTTGGTTTAATGTAATCTAAATACATAAACTCATCAGCATTTACAACCTTAGAAATTCGCTTAATTTTTAAACTCATTCCTTCTTTTAAACCCTCTTTTAACTCAGGATTTAAAATTAAAAGTTGCTCTTTACTTACGTCGTACAAATTGGTTAAACTGTAAAAAGTATCGCCTTTTTGAACTTCATAAATTACAAACATCTTTTTTAAATCGTCTGTAAGCTCATTATTTACGTTTAAACTATCTAAGGTAATTTCTGTATCTAAAGAAATATCAGTAATATTCTCTTCGTTAGCCTCTACCTTATTTTTAAAATTGTTTAGCTTGTTTTCTGGAACAACAATAAAAGTATTTGGTTTGGGTTCATTCACAACATCTGGATTTAAACGAATTAAATCTTTAGTTTGCATGTTCAACTTCTGAGCAATTTTGCTCATAGTATCACCACTTTTAACCTTATACTGTATGTATTTTTTTTGTTGTCCACAAGAAACTGTAAACGTTAAAATACATAAGAAAACAAAAAACTTTAAATGCTTCATATATGTTATTCCCATTCTATAGTTGCAGGTGGTTTAGAGCTAATATCATACACTACTCTGTTTACACCTTTTACTTGATTGATTATTTTGTTCGATGTTTTTTGCAAGAATTTATAAGGTAAATCTACCCAATCTGCAGTCATTCCATCAGTACTTTCTACGGCTCTTAATGCTACCACTTTTTCGTAGGTTCTTTCATCACCCATAACTCCAACTGAGTTTACAGGCAATAACATTGCACCTGCTTGCCATACTTTATCGTACAAACCATCTTCTCTTAAACCATTAATAAAGATTGCATCTACTTCTTGCAAAATACGAACTTTTTCTGCAGTCACATCTCCTAAAATACGAATGGCCAAACCAGGCCCTGGAAAAGGATGTCTGCCTAACAATTGCTTATCAATTCCCATTGATGCACCTACTCTTCTTACCTCATCTTTAAAAATCATTCTTAATGGCTCCACAATTTTTAACTTCATAAAATCTGGTAAACCACCAACATTATGATGACTTTTTATAGTTGCTGAAGGCCCTCCGTTTACAGAAACAGATTCAATAACATCTGGATAAATAGTTCCTTGAGCCAACCATTTTACATCTTTTATTTGATGCGCTTCATCATCAAAAACATCAATAAATGTATTACCAATGGCTTTTCTCTTTGCTTCAGGATCACTTAAACCTGCTAATTTGGTTAAGAAACGTTCTGAGGCATCTACACCTTTAACGTTTAATCCCATTCCTTCGTATTGTTTTAGTACACTTTCGAACTCATTTTTTCTTAAAAGTCCGTTATTTACAAAAATACAATACAAGTTTTTGCCAATAGCTTTATGCAATAAAACAGCTGCTACAGAAGAATCTACACCACCTGAAAGCCCTAAAACTACTTTATCATTACCTACTTTTTCTTTGATAGCATCTACTGTACTTTCTACAAAAGAATCTGGTGTCCAGTTTTGTGCTACACCTGCTATATCAACTAAAAAATTTGCTAATAATTGTTTACCATCTGTAGAATGATACACTTCTGGGTGAAATTGAATTCCGTAAGTAGTTTCACCCTCTATTTTATACGCAGCATTTTCTACATCTGAAGTACTTGCTAATAACACTGCATTGGTTGGTAATTCTTTAATTGTATCTGAATGGCTCATCCAAACTTGGCTACCTTCTACTATATTTCTAAAAAAACTTTCGTCTTTTTTAATGTAAGATAAGTTTGCTCTACCATATTCTCTAGTATTAGATTCTGCAACTTTTCCTCCAGAAAAGTGAGCCAAATACTGAGCTCCATAACAAACTGCCAACATTGGCTTTTTACCTCTAATTGCAGATAAATCTGGATGTAATACTAGCTCGCCTCTAACTGAATTAGGGCTACCTGATATTATTACCGCTTTGAAATTATCTACATTGTCTGGTAAATGGTTGTAAGGATGAATTTCACAATAGATGTTTAATTCTCTAACTCTTCTCGCAATTAATTGAGTGTATTGCGAACCGAAATCTAAAATAAGTACGTTGTGTTGTTGCATGCGCAAAAATAATATTTTGATATTAGATTTAGCATATATACATATTAGAATTTTACAAACTTTTAGAATTTGCTAATGAATGCCTAGAATTTGTAGACAATAGCATTGATATTCATACCTGCACCAACAGAAGCTAAGATTACAACATCGCCTTTTTTTACCTCTTGATTTTCTATTTGCCCCTTTAAAACCAAATCTAATAAAGTAGGTACAGTAGCTACAGAGCTATTACCCAATTTATGAATACTCATAGGCATTACACCTTCTGGAATTGGTGTTTTAAACAGTCTGTAAAAACGTTTAATTATGGCTTCATCCATTTTTTCATTGGCCTGATGAATGAATACTTTCTTAACATCATCAATTTGTAAACCACTTTTATCTAAGGCCAATTTCATCGCTTTTGGTACATGCGTAATTGCAAATTCATAAATTTTACGACCATGCATTTTTATATAACGTACATCCCTATCATTCTGTGGATTGTAAGAACCACCAAAAAATAAGTAATTTGCCTCTTCTTTAGCAAAAGTTTGTGAAGCATGACTTAAAATTCCTGAATCTTTCTCTGAAGTTTGTTCTACAATACAAGCACCTGCTCCATCACTATAAATCATAGAATCTCTATCATGTTTGTCTACAACTCTAGATAATGTTTCTGCACCTATAACTAAACATTTTTTAGCAATACCTGCTTTTATAAACGCTTGAGCCTGAATTACACCTTCTATCCAACCAGGACAACCGAAAAGCACATCATATGCTACACAATTAGGATTGGCAATTTGCAATTTTGCTTTCACTCTGGTAGCTAAACTTGGTAGTGTATCACCTTGAATAGCTCCTGGTTTTACATCACCAAAATTATGAGCAAAAATGATATAATCTAATTCTTCTGGATTTACTTTTGCATCTTCTATTGCTTTCTCTGCAGCAAAAAATGCTAAATCTGAAGTATTGTAAGTTTGCTTTGCATACCTTCTTTCTTCAATACCTGTAATTCCTTTAAATTTCTCAATGATCACAGTATTGGTAGCCTCAAATTTTGAACCATCATTATTCAAAAAATCGAAATCTAAAAAGTCGTTATTTGCCTTTTTTAATGAAGGAATAAAAGTACCTGTTCCAGTAATTTTTGATGAAATCATTTTGTTTTTATTTTTCTAGGTCGAATTTACAACAATGAACCTACAATTATTTACTATGCATGCATAGTAATGGAAAAGTCAAAAAAGGCTTTTAAAAAAATAGTATTGATAAAAAAAAGCCTAATTATTTATACATATTCATCTTAAGCTTCATCACTGTTGCAATTGAGCTTGCCCTATTTTTCATTAAGCTAGCTTTAGCACCATTAAAATTGGCATCAATTACCTCAAAAAAATACGATATCCAAATGTCAAAATGCGACTTTTTAAATGCCATTTTTGCATTCGATTTAAGATGTTTCTGCATAACATTTTCTTGATAACTTAACGTGTCAAAAAGAATATCGTTCCAAAAATTAGTGATAAATTCAAGATGGACATCCAATTGATTTTCAGTTACAATTTCCTTGAAAAATGGGCTTATAGATGCATCACTCAACAATTTCTTATAAAAGGAGGTAATGATGAAATGAATATCCGCCTTTGATGATATATCAGGCGTCATTATAAATAAGAACTGTCAAAAGAAAACGGAAGTAAAGAGGCAAGAGAATCGGTTTTAATTACTTCACCCATTTCTCCCATAAATAGAATTGAAAATGGCTGTTTTTGTTTCATTTCATATTCAGATAATGATTGTCTGCAAGCACCACAAGGACCTACAGGTTTGTCTACTTTAGAAATAGCGGAACTGGCAGAAATAGCCAACTTTAATACTTTCATTTCTGGATATTCAGATCCAGCTCTCCAAATTGCTACTCTTTCTGCACACATACCTGAAGGATAAGCTGCATTTTCTTGGTTATTTCCCAAAACAACAACCCCATTATCTAACAACAAGGCTGCACCAACACTAAATTTAGAATAAGGAGCATAGGCTTTTTTTCTAGCCTCAATTGCTTTATCCATAAGCTGTTTGTCTTCCTTGTCTAACTCAGAAATGTCATTGTATACTATTGCAGAAGATTTTATTTCGATATTTTTCATATGTGTAAAGTCAAAAAAAGCAGCCTGATTAGACTGCTTTATTATTTTTTAAATCTACTAAAAAAAACTGAATTCTAGTAGTTGTCGTAAATTTCTCCTAAATCGAAAGATAATGTAAAACGTAATGAGTTTTCTAATGGATTATTCACATCTGAAGAATTTATCAAATAAGATAAATCTACGTTTAAAGCATTGGTTTTAAAGCCAGCACCTAAAGTAAAATATTGTCTGTTTCCTTTATCTTGACTTTCATGAAAGTAACCAGCTCTTAAGGCAAATGCATTGTTGTATAAATATTCTGCACCCAGTGCATAAGTGATTTCACTTAATTCTTCACTAAATCCTCCTGGAGCATCTCCAAAAGAACCAAAAATACCCTGAATCCAACCTTTTTCTTCATCAGAGCCATCAGGCTGTGGAGTTGGAACTAATAATTTGGTAAATTCAACATTCGTAGAAATGATATTATAATCGTCTAAAATAAAATCAAAACCACCTCCTACTTTTAAATTGGTAGGTATAAAATCTTCTTCACCAGGTGTATAAGAAACCTTAGGACCAATGTTTGCGATGTTAAATCCTAAACGATATCTACCATTAAAGTTTCCATAATTTTCTTCATAAGATTGATAGTAACCAGAAACATCTACTGCAAATGAATTTACGGGTTGTAAAGTATTACCAGCTGTACCATTAAAAGCGAGGTTAGATCTTATATATTTTAAACCAACTCCCATAGAAAATGTTTCACTTAGCTTTAAAGCATAAGATCCTGAGAATACAAATTCATTAGGGTTTATGGTTCCATTTGGGTTACCTTGATTGTCTGTCAAATCAATTTGGCCAAGACTAAAATATCTAAATTCTGCACCCCAAGCTGCATTTTCACTAAACCTATTGATGTAAGAAGCTGCACCTACAAAAATATCATCAGTTAAATTACGTAACCAAGGTGAGTAGGATAAACCTGTTTTTATTTGTCTGTCTCCAAAAGCAGTTTTTGCAGGGTTATGAAATAATGACCAAGCATCTGCAGAAGTTGCAACACCCATATCTCCCATACCTCCTGCTCTTGCATCTGGCACAATTAATAAAAACGGAGTTGCAGTTGTAATACCACCTGTTTGTTGTGTGTTGGTTTGTGCACCCACTTTAACCCCTACTAAAGCACAAAGTGCAATACAAATACTTAATTTTTTCATTTTCTTCTTTTGACGATTGATTACAAATATCTAATTTTTATTGAAGTATTACTAATTTTTCATATTTCTCTGACACCAAATTACTTACTGTAGCTTTTACAGTAAGTTTATAAACGTACACCCCTTTACCTATTTTGTTTCCAAAATCATCCAAGCCATTCCACGTAATATTCCTAGATAAATTACCTGTTGTTTGTACATTTCTGTTGATGGTTTTTACCAATTTTCCAGAAACCGTAAATACCTGAACCTGAACTTCTAAAGGCTCATTAGGTTTGTTATGATTGAACCAGAACTCTGTGTAATTTACAAAAGGATTAGGATAGTTTAAAACATTTTCTAAATTTAATATGGCATCACTAACAACCACAAAGTTTAACGTTGTTTCAGAAGAGTTATTGTATGTATCCCAAGCTTTAATTTTCAACGTGTGAGGGCCAGTTTCTAAATCTCTTAAAGTATAATTTACCTTTCCTGTTGTAAAATCATTAAGTTCTGTTTGATAAAAATCATTTAAAATTATTGGGTTGGCAGTATCACCATCTAAAATGGCAACAATATCATGATCTACTGCTGTAATTGAAGTATTGATACCATTAGCATCAGACAAAACTGCAATTAAATTGGGGGATGCATTTGTATTACCACCATCAATAAAAGACTCATCATTCATAAATAAAGAAATCTCTGGCCCAATAGTATCTTCAGGTGCATTCTCATTTATTCCACCAACTGTAACATCAAAATTGGCTCCTGCTTTTTCCACTTCTCCATCTTCAGCATAAAAACTCAATTTGCTTTTACCATAAGCAATTTTAATATCTTTTGGCACTACAAAATCGAAGCTAAATACACCATTTTCTACAGTTGCTTTTCCTCTAAACAGCTTACTGTCTTGTGTATCAAAAACCATTGTTACTCCAAAACCATCGTTATCTAAGGTGTTTTTTTCAATTACTTTATCAAAAACAGTGGTAGATAACGTTCCATTATAATTGGTTAAAACCGAATTTGAATCGTCTGTAACCACACCTTCAAACTTAATTTTTGACAATGCTTTAATAGTGTCTAAAGATTGGGATATTGGAACATCGTTCATTTTAGTAATTCTTACATTAGGCTTAGGAATTGCCAATTTCATGGCAGGATCTCCAAAAGAATAAATAAAGAATTTTTGTGTACTGTTAAATTGATTTTTGGTTGTTGCTAAGGCTTCTGCAATTGAGTAATCTTCTCCGTTAAAAGAGAGTAAAACACGAATTAACTGCTCATTAAATCGCTGACCTGTAGAAATAAAAACCTCTCTAGTAGTTGTAATCATACTTGCAGCTCCACCATCCGATTTTTTAAAGGTAATTTCACCTGCTGTAATTCTATTTGGATTGTCAAATCTTGAAAAGTCGCAAGTAACTGTAATTAATAAAGGAAGTGTATTTAAATTATTAAAAGATTGAATTTGAGAAACATCTAAAATACGCTCAGAAGCAAAACCATCTTCTCCTCCATGACCAAAATAATCGAAAACTAACGTTCCTTTTTCAATGGCATTGGTTATGGCTTCATTCACTTCTGGATAACGTTCACCTCCTGAAGAGTTTTCTTGCACAAAGGCATCTGCATAAATTTTATTGACATTAAATACAGGCTTGTTATCCTTAATTTCATCAGCAATAGATTCTACACCTTGCTCAATAACTTCCTCTCCAACCACATCAATATCATCTGCCAATAACGTAATTGTATTTCGCCAATCACCAATGGCATCTTTACTGTAATAAGACAAAATTTTATCTACCACAACAGATGCCTCTGCAATTGTAGAAACAGGAATTCTACTGGATGCCACATCCACAGTATGTGAAGTAGACATTGTACCTTCATTGTCATCTAACATCACAAAGAAATCATCAGTAACATAAGAACTCGCCAAATTAAAACTTATGGTTGATAATTTAACTGGTACAATATTATTGTTCGCTGCAATTCGATCTTTATAATCGTAAGACGAATCACCAAAAAAACAAACGTATTTTAGTTGAGTTGAGGGTGATGAATTTGTGGTGTATAAATGCTTGATGAAATCTCTAATTCCTGTAATGTCTTTAGAACCCGATGAAAATTCATTGTAAATTTCATCTAACAACACCACTTTACCAACCAAATTAGAATTTGTTTGATGATAGTCTACCAATCTTTGTGCTTCATTTGCCAAATCTGAATTGGTAATTACCAAATAGTTGATGTCTTTTAAACCATGTAAATCTTGATTGGTTACTCTAGAATTTTCTACAGTTTCAGGGATATAAAAGTCATTAGCATCCAAAACAACATATTCTTTCAATTCACCTGCATTTGCATTAAAGGTAAAATTGTTTCCTGATGAAGTATTCTGAAGTCTTTTTGGACTAATGGAATTGGAAACATCCCAAACTTGAAAAGCATTCGCTCCATTTGTAATTTCATAAGCTACAGTTCCTGAAGCAGTTGCTTGTTCAAAATTTCGAAACGAGAACTGAAAATCAGAATAGCTTAAATTTTTGGTTCCTACTACCTCTATATAATCTAAAAATGCATTTGCAGACGGATTTCCATTACTGTTATAGATAATTGAAACTGTAATATTTTCGGAAGTATTGTTCAAAGCTGCACTTCTTTCTAAGGCAAATGCTTTGGTTAATGAGGAAGGATTTGTAGCTGGATAATTTATACTGTACGCATCTTGCCCATTTACAACAACATCCATGGTAGAAGCCACTACCGAATTTGACACTCCTCTAGTTCTTACTGTAATGTTTTCTCCAGAAACTGCATTGGTAAAAGGAATTGTAAATGATTGGGTATTCTCAATATTAAAATCTTCGTTAAAAAACCATTGTGTACCCACTGCCAAAATGCTTCGTTCTTCTCTTTCAAAAAAAGTATAATCGTCAAAAGTGGCAAAAACATTGGTAGGAGCTGATGAAATTGGTGTTTCTGACTGAATTCTTTTTCCATCAGTTTCATTAACGGTTATAAAATAATATGCTTTATCAGAATAGATGTTTTGCCTATGTCTTGCTGTTTCATTGGCAAGATCTACTTCCCAATCATGAGGGCCTTTTGCATAAAATAGAATAAAATCATTAGTATCAAAAGAACCATCCTGTTCACCATCTATATAAATAGCATTTTCTTGCAGATCATCGTATCTAAAATCACTATTCAAAACAGGCAATAATTGGCCTCCATTACCATAAATATGAATTTTCTTCGGATCTAAATTATTGGTAGAAACGCCTATTTGCTGCAATAAATTTCTATCTATCTTAAAAACACCAGTAGTATCCACAGAAAACTTATACCAATCTCCACTAGCTAGTACAGAACTACTAACTTGAGCTATTGAATTTTGCATTAAAAACATGCAACTTAATAATAGGAATCCTTTTTTAATCATTCTAGATTTAAAAATAACGCAATTATATCTTAGTTATTTTAATAGTAACAAAGATAAATTATACTAAAGTAAAAATGCAATCGTTTATAAGATTATATGCAGAAAATGCATGCGTTAAAAATGTATATTTGCTTGTATAAAAGTATTTTTTTATTGTAAATTGCATCATTATATTAAAACCCTATCAATTTTAAATTAGATAATGAAAAACATATTTAAAATAACATTCATAGTTTTTGTCAGTTTACTTTTTGTGAATTGTAAAAGTTCTTCATCCAATAAATCTAGGTTAACAGGTTTATCTTTTAACGATCCTAAAAATGGTAATTATATTAGAGCCAATTCTTTTGATGGCCAAGAAACTCCATTAGGAATGGTTGGTGTAGAAGGTGGTTCTTTTACTATGGGACAAGTACAAGATGATGTAATGTTCGACTGGAACACTACCCCAAATAAAATACACGTTCGTTCTTTTTATATGGATGAAGCAGAGGTTACCAACTCTGAATATTTTTTATATGTACAATATATGAAAGATGTTTTTCCTCCTTCTGAAGCGAAATACAAAAACATTTACAGCTCTATTTTACCAGATACTTTAGTTTGGAGAAAAAGTTTAGGAAATACAGATATCTTGTCTGAAAACTATTTTCGTCATCCTGCTTATGCTGATTATCCTGTTGTGGGTGTTAGCTGGTTACAGGCTAACGAGTATTGTAAATGGAGAACAAATGCAGTAAACTTAAAAACCTTAATTGACAAAGGGAACATTAAAAATATTTTTGATATTGATACCATAAGTAACTTTTTTGATACAGATGTTTTCTTAGTTGATGATTCTAAGTTATTTGACGGTGACACCACTGTTTATAAAAGAGGTATTGGAAGAACTGTAAGAAAACGTGGCGAAGCAAGACCAGCAAAAGATGCTTTTCAAGGAAGAAAAATCACAAATGCAGATGGTGTTTTAACGCAACGTTTTCGTTTGCCTACAGAAGCTGAATGGGAATTTGCAGCAAAAGCAAATGTAGAAAACAGAGAATATAATAACATTAGAGGTAGAAAAAAATATGCTTGGAATGGTAAATATACAAGAGCTAAAAATAAAAGAAACAGGGGTGATCAACTAGCCAACTTTAAACAAGGAAAAGGAGATTATAGTGGACCTTCTGGTTGGAGCTCTGATGGAGCAGATATACCAAATGAAATTAAATCTTATCCTCCAAACGGATTTGGTTTATATGACATGTCTGGTAATGTTGCAGAATGGGTTGCTGATGTTTATAGACCTATTATAGACAATGAAGCAAACGACTTTAATTATTTTAGAGGTAATTTATTTACTAAAAAAATGATAGATAGTAAAGGGAATGTAGTTTTTGCAGGCGAACAAGGTGGTGCAGAAATAGAATATGACACCTTACCAAATGGTAAAGTAGTACCAAGATATTTACCAGGTTCTATCAAATATGTACCAATTACCAAAAATGATGCTACTTTAAGAAGAAACTTCTCAAAAGCAGATAATGCCAATATTGGTGATGGAGATGCAAACTCAACTCGTTTTTACGAAGATGATGAAGATGAGATTGCTAGAAGACCTAGTATGTACAACTCACCAAAATCGCCTACTGTTGAAATTGATCCTGTGACAGGAAGAGAAGTTTTAGTAAACGATGATAAAAAGAGAACTACTTTAATTAGTGATAGAACTCGTGTTTATAAAGGCGGCTCTTGGTCTGATAGAGAATACTGGTTAGATCCAGCACAAAGAAGATATTTACCTGAATATATGGCTACAAACTATATTGGGTTTAGATGTGTTACAGATAAATTAGGACCACTTTCTAACGGAAAAAGAAAAGCAAGAAATCCTAGTAGATAATTAATACACTATCAAAGAATTCAAACCTCATTGTTTTTAAATAATGAGGTTTTTTTTATCTTTATTTTATGGAAATAGCAAAGCTTTACAACCTTTATACACAGCATTATTTAGTAGATACAGATACTAGAAACATTCGTAAAAACACAATATTTTTCGCCTTAAAAGGTGATAATTTTAATGGAAATAGTTTTGCAGAAGAAGCACTAAAATTAGGAGCTATTTATGCTATTGTTGATGAAGAGGTTTATCAAACACAAGATGCCATTATATTAGTGCCAAATGTTTTAGAGACACTACAGCAATTGGCCAATTATCATCGCAAACAACTTAAAGCTACAATTATTGGTTTAACAGGTAGTAATGGTAAAACTACAACCAAAGAGTTGATATTTGCTGTACTCTCTAAAAAATACAAAACCATTGCCACTAAAGGAAACCTTAACAATCATATAGGAGTACCTTTAACCCTACTTTCTATGCCCATAGATACTGAAATGGGGATTGTAGAAATGGGTGCAAACCATCAAAAAGAAATCGAATTTCTTAGCAATATCTGCGAACCAGATTTTGGATACATCACTAATTTTGGAAAAGCACACCTAGAGGGTTTTGGCGGAGTTGAAGGTGTCATTAAAGGAAAAAGTGAGTTGTATCAATTTTTAGAGCAGAATAATAAAATTGCGTTTATCAATCCTGATGATAAAATTCAGGTTGATAAAACTAAAAATGTCACAACCATTCCTTTTCAACCTAGTATAGCTTTAAAAGAAGCAAATCCTTTAGTGCAGTTATACTATGATAATCTAGTTATAAATAGTAATTTAATTGGGACTTATAATTACACGAATATTGCAATTGCAATAACTATAGGAAATTATTTTAAAGTTAAGGATGATGTTATTAAAGAAGCGATAGAAGGTTATGAATCTACCAACAATCGTTCTCAAATCATCAATCAAAATTCTAATGTAATTATTCTAGACGCTTACAATGCAAATCCATCAAGTATGAAAGTTGCCTTAGAGAATTTTCAAGCTTTAAAGGCAGATCACAAAATTGTTATTTTAGGCGATATGTTTGAGCTGGGTGATGCCAGCTTACAAGAACATCAACAGATTGTAAATATGGCTACCCAAATGAATTTTAATGGCTATTACTTTGTTGGAGAACACTTTTATCAAACTAAAGAAAATGAAAATCTCTTTAAGACGTTTGATGACTTTAAGAATGACTTTGAAGATAATATCCCTAATAATTCCTATATACTCATTAAAGGTTCTAGAGGAATGCGCTTAGAACGTGTTGTAGAGCTACTTAAATAATATTATTTTTATGATATTCCAATAGATTATCAATGGGTCTTTGAATAATTCCAGTTATTTGAAGGTTGTTTTTTTGAGCTACTTTCTCTAAAGTTTCTCTGAAATAATGGGCAATTGAACCAATGAAGTACAAAGGTGTAGTTGTATCTTTCTCAAAAGGTAGTATTCTATATTTAAAGAATTCCCGAAAGCCTCTTTTAATAATCTTTTTAATGTACTTCTCCTCTTTAAATTCAAACATAAACTTCGCAAAAGAAGCTAAATACATATTCGGATTTGGCATTCTATAAAGATTCTGTTTGATGTAATCTGCATCTAAATTGAATTCATTTTCAAAACGCTCTGCCATAGGTTTAGGCATTTTGTTATAGTAATATTCCCTTAGAAGCACTTTTCCAAAATAATTACCACTAGCTTCATCCATCAAGACATAACCTAAAGAAGGAGTATTCATTTGAACAGTTTTTCCATCAAAATAACAACTGTTAGAGCCTGTTCCTAAAATACAAACTAATGCAGGTTTTTTACCTGATGCAGCATACACTGCTGCTAACATATCTTCTGCTACATGTACTTTAGCATTTATAAAAATAGCTTCCATGACGTCTTGTAAAATTTTAGACGGCTTAGGAGTTCCACATCCAGCTCCATAAAAATGAATTTCAGTAACCTCATCTTTAATATTGATAAGTTGAAACATATTTACAATTCTGTTGTTCAATTCCTCTTGCTCTACAACAGCCGGATTTAAACCAAGGGTTCTTACACGAAATACTTCATTTTTATTCGTATCCAATGCTATCCAATCTGCTTTTGTAGATCCTCCATCTGCAATTAAAATCATAATACTGCTATTTTTGTCAAATATATTGCAAGTTATTTTAGTGAGCAATAGTATTAAAAACTTCAATCGTTTTCGTTATTATTTAACACAATTAGAACCTTCTAATATTGTAAATTTGCACTATAATTTGATATTTATGTTATTTTTTAAAAAGAAAGAAATTCTGTTAACCGAATTTTTCCCTTCTAATTTTATTGATATACATTCCCACTTACTACCAGGTATTGACGATGGCGCAAAAGATATCGAACAATCAATAGGTTTAATACAAAAAATGGCTTCTTATGGTATTAAAAACTTTATAACTACTCCACATGTTTTAGGAGATGTATACCCTAATTCTTCTGAAACTATTTTAAAGAAATTAGAAGAAGTAAGAGCAGCCTTAAAAGATCAAGGTTTACCAGATATCAAATTAAATGCTGCTGCAGAATACATGATGGATGAACAATTTTCAGCACTATTAGAAAAAGATGATATTTTAACTTTAAAAGACAATTATATTTTAGTAGAAATGTCTTATTTCAGTCCACCTATAAATTTATTTGACGTTTTATTTCAAATTCAGCTAAAAGGATACAAGCCTGTACTTGCTCACCCTGAAAGATACAATAGCTACCACAACAATTTTGAGATTTATTACAAACTTAAAAAAGCAGGATGTCTGTTTCAATTAAACTTACTTTCCCTAACACCTCAATATGGAGATAGTGTTACCAAAACCGCAGATCGTTTACTAAAAGAAAATTTATACGATTTTGTCGGTACTGACACCCATCATAAAAATCATTTGCATTTATTAAAAAGTATCAGCACTAAAAAGAATCTTAAAAAGATTAATCATTTGTTAGAAAATAATCTAAAGTTTTTAAAGTAAGAAGTTATTTACTAAACACATCAACTTTGATATTTATCATTTGGATCTTGTGGAGAGATCTCAAAATTATCATTTGATTTTTTTATTTTCCTGACATAAATTTAATTCGAAGTAGGATTTATGAATTTACTTTTTCGACATACTTTTATCATCTGTAGAAATTCAAAATTTATAGAATGTTTAGCGTCCAAAGAGCGCAGTGGTCTGGACTCGTTAATGGAATAAATTGTAGAATTTAAAAATGATAAAATAAGTCTAGATTTTTTTGATTCTTTTTTCATCAATGGAAAAAAGAAGAGAGTTGAAAAGAAATTTATCCATTCCGCTAAACTAAGCTTCGCTCAATACTTTAGATTGAATACCTTTTAATCTCAGTATTAGTCGAAATGACAAATAGTATTTTCTTTATAAGTTCCAATAAAAAAAAGGAAACAATACTGCTTCCCTTTTTTACTCGATTAAGAACTAAATATTCTTTTATACCAAGGTTTGGTTACTTCTTCCAAATAACCATTACCATAGCCATAACCGTAGCCATAGCCATAGCCACGTTTCATGTCTGTATCATTCAAAACAAAAGCCATATTTGGTAATTTTTTCTCTTCATATAATTTCTGAGGAACTACTAACATTCTCTTATCTAAGTAGTTTGCCCTAGAAACATATAACACCATATCCGCATATTTGGAAATTAACAAAGTATCTGTAACTAAGTTTACAGGTGCTGTATCCACAACAATATAATCATAATCTTTCTTTACTTCTTCCATTAATTGTTTTACACGATCTGTCAATAACAATTCAGCTGGATTTGGTGGAATCACACCAGAGGCAATGATATCTAAGCCTTTAATCTCAGGTATAGAAAACTTTAAATCGTCCAAAGTAAGCTGGCTATTCGTTATGTAATTCGTAATTCCCTTGCGTTCGGCTAATCCTAAGTATTCTGTTACTTTCGGAGCTCTTAAATCCATTCCTAATAACAATACTTTTTTACTCGATAAGGATAAGGCTGCAGATAAATTAATAGAAATAAACGACTTTCCTTCACCACTAGTAGTAGAGGTAATAAAAATAGTTTTCCCCAGATTATTCGTATTTTCAGGCAACATGAACGCTAAATTGGTTCTAATTAAACGGAATGCCTCAGCAGTACTTGTTCTAGCATTATCACTAATTACAATTTTCTGTTCTGTTTCCGAATGTGGCACATCACCTATAAAAGGCACTGTAGTCAATTGTTCAATATCCTTACGAGTATGAAGCTTAGTGTCTAATAAATTTTTCAGATAGATAATTACGAAAGGAATAATAACACCTAATAATAAAGCCACTAAAAATATAATTTTCTTTTTAGGTGCAACAGGAATATCTGAACCATAAGCATAATCAATAATCTTAGCATTAGGTACAGTTACTGCTAATGATATGGCAGTCTCTTCTTTTTTCTTTAACAAATATGAATACAACTCCGAGTAAATTTCTTTCTGACGCTCAATATCAATAATCCCTCTTTCGATTAATGGAATGTTCGCTATTTTAGCATTCACTTTTCTCGCTTCATTATTTAATTGCGATAGTTGAATTTCTAACGAATTTTTTAAATTCGCAATACTCGATAATAAGTTTTGTTGCAAGGTATTTATTTGATTTTGTATCTCAATCAAACGTGGATTCTTAATACCAGCGGTTGTTAATAAAGTGTTTTTTTGCAGTACCAAGTCATTGTACGATTGAATGGCTGCAGATATACTTTCATCGGTAAACCCTAAATTTGTAGGCAGCACGTCATTGTCCTGTGCTTGAACCTTTAATTTTTTCTGTATCCAATTGGCTAAGCTTAACTGACTTTTTAAAGTAACAATTTGTTGGTTGTTTCGAGTTACTTCTTCCAAAGCCAACTCGCCCTCTGTTGATAAACCTGTAATACCAAATTTGGTTTTGTAATTCTTAACGTTATCCTGTATTGAGGCTAAATCATTTCCTACACTAATTAATCGGTCTTCTATAAACTGTTTGGTTTTCTCGGAAACAATATTCTTATCAGAAATAGCATCTAGATTATACTGTATCACTAATTCGTTTAGAATATCCTCTGCTTTTCGTTTTACTGGATTGGTTAAACTTAAATTCAATACACTAGAGTTTTTATCCACAGGTGAAACATCTATTTTTTTAAGATATTCATCAATTAACTTATCCTTATTCAAAATTGAAACAAAAATTTCGAAATCTTTATTAAATTTATCCTCAGAATGTAAAATCTTAAAAGTTCCTATCTTATTGGAAATTGGTTCACCAAATTGATAATATGATTTTAAAGCCTTGTCCATATCAAACAAGTTGAAATTTTTAGCATCTAAGATTTGAACTATGAATGTAGTATCCGTTAATTCAAAATCTTGATTTCTATCAATAAATTCCAAACGAATCGGTGCGTCTAAATAAACTTCTGTTTGCTTAACCCTTCCTTCTACAAAATATTTGGTTGTTAATGCCAAGGAATCGATCACATTGCCAATGATTTTGCGAGATTTTATAATATAAATTTCATTATCGGTATTATTTGTAGAACCTGTTCCTACAATTCCTAAATCTGCCACTGCTTTTAGCTCATCAGAAATCCCGGATTTCTGATTATCTTTAATCATTATAGTAGAGGAAACACTATACGAAGGAGTACTATAACGCAAATACATAAAAGCTATCGTAATTGCTAGTATTACTCCTAACAAAAACCAACGCCAATAACGAAAGTATTTTTCAACCTCTTCACGAATATTTATAGTATCCGTATCTTCATTTTGAAAACTATTCAAATTATCTTTCATATTATCGGGTTATTAAAGTAACTAAGGTAATTACTACACTAGTTATAGAAATGAATAATGAAGTATTTGAATTGGCGGAAGCCGATTGAATACGAGCGTAGTTCTGCTTTACATACACCACATCATTTTGTTGCAGATAATATACTGGTGATGTAAAAATATCTTTTGACAATAAATCAATCTTGTATTGCACTTTTTTTCCGGCCTCTTCACGAGTAATTAAAATATCATTACGCTGCCCAGAAATATTTAAATCTCCTGCTAAGGCTAGTGCATCTAAAATGGTAATACGTTCATTAGGAATATTATAACTTCCTGGTCGTTGCACATCTCCTAACACTGATATTTTATAGTTCGCAATTCGGATATTGATATTGGGATCTTTTACGTAATCAGGGTCCAGTTTGTTCCTAAGCAAATCAATTACTTCGTCTCTCGTCAAACCACCAATTTTTAGTTTTCCCAAAACAGGAAAATCGACTTCTCCATTGGTATCTACTAAATACATTTGCTGCTGTGCTTGGCCTATCGCGCTATTCGTAGACGTTGCATACGATACCGCTGCCAAATTAAAAGGCTGTACTGCCTTTAAATCTTGGGCAGTAATGTTAATTTGTAATAAATCGTCAGGTTTAATAATTGTTTTGTAGCTGTTCGAAACCTTTGACTGGTCTATTTCATCATTTTGAAAGTAGATGATTTCTTTTTTAGAAACACAAGAGCTTATTAGTAATACCGATACTAGTGCTATGATACTTTTCTTCATTAAATAGTTTTTGGCGAAAATAACAAATTTTGAAATGATAGACCTAATTAATATCTAACTTTTCAAACTCAGAGTTATTAGAAATGTATTCAGGAACTATGGTTTTAATTAAACTTACAATTTCAGTATTTGACAAACTATTCTTATGCTTCTGTAAATTCTCAATAACATGTTGCACCCCTTCTTTATGAAATGATTGTGTTTTCGCAATCATAATTTTCTCATGATAGGTTTTTACGGTATTCTCTCCATTGGCGAGTAACTCCTCATATAATTTTTCTCCCGGTCGCAACCCAGTAATTTGTATGTCAATATCCTCCGGATATTTTAAACCAGACAACGAAATCATTCGTTTTGCCATATCAAATATTTTCACAGATTTTCCCATATCAAAAATATACACTTCACCCCCTTGACCCATTGTAGCTGCCTCAAGCACCAATCTACAAGCTTCAGGTATGGTCATAAAATAGCGGGTAATGTCTTTATGAGTTACCGTTAAAGGTCCACCTTTTTCAATTTGTTTTTTGAATAGCGGGATTACTGATCCATTTGATCCTAACACATTTCCAAAACGTGTTGTTGTAAATTTTGTATCCGATTGTTGTTTGCTTAAACAGCTAATATACATTTCAGCAACTCTTTTAGTAGCTCCCATAACATTTGTTGGGTTCACTGCCTTGTCCGTAGAAATCATAACAAAGCGCTCTACCTTATATCGAACAGCTAAATCTGCAACTTTTTTGGTTCCTAAAACATTAATTTTTATCGCTTCATAAGGGCTCTTCTCCATTAATGGAACATGTTTATATGCTGCTGCATGGAAGACGTTATGTGGTTGATATTTTTTAAAAACCTCTCGCATTCTCTTTTTATCTCTTACATCTGCTACTAAAGCAGAAAAATTAAGAACACCATTTAATTGTAGTTCTTGTTGTAAGTCATATAAGGCAGATTCTGCTTGATCTACCAAAATTAAGTGTTTTAAATTATAACGACTTAACTGCCTAGAAATTTCGGATCCTATGGAACCAGCTGCCCCAGTTACCAAAACCACTTTATTATCTACATCTCTTTTTACAATAGGATTATTAATTTCAATTTTATCTCTCCCCAGTAAATCGTCAATATTAATTTGTTTGATTTGATTTGCCTGCAGATCACCATCAATCCAAGTTACCAATGGAGGCACTATCTTTACTTCGACCTCTAAAGCTAACAAGCGATCTGTAATTTCCAATAAACGAGAAGGTCTTATTTTTTGAGTGGATATAATGACTTCTGTTAACTCATTTTTTTCAACAAACTCCTTGCTAATTTTATCAAAGCTGAAAATCTTAATACGATCAATTTTTTTATTAATTTTATTGGGATCATCATCAATAAAACCTAAAATATCGTAATTGTATTTTT
Organism: Polaribacter sp. P097; assembly: GCF_036864555.1. Classification (NCBI taxonomy): domain Bacteria; kingdom Pseudomonadati; phylum Bacteroidota; class Flavobacteriia; order Flavobacteriales; family Flavobacteriaceae; genus Polaribacter; species Polaribacter sp. P097. The sequence continues at coordinate 49,847 of NZ_JAZETJ010000003.1, read as the reverse complement.
TGTCTCTGTTTAAAGCGCCATAGGTAATTATTCCAGCTTCACCTGCACCATATATTAACACATTTTTAATCGTATTTACTTCAGTTGAAATTACATCATAGAAGGCTTTAAAAACATATCTGCTAATAATTAAAATAAAGACAGACACCAAATAGTGAATCACAATAATAGAATTTGGCACTGTAAAATAATTCAACTTAAAAAGTGAATTTAAAGCAACCATAAATCCTAAAGAAATAGTAGCTATAGTTACCCCCAAAAAGACATTAAAGGCGTCTTTGGTTCCTGTGTGACGAATAATTCCTTTGTAAGAACCTACAATGAGAAAACTAATAAAAGCTACAAAAGCTACAACAGGTATTTGAATTAGAAAAGTATCTGTATTAAAGTCTAAACTAATATTAAAACGAATAGTGTAGGCCAACAAAAAAGAGATACAAACTAGGATAACATCAATACATAATACCAACCACCTGGAAGCATATTTATTTAATGTTTTTAATAAGAAACTTCTTAGCATAATAGAAAATTGGCAAAATAACCTAAAGTGCGAATTTACAATATTTTTTAATATATACTTACAGGTGATACAAGGATTTAGCCTACTATTTTCTGTAATTTCCTGAAAATTATTATATAAGCGATTATAAAAACCAAAATCAATCCGAAAAATAATAACCACTGAACTTCTAAGGAAAGCTTATATGTTTTTAGTATGATTAAACTAATACCAAATTGCAGAATAGCATATAAAAATGAAACTTGTAAATGTGTAAACCTAGTTTTATCTACTAATTTTTGATAGATATGATGACGATGTGCTTCAAATATACTTTCTTGAGTAAAAAATTTACGATACAATAGAGTGTTACCAGCATCCCCTCCATAAACAATAACAAAAAGTAACATTAACGGAGATTCTAAATAATACATAAAATACAATCCCGTAAAAAACACCAGAGCACCAATGGCGATACTACCTATATCTCCAGCAAAAAATAAAGCTTTCGTTCTAAAATTGTAAAATCCAAAAATCAAAAGTGCTATAATCGAATATACTATTAAATCACTTTGAAGTAATTGCTCATTTTCATTTAAAAAATAGAATCCAAATAGGACTGATAAACTATACAACCCAGTTATACCATTAATACCATCCATAAAATTGAACATATTTATAATGCCAACCCCAAAGAGTAGTGCTGTGCAATATATATAAATGGGTGAATAAGGTAAACCAATTTCTAGCAAAATAAGAAATACCGCAATGAATTGAAATGGAAACCTTATTTTAGAAGAAAGTGTGTATATATCGTCTAAAAAACTAACAATCGCAATTAAGAAAATACCTAAGGTTAAATACGGATAGGTAAAATTATAAATAAGGTAAAAAAGCAAAACAGCAATTGGGAAAATAATTCCTCCACCTCGAACTGTGATTTTCGTGTGTGAACTTCTTTGATTCGGCTTATCGATTATATTAAATTTAATTGCTAATTTTAAATAGATATAAGATAATACACCTAATGTTAATATAATAAATATATAGTTTTTCATAATTAAACAATATCTTTCAAACCACTTAAAGGGCGATAATTAATTTTTTTTAAAATCTTCCTATTAGAAAATGTTAGAGTACTTGTTAATTTTTCAAATTTATTTGAATTAAAAGGAAAGAGAGGAATTATATCTCCAAATTTACCTATAACTTTAAGAATTATTTTTGGCAATTTTCTTATTTTCTTATTGTATTCCCTTGCTATAGCTGAGTCTATTTCAGCTATTTCCGGGTGATGACAATCTGTATAATTATAAACACCATTTAAATTCAATAAATGAGGAATAACATTAGCAACATCCAATGCCGATATTAAAGAACGTTTCGCTTCTCCTTTTCCTATTCTAAAATAATATCCTTTTTGTATGGCCTTAATTATACTACTTAAATTACCAACAGGATTTTTCCCTGTTATTAAGGGCAATCTTAATATTACGATTTTAATATTATTTCTTTTTCCAAAATCAATCAGAAGTTCTTCCGCTTTAATTTTACTAAGTGCATAAGGAGTATTTCCTTTAAGTGGATGGTTTTCTTCAATTAATTCACCTGAATCGACACCATAAACAGCAACTGAACTGATAAAAATAAAAGTTTTTAGCTTTTTTAAATTTAATCCATCTACCAAATTTTTTGTCCCTATAAAGTTTACTTTAAAAAAAGCTTCTTTTTCAAGCTCGGTTTTAGGGATGACATGTGCTTTTCCGGCAACATGTATGACATAATCTACATCAACCTTTGGTAATGTATCTTTTAGCAAATTAAACTGTATATCGGACTCTTTATTGCGACCAGCTTTAATAATTTCATAATTTTCACTTTCTAAAAAGTTTAAAATAGTACTTCCTAAAAAACCTGAAAAACCAGTTAATAATACTTTTCCCATTATCCTTTAAATTGAAAAAATTTGGGTATAAGTCTGAAAAATGGATATAAAAACTTGTTGACTTTTAAATCATTTTTTTTAAAAGCTCTTATACATTCTACATTTTGATTATAAATATTTTTAAAGCTTTTATTTGTTTCACCACCTAAACGCATTTTCACTAAAGGCTCCTCCAAATAAGTTGTACTTATTTTATATTTATCCAAAAATCGAAGCATAATTTCAAAATCAGCGGCAAGTTTAAAGCGTAGATCAAATAATCCATACTTATCATAAACCCTTTTCTTTACATAAAAAGTTGGATGTGCAGGATGCCAACCGTACCTAAAAGGTTTCTGTTTACCCGTAACCCATCTTCTCACAATTTTATCGGTATCATTTTGAGCTACATAAAATAAGTCAGCATAGACAGAGTCTAAATTGTCACTCATTAAAATACTTACCACTTTTTCAATTGCATGATCATCACAAAATAAATCATCTGAATTTATTATTCCAATAATATCACCAGTAGCCATTAATATTCCTTTATTCATTGCATCATAAAGTCCTTTGTCCGGTTCAGATATCCATTTTGATATCAATGTTTTTCTTTCCTTAATTAATTCTAACGTATTGTCTTTCGAACCACCATCTACAACAATATATTCAATATTCTTATAGGTTTGTGAAGCTACAGAATTAAATGTAGACTCAATAGTTCTTGCACTATTATAGGAAACCGTAATTATTGAAACTTTCATTATTTATTCTCTAAGATATTTAAAATTTTCTTATTAAAAATAACCGAATCATACTTTAAACTTGATTCAGTAATATTATGTTTTTGTATCTTTTTTAGGTTTGAAACACTTCCCAACAAATCTAAAATACTATTTTTTAATGCTTCAACACTATTAGGTTCTATTAAACATCCATTATTACTTGAAACTATGTCTGCCAAATAATTATGATTTGTAGTTATAATTGCATTTCCAAATTTCATAGCCTCGATTATACTTATAGGTAAAGCTTCTGTTTTATAAAAGGTTGGAAGAACAAATATAGAGCTTTCTTCTAGTAATTTTTGTTTGTCTTTACCATGAACTATTCCTAAATAAATAATTCTATTAGGATATTTATCTTCAAGTAAAGCAACCTTATCAGAAAACTTATACCAAATTTCATCTCTGCTCATAAAATCATCAGCCATAGGTTTTCCTGCTATAAATACCTTGGTGTTTTGATTAGTTTCTAAAATAGAGTCTAGTGAGCTTAAAAAAACTAAAATACCTTTACTGTACATTAAATTTGAAAGATATAAAATTTGATTTTTTTTGCTATTTAAATTTATATCCAAACCCATGTAATCAGAAGAATAACAATTCTCAACAACATTAATCTTCATTTTAGTAAACTGATTAAATTGAGACTTCATTGATGGTAAAAGGACAATAGTAGTATTTACTTTATTATATAAAAAAAAAGCTACTTTTCTAAAAAAATTATATGAGTTAATGAAAGTTTTAAAATCAGCCCCATGCAAGTGATTTACAATTCTAATTTTAAAAATATAGGCTAAAAAAATTAAATAAAAATCTTTTATTGCGCTTACTTTATTTCTACTACATGTGAAATAAATTACATCAATTTTTCTTGTCAATAAATAATATGTACTTATAAGGATACTATAAAAATTAGAAATATACTTATTATTATATCTGGTTGTATTTATTAGTATTTTCTTTTTTTGATAATTATCAAACACTTCTTTAAAAGATATAGATTGCCCTGTAATAGGATTAGGGTATGGCCCAAAAAACAATACTTTATTACTTTTATTCATGAATAAAATTTAAATTGATTATATTAAGATTCTACATTAATTTTAACGGTATCCAAACTTCTAATTGGCAAATATAATATATGTTATCTTTTTTATTAGGTATATAGAAAAACTTAATATCCTACATTAAATTTTGAAATCATTTTTTATTGAAATACTAATTGAAAATATTGCATCTTTTAACAGTCGTTTGGAATATTTAAAAATCTTACAATAATATTCAATTTCATTTTTATTTTATCCTTAAAATCCACTCCTTAGCACTAGATATTTTACTTTGGTGAATACTACACCAACCATATTGAGTTTTAATTTTATAGTTATTCACAACCATCATTGGCTCACCATCTGCAAGCAAACTAATTTCTGGTATATTTATAATTGAATCTAAAATAGGGAAATTAAAAACCACTTTCTCCTTTCTACTATTATCAAATTTAATTATAATTGTGTTTCCATCTTCTTTAATTTTGAACTTTGATATAATTGGAATTGTTTTAATATAATTTATTGATTCTATGTTAGGTAGCAACCTGTTTATAATCCTATTTTTAGACCAATTTTTGTTATGTTTAATTTTAAGCAACCCAATATAATTTCTTAAAACAACATTGCCATAAGTGTTTTTATTTCCAAACATTCCTAACCAAGGGCCAAATGTTCCTTTATTTATCATTCCATATTTCTTCATCCAAAATGAAGAAATAATTGGACCAGTTTCGGCAAGATATTTTTTTCGTCCATTAAAAGTAGAAATAAAATAATTGGCTGTTCTATAAATAGTAACTCCAGAATCATTTAATTCACTAGTTTTAGTTTTAATCGCTTTTTTCTGAAAATCTACCAAAGATAGAACCATCCAAAATAAAAAGTGGGAAGTATACACAGAGCTATAATGATAGTCCCACCACAAGTGCTTTTCTTGACCTTTGCTATTATTAAGCATTAAGTTGTTGTTTTCTAACATAATAGCAACTTTATTACTTAGAAAAGAAATGGCTTTTTTAATCTCTAAATCATCCTGTGAAGAAGACAATAAATACAGCCACATGCCCCAAGCAAAAATCTGATTAGTTCCTCTTCCTTGATAATTAATATCACCATCAGGAGCAACTGAATTTAATAGAAAACCCATTTCTTTAGAAAGATCTATTTCAAGCCCTCTACAATTCATAAATTGCAAAACAGCAACTGTAGCTAAATCGTATTGTAAATTAAAACTTTTTCCTTTAGGCAATATATCTTCAATACCCCCATCTTTGTTTGTTGCCCTTTTTATTTTAGATCTACAAGCTTCCCCTATATTCTTATATTTCTCATCTGTAGTCCATTCATATCTTTTAATATTTACATACCAACGCATTGGCAACCAATTAACTGTATCATGATTGCTATCAGAAGTTGAACAAACTTTCTCCTTGATTTGATTACATAATTCAGAATCAATATCTTTTAATATATCAAAAGCGACACATAGTGCAAAATTATTAAAATCGGCATGAAAACTATGGAGTAGTTTACTGGTATCCCATCTTTTAATGACACTTAATAACAAAGTTTTTCCTTTTTTTAATAGAGGTAAATCATCTCTTAAATTACCTAAAAGAATAAAAGCAGTAGCTATATGCGTAGCACCATAATGTGCAGAAATTTCTTTTTTATCTATTGGATCAATAAAACACAGTAAACCATTTTGATCAACCTTAATCCAGTTTTCGCAAGTTTTAAGTGTTAAATTTACCAATTCATCAATTTTTTTCATCACCTATAAATTATTATTTGGTTGTTCGATTTTTAATTGATCTATTACAGTAAGAGTATCGAATGACTCTTTCAAAGACACAAGTATACTCTGCTTCTTATTATTCTTCAAACAGCGTGTAACCTCTTCTACCTCATATTCAAAACCCTGATATTTATACTTATAAACACACTCTTCAATTTTATGACCATTAGAATTAAATAAACTAATTTTGTTAGTTCTATTAAATTGAGAACTCCACTCTATGGATCCTTTTTCACCAATAATGGCAGCTTTACTTTGTGAAGAAAAATTTGACGAAATATTAATAAAAGCCCTCTTTTTTTCTTTTTGAGCTGATATTTGCCAGTCAGAATCTATTCCAAAAGACGAAATTCGTTTAGAAAACAGCATGCGCTCTGGAATACCTTTAAGAAAGGTGGTCATAAATGATATCGCATAAACTCCATAATCTGATAAAACTCCGCCACCCTCATTTGCATTAAATATAGTATCTTTTGGATTAATTTGTTGTTTTTTATAGAAATCTGCTTTAATTAACTCAATTTTTCCAATTTTTCCTGCATCTATCCACTCAAATGCTTTTTTAAAAGTTGGTAAACATTTCATCCACATTCCTTCCATTAAAAAGCAATCATTCTGTTTTGCAATTTGAATAAGTTCTTCGAACTGCTTTAAATTAGAAGTAATAGGTTTTTCACATAAGACGTTTCTTTTTGCCTCTAAACAATCTTTTATGATTTGATAATGTTGTTTAACAGGAGTAGCTATATATACAACATCTAAATTTAAATTTCTATCATTTACCATTTCAAGATAGCCGCCATAAGCTTTGCACTTACCATTCCTAGATGCAAAAGATTGTGCTTTTTCTATAGATCTAGACGCTACTGCTTCTAAAACAGCTACTTTATTTCCATGAATAGTAGCCGATAAAACTTGAGCCATGTTTCCTAAGCCGATAATTCCCCATTTTAAGACATCGGGTTCTTTTTTTACCAAAGGTAGCCCATAAGCAACAATTTTTTTCTGAACAAAAAGTTTTATTCTTTTCAACATCTTTACGATTGTTTATTTATTTGATTCCTATTTACCTCGCTGCTATCTTTAATACCATTTATAGTGTTTTTATACGCTGTATGCATAAAACTTACCATTCTATCTATTTCATTTGACATACTCCCAGCAATATGAGGAGTTAAAAAAACATTCTTTTTTCTTAAAAGAGCAGACCAAGGTCTTATAGGCTCTTTTAATGTTACGTCTAAAAGCGCACAAGCATTTGGTTTTTTACGCATTGCTTTTGCGAGGTCTTTCTCTATAATTTGTTCGCCTCTTCCTGTATTGATAAATGTTGCACTATCTTTTAATAAAGAAAGTACATCCCAATTAATTATTCCTTTGGTTTCCTTAATATTTGGTAAATGATTGGTAATTACATCGCAATTGCTAAAGATAGCATCTAGTTCTTTCAGTTTTATGTTTAGTGCTGTAATTTTTTCATCAGAAATAAAAGGATCGTACACCCAAACTTCTATATGATAAGGTTTTAATAATTCTGCCACTTTAGAACCGATTGCACCGCATCCAATAATACCTACTTTAGCATTGTAATTACCATTTTTACTATTTGTATAGCTACGCCCTTTATTAAAGCTAAACCTCCATAAAGGTGTTTTATATGCTTTTTGAGCTTGAAAATATCCTTTGTTTGCGAGTAGGATTTGTGCGGTTACAAATTCTGCTACTGGAATTGCATTTGCTGTGGCTGCAGAAAAGACTTTAATCCCACAATTTAAAAAAGGTTTGGCAAAATATTTTACTGTTCCAGCTGCATAAAAAACTGCGATTAATGATGGAAAATATGCTATAATTTCATCTTCTGAAAACAAGGGCATATTCCAGGTAGAAAAAATATATTTAACGTTTTTAAACCTACTAGGATTTTCTTTAAGATTTAGTTGTGTACAAAATTCTGTTGAAGAAAAGGCGTCATCTAAATTATTTAATTTGGCCTTTAGGTTTGCTCCATCATTAAGATTGGTTGTTAAGACTATTTTATCCATTTATTTCTCTAAGCTTTTATATAACTCTATTGCATAAGCAGAGGTATACACAAATGCGGTACTTGTATAAAAATTATGTACAACAGCTCCTTCCATACAAAACGAAAAAATTCCTCCTTGAGCCTCTCCTTTATTAGCGGTATGATTTGCACACCATTGTAAAGCTTTTTTAGAGCTATTAATTATTTGGTCGTTAGGTTTTATTTCATTCCAATCCATCAAGTTCTTTGCTATAACAGCAACACCTTTACAATCTTGACCTAAAAAAGGTTTCGAAAAGTTATAAGACCATCCTCCGTCTTTAGATTGTTTTTGCAATATACTTGAAATGGTATCGTCTATAACGTTTTCAATTCTTTTAGTTTTAAGTACTTTATACGTAGGTATTAAACCTTCTAAAGCCCAAGCTTGTCCACGAGCAAACAAACCTCCTACTTGTTTGTTTTTAGAGCTTAAACTGGTGCAAAATGCCTTTTGGGACTCATCGTAAAAAAGATTGATAAATTGGTCCGTAAACTTTTCTAAAAATAACTTGTACTTTGGTTTATTTGTAATATCCACCAAATTAGCAAATAAGGCAGCAGTAAATCCAGTGTCTACTATGGTATAGTCTTTTAACCATTTTTTATTTTTAAAATCATATCCTGTCCAAACTAAGCCATCTTCTCTAGCCGTATCCATAATCCAGTCTGCACATTTTATAGCTATATTAAGATACTCTTCATTTTGAGTAGCCCTATACAACTGAATAAATGCATTATTTGCTACATAAGCCGAATCATTTGGCGCCAATACAGGTATTGGTCCTTTTGCATTATAATCATTTCTAACTATCCAACCTCCGCAATCTAGTTGTTTAGATTTTAGAATCTCTCCCAATTCGATAGCTTTTTCCATTTCTCCCTTTTTACAATATAGTCTAACGATGGCTGCATTTGTCCAGAGCCAACTAGGTAAGCACCATTTATTAATAGTACTAGAAATATAACCTGTATATAGTAAACCTGAATATTTATAGCCTTTTGGAATAACAGAACTTTGTATAAACTTCCCCCAAAAACTAACAGCGTCCTTAAAGCTAACTCCTAAAGATAATTTAGAACTACTTCCTTTCTGAAAAGAATCTTTTAAATGCGGATTACTTGCTAATTCTACAATATTTTCAATCGGAAAAAACTTCTCTTTTTTAACCTTGGCAGGTTCAGTTAAATTATTTTCATTTAGAAAAGCTCCATCTATCTTAATTTCATTTGATTTACAAAAATCTTCGGAAGACGCATTAACAAAACGATATTCGCTTTTTTTTGATTTTCCAAGTAGTAATTTTGCAAGAAAATGTAATTTACATAAAAATTTATAGTAAAAATTTCTCATTTAGTTTTATATAATTAAGTAAGTGAATAAGACATTTTCTGGATTTACTCTTAAATGATAAAGGACCGAATTCTTTAACTTTAGTATAGTATTCTTTTGCTAGTTCATATTGCTTGATTTTTAAAGCTTGTTCTGCAATGGAAATATAATTATGCTTATATATATAGTTTTGTTCTTTTTGAGATAGTCCTTGAATAACATATTTAAATTTAGACAAATATTGCTTTTTAATACTAATCATTTTTTGGACATTAGGCAGATTAAAGTTCTCATTGTTTTTTATAACAAGAACTTCAGTGATTGCCTTTAAGGAATATTTTTGAAATAGACGAACTAAAAACTCGTAATCTTGGTGTCTTAAAAATTTTTCATCGAATCCGTTTAACTCTTCTATTATATTTCTACGAACAAAAATATTAGAACCCGTTGAAAACATAAATGTACATGCTAAAGTTTCTTTTATAAACTTTCCATCAAAAACTTCTTTATGAACCTTGTATCTTTTTCCATTTCGTCTAAATTCACATCCCGTATATACCCCAGCAATGGATTCATTGCTGCTTTCTGCAATATCATAGCATTTTTGCAATCTATCGTTAAGGTATTGGTCATCACTATCTAAAAAAGAGATATAGGATCCTTTTGCGACTGCTATACCTGTATTTCTGGCAACAGCTCCATTTTTATTTTTATTGTGTTTTATGTACGTAATCCTTTGATCTAGACTTGTATGTTTCTGCACAATTTTCTCCGTTAATTGTCTGACCTCAGTATCAGGATTATTGTCATCTACAATAATTAACTCGATATTTTTCAGTGTTTGATTTAAAACACTAATAATTGCATCATTTAAAAAAATAGGCTTTCCATAGGTTGGGATAATAACCGATACTTTTAACATGTCATTTTTTACTTAAAATTATACTTTCTACTTAAATTTTAAAAATTATCCTGTTCTCAAAATCCAAATATTAGTTAAATTATAAAAATATATTTGAATATTTACGCATAAAAGTAATAACCCTTTTTTATATAAGCTCAATAAAGCTAAAATATATAAAACTTTTCCAATAAAATCAGTTTAAAACTACAGATTTATTTATAACCCTTGGGCTTGTAAAAAACCTATATAACTTCATAAGAATAAAAATAGTGAATGGATATGATTGCATAAAAAAGTGATTGCTAAAAAACATTTCTACAACTGCTAAACTCACGCAAGCATAAATGGCTACATCGAAAGGAGATTGCGAGACTTGGTATTTTGAATATACTTTTTTTACAAAAAACCCTAAAAAAAGAGACATAAATACAGAACCATAAAATCCAAAATCTTTATAAGCACAAACTATATAAGTAAACGTATTAAATGAGGAATATGATTCTAGTTCATATTCCTTTTCAAAATCATCATCAAATTGAGCATATCCAAGTAATGGTTTTAAAGTCCATAAGCCTTCTGTGCTTTTAGTTTGAGTTTCGGTCACATATTGCAAATTTGACCAAGCCGTTGTAAAGTACATATACGGTAAGAAAAAACTTGCATCTAATGACCAGTCAACTCCTTGCTGAGAATAATAATGAAGTCCATCATTAGCATCATAATCACCTCGATCTTTATTTGCAAAAGAAAATGCATAAATCATAAAACAAACTCCAATTAGAGAATAAATCAACAGTTTTCGTCTTTGTTTTAGTGTTTTTATATAATATTTTTCGTAAGTAATTAAAAACGTTAATAAGTTTAGGAGAACAATCATTTTTGACTTTCCAAATAAGATAGAACTACCTACAATAAAAGCCACAAAAACGAGCATTATTTTATTTTTACTTTTTACCGCACATGTTATAGCTCCAATAGAAAACACCCATAAAACTGAACTTAAAGAAGGAAAAAACCTAGCACTAAAACCTAACAAATACAAAATTATTGCATGTACTATAAGATGACTAGACAAATTAATTCCTGCATAATATGGCACATTTTTAGCCCCTCTAGTAATTTTAATTGCAAACACAAATGCTGCCATATTTAATATAGCCAACTGGTATGTTTCATGCTTAAGATCTAACATATAAAATGACCCTACATTAACATAAGCCAAGAGTGATAAAGGTGTAATGGCAAAAAGATAAAAAGGATTCATAAACCTAGCTTCCTTTTTTCCTGATAGAATACAGGTTACTAAAACTAAGAATACTGAAAATTTATCTAACAACATTGAATTGAATTGAAAGCTAATAAAAATAGCTAAAAACAATAACGAAAATGTAACCTTCAAATCTTTTCCTATCATAGACGTAATGTAATACTATTTTATATTAATAATTTTTTTGACTTTTCCAACAAGTTCTAACTTCTCTTGTTTAGCTAACCCAAATAAAAAGAATAGAGCAATATAAATACAAACAAAAATTACAATTTTTATAATAAAACCATGCCATTTATTGATATCAATAATAAAATCTACAAGTAGACCAAAACATAATGCTAGTAATAAAGAAGGCAATAGCCGTAAAAATGAAGCTAAAAAGAACTTTTTTATATCTAGTTTAAGTATTTTAATATAAACAATATTGTTAAAGATTATTGAAACAGAATAAGCTATCGCAACAGAAACTGAAACTCCTAAAACACCATAATATTTGGCTAAAGGAAATACAAATAACAAACTAGTTAAGACTTTTAAAATCCCAGAATATGCTAAATATTTCACTTTACTCTGTGCAATTATTGTAGTGTAAGCTATCTGTTGTGGTAAGCTAATATAAGATGGTAAGATCATAATTATAGAACAAATGTATACTATACTAAACTCTTCGCCAACCCACAAGTTAATAAACTGCTTACCAAAGCTAATTAAGCCAATATAGATCATACTGGTCATAAAAATCTGTATTCTACCAACTTTAATCATTAATTCAATAATATTATCCGCTTCCTTATTAGCTATAAGTCTAGAAACTTTTGGTAAAAAAAGCCCATTTATAGCATTTGCAAATAGAAAAAAGTATCCTTCAACAGCAATAGCAACACCTAAAAGTGCAATATATTCCGAGCTATAATAAATACCTAAAATAGAAGGAGCTACACTTAACACTCCTCTTTGAGAAATTGCATAAATGGTAACCCACATTGAGAAAGCTATAATTGCTTTTAAAATACTATTATCCCAATATTCCCAATTGACTTTAACTTCCGTAAATCTTTTTAAAACAATTAACTTTAAACCAATTCTAACAATACCAGCAACAACATTAACAAGCACTAAGGCATATAGCCCATAGCCAAAGTATAAGAAAATTGTCATTGAAGATGCTATTAAAATCTTGTAGAGAAGATCACATAGCTTTAACTGCACAAATTTTTCATGAGCTAAAATTGTACCATCTAAATGAACAAATGGAAAAGAAAAAATACTAAAAATTGCAACAACAGCATATATAAATTCAAATTTCACAAGTTCCTCTGGAGATAAACCCTGAAAAATATTAGGAATAAAAAAATAAACAGAAATAAGAACAAGAAAAATGATTACATCTGCAATAATATATAGTTTATAAGTAACACTTAAGAATTGGTTTACTTTATCTAACCTCCCTTCGGCTAGGTATTTTGACACAAACCTTTGTACAGCATTACCCAAACCAAAATCGAACACGAAAATATTTATTACTGACATTGCAAGTACATATAAACCATAATCTGGTTTACCAATTGAGCTAATCATCCAAGGTGTATAAATAATCCCAATTAGAATAGTTATAAACAATGAAATATAGGACATTATTGCGCCTGCTTTAATTTGACTAATCATCTAATCAAATATATTTAGATTTAGGCACAAAATTGAAATGGCGGAATAGAAATAAATCAATTTTCCCAATTAACTTCTTATAAGTCTCTTTCACTAAAGGTTTTGGAGGAGTATGGCGTATTAGCATTTCTGGTTCATTTGTAAAAATATCATTTGTAAATTCAAAGGACTCAGATGCATCAACTAATTGATTTAAATTATAATCTAATAGTTTATTATTTTTACTTTTAGAATTTACCCCCGTGCCATCTGTTCCAATATTTTTGACTTTAGATATTTTAGGAAATACACAAAACTTATCTTCGAGGCAAATGTAACTTCCTCTTGCTGAATCTCCATAAACTATATTATTCTTTATCATGTTTATTATAGAATAGACAGTTGATGTCTTGTATTTCATTAACTTATTAAAACTTCCTTTATCTTTAAGGAGCTGTTTTAAAAAGTCCAAATTATAATATTTTTTAATATGTTCTTCCTTAGAAAACCATGTAGCATAACCCCAAGGACTTGCATGCTTTGAAATGTAAAAGTTATTTTTAAAACTTTTGGGAAACTCCATAGGGTAGTTATAGCCACATATAAAACTTATTCTATCATCATCTTTAAACTTTTCTAAACCTTTATTTAAAAAAACTAAAAAATTAGGACTAAAAACGTTATCATCCTCTGAAAAGATATATCTATCATAATTAAGTTGTACATCAGCAACAATAGCTCTCGAATTACTATTAGGAAATTTAATCCCATAATTGCGTTCTCTTCTAACAACGATTAACTTTTTAAATAAGTGAGAAGTCTCCTTTTTGTGAAGATACTTACTCAACTTAGACCAACCTGCTCTATATTTATCTGACGGAGGATAATCCAGAGCAACATATACATCAGTTTTGTCAGCCAAAGTACATTTTTCCAACGATTCTAAACATGCCTTAAAGTGGTCTAATCGGTTAAGTGTTGTGATTACTACAGGTGCATATTCGCTATTCATAATTATAATAATATTGAACTTTTTATTTGTTTATTAATCCTAAATTGTATCTAGGCGTTACAATACAACGTGTAATACTTTTAAATTTCACACAAACAAAAATTATCATATTCTAATATTTTGTATTTCAAAACTATTTCGAAATTTATTTTTTTTGTGATGATAGGTTGTCAAATAGTAAAACTTAAATTTAAGTCGTAGAAATCGGTTTTAAATTATAAAATTAAGCAATTATCATAAATTTCTACTACCGCATACTAAATAATAAATTAATATAGTGACTTTTAACTATTACTTTCTTTTAAGAAGTCTAGCTGGATTACCAATGAAAATAGAATTACTAGGAACATCTTTTAATACAACTGAACCGGAACCTACTATTGCAAATTCTCCAATATTGACATTTTCTCTTATTGTTGCATTCGTCCCTATATGAGCACCTCTCCCCAAGGTTACATTACCTCCAACAACAGAGTTAGCTGTAATATGTGAAAACCTCTTCATAGTACTGTCATGTCCTAAAAACGAATTAGGTAATAGTATACAATTATCTTCTATAGTTGTATCTGGAGAAAGTTGAGCTAAAGGAGAAATTAAAACACCGTTACCAATACTACAGTAACCACGAGGTATTATTGCAGTCGGATGAATTAGTGTTGCAAATCTCGATCTAGGTATGTTTAAATTAGATATTTTTTCAAAAACTTCCTTTTCATTTTTCATTCCAATGTAGCCAATAAAAAAATAGATATCTTCATCATCTAAAAATTTAGCAACATCTTTTGATGTGCCTATTACCTTATGTTTTTTATAAACACCTACTGTATCTCCAACTGGAACAAAATCATTTAAAAAACCAAGCATTTCATAAGTTCCTAAGTCTTGAGCTACTGAAGCTGCAATCATACCTATACCTCTTCCTCCAAGTACTATAAGCTTTTTCATCTGTTTTTTTCAATTAAATTTTGTTTATAAAGTATTTTTTTTGCCGATTTTATCATTGGTGGACCAATAAACTTACCATTTATTATTGCTACACCTTCACCTGATTTCTGTGCCTGTTCTGATAATACCAACATTTCCTTAGCACTTTTAACTTCATGTTCGGAAGGTGAATAATATTTGTGAACCAAAGGAATTTCTTTTGGATTGAGCACAAGCATACCTTCAAAACCTAAATTTTTAGAAACAATTAAGTTTTTCTCTAAATCTTCTAAGTCATGAACCCTTATATGAACAGTATCTATAGGAACCTTATTCGTTGCTCTTGCTGCCATTGCTATTATAGATCTTGGAGTAAATAGACTTACATGTTCGGCATCATGTATCCCTTCGAGATCTGTAATAAAATCTTCAGAACCATATGCAATTGCAATAACCCTTTCGGAAGCTAAACAAATTTCTTGAGCATTTAATACAGCTGCTGCAGTTTCAATTAATGGAATAATTTTAAATGTGCCTACAGGAATATTTTTCTCGTATTCAATAGTTTCTAACAATTTATCGAAAAAATACACATCTTCACCGTTCTTAGATTTTGGATACATAAAACCAGTAATCCCTTTAACAGCTAATTGAGCAATATCTTTTAATAGCTCACCACTCTCTCTATCATTTACTCTTGGAAAAATTTTCCTCCCTTTGAGTAATCCAGAATTTAAGTATTTTAAAATTGTATCTCTTGCTACCTGTTTATTTGCCTGTGGTTGCACGGAATCTTCAACATCTAAAAGCAAAACATCTGCTTTAGATTTACATGCACTAGTCATTAATTTTTCATTATGACTAGGAACAAACATAAGGCTTCTTAATAATATTTTTTCCATAATTATGATTTTTTAAATACAAGTACTTTCCTTTTAAAAGAGAGCACATCAATATTATTTTGATTCTTCGCAATTGTTTCTACATAAACAATACCTCTATCATTTTTTGATGTTTCCCATTTATCCAATATTGTAGTTCTTACGTATAAAGTATCATTTATATGAACAGGGCTAAGATGTTTAATAGACTCATACTCTAAATTAGCTATAGCTTTACCACTTATATCTGAAACCGTAATTCCAACTACTAAACTAAAAACTAAAGTACCAACAACTAATATCTTACCGTGTTGTTTTTGTTCTGCATAATCTACGTTTAAATGTATTGGATGATGATTCATAGTCAATAAACTAAAAAAGTTATTATCACTTTCAAAAATTGTTTTAGTCAATTCATGATTTATGGTTTCTCCTTTAATGAAATCTTCATAAAAATTTCCGAAATTATTTTTCATTTACTTAGTGTTTTTTTTTAATATTTCAAGCGCTTTTAAAGCATGTGGTTTTTCTATTACTTCTTTATTAAATACAAATGGAGCAAAATCTTCTCCATTATAATTTTCAGGTAATTTGCTTAAAATATTTTTTGCCCAAAAAGTATCTTCTTCGTTTTGTTTATTTGTTTTTAGCCATTCTAATTGTTTTGGATGAATTATAAATTTTGCATTATAACCATTATCTATACCATTTTTTACCTCATTATTAAATTTTTCTTTATTAAAAATTTCCATTGAAGCTATATCAATTGCAACAAAATCATATGCTTTAGCTATATATAATAATTCTTTCCTAGGATAATCTAACTGATTTTCTTCATGTTTTGCATTTAAAAATGTTGTTAAATCATGAGAGCCAAGTGCTAAACCTATTATATTTTTTAAGTTCTTATTATAATCCATCATTAAAGCGAATCTCATTTCTAAAAGAAGTTTAGGGTGTTCTATTAAAACAATAAACTTAATATCTTGAAATTTCTCACAAATAGTTATAAGCTCTGCTGCAGATTTTAATTTTGGTAAAATAATTAAATTGATTCCATTATCTTTAAACTTTTGAATATATTTTAAATCTACATCATTATCAAAGTCACTTCTAACAGGCAATCTATACCAATAAGATTGATGATTTTCAATAAGATGTAATTCTTTAAAATAAATATCAATATCTTTTTCAATAATTGCATCTTCAAAATCAATAATTATAAAGTTAGGTTTACTTTTTTTGATTTTTTTTAAATTCTGTAAACGAGAAGCTGGTATAAAAAAATAAGACTGCAATTTTTAATTATTTAGTTTATTTAAAATTAAACAAATTTGACTAACATCATCTGAACTAAGATTTGAATATAATGGTAAGCACAAAATTCTTACTGAAATGCTTTCAGATATTGGCATACTTGTTTGGATCACATAATTTAATGTATTGAGGGATGGATAAAAATATCTTCTTGGAAAAATATTATTTTCATTTAATATTTTTTTTGCTTTTAGCAATTGTTGTTCAGTTTTGAAAATAATCGGATAGTAGCTATAGTTCCAAACCGTATCTTCTCTATGTAACATTCTATTTATAGAATCAAATTGTAAGTTATTGTTATAAAAATCTACAACTCTTTTTCTATTCTTAAATATTTCATCAATATGAGCTAAAACTGTTAGGCCCATAGCTGCTTGTAACTCACTCATTTTAGCATTAATTCCAACACCATGAAAATCTTCTGGTCCGTTATGCCCAAAATTATGACTATAAAAAAGTTTTTTATTTAATTCTTCATCATTACAAAAAAAAGCACCGCCTTCACCTGTATGAAATATTTTTGTAGCATGAAAGCTACAAGTGCTTACATTTCCATAATTAAAAATACTCTGTCCTTTATATGTAACACCAAAACAATGAGCTGCATCATATATTACTTTTAAATTATATTTTTGTGCAATTCTTTCAATTTCAAGTATATTACATGGATTACCGAAAACATGAGTCGCAAGAATTGCCTTTGTGCTTTCTGTAATTGCCGCCTCAATTTTAGATTCGTCAATTGTTAGGTATTCTTCATGAATGTCCACAAAAACCGGTGTGCATTTTTCCCAAACTATTGATGATGTTGTGGCAACATAACTAAAAGGTGTTGTAATTACTTCACCACATCCAGCCAAAACATTAAGTGCTATTTGTATCGGTAAAGTACCATTTGTATTTAGAGTAATATTATTTATTCCTAAATGGTTTTTTATTTTTTCTTCAAGTTCTAATACAAGTTCCCCTCTATTAGTTAACCATTCATTTTTCCAAATACGCTCAAGTTGTTTATTATATTCTTTTAACGGAGGAAAATAAGTTTTAGTTACTGGTATCATAAGTTTTTTTGTCTGTTTACTTAATGAAAATGTTTGGTTTTAAAAAAATAATTTGTTCTAATATAAAATTCATAAACCAGAACTTAATAGAATCTTCATCTTAACATTAAAAAGAAGATCTATTCATTAATCTATTATCTTATTCAGATAATCATAGTAATTACCCTTTAAATTTTTAATTTTTTGTTTTAAATCGAGACTTTCTATCCACTTGTATTTTAATGCTATTTCCTCCAAACATGCTATCTTAAGTCCAGTACGTTTTTCTACAGCTTTCACAAACTCCGTTGCCTCGGTAAGTGATTCATGAGTTCCTGTATCTAACCAAGCAAACCCTCTACTCAAAACTTTAAGTTTTAAACTTTTCTTCTCTAAATAAGTTTGATTAACTGAAGTAATTTCTAGTTCTCCACGAGATGATGGTTTAACTTTTTTTGCAATTTCAACTACAGATTTGGGGTAAAAATATAACCCGACAACAGCATAATTAGATTTAGGGTGTGTTGGTTTTTCTTCTATTGAGATAACGTTATTGCTTTTATCAAACTCCGCAACCCCATATCTTTCAGGATCATTTACATAGTTACCAAAAATAACAGCTTTCTGTTCATCTTTAACAACTCTAACAGATTCTTTAAGAATGCTTTGCAATCCAGCTCCATAAAAAATATTATCTCCGAGCACTAAACAAACATCATCATTCTGAATAAAATCTTCGCCAATTATAAATGCCTGAGCTAAACCGTCAGGCGAAGGTTGCTCTTTATAACTTAACTTAATTCCAAATTGAGAGCCATCTTTTAATAGCCTCTTAAAATTGGGTAAGTCATTTGGGGTAGAAATGATTAAAATTTCTTTAATACCTGCTAACATTAAAACTGATAACGGGTAATAAATCATTGGTTTATCATAAATAGGCAGCAACTGCTTACTTACACTTATTGTTAAAGGATGCAACCTTGTACCAGAACCGCCTGCTAAAATAATGCCTTTCATAATTAACTGTATTGCTTTTCGTAGTATTTCAAGTAATCACCATTAATAATATTACTCATCCATTCTTCATTTGCCAAATACCAATCTATAGTCTTAGAAAGTCCTTGTTCGAATGTAACACTTGGTTCCCAACCTAATTCTTTATTAATTTTACTTGCATCTATGGCATATCTTAAATCATGACCTGGTCTATCTTTAACATAAGTGATTAACTTTTCACTTTCTCCCTTTTCTCTTCCTAATTTTTCATCCATTTGTTGACATAATAGTTTAATCAAATCTATATTTTGCCATTCATTAAAGCCTCCAATGTTATAAGTTCCTCTCATTATCCCCTTATGAAAGACTAAATCTATAGCACTTGCATGGTCATCTACATATAACCAATCACGTGTATATTTACCATCGCCATAAACTGGTAATGATTTGTTATTAATAATATTGTTTATAAATAAAGGAATTAGTTTTTCAGGAAACTGATTTGCACCGTAATTATTAGAACAATTTGAAATTACATATGGTATTTTATATGTTTCTCCATAAGCTCTAACAAAATGATCTGAACTTGCTTTTGAGGCAGAGTAAGGTGAATTAGGGTCGTATGATGTTGTCTCAGTAAACAACCCTGTATCTCCTAAAGTTCCATAAACCTCATCCGTACTTACATGATAAAACAGTTTACCTTCCCAATTATTTTGCCATAAATTCTTAAATGAATTCAACAAAATCATCGTTCCCAAAATATTCGTTTTAGCAAAAGCTAAAGGATCTGAGATAGATCTATCTACATGGGATTCGGCAGCTAAATGAATTACACCATCAAATTGATGTGTTTCAAATATGGATTTGATATATTCATCATCTGTAATATCTCCTTTCAAAAATGTATAATTCTCAGATGATTCTACATCAGTCAAATTCTCTAAATTTCCTGCATAAGTTAACGCATCCAAATTAAATATTCGATAATCTGGATAGTTGTTAACAAACAACCTTACAACATGAGAGCCTATAAAACCAGCTCCTCCTGTAATTAATATTTTTTTTGACATATATCTTTAAAATACATTTTAAATTTAATAATTCCTGCTCAGTTACTCAAAAACTGTAGAAGACTTAATATCTATAAATAAAATTTAGAAAAAACTTTTGAATTTTAATTAGTAATAAAAAGACTAATCTCTACCTAAATCTTATTCAGCTTGTTTCAAAATTTCATGACCTGCTTTCAACAAATCTACATCTTTTCTCATCAGAGCAACATCACCTTTCATCATATCTTTAACAAGAGAAGCTAAATCATGCTCTGGCACCCACCCTAACTTTTCTTTTGCTTTTGTTGGATCACCTAATAACAAATCTACTTCCGTTGGTCTAAAATAAGTAGGGTCAATAGATAAAACTTCTTTACCTAATTGTATTTGATAATCTTTGAAATTACAAGCTGTAACAAATGCTTTTTCTTCTACCCCTTCACCTTTAAATTCTAATTCTATACCTACTTCACTAAAGGCCATCCTTACAAAATCACGAACGGTTGTAGTGACACCAGTTGCAATTACCCAATCTTCTGGCTGTTCTGCTTGTAAAATCATCCACATCATTCTTACATAATCCTTAGCATGTCCCCAATCACGTTTTGCCTCTAAGTTCCCTAAATAAAACTTATCCTGAAGCCCTAATGCTATTTTAGCAACGGCACGTGTAATTTTTCTTGTTACAAATGTTTCACCTCTTCTTGGAGACTCGTGATTAAATAATAAACCATTACATGCAAACATATTATAAGCTTCACGATAATTTTTTGTAATCCAAAAACCATAGATTTTTGCAACACCGTATGGAGATCTTGGATATAGTGGTGAATTTTCATCATAAAAACCGCTGCTATTTTTATTTTCTGGTAATCCTCCAAATAACTCAGATGTAGACGCTTGGTATATTCTTGTTTTCTTTTCTAAACCTAAAATCCTTACAGCTTCTAATATTCTGAGTGTTCCTAATCCATCAACATTACCTACATATTCTGGCATGTCAAACGAAACTTTTACATGAGACATCGCACCTAGATTATAAATTTCATCAGGTTGACATTCTTGAATGATTCTCGTTAAATTCATAGAGTCTGTCAAATCTCCATAATGTAATTTCAATCGTTGATTAGGATCATGAGGGTCTTGGTATAAATGATCTATTCTGTCTGTATTAAATAAAGAAGCCCTTCTTTTAATACCATGAACCATATATCCTTTTTCCAATAATAGTTCTGCTAAATATGATCCGTCTTGACCTGTAATCCCGGTGATTAATGCTACTTTCATATAATTTAATTCGCTTCTAACTTTACTTCTTTTATATTCTCAATATTTTCTAAAAACCATTCATAGGTTTTTTCAATTCCATCTTGTAATTCTGTTGAGTATTGCCAACCTTTATGCTGCATTTTTGAAACATCCATTAATTTTCTTGGTGTTCCATCTGGTTTTTCAGAATCCCAAACTATATTTCCTTTGTGACCAGTAACTCTTTGAATTGTTTCAGCCAATTCTTTAATAGTTATGTCTTTACCAGAACCAACATTATATAGGTATTCTGGCAATTTATTCTCTAAAGCATAAACTACTGCTTCTGCCATATCATCTACAAATAAAAACTCTCTCATTGGTGTTCCACTACCCCATAACGTCACATCTGAATTTCCATTAATTTTAGCTTCATGAAACTTTCTTAACATTGCAGGTAAAACATGTGATGTTTTCAAATCAAAATTATCAAAATATCCATACAGATTAGTCGGCATCAAGCTCACAAAATCTTTTTTGAACTGCTTTCGAATGGCTTGACATGCTTTAACCCCTGTTATTTTCGCTATTGCGTACCATTCATTAGTTGGTTCTAAAGAATTAGTAAGCAAATACTCTTCTTTGAGTGGCTGTGGAGCCAACTTTGGATAAATACAAGAACTTCCTAAAAAAATAAATTTATCAATACCCGTTTTTAAAGCACCGTCAATTAAACTATTTTGAATTTGTAGATTTTCCATTAAAAATTGATATGGAAAATTATTATTTGCTAAAATGCCACCCACTCTTGCAGCAGCATCAATAATAGCCTCAGGCTTTTCTGTTTTTAAAAACTCTAAAACGGCTGCTTGATTTTTTAAATCTAACTCCTTACTAGTTTTACCGATTAAGTTTGTATATCCTTTTTTTTCTAAAGCTCTCCAAACAGCAGAACCTACCATTCCGCGATGACCTGCAATATAAATTTTGGTGTTTTTATTCATTACAAACTATTTACCAATTTGAAAATATTCAAATCCCTTATCCTCTAAATTAAATGCATTGTATTGATTTCTGCCATCAAAAATAACTGGTGCTTTCAATTGTGTCAAAATTTCCTCAAAGTCCGGAGATCGAAACTCCTTCCATTCTGTTAATAAAATCAAAGCATCAGCCTCTTGTAAAACTTCATATTTAGAATTACAATAGGTTATGTTTTTTGCATCTTTTAAGTAAAATTCTTTTGACTCCTCAATTGCTTTTGGATCGTAAGCCTTTACATTTGCTCCTCTTTTCTCTAATTCTTTGACGATATAAATAGCAGGAGCCTCCCTCATATCATCAGTTCCTGGCTTAAAAGCTAAGCCCCACAAACCAAAAGTAAAACCTGTTAAATCTTCTCCAAAACGTTTTACTATTTTTTGAGCAATCACTAATTTTTGAGCATCATTAACATTCTCTACAGATTCTATTAGATTTGCTTTATACCCATTTTCTTCAGCAATCTTCTTTAGAGCTTTAACATCCTTAGGAAAACATGAGCCTCCGTAACCTGCGCCAGGGTAAATAAAACTGTAACCAATTCTTTTGTCTGAGCCAATACCAATTCTTACTTTATTGGCATCTGCACCAACCCTTTCACAAATATTCGCAATCTCATTCATAAATGAAATTTTTGTTGCCAACATTGTATTTGCAGCATATTTTGTCATTTCCGCAGAACGAATATCCATAGTGATAAAGCGATCATGCGTTCTAAAGAAAGGTGAATATAATTGCTTCATTTTATCAAAGGCATAATCGGAATCTGCACCAATCACCACTCTATCTGGTTTCATGAAATCATCTATAGCCGCTCCTTCTTTTAAAAATTCCGGATTTGATACGACATGAAACTCAATATTTTCTCCTCTTCTATCCAATTCAATTTGAATGGTAGTTTTCACTTTATCTGCTGTACCGATAGGAACCGTAGATTTATCCACAACAATTAATCTTTTAATCATCGTTTCGCCAATAGATTTAGCAACCGCTAAAACGTATTGCAAATCCGCAGAACCATCATCACCCATGGGTGTACCTACTGCAATAAAAACAATTGCGGCATCACTAATGGCATCTCCTAATTGGGTGGTAAAAAACAAATTCTTGTTTTTTACATTTTTTTGAACCATCTGTTCCAAGCCTGGTTCGTAAATTGGAATAACCCCTTGTTCTAATTTTTGAATTTTATTTTGATCAATATCAACACAGGTCACTTTGTTTCCCATTTCTGCAAAACAAGTACCAGAAACTAAACCTACATAACCAGAGCCTATAACAGCTATATTCATAAACGTGTACTAATTTACTATTTTTCTGTGAAGATATAAAAACAATAATCTTTTAAGGAATTAAAGTTAATATTTAGGGGAAATCTCCTTTTTCTTTTTATTGCAAATATAATTCTATTTAACAGTTAACAAAATGAAATTAACAGATTTCACAATTTGATAAAACAATCAAACAGAACTTATTAAAGTAGTATTAAATTCACCATATTTTAAGTTATTGAAAAAAATGGATGCTTTAAATATTTGAAACTAGCTTCTTGATTTCGAATGGTATGAATAATTTCAATCGATGGTTTGGCTTCATTGATGGCATAACCATTACCTTTTAAAATTTCTTGGTAAGATAACGTATGTAAATCAGTGAATCCATTACTAAATTCTAGTTCCTGGCCATCTACAGTAATAGAACGAAAAGTACGTTGTTGTTTTTCTTTAATTTGTAATGGTAAATCATTTGCATCTATGGATAGAAACCAACGGACTCTAGCATTTTCAAATTCCAAATACCCAGAAGCTCTGTGCGGTTCATGCAGATGTGTTTCAATAGTTTGCACATTACCAAAGATCCAAGATAACATATCAAAAAAATGCACTCCTATATTTGTCGCTATTCCTCCTGATTTTTCTAAAGCTCCCTTCCATGATATATCATACCATTTACCGCGAGAAGTGATATAGGTTAAATCTACTTCATGTTTGGTTTTTGAGTGCTGATTTTTAATTTTGTTTCTTAATTGAATGATGCTCGGGTGCAAACGCAATTGCAAAATAGTATGGATTTGTTTCTCATACTGGATTTCAATTTCTTGTAAGGCATCAATATTCCAAGGATTCAACACCAATGGCTTTTCACAAATGGCATCAGCCCCAGCACGCAATGCCATACGAATGTGTGCATCATGTAAATAATTTGGTGTACAAATACTGATATAATCTAGAAACTGCCCATTTCGTTTTAATTTTTCTATGTGACGATCAAAGCGTTCAAATTCCACAAAGAAATGCGCATTAGGAAAATACGAATCCATAACACCGACCGAATCAAATTTATCTAAGGCACAAACTAAATTGTTGTTGGTTTCTTTGATTGCTTTTAGATGTCTAGGCGCAATATAACCTGCAGCTCCAATTAATCCGAAGTTCTTCATTATAAACTTTTATCTACCATTTCTTTAGGCAATATACCTTTTACATCATATACTACCGAAAGTTCTTTTTTTATTTCTTTTAAATTTATGCTCAGAAACTCATCATGAGCTACCGCCAAAACAATACCATCGTATTTCTTATTTGGCAATTGATTCACTGCTTCAATTCCATAAACCTGATCCACCTCTTTTGGATCTGCCCAAGGGTCAAATACGGTTACCCTTGCACCATATTCCTGTAGCGCAGAAACCACATCGATAACTTTAGAATTTCGAATATCAGGACAATTCTCTTTAAATGCAATTCCTAATACTAAAATACTAGCGTTTTCGATTGGCACCTTCCGTGAAACCATCAATTTAATCACTTGAGAGGCCACATAATCTCCCATACTATCATTAATTCTTCTACCCGCTAAAATAATACCTGGATAATACCCAATTTGCTGCGCTCTCTGGGCTAAATAATAAGGATCTACACCAATGCAATGCCCACCTACCAGTCCTGGTTTAAAAGGTAAGAAATTCCATTTCGTACCTGCTGCCGCCAATACTTCTTGGGTATTGATATTCATTAAACAAAAGATTTTTGCCAATTCATTAACGAATGCAATATTGATGTCTCGTTGCGAGTTTTCAATTACTTTTGCAGCCTCCGCAACTTTAATACTTGTTGCCAAATGTGTACCTGCTACAATAACTGATTGATACAATTGATCGACTTGTTTGGCTATTTCAGGAGTAGAACCTGACGTAATTTTTAAAATGTTTTCAATCGACCGGTTTTTATCACCAGGGTTTATACGCTCTGGAGAATATCCCACAAAAAAATCTGAGTTATAGTTTAAACCAGAGGTTTTTGCCAAAACCGGTACACAAGTATCTTCAGTTACTCCAGGATACACGGTTGATTCATAGATAACAATAGCATCTTTCTGCATTACCTGCCCAACAGTTTCACTAGCCTTTATCAATGGCGTCAAATCCGCTTGATTGTTAATATCCACTGGTGTAGGAACAGTAATGATATAATAATCACATCCTTTTAAGTCTAATGATTGATCCGTAAAAAACAATCCGTTTTCTTGATCATCAACCTTCTTCAAAACGTTTACCAATTCTTTTTTCTCTACTTCCAAAGTCGCATCTACACCTTCTTTTAGAGCTAGAATTCTATCTGGCTTAATATCAAAACCCACCACCGCATACTTTTTCGCAAAAAGATTTGCTAGTGGTAGTCCAACATACCCCAAACCAATCAAACCAATTTTTGTTGTACTCATAAATAATTCCTACTAAATCTAAGGAACAAAAATAAGAAAAAGAAGGGCAAATACAGCCCCTCAAGTGGAAAACAAAAAGCACGAATGTGAAACAAATACATTTTTGTAGTAAAACGAATCAAACCAAAAGGAACATTTGCCTATTTAAACTGTAATATTGGAGCCCAATAAGCTTAAAAAGAAAATAGTCATGAGGATTAAAACTCTTTTACAAATAAGATATTTGTAAACATAAGCTTATTTAAAAAGTATTGATAGTATCTGGTAAAAGTTAAGATACTTTTTAACTAAAGTTACCATACTTTTGGATTGCTGTTTCCTAACTTTTTATCAAAACACAAAGGCAAAAAAAATTGGGATTTGGATGTTTGCACAACCGAAACCCACTTACTATAAGGCTATTTTCTTAGCTCAGGGTATAACTTACGCTAGAAAATACATTTCGCAAACGTTTGTCTGGTCTAAAATTGATATGTGCCTTTTTCACTGCAGCAACAGTCAATTCATCTTCGTTTAAAATTCCTTCTGAATTTACACCAATCTGAAATGAACCCAACTTATCCGGTTTTACAATTTTTCCTTGTTTTAGTTCGTCGGAAATATTGTGCAGTAAAGAAAGTAAAACAGCATAACAATCTGCTTCTCTCACTGTACTTTGATTGGATACTAAATAGGCTAATCGTTCTAGATCTGTTGTTCCTGTTTATACGGCTCGAGCATAAAATTTATTTTCCGCTGTTCTGTCCTGCGGATTAGGACTTGAAATTGATTTCAATTTAATCATCTTCCAAAAAATTTAATTATGAATGCATTACTTTTTTAATGAGGCTATTGCAAATACACCTCTTCCGTACACTTTTTAAAACTCAGTAAATACTACTCTTTTACTCACGAATTTGAGTTAAAGACACCACTATTTGTTAGCAGTAATGGAGTTGTAATAAAATTTAAGTCATTTTGCTTAAACCACAGGATGTTGGCCTGTTTTAAAAATTAAACATTTCCTTGGTAAGCTTTCGGAAGTATTTTAATTTTATGGTCTGAAGATAAAACACACACAACACGAAAGTGTTACCGTTTTAAAAGTCTTAAAGCAACATCTTTAAGGCTTTTTTTATGTCTATGAAATTCTAAGCATCTCATTGCACATTGTAAAGATTAGAACTCTTGCAGGAAAAGTCAATAGTGTTTTAACTTTAAACCCTCAAAGTTTTGAACAACCAAAAATTAACTTTGAACAGAAATAAAATAACAATAAATCAATGTAGTATTATTGAATTTTAGTATCTTTTTTAAATGAAATGATTGCTTGTACTTCATACAAAATATTGAAGCAAAAAGGTGTTTTCGCCATTTAATTATCTATCAGAAACCTAAATTTACATGTCATTTTAGTATCATTATTGATGATATAAAACTGATTAGGTTAATTCTTCTTAAGATTCATAACTCTAAAAACATCTGGTTTTTTCTCGAAATTGTTGATAACTCTGAAATATATTTTGTGAAAATCTGATCAAATTTTTAAAATTTCTTTTTGTTTTTGACTGGTTTTAGTTCGATTTTTATTAAAAAATGTTCATTTTCATTAGTAAGCGATTAGTTTTTAGATCTCTCCACAAGGTCGAAATGACATTTAGTTCTTAAATGTAATTTGTAAACTAACAACATGACTCAATTTGTCATTTCGAGTACAGCGTAAGCGGAATCGAGAAATCTCTTTTTATAATGAATTGTACATTTAGATCTCTCCACAGGGTCGAGATGACAGGTTGGAACAATTCTAACTCTAAAACGAAAAATATAAAAATTCTTGTCATTTCGAGTATTACTGAGATTAAAATGTATTTTAATCGAAAGTAGCAAGCGTAGCTTTTTGGCGGAACCGAGAAATCTCTTTCTAAATCTCAAGTATAATCTTGGGATCTCTCCACGAGGTCGAGATGACAGGTAGGTTTATAAATATAAAGGGATTAGATATCCCTAGCAACCGCTCCTGCAAATACAATCCTGTAAAACGCGATCACAGCCTCTTTTTTTATTTCATCAAAACCGCAATGCGGACATACACTTTTATATCAAAATAAAAAATCCTGTCGATTTCTCGACAGGATTATATTTGAAGTGGGCAATGAGGGATTCGAACCCCCGACCCCCTCGGTGTAAACGAGGTGCTCTGAACCAACTGAGCTAATTGCCCTAAGCGGTTGCAAATATAATACAGATTTTAAATCTACCAAACATAAATTCAAATTTATTTTAAATTATTTCCGCAACTACAAATGTACTACCACCTACATAAATGACATCTTGTTGATTAGCAATTGTTAATGCTTCTTGATACGCTATTTGAACACTTTCAAAAAAATTACCTTTAAGATTGTATTTTGACGCCTTTTGCATTAATGCTTCTGCTGATAATCCTCTTGGAATATTAGGTTTACAAAAATAATAGGTTGCATTTTTTGGAAATAAGGGTAAAATTTCCTCCAAGGCTTTATCAGATACAACACCAAGTACTATGTGTAATTTATGGTAGGTTTCTTTTCGAAGTTGTTGCATTACAGTTAGCAAACCCTCTTTATTATGCGCGGTATCACAAATGACTTTTGGTACTTCTCTTAAAATCTGCCACCTTCCTTGTAAATTGGTATTTTGAACGACATGTAACAATCCTTTTTGGATGGCTTTTTCGGAAACTTTAAAAGTGTCTAAATTATGAATGGCTGTAACAGCCGTTTTCACATTGGCTTTTTGATACTCCCCTAATAAATCTGTTGCATATTCATAATTTGTATCTGAAGCAAAGTGAATTTCAGCGTCTAACGCTTTTGCTTTTTCTAGAAACACATGTTCAACCTCAGGTTGCCTTTCACCTACAACCACTGGAATCCCTGGTTTAATAATTCCAGCTTTTTCTAATGCAATTTTTAGCAAGGTATCTCCTAAAATTTGGACATGATCTAAACCAATATTGGTAATAACTGCTATTTCTGGAGTGATGATATTGGTAGAATCCAATCGACCACCTAAACCGACTTCGATAATGGCAACATCTACCTTCTCATTCGCAAAATAATCGAAAGCCAAACCAACTGTCATTTCAAAAAAGGAAAGCTGTTGTGTTTTTAAAAACGTTTGATGTTTTGCAATAAATGAGGTTACATTTTCTTTCGGAATCTCATCACCATCAACTCGGATGCGTTCTGTAAAACTTTTTAAATGGGGTGATGTATACAATCCTACTTTATACCCTGCCTCTTGCAAGATAGATGCCAACAGGTGAGATGTAGAGCCTTTTCCATTAGTTCCACCAACATGAATGCTTTTAAACTTTTTCTCTGGATGTTTTAATTCCTTCGAAAAAGCAACAATATTAGTTAAGTCTTTTTTGAAAGCAGTTTTCCCTTCCTTTTGATACATTGGAAGTTGCGCAAACATCCAATCCAAGGTTTGTTGGTAGGTCATAAAAAGAAAAAGTATGAAATTATTTTCCTTTTGATTTTAAGTTTTCTTTCTCTTGCACTTCTTTTCTTAATCCACTGCTTGAAAAACGGTGTTCTCTTTTATTAAAGTACAAATCTATTCCTTTTTCTTCGCAGTATTTTCTACCTGTAAATTGCTTACTGGCATACTCTTCACCAATGATTCTTACATCAATTTTAAACGCACGCAATACATCTTCTAAATCTTGCTCTGTAGCATAAGGTACAACCTCATCAACAAATTTACATCCCTTTAATTGAATGTAGCGTTCTACTACAGATTGTACTGGCATGTTTTTTTCAGGACGATCTAAAGTTGGATCTGTTTGTAACCCACAAATTAAATAATCACACTGACGTTTTGCATCTTCTAGCATCGTGATATGCCCTGCATGTAATAAATCGAAGGCACTAAAAGTAATTCCTATTTTCATAATTGATTTTTTCTAAATTTATTTTTTTCCTAACAACCAAGAAGAAGATTGTATTTTATCTCCTAAACCATCAATAAGTTGAATACCTAATTCATTACAAATTGGAGCTTCTGGAATAGAATTATTGTCTTGATCTCCACCATTTGCAAAACCTAATTGATAGTCATCTCCATACTTTTCTTGTAAAGAACGAATTGATTCACATACAGTTCTGTCTTTATCAATAGAAATAATCGCTTTATCTACAGCCTTAATATTCTGTACGATGAACAAACGTTCATCTTCTTTTTGAAATTCTTTAGAACCTTTTAAACCTCTTTGTAAATCGCTATTTACGATAACAAACAACTCATCTGCCAATGCCTTTGCATTGTTAAAATATTCTAAATGACCTTTGTGAATTGGATTAAAATAACCAGAAACGATAATTGCTTTTTTCTTCATTTTTTTTTAAGTTTTGAGTATAATTAAATCCTTTCTAAACAGATTATAAACGATTCAATTACAAATTAATAGTTCACAAAAATCTAAATTTAAAGCTTTTCTCCACCTAAATTTCGACAAATAAACGATATCTATTGTTCATTGTAAAAAAACAACTGATAACCATTTGTAGGCTAAAGATATAAAATTAGGTTTATTTAGTTAACGAAAACTTGTAAATAATTGTACCTGCTTGAGTTGCAGGTGCATTTTTATCTACATTCCATGTGGTTTGTAATGCTGCTTCTTTTGCAGGCTTTAAAAGACAAGGATTTGTATTCGTAGAGCCCTTAAACCCAGGTGTAGCCTTAATCACTTTTCCGTTTCTATCTACTATAATTTCCACAACTACAATACCTTCTTCTTGACATTCAGGTTGTTTTTTAGGTTTTTTCAAGGCCGTTCTTCCTTC
The DNA here is from genome assembly GCF_036864555.1 of Polaribacter sp. P097. NCBI lineage: Bacteria > Pseudomonadati > Bacteroidota > Flavobacteriia > Flavobacteriales > Flavobacteriaceae > Polaribacter > Polaribacter sp. P097. Next base: position 18,528 of record NZ_JAZETJ010000003.1, on the reverse strand, counting down.
TAAATCGTAATCACCCCCAGAACCTTCTTTTGTATTTCCATAATAATTCTTGGAGTTTTTATCGCCATTCTTAGTACCTTTTACACCATCTTTAGTATCATCTCCTTCTCCTTTTTGCTGGCCATCTGAGGTAGCACCATTCAACAAACTATTTAATGCATCTGTAGTTTCTTTTGATGGTTTAGGTTTGGGTTTTGGTACAACCTTCTCTTTCTTTTCAATTTTCTCTACAGGCTCTTTTTTTACTTCTTTTGTTTTTTCTACAACAGATATATCTTTAGCAGTATCGTCTGTAATGATATCTTCTTTAATAATTTCCTCAGGTATTTCCTTTACTTCTTCAACTACCTCTTCTTTTTCAACTACTTTAGGTGTTGGATCTTTTTTAGTTTCTTGAACTGGTTCTCCTTTACCAACTTCAGCATCTCCAAAATTAATGGCTAAGCCATATTCTTCTGGCGGATCTAAATACGTCATTCCGTAATTCAAAATTGCAAAAACAAATAACACCAATAGTATTGATGTGATGATTGCAGATTTTCGTTTATGATTGGTATTTAATATTTGCATTATTCGTTACATATAGATTCTTACTTTCTCAGAAATGAGCATAAAAAGATGATAAGCTAAACTAAATTCAGCTTGACCTAAAAATCACTTTCCTTTTACAGCTAGAATCATTTTTAATTTATTCTTGTTAGCAATGTCTATCACTTGCATTACATTTTTATAAGGTACGTCTTTATCTCCTCTAATAACAATGGTTTTCTTTTTATCTGAACCTACACTTTTCAATATTTCATTCTCTAAATTAAGTGATGAAACCTTAGTTTTATTAATATAGAATTGTGAATTATTGGTAATGGAAACTGCTACTGACTTACTATTCTCTGTTTTACCACCTGCTTTTGGCAATAATACATCAATAGCACTAACAGTTACTAGAGTTGATGTTAGCATAAAAAATATCAACAATAGAAAAACAATATCTGTCATTGATGACATATTGAATGATGGGTCTACTTTATTTCTTCCTCTTAAATTCATACAAAGTTCATCTTAAACAGGTTCATTTAAAAGATCTAGAAACTCAACAGATTTCGCTTCCATTTGATACACCACTTTATTGGTTCTAACTACTAAATGATTATATGTGATGTATGCAATAATACCTACAATTAAACCAGCAACTGTAGTAGTCATTGCTGTATATAAACCATCAGACAACATTTTTATGTCTATTTGTCCACCTGCATTTGCAATTTCATGAATGGCTACAATCATACCAATTACAGTACCTAGAAAACCAATCATTGGTGCTGCACCAGCAACTGTTGCCAAGACTGAAACATTTTTTTCTAGTTCGTAAATTTCTAATTTACCAGTAGTTTCTATGGCTGTATTTATATCTTCTAAAGGTTTACCAATTCTAGAAATTCCTTTTGATATTAATCTTGCTGTTGGTGTATTTTTACTGTTACATAAAGCATTAGCAGATTCTAATTTGCCATTAGAAACGTAATCTTTAATTTGATTCATGAAGTTTTTATCTACTTTAGAAGCTGCTTTTATTGCAAAGATTCGTTCAAAATAGATATACAAAGCCACTGCCAAAAGCACAAATAAAATGGCTATTATTATTTGGCCTCCCAAACCACCATCCATAATAAGTTTATAGATAGACAAGGTTTTTTCTTCTGAAACTGAATCTTCTATTATTGCTGCATTCTCTTGAAAAAATGATATCATTCTTCTTAAATTTTAATTCTATATTACTAACGACTATCCTATGGTAAAATTGTTTCAAAAAGGGTTTACAAATTAAAAACACAAAAAAAATGCCATTCTGAAATTCAAAATGACATTTTTATATACTTATCTGTTGTTTATACAAACATTCTTAAAATAATAAATGATACAGAACCTACTAGGAAACCTACCAAAGCTAACCAAGATATTTTCTTTAAGTACCAAAAGAAATCAATCTTTTCCATACCCATTGCAACCACACCTGCTGCAGAACCAATAATTAACATACTACCTCCTGTACCTGCAGAAAATGCAATAAAATGCCATAAAGGATTATCTAATGGTTCAGAAAACATACCTAAACTTGCTGCTACTAAAGGTACATTGTCAATCACTGCAGAACCTACACCTAATAAAATAACTACTAAATCTGATACTTGAGTACCCTCTAATTCTGTACCCATTAAAGGAACACTGGTTTTTAAACTATCTGCAAAATTGAATAAAATTCCTAACGATTCTAAAGCTGCAACTGCCATTAAAATACCTAAGAAAAATAAAATACTTGGCATTTCTATTTTAGATAATGACGAATGTACAGGACTATGAGCTGCATGCTCATCATGCTCATCTGCTTGCTCACCTTCTACACTAGATAATGAGAATTTTCTTCTACTGTATATTTCTGCGCACGTTGCAACAATACCTAAAGACAACATCATACCTACATAAGGTGGTAAGTGAGTAACTGTTTTAAATACTGGTACAAAAACGATTGCTCCTAACCCAATTAGTAACATACGTCCACTATACTTACTTTTTGGTTTATCTACCTCATTAGGATCAAAATCGATATCACCCTTAAATGCAGGTAACATTGATGCGATAAATGAAGGCACTACCATACATAATAATGATGGTAAGAAAAGGTAAATAAATAACATTCCTGTACTTACTTTATCACCAATCCAAAGCATAGTTGTGGTTACATCTCCAATAGGAGAAAAAGCCCCACCTGCATTGGCTGCAATAATAATTAAACCTGCAAACCAAATTCTATCTTCTCTTGTTTTTACAATTTTCTGTAAAATTGAAATTAACACAATTGTTGCTGTAAGGTTATCTATAATTGCTGATAAGATAAAAGCTAACACAGAAAACATCCATAATAACTTCTTTTTACTTTTAAAGTTTACATAGTTTTTAATGGTAGAAAAGCCATCAAAATAATCAATAATCTCTACAATAGTCATTGCACCTAAAAGGAAAACCAAAATTTCTGCAGTTTTACCTAAATGATGTAATAAGGTTTCTTCTACCAAATGCATTTTATCATCATGCACTAAAGAGGCAAAATTATCTACCAAAGCATGATTGCTAGAATCGAACCAATTAGAGAAGCTGTCTACCCCAAGTGCTACAATTGCCCAACAAACAGCCATCATTACTAAAGCTGGTATTAGCTTATCTAATTTAATATTATGCTCTAATGTAATGGCTAAGTAACCTAATACAAATACTATTATAATTATTGATTCCATATATTTATTTAATTTATATCAATTGTTCTAGCGCAATTTCAAACGCTGTTTCACTAATTTTTGTTTTATAAGGGCTTTTTTCAAATGTTTTTTCTAAAGCTCTTTTAATGGTTTCTGAAGTATCATTAAAAATAGCTTCATCTGTCATTTCTACTCTTCTTTCCATAAAATAGGCAAACACTCTAGCCATTCCACAATTACTAATAAAATCTGGAATTAAACTTACTTGTTTGTCTGTATTCTCCATGATTGAGCCAAAGAAAATTTCTTTATCTGCAAATGGCACATTAGCACCACAAGAAACTACCTCTAAACCTGTTTCTATCATTTGGTTGATTTGCTCTTGCTTGATTAATCTTGAGGCTGCACATGGTGCAAAGATTTCACAAGGTAAGCTCCAAATCTTTTCGTTAATTTCATGAAATGGAATCATGTTATCTGCCACAAGTGTGTTACCATCTTTGTTTAGGAAATAGTTTTTAATTTCTTCAAAAGAAAAACCATCTTCATTGATTACCCCTCCATCTCTATCTATGATTCCAACAACCTTGACACCCATTTCAGCCAAATAATAAGCTGCTGCAGAACCAACATTACCAAAACCTTGCACTACTGCTCTTTTGCCTTTTACAGAACCACCATAAATATCATAGTAATGACGCACAGCTTCTGCGACACCAAAACCAGTAATCATATCTGCAACTGTGTACTTTCTGCTAATGTCTGGTGATAAACTTTCGCTTTCAATCACCTTAATAACACCTAATCTTAACTGACCAATTCTATTGATTTTATCTGCTTCTGTAGGTTTAAAATGACCATTAAAAACACCTTCTTGAGGATGCCAAACTCCACTTTCTTCAGTAATAGGTATTACTTCATGAATTTCATCTACATTTAAATCTCCTCCTGTACCATAATAACTTTTTAACAAAGGAGCTACAGCTTTATACCAGCGTTCTAAAACACCTTTTTTTCTAATATCTAAAGGATCGAAATTAATACCAGATTTAGCACCACCAATTGCAGGACCAGAAACTGTGAATTTTACTTCCATTGTTTTAGCTAATGAAAGTACCTCATTCATATCTAAACCTTTACGCATTCTTGTACCTCCACCAGCTGCACCTCCTCTAAGTGAGTTTATTACTGTCCAACCTTCTGCTTCAGTTTCAGAATCTTTCCAATTAAAGATAATTTCTGGTTCTTTATTCTCGTATTTTTTTAATAATTCTTTCATGTTTAATTTGTTATGATTTATATCAACTTCTGTGTTTTCTAATGCAATTTTTAACGAAATAAAAGTGGCTTAGCGAAGTTAAAGTTGATTCATATTATAAATTATTTTAAGAATTAATAGTACTTACGATGTCAAAGACAAACTTACTGTAAAAAAAGTAATTCTTAAAATAAATAATATAAAAGAATTGTAAATTTCTATGGTAAAATTACTACTCCAGAAGAATGATTTTTGCTAGCCCCAGTTACTGATTGTAAGCAATTCACTTCATCCTTTAATTTTAACAAACCTAGAAAAGAAAACACCACTGCTTCTTTAAAATTAATTAGTTCTTCACTTACCAAATCTATTTGATTTGAAGCATAAAACTGAATTCTTTGCATCAAATAAGTATTAAAAGCACCTCCTCCAGTAACTAAAACTGAATCACTATTAAAAATTACTTTGCTTATTTGTATCGCAATATGTTCTACAAAAGTGTTTAGAATAACTGGCACATCTTGTTCCATTTTATCGACTAACGGGTATATATTTTCTTGCACCCATTCTAAGCCTAAAGATTTTGGAGGTTGTTTGTTGTAAAATTCTAAACTATTTAATTGCTCTAGAAGTGCGTGGTTTAATTTCCCACTAGCAGCAATGTCACCTTGATCGTCATAAGCCAAGCCCAATTTATTTACATAATGATTCAGAACAATGTTCACTGGGCAAATATCAAAAGCAATTCTTTGTTGATTTTGTTGAAAGGATATGTTCGAAAATCCGCCAAGATTTAAACAAAAATCATATTGAGAAAAAAGGAGATCATCTCCAACAGGCACTAAAGGCGCTCCTTGCCCACCCAATTTTACATCTTGGGTTCTAAAATCATAAACAACTTTAGTATTGATAATTTTGGCAATTTCTTTTCCATCACCTATTTGTAAAGTGATTCCTTTATCTGGTTCATGTAAAATGGTATGTCCATGAGAGGCTATAAAATCTACGTGATCAATTTTATGATTGCTGATGAAGTTTTGTATGGTTTGCCCTAAGAACTTTCCATACATCACATCAAACTGCGCTATTTCCTTTTTAGAATTGTGAATTGCATTTTGCAACAACTGTTTCCATTCTGTAGAATAAGCAATCGTATCTGCATGTAAAATCTTAAAATTTTGATAATTAGTGGTATCAAATTTTACATACACCAAATCTATACCATCTAAAGAGGTGCCAGACATTACTCCTATTGAAAAAACATCATTATTCATCATATATGTAAAATTAATAAAAGTCTGTTGAAAATATGTTACGAAATCGATATCTTTGCACTCGAAAATTATCAATATAATAAAACAGATATACAAATGGATTTTAGTTTAACAGAAGAACATTTAATGATTCGTGATGCTGCAAGAGATTTTGCACAAACTGAATTGTTACCTGGTGTTATTGAGAGAGATAACAAACAAGAATTTCCACAAGAGCTAGTTCGCAAAATGGGCGATTTAGGTTTTATGGGAATTATGGTTGATCATAAATATGGAGGAAGTGGAATGGACACTATTTCTTACGTTTTAGTAATGGAGGAATTATCTAAAATTGATGCTTCTGCTTCAGTAATGGTTTCTGTAAACAACTCATTAGTATGTTATGGTTTAGAAGCTTATGGAACAGAAGAGCAAAAACAAAAATACTTAACCAAATTAGCTACAGGAGAGCAAATTGGTGCTTTTTGCTTGTCTGAGCCAGAAGCAGGCTCAGATGCAACTTCTCAAGCAACTACTGCTATAGACAAAGGCGATCATTATGTAATTAACGGTACTAAAAACTGGATTACAAATGGTGGTAGATCTGACGTATATTTAGTTATTGCACAAACAGATAGAGAAAAAGGACATAGAGGAATTAATGCTTTTATCGTAGAAAAAGGCATGGAAGGTTTTGATATTGGACCTAAAGAAGATAAATTAGGTATTCGTGGTTCAGACACACATACATTACAATTTAATGATGTAAAAGTGCCAAAAGAAAACAGAATTGGCGAAGATGGATTTGGTTTTAAATTCGCAATGAAAACACTTTCTGGTGGTAGAATTGGTATTGCTGCTCAAGCTTTAGGTATTGCTTCTGGTGCTTATGAATTGGCTTTAAAATATTCTAAAGAACGTAAAGCATTTGGTACAGAAATCTGTAACCACCAAGCCATTGCATTTAAATTAGCAGACATGTATACAGAAATAGAAGCTGCAAGAATGTTAGTTATGAAAGCTGCTTGGCAAAAAGATCGTAAAGAAAATTACGACATGGCTTCTGCTATGGCTAAATTATACGCATCTAAAGTAGCTATGGAACAAACTGTAGAAGCTGTTCAAATTCATGGAGGTAATGGTTTCGTAAAAGAATACCATGTAGAACGTTTAATGCGTGATGCAAAAATTACTCAAATTTATGAAGGAACTTCAGAAATTCAGAAAATAGTAATTTCTAGAGGTGTAATTAAAGGATAATACATTACTTTATATGTAATAGAAAATCCATCTTTTAATTAAGATGGATTTTTTTTGTGGCACAACCTTTCAGGTCAGGCTTTCTGCACTCGCTTTTTTGTAGAACAAAAAGAGCTCAAACAAACGCTTCAATCCTTTGTGCAGGCTTGTATAAAATCTACAGTTCTAAATCAATGGTATAGAGTTGTAAACCAGAGCCAGGTGCAATAGTTCTAAAAAATTGTCTATCATTATCTTCTTTTAAAGAGTCTTCTATATATTGTAAAGACAAATTTCCTTTTCCTAATTCAAATAATGTTGCCATCATCAAACGTATTTGATATCTTAAAAAACCTTTTCCTCTTACTTTTAGAATATAAGATTCTTCAGGAAAAAAACTAGCAGTAAGAATGGTATTCTCTACAATTGAACAACTTTCAATAGTTCTTTTAAATTCTGTTTTCGCAGAAGGCTTAGTACAATACTTATGAAAATAGTGTTCACCCTCAAAAAGACTCGCTCCTTTTTTCATCAATTCTATATTCAATTCACTTTCCTCATTCACGATAAAAGGCGCTGCAAAAGGATGATTTACAGCTCCAAATGAAAAGTAATAATGGTATTCTTTAATTTTTGGAGCATTAATGATATTAAAACTTGTGGCAACTTCAGAAACAGTATATGCTTTAAAATCTGCAGGGAAATTAGAGTTTAACTTGTTTAGAAATGCATCTGTTTGTAAAACTTCATTGGTAAACAACTGAAATAAATACCCATTAGCAGATACTTTTGCATCTGTTCTTCCTGCCCCAATTGTTTTGTAATCAACATCTTTTAACACAAAAGAGAGGCTTTTATCTACAATATCATGTAAAGTTTTAGCATTTGTTTGCTTTTGCCAACCAGAAAACCTAAAACCGAGAAATCCTAAAGAAATTAAGTAACTTTTTGAATATTTCATAGGTGCTAAAATACAATAATTACATTTTTTTTTACAAAAAGGGCATTTTTATGAATATCCTAAAATTATACTGCATTTTTTTACGAACCTAATATTTTCTATCCTCCAGATAAGCCAAAATATATTTATCTCAATATAACCCCCTTTTTTTTGAGGGTACCCTACTCAAAAACTATGTTTTTGAAATTTACACCCCTTGTTACTTTATTATTAATCAATACATTTACACCGTTCAAATAATAAAAAATCAATAAAAACTAAAAGGACATTATTATGAAAAAAATTATTTTCACTTTATTTTTAGCAAGTAGCTTGTTAGTAAATGCACAAGATGACAAAGGAACTTTTTCTTTAAGTGGTAGCGTAGATGTATATCATACAAGCAATTTAAAAAGTGGTTCTCCAGGATCTGTTGGAATTCTTTATGGAGGTTCTGCAGTACCTAACGCATTTGGTTTAGGTATGGCCAATACAATATTTGCTTATGAAAAAGGAAAAGCGGGTGTTGTTGCAGATTTAGCTTTTGGTCCAAGAGCAAATGCAGCAAATGCTTACGAAGGAGCAATTAACCAATTGTATGCTTACTATAAGCCATCAGAAAAAATTACTTTAACATTAGGTCAGTTCAATACTTGGTATGGTTATGAAGTAATTTCTCCTGCAGGAAACTTCAACTACTCTGTTTCTTACTTATTTAATGCTGGTCCTTTCTCTCATACAGGATTTAAATTAGATTATGCAGCTTCAGAAGATTTATCTTTCATGTTTGCTTTAACTAACCCTCATGGTTTAACTTCTGGTGCAAACCCAAGTAACGATTACCAATTAGGTTTTCAAACAGGTTACAAAGGTCAGTACTTTAACTTAGCTTATGGTTCAGATGGTTTCGGTTTTACAGATGTATTATATTTAGATTATACAGGTGGTTTCGATTTATCTGATTCTTTCTTCTTAGGTATCAATGCTGCTTACGCAAATTCAAGTGATGCTGATGCTGGTTACCAAGGTGTAGCTTTATACTTACAAAACACATTCTCTGATTCTTTTTCTTTAGGATTTAGACCAGAATTTTTCAAAACTACTTCAGGAGCAGGAGATGCTAATGTATCTGCTTTTACATTAAGTGGTAACATTGCTTTAACAAGCGCTTTAACTATTATTCCAGAATTAAGATATGACTCTTCAGATGATTTAATCATTCCTGGATTTCCAACTGAAACTAGTATGACAGGTGCAACTTTGGCTGCTGTTTACTCTTTCTAATACAATTACAACTATTAAAATTAACTAAATTATAAATTATGAGTTTATTACTAACATTATTCCAAGACACTTCTGAAGCTGCTGCAGTTTTAGAACAAGTAAATGGAGATATGGGAATGCTATGGATGCTTATTGCTGGTATCTTAGTTTTCTTAATGCAGGCTGGTTTTACATTAGTAGAATCTGGTATGACACGTTCTAAGAATGCTGTAAACATTGCAATGAAAAACCTATTAGACATTTGTGTAGGTTCATTAACTTTCTGGTTAGTTGGGTATTCATTAATGTATGGAGATACTTCTAATGGATGGTTCTTCTGGAGTGGATTATTCCAAGGAGAAGGAGCAGATTTATTCTTCCAAACAATGTTTGCTGCAACAGCTGCAACTATTGTATCAGGAGCAATTGCAGGTAGAACAAAATACACTACTTATATTGTATTTTCTATTGTAATGACTGCTATCATCTATCCTATTTCAGGTGGTTGGCAATGGCAAGGTGAAGGTTGGTTAACCGAATTAGGTTTTATTGACTTTGCAGGTTCATCAATTGTACACTCTGTAGGTGGTTGGGCTGCTTTAGTAGCTGCATTTATGGTAGGACCAAGAATTGGAAAATTTGTTGACGGTAAAGTATTACCTATACCAGGTCATAACCAAGTTTTAGCAACTTTAGGTGTTTTCATCTTATGGTTTGGATGGTTTGGTTTTAATGGTGGATCTCAATTAGCTTGGGGTGGTGCTGATGCAACTGGAGCTTCAAACGTAGTTTTAGTAACAAACTTAGCTGCTGCAGCTGGTGGTTTAGGTGCATTAATTACCACTTGGATTTGGTATGGTAAACCTAATTTAGCACAAACGCTAAATGGTGCTTTAGCTGGTTTAGTAAGTATAACTGCTGGTTGTGGAAACATGACTCCTGAAGGTGGTGTACTTGCAGGTTTAATTGGTGGTATTATTGTAGTATTCTCAATTGAGTTTATAGAAAAGAAATTAAAAATTGATGACGCAATTGGTGCAGCTTCTGTACATGGTGTTGCTGGTGCTTGGGGAACTTTAGTAATAGGTCTTTGGGGTGTAGATGGTGATACTGGAATCGGACTTTTCAATGGTGGAGGTGCTTCTCAATTAGGAGCTCAAGCAATTGGAGTTTTAGCTTACGCAGTTTGGGCTGTCGTTTTATCATTTGTAGTTTTCGGAATTTTAAAAGCTACTATGGGACTTAGAGTAAGTAAAGAAGTAGAAATTGAAGGTTTAGATATTTCTGAACATGGTTCTATTGCTTACCCAGGTAAGAGAGTAAGAGAATTTGAAGAAGACAAATAGCAGATAATTTAATTACAGTTTTATATAAAAATCACGCAACTTTCTAAGTTGCGTGATTTTCTACTGTAAAGAATTTTATACTTTTAGAAAAAAGAATAGTAATTAATTATATATAAAATGAAGAAAATTGAAGCAATCATTAGAAAATCAAAATTTAGAAATGTAAAAGAAGCATTACACGAAGTAGGTGTAAATTTTTTCTCTTATTGGGATGTTACTGGTTTAGGTAACGAAAAAGAAGGGCATGTTTACAGAGGTGTAAGTTATAGTACAAGCGATATTCAAAGAAGACATATTGCAATAGTTGTTAATGATGATTTTGAACAAATTACAATTGATACAATTTTAAAATCAGCAGCTACAGGTAAAGTAGGTGATGGTAAAATATTTGTAAGCGATATTAACGAAGCTTATAGAATAAGAACTGGTGAAAAAGGAGGAGAAACATTAAATTAAATAGATTACACAATTAAATTATGGAATTATTAACAATCAACAATGTATGGATGATGATCTGTACAGCCCTAGTATTCTTTATGCACTTAGGTTTTGCATTTTTAGAAATAGGATTAACCAGACAAAAAAACACAATCAACATACTTTTTAAAAATATATTTATCATTACAGTAGGTCTACTACTCTACTGTTTTGTTGGCTTTAACTTAATGTATCCTGGTTTTTCAGAATCATCTTTAGGTATTTTCGGATTCGCAGGTTTTGGTTTAACTTCTCCAGTTACAGATGCCGGAACTTTGGATTTAATGTATAATGAAGGGTATACTTATTGGACAGATTTCCTTTTTCAAGGAATGTTCGCAGCAACTGCAGCAACAATAGTTTCAGGAGCTGTTGCAGAGCGTATGAGAATATTACCATTTATGATTTTTACATTATTATATGTAGGTTTAGTTTATCCAATAGCTGGTTCTTGGAAATGGGGTGGAGGATTTTTAGATCAATTAACAACTCCTTTTTATGATTTTGCAGGTTCTACGTTAGTACACTCTGTAGGTGGTTGGGCAGCTTTAGTTGCTGTTTATCTTTTAGGAGCTAGAATTGGCAAATTTAAAAATGGTAAAATTCAAGCTATACCTGGTCATAACATACCTTTAGCAACAGCTGGTGTATTGATTCTTTGGTTAGGATGGTTTGGTTTTAATGGAGGCTCTGTATTATCTGCAGACCCAACATTAACTTCACTAACCTTAGTTACCACATGTTTGGCAGCAGCTGCTGGTGGTGTTGTAGCTGCAATGGTTTCTACAATACTTTATAAAAATTTAGATTTAACCATGTTTTTAAACGGAATTTTAGGTGGTTTAGTTGGTATTACAGCAGGTGCAGATCAAATGTCTCCTACAGATGCTATTGCTATTGGTGCAATTGCTGGAGTTATCATTGTTTTTGCAGTTAGCTTAATAGATAAAATAAAGTTAGATGATCCTGTTGGTGCAATTGCTGTTCACCTATTCTGTGGAATTTGGGGAACATTAGCAGTTGGTATTTTTGGTAACCTAGCTAGTATGGATCAATTTATTAGCCAATTAATTGGTGTAGGTTCTTATGCTGCATTTTGTTTAGTAACATCATTCGTAATTATTTATGTACTTAAAATTACAATGGGCATTAGAGTAAGTGAAGAAGAAGAACTAGAAGGTTTAGACGTTCATGAGCATGGAATGGATGCATATCCAGACTTCAGATTAAACGAACATTAATTGTTTATTGATAAAATACATCTTCAAAACCAATTTTGAAGGTGTATTTCTTCTTTTTATGAATATGATAAAATTGATTGGGTCAAATTATGATTATTATATTTTTAATATTGATATTTTATTTTCATCATAAAAATTACATTTAAAACTTCATATTCTTAAATTATATTCAACAAAATACATAGATTTGTAAATATAATTTAATTTGATATGGAGAAACAAGGACTGTATTTACCAGAATTTGAACATGAAAATTGTGGTGCTGGTTTTATATGTAATTTGAATGGTGATAAAACAAATCAAATTATACATGATGCTTTAGAAATTCTAGTAAAACTAGAACATAGAGGTGGTGTTAGTGCAGATGGAAGAACAGGTGATGGTGCTGGTTTACTTATAGATATACCTCATGAATACTTCACTAGAGTTTGCGATTTTTCGCTTCCAAAGCAGAGAGAGTATGCTGTTGGTATGGTGTTTTTACCTAAAGTTTCTAATCAGTATAATTTCTGTAAAAATGTATTTGAAAAAGAAATTGCAGAACAAGGCTTAACCGTTATTGGTTGGAGAGTTGTTCCTGTAGATTCCTCTCAGTTAGGAGAAATTGCTTTAGCATCAGAACCTAATATTGAGCAATTATTTGTTTCTAAATCAGATGATATTGATGAAGCTACTTTTAAAGCAAAATTATATGCTGCCAGAAAAATTACAGAGCATACCATAAGTAATTCTAAAATTTCTGAAAGTAATTATTTCTACGTTCCAAGTTTATCCATTACCACCATTATCTATAAAGGTATTATTATGCCAGAAGATATTGGTCCTTATTATAAAGATCTTCAAGAAATAGATTTGGTAACACGTTTGGCATTAGTACACCAACGTTTTTCTACGAATACCATGCCAACTTGGGAACTTGCCCAACCATTTAGACACATGTGTCAAAATGGAGAAATCAATACCTTAAGAGGAAATGTAAGTAGAATGAGAGTAAGAGAAGAAATCATGAAAAGTGATGTCTTTGGCCCTCAAATAGACAAATTATTCCCAATTATATTACCAGGAAAATCAGATTCTGCATCTATGGATATGGTTGTTGAACTACTAACACATACAGGTAGATCATTACCAGAAATTATGATGATGATGATTCCTGAAGCTTGGGAAAAACATGCAACAATGTCTCCAGAACGTAAAGCGTTTTACGAGTACAATGGTTGTATTATGGAGCCTTGGGATGGCCCTGCTTCTGTGCCATTTACAGATGGTGATTATATAGGAGCTTTATTAGACAGAAATGGTTTAAGACCTTCTAGATACACAGTTACCAAAAGTGGTAAACTTATTATGTCTTCAGAAATTGGTGTCGTAGATATTGATCCTTCAGACGTAAAAGAACATGGACGATTAGAACCAGGAAAAATGTTCTTGGTAGATATGAATGAAGGTAGAATTATTGAAGATAAAGAAATTAAAAGTAAAATTGTTACTGAAAGACCGTATCAAGAATGGTTAGATAAAACTCGTTTACACCTAAAGGATGTTCCATATACTAGTGAAACTTGTCCTATAGAAACTATCGATATCAAAACACGTCAGCGTTTATTTAATTATACATTCGAAGATATTCAAGAGGTAATTACACCAATGGCTCAAGTTGGTAAAGAAGCTTTAGGTTCTATGGGTATAGATACTCCTTTAGCAGTTCTATCAGACAGGCCACAATTAATTTCAAATTATTTCAAGCAACTTTTTGCCCAAGTAACGAACCCACCTTTAGATGGTATTAGAGAAAATATTGTAACTGATATTAGCTTAAACTTAGGGAAAGACAGAAATATTTTCAGCATTACAGAAAGACAATGTAGAAAACTAAGAATTCAGAATCCTGTAATTTCAAATGCTGATTTAGAAAAAATTAGAAGTATAAATATTGAAAGCTTTAAAGCTGAAACTATACAAATTTTATATCCGAAAAGTGAAGGTTTAAACGGATTAGAAAATGCACTGGAAGACATTGTTATTCAAGTTGAAAAAGCATTAGAAGCTAAGAAAAACATTATTATTCTTTCAGATAGAGGTGTTAATCAAAAATTAGCTCCAATTCCAGCTTTATTAGCATGTTCGTTTGTAAATCATCAATTAAATCGTTTACGCAAACGTTCTTATTTTGATATTATCATTGAATCTGCAGAACCACGTGAACCACATCATTTTGCAACGTTATTTGGTTATGGTGCAAGTGCCATAAATCCATACATGGTGAATGAAATCATTAGGATGCAGGTAAAAGAAGGTTTCATTACAGATATGGATGAACAAAAAGCTGTAGATAATTTCAATACAGCAATTGGTAAAGGTTTATTAAAAGTGATGAACAAAATCGGAATCTCTACTTTACACTCATATAGGGGGTCTCAAATTTTCGAAATTGTAGGTTTTAACTCTCAATTTGTCGAAAAGTACTTTCCTTATACAGCCTCTAGAATTGAAGGAATTGGTCTGTATGAAATAGAAAAAGAGATAGATCAGCGTTACAAACAAGCCTATCCAGACAATCAAATTGATAAAAATTTAGGTTTAAATATTGGTGGTGATTATAGATGGAGAAGAAATGGTGAACGCCACTTATTTAACCCAACTACGGTTTCTAAATTACAGCAAGCAGTTCGTTTAAGCGATCAAAAAAGTTACGATGTTTATGCGAAAGCAATCAATGAACAAGCAGAAAACCTAATGACAATTAGAGGTTTGTTCGAGTTTGATAATCTAGATCCTATTCCTTTAGAAGAAGTAGAACCTTGGACAGAAATTGTAAAACGTTTTAAAACTGGAGCAATGTCTTACGGATCTATTTCTAGAGAAGCTCATGAAAATTTAGCCATTGCTATGAATAGAATTGGAGGTAAATCCAATTCAGGTGAAGGTGGAGAAGATAGAAAACGTTTTCAAAAAGATAGTAATGGAGATAGCAGAAACTCTGCTATTAAACAAGTTGCTTCTGGTAGATTTGGAGTTACCTCTCACTACCTAACCAATGCAAAAGAAATTCAAATTAAAATGGCTCAAGGAGCCAAACCAGGAGAAGGTGGTCAATTACCAGGTTATAAAGTATTACCTTGGATTGCAAATGCGAGGAATTCAACCCCTTTTGTAGGTTTAATTTCTCCTCCTCCACATCATGATATTTATTCAATTGAAGATTTAGCACAACTAATTTTCGATTTAAAAAATGCCAACAGAGAAGCAAGAATTAACGTGAAGTTAGTATCTGAAGTTGGTGTAGGTACAATTGCTGCTGGTGTTGCAAAAGCAAAAGCCGATGTCGTATTAATTTCTGGTTATGATGGTGGTACAGGTGCCTCGCCTTTAACCTCTTTGAAACATGCAGGTTTACCTTGGGAACTTGGTTTGGCAGAAGCACAGCAAACTCTTGTAATGAATAGCTTACGAAGTAGAATTGTTGTAGAGTGTGATGGGCAATTAAAAACAGGTAGAGATGTTGCTATAGCAGCACTTTTAGGTGCTGAAGAGTTTGGCTTTGCCACAGCTCCATTAGTAGCCTCTGGTTGTATTATGATGCGTAAATGTCACTTAAATACATGTCCAGTAGGTATTGCTACTCAAGACAAAGAATTAAGAAAAAACTTTAAGGGAACTCCAGAACATGTAATTAACTTCTTCTACTACATAGCCGAAGAGTTAAGAGGAATCATGGCTCAATTAGGTTTCAGAACATTAGCTGAAATGGTTGGTCAAACGCATAAAATAGATGCGAATAAAGCCATCAAACACTACAAAGCCAAAGGTTTAGATTTATCGAGCATTTTACACAGACCTGATTCTTACAGAAAAATGACTGTGAATAACACAGAAAAACAAGACCATAATATAGACGATGTTCTAGACTTCACTATACTAAAAGACTCACATAGAGCAATGTATAGAAAGGAAAAAATGAATCTTAATTATCCAATTAAAAATACAAACAGAACTGTTGGGGCTATAGTAAGTAACGAAATTTCCAAAATTTATGGTCACCTAGGTTTACCTGAAGATACTTTAAATATAAATTTCACAGGATCAGCTGGTCAAAGTTTTGGTGCATTTGGAGCTTATGGTTTAACATTTACATTAGAGGGTAATACCAATGATTATTTGGGTAAAGGTTTATCTGGTGCCAAATTAATTGTTAAAAAACCTGCATCTGCTGATTTTCTAGCAGAGAATAATATCATAGTTGGTAATGTATGTCTCTTTGGAGCAGTGAATGGCCAAGCCTATATAAATGGAATTGCTGGTGAACGATTTGCAGTTCGTAATTCTGGTGCAACAGCAGTTGTAGAAGGTGTTGGTGACCATTGTTGTGAATATATGACAGGTGGTCAAGTTATTGTATTAGGTAAAACAGGAAGAAATTTTGCAGCTGGAATGAGTGGTGGTATTGCCTACGTGTACGATCCAGAAGATAATTTTAAAAACGGATTATGTAATACTGAAACCATTGAATTTGAAAATATTTCAGAGGAAAATGCTGCAGAATTAAAATCAAATATCGAAAAACATCTTTTATTTACGAATAGTAAAAAAGCAGAAGAATTACTTTCTGATTGGGAAAATAGTCTATCCAATTTTGTAAAAGTAATGCCTACTGAATACAAAAGAGCCTTGGAACGTTTAAAAACAGAAGAACCAATGGTAGAAGAATTAACAATAGCATAATGTCATGGGAAAAGTAACAGGATTTAAAGAATTTGAAAGACAGGATGAGACGTATAAGTCTGTAATGGATCGTGTAAAACACTATAATGAGTTTACAGTTCCTTTATCTGATAAAGAAATTACAAAACAGGGTTCTAGATGTATGGATTGTGGAATACCATTTTGCCATAGTGGATGTCCATTGGGAAATTTAATTCCAGATTTCAACCACATGGTTCATCAAGGAGAATGGAAAAAAGCTTCTTGGATTTTACACTCTACAAATAACTTTCCAGAATTTACAGGAAGATTATGTCCTGCTCCTTGTGAGCAAGCTTGTGTACTAGGAATCATTGAAGATCCAGTTTCCATAGAAAATATAGAAAAGAATATCGTTGAACGCGCCTTTAAAGAAGGATGGATTAAACCTCAAATACCAAAAACTAGAACTGGAAAAACAATTGCTGTTATAGGTTCTGGACCTGCTGGTTTGGCAGCGGCTCAACAATTAAACAGAGCTGGACATATAGTAACTGTTTTCGAAAGACATGATGAGATAGGAGGTCTTTTGAGATATGGAATTCCAAATTTTAAAATGGAAAAACATATTATCGATAGAAGAATAGCAATTTTAAAAGCTGAGGGTATCACTTTTAAAACCAACATCAATGTAGGTGTAGATTATGATGTTAAAAATTTAGATGAATTTGATGCAATTGTATTATGTGGAGGAGCTACAAAAACAAGAAGTTTACCAACACCAGGTATAGATGCAGAAGGAGTAGTACAAGCAATGACATTCTTAACTCAACAAACTAAAGTTATTTTAGATAAAGAAGTTAATGATCAAATTCTAGCCACAGACAAAGATGTGATAGTAATTGGAGGTGGAGACACTGGATCTGACTGTATTGGTACATCAAACAGACAAAGAGCAAAATCAGTGGTAAACTTTGAAATTATGCCTAAACCTCCTGGCCATAGATCTCCAACTACACCTTGGCCATTTTGGCCTTTAAAACTAAAGACTTCTTCATCCCATCAAGAGGGTGTAGAACGTAACTGGTTAATAAATACCAAAGAATTTGTAAAAGATGAAAATGGTAAATTAATTGCTCTTAAGACTGTTAATGTAGAATGGAAGACCATTCCTGGCCAAAGACCTCAATTGAATGAAATACCGGGTACTGAAAAAACATGGCCTTGTGATTTAGCACTACTAGCCCTAGGTTTTACAGGCCCTGAAGAAACCTTAGCAGATAAATTAGGAATTAAAACAGATAATAGATCAAACTATATTGCTGAATATGGCAAATACCAAACTAATGTAAAGCACATTTTTGCAGCTGGTGATATGAGAAGAGGTCAGTCCTTAATTGTTTGGGCTATTTCAGAAGGAAGAGAAGCCGCCAGACAAGTCGATTTATATTTAATGGGTAAATCAGAACTACCATCTAAAGACATAGCAGGAGATTTGGTTGCAATGTAATAGAAAATAAAAGCGTTCATAAAAAAAGGTCCAATACAAAGTATTGGACCTTTTAATTTATATGAACCTG
>NZ_JAZETJ010000002.1:0-973275 GCF_036864555.1 Polaribacter sp. P097 | reverse complement strand
AATGTATCAGTTGTAAGATTTAGTGTGTCAAATAGTATTGACGTATTAAGTAACGATGTTTTTGGATCTGATGGTCCAAGTTTAACACATCCATTAACTTTATCTAATGGTAGATCTACTGGAGTTTCTTCAGGAGGTAGATTCATTAGTGTAAATGGTAACAATACAATATCTTACTCACCAGGAAGTTTAATGTCAGATTCATTTGAATATACAATTACTGATAAGAATGGAGATGCAACTACAGGTACTGTTTATATTACAACTACAGCAAATAGAGAGGTGCCAAATAGTGTAACTATTGGAGATACTGAAATTTTTGTAGATAACTTCTTAAGTTATCCAAATCCTTCAGAAGGAAATGTAAACACAACTTTATTAAGTAGTGTAAATACAAAAGCAACAATGTTATTATTTGATGCTACAGGTAAAGTAGTTTCAAGTTCAACATTAGAATTACAAGAAGGATTAAATCAATTTGACTTTAACTTCAAAGTAAAAGCAGGATTGCTATTCATGAAAATTGTAAGTGCAGAAAAAGATTTTGGAACTAGTAAAATAGTTTTTAAATAGTAAATTAAAAGTCAACTAACTAAAAAGAGGAAAATCGTAAGATTTTCCTCTTTTTTAATTATCAGTAATTTAGATATTACTTGGGTATAGATGAACCTGCTTCTTCTATTTTTTCTAAAAGTTTATCAATATCAAAAGGTTTGCTTAAAAAGTAATTTGCACCTAAATTAAAAACAACAGTTTCAGTACTTACTGTTTTTCTATTATGATTGTACCCTGTTATTGCTACTATTTTTATATCAGGAAAACTTCTTCTTATTGGTCCTATAATTCGTATTCCATTATCAGATATTAAGCTGCCAAAATCATTTTTATGATATAAATCTACAACAACTATATCTGGTATTTCATCATTAATACTCACTAAACCTTCTGAACCAGTTGTTACTAAATTAACCGAATATTTGTTTGTTTTTGTTAGTGCTTCCTTCCATTCTTCAGCTAATATAAAATCATCTTCTATAATTAAAACGCGTAACATATTTATAAGTGTAATTTAATTGGTTAGTTTGTCTAAAATTTTAAATAATTGCTCATCTGATAGCGGTTTTATAAAAACAGGTGCATCAGGAAAAGATTTGTTTTGTAGAAATGTATCTCCATATCCCGTTAAATAATGAAAAGGAATACTCTTAGATTTACAAATTTGTGCAACTTTTAAAGAAGTTTCTTTTTTTAAGTTGACGTCTAAGAAAGCAAAATCATAAGTTTTATTTCTTAACGAATTTAAAGCTGCTTTTTGGTTAGAAAAAATATTTACTACAGAAGGTATTCTATTTTCAATAAGCTCTTTAAATTGATTGGCTATTATAAAATCGTCTTCAAGAACTAAAATATTTAAATCTTTAATTTCGGCTGATTTTTCATCATCTTTTAGTTTGATTTGTTCAGTAGCAAACATTTCTGTTTTTTCTCTTAAAATTGCATCCAAAGGTATTTGTATGGTTACCTCCAAACCAGATTCTTTAAAATTCATCAAAGAGCTTCCTCCAAACTCATAGCCAATAGCATTTTCAATAATTGTTCGTCCAAATCCTTTTCTATCAGGTTCTTCTACTTTTGGTCCATTTTCTTCTTTCCAAAATATAAAAAGATCATTCTTATTAGATTGCCAAGAAATGGTAAGTTTACCAGAATGTGTAGATAAGCAACCGTATTTGGCTGAATTTGTTGTTAATTCATGAAAGACCAAAACAATAATTGGTGCTACACTAGACGAAAGTTCTACAGTTTCTCCTTTAATTTCATAGTTTTTACCACTATGATCAAATGGAGCGAGTTCCTTTTCTAAGATATTTGTTAAATCTACACTACCAAAACTACTTTCGGTTAGCATGTTGTTTACATCAGCCAAGGCCGTAATTCTTTTTTCTAAGGCTATTACATAACTCTCAATAGATTTTTCTGTATTAGCAGTTTGTTTAGATACCGATTTTACCAATGCTAGTATGTTTCTAACTCTATGGTTTAATTCCTTAACTAAAATTTTTAATCGTTCATTTTCGGAAACAGCTTTATTTTCTTTATCAATTTCAAGAGCAATATATTTTTTAAAAGTATCTAGGGCATTCTTTGCTACAAATAAGTCTTGTGTAGTCCAAACATCAGAATCTTCAGAATTACTTTCAATATACTCATTAAAAGAACTTCTTGGATGTAGTCTAACTTTCTCTTTTTCAAAAACTAATTCTTTCTTTGGGCTTCCTGCCCATTGAATCTTTTTTGAGATTTTGTCTCTAAAGAATAATAAATTTATTTCAGGAAATTGAGAATTCAATTGCATAGAAATTAAACCACGAGTATTTTTAATTCCCTCAGAAACCAATTCACTTATATTGGTGTAATGTTGAATTTCATCTGCTTTTGCATTTACTTTTTCTACAATGGTTGTAATTGCAAATAATTCTGGACAATCACCCAAGGTTTTTATTTCTTTATCAATAACATAAGCAACACCATCACAAGGTATAAGCTTAAAAAGATTTTCTGCCTGTGAATCCCAAAATTTGTCTAGTTTAAAAGAATTACTATTTATGGCCACAAGCTCATTCCCATTTTCTAAAATATCTTTAATAGTTTTTTGAGCTTTAGACCTTGTTTGATGTTCTAGAACCATATTAATAGTTTGGCCTAAAATATCTGCAGAATAAGTTTCTTGAGGAGATAATTCTTTGATAGTGTTATGATGATGTGCGAATAATCCCCATAATTTATTATTGATAATAATAGGGATTGTCATAGAACTCTGTACTCCCATATTCCTTAAATATTGATTGTGCACAGGTGCTGCTGCTCTTAAAAAACTATAAGTAAGGTTAAGTTTATCTTCATTTTTTTATTAATTAAAATTTTAGAACCTTCATCACTAGTATTTTTAATATATCTAATAGGGTTTTTTAAGAATAATTCTCTTGCTTTTGGTGGAATATCAAACGCAGGAAATCTGAGGCCTAGAAAAGAATTCATAGAAGTAGAAACAGCTTCTGCAATTACCTCGCCAGAATTATCAGGCAAAAATTTATATGCCATAACTCTGTCAAAACCTGTAATTTTTTGCAGAGATTGCACAGCGTTTTTCAAAATATCTTCAATATTTTCATGACCATGTGTTCTTGCTAATGCCCATTTTATATTGTTATTGATATTTATGTATTTGAAATCTTCACCTGTAGGCATTAATTCTAATACCACAGAATTTTCGGTTCTAAAAAGAGAAATATCAATAGATTTATCTCCTTCACTTGTAACCTTGATGTGTTCTCTTTGAAACTTTGTAGAATTGTGTGATGCTATATTTAAAATATCGTGAACATCATCTTTATTAAAAACCTCTCTTATGGATTTTGATAAAGCTGCTTTCGCATCTAACTTTAGAATTGTATCTAAATTTTTGGATGCGTGAGTAACCATAAGAGAGTCAAAGTCAAAAGCTAGTAATACACCATGACTTTGAACACTTTCAATCCACTCAATAGGTTCGTTATTACAATTTTCTAAAGCTTGTTTCTCAAGCGCTTTCGATGCTTTTATGTTTTCTTTTGTACTCAAGATTTGCGTATTTATTAATTGTAGAAAATGCCTCATTAGCTCCTTCAATAACTTCTTTTTCAATTAGATTGTCATTGCTCAATAAACATCCTAGAGATTTCATTTGAGACTTAGAGGTATTAATAAGTTCAGTAATGTAATGTGAGTGTATTGGCGGGTTATGTTCTAAAGCCATTTTTCGAAGCAATCTGGCACCCATAGCAGAGCCAGCAAAAACATAAAAAACACCAATAGCAAAAGAATTACTATTTAATTCTTTATTTGGCTTAGCAGTTTCAATATCAGTATCAAAATCTTTTAAATCTTTTTGAAGCGAAGAAATTAAACTGCTATTAAACGTTTTTAATAATAGTTGTTTTTCTAATTCTTGGAATAATTTCTGATATTTAATTCTAGAATTTAAAATTGATTTGTAGAATACTTCTAGTTTAGAATTAGAAATACCTTCACTAAAATTAAACGCATTTTCTACTTTTCCGTGCTTCTCTTTAGTTTCTTCATACAGCTTCTTACGAAGTTCAGTTTTCATATATAATGTTTGAGAATACTTTACTAATATAAAGCTAACTTGTAGTATATCAAACAGTCACGTTTAGATTTTTTCTATGTTATTAAGTAGATTATTGGTTTAATGTATTACTATTTTATAATTAGGAAAAGTAAAGCACAAAAAAAACGAATTGTGAAACACAATTCGTTTTAATTCTATTTATTTTGTAGCGAAGACGGGATTTGAACCCGTGACCTCAGGGTTATGAATCCTGCGCTCTAACCAACTGAGCTACCTCGCCATTGACTTTGAGGATGCAAATATAATCGATTTTTACATACTGGCAAGTGGAGGTTTTAATTTTTTTTCTTCAAATTAATACCTATCTTGTGCATTAACTTTTTATATAATGGATAAAGTAAAATACGAAATAGAAATTCCTGTTCATGCATCTCCAAACATGCTATATCAGTATATTTCATCACCATCTAATTTACAAGAATGGTTTGCAGATACCGTGAATTCTAGAGGTAAAATTTATACATTTAGTTGGGATGGTACAGAAGAACAGGCAGAATTGGTAACAAAAAAGTCCGAAGAAAGAATTCGATTTAAGTGGTTAGAGAGCGAAGATGATGATAGTTTTTTCGAAATTAAAATTCAAGTTGATCCGTTAACCAAAGACGTTTCTTTAATTATTACAGATTTTGCAGATGATGAAGATGAAGTTGAGGAAGCGAAACAACTATGGGAGAATCAAATAGATGAATTAAAGCATACTATAGGAGCTTAATTCATATGATAATATTATATTTTAAAACTCAACCTGAAAGGTTGAGTTTTTTTATATTTTCTTTTTTAAAAGCCTTAATTTTGCATTTCTAAAAGAAGGAAAATGGTTAATTTGAATGGAGAATTGTTATTAGAGGAAAATTTTAAACTATCTAATCTAAATAGAGGTTTTAAATATGGAGATGCAATTTTTGAAACTATTAAAGTAGCTAATAATAAAGTAATATTTTGGGAAGATCATTATTTCAGATTAATGGCTTCTATGAGAATGTTAAGAATGAAAATTCCCTTAAAATTTACCTTAGAATATTTAGAACAAGAAATTTTAAAAACTGCTGAGGCTAATAAATTAAGTTCTTTATGTAGAATTAGACTTAATGTGTTTCGTAAAGATGGTGGTTTTTATACACCAAAAACCAATGAAATAGATTTTTCAATTGAGGCAAATCAAATTACTTACAGTACCCAAGAAAATTATAAAATAGACGTTTTTAAAGATTTCTATAATTATTCTGGCATGTTGTCTACTGTTAAGATCAATAATAGAATGATTAATACTTTAGCTAGTATTTATGCGAATGAAAATGATCTAGACAATTGTGTTTTAATTAATGAAAGAAAAGGAGTAGTAGAAGTTGCTAACGGAAATATTTTTGTTTTAAAAAATAACATAGTTAAAACACCTAGTTTAGAAGAGGGTTGTATTAAAGGGGTAGTTAGAAAGAAAATAATTGAAATGCTAACCAAGAATCCGGATTATACTATTGAAGAAACAAGTATTTCTCCATTTGAAATTCAAAAGGCAGATGAAGTTTTTATAACGAATGCAATTATAGGAATTCAACCTGTTACAAATTATAAGAAGAAATCTTTTCAAACAGAATTTGGTACAAAGTTGTCTAAAAGTTTAAAAGTATTGGAGGTTACCTCAAATTAATTAAGAGAAACGTCATTAGGTGCATTAGCCCATAACTTGTAATCTCCTCCTTTTTCTAGTAATTTTTTACGCCAGAACGTATCCTCGTTTTCTGAAAATATATTTTGGATATTGTTTTCAGAGATGAACCAAGAATTGATGTTGATTTCGTCTTTAAGTTGGTTCTTTCCCCAACCAGAGTAACCTAAGAAAAAGCGAATATCAGTAGATGACAATTCTCCTGAATTCAGCAACTGCTTTAAGGAATCGAAATTTCCTCCCCAAAAAATACCATCACTAATAGCAATACTATCTGGAATAAGTTCTGGAACTTTATGTACAAAGTACAGGTTATCTTGCTCTACAGGGCCTCCTTGATAAACTGTGAAGTTTGAGTCAATATCTGGAATTAGGTCTTTTAAAACATAGTCTAAAGGCCTGTTTAAAATAAAACCTACAGAATTATTTTCTGTGTACTCTGTAATTAAAATAATAGCCCTATTAAAAGAGCTGTCATTTAATATAGAGGGTTCTGCAATTAATAATCTACCTTTAAGTGGTTCTAAATGCGACATAAGTAAATGTAACGAAATTTGAGCAAAAAAAAAACTCTCTAAAAAAGAGAGTTTTATTTGTAATTTATTCTGTAAACTAGTTTACAGCATCACTTAATCCAGCTCCAGCTTTAAACTTAGCTACATTTTTAGCAGCGATTTGGATTGTTTTACCAGTTTGAGGGTTTCTACCACTTCTTGCAGCTCTATGAGAAACTGAAAAAGTTCCAAAACCTACTAAAGCAACTTTATCTCCACCTTTTAAAGCAGAAGTTACATTATCTGTAAAAGATTCTAATGCTGCTTTTGCTGCTACTTTAGAAATTCCTGCGTCTGCAGCCATTGCGTCGATTAAATCTGACTTGTTCATAATAAATAGATTTTTAAAAATTAATTGTTTATTTTTT
Organism: Polaribacter sp. P097; assembly: GCF_036864555.1. NCBI lineage: Bacteria > Pseudomonadati > Bacteroidota > Flavobacteriia > Flavobacteriales > Flavobacteriaceae > Polaribacter > Polaribacter sp. P097. Next base: position 966,495 of record NZ_JAZETJ010000002.1, on the reverse strand, counting down.
GCTATTAAGCTTAACAAATATATACGTATTAAGGGCCTACGCAAATTACCACCCCTAAAAAGTAGGTATTTGTTAATAAATACATCTAAAATGTTAATAAAGGCAGTTAGGAAATTACAAAATCTCTATAAACCTTATCAATAAAGGGGTTAAAGCATTTTAGCGTTTTCAGAAAAAACAAAACCATTTAATAGACTTTTTGAATCTAGTTTTTTCTTACCTGCAATTTTAATTTCGTCTATAATAATGAACCCTTTTTTTACAGCAACTTTTAATTCGTTTTTTGAACTTATAATTTTACCAAATTCAAAACTATGCTCCTCAGTTACTTTACGAACTTTATAAAGTTTAGTTTTCAATTGCTCTTCATTATTGTTTATTACTGTCCAAGCTGCAGGAAATGGATTTAGCCCTCTAATTTGATTGTAAATTTCAGTAATTGACTTGCTCCAATCAATTCTTGTATTCTTAGGAAATAATTTGGGCGCTTGTTTTTCTTCTAAATCTGGTTGTTTTTTCGTCTTAATATCACCTTCTGAAATCGCATTTACTGTTTTGGCTACTAAGTCAGCTCCTAAATACATTAATTTATCATGCAAGGTACCTACAGTTTCATCTTCGGTAATATTAATTTCTTCTTGAAGAATGATTTCTCCAGTGTCTATCTTTTCATCAATAAAAAAGGTAGTAACTCCAGTTTTATTTTCGCCATTAATAATAGCCCAATGAATAGGTGCAGCACCTCTATATTCAGGCAACAGAGAAGCATGTAAATTAAATGTACCAAATTTAGGCAGTTGCCAAACCGATTTAGGTAGCATTCTAAACGCAACAACTATTTGTAAATCTACCTCTAATGAATTAATTTCATTTAAAAAAGACTCATCTTTTAAATTAGTAGGTTGTAATACCTTTAAGTTTTCTGATATGGCATACTTTTTAACAGCAGATTCATTTAGTTTTCTTCCTCTTCCTGCAGGTTTATCAGCAGCTGTTATTACACCAACAATATTATAATTATGGTCTACTAAATGTTTTAAAATTGTAACTGCAAAATCTGGAGTACCCATAAAAACAATTCGTAAATCTTTCATAATTTTATTTTAGTTGATATTTATTTTGATGGTTAATTTTGATAATATTTTCAGAAATTAACTCACGCAAATGTATTAAAATGTCTTTTTCATTTGCGCTAATAAATTGATTAATTTCCTGAGAAGTTAAACTATATTTTGATTTTAGGAGTGTAATTATTTCTTCTGAAATGTTTAATTTTTTATTTCTTTTTTCTGATAAACAGACATCACAAACTCCACATTTTTTAGTTGATTTTTCTTCAAAATAATTTAATAATTGAATGCTTCTGCAGATCGTATTATTGGAAATGAAGGATAAAAAATCCTTCGATTTTTTTTCTTTTTGAGTTAAATATTTTGATATATTTTTTGAAATAGAGTTAATGGTTTTGTCATCTTCTCTAGGTACTAAAAATTGAATTTCTAAATCAGTTTCTACTTGGTTGTAATCTACCAAATCATCTTGTTGTAAACGTTGTAATTGCTCTTTTACCTGTCCAGATGTCATGTTGTTTTTCTTTGCTATTGCAAATTCATCTATTTTAACTTCTTGTTCAAATAACCCTGAATAAGTTCTTAATAATGAGTTTATAAAGTTTTTAGTATAGATATTTCTTATGGCGTAAGAAAGTACATTTTTACTAGATGTTTTAAAAAATAATGTAGATTTTTGATTATAAGTATTCGATAAAATTATAATACCATTATTGGCAAGAATTTTTAAAATAGTGTCTACTTTGATAGGTGTAAATTTATATAATTTTGAAAATTCTAACAGGTTAAAACTATAAAAATCTTCTGTTATTTCACCTAAAGAAATTGTAAAATATTGATATAATTTTCGATGAACTTCTTTTATTTCTTTTAGACTTGGAATTGATTTTTTTACAGTTTCATTAAACACTAAAATATCACTATCGTTTTTAAGTAATACTGCAAATGATTTTTTTTCATTTCTTCCTGCTCTTCCAGATTCTTGGATGTAGTTTTCAATAGAAAATGGTAAATCAAAATGAATTACAATGCCAACATTAGATTTGTCAATTCCCATTCCAAATGCATTTGTTGCCACTATAATTGGAGTAGATTCAGAAAGCCAATTTTTAAAAGCTAAATCTTTATCTTTCGTAGAAAGTCCTCCATGATAAAAACTACTTTTAAAGTTATTGGCATTTAGAAAAGTTGCAATGTCTTTTGTTTTTCGTCTAGAATTTACATAAACAATTGCTGGTGTTTTTGTTTTGGTGAAGATTTGAAGAAGTTTACCCAATTTGTCTTGCACATCAAAAACTTGGTAAGCTAGGTTCTTTCTGTAAAAAGATTTTTTAAAAACTTTTGGATGTTGCAACTCTAAATTCAGAGCAATATCATTAATAATTTTATTGTTAGCAGTTGCTGTTAATGCAATAAAATTAGCATTCGGAATTATAGTTTTTAGAATGTTGATGTTTCTGTAGGAAGGTCTAAAATCATGTCCCCATTCAGAAATACAATGCGCTTCATCAATGGCAACTAGGTTTACATTCAGTTCTTTTATTTTTTGTTGAATTAATAGTGATTGCAATCTTTCAGGAGAAATATATAGAAACTTATAACTACCAAACTTAATATTATCAAACAAAGTAATAATTTCATTGTTGGAAGATCCAGATTTAATTGTGGCTGCTTTAATGTTTCTTTTTTTAAGGTTGGCAACTTGATCGTTCATTAAAGCGATCAAAGGAGAGATAACAATACAAACGCCTTCCATCTGCAATGCAGGTACTTGAAAACAAATAGATTTTCCACCTCCAGTTGGTAGTAATGCAATTACATCTTCTTTTTGAAGAACTGCATTTATAATTTGGTCTTGTGGTTCTCTAAAACTTGTGTAGTTCCAGTATTTTTTTAATATTTCTAAAGCTGTATTTATCATTCACAAGAAAGTGAATTAATAATAAAATCAGTTCTATCTTTTATCGATCCAAAAGGTACATTAATCAACTTATAGTTTAACGCTGTATAAGCTTCCTTTAGAAATTTGTCTATTTTAATTGACTCTTCAAAAGACTCATATCTTTCATTATCAGTAGTATGGATGTCTTTCCATGGAGCGAAATGAAAGATGAGATCATAGGTATACTCTAAACACTTATCTGTAAAATAGGAAGGATAATCAGTTTTAAAATAATCTAGATAGGCCTTTACATCAGGAATCCCTCTATCAAAAAAGACCAAATTTTCGCTACTATTTTGCGCTTCTAAAAATTGATTTTCTCTACCTTCTAATAATTTTTTGCTAAACAATAGTGGCTCTGTTAAAAAGAGTTGATCTATACCATCTTTTTGGGCTTGCAAAGTTACAGCCCTAGAAACTTCTTCTAAGCAAAAATAGCCGCTTGCTTTTAAAGCATTCAAAACACTTGTTTTACCAGTACCTGGCCCACCAATTAGAACAATTTTTAGTTGATTATTTTTCAAAAATTTTAGCTTAGAATTATTATTTTTGATTTTAAGAATACTGCATAATTTACAAAAATAAATCATTAGCATTATAAATCTAATTTTTAACGTAATTTTGTGGCCTACTATTTGTAAATAGTGCATAAACATTACAATGATGAGCGATAAAAAAGCATTCTATATAAAATTAAAAGGTCAGTTAGAAGATACAACAGAGTTTCCTTCAGATTATATGTACAAATTTATTGTGCCTGCAGATGGTAATCAGCAAAAAGAGGTGCAAGAAGTTTTTGATAATAAAGGAGCTGTAATCAAAACTAAAAAATCAAAAACAGGAAAATATATCAGCATTTCTATAGTTTTAAAATTAAGCAGTGCAGATGAGGTTATTAGTTATTACAAAAAAGTAGAAGAAGTAGAAGGTATTATATCATTATAAATTTATGAAAAAGCTAATCTTATTATTTTTTATTGTCTTTACAACAGCGAGCATAGCACAGAAGAAAGATAAAGTTTTAATTACTATTGGTGATGAGAAAATAATGGTATCTGAATTTAAAAGGGTTTACGAAAAAAATTTAGATGCTATAGATAATGAAGAAGCAAAAGATTTAGAAAAAAACCTTGACTTATTTATTAACTATAAGCTTAAGGTTAAAGAGGCTTATGATATTAAGTTAGATACCTTATCATCTTATGTAAAAGAGATGAAGACCTACAGGAATCAGCTTGCTGCACCTTACATGCAAGATTCAGCTTATGTGAGTGTACTTGTTAAAGATGCTTATTTTAGAACTAAGAATGAGGTAAAAGCCAAACACATTTTAATAAGAACGCCTAAAGTAGCCACACCTAAAGATACTTTAGAGGCTTATCAAAAAATAATGAAAATTAGAGATAGAATTTTAAAAGGCGAAGATTTTGAGAAAGTAGCAGAAGAGGTTTCAGAGGATGAATCTGCTAGGGCAAATGCTAAATCAGGTAGAGCAGGTAATAAAGGTAACTTAGGTTATTTTTCTGCTTTTAAAATGGTATATCCTTTTGAAAACGCTGCTTACACTACAAAAATTGATGAAGTTTCTATGCCTTTTAGAACTAGGTTTGGTTATCATATTTTAAAGGTTGACGGACTAAGACCTTCAAAAGGAGAGGTAGAAGTAGCTCATATTTTAATTACAGATAAAACTGCTAAAGGAGAAGAAATTATAAACACTGTTTACAATCGTTTAGAAAAGGATGAGCAATTTAAAATGTTAGCTCGTAAATATTCAGATGATACAGGCTCTAAATCTAAAGGAGGTAAATTAAGAAGGTTTGGTTCTGGAGTTATGGTTCAGCCTTTTGATGAAGTTGCTTTTAGTTTAACAAAAGAAGGTGAGTATTCTAAACCTTTTAGAACGCGATTTGGTTGGCATATTGTTCAGTTAATTAAAAAGCACCCAGTAAAATCTTTTGAGGAAATGAAAAAAGAGCTTACTAGTAAAATTAGATCTAGTGATCGATTACAGCTTTCTGAAAAAGCAGTTGTAAATAGATTAAAAAAAGAATATAAGATTAAAGAATTCGATAATGCTAAAAGCATTTTTAATAATCTAAAATTAAGAAGCATACCAAGTGATTCTCTACAATTACCAATTCTAAAAATAAATGAGAAAAACTATACTCAGTCTGATTTTGTAAACTATATAAAAAGAAGAAATAATAAGCCAGTTTTTGATTTGTTTAACGATTTTAAAAGTCAAGAAATTTTAGAATATTATAAAAGTAACTTAGAGAAAACAGAACCAGATTTTGCACATATATTGCAAGAGTATGAAGATGGTTTGTTGCTATTCGAATTAATGCAACAAAAAATTTGGGATAAAGCTTCTAAAGATACTTTAGGGCTTAAAAATTTTTACAAAAAGAATTTAACAAAGTACAATAACAAAGAACTAAATAAAATTAAAGGAGAGGTTATGAATGATTATCAAAATCATTTAGAACAACTCTGGATTGCAGATTTAAGAAATAAAACTGCAATTGAAGTCAACAAAAAACAACTTAAAAAACTCATTAAATATTACAAAAAGGAGTAATGAATAGAGGTCTAATTTTTATCGGAATTTTATTGCTTTTCGCTTCTTGTGATTATTTAACTGTGCAAGAAAAAGAAAGTACAGCTTCAGAAATTGTTGCTATTGTAAATACCGAAAAATTATTTAGAGAAGATATAAGAAAGTTTTTGCCCAAAAACATTAGCAAAGAAGATAGCTTAGTTTTGGTAAAGGGCTATATAAACGATTGGGCCATAAAACAACTATTACTTAAAAATGCAGAAAGTAATAGTTCTTTAGACGAAGTAAATAATATAGATGCTTTAGTAAGAGACTATAAAGAGAGTTTATTAATTAATAATTACAAAGAAAGATTAATAAAACAACAATTAGATACTACAATAGTAGACGAAGAAATAGAAGGTTTTTACGAGAAAAATAAAGAGAATTTTAAACTGAATGAAGAGTTATTAAAAATTAAATACCTTCATTTAGATGATAAAATTATCAATAAGAAGGAACTTACCAAGCTATTTAAGTCAGATGATATTGAAGATTTAGAAGAATTAGAAAAACAACAGTTAAGCTTTAAAAATTATCAGTTTAATGACTCTATTTGGACACCTTTAGATAAGGTTTTGTTAAAACTGCCATTTTCTAAAGAAAATCTGTTAAATAAAACTAAATTCCTTGAAAAACAAGACTCATTAGGTTTATATTTGGTGACCATAAAAGATGTTTTAGTGAGAAATGATACAGCACCATTAAGCTATATTAAGCCTACAATAAAACAAATGATTTTACACAGACGTAAAATCGAATTAATAAGAGATATAGAAAAAATTTTAGTACAAGATGCAACAAAGAACAACAATCTTAAAATTTATTAAATCAGCAATACTAGTCGCGTTTTTTGGCTTAGTTAGCACATATACATCAGCTCAAATTAAGATTGATGGAGTAGCTGTTGTAATTGGTAAAAACATTGTTTTAGATTCAGATATAGAAAAATTTAAGCAAGAAGTAGAAGTAAGATCAGAAGGAAAAATTAAAATTTCTGATTGTGAAATGTTAGAAGAGTTAATGCAACAAAAATTACTTGCACACCATGCAGTAATTGATAGTGTAACAGTTTCTGACGAAGAAATTTCGAGCAGAGTAGAAAGAAGTGTTGCTTTTTTTACAGAACAATTTGGCTCTGTAGATAAAGTGATAAAAGCTTACGGATTTAATGATTTAGATGATTTAAAAAAAGAACTTTATTCTGTTCAGTCAGAAAATGTGTTGATAGAAAAAGAGCAGTTAAAAATTACAGATAAAATAGATGTAACTCCAGAAGAAGTACGTTTGTATTATGTAGGTTTAAAAGAGGATGGTGAATTGCCAGAGTTTTCAGCAGAAATAGAATTGGCACAATTGGTCATTAAAGCAAAGCCAACAGAAGAAGAAAATCAACGAATTATTAATAAGTTGAATGAACTTAAAAAAGAAATTGAAGATGGGGCTAACTTTAAAATGAAGGCCATTATAAACTCAGATGATCCTGGTGTAACAAGTAATGGTGGTAGATATGAGGTTACTAAAGAATCTCAATTTATCAAAGAATTTAAAGAAATGGCTTTTTCTTTAGATGTTGGTCAGGTTTCAAAACCTTTTAAATCAGATTTTGGTTATCACTTAATGCAATTGCATGAAATTAAAGGTAATATGAGAATTGCGTCTCATATATTAATGCAACCAAATGTTCCTGAATCATTATTAACAGAAACTAAAGAAAAAGCGATAAAAATTGCTAATGACATTAAACTTGGTAAAATAACATTTACAGAAGCAGTTAGAAAATATTCTGATGATGAAGACACCAAAAATGATGATGGTTTATTAATGAATCCTTACACAGGTGAAAATACTTGGGATTTAACAAGAATGGATCCTGCATTATATGCAAGAGTAGCAGAATTGCAAAAAGGGGAACTATCTGATGTTTATTTTGATGAAAATAGAAGTGGTGAAAAGATGTATAAGTTTATCATAATGAGAGATAGAACTAATACGCACACTGCAGATTTAGTAAACGATTATGTAAAAGTGCAAGAATTAGCTTTGGCTAAGAAAAAAGAAGAGGCTATTACAAAATGGGCTAAAGAAAAAATTTCAGACACTTACATCAAAATGTCTGATGAGCATAGAAAATGTACTTTTGAAAAAAATTGGAAAAAAGAAACAGGTAGATAATGTCTGACGTTAAAGCTGTAAACGATTTAGTCGTAAAATACAATACATTAAAATCTGAAATTAGTAAGGTAATTGTTGGTCAAGAAGATGCTGTAAACTTTACCTTATTGTCTATATTTTGTGGTGGCCATTCTTTATTGATTGGTGTGCCAGGCTTGGCAAAAACCTTATTGGTAAATACAGTATCTAATGTTTTAGGTTTAAACTTTAAAAGAATTCAATTTACTCCAGATTTAATGCCTTCAGATATTTTAGGTAGTGAAATCTTAGATGAAAACAGACATTTTAAATTTATAAAAGGCCCAATATTCTCGAACATCATTTTGGCTGATGAAATTAATAGAACTCCGCCAAAAACACAGGCAGCACTTTTAGAGGCAATGCAAGAACGTTCTGTAACTGTATCTAATAATCATTATAAGTTAGAGTTGCCATTCTTTGTATTGGCTACTCAAAACCCTATAGAGCAAGAAGGTACTTACCCATTACCAGAAGCACAATTAGATAGATTCATGTTTTCTATTCATTTAGAATATCCTTCTTTTAAAGAAGAGGTACATGTTGTAAAAGCAACTACCAGTAATGTTTCTACAAGTGTAAATGCAATTTTATCGAGCGAAGAAATTATTGCTATTCAAGAATTGGTTCGTAAAATTCCAGTTACAGACAATGTAATAGAATATGCAGTAGGTTTGGTGGGTAAAACAAGGCCAAAATCTGATGCTGCTACAGAATTGGTTCAGAAATATTTAGATTGGGGAGCTGGTCCAAGAGCATCACAAAATTTAATTTTAGCAGCCAAAGCACATGCAGCTATAAATGGTAAATACTCTCCAGATATTGAAGATGTTAAAGCAGTTGCTGTTCCAATTTTATCTCATAGAATTGTAAAAAACTATAAAGCAGAAGCAGAAGGTATTACAATACAAGCTATTATAAAATCTTTGCTTTAATCTTCCTCTTCTAAAGCAGGATTTTCAAAGAAACTGAATACATTTCCTCCATATCTCTTATCATATGCATGATTATTGTGCGATGAAATATCTGTATGTTTGGAATGTTCTACAATTAAAACACCCTCTTCTTTTAATAATTCGTTTTTGAATATCAAGTCTACAATTTCTAAGAACTTTTCAGTAGTAAAATCATAAGGAGGATCTGCAAATATTATATCTGCTTGTAAGGTAGTTTTATCTAGAAATTTGTACACATCACTTTTATAGGTGTTAATGTTTAAATCTAGCTCTTTAGCAGTGTTGTAAATATAACGAATGCAGTTATGGTTTGCATCTATAGCATAAATGTTTTTAGTGCCTCTAGAAGCGAACTCGTAACTAATATTTCCAGTTCCAGAAAATAAATCAATTACATCAATACTATCAAAATAATAAGTATTGTTAAGCACATTAAACAAACCCTCTTTTGCCATATCTGTTGTAGGACGAACAGGTAAGTTTTTAGGCGCTTTTAAACGTCTTCCTTTTAATTTTCCTGATATTATTCTCATTATCCTAGTAAAATATAGTTAGTATGATGTGCCAGTTCTAAATTCTTAAAAATAGCATTAGTGTTTTTCACGAAGTCTACATTTCTTACATATTGATATGTAATTTTAAATAGCTCATCATCTTTTGCAATGATTCCACTAAAAAGAAGTTTAAATTCTTCTGGATTTAACGCTAATTGCTCAGCAGTAAATAAGATGTAGTAGATGAAATCTTCTTTAGTTTTAAAGTGAAATGAATTTAAAAACACAAGGTTATTATTGTGCAATACAATTACATCAAAATAATGTCTGGAAACATTTACATACATTATTTTATCTTCTGAATTAGGCAGCTTTAAAAGCTTTTCTAATAAAACCGTTTGATGATGTTGGTATTCAAATTCACCAAAACTATTAAATAAATAGTTATTGATATTTACATAAGGAATGTAAACATTATTGATTCCTAAAGATTCTATTTTATCAAAGGCAATAAAATCATTCTTATAGGTTTTTATTGATAGGTTTAAATAAGAAGCTAAAGCGCTTTCATCAAAATATTCATTGGGTACAATAGTAGATAAGTGATTTTCATGAATTACTTCAATAGAATCAAAATCATATTGTAAATGCTTATTTTCTTGAAAAATACGTTTTATATTTTCTAATAAACTTTGAGGCGTTTTTAAAGTTTCTTCAAAGTTGTAATTAGATAAATATAAAGACTCCTTAGTGTCTGTATTTCTTATACAAAAAGAAAATCCATCCAAACTAAATTGGATGGATAATGCTAAATTTTTTGTATTCAGTAAAGCTTTTGTACTATTCTTTATCTGCAATTTTTCTGTCATATGATGGTGGCCAATTACCTCCAGTAGTTACTTCTTCTAAAGAACCTACAGAAACATACTCACCTTTAATTTGATCTGTTTCAATCGCTTCTAGTTCTTGTTTTACTAAAGACTCATTCATACCTTCTAAAATTCCTCTTTTAGGAGTTCTAGCTCTGAATGTTGGTTGCATTAAACCAGGTACTTTTTCTACTTCACCAATTTCTAGTTCAAATTCAGTGTTAGGTACACCTGGTACATTAAACATTGTTTTATAGTCTCTATTTCTAAAGTACTTAATTACTGGCTCGTAACCAATAGTATCAGTAACTCTTTTTTCTTCATCTACAATAATACCACCACCTTTATTAACTTGCTCTACAATAGTTTTAGTTTCAGTTAACGCTAATTGTGCAGTATCTATAAACTGTATTAAACCAGCTTTATCTTTAGTGTACTTACCATAAACTTCATAATATTTTACCTCAGCATCTCTAATAATTTTTAAGCTATTAACAACTTTAGCATACTTTACTACTTTTTGTTCATTAAATTTAATTGGCTCCATTATTCCACCATAAATTTGAAAGCCTAAGAAAATTGCTAAGGCTAAAAGTAAAATAGAAGGAATCCATCTTAAGTTTAGAGGTAAAAATTTAACGATTACATAAGCTACTAGAACTGCTACTAACACAGCTCCTAAAATCATTAGTATTAAATTCATTATAAATTTGTTTTTAATAGTATTAACGCAAATCTACAATTTTTTTTCAATGATAAAAATTTTTCTTTATAAAGAAATGTATCTTTGATATTTTAAGATTTATATGATAAAAAACCCTGCTAAATTCAGTAAAGAGCTACATCAAAAGTTTCCTCATACACCAACAAATAAACAGGGTGAATTGCTTAATTTACTAAGCAATTTTATCTTTAATGAGGATAAGAATACCTTGTTTTTATTAAAAGGTTATGCAGGTACTGGTAAAACAACTACTATAAGTACGTTTGTAAATTCTTTATGGTCTGCACAAAAGAAATCTGTTTTGTTGGCGCCTACAGGTAGAGCTGCTAAAGTAATTTCTGTTTACTCAAAAAGACCTGCCTATACTATTCATAAAAAAATATATTTTCCTAAAAAGCAGGCTAATGGTGGTGTAGATTTTGTTTTGCAACAAAACAAGCATAGAAATACCATTTTTATTGTAGATGAATCTTCGATGATTCCAGACTCTAGACAGAATCAAAAGCTTTTTGAAAACGGCTCTTTGTTAGATGACCTAATAAATTATGTAGACAAAGGGCATCAGTGTAAATTAATATTTATTGGAGATACAGCTCAATTGCCTCCTGTAAAGCTTACCTTAAGTCCTGCTTTAGATGCAGATACTTTATCTATCGATTATCAAAAAAATGTAATTGAGATAGAGTTAGATGAAGTTATGCGTCAGCATGAAAACTCTGGAATTTTAGCAAATGCAACACAATTAAGGTTTTTAATTCAGAATGATGGTTTAGATTTTAAGTTTGATTTAGATTATCCAGACATTATAAGATTAGAGGATGGTTATGATATAGAGGATGCACTAGTTTTAGCATATGAAAATGATGGAGTAGAAGATACTGCCTTTATTGTACGTTCTAATAAAAGAGCAAATCAATATAACCAACAAATTCGAATGAATATTAGGGGTCAAGAAAATGAAATTTCTGCTGGTGATTTTGTGATGGTTGTAAAGAATAATTACTTCTGGTTAAAAGAATCTTCGGATGCTGGATTTATTGCAAATGGTGATATTTGTCAGGTTCTAAAAATCCTGTCAATAAAAGAGTTGTATGGTTTTAAATTTGCTGAGGTAGAATTAAGAATGATAGATTACCCTAACATGGCTCCTTTTGAAACGGTTTTGTTATTGGACACCATTTCTAGTGAAAGCCCTTCATTAACGTATGAAGAATCGAATAAGTTATATCAAGCTGTTAAGGAAGATTATGCAGATGAAAAATCGAAGTACAAGCAGTTTTTAGCTATTAAAAAGAACATATATTTTAATGCTTTACAGGTAAAGTTCTCTTATGCAATGACGTGTCATAAATCTCAAGGAGGACAGTGGAAAACTGTATTTATTGAGCAGCCTTATTTGCCAAATGGAGTTTCTAAAGAATATTTTAGATGGTTGTATACAGCTGTTACAAGAACTCAAGAAAAACTATACTTAATAGGTTTTAAAGATGAGTTTTTTTTAGATTAACGAATTAAATAACTTACGATTATCGTTCCATATTTATTACCATAAGTATATCTTAAATCTTCAGATTTACTAGTATTATAGTTAAAAGCATAGCCAAAATTAAAACGATTTGCGGTAAACTTTAGACCAACCTCCATATCAAAAACAACAGGAATCAATTCTTTAGTGACCTCACTACCTTTGTTTAAAAAGCTACCCTGTAAAGTAGCATCATAAAGTGCATACCTAACCATTGGTTTTATATAAAAGAAAGATTCGCCCTCTCTTTTATAAATAGTATTCTTGTTATTTAGGTTTGTGTTGTAAGCTATGGTATTCATTAAATCTTGAAGAGGTATAAAACCTAATCTTAGATTTAAACCAGCTGAGATATCTGTATAAATAGTTCCTATTTGTGCTTTTGTTTCTAAATTTAAGTCAAAAGTTTTGCTTTCGTTAGTGGCTAATCTCTGAATGTAAGATGCTCCTAAATTGAAACCTAATGCATTTTGAATTTGGTGTTTCCAGCCTTCAGCTTTCTGAAATCCGTAAATATTATGAATAAACTCTTGCAATTCTTGGCCATATGCATTTGGTCCTACAATACCAATTTGAACTCCGTAGTTTAAAATTTTATTTTCTTTGTATACATTTTTTATTGAAAATCCTCCATATAAATAGCCTGCAAAGGGTCTATCATGATCGCTAGTATCTGTTACAATAGCTTTATATGGTGTAAACATTTCATGACCCAATTGCCATTCAAATATTTTCTTGGCAAGTTTATCATTAGAAGTGTTTTTAATATATCTGTAATTTAAAAACATTCCATTTGTATAATATCGATCTCTTTTAAAAGAAACATAAAGGTCATTGTCTGTAACAAAACTAAATTCCTTAGAAAACTTATCTTGAGAAAAAATGAGAAATGGAATTAAGAAGAAGGCAATTGCAAAAGCGTTTTTCATAGGTTACAAATATAATTTTTACTATTTAAAATGATAAATATTTAACACGATAATAAAAAAAAGGTTTTATTTTTAGGGTTCTTAATTTTAAAGAAAAGATCTATGGGAAGATTAACGGAAGAAGATTTCGAAACCATTAGCACTAGCGAAGATTTATTAAAGCTAATAAAAGAAAAGAATGTTTCGTTTTCTAAGGTTAAAAAAACGCTTTCTTATAACGAGGAGTTACGTCTGTTACAAATAGAATTGGTTAAATTACAAAACTACATTTCTTTAAATAATAAAAGAGTTGCCATAATTTTTGAAGGAAGAGATGCAGCAGGTAAGGGTGGTAATATTCGTAGGTTTATGGAGCATTTAAACCCAAGATCTACTAGGTTAGTGGCTTTAAATAAACCTACAGAAGTAGAAAAAGGGCAATGGTATTTTCAAAGATATATTAAAGAACTTCCAAATCCTGGTGAGATTGTGTTTTTTGATAGAAGCTGGTACAATAGAGCAGTAGTAGAGCCTGTAATGGGTTTTTGTACAGAAAGTCAGTACAAGCAATTTTTAGTTCAAGTTCCTGAGTTTGAGCATATGATGTATGAAGATGGTGTAATTATTATCAAATTTTGGCTATCAATCACAAAAGAAGAGCAAGGAAAACGATTTGAAGGGAGAAAAGAAAATCCTTTAAAAAGATGGAAATTTAGTCCTGTAGATAGACAAGGTCAAATTTTGTGGGATAAATACACACATTATAAAGAAGAAATGTTTTCTAAAACCCATACTTCTTATAGTCCATGGGTTATTATAAAAACGAACGACAAAATGTCTGCTAGATTAGAGGCAATGAGACACGTACTTTCACAATTTGATTATGAAGGAAAATCAGAGGCAGGTACAGCAGTAAATCCAGATCCTAACATTGTAATGCGTTATTACAGATCTAGTATTCATAAAATAGATTAAAAGAGTATGAGTCATAAATTATCAGAATCAGATTTAAAAAAATTAAATTCTAAAAAGGGTTTACTTGCACTCTTATCTAAACAACCATTGAGTGTTGAAAAAGCCTTGAGATATGTCACCTATCAGAAAAAATTAAAAAAGCTTCAAGTAGAATTAATTAGAATGCAAACTTGGGCTATAAATAATGATGAAAGAATTATTGTAGTTTTTCAGGGAAGAGATGCAGCAGGAAAAGGTGGTGCTATTCGAAGAATTACAGAAAGAATTAATCCACGTTTTATGCGTATTGTGGCTTTACCAAAACCTACTAAAGATGAGCAGAGTCAATGGTATTTTCAAAGATATGTAGAGCAGTTGCCTAAAGCAGGAGAAATGGTTTTCTTTGATAGAAGTTGGTACAATAGAGCAGTAGTAGAGCCTGTAAATGGTTTTTGTACTTTAGAAGAGTACAATACTTTTATGAATCAGGTAAATGATTTTGAAAGAATGATTTTAGAATCGGGCATTCACTTGGTTAAAATATACATGTCAATTTCTAAAAAGGAACAAGCTAAGCGTTTTGCAGATATTAAGAGCGATCCTTTAAAACAATGGAAAATGACTAAATTAGATGAGAAGGCTCAAGATCTTTGGGATCAATACACAGAATACAAAAATGCCATGTTCGAAAAAACCAATACAGTTTTATCTCCTTGGAAAATTATAAGAGCAAATAGAAAGACAGAAGCAAGAATAAATGTCATTAATCATGTTTTAAAAAGTATTCCCTATGATAAAAATTTAGAAATTTAGTACATACTATTTTCTATAAAAATGAGTTATACTTTAGACCTTGAGTAAAGTTTTATGAAAAAAAACCAATCTAAATTACTTTTTTTTTTCTTATTCTTAGTACAATTTGCATGGGCTCAAACAGCTCCAGAAGCAAATAATGATAGCAATACAACAGAGCAAAACACTAATTTAACGGTCTCATCTCCAGGTTTATTAAGTAATGATACAGATCCAAATGGAGATACATTATTAGTAACTCAATTTGTAATTAATGGCACAAGCTATAACGCAAATGAAACTGTATCAATTGCAGAAGGTGATTTAACAATCAATGCTGATGGAAGTTATAATTACGAACCTGCACAAGATTTTTTAGGTAATTTTCCTACGGTTACGTATACCATTTCAGACGGAGTTGAAACAGATTCTGCTAATTTAAATATCACTGTAATTTTACCTCCAATAGCGCCAGAAGCTAACGATGATACTTACGAAACTGAAGTAAATACACCTTTAAATATATCATCTCCAGGAGTTTTACAGAATGATACAGATGCAAATGGAGATACATTATTAGTAACTGAATTTGTAATTAATGGTACAACCTATAATGCAACTGAAACTGCAGCAATTGCAGAAGGTGATTTAACCATAAATGCTAACGGAAGCTTAAACTTAAATCCGACTTTTAATTATGTAGGAGATTTACCAACCATAATTTATAGAATTTCAGATGGCTCACTTATAAGCGCAGCAAACATAACTATAGCTGTCGTTTTTCCGCCAACAGCACCAATTCCTATGGATGATTATGATACTGTAGAAATCAATACTACATTAAATGTTGCTGCTCCAGGTGTTTTAGCGAACGATACAGATATTAATAATGATGTTCTAACAGTAACAGAATTTGTTATAAATGGTATAGGATATCCTGCAGGTACTGTCGCTGTTTTTGCAGAAGGTAATTTTACTATAAATGCTGATGGTAGTTATCAATTTGTGCCAACACCAAACTATTTTGGAGATGTGCCTGTAATTACTTACAGAATTACAGATGGTACTTTTCAAGGACAAGCATTATTATTTTTTACAGTTGAACGTGTTACAGATTTATTAAATATTGCCAGTTTTAATAGTTGTAACCAAGGCTATACAGTAGATGGTACTTATAAAGTTCGTTATACCATGGTTTTGGAAAATACGAGTACAGCAAGAGATTATAACGAGTCTAGCTTATTAAGAAATATAGATATAGTTTCAGATTTACAAGGTACATTTGGAACGGGTTGTATAGTTGAAGTATCCGAATTTAATATTGAGAATAATACCTTTACTAGAGATTTTGTAAACGATGGTGCTTACCCTAGAGAGTTTACAAATGCAGCTATGAATGGAAGTTTTTTAAACAGTACATCTACTTCTGTTTTTAACCAGAATGCTATTGATAATCTAACTTTATACCCTAGACAAAATGTAACTGTTAGTTATTGTGTTACTATAGATCCTTTTTGTGATGGTAGATCAAATCCGACTCCTACAGGTGCTGGACTCGATTTTACCAACGATATTAACATTACAACAAATAGAGGTAATGATTCTGAATCTCTTACCTTAACCGATTTTCATACTACAGAAGCTATTGTTGCAGCAGGTTTATTTATTCCTGAATTTAATGATTCTTTAGATCCACCAGGTGTTATTAATTCAGATGGTACCTATGATTATATAAATTCTGTAATTATTACAAACGAAGGTACAGCTACTGCAAACAATATTAACTACAACATGGGTTTAGGTAATTTTATTGATAATGGAATTACCTTCACAGAACTTAGAATTCAACAAGCTTCAGGCCCAATTGTTACCATCAATCCTAATTATAATGGTGACACAGATACATTTTTATTAGCACCAAATAATTCATTAGCTCCAGGAGAGGTAGTAGTATTAGAATTATTTTATCTGATAGAACCATATGCATCCACTAGATATAGCTTTTTTTATCAAAATGGTAGGTCTTTTACTCAAGGAGCAGATGATAATTACGATGAAACAACTGCTGCAAGAAAAAGATCGGATTCTTATGTAACTTGGTCAGATAATTTAGGAGATCATTTAGATAGGTACTATGTAGTAGGTTCGCCTACAGAAATCCCATCATCAGCCAATCAATGTGAATGTGTTACAAGCAGCATGCGTTTTCTGTTTGATACAGATACTGATGTATCAAAAACAATTACCTCAGTAAATGAAATGCCAAATGATATTTTAGAACATGAAGAGGTTACTTTCGAAATTACTTTTGAGAATAGTAGTGAAGCTGTTCAATTAACCAATTTACAATTGGTAGATGATTTAACCAATAGTTGTGGAGGTAATATTGTATCTGTAAATCCACCAATAATTTCAAGTTCTACAGCTACTACAAACCCTACACTAAATGCCAATTTTAATGGTGTTTCAGATACTGATATTTTTATAGGTACAGATGGTGTTCTTATGGCAGACGAAACGATTACTGTACAATTTTCAGTAGTATATTCAGAAGCTTGTATTGGCGATAATATTGCTACATTTTCTGCAAGAGATCCTTTAGGTTCAGCTTCAACCTCTAGTGCAACCATTACTGTTGATGCTTCTACAGATTCAGATGGAGATTCTATTATAAATTCTATAGATTTAGATGATGATAATGATACTATTCCAGATACTGAAGAGTATAATGGCCTAGACCCTTTGCAAGATGATGATGCCGATTTTATACCTAATTATAGAGATACAGATTTTGATGTAGATGCAAACGCAGATGGAATTGTAGATCTTTTTGATTTTGATAATGATGGTGTACCTAATCACTTAGATTTAGATTCTGATAACGATGGAATTTTAGATATCAACGAAGCAGGAAATGCAACTGAAGATACCAATAACGATGGTGCAACAGACAATAATGTTGGTGCAAACGGATTAGATAATTCTCTAGAAAGCGATGATTCTGCAACAGCAACTATCAACTATACACTTTTAAATTCTGATACCGATATTAACTTTAATTATCTAGATATAGATTCTGATGGAGATGGAATTGTAGATAATATAGAAGCGCAATTAACCACAAATTACATCACCTTAAATGGTGTTGTAAATAATTTGGGTATAGATACTGCATATCCAAATGGTTTAAATCCCATTGATACAGAAAATGATGGAATAGCAGATTATTTAGATCTAAATTCAGATGATGACATTCGTGAAGATATCATTGAAGGATGGGATACTGATGCAGATGGAACAGCTGAAACTATTGCTTCTAATTCAGATGCTGATAATGATGGCTTAGATGATGCTTTTGATACTGATGATACTATAGTAAATCCTACCAATAATCAAAAACCACTTAGCTTTCCAAATGAAGATAATATAGATACTGAAGAAAGAGATTGGAGAGAAATAATTGCTATAGAAATATTAATTTCTGATGTAACAGAAACCGAAGGAAATATCTTTGATTTTGTGTTGACTTTGGTTACTAAAAGAGACAATTCTGTTTTAATAGAAAGTGCATCTCCAATAGTAATCAATTTTTCTACTGCAGATGGTATAGCAACAACAACTCAATTTGAAGTTGCTACAGCACCTTTTGATTTTACACCTGTAAATAATGTCGATTTTACAATTCCACCATTTACAAACACAACACAGTTTTCTGTAACTTCTTTAGAAGATAACATTGCTGAATTATCAGAATTATTTTCTTTGAATGGAGCTGTAACTTCCAACAATACAGATAATACTACAATTACAGGAATTGGAACTATTCTAGATAATGATGATCCTCCTTCAATTACCATGAACGATTCTAGAGAAGATGAAGGCATAGATTTGGTTCATACCATTACGATTAGCAATCCATCCTCAACACCCATTGCTATTAATATCAATACTAATGATGATTTAGCCATAAGTCCAGATGATTATACTGCGATTTCAGATGTTGTAGTGATTGAAGGTACAGTAGATCCTAACAATGCAAATACGCAAGTCTCCTTCTCAATAAGTTCTAACCTAGATAATTTAAATGAGTTAGATGAAGAAAGTTTAGCTGTTATAGGTGTAGTTACAAGTAATAATGTAGGTGTACAAGATTTATCAAAGGTGGCAATTATTGTTGATGTTGATCCAAATCCGTTTATAGAAATTACAAACCCTATAGTAGAAGAAGGGAATGTATTAGAATTTACCATCACTTTGCGAAATGCAAACGATGAACCTATGCAAAATTATTTACCAATCAATATCATTTTAGAAACGATAGATGATACTACTTTTGCAACAGAAGATTATGAACCTATAAATATTTTAACGAGCATACCTGCTTTTACATCAACAATAAGCCAAAATGTAATTACTGTAGATGATCGATTAAATGAAGAAACAGAACAACTGTTTTTACAAACAACCACTAATTTAGATAACATCGCAAATACAACTATGCCAAGAGGTGTAGGTACTATTAAAGATAATGATTATCCTAATTTGTTTTCTCCAAATGGAGATGGAGTAAGTGATGTTTTCAAAATTTCTGGAATCGTAGAAGATTATCCAAATTTTAGGTTGGTTATCGTAAATCGATTAGGAAATGAAGTGTATAACTACAGCAATAATGGAAATGTAAATCCTTCTTGGTGGGATGGAACTTTCAACGGAAACCCTGTTTCTACAGGAGTATATTTTTATACCTTAGATTATAATGATGGTGTTACCAAACCAAAATCTAACTTTATACAGCTAATAAGATAATGAGTAATGTAAAATTATTTATCGGAAAAATAAAATGCCAAAAGCAACCGTTTTTGAGTGTTCTGTTTTTGCTTATTAGTTCTTTTTGTCTTTCTCAACAACTGCCCAATTACACACAATATTTGTATAACATGCAAATTATAAATCCTGCTTATGTTGGTACAAGAGCAGAGTTAAGTATGTCTGCTTTGTCTAGAGAACAGTGGGTTGGCTTAGAAGGTGCACCAACTACAAGAACGTTTTCTGTAAACGGACGTACTAGAAGAGGTCTGGGTATAGGAGCTACCTTTGTAAATGATCAAATTGGTTTATCTACTACTAATAATGTAAATGTAGATGTTTCTTACACCTTAATAACATCGAAATACAGCAGATTGTCTTTCGGTTTAAAAGGGGGTGTCACTTTTTTTGATAACAATTTGGCTAACGCAATTACGCCAGATAATGAAATAAATGCATCCATTTCAGGCAACTATCCTAATGTTGGTTTTGGTGCCTTCTTTTACAATAGAAAGTTTTATGCAGGTTTATCTATGCCTTATATTTTAGAAACACCACAATTTTATATAGAAGAAAATTTTTCTGAGGCAAGGCTGGCTACAAATGCAAATTACTTTTTAACTACAGGTTATCTGTTCGAATTGAGGGAAGGCGTAATTTTTAAACCATCTACAATGATTAGGTACACAGCTAACTTACCTTTATCGATAGATTTAAATGCTAATATTTTCTATAAAGATAAAATTGAAGCAGGCTTGTCTTATCGTCATCAAAATTCTTTAAGTGCTTTGTTTGCCTTAATAATCAAAGAGAAGTTTAGAGTAGGGTATACTTATGACCACAGGTTTGAAGCTTTTGGAGGTAATTTTAGTACACACGAATTCATTCTTCATATAGATATCAATCTTAAAAGAAACACAAGGTGGTTGTTAAGTAATAAGTGTTATTTCTAAGAAATAATTTCTTTTACTGCAGCAAAAATATAACCAATTTCTGTAGCTACTTTTTCACTTATTGCCAAATAGTTAGCTTCTTGTTCATCTGTACCATCAGAAGATTTTAGCTCATTTAAAGGTAAATAATAACACTGAATTGCATTCGATATTAAAGGGCAATGTTCTTCAGCTTTCTTGCTAGTAGTAATGGCTATAAATGGCTCTTTATTTGCTGAATTATCATACAATTTAGAAAAAACAATAATTGAATTTCTAGAATCACTGTAAGAAATACTATATTTTGGATTTTGATGTGCAAAGTCTTCTAATTGAAAACTAAAACCAGTTTTCTGTAAGGTTTTAATTGTATTTCTATGAAAAGAAGATACCTCTAAACCACCAGAAAATGAATGTATATTCAGTCCATAATGATGTGCAGCTAAAAAAGCCCATGCTTGGCAAAGTTGACTTTCTCTAGAGTTGTCTGAACATATAAAATTAAGATTAACAATCTCATTTTTAGTATATTCTTTGGCCATAGACTCTGCAATTTGAAGCAATAAATTTCTTCTACCTTCTAAGAAATTATTTTTCTTGGTGGCATTGATAAAGAAACTTTTTGCAGAAATATTAGAAGTCCTCAACATCATTAATTATTTTTACTGCAAAAATAAGACTTACCATTATTTTTCGAAATTAAGATACAGTTAAGAATGCGTTTAGAAATTGGAAACAAAGTGGCTGTTTTAGATGATGTTTTAAAAGGCATTGTTGTTGCTGTTGATGGTAATTCTATAACCATTGAGACTGAAGATGGAATGCCATTTAAGTTTGCTGAAAACGAGTTGGTTAAAATAGAAGAAGATCAGTACGAATTGTCCAAATTTTCAGACATTAATAATCCACTTTTAAAAGAGAAAATTAGCGATTCAAAATCTAAAAAAAGCCTTTTTACAAAGACTAAAAATGAGGTGATTTTAGAAGTAGATTTACATATAAATCAACTTGTAAAATCTACTAGAGGATTAGATAATTATGATATGCTAAACCTACAGTTATCTACTGCAAAAAGAAAAATTGAGTACGCAATTTCTAAAAGAATTTCTAAAATAGTTTTTATTCATGGAGTAGGAGAAGGTGTTTTAAGGGCAGAACTTACTAGCCTTTTAAACAGATATCCTGTAAAATATTACGATGCTTCCTACAAAAAATATGGCTTAGGAGCTACAGAAGTTTATATCTATCAAAACGTGAATTAATTGTACTTTTGCAGTATGAATGCCATTTATTTAGACAATGCTGCTACAACCAAAATAGATGACGAGGTTTTACAAACGATGCATAAAAGTATGCAAGATGTTTTTGGGAATCCTTCTTCTACACACCAATTTGGTAGAAAAGCAAAATCGGCAGTAGAAACTGCTAGAAAAAATATTGCAAAATATTTAAACGTAACTGCTAGCGAAATTGTTTTTACTGCAGGAGGTACAGAAGCAGATAATCTAATCTTAAAAAATGCGGTGCTAAATTTAGGGGTAAAGACTATAATTACTTCTAAAATAGAGCATCATGCAGTTTTACATACTTGTGAGTTTTTAGAAAAGTCAGAAAATATTTGTTTAGAATTTGTTGATGTTAATGCAGATGGTACAATCGATTTAAATCATTTAGAGCAATTAATATCTAATGCTTCAACAAAGGTTCTTGTGAGTCTTATGCATATTAATAACGAAATTGGTACTATTTTACCGCTAAAAAAAGTTAGCTTACTTTGTAAGACTTACAATGCTTATTTTCATTCAGATACTGTACAAACTATTGGTCATTTTGCTTTAGATTTAGCTGAGGTAGAGATAGATTTCATTGCAGCAAGTGCACATAAATTTCATGGGCCAAAAGGTGTTGGTTTTGCTTATTTTAAAAAAGGATCTGGAATTTTACCTATGTTTCATGGTGGAAATCAAGAAAGAGGAGCAAGGTCTAGTACAGAAAACGTACACAGTATTTTAGGTATGCAGAAAGCAATGGAAATTGCTTACACAAATTTAGAGAATGATAAAAAACACATTATAGAATTAAAGCAATTTTTTGTTGATGGATTAAAAAATATCTCAAAAAATATTAGTTTTAATGGTGATTCTAATGAAGCTGAAAAATGTACTTATACTATTTTAAATGTGCGTTTTCCTATACAGAATGATATGTTGTTATTTAGTTTAGATATGTCAGGAATTGCAGTTTCAGGAGGTTCTGCTTGTCAAAGTGGAAGTAATAAAGGATCTCATGTTTTGGCAGAAATACTTTCTGATAAAGATGCAGATAATACTTCAGTGCGTTTTTCTTTCTCAAAATTTACTACAAAAGATGAGTTAGAGATTACCCTAAAAAAAATAGAAGAGCTACTATAAAGCAGCTCTTCTAAGGTTAAAAAGAATTTTAAATTAATTGATAATCAATTTCTTTAAAATTTTGCCCTCAACATTTTGAGACATTACAATATACAAACCTTTTTCTAAATCATTGATAGAAAACGCGTTATTTGGTTCAAAATTTCCAGTAAATTCTTTGATTTGCTTTCCATTAACATCAAAAATTAAAACTTTTGTTGCTGATACAGATAGACTAAAAGCTTCCTTTGCAGGATTTGGATATAATGAAACTGAATCATCAAAAAATAGATTTTCGGTAGATAAAACTGCTGCTTTATTACCATAAACCTTAAATTCTCCTGGAGCTAAGCTTATTAAATTATTGGTATTGCTAACATTTAAAGTTGCATTATCATCTAACAAATCATACCAAATACCTGTTTGTTGAAATACAGGATTGATATTCTGTGTAGTTAAACCAAAATTACCAACCACAGTAATGTATTGCATATCTGAAGCAGATGCATCAGAAAGTTGAATTTTTTTCAATCCATTTGAATTCGAAGCATCAATAGTAAAATCTGAAGTTTTGAAAACATCGTATTTTAATTTTAACTGAATTAACTTACTCCAAGTATTGTAGATAGATTTGCGATTTTCATCATCAAAATAGTTCCATAAAATAGGTTTGTTTCCAGTTCTTCCATTTTGGTTGATGCTGATATCATACCCTAACTCACCAAATTGCCAAATCATTTTAGGACCAGGTACTGTAAAGTAAAAAGCACCTGATAACTCCATTCTTTCTAAGGCAGTTGTAGTGGTTTTTATATTATAAGAACCATTAGAATACCCATTGGTTATTGCAGCATAGGTAAGTCTTTCTTCATCATGACTCTCCATATAACTAACGTTTGCAGGTACAGACCAACCTCTGTTTTTGTAAGAAATCCAATCAAAATTAGAAGCACCACTAGTATTGTTTCCAATAGTAGCATTGGTGTAACTTCCATGATGATTTCCCCAAACCATAATTCCTTTTCCTTCATTAAGTCTATAGTTAATCCATTTTGTTTCCTCAGAATTTTGACCTAAATGTTCAAAAATGATGTAAAAATCTGGATCAATTTCCCATTGATAATCTGCATACTCTTTTAACACTTCAACTCTATCTGCTTGTTCAGAGTTTGTACAACCTTCATCTGAGCTAGAGCAATTTTGTGTAAAACCTTTAGTTAAATCCCATCTGAAACCATCAATTTTGTACTCTTCAATTAGGTATTGAGTTGTTCTTTTTACATAGTCTTTTACACCTTGTTTTTGATGATTAAAATCGTTAAAAACACTATAACTATGTGTAGCTACTACATTAAAAAATGGGCTGTCTGCACTTGCTTGTCCTTGAGTACCTCCATTATCTGTATTGTACATTCTATAAAATGGATGCTGACCTGTTGCATGGTTATATACCACATCTAAAATTACAGCAATTCCTCTTTTATGACATTCATCTACCAATTGTTTAAAAGCAGTTCTAGAACCATAATATTTGTCTATTGCCATGTGAAAAGAAGGATTGTATCCCCAAGAAAGATTACCATCAAACTCGTTTATTGGCATAAATTCAATTGCATTAATACCTAAACCTTGTAAGTAATCTAGCCTTGCTTTCACAGCATCAAAACTATGTAGGTTATCAAAATCTCTAATAAGTAATTCGTAAATTACTAAGTCTGTTTTAGCTGGCTTCGTAAAATTAGTAGTTTGCCAAACATAATCTGTTTCGCCAGTCTTAAAAAATGTTACAGCATCTGTTGTTTTGTTAGAAGGGTAAGAAGGTAAATTAGGATAGGTTGTACTATCAATATAAATATCTTCTGAAGGATCTAAAATTTGCGTAGAATAAGGATCTGCAATTCGTATTTTAGCATCTACCAAATATTGATACATATGATTTGTATCTGGATTTAAGCCTGTTAGTTCTATCCAAAAACGATCTTTACTGCTGTCTTTTTTTAGTAAATAATTATTGTCTATTTCCCAATTATTAAAATCACCAATTACGTGCACAAATTCTTTATTTGGTGCATATAAAACCAATGTAGCTTTAGTATTTTCAGTAGGATTAATAGTTAAACCATCTTTTATATTTAATGGTAATGCAGCTTCTGTAACTGTTGGTTTTACAACCACATTAAATTCTTTGGTTTGAATATTACCATTATTGTTTGCTTCTAATACAAAATCTGTATTTTCTGTAGGCGTTAATGAAAAACTATAATTTGTATTATTCATTTGTTGATCTATAGAAACACCATTTGCTTTTAAATTAAAGTTAGCTTGTAAAGAGGTTGTGGCTGTAATTTGAAAATTGGTTCCACTATCTAAAATGGTTGTAGTTTCTGAAGGTGCAGTTAAATTAATTTGAAACTTTCCAACATCATACAATTGATCTTGAGATTTTTTATCTCCATCACCATTCTTTGCTTTTACCAAAAAACCGATTCTACCTATACCAGTTCTATTATAGAAATTTGCAGGAGTAAAGCTAATCGAATAAGTGCCATCACCATTATTGGTTAATTTTTGAGCTTCATTAGAGTTTGTCCAAGTACCATTTGTTGGAGAATCTGCAATGTTCTCAAAATTTGAATCGAAAGACCAAGCCCATAAATAAATATCTGAAACACCCCAAGTAGCAGGATTTACATTAGCTACAGTAATTGTAATTTCTTCGTTTTCTTCAAATGTTGCTGGGCTAACAGAGAAGTTAGCATTTTGAACTTGCGCAAATGCAAAAGATGAAATAAAAAAGAATAAAATGTATATATTTTTTTTCATAAGAATTTGATTAAAAAATAAGAGCTACCTAAAAAGATAGCTCCTAAAATTTTTAAAAGAATATTAATTCTTGGTATATGTTGGTGCATCTGGATCTGAAAAATCTAATACAAACGTATAAGTACCAGCAGTGGTATTTAAGTTACCACCATTTAATTCTAATACTCCATCACCATCAGAATCTCCATAATTAGTTCCCCAATCATTGTTAGCTCTGAATTTATATTCACCATCAATTAAAGTAACGTTTTCTAAAATCCAAACATCATTAAAAGGCTTAGACCAGTCTCTTCTAAACTGTGCATCTGCAGTAGCACCCCAATCATTATAAGCACCACCTACTAGACCCCAAACATTTGTTACAGGCTCTAAAGTGTATGTTAAATCATTTAGATTTACAGTAGCAAAATAAGTACCAGCTGTTGCAGCAATATTTGCTCCTCCAGGATCTAAAGTTCCATCTACACCATCATCACCCCAATTGGTTCCCCAATCGTTGTTTAATCTGAACTTCATTTCACCATCAGTTAAAGTAACCAAACCTCTAAAAACATCTGAATAAGGATCGTATTCTAGCATTAAATCTGGAGTAGCACCCCAATCATTAGCAGCAGAACCAACGATACCTAAAGAGAAATTCTCAATAGAATAGGTCATGTTATTTAAATCTAAGCCAATTTTATAAGAACCAGCAGAAACAGCAATGTTTGCTCCATTAGAGGTAACTGAACCTCCAGTTGCGCTATCACTACCTAAGTTGTTGCTCCAATCGTTATTTTCTCTAAACTTAAATTCACCATCAACTAAATTTACATAGGCTACTAACTCACCATCTACATCTGTTTTAAAGAATGGTAAATCTGGAGTAGCACCCCAGTCATTAGCAGCAGAGCCTACTATACCCCAAGTGGTTGATAAGTCTAAAACTGTTAAATAGGTAGTTACATTAATAGTTACAGTTTCAGTAGTTCTTTCTAAAACAGTACCTGATGCAGCATCAGTAATAACAGATCTTAATCTCATTTCTAAATCTCCAGCAGCATCTACAGCAATACCAGATTGGATAGCAACACTATTAAGTTGTGAATTAGTTAATGAAATAGCATTCATATTACGTACAGAACCAACCTCTATAACATCTGCAAAAGACGTATTTGGAGCTGCAGCTTCTAATGTGTAATCAATATCAATAGATAAAGTTGAATCTAAAATAGGGTCATCCCAAGTTACGTTTACGGCCTCTAAATCATTGTTATCTAAAGTTAAAACAAACGAATCTCCATCAGAAATACTAGCAAACGCTGGTGCATCTACTGGATAAGTTGTTACTAATAATAAGATAGAGTTAGAAGTATTACCACCTGATTGTACTCTCATATAAACTGCAACATCTCTAAAATTAGTAACGCCAGCATTATTTATGGCATCATTAAAATCACTAACAGTCATAGAGAAATTGCTGTTTGTAGTAGTTCCTAATGTTATAGGGCTTGTAAACTCAGCATCTGTAGCCATTTCTACAGTGTAATCTGACCCTGCTTTTAATTCATCTTGCCAAGAAATAGTAAAGGCAGGATTACTTGGAAGTGCAAAGTTTAAAAACACACTACTAATACCTGGTGTATCTAATGTAAATGCAGCTTCTGGGCTTGTTAATGTTAAGCTATCTTCAACTTCACAAGAACCTAAAAGTAAGGTTAATGAAAGTAGGAGGTAACTTACTCTTTTTAAATATTTTTTCATTTTATATTTTTTAAGATTTGTTTATTATAAGTTTAAAGGAATTAAAATATAACGTCCTGTTAAGTCATTAAACCAAACGTCGTAATCATCCTCTACAATAACAGGTATTGCACTACCTCCATTTGTAGCTACTCCAGAAAATGAAGATTCGCTACCCCAATTTGCACCACTATCTGTTACAAAAGAAACTTCTCCAGGAGTAAGTCTTACACTATTTGCATACCATAAGTGCCCATCAAAAGATAATTGGTTCATTGCTATGTTTGCTGTACTAGAACCTTGTAATGTTAAAGATCCAGGACTTGTAATTCCTGATACATCAAAACTATCAAAGCTAAAAGTGTTGCTAGCAAAATTTATTTTAAAAGTATAGAAACCTTCAGGTATTCCATCTCCTCCTGCATAAGGAAAACGTTCTGGGTCAGAACCACTTCCTAAGTTAGCACCAACATCTCCAGATGATGTTCCATCAGGATTTTTAGAAGCACTATCTGTACCATATTGTGGTTGCCATAAACCTTTGGTTGATAACACTTTGAAATGTCCATTTTCTGCAAATTTTCCAGTATAATAGTAAACATTACTATCACTAGCATCTCTAAAAAGAGCTGGGTTGTTGTTATTGTTTTCCCAACCTGGAGCAGTTGCATCACCTACTAAATAAAAGTCATTAAATGTGTAGTTAAAGTAAGGATACACATTAAACTGAATTGTATTTGAAACAGCACTTTCTGAGTTTTGAGAACCTAAAGTTGAAATTACACGTGTATACAATGGTGCCCACTCAAAAGGGTTTAACCCTGCATTACCTGCTGCTGAATTTACTTCGTTTACAGATAAGGTAACCGCTGTTCTACCTGTAACAGTAGCAGCTACAACTGGTGAAGTAAATGCTTCATCCATAGAAAACTCTATGTTGTAATTAATAGAGGCTTGTTGTCCATAATCTGCTTCCATCCAATTTAGAGTTAAAGCAGGATTGTTTGTGTTTACAGCATCTAATTCAAGTTCTGTAAAACCAAGCTCTGCCAAAGTTGGTGGAGTTGGATTTGTTATGGTAAATAATTCAGAATTATCATCACATGAATTAAAGATTAACATAAATAATCCAATAAACGTAATTGCTGAAAATCTTTTTATATTTTTCATCATTTGTAATTTATTTAATAGTTAGTACCCAGGGTTCTGAGTTAAATTTGGATTAGAAGCTAAACTTGCAGATGGAATAGGGTATAAGTTTAAGTTACTTGGTAAAGCAATTCCGTTTGTACCATTACCTTTCCAAACCCAATTATATGCACCTCCAGTAAATAAACCATATCTAACTAAATCTTGTCTTCTATGAGCTTCCCAATGCAATTCTCTAGATCTTTCATCTAAAATAAAATCTAAAGTAATGTCAGAGATTGTTAAATTATTCTGAGGATTATTTGCTCTACTTCTTAATGAGTTGATGTAAGCTGCAACATCTGCATCATTTGCACCAGAACCACCTCTTAAATGAGCTTCTGCATACATTAAATACACATCTGCTAATCTAAATAATGGGAAATCTGTATCTACAAATGTTTGATCTACACCAAAACTTCCTGTTGAAGTTGCATTAGAGTATTTCTCTAAAATGTATCCTTGATCTCTATCTGAAATATCTGTAATTTCTATATCTCTACCAGAAGAAATAATAGTATTTCTAGTATCGTTATTAAAAATACTTGGCTCAAAAAGTAAAGCTAATTGCTTTCTTACTCTTAGAGCTCCACCCCAACCACCAGCACTAACTCCTAAAGGAGCTCCATTGGCTTCAATGCTTCCAACAGAACCGTTAATCATAACAGTAGTTGGACCAAAATTTTGTGTGAAAGTTCCATCAGAAATTAGAGGGAAAATAATTTCATTAGCAGCTGAGTTTGTGTTGTTATCTGCCATAAAATTGTGCAAATAATTAGAGGCTAATGTATAGCCACCACCAATAATTTTATTACAGTAATCAATACACTCTGTATATTTAGCTTGACCAATATATACTTCTGCATTTAAATAGATTTTTGCTAAAATCATCCAAGCAACTCCTTTACTTGCTCTTCCATGCTCTACAGCCATAGGGTCAGCTAAATCTGCTTCAATAGCAGTTAATTCCTGCTCTATAAAATCAAATAATTGAGCTCTATCGTACACAACAGATTGTTGGTTTATAGCATCGTCTTCAGTTAAGAAGTTTGCTTGACCAAAAAGATCCATCATGTAGTAATAAGACATTGCTCTTAATAATCTTGCTTCTGCTCTGTATGATGTAATTTCTGCTCTTGTTGCTGCAGAAACATTTCTTTCGTCTAATTTTGCATCTGTAGTTTCTCTTAAGAAATTATTTGCGAATGCAATAGTTACGTGACTTCTACCAAACATTCCTAAAATGATAGGATCATCTGCATTCCAAATATTTCTTTGAATTTCACGTGTTCCTGGGTCATTTTCATAAGACCAAATCATTTGATCTGCAGATAATGTTTGTAGGTATAATAAAACTCTACCAAACTGACTTGTACCAGCATCTAAACCATCTATATTAGAAGAACCTGGGCCATCTACACCTGTTAAAGATAGGTTTGCATAAACACCTGCAAGTAATTCTTTGTAGGCAGTTTCATTGGCAAAGAAATCTTCTCCTAATAAATCTTGATCATCTTGAGGAGTAATATCTAAATCACTAGTACAAGAAGATAGCGCAATTACTAACACCAAAAGGAAGGTTGTAATTTTGTCTATTTTTAAAATTCTTTTCATCATTAAT
Source organism: Polaribacter sp. P097 (assembly GCF_036864555.1). NCBI lineage: Bacteria > Pseudomonadati > Bacteroidota > Flavobacteriia > Flavobacteriales > Flavobacteriaceae > Polaribacter > Polaribacter sp. P097. The sequence continues at coordinate 935,984 of NZ_JAZETJ010000002.1, read as the reverse complement.
TCTTTATTAATTAAAATTTAATATTTGCACCTACCAAGAATGTTCTTGGTCTAGGGTAATTTGTGTTATCTATACCATTACCAGCTAATTCAGGATCTAAACCAGAATAGTTTGTAACTGTAAAAACATTTTGCATACCAGCCCATAAACGAATGCTATTTGATGCAAATTTTTTGATAGGTCTATCAAAAGTATATCCTAATGTTATATTGTCCATTCTTAAGAATGAAGCATTTTCTAAATAATAATCAGAAATAATAACGTCTGATGTACTGTTAAAGTTAGTGTCTAATACTGATGTTGGTATATTACCTAATACAGCATTGTCTTGTAATAAATCGTATTGAGCTAAACTTGAATTAACATTGTTGTAAACATAATTACCAACACTTGCTCTTAAGTTAAAGGCTAAATCGAAATTTTTATAATTGAAGTTAGACTGGAAACCAAAAGTAAAATCTGCTTGAGGGTTACCTTTTAAGTATCTGTCTTGTGTATTTATAATTCCATCTCCATTTAAATCTGCATAAGCACCCTCAATTGGGTTACCTGCATTATCATATAATTGTTTGAAAACATAGAATGAGTTTGGTGCAAAACCTTCTCTAAATAATTGAATAAAGTTTCCTGTACCACCTGCAATACCACCAACTGTAATATCTTGACCTAAAGCTAATTCTTTAATTTCTCTATCTAAATAAGTAGCATTGAAGTTAAAGTTCCAGTTCATGTCTTCAGTTCTTACTAAATCTGCATTTAAAGAGAATTCAAGACCATTTACTTGTAAATCACCAATGTTTTGTAAAACTCTGTTTGTAAAGTTAGATCCATCAGCAACTGGTGCATCAGAAATCAAATTTGTAGAGTTTTTCTGGAATGCGTTAATAGAACCTGTAAATTTATTGTCAAATAAACCAAAATCTACACCTACTTCTATAGTAGCAACATCTTCCCAACGTAAATTACTTCTTTCAGAAGGAATTGTAGATTGAATTGGGTTACCTCCAAAAATATAACCTGATCCTTGGTTTCCAAAACGATATCTATCTAAATATAAATCTCCACTAATACCTTCTTGCTGACCATTTAAACCATAACTGGCTCTTAATTTTAAATCAGAAAATACTTTGCTGTCTTTTAAGAAATCTTCATCGCTAATTCTCCAAGCTAAAGCAGCTCCTCCAAAATCTCCCCATCTGTTTTCTGGACCAAATCTAGAAGTACCATCTCTTCTATAGTTTAACGTTAATAAGTACTTTTCGTTAAACGTAAAGTTTGTTCTACCTATAAAACCGATTAAAACTACTGGTGTGTTTGTATATGTTGTAAAACCTGCATCATTAGGGTTTCTTAAATTTCCTGTATTGTTACCTGAACCATTAAAAGATTGATAGTTGTAACCAACCATTGCATCTAGTTTAACTTTACCAAAAGTATTGGTGTAGTTTAAGTAAGCATCTAAGTTTTCGTTATTAAATTCATTCAAAAACGTACCTTCTGCACCTACAAATAGATCTGTATAATTTGCAGGGCTATTTAATGGGTTAAAGAAAGAACCTTCTTCTGTAGATTTGTCAAAACCAACTAAAAAAGTAGCAGTTACTTCTGGTAAGAAATGTAATTTATAATCTACTTTAAAGTTACCAAATTGTCTGAAAGTGTTAGATGTGTTGTTGTTTTGTAGTAAAGCAGCAACAGGATTTCTAGTACCATTTTCAATTAATATTCCTCCAGGAGTTCTGTTAATGTGCTGATAAAAACCTCCAAAAGGAGAGCTAGAATCATAAACAGGTTGTGTAGGATCGTATCTTAAAGCAGCATTTATTTGACCTGCATCTGCAGATCTTGAGTTTACAAATGCTCTATTATAGTTTAAACTTACTTTTAAATGATCATCAAAAAATGATGGATTCATAGATAAAGAAACGTTAGCTCTATCAAACTGAGACGTTAAAATATTACCTTCAATTTCTGAAAAGTTAACAGATAGTCTTGTAGGTATTCTATTAAATACTTGACCTCTAACACTTAAATTATGTTGTGTAGATACAGATTTCTGTAAAACTTCGTCTTGCCAATTTGTATTAGCTGAACCTAATAAACCAACATCTTGTGGTCTTTGTTGTGCAATGATGTTTCTAAATTCATCTGCACTAAACACATTTATTCTGTCTTTTATTTCACCAAAAGCAACTTGAAAATCGTAATCTAAAGAATAATCACTTCTACCTTTTTTAGTAGTAATGATAATAACTCCGTTTGCACCTCTTGAACCATAAATTGCAGTTGCAGAAGCATCTTTTAGTACTGAGAAAGACTCAATATCATTTGGGTTAATACTAGATAAGTTAATTCCTGATAATGGTAAACCATCAATAACGATTAACGGATCATTAGAAGCATTTAAAGAAGAACCTCCACGAATTCTTATCTGAGAACCAGAACCTGGTGCACCACTAGTTGTAATGTTTACACCTGCAACTCTACCACTTAATAAGTTTTCTGGAGTAACAATGTTACCTTTTGTAAACTCTTTGGCTGTAATTGCCTCTACAGAACCTGTAGCGTCTTTAACAGTAGTTGTACCATAACCAACAACTACAATTTCTTCTAATTGTTCAGATGATTCCTCTAATAGTACTGTTAAATTAAAATTAGTACCTAATGTAACTTCTTTGTTGGCATACCCTAAATATCTAAACACAAGTACATCACCTGTATTTACTCTTTCAATACTAAAGTTCCCATCAAAATCGGTTTCTGTACCTCTTGTTGTTCCTTTAACTACCACACTAACACCAGGTAATATTTCTCCTGATGATTGTTCTTTTACAACACCTCTTACAGTTTGCTGCGCAAACGTTGCAAAAGACGTGGATAAAAGAATTCCAATTAACAATAATTTAAATTTTTTCATGTATAATTTGTTAAATAATAACTGTAAATTTGATTTGCTTAACAATAAATTTACATTCCACATAGTAAATATAGGTGACATGAGTTCATTTCTAATATATTTTAACTTACGAAAACGGTTTCGTGTTGACAACTTTTTTTATCTAAAAATCGTTAGATTAGCAATAAATAGATAACTATTATTTCTTATTAATAAAGAATGAAGCAAAAAATTACCATAAAGACAATTGCAAAGGAATTAGGGGTGAGTACATCTACTGTATCTAAGGCTTTAAAAGATAGTCATGAGATAAGTAAGGATACAAAAGATAAAATTCAGGCTTATGCTAATTTATACAATTACAAACCCAATCATTTAGCGCTACAATTAAGAAATCAAAAAACGAAAGTTATTGGAGTAATTTTGCCTAAAATTGTGCACCATTTCTTTTCGACAGTTATTAGTGGTATAGAAGATGGAGCCAATAAAAAAGGCTATAATATCATGGTTTGTTTTTCTAACGAATCTTACAAAAAAGAAGTAGAAACTTTAAAGGTTTTGTCTAATGGAAGTGTAGATGGTATTATACTATCTGTTGCAGGTGAAACCTTAGAAAATAAGGATTTTAATCATTTTAAAGGCTTGGTCTCAGAAGAGATTCCGTTTGTTTTATTTGATAGAGTAGTAGACGAAATTTTATGTGATAAAGTAGTGGTTGACGATGTTGGTGCAGGTTATAAAGCTACCCAACACTTATTAGAAAATGGCAGAAAAAATATTGCTTTAATTACTACTCCAAATCATGTGAATGTAGGTGCTTTAAGGAGGCAAGGTTATGAGAAAGCATTGATTGAGAATTATATTAAAACTGACAAAGATATTATTGTAGAGGTTGATGAAAAGCTTCCTTTAAAACCACAAATAGAAAAAGTGTTCGAAAAAGACATTGATGGTGTTTTTGCTGTAAATGAAATATATGCTGCAAATGCAATGAGAGTGGCCAAGGAGAAAGGTAAAACTGTACCTAAAGACATCTCTATAATTGGTTTTACAGATGGTTTAATTTCTGAATATTCTTCACCATCAATTACTACCATTGCTCAACATGGATTTACTATGGGGCAACAAGCTGTAGATTTATTAATTCAACGAATTGAAAATGAAACCACAGATTTTAAACCGAAAAAAATAGTGATTTCAAGCGATTTGAAACTCAGAGAATCTACGAAAACGTTATAGTAGTGTTTTTTAGCAATTTTTTACTACGAAATCGTCGTCGTAAAATAATAGTGCTATTTTTATCAACTATGTAAAAAAAACATATATTTGTTGCCATATTAAGATTTATCAATAAATTTCATTCCACACTTTTAATAATTGATAAGTCTAAAAACTTGTCGTAACTAATTAATAATTACGATAATGCAAAAGCGTAAACTAAGCTTCTGGCAAATTTGGAACATGAGTTTCGGATTTCTAGGAATACAAATGGGCTTTGCCCTCCAAAATGCTAACGCCAGTAGAATTTTACAAATCTTTGGTGCAGATGTACATGAACTTTCTTGGTTTTGGATTATTGCTCCTTTAATGGGCTTAATTGTGCAACCAATAATTGGTCATTACAGTGATAAAACTTGGAGTAAATTCGGTAGAAGAAAACCATATTTTTTAGTTGGAGCAATTCTGGCTTCTATAGGTTTAATTTTAATGCCACAAGCAGATTTATTTATTGCGTTTTTACCAGCTTTATGGGTTGGCGCAGGAATGCTAATGATTATGGATGCTTCTTTCAATATTGCAATGGAGCCTTTTAGAGCGCTTGTTGGCGATAATTTACGAACAGATCAAAGAACTTTGGGATTTAGTGTACAGACTGCTTTAATTGGTTTTGGAGCTGTTGCTGGGTCTTGGTTACCTTATGCACTTACAAATTGGTTTGGAGTTTCTAACGAAACTTCTTCTGGAGTTGTGCCACAGAATCTAATATGGTCTTTTGTAATTGGTGCTGTAATTTTAATGATATCAATTTTAATTACCATTTTTACAACTAAAGAATATTCACCAGAAGAATTGGCGAATTTTGATGATAATGCTTCTACCAATATTGAAATAGAAGAAGAGAGTTCTAGTTTAATGGATATTTTTGAAGATTTCAAAAAAATGCCAACTACAATGCGTCAATTAAGTTGGGTGCAATTCTTTTCTTGGTTTGGCCTTTTTGGAATGTGGGTTTTTGCAACACCAGCAATAGCACAACATATTTACGGTTTACCTTACACAGATAGCAGTAGTAAAACTTATCAAAATGCAGGAGATTGGGTAGGTATCCTTTTTGGAATTTACAACCTTGTATCTGCGTTTTATGCCTTTGCTTTACCATTTATTGCTAAGAAGATTGGTAGAAAAAGAACACATTCTCTATCTTTAATTATAGGAGGTTTAGGGCTTTTATCAATTTACTTTATGCCAAATGAAAACTGGCTAATTATTTCTATGATTGGAGTAGGTATTGCTTGGGCTAGTATTTTAGCTATGCCTTACGCAATTTTGGCAGGTTCAATATCTGCTAAGAAAATGGGAGTTTACATGGGGATTTTTAATTTCTTTATTGTAATTCCGCAAATTATTAACGCCTTAATTGGTGGTCCATTAGTAAAATACGCTTATAATAATCAAGCAATTTATGCGCTACTTATTAGCGGAATTAGTTTCTTATTAGCAGCAGCTTTAGTCTACAAAGTAAAAGATGTAGATGATATAGTAAATACAAATTAAATGAAAAAAGGATTTATTTTCGATTTAGATGGTGTAATCGTAGACACTGCAAAATACCACTATTTGGCGTGGAAAAAATTAGCCAATGATTTAGGTTTTGAATTTACCAAAGAGCAAAACGAATTGTTTAAGGGCGTTAGTAGAAAGCGCTGTTTAGAAATTTTATTAGAAATTGGTAATAGAGAAGCTACTCAAAAAGAATTTGATACTTGGATGATCGAAAAAAATATAGATTATTTAAAATATATAGAAAATATGGATGCATCAGAGATTTTACCAGATGTACCTAAAGTATTAGAATACTTAAAAGAAAATAATATACCAATTGCCTTAGGTTCTGCAAGTAAAAATGCAAGACCTATTTTAGACAAAGTAGGCTTATTGCCTTATTTTGATGCAATTGTAGATGGTAATAATGTTACCAAAGCTAAACCAAACCCAGAAGTGTTTTTACTAGCTGCAACTCAATTGAATGTAAAAACAGAAGATTGTGTGGTATTTGAAGACGCAGTTGCTGGCATACAAGCAGCAAACGCAGCTAAAATGCTAAGTATTGGTATTGGAGATAAAAATGTGCTGAATGAAGCAAATCATAATTTTAATGATTTTACAGAAATGAGCATCCAATTTTTAAAAGAAATAATAGAAAAATAAAAAGTTTTAAGAGTCTACATTATTATAATACAGTCTCTTTCCCTCTAAAAATAAAGAAAATGAATCAAGATTATATACAACCAAATGCATGGTCTATTCTTGAAGAAGGATTTAATGCAGAAAGAGTAAAATCTTCAGAAAGCTTGTTCAGTATTGGAAATGGAGCAATGGGTCAGCGTGCAAATTTCGAAGAAAAATATACAGGGCCAACGTTTCAAGGTAGTTATATTGCAGGAGTTTATTATCCAGATAAAACCAGAGTTGGTTGGTGGAAAAACGGATATCCAGAGTATTTTGCCAAAGTATTGAATGCACCAAATTGGATTGGTATCAATGTAAAGATTAATAATGAAGATTTAGATTTGCATACCTGTAAGTCTGTTTCAAAATTTAAGAGAGAACTCAACATGAAAGAAGGTTGGTTAGCTAGAAGTTTTGAAGCTGAACTACAAAATGGAATAAAAATTAAAGTTGATGCAAAACGTTTTCTAAGTTTAGAGTTAGATGAGGTTGGTGTAATTAGTTATAACATAACTTTATTAAATTCTGATGCTACAATTACATACACACCTTATTTAGATGCAAGCATTACTAATGAAGACACCAATTGGGATGACCAATTTTGGGATGTTTTAAAAGTAACTCAAAACAATCAACAATCATTCATAGAAGCAAAAACGATGAAAACTAATTTTCATACGTGTACTTTTATGCAATCAAGATTATTTATCAACCAAGAAGAAGTTTTAATTGATTGTGATAATTCTCAAACTGAAAAGGAAGCATTTTGTAATTATACACAAGAGGTTAAAGAAAATCAAACCTTTACAATCCATAAATTTGGAGGTTATGTTGTAGATAGAAATCATGATAAAGATGCATTAGTTTCAGCAGCAAAAAAAGCTTTAGATAAGGCAGTTAGTTTTGGTTTTGAAGCTTTGTTAGAAACTCAGAAAAATTCTTGGGCTAAAATTTGGCATACTTCAGATATTACTATTGAAGGCGATGTGAAAGCACAGCAAGGAATCCGTTTTAATATTTTTCAATTAAATCAAACTTATTTAGGTACAGATGCTTCTTTAAATATTGGGCCTAAAGGATTTACAGGAGAAAAATATGGAGGTAGTACCTATTGGGATACAGAAGCTTACTGTATACCATTTTATATGGCTACTAAAGACCAATCTGTGGCTAGAACATTATTAGAATACAGGTATAATCATTTAGAAAAAGCCATAGAAAATGCTGAGAAATTAGGTTTTACTAATGGTGCTGCATTATACCCAATGGTTACCATGAATGGTGAAGAGTGTCATAATGAGTGGGAGATTACCTTTGAAGAAATTCACAGAAATGGGGCTATCGCATTTGCCATTTATAATTATTTTAGATACACTAATGATTATTCTTATATTCCAGAAAAAGGATTAGAGGTTTTAATTGGTATTGCACGTTTCTGGCATCAAAGAGTAAACTTCTCTATGGATAAGAAGAAGTTTGTAATGTTAGGTGTTACAGGACCAAATGAGTACGAAAATAACATCAATAATAACTGGTATACAAATTATATTGCAAAGTGGTGTATAGAGTATGCTTTAGAAAATATAGAAACTGTAAAAATTGATCATATTTCTGATTATATCAGAATTAAAGAAAAAACCAATTTTACAGATGAAGAGCTAACTTCTTGGAGAAACGTTGCAGAGAATATGTACTTTCCTTACTCAGAAAAACACCAAGTATATCTTCAGCAAGATGGTTTCTTAGATAAAGAATTAATTACAGTAGAAGATTTAGATAAAAGTCAAAGACCTATAAACCAGAAATGGAGTTGGGATAGAATTTTACGCTCACCATACATCAAGCAAGCAGATACTTTGCAAGGTTTTTACATGTTCGAAGATCATTTTTCGAAAGAAGAATTAGAACGTCATTTTGATTTTTATGAACCTTTTACAGTTCACGAAAGTTCACTTTCACCTTGTGTTCACAGTATTCAGGCTGCTAAATTAGACAGAATGGATCAAGCCTATACTTTTTACTTAAGAACTTCTCGTTTAGATTTAGACGATTATAATCACGAAGTAGAAGAAGGATTACATATAACTTCAATGGCAGGTACTTGGATGAGTATTGTAGAAGGTTTTGCTGGAATGCGAATTGTAGATAATACACTATCATTTGCGCCAAAAATACCTAAACAATGGCAGTCATTTTCCTTTAAAGTAAACTTTAGAAATCAGGTTATTGAGGTAAACGTTAAGCAAGGAGAAACCTACTTTGAAGTTGAAGGTAATTCAGACGTAAATATTTTAGTAAATGGAGAGATTACTAAGGTATCACCAAATAACTTACAAACTGCATAAATTTTAAACAATGAAACCCATCAGAAACATTTTTTTTCTCATTGTAATTATAGTTTTATATTCTTGCATCAATCAAGAAAATTCTAAAAGTGTTTCTGAAGTTTCAGTTTTTAAAAAACCGAATTTCTTATTTATCATTACAGATGATCATGCTTACCAAGCTTTAAGTGCTTATGACAATAAGTTAATTAACACACCTCATATAGATAGATTAGCTAATGAGGGGATGTTATTTAAAAAAGCATTTGTTACAAACTCAATCTGTTCTCCAAGCAGAGCAGTGGCTTTAACCGGCAAATTTAGCCACCTTAATAGTGTTAGAGACAATCTTGATGTTTTTGACACACTTCAAGTTACGTTCCCAAAATTGCTTCAAAAAAATGGTTATGAAACAGCTATTTATGGAAAATGGCATCTAAAGTCTAAACCAAAAGGTTTTGATTTTTGGGAAGTTTTACCTGATCAAGGTCATTATTATCATCCAAATTTATTAACTAAAAATGGAATAAAATCTACTAAAGGTTATGTAACAGATGTAATTACGGATAGAGCAATTAATTATTTAGATTCGATAAGAAATATAGAAAAACCTTTTATGTTAATGTATAATCATAAAGCTCCTCATAGACAATGGTGGCCTTCTATGCATGATTTAGAGGATTTTAAATATCGTAAAATTCCTGTTCCAGAAACACTTTTTGATGATTATAAAACAAAAAGTAAAGCCTCTTTTGATGCTGAAATGAGAATTTCTGATCATATGGCTTTAAGTGCTGACAATAAAATTGATCCTAAAATATTAAAGAAATTAAACTACAATGAATTTTTAGATTGGTACGAATCTAGTTATATAGAAAGATTTAATAGATTAAATGCTGACGAACAAAAACAATGGAAAACAGTTTACGGACCAATAAATAAAGAGTTTGAAAAACTTAAACCTAAAAGCAAGGCTTTAACACTTTGGAAATACCAAAGATATCTTGAAGATTATTTGGGAGTTATAAAAAGTGTTGATAGGAATATAGGTAGAGTTTTAGATTATTTAGATAAAAATAATTTAGCTAAAAACACAATGGTTATTTATACATCAGATCAAGGTTTTTTTCTTGGTGAACATGGCTGGTTTGATAAGCGTTTTATGTATGAAGAATCTTTTAGAACTCCACTTTTAATAAAGTTTCCAAATAAAATTAAACCAAAATCTATTAATTATGATTTAGTTCAGAATATAGATTTTGCACCAACAATATTAGATGTTGCTAGAGTTGATATACCAAAAGAAATGCAAGGTAAAAGTTTAGTGCCTTTGTTTAAAAATAACAACTCGAATTGGAGAGACGCTTTATACTACCATTATTACGAATATCCAGGAATTCATATGGTAAAAAGACATTATGGCGTAAGAACAAATAGATACAAACTCATCAAATTTTATTATGATGTTGAAGCATGGGAAATGTATGATTTACAAGAGGATCCAAATGAAATGAAAAATATATATGGAGATTCTAATTATAAAGAGATTCAATTAGAATTACATAAAAAGCTTGAAGAATTAAGAGTTAAATACAAAGATTCTGATAGTTTAAATCAGAATTTTATTGAAAGCGATTTAAAACGTTTAAAAACATTATAAATATAAAAATCTACTCATATGAAAAAAATAATTTTCTTTTTAGGACTTGTTTTTATGATTTCCTGTAATACTTCTGAAGATAATATAAAAGTTACTCCAGCAGAAGTAAAAAATCAATTTTTGAATAGAGTGGAACCAACAAATTGGTGGGTTGGTATGAAGAATACAAAACTTCAATTGTTAGTGCATCATCCAAATATTTCTGAATATAATGCAGAAATTAATTATGCAGGAGTAACCATCAAGAATGCTACAAAAACTACAAAAAGTAATAATTACCTTTTTTTAGATTTAGAAATTTCAGAAACAACAACAGCTGGAAAATTTGACATCACATTTAAAAAAGAAAATTCTGAAACTTTAACACATACCTATGAGTTAAAATCTAGAGAAAAATCAGCAGATTCTTATAAAGGTTTTGATAGTTCTGATGCTATTTATTTAATTACCCCAGATCGTTATACAAATGCTGATGAATCTAATGATCGAATCCCAAATCTAAAAGACCAATCTTTAGACAGAACAGATGGTTACAAAAGGCATGGAGGAGATTTACAAGGTATTACAAATGGCGTAGATTATATTTCAGACTTAGGTTTTACAGCTATTTGGCCAACTCCTGTTTTAACCAATGATATGCCAAGAGGCTCTTACCATGGTTATGCAATTACAGATTACTATCAAGTAGATCCGCGTTTTGGAAATTTAGAAGATTATAAAAATCTATCTAAAAAATTACGAGAAAAGGATATGAAATTGATCATGGATCAAGTTGCAAATCATTGTGGTTTAGAACATTGGTGGATGAAAGATTTACCTTTTAATGATTGGGTGAATGACCAAGCATATTATGAGAAAAACAAAGAGAATTGGACTCAAAAAATCGTAAACAGATCCAATCATAGACGAACTACAAATCAAGATTTATACGCTTCAAAAGCAGATAATAAAGGAAATAATGAAGGTTGGTTTGTTTCTGGAATGCCAGATTTAAATCAAAGAAATCCGTTTATGGCGAATTATATTATTCAAAATAGTATTTGGTGGATAGAGATTTTAGGACTAGGAGGGATTAGACAAGATACTTATCCGTACCCAGATAAAAAATTTATGGCAAATTGGGCTGGTGCAATTATGAACGAATACCCTAATTTTTCGATTGTTGGAGAAGAATGGAGCTACAATCCATTATTAGTTGGTTATTGGCAAACTGGTTCAAAAAACAAGGATGGTTATGAATCTAATTTAAAATCAACTATGGATTTTCCAATGCAGAAAGCAATCATAGATGGTATTAATGAGGAGGAATCTTGGGGAACAGGATTGGTAAAAATCTACGAAGGTTTAGCAAATGATTTTCATTATGCTACCCCTAAAGATATTATGGTTTTTTTAGATAATCATGATGAAGGAAGAATGTTTACAGCTTTAAATGAGGATGCTACAAAAGCAAAAATGGCGTTAAGTTATATGCTAATGATGCCAAGAATTCCTCAAATTTATTACGGAACAGAAATATTAATGGATGATACTGCTAATCATGGAGATCATGGATTAATTAGAACTGATTTTCCTGGAGGTTGGAAAGGTGATACAGTAAATGCTTTTACAGGTGAAGGTTTATCATCGGATAAAAAAGAAATGCAATCTTTTGTAAAATCAGTTTTAAATTATAGAAAAGATAGTAAAGCAATTCAAGAAGGTAGAACATTGCATTTTGCACCCTTAAATGGTACATATTTTCTTTTTAGAATATCAAATTCAGAAACTGTTGTTCATATTATCAATAAAAATAACGAACCAGTTGTTATAGATTTGAATCGTTTTAAAGAAGTTGGTTTAACTAATAAAACATTAAAAAATATTGTAACTGGAGATGATTTTATTTGGCAAGATCAATTAGAATTAGCACAAAAAGGAAGTCTTATTTTAACTACAAAGAATTAGTTTTAATATAAAACCTCAATAAAAAAGAATTAAATCCAATCCAATGAAAAAAGTCGTATTTATTTTGATATTTCTAATATCAATTTCATGTAAATCTCAAGATCAAACAAAAGCTGTAATTAAGGTATATCAGTTAGAAAATGCTGTTTTAGCTGGTGGTAAATTATTGAGAATAGATTCTTTTCCATCTAAATTTATAACTCCAAGACCTGTAGATGTTTGGTTGCCAGATAATTATTCATCAAACAAAAAATATGCAGTTTTATACATGCATGATGGTCAAAATTTATTTGATGAAACTACCACTTGGAATAAGCAAGAATGGAAAATAGATGAAGTAGCAACCAAATTAATGAAAGATGGTGTTTCTAGAGATTTTATAGTGGTTGGTGTTCATAATATTCCAAAAATTAGATGGCAAGATTTGTTTCCTGAAAAAGCAATGAATTTTGTGCCAAAGGAAGAAAAAGAGGCTTTATATGCAGAAGCGAAAAAAAATAATTTTAGTGTAGATTTAAATGGTGACGATTATCTAAGATTCATCGTTAAAGAATTAAAACCTTATATAGATCAAACCTATGCTGTGCATACAGATAAACAGAATACGTTTGTAATGGGTTCATCTATGGGCGGTTTAATGAGTATGTATGCAATTGCTGAGTATCCAGAAATTTTTGAAGGTGCAGCCTGTGTTTCTACACATTGGGTAGGTGCTTCACCAAGTAAAACAAACCCATTGCCTGATGCTATTTTTAAATATTTAGAAGAAAATACTCCAAGCTCAGAAAAGCATAGAATGTATTTTGATTATGGTAATAAGACTTTAGATCAATTTTATCCTCAATATGCATCAAGAGTAGATAGTATTTTTCTAAAAGCGGCTTACAAAAAAAATAATTTTAAAAATTTGTTTTTTGAAGGCACAGATCACTCAGAAAATTCATGGCAGAAAAGAGTAGATATTCCTTTAACATTCTTACTTAAGAAATAGTTTAATATCACTACTAACATTTTAATTTTTAAGTAATACAACACTAATAATTATGAAAATATACAGGTTTCTAATTTTCTTTTTTTTAGGATCATTTGTTGCATTTTCTCAGAACCCCAATAGGGTTTATAAGTCACACAATGAAGAAAATGATGTTTTTACTGTAATAACCAATGATGGGAAATATTCTTTTGAATTCTATACGAATTCTATTTTAGAGACTACGTTTATTCCAAATACTGATAAGGTAATTAAAGATAGTCACGCAGTTGTATTAAAGCCAAAGAAAGTTAAAACAACTTATAAATATGTGGGTGATACCATTTCTTATTCTAGCAAATCAATAAGTATTCAAGTTGTAACAGAACCTTTTCAAATTATTTACAAAGACAATAAGAATAAAGTAATTACATCAGAGAAAAGAGGTTATTTTAACTCTAAGCATATTCCTTTAGAAATGGTTAAAGGAAATATTAAGTATGATACCTCAGACAAAATCGAATTTAATTTAACTGAGGACGAAGTTTTATTTGGTGGTGGAGCTAGAGCCTTAGGCATGAATAGAAGAGGTAATCGATTACCACTATACAATAGAGCTCAGTATGGTTATCAAAATCATGCACCACTTATGAATTATACAATGCCAATTGTTATTTCATCAAATAAATACATGTTTCATTTTGATAATGCACCTATTGGTTATTTAGATTTAGACAGCAAAAAAGACAATACTTTAACTTACGAAACTATTTCTGGTAGAAAAACGTATCAATTAATTGTTGGTGATTCTTGGGGAAATCTAATAGAAAATTATACAAATTTAACAGGGAAGCAACCTTTACCTCCAAGATGGACTTTAGGTAACTTTTCAAGCAGATTTGGTTATCATTCACAGAAAGAAACAGAAGCAACTATTGCTAAGTTTAAAGAAGATTCAATTCCTGTTGATGCTGTGATTCTTGATTTGTATTGGTTTGGAAAAACCATACAAGGTACAATGGGTAATTTAGAAGCATACAAAGATTCTTTTCCAGATTTAGAGGGTATGATTTCACGGTTTAAATCAAAAGGAATTAAAACAGTATTAATTACAGAGCCATTTGTATTGTCAACTTCAAAAAAATGGAAAGAGGCTGATGAAAAACAAGTTCTAGCCAAAGATACTATTGGAAATTCGGCTAAATATGATTTTTATTTCGGGAATACTGGTATTGTAGATTTATATAAAAAAGAGGGTAGAGATTGGTTTTGGAATATTTATAAAAACATATACGATTTAGGAGTTAAAGGTATTTGGGGAGATTTAGGTGAACCAGAGGTATTACCTTCTTGGGTTAATTTTGGGAATCAGAAAAAAGCTGATGAAATTCATAATATTTATGGACATGATTGGGCTAAATTGATTTTTGAGAACTATCAGAAAGATTATCCAAATGAAAGACCATTTATTTTAATGAGAGCAGGTTTTTCTGGCTCACAACGTTTTGGAATGATTCCTTGGTCTGGAGATGTTAGCAGAAGTTGGGGTGGTTTACAATCTCAGCCAGAAATTGCGCTACAAATGGGTATGCAAGGTTTAGGTTACATGCACTCAGATTTAGGAGGTTTTGCAGGCGCTAATTTAGATGATAACTTATATGTAAGGTGGTTGCAATATGGAGTTTTTCAGCCAATTTACAGACCTCATGCACAAGAAGATGTGCCAAGTGAACCTGTTTTTAGAAGTGATTATGCTAAGAAATACGCTAAAAGAGCAATAGAATTACGTTATAAAATGTTGCCTTACAATTACCATTTAGCTTTTGAAAATAATCAAAAAGGAACCCCTTTAATGCGACCTATATTTTTTGAAGAGGATAAAAAGGAGTTAATGGCTAATTCAGAAACTTATTTATGGGGAAAAGACTTTTTAATATCACCTATTTTAAAAGACTCTGTGAAATCTAAAGAAATTTATTTTCCAAAAACAGCAAATTGGTTTAATTTTTATTTCGATAAAGATAAGGTAGTTGGTGGCCAAACAAAATCTGTAAAAGTCAAGAATAAAGCCATTCCAACCTATGTTAGAGGTGGCGTAATTATACCAATGACGAAGGTAGTACAAACTACAGATGTTTATAAAGGTGATGTTCTAGAGCTGCATTATTGGTTTGATGCAACTGTAAAAAAATCTACAAGATCAATGTACAATGATGATGGCTTAACTGCAAATGCATTCGAGAAAGGGCAATATGAATTGTTAGATTTTGAAGTTGATATAGATAATAGATTTATTGAAATAGATTTAGAAGCATCTTTTGGAGACAATTGGAATCCCAAAGAAAAAGAAATTGAATTAGTAGTTCATAATATCGATTGGAATCCTAAGAAAATAAAAGTTGATGGTAAAAGAGTAAAAATCTCATCAGAAGAGAATCAACTTAGAATTCCAGTTCAATGGAATCCAAAAAAGGAAAAAGAAATAAAAATAACACTAAAATAAAAATCAACCATGAATAAAATACATAGCATTTTAGTGGTTTGTATCATATCATTAATTGTGGGCTGTACCACTAATAAAAAGGAGGATAAAAAAGTAATGCAAGTAACTTCTAATAGAAAAACAGTTGTTTATCAGGTATTTACGAGGTTATTTGGTAATACAAATACCAATAACAAACCTTGGGGTACAATTGAAGAAAATGGAGTAGGTAAATTCAATGATTTTACAGACAAAGCACTTCAAGAAATAAAAGATTTAGGTGTAACTCATATTTGGTATACAGGTGTTCCTCATCATGGGGTTATAACAGATTATACTAAATATGGCATTTCAAATGATGATCCTGATGTGGTTAAAGGTAGAGCTGGTTCACCTTATGCAGTAAAAGATTATTACAATGTAAATCCAGATTTGGCTGAAAATGTAGAAAACAGATTAGAAGAATTTGAAGATTTAATAGAAAGATCTCATAAAGCAAATTTAAAAGTAATTATAGATATTGTACCTAATCATGTTGCACGTAATTACCAAAGTTTAAGTAACCCTGAAGGTATAAAAGACTTTGGTGCAGATGATGACACTTCTGTTGAATATGCATTGAATAACAATTTTTATTATGTGCCAAACATACCTTTTGAAGTACCAGATTTTATAGACGATTACAAACCTTTAGGAGGTGATACTAATGCTTTAAGTGATGGTAAATTTGAAGAAAATCCTGCAAAATGGACAGGAAATGGAGCTAGAACGCCTAAACCAGGTTTTTACGATTGGTATGAAACTGTTAAAGTAAATTATGGTGTTACTCCTGCAGGAGAAAAGCAATTTGATGAATTACCCACTGGTTTTGAAAATGAAAATTATGAAACTCACTATAATTTTTGGAAAGATAAAAATGTACCAGATTCATGGGTGAAATTTAGAGATATTGC
The DNA here is from genome assembly GCF_036864555.1 of Polaribacter sp. P097. Classification (NCBI taxonomy): domain Bacteria; kingdom Pseudomonadati; phylum Bacteroidota; class Flavobacteriia; order Flavobacteriales; family Flavobacteriaceae; genus Polaribacter; species Polaribacter sp. P097. The sequence goes on along the minus strand of NZ_JAZETJ010000002.1, from coordinate 919,302 downwards.
TTTGTATTGGACAGATAAAGGAGTTGATGGTTTTCGTTTTGATATGGCAGAAATGGTTCCTGTAGAATTTTGGAGTTATATGAATTCAGCTATAAAAACTAAAAATCCTGAGGCTTATTTATTAGCAGAAGTTTATCAACCACATTTGTATAGAGATTATATAAAGAAAGGTAAAATGGATTATTTGTACGATAAAGTTCAGTTGTATGATACCATTAAACACATTATGCAAGGTCATGGATTAACAGATAATATTCCACAAATTCAAGAAGATCTTAAAGATATAGAACATCATATGTTGCATTTTTTAGAAAATCATGATGAACAAAGAATTGCAAGTCCAGAGTTTGCAGGGAATGCATTAAAAGGAAAACCAGCAATGGTAGTTTCTGCAACAATTTCTACCTCACCAACTATGATTTACTTTGGTCAAGAATTTGGTGAAGATGGTTCTGAAAACGCAGGTTTTGGTGCACCATCTAGAACATCAATTTTTGATTATGTTGGTGTGCCTAGTTTACAAAGATGGGTAAATAATAAAAAATTCGATGGAGGTCAATCTACAGAAGAAGAATTGGCTTTAAGAGATTTTTACAAACGCCTATTAAATTTTACAATCAATAGTGATGCACTTATGGGTGAGTATCAAGATATTCATCAATTTAATAGAGAACATACAGAGTGGTATAATGATAAAGTGCTGTCTTACGTGCGTTATAAAGGCGATGAAAAACTTATTGTTGTATCCAATTTTAATGCAGATAATACTTATGGTTTTGAGTTGGCTGTTCCTAAAAACATTATAGAAAAATGGAATTTAACTGAAGGTGAATACCATTTAGAAGATCAGCTTTATAAAACGTACACAACTACTCTTAAAGTTACTGAGAATGAAGCTAGAGTAAGGGTTGATGTAAAACCATTAGAATCATTTATACTTAGAGTAAATACCAAAAAATAATTCCATTTTATGAAAAATTTATTAATCATTCTTTCGCTTTTCTTCATTTTTAGTTGTCAAGAAAAATCAGAATCAAAAAAGATTGCAAAATCAGATACTCAAGAGTTTGTTTGGGAAGGAGCAAACGTTTATTTCTTACTAACAGATCGTTTTAATAATGGCGATGTTTCAAATGATTTAAATTTTGACAGAACCCAAGAAACAGGTAAACTTCGTGGTTTTGAAGGTGGAGATATTAAAGGTATTACCCAAAAAATCAAAGATGGTTATTTTACAGATTTAGGTATCAATGCTATTTGGATGACACCAGTTGTTGAGCAAATTCATGGAGGTACAGATGAAGGTACAGGTATGTCTTATGGCTATCATGGGTATTGGGCTAAAGATTGGACAAATATTGATCCTAATTATGGTACTAAAGAAGATTTGAAAGAGCTAGTAGATTTAGCGCATAAAAACGGAATTAGAATTTTATTAGATGCAGTTATTAATCATACAGGTCCTGTAACAGAAAAAGATCCTGTTTGGCCCTCAAGCTGGGTTAGAACAGAGCCTCAATGTGAGTATAGTAACTACGAAAATACAATAACTTGTACCTTGGTTAAGAATTTACCAGATATTAGAACAGAGAGTAATGAAAATGTAGAATTGCCTCCTCAACTAGTAGCAAAATGGAAAGCAGAAGGTAGATACGAACAAGAAGTAAAGGAGTTGGATGCGTATTTTAAAAGAACAGGTCATCCAAAAGCACCACGTTTTTATATAATGAAATGGCTTACAGATTATATTACTGAGTTTGGTATAGATGGATATAGAGTAGACACTGTTAAGCATACAGAAGAATTTGTGTGGCAAGAATTTAAGCAAGAATGCGATTTTGCCTTTGAAGAATTTAAAAAGAACAATCCAGATAAGGTTTTAGATGATACTAACTTTTATTTAGTAGGAGAAGTTTATAATTATGCCATTTCTCATGGAAAAGCTTTTGATTTTGGCGATAAAAAAGTGAATTATTTTGATAATGCGTTTAATAGCTTAATCAATTTTGAGATTAAATGGAATGCAAAACAAATGGAAGCGAATAAAGTATTTAAAAAATACGATTCGCTGCTAAATACAAGTTTAAAAGGCTATGGCGTTTTAAATTATATGACATCTCATGATGATGGTCAGCCTTTTGATAAAGACCGTTCACAACCTTATAAAACTGCCAATATGCTGCTGTTAACACCAGGAACTTCTCAGGTGTATTATGGAGATGAATCTGCAAGAGACTTAACTATAGAAGGCACAGTTGGTGATGCTACCTTACGTTCTTTTATGAATTGGAATGATATCGATAAAAATGAAGACACCAAAAAGGTTTTAAATCATTGGCAGAAGTTAGGACAATTTAGAGCAAATCATATGGCTGTTGGTGCAGGTAGGCATCAATTAATTTCTAACGAGAATGGTTTGGTATTTTCAAGAGTAAGAAATGAAGATAAGGTTGTTATAGGTTTACATTTAACAAATAAGAATATTTCTGTTGATGTTTCAAATTTATATGAAGATGGAGATAAGATTAGCGATTTTTATTCAAATAAAGTTTTTGAAGTAAATAACGGAATGTTAGAAATTACAACAGACAACGATATTTTTCTGCTAGAAAAGAAATAATAGAAATACTAGAAAACAAAAGAGCGACTATCTAATTTTAGACAGTCGCTTTTTTAGTATATAAAAAGTAATTAGTTTTTTCTTACTCTATCAAACTCTCTTATCATAAAAAAGGCCCACAGAATAACGCAAACCCCTACAAAAAGAGAAAAGTATAACACTATATCATCTGCGCTCATTCTTAATAAGTTTTAGGTAAATTAAAACACCTAATAATGTTGGAGCCCAAAGCCCCAAAAAGATTCCATGTAATTTATCACCAGTTAAAAAAAGATACTCTGCAACTATAATTATTAGTAAGCATAACAACAGCATCAATAAGTTTGCTCTACCTATATTCTTAATAAAATTCATTCAATATATTAATCTGCTATAAAATTAAGTAATTAAATGAGATGACATAATAAATTAGAGATTAATAATATTGATACTTACATTATCAATAATTATTCTATGCAATTCTATTCCTATACATTTTTAATGATGAACTATACATTATAATAAATTCACTAAATTCGTAACCAAACAAAACTATTATGTCAAAAATTTTAAGAATTTTTATTATTTCTATATTTTTTGCTTCTTTTAATAGTTATGCTCAAGAAATTCCGCCTATAAATATTTTTACACCAGAAAATTACGGAGCAGAAAATCAGAATTGGGCAATTTCTCAAAGTGCCAATAAATATATTTATGTAGCTAACAATAAAGGTTTATTAGAGTTTAATGGAGCTTCTTGGCAGTTGTATGCTTCTCCAAATGAAACCATTATGCGTTCTGTAAAATGTCATGATAATTTGATTTATACAGGTTTGTATATGGATTTTGGTTTTTGGCAGAAAGATGAATTTGGGCAATTACAATATTCTTCTATTGTAGAAGACAACAAAATCACCATGTTAGAAGATGAGCAAATTTGGGAAATTTGTGAGTTAGATGGTTGGATGATTTTTAAATCGCTCGAAAGAATTTACCTATACAACATTGAAACTGGAGAATATAAAATAATAAATGCAACTGATAGTATTTTAAAAATTTCAAGGGTAGAAAACAGAATTTATTTTCAAGAATTAGGCAAAGGTATTTTTGTAATTGAAAATGGCCAGCCAAAATTAATTGCAGATAATATCATTCTTAAAGAAAGTAGGGTAGTAGAAATTTTAAAGAAAGAAGATGGTTTATTTTTCGTGACTCAAAAAGATGGCTTTTATTATTTAGAGAAAGATGTGCTTAAAAAATGGTCTACAAGTTCAGATGCACTGTTAACCTCTAAAACAATTTATAGTGCAAAACAATTAGAAAATGGTAATTTAATTCTGGGTACAATTTCTAGCGGAATTATTAAAATTGATAAAGCTGGTAATCTGTTGTATCATATTACTCAAGATGTTGGCTTAAGTAACAATACAGTACTATCTACTTTTGAAGATGTAGATAATAATATCTGGCTTGGTTTAGATAATGGTATAAACTCTATCAACTTAAAATCTCCTTTCAGACAGTACTTAAAAAATGAAAACTTTTGGGGTACAATTTATGCTTCCATCATTCATAAAGATTACCTGTATATTGGCACAAATCAAGGTTTGTATTCGAAAAAGAAGGACTCTAGAGATCCCTTCATGCTTGTCGAAAATACACAAGGTCAAGTATGGAGTTTACAGGAATTCAATGAAACACTATTCTGTAATCATGATTCAGGAACCTTTGTTATTAAAATTAACAAAGCTAAAATGATTGAAGGAACATTTGGTTCTTGGAGATTAAAACAAGTAGATGAAACCAAGCTCATATTAGGGAATTACGAGGGTTTATATGTTATTCAATACGATAAAGGAAATTGGCTTCTAAAGAATAAAATTCAAGGATTTTCAAATTCTAGTAGGTACTTTGAGCTGGTTGATAAGGATCGAATATTTGTTAACCATGAATACAAGGGGGTTTTTAAATTAAATGTAGATGAGAGTTTAGAGAAGATTAATAAAATAGTAAAAGATAATTCTGTAGAAAAGGGGATTCATTCTAGTTTAATAAAATATAATAATTCCATTCTTTACTCAAGTAAAAACGGAGTTTATAAATATGATAAGAAACAAGATAAATTTCTAAGAGATTCAATTTATAGCCAGTTAATACCAAAAGGTAAATTTTTATCTGCAAAATTAATTAATGATAAGGCTAACAATAAACTTTGGTCTTTTACAAAAGATGATATCAGATACCTAATTCCTGGAAAATTTAGTAATCAACCAGATTTAGAAATAATATCTGCAAAAGGTTCTTTATTTAAAGGTGCTTCTGGTTTTGAAAATTTATTAAACTTAAAAGATAAAGTTTATTTAGTAGGTACAACAGAAGGGTATTTAATCATCGATTTAAACTTGGTAAAAGAACCTTCTAAGTTCTATATAGCTATAAATAAAATTTTAAACAATGAAATAGATGCTCCACAGGAGTTAGTAACGTTGTCAGAAAATCAAACATTCAATAAAAAACAAAATAGTTTTCAGTTTTTCTACAGTGTTCCTAATTATAGTAAAAGTTCTTCAGTAAAGTATCAATACAAATTAGAGGGTTTAAATACAAAATGGAGTTCACTTTCAGATAGTAATAATTTTCTTTTCAAAAATTTAGATGCAGGTGATTATAATTTTAAGGTCAGAGCTTCAATAGATGGTAAATTGAGTGAAAATATAGCAAGCTATTCTTTCGAAGTTTTAAAGCCTTGGTATTTTTCAAATGCATTGATTTTATTTTATGTTATTCTATTTTTAATTTTTCTTTATGTGCTGCATTTATTCTCTAAAAGATACTACAAAAAGCAAAGAGAAGAGCTTATAGAAAAGGCTAGAATTGAGTTAGAACTGAAAGAATTAGAATCTTCTCAGAAAATTATTAAGCTAAACAATGATAAGTTAAGAAGTAATATAGAGAGCAAAAATAGAGAGTTGGCTACATCTACAATGAGTATTATTAAAAAGAACGAATTCTTAAATACTATTAAACAAGAACTTACTGCTAATGGAAATTCAGGAATTCCAAAGGTTATAAAATTTATAGATAAAAACCTAAACAATACAGACGATTGGAAAATGTTTCAAGAAGCGTTTAATAATGCCGATAAAAAGTTTCTGAAAAAGATAAAGGCAAAACATCCTGAGTTAACTCCAAATGATTTAAGACTGTGTGCTTACCTTAGATTAAACCTATCATCTAAAGAGATTGCACCTCTTTTAAATATATCTCCAAGAAGTGTAGAGGTGAAACGTTATCGACTTCGAAAAAAGATCAATTTGCCTCATGATGCAAACTTAACAAACTATATTCTGGAAATATAATACCTATATATAACTAAAAAGAGACACAACATTACCACAACATTTTAAATTATACTGGTTTTGAGAGTGTTAAAATTACTTTTTTAAAAATCCATTTTCTTAAGTATAGCAGCTGTTTGATGCGATGTATGTTTTTTGTTGAGGTTTATTTTACGATAATAACAAATTATTAACCCTAATTTTACAAAAAACATAATTATAAATAACTAAATTTTTGTTTATGAGTAAAAAGATAATATTGTTACTCCTTTTCTTATCACCGTTTTTGATGCAGTCGCAAACGATGAGTGTGAGAGGTGTTGTAAAAGATGCTTCGAATGGTGATGTTTTGCCAGGTGTAAGTATAAGTATTAAAGGAACCACTATAGGTACGCAAACAGATTTTGATGGTGTATATAGTCTTGCTAACGTAAAAAGCGGAGCAGTTTTAGTTTATAATTATTTAGGCTATGAGGTAAAAGAAGTTGTAGTAAATCAAGAAACAATAGATGTTTTCTTATCTCAAGCTACAGAATCTTTAGATGAGATTGTAGTAATAGGGTATGGTACTCAAAGTAAAAAAGAAGTTACTGGTGCAGTATCTGTAGTTTCTAGTGCTACTATTGAAGATTTAAATCCTACAAGAATTGAGCAAGCTTTACAAGGGCAAGTTGCAGGTGTAAATATTACACAATCTTCAGGTTCACCAGGTGCTGGTTCTAACATTCGAATTAGAGGGGTTTCTACAAATGGAGACAGTAGACCTTTAATTCTTTTAGATGGTAGGGTTATAGAAGATTTAAGTGTGGTGAATCCATCAGATATTGAATCTATAAATATTTTAAAAGATGCGTCTGCAGGTATTTACGGTGTTCGTGCTGCAAACGGAGTTATATTGGTAAAAACTAAGTCAGGAAGAAAAAATACAGATTTCCAATCTATATTAAATATTTCTGCAGGATTTCAAAATACAACAAGAGAAATCCCTCTTTTAAATGCAACAGAATATGCTTTGCTAGCTAATGAAGCTTATGCTGCAAATGGTGAAGCTTTGCCATTTGCTACTGTAAGTGGTTTGGGGCAAGGTACAGATTGGCAAAATGCTGTGTTTGAAACAGCACCAATTTATAGTATAGACTACACCTTAAATAAAGGTACAGAAAAATCTACGTATTCTTTAGGGCTTTCAGTTACCAGTCAAGATGGTATTGTAGGTGGTAGTAAAGCTAACTTCAACAGAAGAAATATTCGTTTTAATTTTGATACTGACTTAACAGATAATCTAAAATTTACTTCTTCTACTATTTACACAAATACAAATAAGAAGAATTTAATAGAAAATGCTTTAGGATCTATCTTATTTAATGCTTTAAATATGCCACCAACTACTTCTGTTAGAGATAGTAGTGGTAATTTTTCTTTGCCTCCAGCAATTGGTACAGGTATAGAAGTAGCAAACCCATTAGCGCAAATAGACAATGCGAATAATAGAACTTGGGTAAATAAAATTTCTGGTAGTTATGGTTTAAGCTATAAGTTTTTAAATTATTTCACAGCAGAAACTAGATATCAAGCAAATTATGCAGTTTCTACTGCAAATACTTATAATAAGGTAGCTAATTTTGGTAACAACAATGTATTTAATGTTGATTTAGGAACGTTTACAGATTTTAGCCAAAGCTTTTTTGATTATACTTTCGATGCTTTTATCAATTACGAAAGGGTATACAATGATGTACATAGTGTAAAAGCGATGATTGGTACTTCTGTGTTTAAAACTACTGGTAGATTCCAAACCATTTTAACAAGTAATGCAGAAGGAGATGATTTGAATAGCGTAATTATTGGAACTCCTGTTTTAAATGGAGATGGTTTAGAAATTTTTAGAAACAATAATAATGGAGATAATTTAGTGTATGATAGTAGATTATTATCATACTTTACAAGATTACAATATGCTTATGATAGCAAATACTTATTCTCTGCAGTTTTAAGAAGAGATGGTTCTACTAATTTTGGTCCGAAAAACAAATTTGGATTCTTCCCAACAGCATCTTTAGGTTGGGTAGCTTCAGAAGAAGATTTCTTACAAGATTCAGATATTATTAGTTTCTTAAAGTTGAGAGCAAGTTATGGTATTATTGGTAATGATAGAATACCAGGATTTAGATTTGTTTCTGTATTAAATGGAGAAGCAGAGTATGTTTTTGATAATCAATTAGCACAAGGTATTGCATTAGGGCCAATTGCAAATCCAGAAATTAAATGGGAGGAGCAAAAGCCTTTAGATATTGGAGTTGATTTAGAATTATTTGATAAAGTAAACATTACTATGGATTACTTTAAGAAAACAACAGAAGACTTATTAGTTTCTGCACAAACATCAGGTATTATTGGTGTTGCAGCTCCAGGTTCTTCAGTGCCTGTTGTAAATGCAGGTACAGTTGTAAACTCAGGTTTTGAATTTGCAATTGGCTATAGAGAATCAATTTCTGAAGACTTCGATTTTAACGTAAATTACAACTTTACAACATTAGATAACAATGTAACTTTTGTAGGTAATTCAACAGGAATTATAGAAGGAGGTTCATTTGGTGTAGGTCAAGATCCACCTTCAAGAATGGAGGCAGGTTTTCCAATTGGTTATTTCTACGGTTATCAAACAGATGGTTTATTCCAAACACAAGCAGATGTTAATGCACACGCAACACAAACAAATGCTGCACCTGGAGATTTAAGATTTGTAGATGTAAATGGTGATGGAGTTATTGATGCTGATGATAGAACTTATATAGGAGATCCTATTGCAGATGTAACAATGGGTTTAAACTTATCATTCAATTATAAAAATTTCGATTTTAATGCTTATGCATTCGCTTCATTAGGAAACGAAATTGTAAGGAACTACGAAAGAACACTACCATTAACTAACAGAGCCACTTATTTCTTAGATAGATGGACAGGTCCTGGAACAAGTAATACAGTACCAAGAGTTACAACAGGTGCTACTGGTAACAACTTATTCTCAGATTTCTTTGTAGAAGATGGTTCATTTTTAAGATTACAAAGTGTACAATTAGGATATAGTGTAGGAGATGCAGCTTTAGAAAAACTACAGTTCAATAAACTTAGATTCTATGTTTCTGCTAGTAACTTATTTACACTTACTAAATACAAAGGTTATGATCCAACAACATCAAATGGAGCTCCAATTGGTGGTGGTATAGATCAAGGTTTTTACCCAAGTCCAAGAACATTTTTATTCGGAATGAATGTTAACTTTTAATTAGATATAAGATGAAAACAATAAACATAAAAAAATATTTAGTCGCAATTTTATTTCTAGCAGTAACTATTTCTTGTAGTGATGATTTTGTAGATGTACAACCTACAGGAGATAATTCAGAAGATTTCTTTAATTCAGAAGAAGATTATCAAAATGCCTTAATTGGTGCTTATGATATGTTACAATCAAGCTACTTAAATGTAATGTTAGGTGAAATTGCTTCAGACAATACCTTAGCAGGTGGTGAGAGTGCTACAGACGTTTTAGGTATTCAGGAAGTAGATGATATGGTTCATACTCCACAAAACGTGCAGTTAAGAGATATCTGGAGCTGGATGTATGCAGGAGTTAACAGAGCAAACTATATCTTAGAATTTAAAGATAAAACTGATTTTGTTGGTAAGGAGCAAGTAATAGCAGAAGCTACATTTTTAAGAGCTTACTATTATTTTGAATTAGTGAAGTGGTTTGGAGATGTGCCTTTATCAGTAGATAAAAGAATCGAGTTTGGAGAGCAATTTACAATTGATAGAACTCCAAAAGCAGAAATTTATACGCAATTAGAAGCAGATTTAACTTTTGCTGCTGCAAATTTACCTTACGTGCAAACTCAAGCAGGCAGGGTAACTAAAGGAGCTGCACAAGCTTTATTAGGTAAAATCTATTTATTTCAACAAAAATACGATGAAGCTGCTACTGTTTTAGACGATTTAATTTTAAATGGTCCATATGATTTAGTAACAGATTACAATACCATTTTTGAAGAAGCTGGAGAAAACAATATAGAATCAGTATTCGAAGTTCAGTATTTTGAAGGTCAAGGAGCAGGTTTTGGCTGTTTACAGTGTTCAGAAGGTAATGTAGCAGTAGGTTTTAGCGGAATTAGAAACTACACAGGTCCAGAGTTTTCATCAGGATTTAGCTTTAACGTGCCAGTTCAAGAAGCTTATGATGCATTTGAAGCAGGAGATTTAAGAAGAGATGTTGCCATTTTAGATATTAATGCTTGGGCAGCTTCTACAGGAGCTACTTTTGGTGAAGGATATGAGCATACAGGATATTTTAATAGAAAGTATTTACCAAGAACTAGAAGTTCTAACGCTCAAGGAGATAGAAACTTAACAAATCCAAACAACTATAGAGCAATTCGTTTTGCAGATGTATTGTTAATGGCAGCAGAAGCTTTTAATAGAAGCTCTACTCCAGATGATACTAAAGCGCAAGCTTACTTAAACAGAGTAAGAGAAAGAGCTTTTGGAAACGCTACTAGAAATATTGTTGCAACAGGAGATAACCTGTACAATAATATTTTAGAGGAAAGAAGAACTGAATTAGTGGGTGAAGGTCATAGATTTTTTGATTTGGTAAGAACAGGTAGAGCTGCACAATCAATAAACGGATTCGTAACTGGCAAGCATGAAGTTTTTCCAATACCAGCAATTGAAATTCAATTGGCAGGAGATCGTTGGTCACAAAATCCTAATTATTAAAAAATTACAAGAATGAAAAAAATGAAAAATATTTATAAATTCTTCTTTCTATTATTGGTGGTTGTTGCCTGTGAAGAAGATTTAAGAGACACGTCTTTTGCAGATAATATGGCTCCTCCAACAGAGGTTACTGCTAGTTATGCAATTACACAAGACAATACAGGTTCTGTAACAATTACTCCAACAGCACAAGGAGCTGTTAGTTTCGAGGTTTTCTTTGGTGATAATTCAGATTCAGCCACATTAAGTCAAGGAGAAAGTGTAGAACACATTTATGCAGAAGGTACATATCAAGTAGTTATAGCAGCTTCTAACTTAGCAGGAGATGTGGTAGAAACAGTTCAACAATTAGTAGTTTCATTTCAAGCACCTCAAAATTTAGTGGTGGTTTTAGAAAATGATGTTGCAGTTTCTAAACAAGTTAATATTACAGCTACTGCAGATTTTGCTGCGATGTTCGAATTTAATTCTGGTGAAACAGGTGTTTCTCAACCAGTAGTTACAGGTAACATAGGCGAGACTATTTCTTACGTTTATGCTGCTCCAGGAACATATTCTGTTGTAGTTACAGCAAAAGGTGGTGCAATTGCAACTACAGATTTTGCAGTAGATTTCGAAGTAACAGAAATTCTTGCACCAACAGAAGCAGCACCTGTTGCTCCTGCAAGAAATGATTCAGATGTTGTATCTATTTTTAGTGATGTTTATACAGATGTAACTTTAAATGAGTTACCAACAACTTGGTCTGCAGGTAATTTTGAGGCAATTTCTATTGCTTCAGATAATGTTTGGAAACTTACAGCCTTAGACTTTTTAGGAATAGTTACAAACTACGATAATGGAATTGATCTTTCTGGAATGGAAATGATGCACATTGATTATTGGGTTCCAGAAGGAACTACTAATGAATTGTTCGTAAAGATTGTAAATACAGTTGATGGAGGTGAAGATATTGAGTCTTTAGGAACTACAGTTGGTGGATCTTGGCAAAGTGTAGATATTGACATGACTGGTTTTGATGGTGGTAACCTTGCTAACAAAGAAAAAATTACACAAATCTTAATTGATTCAGATGGAATTTCTGGTAATGTTTATGTAGATAACTTTTATTTCTACAAAGCACCTTCTAGCATTGTAACTTCATCTGTACAAGATTTTGAAGGTAATGCACCAACATTTACAGTATTTGGTAATATTGCAGCAACAGAAGTTATTGCAAATCCAGATGCTTCAGGTATTAATACATCTGCAAATGTAGCTAAGCTTACAAAAACTTCTGGTTCAGAAATTTGGGCAGGTACTTTCTTTGAAACAACTACACCTTTAGATTTTAATAATTACAGTAAAATAAGTGTAAAAACATGGTCTCCAAAAACAGGAGCTCAAGTTAAATTAAAACTAGAAAATGCAGATGCATCTATTACTCACGAAGTAGATATGAATACTACAGTTTCTAATACTTGGGAAGAGTTATTATATGACTTTAGTGCTGCACCAGCTGCAGATTATGTAAGAGTAGTAATATTCTTCGATTTTGGAAATGCAGGTGATGACTCTGTGTATTATTATGATGATATTAATTTAGTAGACGATTCTGGTGTTTCTGCAGGGTTAACTTTTCAAGACTTTGAAGGTACTGCACCAACATTTACAGTATTTGGTAATATTGCAGCAACAGAGGTTATTGCAAACCCAGATGCTTCAGGTGTTAATACAACAGCAAATGTAGCTAAGCTTACAAAAACTTCTGGTTCAGAAATTTGGGCAGGTACTTTCTTTGAAGTTGGTTCAGCTTTAGATTTAGATAACTATTCTTCTATAAGCGTAAAAACTTGGTCTCCAAAAGCAGGTGCTCAAGTAAAACTTAAGTTAGAAAATGCAGATGCATCTATTACCCATGAAGTTGATTTAAACACTACTGTGGCTAGTTCTTGGGAAGAGCTAACTTACGATTTTAGTGGAGCTCCAGCAGGTGATTATGTAAGAGTAGTTATTTTCTTCGATTTTGGAAATGCAGGAGATGATTCTGTTTACTATTATGATGAATTACAATTAAAGAATTAATTAAATAATTTAATTATGAAAAACATAAAAAATATATTCTTAAAAACATTTTTACTTTCTATGATTGTAACTTTCATAGGATGTCAAGAAGATGAATATTCTTTTGGTGAGATTATAGCACCAACTAATATTCAGATTACTGCAGAAATTGTTGGTGCAGATGCTGCTAATCCTAATGGAGATGGAAGTGGTGTAGTAAACTTTTCAGCATCAGCAGACAATGCAGTTTCTTATAAATATTCTTATGATGGTGTAGAAGTAGTTGCATTATCAGGTGAAACTTCAATAAGCTTTAGTGAGTTAGGTTTAAATACTTATACAGTTACTGTTGTTGCAACAGGTACTGCAGGTATTGCAACTTCAAAATCTATAGATGTAGAAGTTTTATCAACTTATGCACCACCTGTAGAATTAAAAACTAAATTATTTGGTTTTGACCCTGCAGATCCAACTGCGGTTACTTCTAGAACTTGGAAAGTTCATGCTGCTAAAGCTAAACATTTTGGTTTAGGTCCTGTAGCAGGTAGTACTATTGCAGAATGGTATGGAGCAGGTCCAGATGAAAAAACAGGTGTTGGTATGTATGATGATAGAATTACGTTTTCTTCAGATGGTACTTTTTCTTACGTAACAAACGGAACTATTTTTGGTAGAGATCCTTACATCGTAAATGATTTAGGCCCAAATATTTCAGGTACTCCAAATGGTGCAGATATTGAAAACTATGCATTTTTAGATTATACAGAAACGTATGCATTAACAGCTCCTGGAGGTGTAGAAACTATTAGCATTTCTGGAAACGGATTTATAGGTTATTACACTGGTGGTAGTCATAATTACGAAATTTTTGATAGAGGAACTCCAAATGAATTGGTTTTAAGAACAACTGATGGAAATGCAGAGTTCGATTGGTGGTTCATTATCACTTTAGAATAATATTTTGAATTAATTAATTGAAAGTTCGAAACCAGTAAAAGAATTTTTTTGCTGGTTTCATTTTTTAAAACTTTAATGAATAACAATTATTTATTTTCGTGAAGACATCAACTAAGTATTTATTAATCTTTCTTATTTGTCTGTTTGCGTATCAAACTAATGCACAAAAGCAAACAGAGGTTTCAATTGTTTCTAATGATATAGGAATGAAATTAAAAGTGAATGGAAAAGATTTTATGATTAATGGTATGAACTGGGATTATATTCCTATTGGTACTAATTATTCATTTAGCTTATGGAATCAATCAGACGATTTTATAAAAAAAGCCTTAGAAAGTGAAATGTCTTTATTACAGGATATGGGGGTAAATGCAATTCGTGTTTACACAGGAATTCAGCCTAAATGGATTTCTTATATCTATAAAACATATGGTATTTATACAATGCTAAACCATTCTTTTGGTAGGTATGGAGTAACTATAAACGAAGTTTATAAACCAGTTACAGACTACAGAGATAAAGCTACTAAAGAATTACTGTTGCAAGAAGTATCTAGCCTTGCAAACGAATATAAAAATACAGAAGGCTTATTACTTTATCTTTTAGGTAATGAAAATAATTACGGATTATTTTGGGCAGGTGCAGAAACAGAAGACTTTCCTGATGATGCAGAAATGAAAAAAGTGATGGGTGAAAAACGAGGTAGACCTATGTACAAACTTTTCAATGAAGCTGCATTGTTAATGAAACAAATAGATAAAAATCATCCAGTAGCCATGTGCAATGGAGATCTTTTATTTGTGGATATTATAGCAGATGAGTGCCCAGATGTAGATATCTATGGTACAAATATGTACAGAGGAAAATCGTTTGGAGATGCTTTTGAAGAAGTGAAAAATAAATTGAACAAGCCAATTCTGTTTACAGAATTTGGTGTAGATGCTTTTAATGCACTTGAGAAAAAAGAAGATCAACAAATGCAATCTTTTTATGTTTTAGAAAACTGGAAAGAAATTTATGCAAATGCTTATGGTTTAGGAAAATCGGGAAATTCTATTGGAGGGTTCACTTTTCAATTTAGTGATGGTTGGTGGAAACTTGGTCAAACTATCAATTTAGATAAGCATGATGAAGAAGCAAATTGGACAAATAATGGCTATACATTAGATACTAAAAATAATAGTCCAAATATGAATGAGGAATGGTTTGGAATTGCTGCCAAAGGTTCTTCTAATGAGGAAGGTTTGTATCAATTATACCCAAGAGCAGCCTACTATGTATTGCAGCAAGCACATCAAATTAATCCTTTTAGTAAAGGAATATCAGTAAAAAAAATAGAGCGTAAGATTTGTAAAATAAATCAAAAGAAAGCGCTTAAAAAAGGCTTAGCGAATAAAAAGCTTTTAGAAATTACACAAAAACAATAAACAACCAATATAAAAATATATTTATACTAATTATATGAATACAGATTTAAACCCTCAAGTTAAAGGTGAATTAGTAACCTTAGCCAACGAATCTTATTACAAAATTTCTAATAGTCACACAATGCGTCCTTTTTTTATGACGATTGTTTCAGACTCAAATCATTGGATGTTTATTTCAAGTAATGGTGGTCTTACTGCTGGTAGAAAAAATGCAGAATATGCACTTTTTCCTTATTATACAGATGATAAGATTACAGATTTAGCAGAAACTACAGGTTGTAAAAGTATATTTCATATTACTAAAAATGGTAAGAAAAACTTGTGGGAACCATTTTCTGAGAGACAAGCAGGAATCTACAATATCAAAAGAAATATTTACAAAAACATTTACGGTAACAAAGTTATTTTTGAAGAAATAAACGAGGATTTAGAAGTTTCATTCAAATATGAATGGAACTCAAGTGATGAATTTGGTTTTGTAAGAAAAGCAACTTTTGCAAATAATTCTTCAGATAATTTAGAAGTTTCTTTATTAGATGGTGTACAAGATGTTATACCTTATGGAGTAGGTTCAGATATTCAAGGTATTCGTAGTAATTTAGTCGATGCTTATAAAAAATGCGAACTAGAAAAAGATTCTGGTTTAGGTATTTTTAGTTTAAGTGCTATAATTGTAGATAAAGCAGAACCTAGTGAAGCCTTAAAAGCAAATTTAATTTGGTCTTTAGGGTTAGAGAATCCGAAACACTTATTGTGTTCATTACAATTAAACAATTTTAGAAGAGGTATTGACCTTAAAGAAGAGATAGATGTTAAGGCAGAAAAAGGTGCTTACTTATTAAATAGTTCAATTTCTGTTACTGGAAACTCAGAAAAATCTTGGTTATTGGTTGCAAACGTAAACCAAACTGTTTCTGATGTTGTTCGGATTTCTGAGCTGATTAAAAGTGATAAAGATGTAACTGATATCTTACAGCAAAGCATTAATTCAGGTACAGAAAATTTGATAAAATTAGCTGCAGCTTCAGACGGATTGCAACTATCTAATGATGCTCTTGTGAATACAAGACATTTTTCGAATACGCTTTTCAATATAATGAGAGGTGGGATTTTTGATGACAATTATACCATCGAAAAAGATGATTTTGTAACCTATCTAACAAAAGCAAACAAGCCATTAAGTGAACTTAAAGCTGATTTATTAGCCAATTTACCTGAAACTTTTTCATTACAACATATTAAAGAATTAGCAGATAATGATGCTAACAAAGATTTTAAAAGACTTTGTTTAGAATACTTACCATTAAAATTTAGTAGAAGACATGGTGACCCAAGTAGACCTTGGAACAGGTTTTCAATCAACACCAAAAGTGAAATAGATGGTTCTAAGGTTTTAGACTATGAAGGTAACTGGAGAGATATTTTCCAAAACTGGGAAGCATTAGCACATTCTTACCCTCAGTTTATTGAGAGTATGATTCATAAGTTTTTAAACGCAACTACTTTTGAGGGGTACAATCCTTACAGAGTTACTAAAGATGGTTTTGATTGGGAGGTAATTGAAGAGAATGATCCTTGGTCTTACATAGGTTATTGGGGAGATCACCAAATTATCTATCTATTAAAATTCTTAGAATTTATAGAAAAACATTATCCATCTAAATTAGCATCACTATTTAACGATGATATATTTGTTTATGCTAACGTTCCATATAAAATAAAATCGTTTAGCGATATTTTAAAGAATCCAAAAGATACTATTGATTTTGATCATAGATTAAACGAAAAAATAGAAGAAAGAAGAGCAGAAATAGGTGCAGATGGTTCTCTTTTAAGAGATAAAAATAATCAGCCTTATAAAGTGAATCTAATAGAAAAACTATTAGTAACAATATTAGCAAAGGTTTCAAACTTTATACCTGAAGGAGGTATTTGGTTAAACACACAAAGACCAGAATGGAATGATGCCAATAATGCTTTAGTAGGTAATGGTGTATCTATGGTAACTTTATTCTACTTAAGAAGGTTCATCAATTTCTTTGAGGGTGTTTTAAGTGATGCCACATCTAATGAAGTTCAAATTTCTGAAGAAGTTGCAACCTTATTTAACGAAGTGGTTTCTACACTAATTAATAATCAGAGCATATTAGATTCAAGTGTTTCTGATATGGATAGAAAAAGAGTTTTAGATGGCTTAGGAAATCCTGCTAGTGATTATCGCTTAAAAGTGTATAAAGACGGTTTTTCTACAGAAAAAACAACGCTATCTAAAAATGATTTAGCACATTTCTTAAAAATAACAAATGAGTACTTAGAGCATAGCATTAGAGCGAATAAGAGGAGCGATAATATGTATCATGCTTATAATTTAATGACGTTAGAAAATGATAAAGAGGTTTCTATATCTTATTTATCTGAAATGTTAGAAGGGCAAGTTTCTGTATTGAGTTCTGGTTATTTATCTCCAAAACAAGCGCTAGATTTATTAGATGGTTTAAAGGCATCTGCTTTGTTTAGAGATGATCAATACAGTTATATTTTATATCCAAATAAAGAGTTACCAAGATTTACAAAAAAGAATAACATACCAAATAACAAAGTGGATAACTCTGAGTTATTGCAAACTTTGGTTAATGATAATAATAAAGAAGTTATAGAAAAAGATGCTTTAGGTAATTATCATTTTAATGGTAATTTCAATAATGCAGATAGTTTAAAAGAAGCTTTTAAAAATTTACCAGAGTCATATCAAGAATTGGTGGTTAAAGAGCAAGATTATGTTTTAGGCGTTTTTGAAGAAATTTTCGATCACAAAAGTTTTACAGGTAGATCAGGAACCTTCTTTGGCTACGAAGGTTTAGGCTCAATTTATTGGCACATGGTTTCTAAATTGCTTTTAGCTGTTCAAGAAAACTGTTTACTAGCTATTAATTCTAATGAAGATGAAAAAGTAATTGGAAGATTGTTAGATCATTATTATGAAATAAATGCAGGGATTGGTGTTCATAAATCTCCAGATTTATATGGTGCTTTTCCTACAGATGCTTATTCACATACTCCAGCAAATAAAGGAGCTCAACAACCAGGAATGACAGGTCAAGTAAAAGAAGATTTGTTAAGTAGATTTGGTGAATTGGGTGTTTTTGTGAACGATGGTAAAATTGTATTTAAACCAAGATTATTAAAAGAATCTGAGTTTTTAACAGAAGCAAAAACGTTTAATTATATTTCAGTAGCAAATACAGAAGAAGCTATAGAGGTAAGGAAAAATCAATTGTGTTTTACTTACTGTCAAGTACCAATTTTGTATACAATTTCGGAAGAAGAAAAAATTGAAATCACTTTTGTTTCTGGAGATAAAAAAGTCTTTAATGCTTTAGCTTTAGATGAGGCTACAAGTAATGAATTGTTTAATAGAACAAATAAAGTACAACAAATAGAAGTATTTATTACAAAATAATTGAATGAAGAATAGCTTATTTACATATGTTTTTTGTGGTCTTATTTTGATATTATCTTCTTGTAAAAACGAAGTAAGATCGAAAGAGAGTTCAGGTTTACAACAAAAAAAAGAAGTAAACCTTAAAGCTAAAGATATTTTGGGTAACCCTAAATATTTAGCAATTTCTTATGGGGGCTATAGAGCTAAATCAAGAACAATTCAACCAACAATTACACAATTAAAAGAAGATTTGAAATTGTTGCATGCAATGGGTATTCGAATAATAAGAACCTACAATTTACAAACTCAATACCCTCATGCATCTATTGTATTAGAAGCTATTCATCAACTAAAAAAAGAGGATGATTCGTTTGAAATGTATGTAATGTTGGGTGCTTGGATAGATTGCTTAAATGCTTGGACAGACAAAGCTCCAAATCACAATGAAGAAAGTCCGCAAAACGAAGGTGAAATAGAAAGAGCTGTAGTTTTGGCAAATAAATATCCAGACATTGTTAAAATTATAGCAGTAGGTAATGAAGCTATGGTTAATTGGGCTGCAAGCTATTATGTGCAACCAAAAGTAATTTTAAAGTGGGTAAATCATTTGCAACAATTAAAGAAAGATGGTAAACTTTCTAAAGATTTATGGATTACTTCTTCTGATGATTTTTCTTCTTGGGGTGGTGGTCCTGATAGCTACAGAACTGAAGACTTAAGGCAATTAATTAGAGCTGTAGACTATGTTTCTATGCATACCTATCCTTATCATAACACCCATTATAATTCAGATTTTTGGACTACTCCAGAAGCCGATAAAAAATTATCTAAACAAGAAATTGTAGATAAAGCCATGGTTCGTGCTTTAAATTTTGCAAAAAATCAATACCAAAATGTGTCTGAATACGTAAAATCAATCGATTCTACAAAGACAATTCATATAGGAGAATCTGGCTGGGCAACAGTTTCTAATGGCCATTATGGATTTAATGGTTCTAGAGCTACAGATGAATACAAGCAAGGTTTGTATTATAAAAGTATGCGTGATTGGACCAATAAAAACCAAATATCATGTTTTTATTTCGAAGCTTTTGACGAACAATGGAAAGATGCTAAAAATGAAAATGGTTCAGAAAATCATTTTGGGTTATTCACCTTAAAAGGGGAGGCAAAATATCCAATTTGGGATTTAGTAGATGAAGGAATCTTTGCCAATTTAAAAAGAGATGGTCATCCTATTAAAAAAACGTTTAATGGCAATATAGATATGCTTTTGTCAACTGTGAATTTACCGAACACAGATTATAAAAAATAGTAGAATATGAAATTTAGTAAAAATGTTTGCCTCTTGTTATTTGCTATAAGTCTATTAGGCTGCAATAATGACTCTAAGGTGTTAGATGTTCAAGTTTTTGAAACATCAGTAGCTGGAAATAATTTAGTAGCATTAGAAACTTTATCAGACAATACTTCAGATAATCGATTTCAGGTGACCCTGAAACCAAATCAAACTAAACAAACTATTACAGGTTTTGGTGGTTCTTTTACAGAAGCGTCAGCTTATCTCTTGAATAGCTTAAGCAAAAAGAATAGAGATTCTATTATTGAAGCTTATTTTGGTGAATCAGGAGCAAAGTATTCTTTGACAAGAACTCATATGAATTCGTCTGATTTTTCATTATCTAACTATTCTTATGCTCCAGTAGAAAATGATATGGAGTTAGAGCATTTTAGCATTCAGGAAGATTTAGATGATATAATTCCGATGATTAAAGATGCCATGAAAGTATCTAAAGACGGATTCAAGATTTTATCTTCTCCTTGGACAGCATCACCTTGGATGAAGAACAATAAGGAATATGTAGGAGGTAAATTATTACCAGAATATCATGACACTTGGGCTTTATTCTTTTCAAAATATGTATCAGCTTATAAAGAAGTAGGAATTGATATTTGGGGGTTTACTGTTGAAAATGAGCCTTTAGGGAATGGTAATAACTGGGAAAGTATGCACTACACTCCAGATGAAATGACCAATTTTGTGCAAAATCATTTAGGACCACAATTAAGAAAAGATTATCCTGAGGTAAAAATTTTGGGATATGATCAAAATAGAGAACATTTAAAAGAGTGGGTAGACTCACAGTACAAAAACGAAGAAACCTCTTCTTATTTTGATGGTACAGCTATTCACTGGTATGCAAGTACCTATCATTATTATCCAGATGAGTTACAGTATGCTCATCAAAAAGCACCAAATAAATACTTAATTCAATCAGAAGCCTGTGTAGATTCTGAAATTCCAAAATGGAAAGATGATGCTTGGTATTGGTCTAAAGAAGCTACAGATTGGGGTTGGGATTGGGCTCCTGAAAAAGACAAACCAATGCATCCTAAATACGCGCCAGTTAACAGATATGCAAGAGATATTATTGGTTGTTTAAATAACTATGTTGATGGTTGGATAGATTGGAACATGGTTCTAAACAAACAAGGAGGTCCAAACTGGTTTAAGAATTGGTGTGTTGCACCAATTATTGTTGATGAAAATGCTGATGAAATTTATTTTACACCTTTATATTATGTAATGACTCACTTTTCAAGATATATAAGGCCAGAAGCGAAAATTTTTGAGGTAACTCATTCAGATAAAGATTTAATGATTACTGCTGCTAAAAATACAGATGGTTCTATTGCAGTTGTTGTTTTTAATGAAAAACAAAAAGATAAAAAGATAAGTTTAATGCTAAATAATAAAAGTATTAACATAGATATAAAAGGGCAATCGTTGCAAACAATTGTTATTTCACAATCATAAAAAAAATAAGTATGTCTAATCAAACAGCACAAATAAGAAGCAAGAAAGTTCCAATGGGTCAAAAGATTGCATTTGGGGTGGGTATGTTTGCCAACCAAATGTTTCCTGCAATTCTAGGTATTTTTATGGTAATTCTGGTAGAAGATTTGAAGTTTACTGGTTTAATGTGGGCTATGATTTATTTATTCCCAAGATTATTCGATGCTATTACAGATCCAATAATGGGTTTTATTTCCGATAATACAAAATCAAAATGGGGTAGAAGAAGGCAGTATGTTTTAATTGGAGGTATTATTATGGGAGTTGCCTATATTTTTATGTGGCAATTGTTTAAAGAAAACTCACTGCAATATAACTTTTGGTACTTTTTTCTTTGGTCTGTAGTATTCTATTTAGGGCTTACTTTTTTTAGTGTGCCTTATGTAGCTATGGGTTATGAAATGAGTGATGATTTTCATGAAAGAACAAGTATAATGGCTATTGCTCAATGGATTGGTCAATGGGCTTGGGTAATTGCACCTTGGTTTTGGGTATTTATGTATGACCCTGATTGGTTTCCTTCTGCAGAAGTTGCTGTAAGAGAACTAGCAGTTTGGGTGGCTATACCTTGTGCTCTTTGCGCAATTGTACCTGCTGTTTTTATAAAAAGTGAATCTACTCTAGACAAAGATTACGAACCATTAAACTTTTCGAATATTGGTGGTAGTTTAAAGAAAATATTACAAAGCTTTGTAGAGGCATTTAAAATTAAAGAATTTAGAAAACTGTGTGGAGCTACCTTTTTCATTTATAATGCATTTATGGCAGTTTCATCACTTACATTTTTTGTAATTGTTTACAAATTATTTAATGGTAATGCAGGCGATTCTGGTATTTGGGTTTCATTGTTTGGTTGTCTTGGAGCTTTAGGAACTACCTTCTTAGTGATTCCTATAATTACGAAGATGTCTAAAATGTTTGGCAAGAAAAAAGCTTTTTTAATTGCACAAGGAATTTCAATATTTGGTTATGTACTTCTTTACTTTTTATTTGTGCCAGGTAAACCTTGGTTATATATTGTTGCATTGCCCTTTTTCTCTTTTGGAATTGGTAGTTTATTTACAATAATGATGTCTATGACTGCAGACATTATAGATGTAGATGAATTAAACACAGGCTTAAGAAGAGAAGGTATCTTTGGAGCAATTTATTGGTGGATGGTAAAAGTAGGATTTGCAATTGCAGGTGCTTTTAGTGGCTTAATTATTTGGATTGTAGGCTTTAATTCAGAATTACCTACCACAGATCAAGTAGGAGCAGTTGATGGCTTACATGCTTTCTTTTGTGTGCTTCCAGTGTTAGGAACATTAGTTGCTATGTATATTATGAAAGATTATGATATAGATGAAGAAAAGGCAAACGAAATTAGAGCCCAGTTAGAAGCTAGAAAGGCCAAGCTAGATTAAATTGCAAAATTATATAAAACAAAAAAAACGAGCTAATTGCTCGTTTTTTTTGCTTTGAAATATCTTAAAATTCTATTGTGCTTCGTTTTTCTTGATGTTATCTAAATACTCTTGAAAACGCTTACCATATTCAGATTCTTTAATTCTTGGAGTAAGTGATGCATTTACAGTATCTAACATTTTTAAGCTAGCATCATACATTTCTGTTAATGCTAAATAAGGAGCTACTTCATAATCGGCATTTGTAATAGCAAAGTTTGTGGTGTACAAAACTCTTCTTTTTACCAATCTGTTGTAGTCATTCTCTAACTTCTCAATCAATTCTTGATCATTGGCTCTTTTGGCATCAAAATCCTTTTTAATAAATTCCAAACGCTCTGTTTGAAATCTACTTCTAACTTTATTAAATTGATCCAAAACCTCTTGATTTTTAGAACCTGTAATTTCTGGGTATAACCCAAATTCATCAACATTATCGTTAATAGTTATAGTGCCTTGTTCACCAAAAAATAAAATTCTTTTGTCAGTAGTATTACCATCAAAAGTTAAATAATATAATACAGGTGAATTTACATCATCTGTTAATCTAAAGGTATCAGAACCATTTAAAGCTACAGAATCTACAGAAACTAAAACTGTATCCTGCATTTTCTGTAAATAAAGTTTCCCCTTTTTTAAACCTTTTATTTGACCTTGAACAATCATGTTGCCATCTTTTTTAGATGAACAAGAATATAGTACGATTGCTAGTACTAAAACAGCTAAAACTCTTTTCATTTATCTCTTAAATTTACGATTGCAAATATGCTTAATTTTTTATAAAGTTGATGATAATTCCATTAAAATAGTACAAGCAATTGCGCCAATTGTACCAATTGCATAACCAAACACAGCTAGTAATACACCAACTGTTGCTAAAGAAGGATGAAATGCCTGTGCAACAATTGGGGCAGAAGCTGCACCACCAACATTTGCCTGGCTTCCAACTGCCAAAAAGAAGTATGGAGCTTTAATAATTTTAGCTACTATAATTAAAAGTACTGCATGAATGGTCATCCACACTAAGCCAATTACCATTAATCCTGGGTTCTCTAAAGCTTGATTTAAATCCATTTTCATACCAATAGTGGCCACTAAAATGTAAATAAAAACACTACCTAATTTACTAGCACCTGCACCTTCGTAGTTTTTGGCTTTGGTGTACGATAGTAGTATAGCAACAATTGTAGATACGCTTATTAACCAAAAGAAGCTAGAACCTAAGAAAGAGAAAATATTTCTCCATGTTTGCGATTCTATAGAAGCTACAAAATTCGAGAAGAATTCAGCCAGATATTTGGAACAAAAATGACCAAAACCTACAGTTCCAAATCCGATAGCTAGCATTATCATTAAGTCTGTTAAACTTGGATTTCTTTTTACTTTTTCAGAGAAATGAATTACTTTTTGCTTTAAATCTTCAATGGCAGAAGTATCTGCTTTTAACCATTTATCAATTTTGTCTTTTTTACCAATACCTATTAATAAAATAGCCATCCAAACATTGGCAACCACAATATCTACAATTACCATTCCTCCATATTTAGAAGGATTATATTGATAAATTTCTAACATTGCTGTTTGGTTCGCTCCACCACCAATCCAACTTCCTGCTAAAGTTGATAAGCCTCTCCAAACTGCATCAAAATCTGCACCACCAACTGTTTCAGGAGAGAAAATAGAGATTAATAGAATAGCTATAGGACCACCAATAATAATACCTACAGTACCTGTAAAAAACATAATTAATGCTTTAGAACCCAAGTTAAAAATGGCTTTTAAATCTATACTCAAAGTCATTAAAACAAGAGCTGCAGGTAATAAAAATCTACTTGCCACATAATACAATTGAGATTTATTTTTAATGATTTCTCCTACTTCGTTTTCGGTTTCCCATTCAGGAGCTATAACTCTAAAAGTTGTAAAAAGAGCAGGTATAAAATAGGCCATGAATAAACCTGGAACAATTTTATAAAATTTACTCCAAAAGCCAGTTTTGATGTTTTCTGTGTAAAAAACAAAACCTAATGAAAGCATAAGAATACCAAAAACAATGGCATCATTTGTAAAAATTGGTTCTATCATTTTTTATTCTTTAGATGATTTGTGTTTAAAATAATTCCGAATTGTAATCTATGAAAACCCTCATCAGGTAATTTCTGATAAAAATAGCCCAACTTAAGTTTTAGTTGTTGATTAATTTGATGTAAAAATCCTGCACCTGTCCAGTTTTGAACAAATCGTTTTGATTTATCAATATTTAAAAACAGTTCATTAAATGCATAAACAGACCAACTTTTTGTAATAGGATAATTGGCATTCAAATCGTAACGAAACCAGTGACTTGATGTTGAATTAAAAAATCGATGTTCAAAGCGCAAACGATGCCTTAGTTTGATATTGTTAAGTTTGCCTTTTAAGTTTAGGTCTTCGTACAATCTATGCTCTTCTAAATTGTTAGAATAAACCTTAAACTCAGTATTTGTATTAACATAGCTATAACCAACAGTAAAATTTATTTTTGGGTTTATGGTATAATTTATACCTAGTCTATAAATTTCTTGCTGAAATTCTCCTAAAACTTCATAATACCTATAATGAGCCATAGTTATAATAGCAATTTTATCTGCTATTTTATGAGAACCATTATACATGTACCAAGCACCTAGTTGCTGATCTGATTGCTGCGCTTTTGTTAAAGTGGCACTTAAAACAAAAACGCAGAGTAAAACTTTTTTTAAGCTCATTCTAATTGACCGCAAAAATTTTGGTGTCTTTAAATGGAGAAATTTTTATGTTTTCAACAGATTTCTTGTACTCCATCCAATCATTATTAAAGAAAGTATTGGTTTCTGCGACTGCCTTTTTAAATTCTTCTACAAACTGATTCATAAGAACAGTTTCTGTAGAAGTTTGCTCACCAAATCTAGATCTTATATATCTACTTGCTTGCCCAAATCTTTGGTTAACTGTAATTTCCGGATTTCTTGTAATACCTTGTCTTTTGTCAATTTTACCAAGATATAACGCAATTAATTCATCTATCTTCTTATCGATTTCTTTAGATGCTTTAATTTCGTTTTTAAATTTGGTTTTATCCTCTTTTGTTAAATCAGATTTTATTGAAGCAACTGTATTTTTACTTTCAACCAATTGTTTTACAACAGCAGCAATTTTAGCTTGATATTGTTCTAGCTCTTTACTGGCATTGTATTTTTGATTTATTGCTTCATCAGATATTTTTAACCTAGGATCGTATGCCACAATAATATCTTGTTCAGACGTTTCATCACCATAAGTCATTTTTAGTTTATAAACTCCTGGTTTTACAGTAACTCCTCCTGGTTCTCTTGTAGATTTACGAATTCTTCTAGAAGCTCTTGCAACACCTTTTTCACGCAAATACCAAGTCGTTTTATGTATCCCTGATTCTTTAGGAGCTTTAAATTTTAGGGTTCTAATTTTTGTTAATCCATTAAAAACTTCTAGCGTAATTGAGTCCTTCTTTACTTTCGATGTTTTATCTGTTTTTTCGTTTTTACTTTCATCAGTCTTTTTATCATCTATCTTTACGTAGTAAGAAAGTATTGCACCACCTTTTCTGTTTTCTCCTTGGTACATTGCATCTGCACCAAATCTACTTCCTGTAGGCTGTTGGCTGGCACTTTGATAAGCAACTGGAGGTGCAAATAATTGAATGTTCTTATTCAGACTATTTTTATCAGCCATTGCTCTTAAAGGTTTAATATCATCTAAAACCCACGCAGCTCTACCAAAAGTACCAATAACCAAATCATGTTCTCTTGGGTGAATTACCAAATCCTTTACTGGAACTGTAGGAAAACCATTCGTCCATTTTGTCCATTTATCACCTGCATTTAGTGATACATAAAGACCATCATCTGTACCTAAAAATAATAGATTTTTGTTTTCAGGATCTTCTACAATACATAAAGTATAGCTTTGCACGTCATTTTCATCTACAATACGTTCCCAAGTTTTTCCATAGTTTTTAGTTCTGTATGCATAAGGAGTATAGTTGAATCTTCTATAATCATTGGCTACTAACAATGCTTCTCCTTTGTTTTTATTTGATGCTTTTATTTGAGTTATCCAACTAAATTCTGGTAAGCCTTTAATGTTTTTGGCAACATTGGTCCAATTAGCACCACCATCTTTGGTGATATGCACTTGACCATCATCTGTAGCAGCCCATAAAACATCTTTTTCTAAAGAAGTAGGTTCAATTACTAAAATGGTACAGTGATTTTCTGCACCTGTAGCATCCATAGTTAAGCCTCCACTTTCAGATTGCTTTAATTTTTCTGGATTATTTGTAGTTAAGTCTGGTGAAATTACTTCCCAAGTTAAACCTTTATCAGTTGATTTGTGAACAAATTGACTTCCAAAATAAAGCGTGTTATTATCAAAAGGATCCATATTTATAGCTGCATTCCAATTGAAACGTAATTTTATATTTGGATCTTTATGTGTTGGTTTTACTGAATAGTTGTTACCTGTAATATGATCGTATCTTACTACAGATCCTTGCTGACTCATAGACCAACCATATCTTGAATCATCTTTGTCTGGCACTACATCAAAGCCATCTCCAAAAGAAATTTCTTGCCAATAAGAATTTCTAATTCCTTGTGCTTTCCATACATAGGCAGGACCTCTCCAAGAACCATTATCTTGCATTCCTCCATAAACATTATAAGGAAACTCATTATCTACATTTATATGATAGAATTGAGCTACAGGAATATTACCAATAAATCTCCAAGATTTACCACCATCTTTAGTAATATTTAAACCACCATCATTACCATCAATCATGAATTTACCATTGCTTGGGTGAATCCACCATGCATGATGATCTGGATGCACACCATTATCTACACCATAAGCTGGCATTAACTGTTTAAAGTTTTTACCACCATCATTAGATACATTCACATAAGTAAAAACGCTATAAACTCTATTCTCGTTTTGAGGGTCTACGTAAATCTCTGAATAATAAAAAGGTCGGTTACCTATACCAGGTTTGTCATTTACTTTCGTCCATTTAAAGCCACCATCTTCACTTTTATACAAAGCGTTCTTTTTAGCTTCTACTAAGGCATAGATTACTTCTGGATTATTTGGTGCAATAGCTACACCAATTCTTCCTAATTCGCCTTTTGGAAAACCTTCTTTATCTGTAATTTTTTTCCAATTATCTCCTCCATCATGAGTTATGTATAATCCAGAACCTTCACCTCCAGATTTAAAAAACCAAGGATCACGTTTGTGCTCCCACATAGCAGCAATAATTTTATTAGGATTTTTAGGATCCATAATTAAATCTGCAGCACCAGTTTTATCATTGTTGTATAAAATCTGTTTCCAAGTTTTTCCACCATCTGTAGTCTTGTAAACACCACGTTCTTTATGTTCTCCCCAAGGAGAGCCAATAGCACCCACATAAACAATATCTGGATTTGTTGGGTGAATTATAACTCTATGTATGTGTCTGGTTTTTTCTAAACCCATAGCTTGCCATGTTTTACCAGCATCTAAAGATTTGTAAATACCAAAACCACCATTTAAACTATTTCTTGGGTTACCTTCTCCTGTACCAGCCCAAATTACACTAGGGTTAGATTGTTGAATGGCAACTGCTCCTATAGAAGCTGTAAGTTCATTTTCGAAAATTGGCTCCCATTTAATTCCACCAGAAGTAGATTTCCAAATACCACCAGAAGCAGTACCTACATACATAATTTCTGGATTTGACTCTACAACATCTATAGAGGTTACACGACCAGACATACCACCTGGACCAATATTTCTTGGTTTCATGTTTTTAACCAAATCCATTGAGAATTCTTGTGAAAAGAGTAGAGTAGTAGCACTCAAAAATAAAATTGTTAGTAAATTTTTCATTCGGAAAAGTTTGTTGAATTTATTGAATTGGGAACAAGATACAAAATAGAAAACGCTCAATAAAAATTGAGCGTTCATTTTAACAAAATTGAATTTATAAATTTATTCGTCCTTTTTTTTAGGTGCCCTATTTGCGTCTTTTAATGCTTGCATAAGCATCCATTCTATTTGACCATTCGTAGAGCGAAATTCATCAGCAGCCCATTTTTCTATGGCTTTAATCATATCTTCATTAACTCGCAATGCGAAAGCTTTCTTTTTTGCCATTCTATATACTAATTCTTTATTTCTTGATGAATGCTACTATTGTATTTATTAAGTCTTCTGAAATAGGATAATCTGCACTCATATAAGATTTTAAATTGTCCTCATCTTTCTCAATATTCTTTAGTACGTGATTCATGTTTTTAATAATCACCAACCCAGCTTCAGGCTTAGCTTCTTTTAAAGCTTTTGCATCTACTATTGGCACTTGTATATCTTTATCACCATTAATGATGAGTGTAGGTATTTTTACCTTTGTAATTTCTTCAATAGGGTTTAAGGCAATCCATGATG
This sequence comes from Polaribacter sp. P097, assembly GCF_036864555.1. NCBI lineage: Bacteria > Pseudomonadati > Bacteroidota > Flavobacteriia > Flavobacteriales > Flavobacteriaceae > Polaribacter > Polaribacter sp. P097. The sequence continues at coordinate 889,932 of NZ_JAZETJ010000002.1, read as the reverse complement.
CTAAAAATGGTTGATTTTGTTTTGCAAACAGTGGCATTAAATTAGGATCTACTTCTTTGATTGAGCCAGTTTCTTTTAATTCTTTCACGTATTCTGCTGTTAACTTGCCAAACTCTGCACTTTGTGCACTAATTTGTCTAACTAAAGTTTTATCTATAGTTTCACCTGCACCAGCTATAGAAATATATTTGGCCACATTATCTAAAGAAAGCATCGCAATTAAAGAGCCTTGACTATGGCCTGCCAAAATGATTTCAGAAAAACGATTATCCTCTTTAAAATGATTGATTACTTCTTTTAAATCGCTTACAAAATCTGAGAAATAGATACCATCTTCTTGAATAAATTTTGCATTTTGCGGATTTGAAGTTCGTTTATCATAACTAAAAAAGGCAATTCCTTTTTGTTTGATTTCTTCTCTAAACTGTTGAATATAATTTGGAGTATTTCCATTTCTATTCACACCTCCTGAACCATGTACCCAAATTATTAAAGGTTCATTTACAGAACTATAGCTTAAAGTTCCAGGTAATTGAATGGCCATGTTATTTATAGTAATGTCCTCAGATTTTACTTGACCAAAAAGTGAGGTAATACTATAAATTATTAAGCTGATGATTAGTAAAGTTTGTTTCATTTTATAATTTCTTAGTATAAGTTTCGATAACGCTTGTGGCTTCTTGTTTTTTCTGAGTGCCAATGAGTATTTTTTTTCCAGTTTTCAATTCTAATTGAATGCCAATATCCCCAGAAACATTAATGGCAATTCCTTTAGATTTATTCCATAAAAATCCACCTTTTAAACCCCAGCCTCCATAATCTCCTATAGGATCATATATTCTAACATAAACTTTTTCGATTTCTTGCCAAGTAATTCGTTTTGTTTTAAAGTGAAAAGGGAAAAAGCGATAATGAATGCCAACTTCGTCTATTCTAGTGATTAATTTAAAGAAAAAGATAGGAACAATACTGGCAATTAATACCCCAACTACGCCTAAAAATCCGCCCACAGTAAATTCTGAATTTTCTTTCAAGAATTCTCTAGTGATTAACACCAAGGGCACTACAAGGCTAAAGCCCATAAGTACAATTAGCCAAGTTTGTGTAAAACGTTGTTCTTCTTTAAAAACTTTCATTTATCTATTTTTATCTCTTTCAAAAACGACACTTGTCCATCCTTGAGAAATTTCTACTACTCTCCAACCTTCTCTGGCATATTGATTTAGTATATCTTCAAAATTTTGAAATCTATTTCTAAAACCCAATTTTGGTTGAATTACTCTGTATTCTTTCATTATTTAGTTTTTTTATTTTGAGTGGCATCATATGCAATACCAAGAGCAAGCCCTAAACTTATTCCAATAGCGATATTACCAAATATAACACCAAAGGCTGTACCAATGGCTATACCTATAGCAAGCCCTGAATTACTTTTATTATTTTTCTTATTATCCAGTATTAATGACTTAAGGTTCCTGCATTTACTACAGGAGATGCTTCTTTATCTCCACATAAAATTACTAATAAGTTACTAACCATTGCTGCTTTACGTTCTTCATCTAACTCTACAATATCTTTTTTATTCAGCTCGTCTAAAGCCATTTCTACCATTTCTACAGCACCTTGTACAATTTTATGTCTTGCAGCTACAATAGCAGTTGCTTGTTGTCTTTTTAACATTGCAGATGCTATTTCATTAGCATAAGCCAAATAACCAATTCTAGCTTCTAAAACCTCAATACCAGCAATGGTTAAACGTTCGTCTATTTCTTTTTCTAATGCCTCAGACACTTCATTTACACTAGATCTAAGAGTTATGTCCTCATCATGACCTTCGTCTGCAAAATTATCATAAGGATACATACTAGCTAATTTACGAACAGCTGCATCCGTTTGAACACGAACAAAATTTTCATAATTATCAACATCAAAAGCAGCTTTGTAAGTATTTGTAACTCTCCATACTAAAATTGTAGAAATCATTACAGGGTTACCTAACTTATCATTCACTTTTAAACGCTCACTATCAAAGTTGCTTGCTCTTAAAGATATCTTCTTTTTGGTGTAGAAAGGATTGGCCCAATACAAACCATTTGCTTTTATGGTACCAACGTACTTACCAAAAAGTACTACTACTTTAGAAGTATTTGGGTTTACTAGAATAAAACCAAATAATCCAAAAAAACTTAAAACACTAACAATAATATATAAAGGTTGTTCTTGTTGAATGCCAAGTACTATACTTCCTACAAATAGGGTAAGTACAATTACTAACATTAAATAACCATTTGCTGGCTTAATAATTTTTTCTGCTGTCATGATTGATTTTTTTTTGATATTAAAATGATATCATAAAGATATATAAAAGTTTTCTTATTTACCAAATATTTACGTAATTAATTTTTTACTTTAGCTAAAACTTAATCTAAAAGAGAATAAAATGAATATCAAAGTATTAGCTCTTATTTCTTTATTATTTGTAGCATCAACCCCTAAAGAAGATGTATATTTCTGGGGAAAAACTGGTCATAGAGTTACTGGCAAAATAGCTGAGAAACATTTAACTAAAAAAGCGAAACGAAAAATAGATAAGCTTTTAAAAGGGCAAAGTTTGGCTTTTGTGTCAACTTTTGCAGATGAAATTAAATCAGACAGAGCTTACAGAGCTTATTCTCCTTGGCATTATGTGAATATGGGGTTAACTGAAACTTATGAAAAATCAGCAAAAAATCCGAAAGGAGACTTGGTTACAGGTATTGCAAAGTGTATAGAAGTTCTTGAAGATAATGCTAGCTCAGAAGCAGACAAAAATTTTCATTTAAAAATGTTAGTTCATTTTATAGGAGATTTACATCAACCTCTACATATTGGTCGTAAAGAAGATAAAGGAGGTAATGATGTGCAAGTACAATGGTTTGGTAGAGGTACTAATTTACATAGTGTTTGGGATAGTAAAATGATAGATGATTATCAAATGAGTTATACAGATCTTGCTGATAATGCAGAGGAATTATCTAAAAAACAAATTGAGGTTATAGAGCAAGGTTCTGTGGTAGATTGGGTAAATGAAGTGCATCAAATTACAGATGATGTTTACAATTCAGCAAAAGTTGGAGAAAATTTAAGATATCGATATTCTTATGATCACTTTGCAACCGTAAGACAACAATTACAAAAAGGTGGAATTCGTTTGGCAAAAATTTTAAATGATATTTTTGATTAAAGTTGTCATTACAGAAGTTAAACATCTGTTAATGTAGTTTTTAAATATCGTTAAAGTTTCTGAAATTCTTAATTTTATCCATTATGAAAAAATACCTACTGGTTCTATTATCTATTTTAGCTTTGGTTTCTTGTAAAGAAAATGTTACTTCCAAGAAAGCTTCTGAAGTGTCAAATGTTGAGCCTTCATCACAAATAACTGAGGTTAAAACATATAATTATGCACAACTAAAACCACTTTTAGAAAAGAACGATGAAAAAACATATGTTGTTAACTTTTGGGCAACTTGGTGTGCACCTTGTGTAAAAGAATTACCATATTTCGAAAAGATTAATGAAGAATATAAAGATCAAAATGTTGAGGTAATTTTAGTGAGTTTAGATTTTCCTAAGCAAGTTGAAAAGAAGTTAATTCCGTTTATTAATAGAAAAAAGCTTCAATCTGAAGTAATTCTTCTAGATGATACTAACGAAAATGTATGGATTAATGCTATTGATGAAAGCTGGAGTGGGGCTATACCAGCAACTTTAATTTATAATAAAAAACAAAGGAAGTTTTACGAACAATCTTTTGAATACGAGAATTTAGAAAACGAATTAAAATCATTTTTAAATATATAAACTATGAAAACCATAAAAACAATTTTTGCATTAGTTGCAGTAGTAATGTTGGCAAGTGCGTTTACTTTAAAATCTTCATCTAGTTATAAAGTAGGTGATACTATAGCAGATTTTTCATTAATGAATATTGATGATAAAATGGTCTCTCTATCAGATTATAAAGATGCAAAAGGTTTTATTATTATTTTTACATGCAACACATGTCCTTATTCTGTTGCAAATGAAGACAGAATAATAGCTTTAAATGCAAAGTATGCATCTATAGGGTTTCCTGTAATTGCAATAAATCCTAATGATCCTGATGTAGTACCAGATGATAGTTTTGCAGCAATGAAGGTAAGAGCAGCTCAAAAAGGATTTAAATTTCCTTACTTGCTAGATAAAGGCCAGAAGGTATATCCTAAATTTGGAGCTACAAAAACACCTCATGTTTATATTGTTAGTAAGCCTAAAATGAAAGTAGAGTACATTGGTGCTATCGATGACAGTTCTAGAAATCCAGATGCTGTTAACGAGAAATATGTAGAAAATGCTGTAGATGCTTTACTAGCTGGAAAAAAGATAGAGAAGATTGAAACGAAAGCTATTGGATGTTCAATTAAGACAAAATAAAATATAAGTATTAAATAAAAAAAATCCTTGGTAATTTTACCAAGGATTTTTTTGTGTTATACAGTTTGTCTTTTTGTCACAAAGAATTCGATTAGAGCTCCTTTTGAGCTTTTGTATGGAATAATGGTGGTGCAAACTAAATTAGCATCTAACTTTAAGCCTCTTTTTTTAATATTTCCAGACCAGGTTTTCCCTGCATTTAAGGTATTCCAAATAGTGTCAAATTCTTCTGAACTAATCTCTAAATTAAGTTCAGAAAAAAGTTTATTCATTAGCTCATTGTCAGTCACATTTTCTTTAAAACGAAATAATTCATTTGTATACTTAATTTCCTTTTTAGCCTTTATTACTGAGTTGTTGATGGTATATGTATATTTTTTAAAAGTAGCATCATTGCTTTTTCTTAATTTACGCTCTATATTAAAGCTTAATATGTAAGCATACATAGATACCAAAATTAAAGTTCCTGTAAATACCCCAAAATTTGCATCAAATAAGTCTAAGTAAATTCCAATAAACATCATATTTACTAGAATTGCAGTAAAAAATAGTGTTTTTGGTAAAAGTTCAATTACAGTTTTACTTAAGCCATATCTTGCTTTAACTACGTTTAAATAGAATGATCCATAGTTATACATGGCTAAGAATATAGAAAAAAGGCAAAATAACACAGCTGTATGTATTGCCATTGAGCTAAATAATGTTGTTTTTTCTTCTAAAGGAATTGTAAGAACGTAAGATACAATTGCTAAAATAGATATGGAGAAAATTATAACATTGGCAGCTCTACCAATAAATTGTAGTTTTTTGTTTGCAGTACTAAATCCTAAAAAACCAATACCAATTAGTATACTACATATGGCTGTTGCAGGAGACATCATACCACTATTAACAATAGATAAATTATCTTTTACAAATAAATTATCTATACCCATATTAAGTGTAAAGGCATATTCTAATAAGGTAATTGAGCCAATTAAAATGCTTAGAATAGAAAAAACAACAAAAATGTTTTGAAGTGCTTTTTTATCTGAAAGTATAATTGCAGTATTAATGCTTGCCAAGAAAAAAACCAAAGCAGTGTTAAACTTCATTGTAGCACCTCCTGGTAAAATACTTAACATTTGAAGATTTCCTGTAAACCAAGAAATCATAACCCCAACACTTACAATTAATGCCAGAGAAGTTAATAAAATTTGAAAACCTTTACTTGTGTACTCTTTATGCTCTGAAATGTCTGCAGTATGAAACATATCGCTTGATTTTTAAGTTAGTTGATTTTTTTCAGGGGGTTTTCTACTAATTCTAAATCTGTTATAACTTAAAGGTACTAATTATATATCTTATCGTACAAATCTTTGTAAATGTTTTTTATAACTTCTCTCTTCATTTTCATGGTAGGTGTTAAATGTCCACCATCAATAGACCACTCATCAGGAGTTAATTCAAATCGTTTGATACGTTCCCATTTACCAAAATGCTCATTACACTTGTCAATAGTTCTTTGGTATTTAGCAATAACTTTTTCATTAGATACTAACTCTTCATTATTGCTAAATGAAATTCCTTTACTCTTAGCCCAGTCTGAAAGGTATTCGAAGTTCGGTTGAATAATAGCTGCTGGCATTTTTTCATTTTCACCAACTACCATTACTTGTTCTATTAAAAGAGATTGTTTTAGTTCACCTTCTAATAATGGTGGTATTACATATTTACCTCCAGAAGTTTTGAACATTTCTTTGGTTCTACCCGTTATTTTTAAATAACCTTCACTATCTAACTCACCTTTATCTCCTGTATGAAAATAACCATCTCTTAAAACCTCTGCAGTTTTATCTGGTTGTTTGTAGTAACCTTGCATAACATTAGGTCCTTTAACAAGAATTTCACCATTTCCTGCAATTTTTACTTCAACTCTATTGATTACTTTACCTACAGTACCTACTTTAAAACCTCTTTCTCCACCTTGATTTACAAAGTTTACAGAAATTACAGGCGATGTTTCAGTTAAACCATAACCTTCCATAATAGGCATTTCTGCTGCTGCAAAGATTCTAGTTAATCTTGGTTGTAAAGCAGCACTTCCAGAAACCATTAATTTTAATTCTCCACCTAAGGCTTCTTGCCATTTAGAAAAGATTAATTTTCTAGCCAAACCTAATTGTTTTTCATACCACCAACCATTGGCTCCATAAGGTTCATAACGCAAACCTAGTTTAACAGCCCAGAAAAATAAACTTTTCTTTACTCCAGATAAATCTTCTCCTTTTAGAATAATTTTATCATATATTTTTTCATACAATCTAGGTACAGCTGTCATTACATTAGGCTTAATTTCTTGAGCGTTCTCTGTCAATTTTTCTAAGCTCTCTGCAAAATAAATTTCAGTTCCACAAAGTTGGTATAAATATAAAATCATGCGTTCGAAAACGTGACAAACAGGTAAAAAACTCAAGGCTTTATCTTCGCCCTTTTCTAAAGGCACTCTTTCTTCACTAGTTAATACGTTAGAAACAATATTACTATGAGATAGCATAACACCTTTTGGTCTTCCTGTTGTTCCAGAAGTGTAAATTAGCGTAGCTAAATCTCCAGGCTTTACATCTTTTTTTCTAGCTTCAACTTCTGGTTGATTGCTATCATCTTTTCCTAATTCTAAAACTTCGGTCCAGCTTTTTTCACCCTTAATATCATCAAAAGTATACACCTCTTTTAACTTGGTGTTACCTTTAATTTTATTTAATTTTTCGATAATAGTTTCATCTGAAACAAAACAATAAGTAGCTTCTGAGTGATTTAAAACATACTCATAATCTTCTTTTGAAATTGTTGGATAAATTGGCACAGTTTGCGCACCAAGTTGCAAAGTACCTATATCACAAACATTCCATTCTGTTCTGTTTGTGGTAGATATAATTGCTATTTTTTCGTTAGGATTAATTCCTAATTTTAATAGACCTCTACTAAGTTGATTTGCTTTGTTTATGTACTCTTGGCTGGAAAGTGATTCCCATTTACCATTGTATTTTGTATTTAATGCTTTCTTAAGATTGTACTTTTCTAGTTGAAAATAAGGAAAATCAAAAATCCTCGAAATTTCTGTTGGCATATATTCTAATTTGTATATCGTAAATCTAATGAAATATCCTTGATTTTACAAATAGTTATTTTTTTATAGCTCAAAATTATTGATTGTATATTTTTTGATACAGGTTATTGTATTTATCGCGAATATTATTTCTTTTAATCTTTAAAGTTGGGGTTAACAATCCATCATCTATAGTCCATTCATCAGGTGTTAATTCAAATTTTTTAATTTTTTCCCATTTACCAAATCTGTTATTGTAAAAATCGATTTCTTTTTGAATTCTTGCTATCACCTTTTCATTGCTATGATAGTTTTCAATTTTTAATTGATGACGTTTTGCCCATTCAGCAATAAATTCAAAATTCAGCTGAATAATGGCTGCTGGCATTTTTTCGTTTTCGCCAACTACCATAATTTGTTCTATAAATCGTGATTGTTTAAACTCGCTTTCTAAAACAGCAGGAGCAATATATTTACCACCAGATGTTTTGAACATCTCTTTTTTTCTTCCTGTGATAGATAGAAATCCTTGCTCATCAATTTCACCAATATCACCTGTATGTAAATAATTGTCAATAATGGTTTGATTTGTTAACTCTTTGTTTTTAAAATAACCTTGCATTATGTTATCGCCCTTCATTAAAATTTCACCATCATTAGCAATTTTAACTTCTATACCTTTTAAAGGTTTACCAACAGAACCAATTTTTAATCCCTTGTCTCTTTCATCATTTAAGGTTCCTGCAGGAGAAGATTCTGTCATTCCATAACCTTCAAAAACAGGTATGCCTGCAGCAGTAAAAACTCTAATTAATTTGGGTTGTAAAGGTGCGCTTCCAGAAATCATAAATTGTAAATTATTACCTAGAGCTTCTTTCCATTTTTTAAATATAATTTTCCTTGCTATTTTTAGTTTAAAATGATAGAAAGATCCGTTTAAATGATAGGGCTTATAATTTTCACCCAATTCTAAAGCCCAAAAAAATAAGCTCTTTTTTAAGCCTTTAAGATTACTGCCTTTATCTACTATTTTATCGTAAATTTTTTCTAAAAGTCTTGGAACAACAGCCAAGTAATCTGGTTTTACTTCTTTTATGGTGTCACCAATTTGCTCTATGCTTTCTGCAAAATAGACTTGTACGCTCATGTACAAATTGTAGTAAAAAGCAGATCGTTCAAAAATATGGCAAATAGGCAAGTAGCTTATAATTTTATTATTTCCTCTTTGTAAGTTGAGTCTTTGTTCTATGGCAAAAACAGTAAAAACAATATTTTTATGCGATAACATAACTCCTTTAGGTGTGCCTGTAGTTCCTGATGTGTAAATGATTGTAGCTAAATCATCAGGTTTTATAGATGCTTTTAGTTCATCAATTTTAAGGCGATGATCAGTATTTTTACCTAATTCTAAAAAAGAACTCCAGCCATAATCTGTGGCTAACTCTTCTAATGAAAATACATTTTTTAGCTGAGTTTTATCAATAACAGATTTTACTTTTTCATAAAGTTCGTTGCTAGATACAAAACAATATTTAGAGTCTGAATGGTTTAAAATATAAGCATAATCATTTTCGGAAAGTGTTGCATAAAGAGGTACGTTTTGAGCGCCAATTTGTAAAATACCAATATCTAAAATATGCCAATTAGGATTGTTGTTTTCGGTAATTACAGCAATTTTATCGTTCGGTTTTATGCCTAAGGCTAGCAGTGAGCTACTTGCATTGTTTGCTTGCTGTATAAAGGTTTTGGTAGAAATTGGTTCCCAATCTCCTTTATTTTTAAAGTTTAAGCAATTATCTAAAGGATTGTTCTCTCGTTGATAGTAAGCAAAGTCGAAAATTCGAGTAATAGCATCAGGCATTTCAAAAAAATTTCCTGACAAGTTACTAAATTTGTTCGAAGTCTAAGATTCCTCCATAGAATGGTAAACAGAGTTTACATCATCATCTTCTTCTAATTTCTCTAAAAGCTTTTCCACATCTGCTTTTTGATCTTCATTCAATTTTACTGTAGTAGTTGGAATTCTTTCAAAACCAGAAGATAAAATTTCGATATTATTGTCTTCAAAATAACTTTGTAAAGCTCCAAACTGTTCAAAAGGAGCATAAATAATTACACCTTCTTCGTCATCAAAAACTTCTTCAACTTCAAAATCGATTAATTCAAGTTCAAGTTCTTCCATATCAATGGTAATGTCTTCTTTTTTGATAGTGAAGTTACAGGTATGGTCGAACATAAAAGATACAGAACCAGATGTTCCTAAATTTCCATCACACTTATTAAAAGCGGCTCTAACATTAGCAACAGTTCTGTTGTTGTTGTCTGTAGCTGTTTCAATAAGAACAGCAATTCCATGAGGTGCATAACCTTCAAACAACACTTCTTTATAGTCTGCAGTATCTTTGTCTGACGCTTTTTTTATTGCACGTTCAACATTGTCTTTAGGCATGTTTGCAGCTTTCGCATTTTGAATAACTGCTCTTAATCTTGAGTTTGTATCTGGGTTAGGACCTGCTTCTTTTACAGCCATAACAATGTCTTTACCAATTCTGGTAAATGTTTTTGCCATTGCTGACCAACGTTTCATTTTTCTTGCTTTCCTAAACTCAAATGCTCTACCCATTTCTGTTGATTTTTTTAATGCTCACAAATGTAAAAATTAGCAAATTGATTTGCAATTTTTTAATGTAAGGATTTCTAGTTCTCCTATTATAGTAACAATGTACTTTTAGAAGTTAAAAGTATTATGTTCAATTTCAATTTAGGCCAATAATTGATAAGCTTGTTTCGCGATTTCGATTTCTTCATTAGTTGGAATAACTAAGATTTTAACTTTTGCTTTTTTTGATTGAATTTCCCTTACCTCTTTAGATCTAATGTTATTTTGATCAGCATCTAAATCAATACCAAAGACTGATAAATTTTTACAAGCAAGCGCTCTCATTACAGCAGAATTTTCTCCAATTCCTGCAGTAAAAATTAGAGCATCAACACCATTTAATACAGAAATATAACTACCTATATATTTTCTAATTCTATAGCCAGCAAAAGCTAAAGCATTTTGGCAATCTTCATTTCCTTTATCTGCTTGTTCAGAGATTTCTCTTAAATCAGAAAAGCCTGTTAAGCCCATCATTCCAGATTCTTTATTTAGTAAGCTTGCTACTTCGTCTGCAGTTTTGTTCAGTTTGTTCATCATATAGAAAATTACAGATTGATCTATATCTCCAGAACGTGTTCCCATTATTAAGCCATTCATAGGGCCAAATCCTAATGAATTCTCTATACTTTTACCATCTTTTATTGCAGACATACTGCAACCATTTCCTAAATGAATGGTAATTAATTTTTTAGAATTTTCAGTACCCAAATACGCTCTTGCTTTCTCAGAAACATATTTATGGCTGGTGCCATGAAAACCATAAGCTCTTATGTTATGCGTTTCTAAATATTCATTTTTTATTGCATATTGATAGGCCTCTTTAGGCATAGTTTGATGAAATGCAGTATCGAAAATGGCAATCTGTTTTGCTTTAGTAAATATGGTTTCTGCAATTTCTATACCTGTTAAATTTGCTGGATTATGCAAAGGTGCAAGGCTAAACAGTTCTCTAATGTTATCTTTAACTTCTTGATTTACTATGGTGGTTTTATTAAATTTATTTCCTCCATGAACCACTCTGTGACCTACAGCTTCAATTTCATCTACAGAATTAATTACACCTATTTTAGCATCTAAAAGGGTGTTAGCTATTTTTTTTAATCCTGTTTTGTGATCTAAAACTGGTAAAGTTTCAGAGTATTCATTATTCTGAATTTCATGTGTAAAAATAGCATCATCCATACCAATTCTCTCCACTAAACCTACACATTCTACTTGTTCAGATGGCATCTCTATTACCTGGTATTTCAAGGAAGATGAACCTGCATTTAAAACCAAAATTTTCATAATTATCCTTGTTCTGCTTGAATAGCCGTTAATAAAACAGTATTAAAAATATCATCTACAGTACAGCCTCTACTTAAATCGTTTACGGGCTTATTTAAACCTTGTAACATAGGGCCAATTGCTAAAGCACCAGTTTCTCTTTGAATGGCTTTGTAAGTGTTATTACCAGTATTTAAATCAGGGAAAATTAATACAGATGCTTGCCCAGCAACAGCTGAATCTGGCATTTTAGTTTTTGCAACAGACATGTCTACAGCTGCATCATATTGTATTGGACCCTCTATCTTTAAGCTTGGTTGTTTTGTTTTTACAATTTCAGTAGCTTTTCTAACCTTTTCTACTTCTTCACCTTTTCCAGAACTACCAGATGAATAAGATAACATTGCAACTTTTGCTTCTATACCAAAGGCTTCTGCAGATTGTGCAGATGAAATTGCAATTTCGGCTAATTGTTCTGCATTCGGATTTGGGTTAACAGCACAATCACCCATAACAGAAACTCTATCTGACAAACACATAAAAAATACAGAAGAAACTACAGATACACCTGGTTTGGTTTTTATGATTTGTAAGGCAGGTTTTATAGTGTGCATAGTTGTGTGTACAGCTCCAGAAACCATACCATCTGCTAAACCATTTAGAATCATAAGTGTTCCAAAATAAGATACATCTCTTGTTAAATCTTTTGCTGTGGTTTCTGTCATTCCTTTATGTTTTCTAGCCTCATAAAGTGTTTTACCAAAAGCATCATTATGAATAGAATCTTCAGGATTTAAAACTTGAATTTGTTCGAGATCAATCTGAATTCCTAATTGATTACACTTGGCCTGAATTTCCCTTTTATCTCCTAATAAAGTTAAATCAACAATATTTAAAAGTTGTAATCTAGCTGCAGCTCTAATAATTCTTTCGTCATTTCCTTCTGGCAATACAATATGCTTTTTATGTGCTCTTGCGCTTTGCAGTAAATTGTATTGAAACATGCTTGGCGTTAATCTTTCAGAATTAAAATTAGAAAGCGTATTTGTTAATCCTGTTGCGTTTACATGCGCATCAAAAGTGTCTAAAGCTAATAAAATCTTTTTTCTGTTAGTTGCATAAATTTTAGGTTTTACAGCACCTATTTTGTTTGATATGCCAAATGTGCCTCCTTTTACAGAAATAATTGGAATGGTAGATTGTACTCCTTCAATCAGCTTGATAATTGAATCTTCAGGAATTAAGCCACCAGTTAAAATGATTCCAGAGATATTTGGGTAATTGCTAGATGCATTTGCTTGTAAAGCACCTAAGATAATATCTGCTCTATCTCCAGGAGTTATAACAAGTGCATTGTTTTTAATGTGAGTAAGGTAATTTCTTAGTTGCATTGCTCCAGTACTGAAACTTCCAATAGCATTGTCTAAAAATTGTTCACCAAATAAAACTTTACCCTCTAACTCTTCTACAACTTCTTTTACTGTTGGGTAAGCTAAAAAATCTACTTTCGGAATTACATCAATTTGTATATCTCCAGCAATTGATTTTGCTAGTTGATCTTTTACATACTCAATTTCGTCAGTTTCTGTTTTATTCGCAATTAAACCAATAACATCCACTTCCTTCTGAATGAACGAGTTGTAGGTTAGTTGCATTGTATTGATAAAATCCTTTTTCTTTTTACCATTTCCTGCACCAACAATTAAAACAGGAATTCCTAAATTTTTGGCAACCATTAAATTCACGTCAATTTCAGTAAAACCACCTTCACCTGAAAAATCTGTTCCTTCTACTAAAACATAATCGAATCTTTGTTCTAAGCTTTTGTATTTGCCAATTATTTTATGAATTATTTCATCTTCTTTTCCTTCGCTTAACAACTCTACAACTTCACTTTGTTCGTAAACATGGCAATCATTGTAATCTAGGTCTAAATTAAAAAAGTTAATAGCCGTGTTTGTGTGGTTATCAAAACTATCGGTTTTGCTTTTGTTGATAATTGGTCGGAAATATCCCACTTTTGTAGATTTAGTGAGCATCATTCTTAAAACGCCAAGTGATATTAAAGATTTACCACTATTGGGTTCTATGGTTGTAACGTAAATTGCTTTACTCATTTTGTGTAATTTGTGCTGCAAAAATAAAGCAAAAAAAAATGACTAATTCTGATATTAGTCATTTATTCTTTATGAAAATATAATTGGAATTGATTACACCTGTAAAACACCCATATTGAATTTTTTCTCAATAGGAGCGTGGTTTGCAGCTTCAATTCCCATAGAAATCCAAGTTCTTGTATCAAGAGGATTTATAACTGCGTCTGTCCATATTCTTGCAGCAGCATAATAAGGAGAAATCTGTTTGTCATATCTCGATTTTATTTCTTCGAACAATTCAGCTTCTTTTTCTGGTGTTATTTCTTCACCTTTCTTTTTTAGTGATGCTGTTTCTATTTGCAATAAGACTTTTGCTGCAGAATTACCACTCATTACAGCAAGTTCAGCACTTGGCCAAGCTACAATTAAATTAGGATCGTAAGCCTTGCCACACATTGCATAATTTCCTGCTCCATAAGAATTACCAATAACAATAGTGAATTTTGGTACAACAGAATTACTCACTGCATTTACCATTTTTGCACCATCTTTAATAATTCCTCCATGTTCAGATTTTGAACCCACCATAAAACCTGTAACATCTTGCAAGAATACCAATGGTATTTTTTTCTGATTACAATTGGCGATAAAACGTGTGGCTTTATCAGCAGAATCATTATAAATAACTCCACCAAATTGCATTTCAGTTGGTTTGGTTTTAGATGCTGTAGTTTTTACTAATTTTCTTTGATTAGCAACAATACCAACAGCCCAACCATCAATTCTTGCATAACCAGTTAAAATGGTTTGTCCATAACCCTCTTTATATTGTTCAAATTCAGATTTGTCTACCAAACGCTTAATGATTTCTAACATATCATATTGCGCATTTCTTTCTTTTGGTAATATTCCGAAAATATCATCTTGATTTTCTTTAGGCTCAAAAGATTCAGTTTTGCTAAAACCTGCTTTATCAAAATCACCAATTTTGTCTACGATGAATTTAATTTTATCTAATGCATCTTTGTCATCTTTAGCCTTGTAATCAGTAACTCCAGATATTTCACAGTGAGTTGTTGCACCTCCTAAAGTTTCATTATCTATACTTTCTCCAATTGCAGCTTTTACTAAATAACTACCTGCAAGAAAAATACTAGCAGTTTTATCTACAATTAAAGCCTCATCACTCATAATTGGTAAATAAGCACCACCTGCAACACAGCTACCCATTACTGCAGAAATTTGTGTGATGCCCATAGAACTCATAACTGCATTGTTTCTAAAAATTCTTCCAAAATGTTCTTTATCTGGAAAAATTTCATCTTGCATTGGTAGGTAAACTCCTGCAGAATCTACTAAGTAAATAATGGGTAGTTTATTTTCTATAGATATTTCTTGTGCTCTTAAATTCTTTTTACCTGTTATTGGAAACCAAGCACCAGCTTTAACTGTAGCATCATTGGCAACTACAATGCATTGTTTTCCTTTAATGTAACCAATTTTAACAATAACACCTCCTGAAGGGCATCCTCCATGTTCTTGGTACATGTCTTCACCTGCAAAAGCACCTATCTCAATCGATTTAGTATTGCTGTCTAATAAATAATCAACTCGTTCACGAGCAGTCATTTTTCCTTTTGCATGAAGTTTATCAATTCTTTTTTGACCACCACCTAATTTTACGTGGGCAAAACGTTTTTTTAAATCTGAAACTAAAAGTTTATTGTAATCTTCGTTCTTATTGAAGTTAATATCCATAAATTTCTAAAATTTTATCCTGCTAAATTAATGATTTTTAACTGTACGATTTTATAATTTCATTAACAGTTTTTGCAATTTCTTCGTACTTTTCTTTTTTGATTAATCGACTTGGAGAGGCAACTCGATCTGAACAATTTTGTACAGAACAAGTTTCGCAAGTTACACCCACAATTTGTTTCGGAAATGTGTTTTCTTTTAAGAAATTAATTTTCTTTTTTAATTGAGGGGATAGTAACACACCAATAGTTACACTTCTGCTAATGTTCTTTTTAAACGGATCTTGTGCTGCTGAGGATAGCACTAGATATTCATTTTTTTGATTTACATAAGAAGATATTTGTACGCCAAAAGTAGATCTATCTTTTTTAGAGGTTTCTAAGGCTTTTATTGTTTTTATTGATGCCCATCTTCTGCAATAATGCTCGTTATTTCTATTAGCATGAGGTGCTTGTTGTTGGGTAATGTGCAATTCTTTATTTAGTCTATATTCTTTAGAGTTATTAAAATGCGTAAAGCGTAAAAAGAATAGATTTTTAATATTGAAATACTTTGGAAGTATATTTGTTAATCGCTGATAGAATGTTTCTTGACTACAATTAAAACTTTTAATAATTTGATGCAGTTTTAAAGAGTTCCATTCCTCCTGAGCAAAGAAATTGGTTAATTTTTCAGTAAGATTTTTTCTCGGAATTATTAAAGCTCCAGCAAAATAAGAAGCTATAAAATTATTAAGAACTTGATCAAAACTTTCAAAGTTTATCCAAGGAAAAGTATATAAACGCTCTTCAATTTTTAAAAAATTGTAAGCTAATTCTTTTGCGTAAATAAAGGTTTTTTGTTCTTCGGATATTTTAGGGTCTATTAACAATATTTTTTTAGACGGAATGTAAATGTTACGTAAGCCTTCTAGATGTTTGTGTTTTTTTAACTCTGAAGTGTCAATCTCGTAATTAAATTCTTCAACTAAAATTTCTTCTAAATCCTTGGATTTTATTCGTTGAGACAAATTAATGTGATAAGCTTTTGCAAACTTCTCCACATCACTTTCTATATCATCAAAGTAATTATTGTGTGCTTCTTGGTAAGAACGCAAAGAGGCTAAGAAAAAGCTTTCTCTAGTTAAATTATAGTTCTGAGCAATTTTTATAATGGTGCTAATGAATGCGTTAACTTTAGCTGGTGCATTTGCTATAATATCAATAAGAACATTTTCTTTGATGCCAAATAAATCTAAAGGAATTTCTTTTAGAATTTTTGATTGTAAAATCTCTCCAATAGGGGCTAAATTTTTATCAAGTTTTAGTGATACTAAATTGTCATAAGAAACCTCTAAACTTTCAGAAAGTAAAAGAATTTTGTCGGTTTTTGGATATTTTTTTCCTTTCTCTATTTCATTTAAATAAGATTTAGATAAGCCAGAAAGCTTGGCCAAACCAAAAAGAGATAAGTTTCTCTCTGTCCTTATCTGTTTTAGTTTTAATCCAAAAATTAACCTTATGTATTCGTCTTCAATTGTCATAAATTCAAAGATATATAAAATTAGCGAAATCAAATAAAGTTTAATTTTATATAAATTTAGCGAACGTTCGCTTGTAGAGTTTAAAATTTATTTATATCATTGCAAAGTAAGTTTTAAATAAATAGTTATGTATGAACAAGTAATTTCTAGAACAATTGAGTTTGAAGGTTTCGAAACTGAAACGTACAAATCAATCTTAACCCCAGAAGCGCAAGCCTTTTTGATTAAACTTCATGATAAGTTTAATGATCAGAGGTTAAAACTGTTAGAAGACAGAAAAATTGAACAGGCATATTTTAATGCTGGTAATTATCCAACGTTTCCAAAAGAAACAGAATCTATTAGAAACTCTAATTGGTTGTGTGCTTCTTTGCCAAAAGATTTATTAGATAGACGTGTTGAGATTACAGGTCCTGTAGATCGTAAAATGGTAATTAATGCACTCAATTCTGGTGCTAAAACTTTTATGGCAGATTTTGAGGATAGCAATTCTCCTAGTATTCAGAATAATTTAAACGGTCAAATTAATCTAAGGGATGCAAATTGTAAAACCATAAGTTTTTATAATGAGAAAAAGAATAAAAGGTATCAATTAAATGATGAAACTGCCACTTTATTGGTTAGGCCTAGAGGTTTGCATTTGAATGAAAAACACTTTAAAATTGAAGGAGAGTCAATGTCTGGTTCATTAGTAGATTTTGGATTGTACTTTCTTCATAATATTAAAACATTGCAAGAACAAGGTTCTGCAACTTACTTCTACCTGCCAAAATTAGAACATTATTTAGAAGCTCGTTTTTGGAATGATGTTTTTGTATTTGCCCAAGACGAACTAAATATTCCACAGAAAACGATTAAAGCTACAGTTCTGGTAGAGACAATTACAGCTAGTTTTCAGCTAGATGAAATAATTTATGAATTAAGAAACCACATGGCTGGTTTAAATTGTGGTAGATGGGATTATATTTTTTCTTACATCAAAAAGTTTAGAAATCATGCCAATTTTATGGTGCCTAACAGAGATCAAGTTACAATGAGTTCACCTTTTATGAAGGCGTATTCTCTAAGAGTTATACAAAGATGTCATAAAAGAGGAGTTCATGCAATGGGTGGAATGGCTGCTCAGATTCCAATAAAGAATGATGAAATGGCCAATCAAGTTGCCTTTAGAAAAGTTATAAATGATAAGGAGTTAGAGGTAAAAAATGGTCATGATGGAACTTGGGTTGCACATCCTGGTTTGGTTAGTGTTGCTATGGCTGTTTTTAACGAAAATATGCCAACAAAGAATCAGATTCACGTAAAAAGAAATGATCTAAATATTTCTGAAGTAGATCTTGTAGAAATGCCTCAAGGAAGCATTACAGAAGAAGGAATTAGAAAAAACATTAACGTTGGTATTTTGTATATAGAAAGCTGGTTAAGAGGAAATGGCGCTGCTGCAATCTATAATTTAATGGAGGATGCAGCAACTGCTGAGATTTCTAGAACACAAGTGTGGCTTTGGTTACATAACAACATCAAGATTGATGGAAGTCAAGTTTTTAATACAGAGATGTATCAACAGTTAAAAACGGAAGAATTAGAAAAAATTAAAACTTTAGTGGGAGAAAATTCATTTAACAATGGTAAATTTTCTTTGGCTACAGAATTATTTGATGAATTGGTTTTATCGAAAGAATACAAAGAATTTTTAACCTTAGACGCTTATCAATATATTTAAAAAAAATGTCTCGCAACTACTGCAATAGTTAACGAGACCTAATTACTAAAATCGCAAAAACTTTAATAATCAAAAAACAAAATTATGAAAAATTTATCACAACCTAATTACAGCTCTGCATTAGAAACAGTTCAAAATTTAAAGAAGAAGTTTGGTGGATCTTGGCAATCAATTAATGCAGAGAATGCTGCAAGAATGGTTACGCAAAATCAATTTAAAACAGGTTTAGATATTGCAAAATATACAGCAAGTATTATGAGAAAAGATATGGCTGAATATGATGCAGATTCAAGCAAGTACACTCAATCTTTAGGTTGCTGGCATGGCTTTGTTGCTCAACAAAAAATGATATCTGTAAAGAAACATCATAAAACAACAAGTAAAAGATATTTATACTTATCTGGATGGATGGTTGCTGCTTTACGCTCTGAATTTGGGCCATTACCAGATCAATCCATGCATGAAAAAACTGCTGTTCCAGCCTTAATTGAAGAAATCTATGATTTTTTAAGACAAGCAGATGCTATTGAACTGAATGATTTATTCAGACGTTTAGAAAATGGTGAAGATGTGCAGTCTGAGATTGATAATTTCGAGTCTCATATTGTGCCAATTATTGCAGATATAGATGCTGGTTTTGGTAATGAAGAGGCAACTTATTTATTGGCAAAAAAAATGATTCAAGCTGGTGCTTGTGCATTACAAATAGAAAACCAAGTTTCTGATGCCAAACAATGTGGGCATCAAGATGGAAAAGTGACTGTGCCTCATGAAGATTTTATTGCAAAATTAAATGCAATTCGATATGCATTTATAGAATTGGGAGTGGAGGAAGGAGTAATAGTTGCTAGAACAGACTCTGAGGGTGCAGGTTTAACCCAGAAGTTACCTGTGAGCCAAGAACCAGGAGATTTAGCGTCACAATATTTAGCATTTGTAGATGCTGAAGAAATAACTTTGAATGAAGCTAAAGAAGATGAGGTTTTAATGAAAAGAGGAGGTAAGTTGCTAAGGCCAATTCGTTTAGCTAATGGTTTGTATAAATTTAAAGATGGATCTAATATAGATAGAGTAGTTTTAGACTGCATTACAAGCTTACAAAATGGGGCAGATCTTCTTTGGATAGAAACACCAACGCCTAATGTAGCGCAAATTGCTTCTATGGTAAACAGGGTTAAAAAAGTGGTTCCAGATGCTAAATTGGTTTATAATAATTCGCCTTCGTTTAATTGGACGTTAAACTTTAGAAAACAAGTGTATGAAGAAATGGCATCTACAGGTTTAGATATTTTACATTATGATAAAGAAAACTTAATGGATGAGAAATATGATGGTTCTTATCTTTGTAAACGAGCAGATGAAAAAATTAGAACGTTTCAAATGGATAGTTCAAGAGAAGCAGGTATTTTTCATCATTTAATTACATTGCCTACATATCATACAACAGCATTGCATATGAATGATTTAACAGAGGGTTATTTTGGTGAGCAAGGTATGTTGGCTTATGTAAAAGGAGTTCAAAGACAAGAAATAAGAAAAGGTGTTTCTTGTGTAAAACATCAAAGAATGGCTGGTTCTGATTTGGGTGATGATCATAAAACTTTTTTTGCTGGAGATAAAGCATTAAAGGCAGGTGGTACAAAGAATACGTCAAATCAATTTGAATCTGGTAAGGCAAATAAAAAAGCCAAAATAGAAGTATCTAAAGTGGCTTAGGTTAAGTAGTATTTTGAAAAAGAAAATTGTAAAATCTCTTTGAATTCGCGTTCAAAGAGATTTTTATTTTATAAATCTCTCTTTAATAATAATCTATAAGATAAGTAAATGAAGATAAAAGTCCATATTGAAACTATAAGCACGTTAGAAACTTCTACAGCATAACTTTTTGTAAATATTTCACCCATAGTATTTGCAGCAGATCTGACTGCGCCCAATCTAGAAAAAGGCTCTTTAATTAAATTAGCCATAGCTTCTAAAGGTAAAAATTGCATAATAGCATCTACTTTTTCGCCTGTATTTTCTGCACTTTGAAATTGCCAGTACAAATAACCTTTAAACATGCTTTCTATAATTAACCACACAAACATTGCACCAACAGCAAAAGCAGATCTTTTAACTAAAATCCCTAAGAATAAACCAAAAGAGAAAAAGCCAACAAGCTTTACAAAAAAGGCTAATAAGTAATCCAGATCAGAAACAATAATTGAAAATTCATCAAAATCTGAATAAACGAGACCTAGAATTAAAGAAACAATAAATACAAATAGGGTAGAAATAAGCGCAAAAGCAATTACTGTATAAAATTTAGAAAGAATAAATTCCTTTTTACTTAAACCATCTATCAAGTTTTGTTTTAAAGTTTTATAGCTGTATTCGTTAGACATCATTGATACTATCACCAACAATAAAAAGAATTTTAAAATTGCAGCTATGTAAGTGTTAAAGTGCCAGATGTAAGGAAAATTAAAAATACCAGCATCTGCTAAATGTAATTTAAAATCGCCAAACTCAAATTTAATTGCGGCTATTAAAGCGATTGAAGTTAAAAGTCCGAAGTAAATTATAGACAATACTTTACTGGCTTTATTATATCTTAATTTATGAAATTCTATAGTAAGAAGTCTTAACATGACTGTGTTTTTTAGTTGATTAGTTGTTTTTTGTTAAATCTAAAAATTGTTGCTCTAAACTTGGTTTACGTTTTACCAAATGGCTTAAAACCAATCCGTTTTTAAACAACAAACTGTTTATTTCAGAAGCAGAAATTTCATCATTTAGCGTAGCAATAATTTGATCTTGTTCTTTTGTCACTTTTAATATTGCCTCATGATTTTCTAATAAAGAAATTAATTTCTCTTCATCAGTATCTACTTTCAATTCAAATAAACCTTTAGAAGCGGTCATTTCATCAACCCTACCAGAATATAATTTTACTCCTTTTCTAATTACAACTACATGGCTACAAACTTTTTCTACTTCGTCTAACAGGTGCGATGCTAATAAAATAGTAGTGCCATTGGCAGCAATTTTTTTTATAATTTCTCTAATTTCATGAATTCCTTGAGGATCTAAACCATTTGTAGGTTCATCTAAAATTAAAATTTCAGGATCGTTTAACAATGCAGATGCAATTGCCAAACGTTGTTTCATACCTAAAGAAAACGTACTAAACTTGCTGTTTCTTCTCTCAAAAAGATTAACCGTTTGTAATTTCTCATCTATTTTTTCTGTAGATATTCCTTTTATTCTACAGATTAATGATAGATTTTGAGTGGCTGTCATGTATGGGTAAAAATTAGGTCGCTCAATTATAGCACCTACTTTTTTTAAAGCTTCATGTGTAGATAATTTGCCATCAAACCAAGAAAACTCTCCAGAAGTTCGGTTAACAACATTTAAAATGATGCCTAAAGTGGTAGATTTTCCACTTCCATTTGGGCCAAGAATTCCGTAAACATTACCTTTTTGAATATCAAAAGATAAATCGTTTACGGCATGAACTTTGCCATATTTTTTGTCAAGATTTTTGAGTGATAAGATAGTTTCCAATGCAATTGATTTAGTCAGTTATAAAAAGTAAGACGACTAAAGTACAATTTTGTTACGAAAACTTTTAAAGTGCTCTCTAAGAAAAACCGTTAATAATCATTATAATCAAAGTCATCATAATGCCCGAATTCGTCATCTAAATCATCTTCATCTTGAAATTCATTACCCATTTTATCTGCAACAAATTCCTTTTCTGGAGCCTCATTAGGTATTTCACCAACTTCTAAAATAGTCTGTGGCAAATCTTCTCTTTTGTCATTATTTATTTCTACAACGTCAACATAGAATGTCCACATATTTAGAAAGTCGTACACATAAATAAGTTTATTGTTTTCTTTTGGTAAAGTTTCGTTTAAGATACAGGTTTGCATAGAGATTGCTTCACCTGCTTCTGCCATATTAAATAGCGGAATTTCTTCACCTTGATTCCATTCATCATCAGTTCTGTAAAAAGAAGCCATTTCTTGCCCTTCAAAACCAAAAGCTTTAGCAATTGTGTAGTGTAAACTTTCTAGATTAATTGTATCATCAACCAAAACAGTTCTTAAAACATCTTCTTTTGTGTCTAAAATAATTCTTATTTTGTACATAAACTTACATCATTTTCAGTGGCAAAAATACGACAATTTATACGTATTTTTACATCACAAATACTTAGAAATGGATACAGAAAGTCTTTTAGCTGCTTTTAATGCGCGTAATAAAAATACGTTAATGGAAACACTTGATATTGAATATGTTGCTATTGGCGATGATTTTTTGACTGCTAAAATGCCTGTTTCACCAAAAGTACATCAACCTTATGGGCAATTGCATGGAGGTGCAACGGCTGCTTTAGCAGAAACTGTGGGTAGTGCAGCATCTAATTTTTTTATTGATAATAAAAATCAGTTTATAAACGGAATTCAACTCTCTATAAATCATATAAAAAGTAAAAGAGAAGGTACTGTTTTTGCAACTGCAAAAAATATTCATAAGGGAAAAAGCACGCATTTATGGGAAGTTACCATTGTAGATGAAAATGATAATTTAATTTCTGTTGCTAAAATGACAAACATTGTTTTAGCGAGAAAGTAGTATGAAAAAATTAAAGAAATTTTTAAAATACTTCTTTATCTTGTTTGGCTTGGGCCTAGTTTTAGGCTATTTTTCGTTTTATTATTTTACAAAACCTAAGTCTGATAATCAAATTCTAACAGCGTTTTCTGAGTTAAATATTCAGCCACAATTAACCTATGAAGATTTTAAGGGATTTTCTTATCGTAAAATTAAAATTACAAATGGTAAGAATTTACCAACCATGGTTTTTGTGCATGGCACAATTGGCTCTTCTGTAGATTTTATTGGTTATATGAGCGATCCTGTTTTGGCTAAAAAGGCTAATTTTATTAGTTATGATAGAGTTGGCTACAATTATAAAGATGAGAATGAAACTCAAGAATCGATTGCTTTTGAAAGAGATTTATTGCAAAATATAACCAAAGATTTAGAACCAAAAGAAACAATTGTGGTTGGGTATTCTTATGGAGGCCCAATTGCATTGGCAGATACCAACAATTATAAAAAAACAATTCTTATTGCGCCAGCAGTGTATCATAAGGTAGAGCCACAATTTTGGTTTATAAATATTTATAAATGGCAACTTACAAGATGGTTGGTTCCTAGAGTATGGAAACAAGCAGGTAAAGAAAAGTTGTCTCATGTAGAAGATTTACAAAATTTTGATGATAATTGGACAGCTAATAAGAATGCATTACTTAGCATTCATGGTACAGCAGATGTAATTGTACCTTTCTCTAATTCTGAATATTTAGAGAAGCAATTTCCGAAAAATCAGTTTGATTTAGTAAAAATTCCTGGTGGAAGACACTTTCTAATTTGGGAAGATTTTGATATTATAAAAGAAGAATTCTTAAAAAGTTTAAATTGATTATTTTTAATAAAATACAAGAATATTTTACAAGTAATATGCCATTTGTGGCCTACAGTAAGCCAAATGAAAATTTGTTATCTGCTTTTTTTATGCAGAATGATGATTTGCAATTGATTGAAAATTTTGAAGTGTCAGGTTTTGTATTTGCGCCTTTTAATGAAGTTGATGATGCTGTTCTGTTTCCTATTGAAGAAGCTGAATTCTTAAGTGAAAATATAAATTTCAATCTACTAGAAACTCAAAATAAATCTATCTTAGAAAGCGATTACCTTGATGAAACTAGAGATACTCATATTGCAATAGTAGAAAAGGCGATTCATAAAATAGAAAATACGGATCTAGAAAAAATTGTTATTTCTAGAGAAGAGCTAGTTCGTATTTCTAATTTTGATTTATTAACGGTTTATAGATCTTTATTAAAAAAATATCAAAACGCTTTTGTATATGTATGGTTTCACCCTAAAGTTGGTTTATGGTTGGGTGCAACTCCTGAAACTTTGTTACATGTGGAAGAAAATCATTTTAAAACCATGTCTTTGGCAGGTACACAATTGTATCAAGAAAATGTAGCACCTGTTTGGAAATCTAAAGAATTGGAAGAGCAGCAACTTGTTACTTATTTTATCAAAAGTCAATTGAGTACTATTTCATCAAATTTAAAAATTGATGATACAGAAACTATTAAAGCAGGTAATTTATTGCATTTAAGAACTAAAGTAGAAGGGAAGCTCAAAAGTAATTCTAGTTTAGAGGTTTTAATTAGAGCCATTCATCCAACTCCTGCTGTATGCGGTTTACCAAGAAAAGAGGCTAAAGAATTTATACTTAAAAACGAAGGTTATAATAGAACCTATTATACTGGATTTTTAGGGGAACTAAATTTGGTAAAACCAGCTAATTCTAATGAGAAAACGCAACTTTATGTAAATTTAAGATGCATGTCTGTAAAAAATGATGTTGCAACAATTTATGTAGGAGGTGGAATTACAAAAGATAGTATTGCAGAAAAGGAATTTGAAGAAACAGTTTCTAAAAGTAAAACCATGAAAACTGTTTTGTAAAAATACAAAACCGTAACTAATAAAAGTTACGGTTTTGCAAGTGTAAAATTGAATTTGAATTAAAATCGTTTAAAAAGAGTTCTCTTTTTAAATATCGTCGAAAGAAACATCAGTAAAACTCTTTGCAGAGGTAGTTTCTTCTTTATTTGAATTATCTTCTTTCTTAAAGTCTTTCTGATGACGTTCAGAAATTACTTCATCTCCTTTTTCTGCAACAATATAATCTGTTGCTTTTTTTAACATCTCATGAAAATCTGAGAAATCTTCTTTGTAAAGATATATTTTGTGTTTTTGATAATGGAAAGAGCCATCATCATGTGTAAACTTTTTACTTTCAGTTACTGTTAGATAATAATCATCTGCTTTGGTTGCTCTTACATCAAAAAAATACGTTCTTCTACCAGCTCTAAGTACTTGTGAAAAAATTTCTTCTTGTTCAACTCTCTCTGCCATAATCTTTAAAATAGTTGTTATCTTCTAATTGTTGTTGTTACAAATCTAATAAAATATTTTACTTAGCAATGATAAACATTAATTTTCTTTTTCTAAAAGTTGCTGTTCATAAAGGTCTTTGTAGTAGCCTTCTGTTTCTATTAGTTGATTATGAGTTCCTTGTTGTGAAATTTTACCATCATCTAAAACTATAATTTTATCAGCATTTTTTGCAGATGAAACTCTATGGCTTATAATAAAGGTTGTTTTATTCTTTGAAATCTTTTCTAAATTAGACAGTATTTTTTCTTCAGTTTCAGTATCTACAGCAGATAAACAGTCATCAAAAATTAAAATCTTCGGATTCTTTATAATCGCTCTAGCAATAGAAACTCTTTGTTTTTGTCCTCCAGATAAAGTTACCCCACGTTCACCTAAAATAGTGTCATAACCATTTGTAAATTCTACAATATTATCATGCACAACTGCATTTTTTGCAGCTTCAATAATTTCTTCTTTACTTGCTTCTTCTTTACCAAATTTAATGTTGTTACCAATAGTATCTGAAAACAAGAATGGATCTTGAGGTACAAAACCAATTTGGTTTCTAATGTCATTAAGATTGGCATCTATAATTGGTTTATCATCCATTAAAATAACTCCATCTGTAACATCATATAATCTAGAAATTAGTTCTATTATAGTAGATTTACCAGAGCCTGTTTTACCTAAAATAGCTAAGGTTTCACCTGCGTTTACAGTTAAATCTATATTTTTTAAGGCTGTAATATTTGTGTCTTCATAAGTGAAAGAAACATTTTGAAATGTTACTTTTCCATTAATAGGAGTTGGGCTTTCATTCTTATTCTGAATAGCTGGAACTTCATCTAAAAATTCATTAATTCTAGCTTGCGATGCTTCTGCTTGTTGCACCATTGATGTAACCCAACCAACCACAGCAACTGGCCAAGTTAAAATGTTTACATACATTATAAATTCAATGATTACTCCAGACTGAATTTCGCCATTTATGTAGCGTAAACCTCCAACATAAATTACAATCAAATTACTAATACCAATTAGTAAAATCATTAAAGGAAAAAAAAGCGCATTTGCTTTTTGTAAATCGATGTTCTTCTCTTTACTTTCATCAGCAATTTCGTCAAAATCTCTAATGATTGAGCGTTCTATTCCATAAGATTTTACTACATCAATTCCAGAAAAGAATTCTTGATTAAAGGTGGTAAGTTTCGATAGGTATTGCTGAACAATTGTACTTCTTTTATGAATTACTTTAGATAAAATAAAGATTGAAATTGACAGTAAAGGAAAAGGAATTAGTGTATATAAAGTAAGTTGCTTATCAACCTGAATCATTTGAGTAAAACCAACAGCAAAAAGCACAATCATGTTCATAGTGTACATAATTGCTGGCCCTACATACATTCTTACTTTAGAAACATCTTCGCTAATTCTATTCATTAAATCACCAGTTCTGTTTTGTTTGTAAAAACTCAACGATAATTTTTGATATTGTTGGTAAATCTCATTTTTTAAATCAAACTCAATTAACCTAGAAGTAACAATTATGGTTTGTCTCATTAAAAAAGTGAAAAATCCACTTAATAAAGCTACACCTATTATTATAAGAACATTCATTAAAAGCTCATGTTTAACAGCAGCTAAATCTTTAACTGTGTTGTCTAAATAATCTTCTACTATATTAAAAGAGTTACCAATAATTCTAGGTACTTGTAATGCAAGTAGTTTAGAAAGTATGGTAATAAGCAAACCTATTATAATTCGCCATTTATATTTCGAAAAGTATTTATTAAGATATTGTAATGCTTTCAATGAAAATATATTAAAAAGAAAGCACGAAGATACGAGTTTCAAAAAGATAAATTTTCTTAAAAAAGAATTAAAAAGAGAGTTGTTAAAAGTAAAATAATACTACTTTTGCAGAGCAACCAAAGCAAATTATTTAAGTTCTTTACAATGATTAACAGAAGACATATTCGAGTTAAAGTAATGCAATCTGTATATGCCATGCAACAGTCTCATAATGATGATATGGTAAGAGAAGAAAAGTTTTTAAAACACAGTATTTTAAAAATTTTCGATTTATATGTTTTAAACATACAGCTGCTTGTAGAAGTGCAAAAATTAGCCTCAAAAAAGATTGAGTTGTCTAAAAAGAAAATTTTAGCAACTTCAGATGATCTCAAACCAAACACAAAATTTATTGACAATAAAGTAATTAATTCCATTGCAGAAAGCATAAGCATGGAAAGTTATTTAGAAGTGAATAAACTAAACAATTGGTCTTTAGATGACGAGTATGTAAAAATTATTTTTGATGAACTTCAAAAAAGTGATTTATACAAAAATTACTTAGAAAATAAAGAAGACTCGTTTAAAGTTGATAAAACTTTTGTGCACGATTTTTATAAAGAAATAATAGCTCCAAACGAAAAGTTGGCAGATTATTATGAAGATAAAATGATTTCTTGGGTAGATGATATTCCTTTTGTGAATACTTGGGTTTTAAAAACTTTAAGTAAGCAAAAAGAGTCTAAAAGTTTTATTTTAGGCAATTTATACAAAGATAAAGACGATGAAGATTTTGTTGCAGATTTGTTTAGAAAAACAATGTTAAAGCACAAAACTTACGAACAAGATATTACAGACAAAACTCCTAATTGGGAAACAGATAGAATTGCTGATATTGATATGATCTTAATAAAAATGGCAATTACAGAATTTGTAAATTTTCCATCAATACCTGTAAGAGTAACTATTAATGAATACATAGAAATAGCAAAAGATTATTCTACAACCAAGAGTAGTTATTTTATAAACGGAGTTTTAGATAAAATTTCTAAAGAGTTTACAAAAGATAAAAGAATCGTAAAAATAGGAAGAGGTTTATTATAAATTTGTAAACTCCATTTTTTATTCATTATTTTTACAAAAATTAATATAACATGAAAAGATCAACAATTTTAATAGCGTTTTTAGCAACATCAATGGCTTTTATTTCTTGTGGGAATAACAGTAATGCATCATCTAAAATTAATAAGGATAACTTGGAAAATGCAAAAAACAGAGATGTAGAAATTAAAGACACAGCAGCATCAGTAACTTTTGACGAAACTGAATATGATTTTGGTACTGTAACAGAAGGTGAAATTGTAGAAACTGTTTTTAAATTAACAAACTCTGGTAACACAGATTTAGTAATTACAGATGCACAAGTAACTTGTGGTTGTACAGTTCCTGTTTGGCCTAAAAAACCAATTAAACCAGGAGCAACAGAAGAAATTCAAGTAAGATTTAATACAAATGGTAAAAGTAATAGACAACAAAAGAATATTACTTTAATTACAAATACTGAATCTGGAAGAGAAATATTAACGCTTAAAGGTATGGTTACCCCAAAAGCATAATTACATTTATAAATGGATTCAGGAAGTTTAGCAAGTATGTTGCCATTTTTGGCAATGATTTTAGTCTTATATTTTTTTATGATAAGACCACAAATGAAACGTCAAAAGAAAGAAAAAGCATTTCAAGCAGAAATTAAAAAAGGAGCAAGAGTAATTACTGCTAGTGGTATTCATGGTAAAATTGTAGAAATTAATGCTATAGATAATACTATAACATTAGAAACAGGAGCAGGTAAAATTAAATTTGAACGTTCAGCAATTTCTATGGAATTAAGTAAAAAAATAATAGCACCAGCTAAAAAATAAAACTTACTTAGAAAATATTGAAGTGAGCTTTTTCTTTTAAGAGAAAGCTCACTTTTTTGTTAGCAGGCTTTTTGTTAGATTGCAGTAAAATAAGAGAGTATTGAAAACTTCTAAAAAAATACCTAAAACATTTTTCGTTTTTGTTGTAATATCATTCTTTATTTGGTTGTTAATAACCTTTTCTAAAGAATATGTTACAGAGGTTACTTTACCAGTACAATATTCAAATATTCCTCAGAATAAATTGCTTCAAAAAGCACCTATAAAAGAGCTAAATTTATCTATAAAAGCAACAGGATTTAAAATTGCTATTACAGAATTACGCAAGAAAATGATTACTATAGATGCTTCGAAATTGCAGCAAAAGAAAGTAAATCAATATTACATTCTAACTAGAAATCAATTTTTAAATATTCAAAAGCAGCTAATGAATGGCGTTGATTTGCAAGAAATTGAGAAAGATACTATCAATTTAAATATAGATGAATTGGCATCTAAATACGTTGCTCTTAAGCCAAATTTAGAGCTAGAATATCATATTGGTTATGATTTGTTGAATGAAGTTTCAATTCAGCCAGATTCAATTCTAATTTCTGGTCCTTCATCTCAAATAGAAAGTATAAGTCAATTAGAATTAGAGAACTTAATCTTAACTGATATTAAATCAGATTTTAGCCATGAGTTGTCAATACTTAAGCCAAAAGATTTAGAAAACATAAAACTAACCACTTCAACTGTCACCATTAATGGTAGTGTAGATAAGTTTACAGAGGGTACCATAAACGTGCCTTTCACCATTAATAATTTACCAGATAATGTAAATGTGACAATATTAAATGAAGAAATACAAATAGTATTTGTTGTGGCATTGTCTAATTTTAATGAAGTATCTAAATCTTCATTTAAGGTTGAGTGCGATTATGAAATGTCTGCCAATAACGATTTAAGTTATTTGATACCAAAGATTACCCTTAAACCAAGTTTTGTAAGAAGTGTAAAACTCTATCCTTCTAAAATTGATTTCCTAATTCAGAAATAGCATGAAAATAGTTGGTTTAACAGGGGGTATTGGAAGTGGTAAAACTACTGTTGCAAAATTATTTGCTGAATTCAATAATGTTGCAGTTTATATAGCTGATGTTGAAGCCAAGAAATTAATGAACAGCTCTGCAGTTATTAAAGAAAAAGTAGAACTTGAATTTGGTAAAGAATCTTATAAAAACAATGAGTTAGACAGAACTTATATTTCAAATATTGTATTTAAAGATAAATCGAAACTTCAAGTCTTAAATAAAATTGTGCATCCAGAGGTTAGGAAGCATTTTCAAGATTTTATTAAAAAACAAACAAATAAAGCATTCATAATTTATGAAGCTGCTATTTTATTTGAAAGCAAAAGTAATCTATTGTGCGATTTTATAATTACGGTTTATGTAGATTTAGAAACTAAAATTGAGCGAGTTATTTCTAGAGACAACACCACTAAAATAGAGGTGTTAAATCGTATGAAAAATCAGTTAAATGATACTCCAAAAATACTACAATCTAACTATGTGATTTTCAATAAAAACATTCAAGAGACAAAACTTCAAGTCGAAAAAATCCACAATATTTTAACAGAAAAAGCATAATAGGTTTTATTATTATCAGTGATTTTGTTAAATTGTTCTTAAAATTGAACTAAATCTGTTAATCAACGTTAAAATCGAGATTTTCAATTTTTTAAAAACTTAACTTTGATTTATGGGCAAAAAAATGTTTGTTCTTATCGTAATTTTAATGAGCATTTCCTTGATAGGAATTATTGCTGTGCAACTCTATTGGATAGATAATGCTGTAAAGAGTAAAAAGCAACAATTTAGCAACGATGTTAAGATTTCTTTAATTAGAGTTGCTGAGAGAATTAATGAAAAAGAGCAAGATTTAATTGACAGAAAAATAGAGGGAATGATTGAAAATATTGGTTTGGCAAATGCAGCACAAATCAAGAATTATTTCTTTCAAGAAATAGATACTACCTCAAAACAAACCTTTTCTCTTGGAGCTACCTATTTAGAAGAAAATTTTAAGCTTCCAGTAGAAGAGTTTTTAGATAATGATAGTATTATTTTAAAGCGTATTTCTGGTAAAAAGGATTTTTTCCAAACAAAAACTTTTTCGGGTATAGATAGCAAATCAACATCAGAAGGTTTAAGAACTTCGTTTACCAAACGTTATACAAACTTAGAAAAAGAGTACAATTACGAGACTTTTAGAAGTTTATTTGAGAAAAAACCAATTAACCAGAGAGTAAGTAATAGAGAGTTAAATGCTACTATAAAAGACGAATTAAACAAGAAAAATATTTTTTTAGATTTTAAGTATGGTGTTTATGGTGTAGATGGTTTAGCAACAAAGTTAAAGTCTGGTTATTATACAATTGATAAGAAAGATAGTTATAGACATCCTTTGTTTTTTGATTCAGACAACCTGCCAATTCACTATTTATACGTAACATTTCCTACAGAAGATAAACACATTCTTTCAGGAATTTCGGGTATTTTACTGCTATCTCTGTTTTTTATTTTTATTATTATAATAGCTTTTTCAAGTTCATTATACCAATTAATAAAACAAAAGAAAATATCAGAAATTAAAACGGATTTCATTAATAATATGACTCACGAGTTTAAGACGCCAATTGCAACAATTAACTTGGCAATAGACTCTATCAAAAATCCAAAAATAATAGCAGATCAAGAAAAAGTAATTCGTTATGTAAATATGATTCGTGATGAAAATAAACGAATGCATACACAAGTAGAAAATGTGTTACGAATTTCTAGATTAGAAAAGAATCAATTGGAGATTAGTAAGGAAACTATAGATATTCACGACATAATAGAAGATGCTATTAGTCATGTTCATTTGCTAATTAATGATAGAGGAGGAAGTGTAGAAACACATTTTGAAGCCTTAACTCCAGAGATTATTGGTAATGAGTTTCATTTAACTAATGTGGTTGTAAACATGTTAGAAAATGCAATAAAATATACAGAAGGTGCACCAAAAATTGATGTTTATACAGAAAGCACCAATAAGTTTTTCATCTTTAAAATAAAAGATGAAGGAATAGGAATGACAAAGAGTGTTCAAAAGAATGTTTTTGATAAATTTTATAGAGAGCAAAAGGGTAACATACATGATGTAAAAGGTCATGGTTTAGGCTTAGCTTATGTAAAAGAAATTGTTGATAAACATCATGGAACAGTTTTTGTAGAAAGTGAAAAAGGAAAAGGAAGCATATTTACAGTAAAATTACCTTTAATTTAAAAGTTTAAAAATGGGAAGTAAAAAGATTTTGTTAGTAGAAGACGATCCAAATTTTGGAACGGTTTTAAAAGACTATTTAGCGTTAAACGATTATAACGTTACACATGCCAAAGATGGTATAGAAGGCTTAATCATGTTTAAAAACAGTGATTATGATTTATGTATTTTAGATGTTATGATGCCAAGAAAAGATGGTTTTTCTTTAGCACAAGACATTAGATCTACAAATAAAGAAGTGCCAATTATATTTTTAACCGCTAAAACATTAAAAGAAGATGTTTTAAAAGGTTACTCGGTTGGTGCAGATGATTATTTAAATAAACCTTTTGACTCTGAGGTTTTATTGCACAAGATTAAAGCAATTTTACAAAGAAAAGAATCAGATAAATCTACAGAATCAGAACAATTTGAATTTAATATTGGTTCATTCTTTTTCAATTCTAAATTAAGACATTTATCTGTTGGTGAAGATGGTGAACCAAGTAAATTATCGCCAAAAGAAAGTAAATTATTACGAATGTTGGCAATTCACAAAAACGATTTAATGCCAAGAGAATTGGCTTTAACTAAGATTTGGAGAGATGATAACTACTTCACTTCTAGAAGTATGGATGTTTATATCGCAAAACTTCGTAAATATTTAAAAGAAGACGATCAGGTTGAAATTTTAAACATTCATGGAGAAGGATTTAGATTAGTAGATAAATCTTAAAACGATTACCTTCCCTTAAATATATAACTCAACTTATTTTTTAAGTTGAGTTTTTTTGTATTTTTATACTATGGCTGATTTTATTCGAATTTATAACGAAAACCCTAATCCTAAAGAAATCCAAAAAGCGGTTAAGGTTTTAAAAAACGGAGGTTTAATAATCTATCCAACAGATACTGTTTATGGTTTGGGATGTGATATTACAAATACAAAAGCCTTAGAAAAAATAGCTTTGATTAAAGGTATAAAGTTAGATAAGGCAAATTTTTCTTTTGTTTGTAATGATTTAAGTCACCTTTCAGATTACGTAAAACAATTAGATTCGCCAACCTTTAAGTTACTCAAAAGAGCTTTGCCTGGGCCTTATACCTTCATTTTACCAGGAAGTAATAATTTGCCAAAAGTCTTTAAGAAAAGAAAAACAGTTGGTATCCGAATTCCTGATAACAATATTGCTAGAACATTAGTTGAGGCATTAGGTAACCCAATTGTATCTTCATCTATTAGAGATGATGATGATATTTTAGAGTATACTACAGATCCAGAATTGATTTACGAAAAATGGAATAATTTGGTAGATTTAGTAATTGATGGTGGTTATGGAGATAATCAAGCATCAACAATTATTGATTTAACAGATAATGTACCAGAAGTAATTAGAGAAGGTAAAGGGAGTTTAGATGTACTTTAAACTTATTTTAATTGATTAAATTTTTTTCTGCCTAACACAAAGTATTGCCAAACAATGCTTGTATGCAAATTGTAATCTTGTCTTTTACTTAGTTGTTTTCTCTTACCTAAAAATTTTATGAAATTTCTATAAAAGCTAAAGTGTGCTTTTAAAATGGCTAGAGTATGCACTGGCTTTAATTCAATTATAAATTTTATACCTGCAATTCCATCTAACACTAATCTCGAAAATATAACAAACAGAAACCATTTTTTAGGGACATTTTTTACCACATTCAGCAAGCTATTTCTAAAATTTAAAAATGTTTTTCTAGGATTAGTCTCTTGTAAAGTTGCACCTCCAACATGATAAACAGTAGAAGTACCTAAGTATTTTATAGTAAAACCTAAGTTTTGCGTTCTCCAGCACAAATCAATTTCTTCTTGATGTGCAAAATAATCTTCATCAAAGCCATTTAGTTGATGAAAAACTTCAGCCCTAATAAAAAAACAAGCACCAGAAGCCCAAAAAATATCTGCAATATCATCAAATTGATTTTGGTCTGTTTCTAAATTATTAAAAACACGCCCTCTGCAATAAGGATATCCAAATAAATCTATAAAACCACCTGCAGCTCCTGCATATTCAAATTTTGTTTTATTCTTAAAATCTAAAATTTTCGGTTGAACAATGGCTGTGTTTTTGTTTTTTTGAAACTCATTAGTGATTGGTTTTAGCCAATTTTGGGTAACTTCAATATCAGAATTTACCAAGCCATAAATATCAGCATCAACAGAAAGTAAGGCATCATTATAACCTTTGGCATAACCACCATTTACTTTGTTTTCAATAATTTTTACGGTAGGATAAAATTGTTGAATAAATGAAATAGAATCGTCTGTAGATGCATTATCTGCAACATAAACTTCTGCTTCTGGTAAGCTGAAATTTACAACTGATGGTAAAAACTCTTCTAAAAGTTGTTTACCATTCCAATTTAATATAACAATCGCTGTTTTCAAGGTTGCGAATTTACATTATATAACTGAGTTTTTTAATAAAGTTTTCTTAATTGTAATTAGGAATGTCTTTTAAAAAAACATAATTTTCATTCTCAAAATCCATTTTACAATAAAAATGATGTAAACCATTGGTAACAATTAAGTAGTTTGCTTTAAGCTTTAAATTATAACTCGCAATTTGATCAAAAGTATCTTGTGTAATTTTAATCGATGGTGCTTTGCATTCTACTATAATATCAGGATTTCCTAAATTATCGAAAATTAAGATATCTGTTCTTTTTCTGCGGTTATTTATTACCAACTGCTTTTCTAAAGCTATTAAACTTACTGGATATTGTTTTTCTTGAATTAAATACTGCACATAGTGCTGACGAACCCATTCTTCTTGAGTTAATACAAAGTATTTTTTTCTCAAATTATCAAAAATAAGCACCTTATTTTCGCTATTTTTGAGCTTAAAATTATACTTAGGCAGATTGAGTTTTTGCATCAATCAAAAGTAAGAAAATGAACGAAATTAGAACCATTGTTTCAGATATTAAAAAAGGCGATATAAAGCCCATTTATTTTTTAATGGGTGAAGAACCTTATTACATAGATAAAATTTCTGATTTTATTGAAGAGAATGTTTTAGATGAATCTGAAAAAGGTTTTAATCTGCAGGTAATGTATGGTAGAGATGCAACAATTGAGGATATTGTTTCGTCTGCTAAACGCTATCCAATGATGGCTGAAAGGCAAGTACTAATTGTTAAAGAGGCACAAGATTTAAGCAGGTCTATTGAAAAATTGGTTGTTTATGCAAGCAATCCTCAGCCAACTACAGTTTTGGTTATTAATTATAAATACAAAAAGTTAGACAAGCGTAAAAAACTACACAAAGCCATTGCTAAAATTGGCTTGGTTTACGAAAGTAAAAAGCTATATGATAATAAAGTAGCAGATTGGATACGTAGAGTTTTAAGTGGAAAAAAATATCAGATAGAGCCAAAAGCAGCTCAAATGCTTGTAGAATTTTTAGGTACAGATTTAAGCAAAATTGCTAATGAATTAGATAAGTTAACTTTAATCTTGCCTCAAGAAACCATAATAAACGATACACATATCGAAGAAAATATTGGGATCTCTAAAGACTTTAATAATTTTGAGTTATTAAAAGCTATTGGAGATAAAAATGTAGTAAAGGCAAATAGAATTATCAATTACTTTGTAGAGAACCCTAAGAATAATCCTACAATAATGACCATTTCTTTACTAAATAATTTTTTTACAAAATTATTGCTATTTCATGGTTTACAAAACAAATCTAAAGATGCTGTTTCTAAAGCGCTTGGAGTTAATATTTATTTTGTAGAAGATTATTTTTCGGCTTCAAGAAATTATCCAATGCGAAAAGTAGCGCAAGTTATAGCCATGTTAAGAGATGCAGATGTAAAAAGTAAAGGAGTAGGAGCAAACTTAACGCAAGGTGATATTTTAAAAGAATTGATATTTAAAATTTTACACTAATATGATAAGATGTAATATATCTTTTCGAAAGATATAACTGATGTTATTTTAGAAAGAATCAATCAACTTACAAAATAGACCAAATTTAGAGTAGAGCACAAATAAAAAAAAGCCTGATAAAATTATCAGGCTTTTTTATGTTTTAAGAAAAAACGTTTATTTAGTTTCCTCTTTTTTAGCTTTGTCAGCTATAATTCTGGTTTCTTTATTAGCAACTTCCCAAGCAGTATGAAAAACTAAACGTGCTCTGTTTTCTAATAACTCATAGTTAATTTTGTCTGGAGTATCAGTTGGTTTATGGTAATCAACATGAGTTCCATTAAAATAAAAGATAATTGGCACATTGTTTTTTACAAAGTTATAATGATCTGATCTGTAGTAAAAACGGTTAGGATCGTTCTCATCATTATATTTATAATCTAAGTTGATGTTGGTATATTTATCGTTCATAGCTTCAGAAATAGTATGTAATTCTGTACTTAACTTATCTGAACCAATTAAATATACATAGTTAGGATCTGCTTTGTGTCTGCTATCAGTTCTACCAATCATATCAATATTTAAATCACAAACTGTATTTTCTAAAGGAAAAATAGGATCTACATCTGTGTAGTATTTAGAACCTAAAAGTCCTTTTTCTTCTCCAGTTACGTGTAAAAATAAAATAGATCTTTTTGGACCTTTACCAGCTTTTGCAGCCATTTGAAATGCTTCAGCAATTTCTAACATTGCAACAGTACCAGAACCATCATCATCTGCACCATTATAAACTTGACCATTTTTAACTCCTTCATGATCTAAATGTGCAGAAATTACTACGATTTCTTCTGGTTTTTCAGAGCCTTCGATAAAAGCAACTACATTTTCAGAATCTTTAAAAGTTCCTCTTCTTGTGTTTTTATTAATCCACTCTGCAGGTACTTCTTGAAAATAATCATCTCCACCAATTGGACTCACAATACCTTGACTTACATAAAAGTTTTTTAAGTATTCCACAGCCATTTTTTGACCAGGCTCTCCAGTTTCTCTACCTTGAAATTCATCTGAGGCATAAGTAAAAAGGTGATTACCTAAATCTTTAGCTGTAATTGTTGCTGCGTATTTTGCTGCTTGATCTACATTTGCATCTTCTTTAGATGCTTCTTTGCTAGTACTGCAAGCCATAAAAGCGATTGCACCTGCAACATAAAGTATTTTTTTCATCGATTAAATTTAATTAATTTCTAAGATTAGTATTCAAAAATAACAA
Organism: Polaribacter sp. P097; assembly: GCF_036864555.1. Classification (NCBI taxonomy): domain Bacteria; kingdom Pseudomonadati; phylum Bacteroidota; class Flavobacteriia; order Flavobacteriales; family Flavobacteriaceae; genus Polaribacter; species Polaribacter sp. P097. Next base: position 852,158 of record NZ_JAZETJ010000002.1, on the reverse strand, counting down.
AAAGTTACAGCTTTATCAAAATTAGTTCCTTTTAATAACAAACTGTTTAAAATTCGAGTTGTATTTTATGATCTGATTAGGAAATAAATTATCCAAAGCCTGAGTTTTATTTAGTTCGTCAACAGATCCTGAAAGTACTTCATTATCTTTAAATAATACAATTGAATCAGAAAATTGAAGAGCTAAATTCACTTGATGTGTAGAAATTATAATAGTTTTTGATGTTTCATCAACTAATTTTTTGAGAAGTGTGAAAATCTTTAATGTATGATGCAGATCTAAATGTGCTGTTGGCTCATCTAAAATAATGATATCTGTATCTTGTGCTAAAGCTCTTGCAATTAAAACGCGTTGTAATTGACCATCACTTAATTCGTAGAAATATTTTTGTTGAAGATGTTCAATCTCGGTTTGTTTTATAGCTGTCGAAATTTTTTCGTTATCAATCTCAGATAATTTATCAATCCAATTCGTATAAGGTTGTCTCCCCAAAGCAACAAGCTCATAAACTGTTAGCTGACTTTCAGGTAAACGCTCTGTAAGCACTAAACTTAATAGCTTCGATATTTCTTTATTTGAATACAATTCTATTTTTTTCTCATTGATCAAAACCGAACCATTTAAAGGGTTTTGTACTTTTGCTACGGTTCTTAAAAAAGTAGATTTACCTATTCCATTCCTACCTAAAACTGTAATTAAATTTTTCTGTTTTAATTCTAAGCTGATGTCTTTTGCTACAACAATTTTACTTTTTCTGGTTTGGTAACCAATACTTAAGTTTTCGGTTCTTAAAACGATATTTTCTTGCTTTTTATTCATGCTTAAATAAAAATTTTCTTTTTTCGAATTAATAACCAGATTACAACAGGGGCACCAAATAAAGAAGTAATAGCGTTTATTGGTAGCGTAAATTCACTTGTAGGTAATTGAGCAATTGCATCACAAATAAGCAATATAATTCCACCTAATAAAGCAACAGAAGGTATTAAGATTTTATGATTAGAAGTTGTAAAAAGCAATTTAGCAATATGAGGTACAGCTAGACCAACAAAAGCAATTGGTCCTGAAAAGGCAGTAATTACACCAGCTAAAATACTTGTGATTAATAAAATAATATTTCTATTTCTTTTAATGTTAATACCTAAACTTTTTGCATAATTTTCTCCCAGCAAAAAACTATTTAGAGGTTTAATAATGGTTAAGCTACCTAACATACCAATACCATAAATAGACGCAAATACAGAAATTTCTGTCCAACTTAAATTTCCTAAACTACCAAAGCTCCAAAATAAATATTGTTGAATTTGTTCAGCTTGAGAAAAGTAGGCAAGAACACTAATTAAGGCCGATGTTAAACTGCCAAACATTAAACCAATAATAAGTATTGACATAATGTTTCTAACTTTATTTGCTGCTACAATTACAGCTGTTAACACTAAAAAAGCTCCTAAACTCGCTGCAATTGGTAAAGACCAACTAGACAAGTTAGGTGATATTAGAATGCCTCCTAAAAAAGAAGATCCTAAAATTAAAAGAGCAACGCCTAAACTTGCCCCAGAAGAAATACCTAAAACAAATGGGCCTGCTAAAGGATTTCTAAATAAAGTTTGCATTAGTAAACCACAGATTGATAAACCAGAACCAACTAAAATAGCAGTAATTGCTTTTGGTAATCTATAATTTAAAATAATGGTAGTCCAACTTTCTTTAGTAGGTAATCCACCAAAAAGAGTTGTAAATATATCTTCTATAGGAATTGAAACTGAGCCTAGACTTACATTTACAAAGAACAATAACAGCAAAAGCCATGATAATATTATAAAATGTAGTGTGTAGTTTTTGGTTTGCATCAATACCTAATAATAAATTGATATTCGTTTAATAATTTTTCAAAAAGTCAACAAGTTTTTGCACAGCAATACCCCTATGAGAAATTTTGTTTTTTTCGGCAGCACTCATAGTTGAAAAAGATTCATTGTAATTGGTTGGTTTAAAGATAGGGTCATACCCAAAACCTTTATCACCTTGTTTACTATGTGAAATTTCACCTGTACAAATTCCTTCAAATAAAAACTGTTTATCGTCTAAATTTAAACAGATTGCTGTTCTAAACTGAGCATTTCTGTTTGATTTATTTTTTAGCTCATCAAGTAATTTTTGCATGTTTCGCTCAGCGCTTCTAGGTTCACCAGCAAATCTTGCAGAATAAACACCAGGTTTACCATCTAAAGCTTCTACTTCTAAACCAGTATCATCAGCAAAACAATTGTAACCGTAATTTTTGGTAATGTAATCTGCCTTTAGTTTAGCATTACCTTGTAAAGTGTTTTCGGTTTCGTCCACTTCTTCATTGCAATTAATGTCTTTTAAGCTTAATAATTCAATTGAGCTTGGCAACATTTCTTGCACTTCTTTTAATTTATTTAAATTGTTGGTGGCAAAAACGAGTTTCATTTATTTATTGAAAGTATTAGAGAAACAAAGTTACAAAGTTTTTGCTCCTTTTTAAGAAGATTAATAAGGTCTACTCATGATGATAGGGTTCATTCTTTAAAATGGTGAAACCTCTATACAATTGTTCAACAATAAAAAGACGAATCATTTGGTGAGAAAACGTCATCTTAGAAAGCGATATTTTACCTTGTGCTTTTTGATATACAGCATCAGAAAATCCATAAGGACCGCCAATAACTAAAACCAATTGTTTCAAACCAGCATTCATCTTCTTTTGTAAATATTTAGAAAACTCGATAGAAGTAAAATGCTTTCCTTTATCATCTAACAAAACCAAAACATCTGTATTTTGTAGTTTCTTTAAAATTTGTTCGCCCTCTTTTTCTTTCTGCTGAAGTTCGCTTAAATTTTTAACATTTTTAATGTCTGGTATAATATCTAACTCAAACTTTATATAGTGTTTTAAACGGTTTTGATACTCATCTATCAATAATGATAATTGTTTATTATCTGTTTTTCCTATCGCTAAAAGTTTAATTTTCATGTGTCAAAATTACGAATTATGACGTTTGAATTACTATTTTTACATCACAATTAAATGATATGATTACAGAAGCACAAATTAAAAACGAGTTAGACTTAATTATAAAAAATGCTATTAGAGAAGATATAGGTGATGGAGATCATACCTCACTTTCTTGTATTCCTGTAGATGCAGAAGGCAAAGCAAAGTTATTGGTTAAAGATACAGGAGTTATTGCTGGTGTAGAATTTGCAAAACAGGTTTTTTCTTATGTTGATGCAGATTTGCAAGTAGAAACTTTTATTACGGATGGTGAAAATGTAAAATTTGGCGATATTGTTTTACATGTTTCTGGTAAATCTAGATCTATTTTAATGGCAGAACGTTTGGTGTTAAATGCCATGCAAAGAATGTCTGCAATAGCAACTAAAACTGCATTTTTTGCTAACCTGTTAAAAGGCACAGGTACTAAAGTTTTAGATACCAGAAAAACAACACCAGGAATTAGAGCTTTAGAAAAATGGGCAGTGAAAATTGGTGGAGGAGAAAATCATAGATTTGCCTTGTATGATATGGTTATGATAAAAGACAATCATATAGATTTTGCTGGTGGAATTACAGCTGCAATAACTAAAACTAAAATATACTTAGCTGAAAAAAACTTAGATATTAAAATTATTGTAGAGGCTAGAAGTTTAAAAGAAATTGAGGAAATTTTATCGAATGAAGGTGTTTATCGAATTCTTATTGACAATTTTAATTATGAAGATACTAGAAAAGCAGTTGCATTAATTGGCGATAAATGTTTAACAGAATCTTCAGGAGGAATTAATGAAGATACGATTAGAAAATATGCAGAATGTGGAGTAGATTTTATTTCTTCAGGTGCTTTAACACACTCGGTTTATAATTTGGATTTGAGCTTAAAAGCCCTTTAAAATAAGTGATGTTAGACTTTTTTGATAATGAAACTTTTACAAAAGTTGATTTTACGAAAACTAAAATCAGCAAAGGAGAATATGATAATTGTACATTTACGAATTGTAATTTTGAAAGTGTACATGCCTCAAACATTCAATTTGTGGAATGCGATTTTATAGATTGTAATTTTAGCAATACAATTGTCACCAATACTGCATTTAAAGAAATCTCATTTTTAAATTGCAAAATGATTGGTGTAAAATTCAATGAATGTGATCCTTTTTTGCTTCAATTTAGTTTTAAAGATTGTCAACTAAATTTTAGTTCTTTTTATCAATTAAAGATTCCGAATACTAAATTTATCAATTGTAATTTAGAGGAAGTAGATTTTACTGAGAGTATTTTAAGTAATGCATTCTTTGATAAATGCAATTTAAAAAACACCACTTTTGATAGATCTAATTTAGAAAAATCTGATTTTAGAACGTCTGCAAATTTTAGTTTTAGTTTGGAAGAAAACCAAGTAAAAGGTGCAAAATTTAGTAAAGAAAATCTTGTTGGTCTTTTATCAAAATATAAAATTGTTATAGATTAGTGGTATATGTCTAAAATTGCCGAAGATAAATTTGATAAAATTCCTGTGGTTAACTCTTTAGTTAAGCTAGGAAAAAAAATTAAAGTGCCAGGTTTAAATGGCATGTCTTTGTACGATGTTTTAGAAATGTATTTGATAGGCATTGTGGAAGGAGCTTTAACTACAAGAGCAAGTGGAATTGCTTACAGCTTTTTCATGGCTATTTTTCCTTTTCTTTTATTCATTTTAACCTTAATACCTTATGTACCTATAGATGGTGCTCAAGAAGGTTTACTTTCTATTATTAGTGATGTTTTGCCACCCAAAACTTTTGATGCTGTTGATACAGTTATTATTGATATTATCAACAATCAATATGGAGGTTTGCTATCTTTTGGTTTTATAGGATCTATTTTTTTAATGACTAATGGTGTAAATGCAATTTTTGGTGGATTTGAATTTTCGTATCACGTAAAAGAAATTCGTAATATTTTTAGAGCCTACTTTATAGCCATGTTTGTGTCTTTTGTAATTGTGGCTTTTCTATTAATAACAGTGGTTATAATCATCTTTTTTGAATTGATTTTAAAAGATTATGTAACCCTAGCTTGGTTAGAAGATAATTTAATTTGGATTCAATTAGTACGTGGTTCCATTTTCTTAGCCATGATATTTATTACAGTTTCTATGCTTTATCATTATGGAGTAAAAGAAGGTAAATACTCTAGATTCTTTTCTCCAGGAGCTGTTTTTACAACAGTTTTATCAGTATTGTCATTTTACCTTTTTGGCTTTTATGTTACTGAATTTGCAAAGTACAATGAGTTGTATGGCTCTATAGGAACCTTGTTAATTTTAATGCTATTTATTTGGCTAAATGCCATTATTCTTCTTTTAGGTTTCGAGTTAAACGCATCTATTTATTCTTTGCGTGTTCGAAATAAAAGCAAAGCTAGCCCTGAAAATTTGTAAGATTTTCACGATATTTGCACTTGCAAAAAAGTATCCATAAACAATACTTAGATTTTTTATTTACAAACAATGAATAACTAAATATTGATAACTGAATTATATGAAACCAAGCATTCCAAAAGGAACTAGAGATTTTTCACCAACAGAAGTAGCCAATCGTTCTTATATCATGAACACTATTAAAACTACTTTTGAAACTTTCGGATTTCAGCCCATAGAAACTCCGAGTTTTGAAAACTCATCAACTTTAATGGGTAAATATGGTGAAGAAGGTGATAGGCTTATTTTCAAAATTTTAAATTCTGGAGACTTTCTTAAGAAGGCAGATGCACAATTATTGGCAGATAAAGAAAGTACAAAGGTAACTTCACAGATTTCTGAAAAAGCTTTAAGGTATGATCTTACTGTACCTTTTGCAAGGTATGTAGTTCAGCATCAAAATGAAATCACGTTTCCTTTTAAACGTTATCAAGTGCAGCCTGTTTGGAGAGCAGATCGTCCTCAAAAAGGTCGTTTTAGAGAGTTTTATCAGTGTGATGCAGATGTAGTAGGTAGTAAATCTTTATGGCAAGAATCAGAGTTTATACAATTGTATGATACTGTTTTTACCAAATTAGGTTTAACAGAAACTACTATAAAAATTAATAATAGAAAAATCTTATCTGGAATTGCAGAAGTAATTGGGGCTCAAGATAAACTGATTGATTTTACTGTTGCTTTAGATAAGTTAGATAAAATTGGGCAAGCTAAAGTAGAAGAAGAAATGCTCGCAAAAGGTATTTCTGAAGAAGCTATTCAAAAAGTCCAACCTTTATTTAATTTTAAGGGTTCTAATTTAGAAAATTTATATGCTTTAGACCTTATGTTAGCTACTTCAGAGGAGGGATTGCAGGGTGTTAAAGAATTAAGATTTGTAATAAATGCAACTACAGAATTAGGCCTGCAATCTGCAAATTTAGAGGTAGATGTAACTTTAGCTAGAGGTTTAAATTATTACACAGGAGCAATTTTTGAAGTTTCAGCACCAAAAGGCGTGAAAATGGGTTCTATTGGAGGAGGAGGAAGATATGATGATTTAACTGGTATTTTCGGAATGAAAGATGTTTCTGGAGTAGGAATTTCTTTTGGTTTAGATCGAATTTATTTAGTGCTGGAAGAACTGGGTTTATTCAAATCTGTAGATTTACCTAAGCCTAAAGTATTGTTTATTAATTTTGGAGATGCTGAAGGTTTGTATTGCATGAAAGCCATTTCTGAACTTAGAAAATACAATATTAAAGCAGAATTATATCCAGATGCTGCTAAGATGAAAAAGCAGATGACCTATGCTAATAACAGAGCAATAGAATATGTGGTTTTAGCAGGTTCTCAAGAAGTAGCACAAGAACTGTTTACATTAAAAAATATGATTACTGGAGAACAACAACATTGTTCTAAATCAGAATTGGTAAATAAATTGCAATAAAGATTTCTTTTAAGAGGCAGTAGTTGTCAATAATTATACATCAATAATGATTATTGATACAAAAGAGGATAAAATACGTTGCAAACACGTAAATTTGCAAAATAATTACGTTTCAATAAGTTTGAATTAAATACCATAATGAACGAAGAAAGAATTGAAGAAATAGGAGAAAACCACGTAGGTACTTCTGCAAAAACTCCATTAAGAGCAGATGCTTTTGATATTTCTGATGATGAAAAAATAAAGAGAATTGAAGAAAGTGTTAAAGATATTTTAAACACTTTAGGTATGGATTTAACAGATGATAGTTTGCAAGGAACTCCGAAAAGAGTGGCTAAGGCTTTTGTAAATGAAATCTTTATGGGTTTAAATCCGAAACACAAACCAAAGGCATCTACATTTGATAATAATTATAATTATGGTGAAATGTTGGTAGAAAAAAACATTGTGGTTTATTCTACTTGCGAGCATCATTTATTACCTATCATTGGTAGAGCACATGTTGCTTATATATCAGATGGTAAAGTAATTGGTTTATCTAAAATGAATAGAATTGTTGAGTACTTTGCAAAAAGACCTCAAGTTCAAGAGCGTTTAACAATGCAAGTTGTACAAGCAATGCAAGAAGCACTCGGTACAGATGATGTAGCTTGTGTTATTGATGCAAAACATTTATGTGTAAATTCAAGAGGAATTAAAGATATTGAAAGCTCTACAGTAACTGCTGAGTTTGGTGGTAAGTTTAAAAATAAAGAAACAAAAAGAGAGTTTTTAGATTATTTAAAACTAGAAACAGAATTTGATTGATTTAACCATAATCATTATTAAAAAAAAGAGCTTGTATATTTATACAAGCTCTTTTTTATTGGGCAATTTTATATTTTAATTGAAGCTTACCTATTTCATTTTGAAAATCAGATTCAATTTTTGCAAGCTCAATTTGATGCTTAGCTTTTATCTCATTTATAAGTAATTCGTATTTAAGTAGTGTTTTATTTACTGCTTCTGCATACTTATTTTTATTTATATATAATTTTATTTCATTAGAACCATATTTGGTTTCTAGATCAATCAATTCTTGTTTCATTTCAAAACTTAATTTTTCATTCTCCTTTGTTGTTGAATGATTTAAAGCTGTGGACTTTGTCTTTAACCTATATTCTAAAACATTGTATTCCTTTTTAAATTTTAATAAAGCCATTTTATTAGTTTGACTAAAAACAGATAGCGATATAAAAAATAATATTGTTGTAGTTAATACTTTCATTTAAATAGATTTTTTATAAAAATAAGAATTTGATTGACGATTTAAACTATTTTTAGAATTAATCTATATTTTTTGCGACACTTTTAAAATTTTCACGTTCTTATAGTGTAAACAAAATCAACCAACTAATTTTTTGAATACCAAACAACTCATACAAGAATGTAAATCTAACAATTACCAAGCCCAAATTCAGGTTTATAATGCTTATAAAAATATGATGTTTGGAGCAGCAGTAAGAATTTTAAAGAGTAGAGAAGAAGCCGAAGATATAGTTCAAGATTGTTTTATAAAAGCATTCGAAAAAATATCTCATTTAAAAGAGGATGCAAATTTAGGTGCTTGGTTAAAAAGAATTGTAATTAATAAATCTATTGATGTTTCTAAAGCAAAACACAAATTCATAGTATCTGACGAATACGATGCTTTAGAAAAAGAAGTAGAAGAAATTAATGATAATTTAGAGCAAACTCCATCAATAAAATTTGTTAAAGAATGTATGGCTAGTTTAAAAGATAAATACAGTATTGTGCTTTCTCTTTATTTGATAGAAGAGTATACTCATAAGGAGATTGCAGAAATGCTAAATACCAAAGAAAGTACTATTAGAAATCAATTTAGAAGAGGAAAACAACAACTATTAAAATTGATTAAAAAACAAGGTTTATGAAATTAGAAGATTTTATTAAAGACAATAAAAGCTCCTTTTCAAATGAGCAAATGTCTAAAAAAGCTGATGCGAATTTTGAGGAAATGTTAAAACAAAAATTACATCAACCTAAAAAAAGTAGAGTTGTGTATTTAAGATATATGTCTGTAGCTGCCTGTCTTGCAATCATATTTTCTTTTGCGTTTTGGTTTACAAACAAAGACTCAATTTCTAAAGAAGAACAACAATTATTGGCAAACTTAGATGCAGATTCAGCAGGAAAACGTTTAGAAGGTGTTTATGCTTTTAATGATGAATATCAAAAAGAAGATACTAGAATAATAAACAGACTAATTCAAATTTTGCATCAAGATGAAAATGCAAATGTAAAAATTGCAACGATTGATGGTTTATTGCAATTTCCAAAAAATGAAAAAATAAGAAAGAATTTAATAACTGCTCTAGAGAATGAAGATAAACCTTTGGTGCAAATTAAATTAATAAAAGCATTGAGTATTTTAAGAGAAAATCGTGCACAAAAACCTCTTGAAAAAATCATTAATAGTAAACAAACGTATCCTATAGTTAAAAATAATGCAACATTAGCTATGGCAAATATTAATAAATAATATCATGAAAAATATAAAATTAATTTTTACAGTAATATTTCTAATTGGGTTTAGTGCGTTGAATGCACAAGAGAAAAAAATAAAGTTTAATAAAGGAACTTTAAGAATTTGTTCCTCTAAACAGTTTCAGATAGAGGGTTATGATGGAGATGAAGTTGTTATTAAAAGTTTACATGAAAAAAGAGAAGAAAACTCACCTTGGGTTGTAAGGGGATATGCTAAATCAAAAAATTTAGCGAAAGTAAGTTCTACAACTATTAAAGGAAAAGACTCTTTGTCCTCCTCAAATTTTGTATTTTTTAATATAGATAATGATAGAAAAAAGGGACTTAAGAAGTTAGGTAAAAAGAATCAAAATGCTGATTTGGGTATTTATTTTACTATAGAGGAAAGAGATGGAGAACTGCTTTTCAAAGACCAAAATCAAGTTCGTTTTATTATGGCAAGCAATGAAAGATATTTGGTGAAAATTCCAAACACAATAAAACTAAATTGGTCTACAAATAATTGTAGTGAAGAATCTAAGAATAGTCAAGTTCGATTTTTTAATTCAAAAGCCTCAAGTTTATCATATTTTAAAGGAGAGGTAGAAATAACATCTACCCTTAATAATATGAAATTGAAAGATGTTTCTGGTCCTGTTACTGTAAATACAATTGGAGGAAATGTTACTATCGAATTTGAAAAAGAATATCCTAAAGGTATCTTTTCTATATACAGTAATAACGGATTTATAGATGTTCAAATTCCTAATAAGTCTAGTTTACTTATAGATGCTATTGGTAAATCTGTTTATAGTGATGTAGATTTTAAGGTGTTAGAAGAAAAAGAAATGGATGATTTTGGTCATATAAATACTAGAATGAAATTAAAATATAACACAGGTATGTATAAGATGAAATTAAATAGTGGTTATGGAACTGTTTATTTAAGAAAACTATAGTTTAATTAAGTTATAACAAAAAAACCGTTTAGATATTTCTAAACGGTTTTTTGTTTTTTATAAAAGCATTAAGAATACGTTTAAAATTATGGTTTGTATGGTTTTTGTATGGCTTAATATTTTCCATTATACAAACTATTCAGTTAGCTTTACAAATAGCGTATTCATTTAATTTATTCTTATGTTAAAATATTTTCTTAGTGCACTAATTATTTTTATTAGTTTTTCAATAAACTGTCAAACAACACAAGTTGGTAGTGGTAGTTATACAAATTCACATCCTGGAACAGATGAAGCAGGTAGAAATGGTTTTCCTTCAGGTACACCACAATTGTCTGGTAATGCTATAGGTAAACCAGTTCCAACAAATGACTGGTGGTCTAAGTTAGTTAAAGAGAATCATGCAGATAATTTATTCAATTATCCAATGACAATGAAAACTACAAATACAGGTTTAATTGTTACATATATTCCTTGGGGAGTTATTGGAGATTCTGCTCCCATAGAAGTTAGTCTTCAAGGTTTGTCTACAGATAAAACCACAGTTTCTGATTATTCAGATTGGACAGTTACAATGAATTGGAAAGATACAGACAATGAAATGAATGTAACTTCAGGAATTGGTATGCCATTTTTATATTACGAAAAAGATGCAGATGATGTTGTGGAAATAAAAGTGAATTCAGGTTCAGCAACTGTTAATAATGAAGTGTTAATTATAGAAAACGCATCTGGAGATGAAGATTTTGTATTCTATGCACCAATTGGTAGTGTATGGAATCAATCAGGTGCAACCTATACATCAACCTTAAATGGTAAAACGTACTGGTCAATGGCAATGTTACCACAAAATACCAGTAATGTAAATGATGTAGTTGAAAATCTAAAAAAGTATGCTTACGTTTTTCCAACAAATACTGCTACAAATTGGAGTTTTGATGAAGCAACATCTAAAGTGGCTACAACTTTCACAGTTACCACAGATGTTAAAGAAGGATCTAACTCAAATATGTTACTAGGCTTATTGCCTCATCAATGGTATAATACAAGTACTAATTCTCCTGTGCCAAGTTCTTATACTTATGCATCTGTAAGAGGTGAGTTAAAAATGTTAGAAGGGAACAGCTTTACAGTAGAAAATACATTTAAAGGAATTTTACCAACAATACCTTATTTAGCAAATTACAGCACAGGATTTAGTCCTGCTGAGCTAGAGAGTAAAATTTCTCAAATTGAAAATGATGGTTTAGCAACTTGGACGGATTCTTACAATGAAGGTCAAGTTATGAATCGTTTAATTCAAACAGCTAGAATTGCTGATCAAACAGGAAATACAGCTGCAAGAGATAAAATGATAGCCACTGTTAAAGAGCGTTTAGAAGATTGGTTAAGTTATGAGTCTGGAGAAAAGGCATTTTTGTTTTATTATAATGATACTTGGTCTGCTTTATTAGGTTATCCTTCAGGTCATGGCCAAGACACAAACATCAATGATCATCATTTTCACTGGGGATATTTTATTCATGCTGCTGCTTTTATGGAACAGTTTGAACCTGGTTGGGCTTCACAATGGGGGCCAATGATAAATACTTTAATAAAAGATGCAGCTTCAACAGATAGAAGTGATTCCTTATTTCCATTTTTAAGAAATTTCAGTCCCTATGCAGGCCATAGTTGGGCCAATGGCTTTGCAACTTTTCCTCAAGGAAATGATCAAGAATCAACTTCAGAAAGTATGCAATTTGGATCGTCTTTAATTCATTGGGGAACAATCACAGAGAACGATGCAATAAGAGATTTAGGAATATATATTTATACCACAGAACAAACAGCCGTAGAAGAATATTGGTTTGATGTTTATGAACGTAATTTTCAATCATCACAACAATACAGTTTAGTATCTAGAGTTTGGGGTAATTCTTATGATAATGGTACTTTTTGGACAGCAGATATTGAAGCAGCTTATGGCATTGAGATGTATCCCATTCATGGAGGTTCTTTTTACCTAGGGCATAATCAACAATATGCACAGAAATTATGGGCGGAAATCGAAGCAAATACAGTTGTTTTAAATAATCAAGAACATCCAAATTTATGGTACGATACTTATTGGAAATATTTGTCAATGTCAAACCCACAAAAAGCAGTCGATTTATATAATGACTATCCAGAAAGAAGCTTAAAATTTGGTATTTCTGATGCCCAAACTTATCATTGGCTACATTCTGTTAATGCAATGGGTGTTGTAGATGCTACAATTACAGCAAATTATCCTATTGCAGCAGTGTTTAAGCAAAATGGAGAAACAACATACGTTGCGCATAATTATTCTGATACAGAAATTACGGTTTCTTTTTCAGACGGATTTCAATTAACGGTTCCTGCAAATCAAATGAAAACAAATAGAGATTTAGATGTCTCTGGAGTTTTATCATCAGATTTTGCCCAAGCTTTTCCAAATGGTAGTGTAAATTTAACAGCCACTGTTTCTGGAAGTGGAATTACTAAGGTTGAGTTTTTTGATGGAACAACCTCTATAGGTGAAGACGCATCAGCTCCATACGAACTTAAAGCAGCTAATTTAGGATTGGGTGTTCATGGTTTTTATGCTAAGGTTTATGTAAATAATCAATTTAGTGTTACCAATATTGTTGAAGTACAAATAGGGGAACAAGTACCTTATTTAGGCACTCCTAATAGTATTCCTGGTGAAATTGAAGCAGGCTTTTATGATAAGTTTGAAGGTGGAATTGGGCAAGGCATTACTTATGTTGATACGTCTGTAGGAAATAATGGAGATTTTAGAACAGAAGAAAATATAGATGCCATTTCTGTGAACGGAGAAGGAGCAACGATAGGTTGGATTACTGCAGGAGAATGGATGGAGTATACAGTTGATGCACAAACTGCTGGAGTTTATGATCTAAGTTTTAGATATACATCTGGTAATGAAAGTGGAGGAGGTCCTTTTTATTTTGAAATTGATGGCACTAAAATAAGTCCAGATATATCTGTGGGTTATACTTCAGATTGGGATGCTTGGCAAACTAAGAATGTTTCTGATATTCAGTTAACTAAAGGTGAAAATGTGTTGAGATTATTTATAGAAAATGGTGAGTTCAATTTAGGTAAAATGACATTTAGTTATAAAGAGGCATTGCCTTTTGTTCCTCCAGTTGCTAATGCAGGTACAAACGTTTCTGTGATACTACCTGATTCAACTGCAATGCTAGATGGTTCTGCAAGTAATGATCCTGAAGGACAAAATATAACTTATAATTGGGAGCAAATTTATGGGCCTTCAACGATCATTTTTGATAACAATACAATTGCTTCACCAACTATTTCTAATTTGGTAGAAGGTATTTATAAATGCAAATTATCTGTAGATGATGGAACTTATCAAGATTCTGATGAGGTTTTGGTAATAGTTTCAAATAATGGAAATGTAAATCCAACTATTTCAATTACAGCACCAAGTAATAATGCTGCTTTTAAAGAAGGAGAACAAATTACTATTTCAGCATCTGCTAGTGATTTAGATGGTACAATTGCTTTAGTAGAGTATTTTAGTGGTACTACAAAGTTGGGTGAAGTTTCTAACTCACCTTATAATTTTGTTTGGGATAATGCAAGTATTGGTTCACATCAAATTAAAGCTGTAGCTACCGATAATTCTGGGGCAACAACTACATCAGAAGAAATTTCAATTACAGTATCTGAAGAACAAAAATGTGAAGAGGTTTCCTCTGAAGCAAGTCAAGGAAGTTTTTCACAAGGATATCGTGTGTCTTTTGAAACCATAGGAACTTCGGTTAAAATTCAATTTGAGTTGTTAGATACAGATAAAAATGGTGTCGTAGCTTATTTATGGAAACAAACTCCATTTACAGAATCTCAGATGAATCAAGAATCAGGGAATATATTTTCTAGTACAGTTGGTGGTTTATCAATAGGTGAAACTATTAGTTATGCCTGTAAATTTGCTTATGCAGGTGGCTTATCTGCTACTAAATATTTTAATTATGTTGTTGGGAATAGTTGTTCAGGTAGTAATTCTGATACAACTCCTCCAGATAATTTTACAGCAAGTATTGGCAATGTGAGTGCATCAACAGTAGAAATTTTGTTAAATGCAACAGATGATTCAGGAAAAGTAATTTATGACGTTACTTTTGGCAATAATACTGAATCTATAAATAGTGATTCAGGAGTTCAAAAATCAATAGTGATAAGTGGTTTAACAGCAGATACTTTATATGATTTTAGTGTTTCTGCAAAAGATTTATCTGGAAATGAGGCTGCTAATAATTCAATAAGCTTACAAGCAACCACGTTAGAAAACACAAATTCTGAATGTTCAGGAACAGAAAGTGAAGCAATACAAGGTGAGTTTTCTTTAGGTTATACTTATGAATTTATCACAAATGGCTCAGAAGTTACTTTTACTTTTGAATTGTTAGATACTGATAAAACAGGAGTTGTGGCTTATTTATGGAAGCAATCTCCATTTTCCGAAACTCAAATGAGTGCTGAATCTGGTAATCGATTTTCAACAACTGTAAGCGGATTTTCAGTAGGTGAATCTATTAGCTATGCTTGTAAATTTGCTTTTGCTGGTGGTTTAGCAGTTACTAAATATTTTAATTATACTGTTGGTGAAAGTTGTTCTTTAAGTACTGCAGAAAATGTTTTAAAATCTGCTTTAAAGATGTATCCTAATCCTGTGATTAATGAATTAAATATTGTTTCACAAGATGTTGCACTTTCAAAAATAGAAATCTACTCAGTAATTGGTAAACGATTAAAGGTTTACAAAAAAGAATTAAATAAAATAAATCTCGAAGACCTTTCTAGTGGGTTGTATTTAATAAAAGTATATGCTGATGGCCTTAGTTATACTGCTAAGTTTATCAAAAAATAGGTAAAACATCTAGTTACTGCATTATATAAAAAAAACCGTTTAGAGATTTCTAAACGGTTTTTTTAAATGTATAATAGTTTGGTTAAATTAATTTACCAAAACCCATTCACCTTTTTGAATTAAAGGAATTGCTTGTTTAAATTTCACAACCTTTTCTTCTCCACTCATTACATTTTTAATGGTAACGCGTTCATTTCTACCAATTTTTGGTTGTTCTCTCACAACAGTTTCTACAGGTTCTGAAGATTGCTGACGAGAATTTTGAATGGCTTGTTCTGTGGTATTTTGCACATCAGCTTTACTAGTACTTAAGTTTTCTCTTTTTTGCTGACGAGCTTCAGATATCTGATTTCTATCTTGTGCAGGTAATTCACCTTTGAATAAGAAAGATAAAACCTCTCTATTAATCTCGTCTACAGTTCTCTTGAACAATTCAAAAGCTTCAAACTTATAGATTAATAAAGGATCTTTTTGCTCATAAGATGCGTTCTGTACAGATTGTTTTAAATCATCCATTTTACGTAAATGATCCTTCCAGTTTTCATCTATAATAGCAAGCGTAATATTCTTTTCGAAATCTGTAACCAAACTTTTACCTTCAGTTTCGTATGCTTCTTTTAAATTGGTAACAACTTGTAAAGATTTAATTCCGTCTGTAAAAGGTACTACAATACGTTCGTATCTATCACCTTCATTTTCGTAAACATCTTTAATTACAGGGTATGCCAATACTGCATTTCTTTCAATCTTGTCTTTGTAATGTTTAGTTACAATATCATACAATTGATCTGTAATTTCTTTTTCTGATAACTTGTTAAACTCATCTTCAGAAATAGGTGAAGTCATAGAAGAAAAACGAATTAATTCAAATTCGAAATTCTGAAAATCTTTAACTCCTTTATTTTTTTGAACAATAGATTCGCATGTATCGTAAATCATGTTTGCAATATCTACTTGCAAACGTTTACCATCTAACGCATTTCTTCTTCTTTTATAAACAAACTCACGTTGAGCGTTCATGATATCATCATATTCTAACAAACGCTTACGAATACCAAAGTTGTTTTCTTCTACCTTTTTCTGAGCTCTCTCAATAGATTTAGAAATCATAGAATGCTGAATTACTTCACCTTCTTTAAGGCCCATTCTATCCATCATTTTAGCAATTCTATCTGAACCAAATAAACGCATTAAATTATCGTCTAAAGCGACGTAGAATTGAGAAGAACCAACATCTCCCTGTCTTCCTGCACGTCCTCTAAGCTGTCTATCAACACGTCTAGAATCATGTCTTTCTGTACCAATAATAGCTAAACCACCAGCCTCTTTTACTTCTTGAGATAGTTTAATATCCGTTCCACGACCAGCCATGTTTGTTGCAATAGTAACAACACCAGGTTTACCTGCTTCTGCTACAACATCTGCTTCACGCTTGTGTAATTTTGCATTTAAAATATTATGTGGAATTTTACGCATTTGTAACATTCTACCTAGTAATTCAGAAATTTCTACTGATGTTGTACCTACTAAAACAGGTCTTTTTTCAGCAACTAATTTTACGATATCGTCTATAACTGCGTTGTATTTTTCACGAGCAGTTTTATAAACTAAATCATCTTTATCATCTCTTGCAATTGGCTTATTTGTAGGAATTTCTACAACATCTAATTTATAGATTTCCCAAAATTCACCAGCTTCTGTAATGGCTGTACCTGTCATTCCAGAAAGTTTTCTATACATTCTAAAATAGTTCTGTAGAGTTACAGTTGCAAAAGTTTGTGTAGCATCTTCAATTTTTACATTTTCTTTAGCTTCAATTGCTTGGTGTAAACCATCAGAATAACGACGACCATCCATGATACGTCCTGTTTGTTCATCAACAATCATCACCTTGTTTTCCATCACTACATACTCAACATCCTTTTCAAAAACAGTATAGGCTTTTAAAAGTTGATTCATGGTATGAATACGTTCGCTCTTAATACTAAAGTCTTTATACAAGTCTTCTTTTAAAACTGCTTTTTCTTCTGCAGTTTTTTCAAGTGCATCAATTTCACCAACTTTTACACCAATATCTGGTAATACAAAGAAGGTGTCATTATTTGTTTTTTCTGATAAATGTGCAATTCCTTTATCAGTTAAATCAATTTGATTGTTTTTTTCCTCTACAACAAAATATAAATCTTGATCTATTTCTGGCATCAGCTTATTATTATCTTGCATGTAGGTATTCTCTGTCTTTTGCAGAATTTGTTTAATACCTTCTTGAGATAAAAATTTAATTAATGCCTTGTTTTTTGGTAAACCTCTGTGAACTCTTAGTAACAATTTACCACCTTCTTTTTCATCGCCTTCTGCTAATAATTTCTTAGCTTCTGCTAGTACTTTTACCAAGTTTTGCTTTTGTAAAGACACTAAATCTGATACTAAAGGTTTTAGCTCGTTAAATTCATGTACATCGCCTTTTGGTACAGGACCTGAGATAATTAAAGGTGTTCTTGCATCATCAATTAATACAGAATCTACCTCATCTATAATTGCATAATTTGGCGCTCTTTGTACCAAATCGTCTTTAGAGCTAGCCATATTGTCTCTCAAATAATCGAAACCAAATTCATTATTTGTACCATAAGTAATATCTGCATTATAGGCTTTTCTACGTGCATCTGAATTTGGTTGATGAAAATCGATACAATCTGTAGATAAACCATGAAATTCAAAAATAGGAGCCATCCAAGCTCTATCACGTTTTGCCAAGTAATCATTTACGGTTACTACATGAACTCCATTACCAGTTAAGGCATTTAAGTAAACAGGTAGTGTAGAAACTAACGTTTTACCTTCACCTGTCATCATTTCTGCAATTTTACCTTGATGTAAAACAGAACCACCAATTAATTGCACATCATAATGAATCATATCCCAAGTTACAGGCTTACCTGCAGCATCCCAAGAATTGGCCCAATACGCTTTATCATCTTCTAGAGAAACATTGTCTTTTTGTGCAGATAGTTCTCTATCAAAAGGAGTTGCAGTAACCTCTAATTCTTCGTTTTCTACAAAACGTTTTGCAGTTTCTTTAATAACAGCAAATGCCTCTGGCATAATATCTGCCAAAACTTTTTCTGATATCGTATAAGCTTCGTCTTTTAATGCATCTATTTCTGCATAAATATCTTCTTGTCTGTCTATATCTGCAGCTTTAGCCTCTGCCTCTAAAACAGTAATTTTATCATCTAAGGTTTTTGTAGCTTCTTTTATTTTTTCTTTGAATGCTAAAGTTTTTGCTCGTAGCTCATCATGAGAAAGATTGGCAATCTCTGCTTCAAATTTCTTAACATTGTCTACAATTGGCTGTAATAATTTTAAATCTTTCTCTTGCTTATCACCAACAAAGAGCTTTATTACTGAATCTAATATACCCATTATCAAATTTTTTTATCAGTTAAAATTAACTGTATTATGTGTTTTACATCAATAAAATTCTATTTGATTTTTTTCTACGCAAAAGCAGAAAAGAAAACAAAAAAAAAGCCTCTTTAGAGACTTTTTATATTTTTATTGAGTTTAGTATTCGTCCTCATTCCAAAGATAATCATCTTCAGTTGGATAATCTGGCCAAATTTCTATAATTGAATCATAAGCATCACCTTCATCTTCAATGTCCTGTAGATTTTCAACAACTTCTAAAGGAGCTCCAGTTCTAATAGCGTAATCTATTAATTCGTCTTTGGTTGCTGGCCAAGGTGCATCTGCTAAATAAGATGCTAATTCTAACGTCCAATACATTTCTTATTGTTTAATTTTTGTGCAAAAATAATTTTTTTGCTGAATTATGCAAGTCTTTTTTAAGAAATATAACATCAATAAAAAAAGAACTTAATTATTTTTGGTAGGAATCCATTTAATTTCGTCTACCTGTAGTTGTTTAGACAACATTCGTGCCAACACAAAAAGGTAGTCAGAAAGTCGGTTTAAGTATTTTAAAATGTCAGAATTTATAGTTTCTTCGTCATTTAACTCAACACACAAACGTTCTGCTCTTCTACAAACACATCTTGCTACGTGACAGAATGACACAGCCTGATGTCCTCCAGGTAAAATAAAATGCGTCATTTGAGGAAGCTCAGCATCCATAGCATCAATCTTGTTTTCTAAATATTGAATAGAGTTTACATTTACCTTAGGTATATTTAAACGTTCTTTTCCAGATTTTAACGTTTCTTTTTCTGGTGGAGTAGCTAACATAGCTCCTAAAGTGAACAATTCGTTCTGAATATTTAATAAAGTTTCTTTAGTGGCTTCATTTATATCTTGATCTTTAATTAAACCAATATAAGCGTTTAATTCATCTACAGTTCCATAACTATCAATTCTTAAATTGTATTTTTTAACTCTTGTACCACCAAAAAGTGCAGTTGTACCTTCATCACCAGTTTTAGTATATATTTTCATGAATTGTTTGTGTTATTTACAAAGCATCAAAGTTACGAACTTTATGGGTTTAGATATGTTAAACTCTTATTATAAAATGCTCCTTGGCTTGTTCAGGTCTTAAGAAAATTAATCCGTAGAAATAAGTGTTTACAGTAACTATATTTTTTGTTTCTTTAATGAAGTTTAACCAAGTTGATGTATTCTGTTTTTTTTTGTATATATCTGTAATTATGATAATTAAGTCTTTTTTTAAGTCCATAAACTGTAGTTCATCCACATTTATGAAAACTATTTTAAAGTTATCATTTTCTGTATTTTTAACTTTATCACTTGCAAAGTAAATTTGCTCAACTTCGAAATAATTGATAATTTTTGAAAGTATTTTTACTTTTTTCTTACTTAATTTTTGAAGCTCTACATTCTGCTCAATTAAACTAGATTTTTGTGATTTTTTGTAAAGACCTTTAGTTACAAAGTTGTAAACAAAAGGAGAATGAACTCCATGTTGATTGGTAGATTGAATTAAAAATTTTAAATAAGAGAAGAATGGATATAACATTAATCTTATTGGTTTACAAAATATTTAAGTTTTGCAAAAATGACTAAATTCGTTGTATTAAACTATAAAATAGCAAGAAATGGTTCCTAAAAATGAGTATGCACCTTATTTTGAACAGTATTTACAATTAGTAAATCAAGAAAAAAGTATAGTAGAAAATTTAGTAGCATCACAAAATGATTTTGAGCAGACACTAAGTAATATTGATGCCTCAAAACATAATTTTGCATATGATAAAGGTAAGTGGACCTTAAAAGAATTGATACAACACACCATAGATACTGAACGCGTTTTTATTTATAGAGCCTTATGTTTTGCTAGAAATGATAAAACAGATTTACCAGGTTTTGATCAAGATATATTTACACAAAATGACAATGCTAACCAAAGGGAATTTGATGAGTTATTGAACGAAATGAAGGTGGTTAGAGAAAGTTCTATTGCACTTTTTCAGAGTTTTTCTGATGAAGCATTTCAAAGAATTGGTGTAGCTTCTAATAATACGATGTCTGTTAGAGCTTTAGGTTATTTATTTTCTGGACATCAAATACATCATTTAAACATAGTTAAAGAAAGATATTTGTAACTTTGTGGTATATATTTTTATAAAATGGAATTACCTAAATTTTTATTAGCAGATAACAGCAAGTACCCAGAAGATATTTTTGTGCTGCATACAGAGTTTCCTAGATTTATGATTAATCTAAAGGATGATGAAGTAGAATGGTTTGAAGATTTAACAGGAGAAAATGAAGAAGATATTGCTACAGAATTGGCTGTTTTAATGGATAAAGCAGGCGAATTCTATGATGAGGAAATGAAAATTTACGAATAAAAAAAAGCCCAATTTAGTTACTTAAAACTAATATTGGGCTCCAACTAACCAACCAGTTGTTATTTTAATTTCAATTTTACAGGAACTTTGTAAACTTCTCCCTGTTTTGCGCCTACAGCGTTTAATTTTTTATAGTTTAATTTATTCTTTACGTAAGTATTAAACTCAGTTTGATTGCAATCAACAGTTAAAATGACAATTTCATTGTCTTTGTTAATCATAAATGAAACTTCAACTTTTTCTGCTTTTTTAAATTCGATTGGAATTTTTTTACCAAGCATAGAAACTATTTCAGTTCTAATTTCTTTGGTTACTTTAGAAGGGTTTTTCTCTGAGGCTGATGTAGCAATTACGGTTGATAAGCTAAGAGCAATAATGGCGATGATTGATTTTAAATTTCTCATAATAAGTGTGTTAAGTTAAACGTATATCAATAAGACTTGAGAATTTTAAAAACGTTTCAGCAAAAAGTGCACTTTAATAATTTCTTAACATCATTTAACTGAAATTAAGAGTTATACTAAGTTTTATTAAGAAAGTTTAAGAGATGAGTTGCTAGCTATTTAGCCTTTTCTACCAACTCAATTTTATTAAGTGTAGTTTTTGTAGTAAAAACGCCATAATTAATGGTAACGTTTTTTCTGTCTATTTTATCTATGGTACCAACTGAGTTAGAATCTATGATTCTTACTCTATCATTTAGTTTGTAAACGTATTCAGATTTTGCTTTTGCAATTTTAGCTTCTTCTTTTTTCTTTTCTTTTCTAACCTCAACTACTTTTTCTAAAACCTCTTTTTCTACCTTTTTAATTACTTCTTGAATTTGTTTTTCTACAACTTTGGCTTTTTGTTTCTGAGATTTTGTCTTTGGCTTAATTGGGTTTTTCTTGGCATGTTTTACTTTTTCATCTGCAACCCATTTATTAAAGCTCGCATTTAATTGCTTTTTATTATTGGTCTGAAAGTATTTATTTAATAGCTCATTAACCTTTCTACCCAGAGAAAGCATTTTTTGATTTTTATCGTAAAGTTCTTGAAAACCAGATAACTTTTCTTGAATTCTCAATTCTTTCTCCTGCAAACTTTCTAGATGTTCTTTACCTTTTTCTTTTTGGTTTTCTAAACTATCAGAAGTTTTTTGTAAACGATTTCTTTCTTTCTGTAATTTAGAAATGGTTTTATCTAAACGTACTTTTTCTGTTTCAACGCGTTTTTTAGCTTTATTGATTAAGCTAAATGGTATACCGTTTTTCTGTGCAACTTCAAAAGTGAAAGAACTACCTGCTTGACCTATAAAAAGCTTGTATAAAGGCTCTAAAGTGCGCTCATTAAACTGCATGTTTGCATTGGTTACATTATCTAATTCATTGGCTAGAACCTTAAGGTTAGAGTAGTGGGTTGTAATAATTCCGAATGCTTTTTTATTATAAAATTCTTCTAAGAAAATCTCGGCTAAAGCTCCACCTAATTCAGGATCAGACCCTGTACCAAATTCATCAATTAAGAACAATGTATTTTCATTACATTTTCTTAGAAAGTATCGCATGTTTTTTAAGCGATAGCTGTATGTACTTAACTGGTTTTCTATAGATTGATTATCACCAATATCAGTTAAAACAGTATCAAAAATATAAGTTTCACTTCGTTCATCAACAGGAATTAAAATTCCACTTTGTACCATGATTTGAAGTAAACCTATGGTTTTTAGAGTAATACTTTTACCACCTGCATTTGGTCCTGAGATTACAATGATTTGCTGTTGCTCATCTAAATGAATGGTTTGGGCTACCGTTTTTAATTTTTGTTCCTTATTCTTTTTCCATAAAACAGGATGATAAGCATCTTTAAAAAAGATTTTCTTTTCCTTAGAAATTTTAGGCAGAATTGCATCCATATCTTGAGCATATTTAGCTTTTGCACCAACTGCATCTAAATGAATTAAAAATTCTAAATACTCTTCTAGCAAAGACACCATTGGTCTGATTGTATCTGCTAAAGCTCTTAAAATTTTAATTACCTCTTGTTTTTCTTCGTAAACTAAATTTTGATATTCTCTGCTGTAACCCAAAGTAGCTTGAGGAGCAATATATACAATTCCACCAGATTTTGAAGACCCTAATAAACTACCAGCAACTTTTCTTCTATGCATGGCAGAAACAGCCAAAACTCTTTGATTGTCTACAATAGTTTCTTTAATATCATCTAAATAACCTGCAGCAACTGCCTTAGATAAAGCTGAAGAAAAACTAGAACCAATTTTACCTCGAACATTGTTGATATCTCTTCTAATTTGTTTTAGCGCTGAAGAAGCATTGTTCTTAACTTCACCAGAAATATCAATTATTCGTTTAATTTCATCATCTACGTAAGTTGTAAATTCAATTCCTTGAGTTAATTTATAAAATGTAGGAAATAGAACTTGAAATTTTTTAAAAAACTTAATTTGTTCGTTAACTGTGAGTGATGTAGCTGCAATTTTTAAAAAAGCATCTGTTTCAATAAAACTATTTTCAATAGCCAACCTTTTTATGCTTTCAGAAATATTATCAAAACCATGATTCGGAATTCTATTTTCGTTCTGAAATGAAGATAGGTATTCATCTACCAAATGCAATTCTTTAAATAAGTATTTTCTACTATAAATTGGTTTGGTTTCTAGTACTCTTTGTTTTCCTAAACCAGAAATACAAAACTCTGAAATGTGTTGTAATACTGTAGAAAATTCTAAATCTTGAAGTGTTTTTTCTGATATATTTTTGCTCAAAATGGTATCTTTGACTTTATTACAAAAATAAGAAACAATGCAGGTAAAAATAGCTGAACCTTGGAAAAATATTTTAAATCAAGAATTTGAGAAAACCTATTTTAAAGAGTTGGCTAATTTTGTGAAAAACGAGTATACCAACTTTACTTGCTATCCAAAAGGTAATGATATTTTTGCTGCATTTGATTATTGCGATTTTAACGATTTAAAAGTAGTTATTATTGGGCAAGACCCTTATCATGGGCCAAATCAGGCAAATGGTTTGTGTTTTTCTGTTAAAGATGGCATTACTCACCCACCTTCATTAATAAACATTTTTAAAGAAATTACTACAGATTTAAATGTTGATTATCCTAAAAGTGGCAATTTAGAAAGATTGGCAAAGCAAGGTGTTCTCTTATTAAATGCTACCTTAACAGTTAGAGCACATGAACCTGGTAGTCATCAAAAAAAGGGTTGGGAAACTTTTACAGATGAAGTTATACAACAAATTTCTAAAGAGAAGGAAAATGTAATTTTTCTATTGTGGGGTGGTTTTGCAAAGAAAAAGGCAAAATTGATTGACAAAAAGAAGCATCACATTTTAGAGTCAGGGCATCCATCACCCTTAAGTGCAAATAGAGGATATTGGTTTGGCAACAAACACTTTTCTAAAACCAACGAAATCTTAACTTCTTTAAATAAATCTAAGATAGAATGGTAGGCAAAATGGTTTCATTGTAATAAGGCAACAGAATTGATTCTATAATATCTTCTGTAGTATCTCTATATTCGATGTTTTTTACGGGTTCTGAGCTTAACCATTTGGCAATTATTGGAATTCTTTTTTTATTTAATTTTTTAAGAACTGGCACACCCATTTGTTGTAGAGCTAATGCATTGCATTTTTGCTCATATTGATTTTTCATAGGTATAACCATTAAACGTTTGCCTAAATACAAAGCTTCTGCTGGTGTTTCAAAACCAGCACCACATAAAACTCCGTTAGAAGATGCCATACTTTTTATAAAGTCAAATTCATTTACAGGATAAATAGTAATATTCTTTTTAAATATTAAACTTGTGGTTTCTCTAGAAAAAATATGCCATTTAACAATCGGAATCTGTGAAAGGATTTTGGCAATTTTATCGTGATTATATGCTGGTAAATACACAGTATAATGCCCTTTGTTAGATACTTTGGCGTTTCTAATTTTCTTTCTTATTATTGGAGTAAATATTGATGAATTGAAACTTGTAAAATGAAAACCAAACTTATTTTTAGAGGGTGCATAATATTTTAAAATCCATTTTTCTATCAAATGCTTATTATATTTTGGAGATGCATCATTCAAAACTGCATTTTGATGACTCAATGAAACCAGTTTACAGTTATTTAATTTTGCAGCCCAAGCAGAAACAGGCTCAAAATCATTCAGAATTAAATCATATTCTTTAAGAGAAAGACTTTTTACTTCCTTAAAGAATCTTCTTAAATTCATTTTTTTATAGCTGTTCCAAAAATCAATACCCCCTTTTTTACCATGGGTAAAGTTTAATCCGAAAAATTTATATTTAATTGGATGATCTAGTTTTATTTCACAGTCATTCCCACTAATTAATAAATCTAGTTCGCCTTTTGCTTTTAAAAAGGGTATAATTTCTTGAGCTCTTGTGATATGGCCATTTCCTGTGCCTTGTATTGCATAAAGTATTTTCATATTGTTGGTTTTTTTGTGCCTTGAATATCAAATTCTTTTAACAGTTCGTTAAATAATATATTATGATCTTTTTTCTTTTTCTTTTTTTTCTTTTTTGAAGTAAGTTCTAGGCCTTTAGCTAATTCATCTTTCTGATATTCATACAAAGTCCATTCATTGTTATTGTATTCTAGAGCCGTTAAATTCTCTATCCAATCTCCAGAATTTAAATACAAAGTCTCACCCTTATTATTTTCTATTTTTCTTATTTCTGGTTGATGAATATGACCACAAACCACAAAATCGTAATTATTATCAATAGCTATGTCTGAGGCTGTTTTCTCAAAATCATTTACAAATTTTATTGCGCCTTTTACACTGTTTTTGATTTTTTTAGAAAGAGATAACTTTCCATATCCTAATAGTTTACTACACCAATTAAAAAAGGTGTTTAGAATAATTAGCAAATCGTAACCTTTACCACCTAATTTTGCCAACCATTTTGAGTGTTTCATGGTAACATCAAACACATCACCATGAAAAATCCAGGCTTTTTTGTTGTCTAGATTTAAAACCAATTTGTTTACTATTTCTAAATTACCAAGCTTAAAACCTTTAAATTTTCGAAGCATTTCATCATGATTACCTGTTATGTAATACACTTCTGTTTTTTTGGTTAGTAAAGAAGTAATATGCTTTAAAACATTCATATGACTTTTTGGAAAGTACCTTTTATTAAATTGCCATATATCTATAATATCGCCATTTAACACTAATGTTTTTGGTTGGATGGTTTTTAAATAGTTTAATAATTCTTTTGCTCTACAACCATAAGTACCTAAATGTACATCTGAAATTACTACTAATTCTACTTGACGTTTTTTGATTTTTGCCATTCTTTGATGTTAAATAAAATGCAATGGAAATAGGATTATTTTAGAAGTTAATATTGTTAAAAACAATGCTTAAAACTAATTTCCTTTGCTTTGGTTTAACCAAATATAAAATGGTAATGTGTTGTTATTGTGAAGTTAAAATGATTATTGAGTAAGCTAAACTTTATGAAATTGTATAATAAATGTTTCATAAATATTAAGCAAAGAGAAATCCACTTAGAGAAGTGGATTTATTGAATTTGAAATTAAGAAACAAAAAGATTTAAACTAAATCTTTCTGCTTTACGATTGTTTGGGTAGTTACATCATCAGCCAAACCACATGAACTCGATGTGCTTCTGCAAGAAGAAAAACAAATTATTCCTAAAATACAAACTGCAATAAATACTACTTTTTTCATTCTATTTTATTTACGATTTAAAGGTACATATTTTTTATGAAATCACTAGAATTTTTCTTCTTTTCAATAACGTTAAAGGTTATCATTTTATTTTGAATGCGAGTTATTAAATTTTTTGTGATAGGTTTTTGGCTATTCCAATGAGTAATTTTTAGCCATTTTTGAATGTCTTCTAGTTTCTGCTTGTATCTCTTAGCCAATGTTTTATCTATATTTGGAATGGCTTTGAAATAGCTTGTTTTAGCATTAATTATTTTTAAAACTTTTTGAACTTCTTCAAAATTATTCTCTAAAATTTCATCTCTAACTGCAATTACAAAACAAGGCCAAGGTGTAGGGCAGTCATCAATTCTTCTAAAAACACCCTCATCTACCAAAGGTTTTGTGGTGAAATGTTCCCACATAAAATAATCGGCTTCTCCATTTGTTAAAGCTTCAATACCACCTTCTAAATTTTTAATTACTTTAAATTTGAGCTTTGATACATCCCAACCTTGGTTGTAGGCATTTACAATGGCCATTAAGTGAGAGCCAGAACCATACCTACTAATTGCAATAGTAGCATGTTCTAAATCAGCTATGGTTTTAAATTTAGATTTTGCACCCACATGAATACCCCAAACTAATGGTGATTTCACAAATGTTTGTACAATCTTAGAAGGATTTCCATTAGAAATATCCTTTATAATTCCTTCTGTTAATACAATTGCAATATCTACAGTGCCTTCTCTAAGTGCTTTACACATTTGACCTGTGCCTCCAGGATAATCTTGCCAACGTAAATTTATGTTGTGTTCTGTATACTCTTTATTTTTAAGGGTTAAATACCATGGATAATTGAAATGTTCAGGTACTCCACCAACTTTTAAATTCGTCATTTATTCAACTATTTTATCTAAGGTATAAACAATTAAATCCGCTACAACTTGTGCAGGTTTTTTACTAAAAGTACCATTTGCTCTATTTGCAATAATGGCATTCATAGATACAGCTTTATGGCCTAAAAGTTTAGAAAGCCCATAAATAGCAGAAGTTTCCATTTCTAAATTGGTAATTCTATTTCCTTCAAAATTAAAACTATCAATTTTACTATTTAAATTGGCATCTTGTAATCCAAGTCTTAAAACTCTTCCTTGAGGACCATAAAAACCACCTGCAGTTGCTGTAATTCCTGTAAAAATACCATCAGAAATTATTTTTTGAGCAAGTTCTTTGCTATTAGAAACTACTAAAGGTGCTGCTTTTTTAGGGCTCCAATTGGTTTGTTTTATAAAAGCATTCTCAATTTCTTGATGTGCTATTTCGTCTATTTGGTATGCTTGTAACATTCCATTTAAATCTATAGCATGAGAGCTCAATAAAAAAGAATCTACAGGAATGTCAGCTTGTAAAGAACCAGAAGTACCAATTCTTATAATATTTAAAGCTGTATGATTTTCTTTTATCTCTCTTGTTTTAAAGTCGATATTTACCAGAGCATCTAATTCATTTAAAACAATATCAATATTATCTGGCCCAATACCTGTAGACTGTACAGATAAACGTTTGCCTTTATAAAAACCAGTAGTTGTTTTAAATTCTCTTTTTTGGGTTGTAAATTCAATACTATCGAAATGTTGTGTAATTTGATCTACTCTGTCTTGGTCTCCAACAAAAATTAGATCATTTGAAATATGTTCTGGTCTTAAATTAAGATGATAAATACTTCCATCAGGATTTAAGATTAATTCAGATTCTTTTATAGGCATTTAAGAGGTAATTTGTAATAGCTTGTTTGCTTTGTTGTAATGCAAAAAGCTATATTTTTTAGTACCACCAAGATAAGAATTGTCATTTCTTAAATGGGCGTAATAATTTATTTGATTTTCTAAAACCTGTTTTCCTTTTTTGCTTATTTTAATTGGATTAAAAGAGGAAAAAAGACTTTTTAATTCATTAATGCTATTCGCATATTGGATATCACCAAAACCATAATCGTTTTGTTTTAATAGTTCACCTACTAATTTATCTTTAGATTTAGGTAACTTTTTGGCTGCAGTATTAAGAATTCTATTTTCAACTTCATTTAATCCATTTTCAACAGAAGGAAAACGTTTTAAATGCATTCCTATAGCTGATGCTAAATATTGAAAAGGAGAGTTGCTTTTTATTTTATAGAATGTTTCTAATCTTAAAGGAGAATCTGAACAATACAATTGCCAAATATAATCTGCATAGGCAATATCATCATCTGTGAGTGAAATTCTTTTAGTAAAATGATTCTGTATTTGATTTTCATTTAAATCTACTAATGAAAACATCTTTTTTGATTTACCAACTTTACCACTGCAAACTAAAGAAATATGATAACCCTTTCTATAACGTTTTAACCAACTTAAAACTGCAATCATATTAATTTGACAGAACAAATCGTACTCAAACCATAACACAATTTCGGTATGATCTTTTTTGTTACAAAGCGCTCTATATTCTTTGAGGGTATAATCAATAAATTTTTTCTTACTTACATTATATGATGATTTTAGAAATTGAAATCTGTTTTTCCAAAAAGATTCACTTCCCACATCTGTAGTAGTCTTACCTTCACAAAGCATTTCTCTCCAAGTAATAAATTCACCCGAAAATTGTAAACTTTTTAGATAATTTGTTGTGCTATCACCATTGGTAATATGTAAAATTGATGCCCCCATAATTTAATAACAAAGAATTTTAATTTTTGTTGTAGGTATTTTTAACCTCCAACTCGTTTTACATTAAATCCTTTTTCTTTTAACATAGCCATTATTTTGTCTCTATAATCACCCTGAATGATAATTTTATCATCTTTAAAACTACCACCTACGGAAAATTTCTTTTTAATTTCTTTAGCTAATTGTTTAAAGTCTAATGTTGCACCAGTATAACCATCTAAAATGGTTATTGGCTTTCCTTTTCTTTTTTCGTACTTGCAAAGTATTGGGTCTTCTTGCAACCAAATATTTGACTTTTCTTTTGGAGGATCAGGGGTTTCTTTATGTTCTGGAAATAAGTTTTTTAGTTGATCTTTTAAATCCATGTTTCAATGATTATCAGCGTAAATTACTGAAATTTATTTTTTAAGTCCTAATTCTTTTAAACGCTCATCTAAAAACTCACCAGCTGTAATATCTTCGAATTTTTTAGGATTATCTTCATCAATGCAATTTTCTAAAACATCTAATTTCATATCTGAAACAGGGTGCATAAAAAACGGAATTGAATAACGTGAAGTACCCCATAATTCTTTAGGAGGATTTGTTACTCTATGAATTGTTGATTTTAATTTATTATTACTGTGTCTAGATAGCATATCACCAACATTTATCATCAATTCATCTGGCTCAGCCATTGCATCTATCCATTCACCTTCATGATTTTGCACTTGTAAGCCTTTACCTTGTGCACCCATTAAAAGTGTAATTAAATTAATATCTCCATGTGCAGCAGCTCTTTCAGCTCCTTTTGGTTCAGTTTCTATAGGTGGATAATGAATTGGTCTTAAAATACTATTACCATTTTTTATATAATTGTCAAAATACGTTTCTTCTAAACCTAAGTGCAAAGCTAAAGATCTTAACACGTACTTTGCAGTTTTCTCTAACATTTGGTAAGTTTCTTTACCAATTTTATTAAAGTTTTCTAATTCTTCTACAACTACATTTTCTGGATATTCATTGGCGTATTTAGAGTCTTTGTCTACATACTGACCAAAATGCCAAAACTCTTTTAAATCGCCTTCTTTTTTACCTTTAGCAGATTCTTTACCAAAAGATACATAACCTCTTTGACCACCAATTCCTGGAATTTCGTATTTTTCTTTAACCTCTGTAGGTAAATCGAAAAAGTTTTTAATTTCTTTATAAAGATTGTCTACTAAATTATCATCTAGAAAATGACCTTTAAGAGCTACAAAACCTATATTTTCATATGCATGACCAATTTCATCAATAAATTTTTTCTTGCGTGATTCATCATCAGATAAAAAATCGGATAAATTAACGCTTGGTATTTTATTCATTCTATTTTATTTTTACTAAAAAGAGATTTTAAAGTTACAAAAAAAGTTAATAAGTATGCATGAATGCAACTATAACAATTTTGAATGTATTATTTGTGATGTTTACTTTTTAAAATGGAAATTATTTTTTTGAAAACGGAATTAAATAGCTAATAGTATAGTTAAATCCGAAGCCAGTTCCACTATCAAAGATTCTATTAAATCCTGGTGCATATAAAGTTTTAAAACCTTCTTGCTCTTTTACACTTATCATAATTTTATAGCTAAGGCTAAAACCAACAAATAAATTGTTAAAGGTTTCTACTTTTGCACCTACCATAAATTCAGACCAGTGAGCATTTAAATCTGCAGTTGTATTGGGTGTAAAAGTATCTTCAGGAAAATATTCATTGCTAATATTAGGTGTATAACTATTTAGAGTTTGTTCAAATAAACTAAAGCCATATCTAAATCCTACAAAAATTTCGTTATTCATATCTAACCAATTTTCGTAAGCGTTGTAATTAAATCCTAAACGCATATAACTACCTTTTGCTCTAGAGTTGCTGTAATCTTCTTGGCTAGTTTCATCTTCATAACCAAGTTCTGCAGCAATGTAAAATCGTTTAGAAATTCTGTAATCTCCTACAAATTCTAAACCTGAGTTATAAAAACCGTCTACTGCAGATTTAATAGGTTTGCTGATATCTAAGCCCAAACGTAAGCCGTACGCAGTTTTGTAAGTAATAGAGTCTTTCTCTAAGTCCGTTTGTAAGGGTTCCGTTTCTTGGGCAAAACCACTTACAAAAACAAAAAATAAAAATAGGCTAATGGTATATTTGTACATGAGCTTCATTTTGGTTTTCTATGGTGGTTAAATTGCTTGGTTCAAAATCGGTTATCCAAGTATTGTCTGATGTAAAATTAACATCATTAAAAATTACTTTAAAACCACAAGATCTTGATACAAAATCGTTTTCTGTGGTATATTGAATCGTAAACTGATTTACAATGTTGTTTTTAGAAAAATTATACACTGTTTCTGTAGCTGCTGAATTTAAAGGTATAAAAAGTGAGTCTAAACTAGCGTTTATAAATAGACTGTCTTTACCTTCTGCCCAAACATATAAATTATCTACTGTTTTTACAGATTCTCTATTGGTAGTGTCATAAAAACGTAAAATTAGTTTAGGTGTTACAGGGTTCTGAGTACAAAAATCATCTTTTTCGCAACTCAGAAATGTAAAAATTATTAAGCTTAAAAAAACAAATGTTTTTCTCATATTATTCTTCTACTTCTACAATTTTGTTGATGGCTTCTAACAGTTTAAAATCTAATTCAGTAACGCCATCAGCATCATGAGTAGTTAAAGTAATATCTAAAGTATTGTAAACATTAGACCATTCTGGATGATGATTTAACGCTTCACATTCAAATGCAATTCTATTCATGGCAGACATACAATCTTTAAAGTTTTCAAATTCAAAATCGGTATGCAAAGCGTCTTCGTAAAATTCCCAATCTGGATAGTTTTCTAATCTTGAGTAAATTTCTTTTTCAGTAAGTTTTATCATGATGTTATTTTTAATTGCTAAAATAAAATGATTTTATGTAAATATCTGTTAAACAAATTAAGTATTTCTATCTTTCAAACAAAACTACAGTTTCTATATGTGCAGTATGAGGAAATTGATCTACCAAGCTAATTTTTTTAATTTCATAGCCAGCCTCTCTTAACAATTCTGTATCTCTTGCTTGTGTTGCTGGGTTGCAAGATACATAAACCATTCTGTCAGCATTTAAATTTATAATTTTTTGCAAAGTTTTTGGCATAATTCCAGCTCTTGCAGGATCTAAAATAATTGTTTTAATTTTATCTTGATATTCAGGATGCTGAGTTAAAAACTTACCAACATCTGCAGCATAAAATTGTAAACCTTCAATATTATTTCTTTTTGCATTTTCTTTAGCATCTTCAATTGCAGAAGCAACAATATCTACGCCAACAATTTTAGCATTTTCACTTTTAGAAGCTACTATTTGACCAATTGTACCTGTACCACAAAATAAATCCATAACAACTGTGTTGTCTACTTTAGATTTATCTTCTAAAACATAATCTACTACTTTAGAGTATAGTTTTTCTGCAGATTTAGGATTTGTCTGAAAAAAGCTTTTCATGCTAATTTCAAAATTAAGGCCTAAAAGCTCCTCAACGATTTTATCTTTACCATACACCAATTCTATACTTCCAGATGTTGCAATGGTTCTATCACCAACTTCGTCGTTAATAGTATGTAACAAACCAGCCACTCTATCTCCAAAAAGATCCACTAAAAAGCTGGCAAATTTATTCAGATCGAATTTTGGTAAATCATAAGAAGTAGTCACTAAATTGAATAACAGTTCATTGGTTTTGAATGATTTTCTAACTACGAAATACCTAAAAAAACCTTCTTTTCTTGGTCCATGCCAAGGAGCTAAACCTGTATCAAAACAATATTTACGGATGGTTTTTAAATGGTCTTCAAATTCTTTATCAAATAAACCCGAATCTTTTTCTAGATTATCTCCCATCCACCAAACTCCACGTCTTTTAAAACCAAGAGTAAACTCATCTTTATCTCTTTTTGCAACTCTATCATAACCAATTGCAGAAAAACCATATTCCATTTTATTTCTGTAATGAAATACGTTTGGTGATGTTATAAATTCATCAAATAAATCTTCTATGTTTTCGACTTTACCAATTCTTTTAAAAAGAGATAGTGTGCTTTCTTTTTTATATTGATGTTGTAATTCAATTGGCAATTGAATGTAAGGTGCTCCAGGTATGTCTTGAAAAGGTACTTCTACCTCATTTTCAGAAGGAACTAAAACATCAATTAATTTGGCTTCAGCATATTTTTTACTCGATTTTTTAATCTGTGCTTTTACCAATTGACCAGGCAATGTATTTGGCACAAAAACAACAAAACTACCTTCTTCAGAATGAATTCTTGCTATTCCTTTTCCTCCAAAAGCATAATCTTCAATTTTAAGCTCTAAAACCTGATTTCTCTTTACAAATTTGTTTCGTTCTCTTCTTGGCATTCTATATTATTTGGATTGCAAAATTAGGAAAATTGAACACTATTTAGATTAATTTCTTATTTTTGTTTTTCTTCGAGGATGATTTCTTTCCCACGCTGAATTTCTGGTCAAAATTATTAAGACTTCAGAAGGATAAAGGTAGAACAGGAATGTTTTTAGTATAAACATTTAAATAAATTAAAATGGCTGTTTTAGACAAGTTAACATCGCAACAAGCGATTGAATTAGAAAACAAATATGGTGCTCATAATTATCATCCACTACCTGTAGTTTTAAGTAGAGGAGAAGGTGTACATGTTTGGGATGTAGAGGGTAAAAAGTATTACGATTTTCTTTCTGCGTATTCTGCAGTAAACCAAGGGCATTGTCATCCTAAAATTGTAGATGCAATGACCAATCAAGCCAAAACATTAAGCTTAACATCTAGAGCATTTTATAATGATATGCTTGGTAGATACGAAAAATTTGCCTCAGAATATTTTGGTTTCGATAAATTGTTACCAATGAATACTGGTGCAGAAGCTGTAGAAACGGCTTTAAAAATTGCAAGAAAATGGGCGTATGAAGTGAAAGGAATTGATGAGAATAAAGCAGAAATTATTGTCTGCGAAAATAATTTTCATGGTAGAACAACAACTATAATTTCTTTTTCTAACGATCCTGTTGCAAGAAAAAACTTTGGTCCTTATACTAAAGGATTTTTAAAAATTGAATATGATAATCTTCAAGAATTGCAAGAAGCGCTTGAAAGTAGTAATAACATAGCAGCATTTTTGGTAGAACCTATTCAAGGTGAAGCTGGTGTATATGTACCATCTGAAGGTTATTTGGCTGCAGCTAAAAAAATGTGTGAAGATCATAATGTATTATTCATTGCAGATGAAGTACAAACAGGTATTGCAAGAACTGGTAGGTTATTAGCAACTTGTGGTAATTGTACTTGTGAAGATAAAAACTGTTCTGGAACACCAGAAGTAAAACCAGATATCTTAATATTAGGTAAAGCATTAAGTGGTGGTGCTTATCCTGTTTCTGCTGTTTTAGCAAATGATGCTATAATGAATGTAATTAGACCTGGAAATCATGGTTCTACATTTGGTGGTAATCCTATTGCTGCAGCTGTAGCAATGGCTGCATTAGAAGTAGTTGCTGATGAAAGATTAGCAATTAATGCAGATAAATTAGGGAATATTTTTAGATCAGAATTAACCGAGTTTTGTAAAGAAAACGATTTGGTAAAATCAGTTAGAGGTAAAGGTTTGTTAAATGCTATTTTAATTAACGATACAGAAGATAGCTCTACAGCTTGGGATATTTGTATTAAATTAAGAGATAATGGTTTATTAGCCAAGCCAACTCATGGTAATATTATTCGTTTTGCTCCACCTTTGGTAATGAATGAAGAGCAATTAAGAGAATGCATACAAATTATAAAAACTACTATTTCTGAATTTGTGAAATAGAGAAAAGTAATTTCTTGATAAAGCCATGATTTTAAATTTTTAAATCATGGCTTTTTTTTATTTTTGTTAGAAACTAAATTTATTTTTATGAAAGCTCATAACCCAATTACCCAATTAGAACAATTAGTTTTAACTTCTGATGCTAAACGATTTTTAAAGGAAACTGCAGGTTGGGCTTTCTTTTTAGCCATATTAGGAATTATAGGTATTGCGTTTATGTTAATAGTTGGTTTAGCTTCCTTTTTTGCTTTGGATGCAATGCCTGAGGCAACTCAAGCTCAATTACCTTTTGATATGGGTTTAGCAATGGGTATCTTTTATTTGGTGATGGCCTTATTGTATATTTTTCCTGTATACTATTTATTTCAGTTTTCTAATAAACTAAAAAAAGCATTAGCAAGTAAAAACGATGAAGTTTTGGCCAATGCTTTTGAGATGTTAAAGTCCCATTATAAGTACATAGGAGTGCTATTTATTATTGTAATATCACTGAATATACTAAGTGTAATTGCAGTAGCTTTAGGCGCTTTTGCAATTTAATATCTAATTACTTTTAGTTGTATCCTTTTTTCTGTTAAAAAAGCTTTTTAAGGTATTCTTAATTTTATCTTTTGTATCGTCTTTGTCAGTAGTTTTGATAGAGTCTGTTTTATCTGAATTAGTGTTCAATAAATCTTTCAATTTATCTTTACCTTGATTTAATAAGCTCTGTTTTTGTTTTTCTACCAACTCTTTTACCAAATTAGAAGTGGCAGTTTTTAAATTTGTAGAAAAATTAGGACTAGTAAAATTACCTGTAATTGTAGCTTTTACAGGAATACTTTTAATTTCTGCAGCATCTTTAGGATTCAATTTTGCAATAATACTAGTTACATCAGAACCCAAATATTTTACTGGTACATCAAAATTTACTTTATAATCAATGCTGTTTTCGAAAGTATGATTACCATAAATTTCAATACCTACATCTTTATATTTTAAAGGAATTGGTTTTATGTTTACCACACCATTATCAAAAGAGAAATAGGCATTTATACCATCTAAATCTAAACGTTCTGCATCTAAGAAAGATACATTATTACTTAGTACTTGCAGTAGTTTTGAGTTTTCTGCAGTAAGCTTCGGATTTATTAATTTACCAAATAAATTACCTGTAATCGTTT
This sequence comes from Polaribacter sp. P097, assembly GCF_036864555.1. Lineage (NCBI taxonomy): Bacteria > Pseudomonadati > Bacteroidota > Flavobacteriia > Flavobacteriales > Flavobacteriaceae > Polaribacter > Polaribacter sp. P097. Next base: position 815,535 of record NZ_JAZETJ010000002.1, on the reverse strand, counting down.
TTAAACTAGGTGCCATATTTTCATCTAACACTCCAGATACATTGACTTTCGAATTAATTTTACCACCAACAGTATTTGCAATTGGAGCAATAGACTCTAACATTTCTAAACTAGAGAAAGACTCTTTAATATTTAATTCTTTTAAATCTAAATCAACCTTAAAGGTAGAAGCATTGTTTTTGGTAGAAACATTACCATTAAAACCAATTTTTCCGCCAAAAACGTCAGAATTTAGGTTTTGTAAATTAATAGTTTCGTCTTTTACATAGATGATACCTGAAACATTTTTTAAATTGATATTATCATAAGTTACACTATTGGCACTTGCAATAAATTTACAATCTAAAAAGGCAGGAATTTTAAGTGTAGATGAATTTGTTGATTTCGAATTTTGTTCAGTAGTTGGTTCAGATAAAAAATCGGCAACTTTAAAATTGTTCGAACTTAAATTAAAATTACCTTTTAAAACTTCATCATTAAATAAAAAGCCATAGAAATTATTTAAATTTCCGCTGATGTTTAAATCTGAACTACCTGTTTTTGCTTTAAATTCATTAAGTTGAATTGTATTCGTGTTAAAATTCAAAGCGGTTTTACTGATTAAAAAAGGGTTTGCAACATCTGCAGCATCATATTTAAAATCACTTACAATAATAGCACCCGAATTTTTAATATTCTTGTAGACCCCTTTTTCAATAGAATTCATATCAAAACTGGTAGATACATTTGCATTTACAATTCCTGCTAAATCTTGCTCTAACTGCACAGGATAAACTTGACTTAATTTGGCAAGATTCACAGTTCCTTTTGCATTTAAGTTAACAGTTGGGTTTGTAGTTAAATTAGCAATATTACCATTTGCAGCAAAAGTATCATCATCAATTTTAAAGGTAAGTTTGTTAACATCTACATAGGTATCATTAGCCAAACCAGTATTATTTATGATTTTAGCATCAATGTTAATTTGATTTACAGCATTTGGTAAATCATTGTATTTAAACATTGCATTTTTAGATGAAAATAAAATATTGAAAGTTGGAATGGTTTCATCAGACAACGTTCCTTTTACAACTCCATTTAAATCAAAATTACCTTCTGTTTTTATGCTTGCTAAATTACCTGAATATTGTTGAGATAAAAGCGCTATTAAATTTTTGAAGTCTGAAGTTGGTGTTTTAAATTGTAAATCGTAAAGTTGATTTTCATCAATCAACTGAATAAAACCATCGAACTCTAAAGGCAACTGGTTTATAAAACCTTTATTTTCTTTAAAAGTATATTTTGTGTTCTTTAAATCTATACCAATTATGGCATCTAAGGTAATATTTACATCTGATAAATAATTTACCTTATTATAATCTAAACTTAGTAATGCTGTAGTTTCTGTGTCTAAATCTAAAATGTCTTGTGCAAAATTTCCTTGTCCTGAATGATTTATCTCTGATACCCTTAATTTTATATCTGAAATTTCATCAACATAATTAAATGTCATGTTCTCTAATTCATAGTCTTCTATATCTAAAGCTATAGAATTTTGTGTTGAATCTGCTTCTACATTGCTTTGAATAGCAATGTCATAATTGTTGTTATTCTCATTGTTGATGTAAATATTAACAAAACCGTCTTTGGTATTTATACTTTGTAATTTTAAAGCTTCATCTGCACCCTTAAATAATTCAGTAATTTTCATACTTAAATTCAGTTCATTTGCAGCATATAAAGTATCACCTAGAAAAGGAGCTTTATTAATCACTGCAATTTCTTTTACACTCAAACTAGCTAAAGGGAAATTGGTAAAAAAACTTAAATCTGTTTCAGTAAAAGAAACAGTAGCATTAATATTTTTGTTAATAGCATTGGTAACCATTTTTTCTATTTTGCCTTTAAAAATAAAAGGAGCTGTAAATAGTATAATTAATACTGTTAAAATAGATATTGAACCCCATTTTAAAACTTTTTTTCCTGTAGATGTTTTCTTAGCTGCCATTGATTTTGTTTAAGTAGTACAAAGTTACTTTAATGTTGCTATGAGATTTGTTCATATCATGTTAAATATAACTCAAAACAAAAAATCCAGCTTTATTAAAAAGCTGGATTGCATTGTAAAAAACAATAATTTCTATTGCTGATATTGTTGCATTTTTTCTTCGAATTCTAACATAAAGGTATCCCAATCTGTAGTAGCTAAACCATATAAGCTGTATAAGAAGTAAACTCCGTTAATACCTAAAGCAATTAATGCAAAAGTTTTTGCTTTGCTCATAGCTTGTATGTCATCTGCTTCATATTCTTCTGGATTTAACTCAGCCTCTTTTAATTTTTTATTGGCTATAAGGTAAGAAGGTAAGGCTAATAAAATACCTAAACCCAAACATATACAGCATACTAAACTGATAGAAGATAAAACATAAATTAAGGTAGTGTTTAGTTTTTTCATGTAAATTTTTTAAATACTAATTTTAATTAGATAGTTGATAATGATAATTGTTAAGTTTATGTACGCTAATCTACCAATAATTTTATTAGCATTTTTTATCTTTTTAAAAAAATTAAAAATTGCAAAACTAATTAGTAAAATAAGTGTAAAAATTGCAGGATACATTTTAAAAGCATCAAAAAAGTTACCATTTAAAAATAATAGAAAAGAACGTTGCAAACCACAGCCCAAACATTCTATATCTAAAAATGTTTTGCTAAAGCAAGGCAACATGTAACTTTCTAAATCCTGAAACATCTTTTATTTAAACATATCCATTCCTGGAATATTAGGCATACCACTTTTAGCTGCTATAGCCATTTCGTTTTCATTAATTGTAGAAGCTCTTTCTATAGCTTTATTTAAAGTGATAATTAAATAATCTTCTAACTCTTCTGCATCATTTAGCAAAGAATCATCTATAGAAATAGACTTTATAGTTCTATTTGCGGTAAGTGTTACTTTAATTTTGTTGTCGGCCGAATTTTCATCAACCAAAACAGTATCTAGTCTTTTTTTTGTTTCCTCTACTTTTTGTTGAGCCTCTTTTAATTTGCCCATCATTCCTGTAATATCTCCAAACATTTTTTCGTTTTATTGATTTGAAAACAAATTTAATAAATCGATTCGAATTAAAATCAAACGAAAATCTTTAAAAGGCATATAATTAAGTCTTATTTTTGCTTTCGCCAAAAATTACTAGAAATGAAAAGCAACAATGCTAAACATCCTATTGCAGAGAAAAAGCCTACAAAATTAGAGAAACATGGAGATGTTAGAGTAGATAATTATTTTTGGATGCGTTTGTCAGATGAACAGAAATTAGCACCTATAAAAGATGAACAAACTCAGAAAGTAACTAGTTATTTAGAGGAAGAGAATGCTTATTATAAAGAGGTAACTAGTTACACCAAAGATTTTCAAGAAAATTTATTTCAAGAAATGAAAGGTAGAATTAAAGAAGATGATTCATCTGTTCCCTATAAAAACAATGGTTATTTTTATAATACAAGGTATGAAGTAGGTAAACAATATCCTATCTACAGTAGAAAAAAAGGTAGCTTAGAAGCTAAAGAAGAAATAATTTTTGATGTTAATCAAATGGCTGAAGGTTTTGAATATTTTCAGTTGGGAGGTTTAAACGTTTCTCCAAATAATAAGTTGGCAGTTTTTGCTACAGACACTGTTAGTAGAAGACAGTATTTTTTAAGAGTTAAAAATTTGGAAACTGGCCAAATTTACGATGATATTATAGAAAATACCACTGGTGGTTCTGTTTGGGCAAATGATAACAAAACCATTTTTTATACAAAGAAAAATCCGGTTACTTTAAGAAGTGAAAAAATTTTCAGACATGTTTTAGGCACACGAACTTCAGAAGATGTTGAGGTGTATCATGAAAAAGATGACACGTTTGGAACGTATGTAACCAAGTCTAAGTCTAAGAAATTTATCATCATAAGTTCTTTTGCAACAATGACTACAGAATCAAGATATTTGGATGCAGATAATCCAACAGGAGAATTTACCATAGTACAGCCAAGAATAAAGAATTTAGAGTATAATGTATCTCATTACAAAGATCATTTTTACTTTTTAACTAATAAAGATGATGCTACCAATTTCAAGTTGATGAAAACGCCTGTTCATCAAACAACTGTTGAGTATTGGGTTGATGTAATTCCTCATAGAAAAGAAACATTATTAGAAGATTTCTCTATTTATAGTGATTATTTAGTGCTTGAAGAAAGAACTAATGGTTTAAATAAAATACGCATTAAACGTTGGGACAACTCAGTAGATTATTACTTGCCTTTTGATGAGGAAACCTATTCTGCAGGTGTGTATGGGAATCCTGAATTTGATACAGAAATTATAAGGTATTCTTACAATTCATTTACTACTCCAAGTTCTGTTATCGACTTTAATATGGCAACTAAAGCCAAAGAAATTAAAAAGCAACAAGAGGTTTTAGGAGGTAAGTTTAAACAAAAAAATTATAGAAGTGAGCGAGTTTGGGCAACTGCAAGAGATGGAAAAAAAGTGGCCATTTCTTTAGTATATCATAAAGATACCAAGTTAAACGAAAATACACCTTTGTTACAGTATGCTTATGGTTCTTATGGTTATACAATTCCAGATAGTTTTTCTACAACTCGATTAAGCTTATTAGATAGAGGTTTTGTGTATGCATTAGCACATATTAGAGGAAGTGAATATTTAGGAAGAGATTGGTATGATGATGGTAAAATGCTAAATAAGAAAAATACTTTTTACGATTTTATAGATTGCTCTCAATTTTTAATTGATCATAAATATACTTCAGCCAAGCATTTATATGCAATGGGTGGTTCTGCAGGTGGTTTGTTAATGGGTGCAATTGTAAATATGAAGCCAGAAATTTATAACGGAATTATAGCTGCTGTGCCATTTGTAGATGTTGTTTCTACGATGTTAGATGATAGTATACCTTTAACGACTGGCGAGTATGATGAATGGGGAAATCCGAATGAAAAAGAGTTTTATGATTACATAAAATCTTATTCACCTTATGATAATGTTGAAGCTAAAGAATATCCTCATATGTTGGTTACCACAGGTTTTCACGATTCTCAAGTTCAATATTGGGAGCCAGCAAAATGGGTTGCAAAATTAAGAGAGTTAAAAACAGATAATAATCTTTTGTTTTTAGATACAAATATGGAAACTGGTCATGGAGGAGCATCAGGTCGTTTTGAAGCTTTAAAAGAAACAGCTAAAGATTACACATTCATTTTAGCACTAGAAAATAAGCTCGAAAATTAAAAAGTTCGTGCATTTTTTGTAATTCAAATAGGAAATGTACTTTTGCACTCGATTGAAATGACAAGAATGACAAGAAATCAAGGCATAAAAGATTCTATCTTAGATTTAGTTGGGCAAACTCCACTTGTAAAATTACATAGAGTTACCAAAGACTTAAAAGGATCTTATTTCGCAAAATTAGAAGCTTTTAATCCAGGTTTATCTCAAAAGGATAGAATTGCCTTACACATTGTAGAAAACGCAGAGAAGAAAGGTATTTTAACCAAAGGTGCAACTATAGTAGAAACTACTTCAGGTAATACAGGTTATAGTTTGGCTATGATTGGTTTAGTTAAAGGGTACAAATGTATTTTGGCTGTCTCAGATAAATCATCACAAGATAAAATTGATTTGTTAAAAACAATGGGAGCAGAGGTACATGTTTGTCCTGCAAACGTGCCTGCAGATGACCCAAGATCTTATTACGAAGTTGCCAAAAGAATTCATTTAGAAACTCCCAATTCTGTTTATATCAATCAATATTTTAATGAATTAAATAGCGAAGCTCATTACAAAACTACTGGGCCAGAAATCTGGAAACAGACAGATGGTAAAATTACACACTTAGTTGTAGCAAGTGGTACTGGAGGTACAATTTCTGGAACAGGTCAATACTTAAAAGAGCAAAACCCAAATATTAAAATTTTGGGAGTAGATGCTGTAGGTTCTGTTCTAAAAAAGTATCATGAAACAGGCGAATTAGATTTAAATGAGGTATCACCTTATAAAATTGAAGGTTTAGGTAAAAATTTAATTCCTACTGCTACCAATTTTGATGTAATTGATATTTACGAAAAAGTAACAGACAAAGAAGCCGCTTTTGCTGCAAGAGATATTGTACAACAAGAAGGTATTTTTTGCGGATATACTTGTGGTGCTGTTTTACAGGCAGCAAAACAATATAATGCGCAAGATTATTTTACAGAAGATAGTATTGTGGTGTTAATATTTCCTGATCATGGTTCTAGATACATGAACAAGATTTATAACGCAGATTGGATGAAAAACCAAGGTTTTTTAGAATAATTGAATGAAATTTGTTCAAAACTTCACTAATTGCTTTAACTCTATTTTTTTGCTAACTTTGCAAACTTGAAAAAATAGTAGATAAAATGACGACAGATTTATTCGATAGAATTAAAAAAGACAAAGGTCCTTTAGGAAAATGGGCAGATCAAGCAGAAGGTTATTATGTTTTTCCTAAGTTAGAAGGTCCTATTTCTAATAGAATGTCTTTTAATGGTAAAAAAGTAGTTACTTGGAGTATTAACGATTATTTGGGTTTAGCAAATCATCCAGAAGTGCTAAAAGTTGATGGTGAGGCTGCTTTAGAGCATGGAATGGCTTATCCTATGGGCGCAAGAATGATGTCTGGTCATACACCTTTACACGAACAATTAGAAGAAGAATGTGCTGCTTTTGTAGAAAAAGAAAAAGCATATTTATTAAACTTTGGTTATCAAGGTATCATGTCTGCAATTGATGCATTGGTTTCTAAAAACGATATTATTGTTTATGATATAGATACTCATGCTTGTATTATTGATGGTGTTCGTTTACATGCAGGTAAGCGTTTTGTATATCGTCATAATGATATGGAGAGTTTTGAGAAAAACATTAAGCGTGCTGCAAAAATGGCAGAAAAAACAGGTGGAGGAATTTTAGTTATTTCTGAAGGTGTTTTTGGAATGAGAGGTGAGCAAGGACGTTTAAAAGAAATTGTAGCTTTTAAAAAGGACTATAATTTTAGATTATTAGTAGATGATGCTCATGGTTTTGGAACACTTGGTGAAGGTGGAAAAGGAACTGGTTTTGAGCAAGGTGTACAAGATGAAATAGATGTATATTTTGCAACATTTGCAAAATCTATGGCAGGTATTGGAGCATTCTTAGCAGGAGATAAAGATGTAATTCAGTTTTTACAATACAACTTACGATCTCAAATGTTTGCTAAATCATTACCAATGGCAATGGTTAAAGGTGCATTAAAGCGTTTAGATATGATGCGTACAATGCCAGAATTAAAAGAGAAATTGTGGGAAAACACAAATGCTTTACAATCTGGTTTAAGAAATGCTGGTTTCGATTTAGGAACTACGCAAACTTGTATTACACCTGTATTTTTAAAAGGTGATATTCCAGAGGCAATGGCTATGGTTAATGATTTACGTGAAAACCATGGAATCTTTTGCTCAATAGTAGTTTACCCAGTAATACCTAAAGGATTAATTATTTTAAGATTAATACCAACAGCTACACATACTCAAGAAGATATTGATGAAACTATCACTGCTTTTTCTGCAATTAGAGAAAATTTAGAAAATGGAACTTACAAAAAGATTGCAGCTTCTATGATGTAATTTTTTTTGAAATACTTTAAAAAAAGCCAAACAATCATGTTTGGCTTTTTTTATTTTATTTTTTGGGTTTATAGCTATTATTATCTAATTATAAACCTCATTTCATTGAATTTAGTTTAGGTAATTATTTATCTAATAAAACCTTTTCCCTTTCAATAAAAGTTTTTAAATCAGTTGGATTTTTACCCGTCAATTTTTTATAACTACTTGATATTTTTGGTTCTTTCTGAAACCTAGGTAAGTAGTGTAATAATAGCATGACTATTATCATTCCTCTAGGCAAACCTTGTTGTTTTTTAATTCTGTAAAAATGAAAGGGACTAACATTTCGATATTTAATAGGATGTGTTATAACACTATTAATTATGCTAGTAACCGTTTCAAAACTTTTATTTTCTAAACCCGTAATTTCAAATATTTGATTTTTATAATGATCAAATTGGTTAAGCAAAATAGCAGCAGCCTCAGCAATATTTTTAATATCTACCCAATTGAACTTTGCATTTCCAGAAGGTAAAATAATTTCTCGATTATTTTGAATATCTGCAAGTAGAGTAGTGGTTAGGTTTTGCATAAAATAGCTTGGTCTTATAAAGACATAGTCTAGTTTATTATTAATGATTAATTGCTCTATTTTATGGTGTGGAATTACTTTACTTTTTTCAACTCCTTGCACAGATAAAAAAACTATTTTATTTACCTTCTTTTCTTTTATTTTGGTAAGAAAAGGTTTAAAATATTTATCTACGTTGGCAATGTTTGGAGGTCTTAATAAAAAGACTTTTTCAATTCCATTTAAGGCATTAACAACGGTTTCTGGGTTCGTGAAATCAAAATGAGTGTATTCTAAACCTGAATACTTATGGAATTTTGCTTTGGCTCTATCAATATCTCTAACTCCAGCAACAATATTTTTTGGCGATTCTAATTGGGATAAAAAACCAATTAACTCAAAGCCAATATTGCCTGTAGCACCAGTAATTAAAATTTTGGACATTGCTGATTTTCACTTTTTATTGTTTGCTAATCGTTATTTAATCTTCCAATTGTTTTGCAATTTGATCATAGTATTCTTGAGTTACTTTATCTGTCCAAATAGTTGGTTCAGCACCATATATAGCTAAATAAGAAACATTCTTATTTTTAGAAGAGGTATGCCAATGTTCTGTATCTTTTTTACACTCAATTACATCACCTTTTTTTATGATAATAGGCTTCTTACCTTTCTCTTGATAATATCCTTTACCTTCTACAACAATAATTATTTGCTTAGTTTTATGCTTATGCCAATCTAAAGTTGAATTGGCTTTAAAAGTTGCTTTTGTAATATTTTGATTAAAATCCTGGTCAGCTTTAACCAAAAAATTAAGCCATGCAGACCCTAAATGATGAGTATTAGGAGCTTTAATACCTTTTTCTAAATAAGAAATTGATTTAGAATTTGTTTGCTGGGCAATTGAGAAAAATGGAATTAAGCTTAGTATGATAATGTAGAGATACTTCATGTTTTTAATTTTAAGGACTTACAATTTAATAAAAAGTTTGTTAAAGCTATTTATTTCTTTTTAAATCAGTGTAATTATACTCGATTTCATAAAAATAAAATACCATTACAAATAAATATAGTTTAGCTGTAATGTATAAATATTGTCTACTTTTCAAAGAAACTACTATCTAATTAACTGTATTTCTTGTAATTGTATCTTTGAAATTTACTATATAAATTATAGTTTCCTATTTAAGTATAGTGTTTTATATTTGCATTATAGTAATATAATTATCAATTAAATATGCATAAATTTAGAGGTAAAGAATATCCTTGCTGCGCAAGTCTTACAATGGGGCTAATTGGAGGTAAATGGAAAACAGTGATTTTATATCATTTAATGAATAAAACATTACGTTACAATGAATTAAGAAAAGAAATGCCTACTGTTACTGAGCGAACTTTAAGTCTACAATTAAAAGCATTAGAAGAAGATGGCCTTATTAAAAGAAAGGTGTATACTAAAAAACCACCTCTAAAAGTAGAATATTCACTAACCGAATTTGGTAATACCTTAATACCTTTAGTGCAATCTATTGCTAATTGGGGAGATTTAGTGGCAGAGAAGTATGCTTAAACTTTTTAAATGGACACTGAAATTAAAAACTAATCATAGCTTAAAACAGATTTCTTTACAGTCTTCACTTTAGCATCTATCAATTTTAATTCTTTATTATAGTCTGCAATTCTAGCATAGGCAGTGCCATCTATCAATAGAATTACAATTAACATAGCCATTGATGTAATACTAATGGCTTTCCAAGTTGGAGTTTGAACCAATAAAAGAACCAAAGCAGCTATAATAATAAGAATTGGTATTACCTTAAATACCACTTTATATTCCTTTAAAGTGGCTTCTGTACGTTCCATTTCTGATTGATAAAAGGAAGTTGCATTTTCGTGAAACGCTTTTTCAAATGCTGTTATTCTTGATTTATTTGTGTAAAATAAACCAAGGCCAATCGTCATTAAAAGTAAACCAGCTACAAGACTGGGTATAAAATAGGCTTTCGCCAATTCTGTTTTACTCAGCTGCCAAAAACCGATACTTGCTACTAAAAATAGCAATGCAAATACTATGAAAAATCGTGTTGAAAATACTTCAGATTTTGCCCAATCTGTAGCTAACTTTAATAATTCCATTTTAATTCAATTTAAATTTTTCTCTATATTCTGTAGGACTAACACCTTCCTTCTTTTTGAATAATCTAGAAAAATAGGGTGGATACTCAAAACCCAATTCATAAGCTACTTCAGCAATACTTTTATTAGGTTCTAATAAAATATTTTTTGCTTCGTTAATTAAATGCAGTTGCAAATGTTCTGTGGTAGTTTTACCAGTCTCTTTTTTTAGAGTATCACTCAAATAACGCTTAGAAACAGACATTAAACTAGCAATGTCTTCAATACTTGGAATTCCGTTTTTTTCTAATTTCCCTGTTGCAAAATAGTCTTCTAAATTAGCGTTAAATCGTTCTAATAAATTATTAGATATTTCTTTTCTGTGCAAAAACTGTCTTTCATAAAATCGATTTGCATATTTTAAAAGTGTACTCAATTGCGATATAATAATGTCTTTACTAAACGCATCTTGATTATTTTGATATTCAATTTCTATGTTTTCTACGATGCTTTCCAATTGCTTTTCTTCTTTAGGAGATAGGTGTAAAGCCTCATTTACAGTGTAAGAAAAGAATCCATATTTTTTAATTTGTTGCGCTAATTCTGTACCTTTTACAAAGTCTTCATGAAAATTAATAGAAAAACCTTTTTGTTCAAAAACTACGCTGCTATCCCATTGCAAAACTTGCCTTGGAGCAATAAGAATTAAAACTCCATTTGTAAAGTCATATTTGGTTCGTCCGTAATTTAAATCACCCTCAATATATTTTTTAAAACTGATGGTGTAACAATCATTAGTAATTGGTGGTGAACTTTCTCTAGGACAAGGTAAATACCCATCTTCCTTTGAATTAAATACACTTAACATAGGATGTTCGGGTTGAGGTAATCCTAAATAACTTAAAAATGATGATAAGGTTTTAAAATGTTGCATACTACAAATTTAAATATTCCATTTTATACCTGTTTCTTTTTCAGAAAGTTCCCATAATTTTTTAGCAACAGTTTTGTCTTTTGCATGAGGCTCTAATTTGTGTGCACCAACAGGCCCAACCCAATTGCTTCTACCTGTAGGACCATAAAACAAGGTTTGATCTAAATTAGGTTCAAGAGCACACATTAGTTGAGGATAAGCACCTTTTACTGCAGATTGCGTTAATGGAGATAGTTTCATTAAATTAAAGATTATTTTCATTACAAAGCCACCACTTGTATTTATTAAGTTAGTTCTAGAAGACCCTGGATGACATGCATAGGCTTTAACATCCAATTTCCCTGCTTCTTTTAATCGATCTTGTAATTCATAAACAGCCATAATTTGCGCCAATTTACTTTGACTGTATGCATTGTTTGGAGTATAATCTTTATCCCAATTTAAATCATCAAATTTGATTGTTTTAATACCCATATCATAGCCCATACTTCCAACAGTTACAATTCTTCCTTTCGATTTTTCTATTAGAGGAAATAGTAATGCCTGAAGTGTCCAGTTACCAAAGTAGTTGGTTCCCATTTGACTTTCCCAACCATCTGTAGTTAACGTTTGTTTAGGAACTTGAGCAATGGCAGCATTACAGATAAGAGCGTCTATTTTTGGTACAGAACTTAGTACTTCTTCAGCCGCTTTTATTACAGATGCTTGTTCTGCTAAATCCATATTAATGGCCAAAACATCTATATGCTTACCAATTTCTTCTTTTAATGTTAAAATAGTTTCTAAGGCTTTTCTCGCATTTCGATTTAGCATAACCACCTTAGCGTTTTTAGATAGTAAAATTTTGGCAGCTTCAAAACCTGTACCACTTGTTGTACCAGTTATAACATAAGTTTTCCCACTTAAATCTTCTACTCTTTCTGGTGTCCAGCCTTTATTACCAAATTGATTTGCGCTCATTTTTATTGATGTTTATTATGAGTAACAAAGATCGGTTTAAAGCAAACAAAACCTCTTATACAGATTTTCGAATGTTGAATACTTTTTGGTAAAATGTATGTACAATGATGTTTTATCTGCTGAAAAGCAGCTAAATCTGAAGAATGAATTAAAGCAATCTGTAATTATTGTGGATGATTATCAACAGAAATAATTGTAGATTATCGTTAATCTGTAACTGTGATTATCTCGAATTTCCAGCCTTTATCAACTTTGTGGTTTTTATTAAAGTTAGGAGATTTAATACCTGCATAAACCATTCCTGCTGCTGGAATTGTAAGCCAAAAGGCAGAGGAGTCTACTAAAACTCCAATAAGAACGCTTAAGCCAATGGTTACAGAGCCAAGATAAATAAAAAAGCCTGAGGTGAAGAGGGTAGTAAAAAGAGGATTTCTTTTTAGTGATTCTATATCAACTAAATTAAATTGCAGACCATTAATTGTTATTGTATTGTTGTCAGTTATGGTAAAACGTCCTTTAATTGTTTCACCATCAAATGTTTTAAGTTTAATTCTCTTGTTCTCTTTTATAACTTTTACTTTATTGGTAGTTGTATTGGTGATTTTTATCGCTTGGTTTTGTGCAACAAATTGGTTGAAGCAAAATAAACTGATTACTATTAAAACAAAATTTTTCATATTAGGTTAATTTAAAAGAATAAGATTGTTAATGTACATATTTTAAATACTTTAGAGTACTAAAATATGTTTATTTTTTCTATTAACTTGGCCATTTTATGTGCTATGATTTTCAGTTTTAAACGAAGAAAGCAGAAAAGAACAAAATTTTATTTTTATTCTTTTCTGCCATATATTACTTTAATTGATGTAAACTGGATTTACTTTATTTCAATTACGTTATTAGTTCTAATGTAAATTAATGCTTCTTCTTTCGTTGAAATTTGGTGAATGCTATTCCCTGTAGATTCAAAGTAACTTCCATGATCTAGATTTGTCATAGAATTTGCTTTAGGCATTTTATAATCAATATTTCCTGTTATAATTACTCCATAAAGAATAGTTCCTTTACTGTAAATGTCACCTTTAAAATTTTTAGGTAACTTTACAAAAAGGGCACGAATATCATTTGAGTTTTTCCATAAAAAACTAATTCTGGCCTGATTGTTAGTTGAAATCCAATTTGTTTGAGAATGATCTAGCCAAACAATATTAGAAGCATCTATATTAATTGGACGTTCTCCATTATTAAAAGCTTCAGTTACTGGTTTTACTAAATAAGGTCCGTTGTCAATTTCAATATAAGCCATAGTTTCTTCTCCTTTTGCAGAAGTAATATGAGGTTCTCCAGCAGGTTGCGTCCAAAATGAGCCAACAGGCATCCACATGTTTTCTGCCTTAGGGTCATCATTATGTATTAATCCATTCATTACAATTGCACGATACGTTACATTGTGAATATGGGGTGGAGATGAAAAACCGTCTTTAAATTTCCCAATATATCCAGTTGGAACCTCTGCTTTTCTATTACCCCAAATGGTGCCAGCTAAAGGACTTTTATCACCTCTTGCTGGATTCATTTGTTCCCAAATAATATCAGAACTTAAGCCAACTTTATTTGTTGGGTTTTCTATAATTTTAGTCTTAATATTTTCGCCTACATTTTCTTTTGATTCATTACAAGAAAATAGTAAACTTACAATTAGACATAAGTATAAGATTGACTTTCTCATTATTATCTCAATTAGATTAGGGTTATTATCTCATTTTCTGATAACCTTGATTTTGGTGTTTTTTCGGTAGAATTGAAATCAGATATAGCTCTATAACCTATAGAAACTGCAACTAAAGATGTATAACCCTTTTCTCTTAAACCAAATTCCTCGTCTAACGCTTTTACATCTATACCTTCCATTGGTGTAGCATCAATTCCTAGAGAGGCCACTCCTAATAAAAAGCTACCTATATTTAAATAAACTTGCTTTTCCATCCAATGATTTAGATCTTTCAAGTCATATTTATGAATTCCTGCAAATGCTTTTACAGCACCTAAAAAACCGTTCTTAACATCTTCATTAGGAAATCTTCCGCTTTCATCTTCTGTATCTGCAATATGTTGATAATAGTTTTCATCAGCATCAACTTTAGAACAAAAAACTACAACTGCTGATGCATTTAATATTTTAGGCTCATTAAAATGAAAGAAGCCTTGTGTCCCTTTTGCCACTCGTTCTTTACCTTCTTTTGTTTCAGCAATTATAAAATGCCAAGGTTGAAGGTTTACACTTGAAGGACTCATTCTTAATAAGTTTTTTACTTCCTTCATCTCTGATTCAGATATTTTTTTATTTGGATCAAATTCTTTGGTAGTGTATCTCCAGTTTAGTGTTGCTTTTAAATTCATATTATATTGTTTTAAAATTAAGCTAACATTTTTATAGTGACAAAAGTAAGTATAGTATATTGTATTTCCAAGAACGGTCAAAAATGATAGTATTTAAGTAATGAAAATAAATGAATCAATAATGCATAATTTTTAAGAAAATATACTTCTTAGTTGTTCAAATTTATCTTTTCAGATTGTAAATATGAAGTGGAAAGCTGAGGTTATAATTTTAATCTTTAGGGTAAGATAGGTTGATATTAAAAAGGTTAAAGTTCGAAAGTAGAACTAACTAAAGGTACTCTAAAGGATTTTGTAAAACTTAAATACGTTTGATCAATACATCAAATGAATGCTTTTATTTTAAGAGCTAAAGGTGTTTTAATACAATAAGTTTTTTTGTTACAAGAATTTAATTTTATGCTCATTGCCAATTTTTGCCTTTTCTTCTACACTAGAATCCAATCCAATTTCATTCATTTTAGTAAAGAATTCTTCAAAGTTTTTTCCAGGAATAACATAATTCAAAACTCTTACAGTTTCACTTCCAAGTGTTTTAATTCCATGTTGAATTCCACGTGGCAAATAGATGATATCACCTTTTTTTCCTTGAATTGTCTTTTCTCCTATAACTAATTCAACCTTACCTTCTAACACGTGAAATATTTCATCTTCTAACTCATGAATATGAAGTGGAACACTACTTCCTTTTGGCATTATTCCTTCTACAAGATAAACGTCTCCATCAGTTTCTTTAGAATTTAGTATTACATTTCTTAATCCGCCTAAAAAGCTGTTAGATTGGTTTTCGGTTGATACTATTTTTGGTATTCTTTTCATAGTTTTATTGTTCTAGTAAATCAGATAAAATGGTATAGCATTTTATTTTTGAAAAAGCATTAAGTCATTATCAGTAGTAATATTTAAACTCTAGTAGGATAAATGATCCCTTAAAACAACTATTGTAAACGGATTTGGTTTAACTACCTTTTAATTTTTGACCTTTAGCTGATAGTTCAACAAGCTGATTTATCCTTTTTTGTCTTGTTTTTTCTGTCTTTGCTATTTTCAGCCAACGTAAAACAAACCTTTTACTTGAATCATTAATTGTATTAAAAAAATCAAATGCCTCAGTTTTTGCATTAGCGCCATTTTTAAATCTTTTGGTATGATCAAATTATCAACGTCATCCATAAAATTCCACATACCATTTAATTTCGAATCTGCAATTGATTTTAACCCTGATTCGTGCATTTTATCTTCGTCAATTAGTTTTTCAACTCTTTCTTTATATGACTTTGCCCAATGTTCTACTTTTCGCCTAGAAATTAGTTGCATTGTTCTTTTATCATCTAGTTTTCTTCTAATACAATCTATCCATCCAAAGCAAAGTAATTCGTCTAAAACATCCCATCTTGATACATATTTTGGTTCGCTTTTCTTGAATGTTATCAACCAAAAACTGTTGGTATTCAAATAATTTTGAGTCAACCAATTTCTTAGATCTTCTGAAGATTCAATTTCAATCTTCTCAAATTTGTCAGTTGCTATCATTTTGGAATTTGTTTAAAAACTTAAATATTTATTATTTTATAGATTGATTTTGTTTTAAAGTTAACAAATTAATTGTATA
The DNA here is from genome assembly GCF_036864555.1 of Polaribacter sp. P097. Taxonomy (NCBI): domain Bacteria; kingdom Pseudomonadati; phylum Bacteroidota; class Flavobacteriia; order Flavobacteriales; family Flavobacteriaceae; genus Polaribacter; species Polaribacter sp. P097. The sequence goes on along the minus strand of NZ_JAZETJ010000002.1, from coordinate 799,281 downwards.
TAAAAAGTTCGTATGGACTTTCTTAAGTAGACTAGAACTAGCAATTTTTTATACACGTTGTTGTGTGTAGTTTTTTAGCATCCTGGACAACTTATTGCCATTGGTTCAATTATTTTAATCAATTGAGTTTTCTTAGGTTTTTTTGGTAATTTCCATCCATCTTTTTCAGTCCAATATTTTTTTCTTTTTTCAATATTTTCAATCCTTTTTTTTGCTTCGTGTTTCCAAAAAGAATTAGGATAATCTTTTATTAAAAACTCATAATCTGAAATTATTTCATTCGATGAGTTTTTAAATTCAAACAATACTATTTTTTCATAAGTTTTAAAAGGTTTTAGAAATTCAGCATTCAAAGACTTTAAACTGTCTGATAGTATTTTATTTTGATTTTCAATATTAGAAATTCTACTTTCTAAATCTTTTAGTTTCCTAGAATCATTACAAGAAGTAAAGACCAAAATAGTAATTATAGTCGCGAATACGTTTTTCATTTTCTTGCCTTTTTTTTAATTTAACACAACTTTGTTATATTTAGTTTTTTTATTTGTTAAACTTATTAATTAATTCCAGAATTCTTATTCGAATTAATTCAGATTTTTTATTATAAACAAACATTTTTTCATCATTTGAAATAAAGCCTATTTCATTCATGGATTCATTTAGTGGTTTCCAGATATTTTTGATTTGTATGTCAAACTGTTTAATCCATTTATTTTGTTCAATTTCTATATTTTTTACGTTAGTTTTTTTAACAACAATTAGGTCGTTGTATATAACTTTCATTAAACTATCTAATTTCATTGTATATTCAAGTTCAGTTTCAAGCATAAATTCACCAGAATCAAGTTTAAATTGATGATTTTTATCTAATTTCTTTAGTATTAAATCGTATTTGCCTTGTTGAGCAGAACAGTTCATTATTATAGTTGTAAAGAATAATAGAAATATTTTCATTCGTTTTTTGGTAACGTTTATCTATAAGAATAGTTGCGTGTTTGTATGCGAGGATTTTCCGAAGGAAAATCAGACGTTACAAAGACGCAACGACCTTTGATTAAGCACTAAACCGCAATTATTTTTATACGTTTTTATAACCTGTGATTTTTTCATATTACTCATATTCGACTGGAAGAAATTCTTTTTCAGGAATTTTTACATTATCACAGGGATTGTCAATAAATCTAAAATATTTTTCATGATCTTTTCTAGTAATCATCATTTTCCCTTTCCTTAATTTCTCCGAACTACTTTTAGGTTGTAATTCCCATTTCAATAAGTACAAATTATTTTTTGAATCAATAATTTTCAAAATTGACTTAATTGAATAAAATTCGTGAGAACCTGAAAATTCAATTTCATTTTTTGTTTTTAAGATTTTAATAAAATCAATTTTTAAAGTATCTGGACTTTCTTGGCTTAAATTGTAAATGATATTATTTTTTGTAATACCAATAAAATTATTATTTCCTTCACAAAAATCATAAATCAGATATCCTTTATCATCTCTTTCTAACTTAATCCAAGTTCCTAAAACTTCTGATTTTTCTTTCCAGACATTATCTGTTTTGTTCGAACAAGAAAATAATATTATTAAAATTAAAGTTATCGAAGCAATCTTTTTCATAGCATTGGTTACAACGTGATTGTATATGGTTTGTTGCGTGGTTTAAACACCTAATTTAGCAAATAGAAACCGAATAGAAAGTCCGCGAGGACTTTCGTAAGTAGGCTTAAACCAAGCAATTAATTTTGTACGGTGTTGGCAAAAGTTTTTTCCTTATTCTCAAGTAGGTTAATTATCTGTTCAATGTCATATTCCCCTTTTGTCAAATAGTAGTTTCCGTTTTCATCAATGAGAGCGAAACTTCCACAATTATAGTGTATTGGAAAAAAAGTTTTCTCTACAATATTTCCATTATCAACTATCCATTCCAGTTTTCGACCATATTTTTTAGTTCCTTCTATTGATTTATAAACAAAAAATTGGCTAACATTTTCATTCCGACTTATTTTTTTAAGATATCTCCTATATTTTTCCCGTAAATAGGAACTTCCAGGTCCTGAATTACATCTGTCAGGGCCAGGGAAATAATTAATTACAATTATTCCATTTTTAATAATCTCATTTCCTGAAAACTTAGATAAATTTGCTTTAATAGCATCAAATGTTTGCTTAGGTATTTTGCCTTTCTTGACTCTTAAGACTTTTACATTCACAATTAAAGTATCCAAATCAAACCTAAGATTGTAGTTGGATTCTTTGCTTGGTTTATTGAATTCAGATTCAGAAATATTTTTTAAATCATCATTTAAATAAATCTCTTTCGTTTGTCCAAAAGAGTTATTAAGAGAAATTAATAAGAAAAGTAATATTATTCTTTTCATCTTGATTATCAGATTTTTACCAACGGTTTTGTATATGATACGTGGCGTGGTTTAGCACGTAATTTAGCAAATAAAAACCGAATAGAAAATCCGCGAGGATTTTCGTAAGTAGGCTCTCACTAGCAATGGATTATATACGTTGTTGTAAGTAGTGCTTTTTTCATTCACTTACTTAATTTCAAAATCCGAAACGCTCCTTGAATTACCAAAATAAAAACGATTGTTCCGATAATTAAATCAGGTTTACTCGAACTCAACCAATTTACCAAAATTCCAGCAATTATTACTCCTAAATTGATAATCACGTCATTTGATGTAAAAATCATACTCGCTTTCATATGAGCCTCTTCTTTGCTTTTTGACTTTTGCAAAATGTAAAGACAAATTCCGTTTGCGATAAGAGCAAATATCGAAACGATAATCATTGTCGAAAAATCGGGAAGTTTCTCGTCTCCAAAAAATCTTCTTAAAACTTCCATAAATCCAATAATCGCAAGTGTTATTTGAAAATATCCAGCAAGTTTTGCAATCCGCTTTTTCTTAACTATAGTTCCTCCAACCGCAAACAAACTAATTCCGTACACGAAACTGTCGGCAAGCATATCCAAACTGTCTGCAACAAGTCCCATTGATTTTGAGATAATTCCTGTTGTCATTTCGATAATGAAAAAAGCAAAATTGATTGCAAGTACAGACCAAAGTAGCTTTTTTTGGTTTGCGTTTTCTTTAAATTCCGTTTGGTCGGTTTGTTCCGTTGAGATTTTTTTTCCACCTAAATTCAATTCGATAACGGACTTTTCGATTTGGTCAATTTCTCCGCTGTGAAAAACGGTCAATTTTCGATTCGGAATATCAAAGTCCAAATTCGCAATGCTTGAAATTCCGTCCAATTTCATTCGGATAAGATTTTCTTCTGAAGGACAGTCCATTTTGGTAATTTCAAATATTGTTTTATTCACTTGGTTTCTGGGTTTTTCGGCATTACTTACAACGTTTTTGTGAATGGTTAGTTGCGTGTTTCAGCAACTAATTTAGTAAACAAAAACGAACGCGAGAAAATTCCGAAGGAATTTTCCAAGTAGGCAAAGACCAAAGCAATTAATTATACACGGTGTTGTACAACGTTATTTTTAATATTCGATTTTTCTTTCCCATACAAAACCTAATTCACCCTTCGAATACCTTTTTTTAGTTATCCAATTTCCTTGTTTGTCATAATTGTATTCCCAATTATTCCAATGCTTTTGTGTTCCATCTTTATCGTACCAATATTGTGTTAAGATATTGTTTCGCTTATCATAAGTAGAAATAAATTTTGTGTAATCTCCATTAGATTTAAATAATTCGGATTCAACTTCATTTCCATTTGCATCATACTTGTAAGTTCTAGTGTCTTTTACAGTTCCATCTGAATTATATTTTATTTTTTTTATTATCTCATTTTTAGAATTATATTCTAATTCTGTTTTAAAGACTTTATCTGATTTAGGATTACCTCCAATTCTTGATGTTACATTTCCGTTTGTATCATATTCATTTTTTTGTAAATAAACCAATTCATTTTCGGTGTTATAATTTTTAAACTCTGTAACATTTCCGTTATTGTCAATTGTTGTAGTATAATATTTTTTCAAGTCCCCTTTTGAATCGAAGATTGTTCCTTTTATTGGATTTCCACTTTCGTCTTTTTGAATTTTGGTAACTTCATAAATATTGCCTTTGCCATCATATTGACCATACTCAATTATTTTTTCATTATCATCATAAACATCATATCTTTCGAGATGGTCATTTGTAAATACAGAGTCTCGTGGCATTTCTGCAGTCCTTTTTGCGCTGTATGATGCCTGAATAGTTTTCTTAATTTTTGGACTTTCTTCCGCACTTTGAGCACGAATAATAGAAGTTGAGCAAATTAATGCTAATGTCAGTAAAAGTATGTTTTTCGTTTTCATTTTTTAATGTTGTACAACGTTGTTGTATAAGAATAGTTGCGTGTTTTAAGCAATAAAGTTAGCAAATAAATCACAGATAGAAAGTCCGTGAGGACTTTCGTAAACTGGCTAAAACTAGCAATTAATTTTATCCGGTGTTGTACACCGTTTTTTACTTATTAAATTTCCAATAGTCCACAACAACATCTAATTCAATCCATTTGATTTTAAGAGAATCTTGAGAGGCTTTTAAAATCATTCCATTTTCATAAAAATCACTTCCTCTGATTTTAATCAAATTTCCATTGATTTTATATTCGGAATGTTCAAAAAAGTCAACTAAATAAAACTCATTTTCGGTAATTCGAAAATCTGCATCTCCACCTTTCGTTGAATCCCAAATTCCGTATAGTAAAGTAGAATCAATATCAGCATTTTGAGATTCAGTTGATTCTTCTCCATAATCAAGATAAAATTCAAACATTTGCCTCACAGTCTGAGTGTCCATTTTTTCTTTCTCTTTGTCGATTTGTTTTACTAATTCATTTCCGTCAAAATAGTATTCGCTATTTATAATCGTATCAGTTCCAGTTTCATTAAATTTTACAATTCTAGCAAAAGTTAAACTGTCTTTTTTTAAGTAAAATTCATAATTCGCTAGGGACTGATTTGGTTGTCCAACTTCTGCTATTACTCTATAAAATTCTCCATTGTTGTCAGTCAGTTTATAGATTGATATTCCACCTACAATTTCGCCATCCAAATTCTCCATGTTAAATTCATTAATCGATTCCGATAAATCTTTTCGATTCTCAATTTCGCTCACGTAGTTTTCTATTTCAGCTAATGTTTTATCATTCCTACAGCTAATTAGAAATCCGAATATTATTGATATGTAAAATGCTTTTCTCAAATGGTGTACAACGTGTTTGTGTTATGGAAAGTTGCGATTTTGTGCCATCGTTATTTTCCGAAGGAAAATATAAGATTGCAAAAAAGCAACTAAATTTAATTAAGCTAAAAATAGCAATTTTTTATACACGGTGTTGGTAGCCGTTTTTTATATTTTTCCTTTAACTAATTCATAACCGTTTTTGATTAATTCTGGATAAATAAAATACCAATGTTGTTTACCATAAATCAGCACGTTTTTTTTTGTTTTTAATTTTAAAACGCTATTAGTTATATATGTATCCCGTATGACATTTGTAATGGTAAAGCTTTTATTTTTATATTCAGTTTTGCATTTATATTTTTTGTTTAAAGGTGTTTCAATATCACATTCTGTTAATTTTATTAATCCATATTTTTTCTCGTATATATCTATAAGTTCATTAATTGGAATATCCAAGATCTCATCATATCTTTTTAACCCCATTAAAGAATAATCTTGATATATATAATTTTTTTTATTAGTGTAGGAAGGAAGTGATTTATTATCTCTATCCAGAGTTATATGAAAACCAATAAATTTTCTCAATTTTTTATAATAATTCTTTTGAACTAAACTATCTATATCTTTAGACATTGCAATACTTTCATAATATATCGAGTATTTATCTTTTCTCAAAGAATCTATTACCTTTTCAATACTTGTATAGTAATCTTTTTTACCAATATGTATCATTGGCAAAAAAACTATTGTACTGCTAGAATTCTTATTTTCAAGAACTTTAATATCTTTTTGAATAGATTCTTTAGATATTACACTCAACAAAGCTCCTTGACAACTAAATAATAATAATAATAATAGAAGTAATAAAAATGATTTTTTCATATATTTTCAAAATTTAAATTCTGGGATGTTTGGCAAAACATCCCAGAAATATTTAATTATAATGGAAGAATAGCATCAACAGCCCTAATAACTGTGTCAACCCAGCAATTAGCCTTACAAGCACCTCTACCTTTTATTTTATCCCCTTCTTTATCAGTGTATTTGTCTTTACACCATTCAATACAACCTGTATGATTATCAGGTGGGCCATCATCTCCTTTTTTACTTGTTTTGTTGTCAAAATTACCATAAATTTCTTTTTGAATGAATTGATCTAGTTCTTCTCGCGTAATATTTAAATCTTCATATAAGTTGTTGCTAAATTCATAATCAACGACCTCATCTAAACTATCATTGTATAAAACAGTTACATTATAAACTGAATTAACTGAAGATTTGCGACTCTTTGTAGCATTAAGTTTAAAACTTTCTTTATATTCAATTAAATTTGAATTTTCTGATGTAGTAACTTCCTCACTACAAGAATTTAAAAGTCCAAAAGAAATCATAACTACAGAAGTTAAGATTAAAATTTTTAATTTTTTCATTTCTTTTTATTTTATGATTAACCAACTTGTGTTAAATCGGTTCGGGAATTATTCCCATTTGTGGTATCCAATCAATTCAACTATTTTGTTTACTATAAATGTTCAAATCTCTATAAGTGAGTGGCTCTTGTTGTTTCAATTTACAACTTTTCTTTTTTATGAACATCTAATTTTAACGCAATATTTTCGTCAAATGGCTACCAACGTATTTGTATAAGATGTGTAGCGTAAAATTAGATAAAAATTAATTAATAATAACAGACAAAGAAATGAACAGAAATATTCCAAATAAACAGAAAAAAAGCTATACATTTTATACGGTGTTGGCTACAGTATTTAATTTTCCATTGTGGTGGTTCTCAAATTATGTTCACGATTCTCCTTCTCATTTAAGTTTTTCAAATCTATTTTTTTGGTTTGTATTGTGTCCTTTATTGGTGGTTCTATTTGTTTGGTACTTTTTTCGATTTCTTTTTTGGGTTTTAAATCCGATTCTTTTATGAAATTAGACCATATTAAAATACCTAAAGTTGCAATAGGAAATAAATATTTAAACAAAATTTCTTTAATGTTTTTCCAATATATGTTTTTAAAACCTCCCAAATTTTCTAAATCCGTTATTTGTGGCTCGAAAAATTTAAAACTATATGAATTACCTCTAATAAGTTCAGTTCCCATTTTTAACTGTTCTTTTCTAATTATAGCAATCAATCTTAAAAATTCCTTTTCAGATGTATTACTTAGTTTTTTAGAAAGATGTTTAAATGTAACTATTTGCACTCTATCTTCTTTGTGTTTACAAATAGATAATAGCAAGTCAATTTTTATAGCTTGTTTTAAAGTCATTTTTCAAAAGTGTGATTGGTATATTGTAGCCAACGTTTTTGTGTATGAAAAGTTGCGGTTTTGTGAACGAGGAATTTCCAACGGAAATTCAGAAGTTCGCAAAAAAGCAACCAATTTTAAATTAAGCTAAAAATAGCAATTTTTTATAAACGGTGTTGCCATTTCGTTTTTTTTTCAGGTTGTGATTATTCCTCCAAATTCAGTTTTCTAATTTTCTGTTTTATAGTTAATTCATTGAGTGTTTTGTTTCATTCTATTTTCAATTCCGACAAAGTGAGCAATTCCACATTTTGATAAATTCCTTCCTGAGTTGATATTAAAACAGTTAGATTTCATTTTTTGTCTTTTTTAATTTTAATTTCAATTCTTCAATTTCTCTATTTTTGTCTTTAATTTCCATTCTATAATAATATAAGCCTGTAATTAAGTAAATGATTACAAGAACATTTCTCAAACCACTACTATTCCATTCAAGTGATTCATTAAACTTACTTACAATTAGAGAAATTCCGAATAAAATAATTGAAATGTCAGAAATAATTTTTAAACCTTTTTTCATTCTTACAATTTTTCTTTTTTATTTCGTTCCGCCAATGAATGGCAACTAGTTATATGTTTATAAAATTACTCTTTTTTCATTAAATTTTACGGGATAACGTCACTTTTTTATGATCATTATCTGAAGATGCTACCTTTTGTAAAGCAACATCTAATGGATTCTGTATTTGCATTAAATCTTTTCTTTTAACATGCGTGTAAATCATTGTCGTTTCTGGCCTTGAATGCCCTAATAATGATTGTATATATCTTATATCAACACCATTTTCTAACAAATGGGTAGCATAACTATGCCTTAAAGTATGAGGCGTTACAGCTCTATGAATTCCTGCTTTTTTACAACTTTTCTTTAAAAAAGCCCTAACAGAGCTGGCACTGTACTTTTCACCTTTTATACCCTCAACAAAAAATTCTTTAGGTTCATAAGAAAAGTAGTAATTCTTTAATAAAGGCATAAAACTTTCGGCTAAACTAACATACCTATCTTTTCTACCTTTGCCACTCTTAACAATCAATTGTTTTCTTTCTAAATGAAAGTCTTTTAGTTTTAAGTTTATTAACTCGCTAATTCGTAAACCACAAGAATAGAGTAGGGCTATAATTGCTCTATGCTTTAAATTTGTTGTTACACTTATAATGCGTAAAACTTCTTCTTGAGATAGCACTGATGGTAGTTTCTTAGATTTTTTAGGTCGGGTTAATTCTATATCATTAATTTTAGTTGATGGATAATAGGTAGTAAAGATTTTTAAAGCGCTAATAAATTGTCTTTGAGAACTTACAGAGTAATTACGTTCTATAAACACCTTTTCTATAAAAAGTTCAACATCTCTATTATCCAAATCGCTCCAAGCCTTCTTGGAATGAAAATTAATAAAATCTGCAATAAAAAAAGTATAAGTTTTAAGCGTGCTTTCACTGTATCTTTTACCTTTCATATAAAGATAAAATCCATTCAAGAGTTTCTTTTCGGGTTCGCTCAAATTACGAGTAAACAATTGTTTTTTAGACAACTTAGAGGTGTCTAATTCAGCAATGTTTTTAAATAAGTTTTCTAAAATAGTTAAGTTTTCTGGGCTTGCTGAAATATACCAACAGGCCAGACTTTTACTCCAATAAATATGTGGTGTACATTTTAATGTATTGATAAGCTGCTGATGATAATCGAACTGAATTAATATTTTTAATTCTTTTCGATGAGTTTTATGTACAAGTATTACTTTGGGTAAGTTTGACAATTTTTCTTTTTTTAGCAGTCTAAATATAAGAAAAAAAATGATTATTTAATTGATTTTAAAAGTTTGATTTTCAGTATTTAAAAATGTGTTAATTTGCATGCGGACGTAACTTTGATTGTGTCCTGATTCAATTTGAGTTGCATCAGCATGCGATTAAAGTTGCGTCAGGGCTCATTTTTGAAAGCTATTTTATATAGTTCAAAATGAGCTGAAGAATAGTTTTTAGAAATAAAAAAACTCGATCAACATTTGTTAATCGAGTTTTATATAAATGTCTTGTAAATTTTTTAGAATCTAAACTCTAAACCTGCATACGCTCCAAAAGGATGCCCAGGTCTTAAGCCTGCAGGAACTCTAGAAACTGCATAAGTTTCATCTAGCAAGTTAATAATATTTGCAGTTAAATTTAAGTTTTTAGTTACATAGTACTTACCTGATACATCAACAATGAAGTTAGAATCTACACGTTCTGAATCTGCAATGGCTCCAGATCCTGCTAAGGTTCTAAACTCCCCATTGAAACGTCCATTAAAGTTTAATTCAAATTTGGTGTGTTCTAAAGAAAAGCCAACATTAAACTGGTGCTTTGGTATGTATGGCAATTCATCACCTACAGTTACTGTACCCCATAAATCATTAGAACTACCAAAACTGTTTTGAAACTCGGTATTTGTATATGTGTAGCCAAAAGATAATGGTAAAGACAAGGCAGCATTTGCTTTTGCAAAATTATAGTTTACCAATAATTCTAATCCGTTTACATTAACCTCACCAGCATTAAATTGATCTAAGGAACCTGTACCACCTGTTGCAGCCAAATCGCTTCCTAATAAATTAGAATAATCGTTAAAGAAACCAACTACTTCACCAGAAATACCCAAGAAATTAAAACGAGTTCCTAATTCATAGTTAATACTTTCTTCTGGCTTTTGACCATCTTGATTTCCTGGAGGTGAAAATCCTTTGTGAATTCCTCCAAAAATTGAGAAGTCATTACTAAATTTATAGTTAGTACCAATTCCAGGTATAAAAACGTCTACATTGTTTTCTCTTTCAGATAAATTTACACCTGTTCTATCAACATCACTTTTACCATAATCTTGTCTTTTTAAAGAGATGTTTTCATAACGTAAACCTGGGGTAAATGTCCAGTTGTTGTACTTTAATCTATAAGTGATAAAAGAAGCAAAGGCATTTGCACTAGATATTCTGTTGGCATCTGTACCAGGTATGCCTGCAGTTGTCAATGCTAAATCTCCAGTATTAGAGATACTATATTGGTCTACCCATTGAAAACGATCTTCTTCATCATAATGAAAACGAACACCAAATTCAATATCATGAAAAGCATCACCATTATACCAGTGATAATCAAATTTTGACTGTATACCTTGTGAGTAGTATGCTCTGTTATTTGCTTTAACACCAATGGCATCTGCTCCAGAATTTACACTTCCGTTTACAATAGCAAAATGATCTGATAGTGTATTAGGGGCTTCTAAAATGTTTGCAATAGATTGTTTATCGCCATTAAAAGTAATATCGTTTAATTTATACCAATTTCTAGAAAAGTTGTTACGATAAGCTGTTGTGGTTAAACGAACATTATTCGAAAAATCAGCTTTATGTGTTATAGCATATTGAGTATGATCTGTGGTCATTTTATCTTCATTAGAAGATGCATACCTAGAAAACGGATTGGCATTAAAATCTGCTTCCGTTAATCCTAAATACGTTTCATTACCTACTTCATCTGAGTACTGAAATTTAAACTCTAAAGATTGTTTAACGCTTGCATTAGGAAATAGATTTACAGAGAATTTTGCAACAACATCATTCTTGTCAAAACCTGTATCTTTTCCACTTGGTAAAGTTTTAAATCCATCTGAACCATAGTTTAAATATTCTACCATATACCCAAAAGTGTTGTTTCCTCCACCCACTTTTGCATGCAATTGTTGTGAGTTAAAACTACCATAGCTCGCTCTAATTTTTCCTCCAAATTCAGTCGGAATTTGAGATGAAATCATATTAATAGCTCCACCAGTTGTAAATGGTCCATATTGCACTTGACTACTACCTTTTAATACTTCTACAGCTTCCATTCTTGCAATTGTAGGAAAATAATAGGCAGAAGAAGCACTATAGGGTGCAGGTGCTATTAAAATACCATCTTCCATAATTGTAATTTTAGAACTACGTTCTGGAGAGGTACCTCTTAAACTAATATTTGGTCTTAAACCAAAACCATCTTCTTCATAAATAGAAACACCAGGTACTGTTCTTAACGCTCTATTTACATCTGTAAAACTAAATTTCTGTAATTCTTTTGGTGATAAATAATAAGCAGAACCTGTTCTGTTTTTTGCTACATATTTGTTACCAAAAATTGCAGTAGTAGAAATGATAACTTCGTCTAATTGTTGAATAGAATCTAAAGTCTTTGCTACTGCTTTCTTTTCTTGAGCGTTGATTGTTAACGTGATAAGTAATAAAATTAATACTGCTACCTTCTTCATTTTATTTAGATTAAGTATAAATAGTTTTTAAATCGGATGCAAATGTACAACCTCATAACAGTTTTTCCAAAGCTTATTTAGAATAAATTAAAATAAAATATCAGAATTATTCAAATTGATGAGAAAAGGCCTGAGAATCAAAAGAAAACGAATAAAGCATAAAATTAAATTAGTTTACAATCATTATATATCGTAAATTTGCTCGCAATTATATCTTAATTGCCACATGATCGCACACGAAAACAAAATTTTAGGAGAAGGTCTTACTTATGATGACGTACTTCTAGTTCCAGCATTCTCAGAAGTCTTACCTAGAGAAGTTAGTATTCAAACAAAATTTACTAGAAACATTACTATTAATGTACCAATTGTATCTGCTGCTATGGATACTGTAACAGAATCTTCTTTGGCCATAGCCATAGCAAGAGAAGGTGGTATTGGTGTTTTACATAAGAATATGACTACAGAGCAACAAGCTCAAGAAGTTCGTAAAGTAAAACGTGCAGAAAGTGGTATGATTCTAGATCCTGTAACACTTCAAATGGATGCTACTGTTTTAGATGCAAAATTAAGCATGAAAGAACACAGTATTGGTGGTATACCTATTGTTGATAAAGAAGGTACATTAAAAGGTATAGTTACCAACAGAGATTTACGATTCGAGCATAAAAATAAAAGACCTATAGTAGAAGTAATGACCAGTGAAAACTTGGTTACTGCAGATGTTGGTACGTCTTTAAAAGATGCTGAGAAAATTTTGCAAAACTATAAGATTGAGAAGCTTTTAATTGTTGATGCAGATTATAAATTAAAAGGATTAATCACCTTTAGAGATATTACTAAAGTTACACAAAAGCCAATTGCCAATAAAGATTCTTTTGGTAGATTAAGAGTAGCTGCTGCTTTAGGAGTTACTGCAGATGCTGTAGATAGAGCTTCTGCTTTAGTAAAAGCGGGTGTAGATGCTGTAATTATAGATACAGCTCATGGGCATACAGCTGGAGTGGTTAAAGTATTAAAAGCGGTTAAGGATAAATTTCCTGATTTAGATGTTGTTGTTGGTAATATTGCAACTGCAGAAGCAGCTAAATATTTAGTAGAGGCTGGTGCAGATGCTGTAAAAGTAGGTATTGGTCCTGGTTCTATTTGTACAACAAGAGTTGTGGCAGGAGTTGGGTTTCCTCAATTTTCTGCGGTTTTAGAGGTGGCAAACGCTATAAAAGGCAGTGGTGTTCCTGTGATTGCAGATGGTGGAATTCGTTATACAGGTGATATTCCTAAAGCAATTGCTGCAGGTGCAGATTGTGTAATGTTAGGCTCATTGCTAGCTGGTACAAAAGAATCTCCAGGAGAAACAATTATTTACGAAGGAAGAAAATTCAAATCATACAGAGGTATGGGGTCTGTGGAAGCTATGAAACAAGGTTCTAAAGATAGATATTTCCAAGATGTTGAAGATGATATTAAAAAATTAGTACCAGAAGGTATTGTAGGTAGAGTACCTTATAAAGGCGAATTATTTGAGAGTATTCACCAATTTATAGGTGGTTTGCGAGCTGGTATGGGATATTGTGGAGCTAAAAATATAGAAACGTTAAAAGAAACAGGTAGATTTGTAAGAATCACAGCTAGTGGAATTAATGAAAGCCATCCTCATGATGTAGCTATTACAAAAGAAGCACCTAATTATAGTAGGAGGTAAGCTAACTCAATTAGATATATTTAAAACTTTTCTTGATGATGTATTCATTAAGAAAAGTTTTTTTATTGCTAAAATTCTGTTAATCCAAAAATTTCTTGTAACAAACTTTAAAACAAAACGTCATATAAATGATTGCAATAAGCGGTTTAAATTGTAGTTATAATTTTATAGCACAACCACCTTATATACCAATCATATTAGTTAGTTTTTAATAGTTTGTTAAGAGTCAGTGGCATTTAATGCTTCTGGCTCTTTTCAATTAAGTTTTTTAGTTCTTTTTAGTGGGAATTTTATCTCTTTCTATCTTACCTTTTTTCAAGGCTTTGTAGTTTTCATAACAGTCTAAAACCGCTTCAATCATTTGTAAGTCAGAGGCTTTTCTAATAAAATATTCAGAGTAGTTACAATCTGTAAGCAATTCACTCAACTCTTGTCTGTCCATATCAAGGTATTCCATCATAACCTCTCTATCAAACTTACCAGATAACATTTTTCTTAAATCATCTTCCTTTTTAAGCTTTTGTAACTTTTTAAGTTGTTTTGGTTTTTTACCAAACAGATTGTACAAATAATCTACTGGTTGAAATAGGGCAGCTAAAGGTGAAGAAAAGTCTCTTTTCTGTGGCTTACCAACCTCATAAGTTTGTCTTAACCCATTTATATGAATTCTTGTAAATCTATCTTTAGGTACTTGTTTTACATCAATTTCTAAAACTCCTATTAATTTGGTAGACTTTATAACAACTTCCTTAATTTCTTGAGGCTTTTCGTACAAAGCAATCTCTAGCTCATTACCTTTTAATAAATCATTAGTTATTTTCAGTTTTATAGATGAAAATCCAAGATAAGAAACAAGAATTGTATCATTAACACTTGTAGGTAATTCAAAAAAACCTTTATCATTAGTGATGGTTCCTTGTACTGTATTTAAATTTAATACATGAGCAGCACTTAAAGCATCATTGGTATCAGCATGAATAATCTGACCTTTAAGAATGGTTTTTTGAATACTGTCATTTTGAGAAAATGCATTTAGCGTGAATACAAAACTCAATAAAAAGATAATTTTTCGCATAAAAACAAAATTAAGTATTAAACGCGGTATAAAGGTTAATATTTTGTGAAGAAGTAGAAAAAAGAGGCAAAAAGTGCGCACGAGAAGATTCGAACTTCCACAAACTTACGTTTACAGCCCCCTCAAGGCTGCGCGTCTACCAGTTTCGCCACGTGCGCTTTGTATTTGGAAAACAAAAAAGTTAAGCAAATGCTTAACTTTTTCTCTTGTGACCGGGCTGGGGCTCGAACCCAGGACCCTCTCCTTAAAAGGGAGATGCTCTACCAACTGAGCTACCAGGTCAAAAATTAACAGGTGCAAATATACTATCAATCTTTGAAATTGAAATAGAAAAAGCATAAATTTTTATCGATATTTGTAGAAAATTACAAATTATGAAAATTGTCTTGTTAGGTTATATGGCTTCAGGTAAATCTAGTATTGGTAAAAGATTGGCTAAATCTTTAAATATCAGTTTTATAGATTTAGATGATTATATTATTGAAAAAGAAAATTCATCTATCGATGAAATTTTTAGCTCTAAAGGAGAAATTTATTTTAGAAAAATAGAACATGTTTACTTAAGAGAAATTCTAGATAACGAAAAAAACTTTATTCTAGCTTTAGGTGGGGGCACTCCTTGTTATGCAAATAATATGGATCTTATAAATAACAGTGCAGCAACATCTATTTACTTGCAGGGCAATGTGCCAACTTTGGTGGAAAGATTAATTAAAAAGAAAGCAAAAAGACCTTTGGTTGCCTCTTTATCTGATGAACAAATACCAGAATTTGTAGCGAAACATCTTTTTGAAAGGAGGGCGTTTTATGAACAGGCAGAAATGATTTTTAAAATAGATCAAAAATCAAAGAAAGCAGTTGCCAAAGAAATTGAAGGTGTGTTGCTACTACATTAAATAAGCCTTAGCTTCGAGATCAGAAAAATCTACTTGAATATGTTCTTTAATAGAGGTTGATAGAGATACCCCTTTAAAATCTGCTTTTACAGGGTATTTTTTATGATTTCTGTTTACTAGAACCGCAGTTTTAAATCGCTTTAAAGGCACGTCTAAAAAATGCTTTACACCATATATTAAGGTGGTTCCTGAGTTTAGAACATCATCAACTAAAACTAGCGATTTATTTTTATAATCTTCTACTTTTAAAGAAGTTGTAATTGGTTCTAATGGTTTTTTCTTATTGATAGTAACTTCACAAATGGTAACCTTTAAATTAGAAATTTCGGTTAGTGTAGCTACTAATTTTTCTGCAAAAATATATCCATTACCAATAATACCTGCTATAATAACTTCAGTTTCATTACTATTGCTTTCAAAAATTTGATATGCAATTCGCTTTATTTTTTGATTAATTTGTACGTTGTCTAAAATTATATTGCTCTCAGTTGTCATTATTCTTCAGTATTATCTGTAAAACCTTCTATATCTCTTCTATCTTTTTTAGTTGGTCTGCCTGTACCTTTTTTACGGTAATAATCTTTTGAGTACTTTAATAACTCATTTTTCTGAAACTCTTCTTTAGGAGTTACGTCTTTTCGATACAGATCTACCAATTTTGCACCAACTCTACTCTCAGGTAAATCTAAAACTTTTATTTGATAATTGATTTGATTTTTTCGAACTCTTATAAGTTCATTACCAAACACCTCTTTAGAGGGTTTAATATTCGCATCATTAATCTTTACTTGCCCTTTTTTACAAGCATTTGTAGCCAAACTTCTTGTCTTAAAAAGTCGAATACACCATAAGTATTTATCAATTCTCATAAAAAAAGTTAAAATATAGGTTTTGTCTTTTTACAAAGGTATAAAAATGGTAAATTGCGCGCTCAAATTTAAGCTATAAATGATAAAATTTAGAAATATAATTGTAGTTCTTGTACTATCAGTTTTAATATATGCATGTGGAGATGATGGTTTTTTAGTGAATCCGTTTGCAGATGTAAACCATATAGAACTTGCAAAAACAGATAACGACTCTATTGTAAAGTTTTTGCAGAACCATTATTATGATAAAGATTTAGATTCTGTAAAGCCTTTAGTAGATGGTGAAACAGCAATGATAAACGATGTTTCTAGTTTAAGAACTTTAGATATTACAGAAAACACTATTGATTATAAGTTATATGTTTATATAGCAAGACAAGGTGATTCTGGTGCAGATCCTGATAAAGGTTTTCCAACTAGTGTAGATTCTGTTTTTGTAAAATATGATGGAAGAACAATGGGAGGTACTACTTTTTCTGAAACTAGCTTTGACAGCAATATCTCCGGTATTTGGTTTACCCTAGTGAACGTAATTAGAGGTTGGTCTTATGGTTTTACACAGGCAAAAGGAGGTGAACTAAAGAAAGACGCAAATGGAGGTCCTTTTAATGGGCCTGTAACCTATTTAAATGGGGCAAAAGGTGTTTTATTTATTCCTTCTGGTTTGGCTTATCCATCATCTAACGTAAACAATCAAACAAATTCACTGGTAGATACAAATTTAATGTTCTATTTTGATTTATTAACTATTGTACCAGATACTGATCATGACAATGATGGTGTACCATCAATAACTGAAGATGTGGATGGAGATGGAATTGTTACTAACGATGATACAGATGAAGATGGTTTTCCTAACTATTTTGATGTTGATGATGATGGTGATGGTGTTTTTACTATAGATGAAGATGCTAACAATGATGGAGACCCAACTAACGATTTTAGTGATCCTAATAACCCTGATTTACCAGATTATTTAAATCCGGACATTAATTAGAATTTTTCTAATTGAATCCAATAAAAAAGCGCTTTTCATGATGATGAAAAGCGCTTTTTTTATGTTTGTACTTTTTTAATTAAGCTTATTTACTTTTACGTTTACAAGCCAATAAAGTATTCTTTAATAACATTGCAATAGTCATTGGGCCAACTCCACCTGGAACAGGAGTAATAAATTCAGACTTTTCAGCAACTTCATCAAAAGCAACATCACCAATTAATCTAAATCCTCTTTTTTTACTTGAATCTGCAATTCTAGTAATTCCAACATCAATTACAGTTACATTATCTTTTACCATATCTGCTTTAACAAATTCTGGTATACCAATAGCTGCAATAATAATGTCTGCCTGTAAGGTGATTTCTTTTAAGTTTTTAGTTCTACTATGACACATAGTAACAGTAGCGTTACCTACTTTTCTTTTTTGCGATAATAGAATACTCATAGGGCTACCTACAATATGACTTCTTCCTAAAACAACTACATGTTTTCCTGAAGTTTCTACATTATACCTTTCTAACAATTCTAAAATTCCGAATGGAGTAGCAGAAATAAAGGTTGGCAAGTTTAAAGCCATTTTACCAACATTTGTTGGATGAAAACCATCTACATCTTTATCAGGATGAACAGCCATAATAACTTTTTGCTCATCTATATGTTTTGGTAATGGTAGTTGTACTATAAACCCATCAATATCATTATCTACATTAAGAACCGCAATTTCATTTAATAAGTCTTCTTCAGAAATATCTTCTGGTAATCGTATTAAAGTAGATTCAAAACCTACACGTTCGCAAGCCTTTACTTTTGCATTTACATAGGTTATACTTGCACCATCATTACCTACAATAATTGCAGCTAAATGAGGTGTTTTATGGCCTTTATCTTTTAAATCTGTTACTTCTAAGGCTATTTCTTCTTTAATATCTGCAGAAGTTTTTTTGCCATCTAATAATATCATGTGTTGTGTTGTTGGTGTTGTTTTGTTGTATTTGTTAACGCATTCCTTGCATCATTTGCATCATTTTTTTGCCTCCACCACCTTGCATCATTTTCATCATTTTACTCATTTGATTGAATTGCTTCATTAGCTGGTTTACTTCTTGAATAGATGTACCAGAACCTTTTGCAATTCTTTTCTTTCTACTCGCATTTATAGTTGATGGTGTGCTTCTTTCTTTTGGAGTCATAGAATGTATAATTGCTTCAATTCCTTTAAAAGCATCATCGTCTATATCTACATCTTTCATGGCTTTACCTGCACCAGGAATCATACCTACCAAATCTTTCATGCTACCCATCTTTTTGATTTGCTGAATCTGATTTAAGAAATCATCAAAGCCAAACTGATTTTTAGCAATCTTCTTTTGTAGTTTTCTAGCCTCTTCTTCATCATATTGGTCTTGTGCTCTTTCTACTAAAGAAATAACATCTCCCATTCCCAAAATACGATCAGCCATCCTGTCTGGATAGAATACATCAATAGCTTCCATCTTTTCACCTGTACCAATAAATTTAATTGGTTTATTTACTACAGATTTAATAGATAGTGCAGCACCACCTCTAGTATCACCATCTAATTTGGTTAAAACAACTCCATCAAAATTTAAGATATCGTTAAAAGCTTTAGCAGTGTTAACAGCATCTTGCCCAGTCATAGAATCTACAACAAATAAGGTTTCTTGAGGTGTAATTGCTTTATGAATGTTAGAAATCTCTGTCATCATTTCTTGATCTACAGCCAAACGTCCTGCAGTATCAATTATTACAACATTTTTTCCATTTGCTTTTGCGTGTTTAATTGCATTTTGAGAAATTTCAACAGGATTATTGTTGCCAACTTCTGCATAAACTTCAACGCCAATTTGTTCACCAACTACTTGTAATTGGTTTATGGCTGCAGGTCTATAAACATCACAACCAACAAGTAAAACTTGTTTAGATTTTTTTGTTTTTAAATAGTTGGCTAATTTTCCTGAAAACGTAGTTTTACCAGAACCTTGTAAACCAGACATTAAAATTACAGTGGGTGAACCACCTAAATTTACACCAACAGTTTCACCACCCATTAATTTGGTTAGTTCGTCTTTAACCAATTTTACCATTAACTGTCCAGGGTTTAATGTAGTTAATACATCTTGCCCAATTGCTTCAGTCTGTACTTTTTTTGTAAACTCTTTGGCTATTTTAAAGTTAACATCGGCATCTAATAATGCTCTTCTAACTTCTTTTAAAGTTTCTGCAACATTAATTTCTGTAATTTGGCCATGACCTTTTAGGGTGTGTAAGGCTTTATCTAATTTATCACTTAAATTATTAAACATAATTTGTATTCGTTTTTTGGAAACACAAATTTACAAATTACTGTTCGCTTATAAAAATTTAAAAACCTAATCTCTCTTTAAAAAAAGACTAGCTAAAAAGTTGATTAAATGAATGAAAATAGATACAAGAAATAGAAAAAATGAGATTAGAAACAAGCTGTTTAAATCGAAACCTAAGAGGGTTTCCGTTTGTAAGTTTCCTGTTTCATCTAAATTAAAAATGGCGTACAAATAGGGTAGAAGCGCAATTATTTGAAGTAAAATATGTAAAATAGTTAATATATTTTGAGGTGATTTATTTGCCCAGTTTAATGCTAAATAATTTAACCCAATTAAACCAAAATAGACTGCAGAAACATAACACCAAAAATCTACATTGATTAAATAATATATGTAAGAAATACTAACATCAATAGGAACATTTCGTTTTACAAACCCAAGAATTAAAAAAACTGGGATTAAATAAAAAAAGAAGAGATGGGGTTTGGTAATAAATTTTTTCAACTAGTAATATAATTTTAAGGAATCTAAATGGTGTTCTGTGTGATGTGCTGTCCACATAATTATTTCTCTAACAGTCATTTTACCCATTAGAGGATGAGGGAGTATTAAGGTGTCTAAGTTCTTTTCGCTAATTTTTTTGGTTTTGTATTGCAATTTCTTTTGCTGAATTTGATATCGAGTTAACAAACGATCTCTTTGTTTTAAGCTTGGTGTCTTTAAATCTTTATTAAATTTTGCAGCTCTTTCTTTATTGGCTAGTAACTTCTCTTGATATTTGTTTGCTACAGTTTCGTAATCTCTGCTTTCTCTATTGGCAACACCAAATTTATATTTAATGAAAAATCGCGGATAACTTAAAGCATTGTTCAATAATTGAATGCTATTTACCAGATGTAAAATATGCTGACCAACAGTCCATTTACCTTCTGGAGCTTCCATCCAGATCGCTCTTGGTTGTTCTTTTAACCACTCAAAAAGTTCTGCATGTTTCTGTTCTAACAAGTCTGCAATGTCAACTTTATCCATCCTTCCAATATTAGTTACTAAAAGTATGAAAATTAATTAGATTCAGCATTATGATCAAGAATTTCAATCTCTAAATTCAAAAAAAACTCATTAGATAGAAATATCTAGTGAGTTTTAAAATTCGTGAAGTACAAAAACCTTATTCTTTTGGTATAAAGTTTAAAGCTACTCCATTAATACAATGACGCTTTCCTGTTGTTTTAGCTGGGCCATCATCAAAAGAATGCCCTAAATGACCACCACATGTGTTGCACTTTAATTCTGTTCTGGCATAACCAATTTTATAATCTACATCTAACTCAACATTGCCTTTTATTGCTCTATCAAAGGAAGGCCAACCTGTACCAGAATCAAACTTATGTTCTGATTTGTATAAAGGAGTTTTACATGCTGCACATACAAATGTGCCCTCTTTGTAGTTCTTGTTTAAAGGACTTGTGAAAGGTCTTTCTGTGCCTGCTTCTCTTAAAACATAATATTCTTGAGGAGATAAAAGTTTTTTCCACTCAGCATTTGTTTTTTCAACTTTATACGTTTTTTTATCTTTCTTTTTTGATTCTTGCGCATTTCCTGCACAACTAATAATTAAAACGAATAGAAATAAACTTGCTATTTTTTTCATGTGTGTTCTTTTATAAATTTTACAATTCTTAATGATATATTGTTATTCCTTAAAATTTTTGTGTGACCTAATCCATTAGTGATTAAAAGTGCACCCTTTTGTAAACTTTGACGAATATTTATGGCACAACTTACAGCTACATCTCCATCTAAAACATCATGAACAATAAAAGAAGGAATACTTACTTTTTTTGCAGTTATACTTGTTGAATTGTCATCTAAACGAATGCCTAATTTTTTCTCAAATAGCGCTATAAATTTATTAGCAAACGAAGTATTCAATCCTATGTTTTTAATGAAGTTATAAAATATATCTGATACTTTGTCTGCAGCACCAATAGTTACTAAACATTTAAAAGCATTACAATCGGCTTGTACGTTCATCAAAACCATACCTCCAAAAGAATGTCCAATAGCAGCATCAAATGGTCCAAATTCTTTTTGAATACCCTTTACGCAATCTATATATTCAATTAAGTTTGTTGAATTACCTGAGGATGAACCATGTGCAGGTGCATCAAAAGAAATTACCATATAACCTTGTTCTAGTAAATGATTGGCAATCATAAAAAGTTGGGTAGATCTACCTGACCAGCCATGAGCAAGCAAAACTTTCTTATCTGAAAAACCATAGGAAATAATTTGAATGGTTTTATCGATTTCCTTACAATAAAATTTCTTTTTTTGAGAACTGGCTAACATGCCTAATTCTCTTTCTGGCCTTGAAAATTGAATAGGAGTTGCAAATAACTTACTTATAACAAAAAGAGTTAATCTAGTAGATATTGCATTTAAGAATTTTATACCAATCTTTACAATCTTTGGAATGGCCAAATTAGATGAAAATTTTGGTTGTTTAAAAAACTGTTTCATGAATTACAAAATCAAATAGGTTCTTTTAATTTTCAATACAGCACAAATATTGGTTAATTAATTAATAAATTGCAGTCATTAACCGAAAAAATATTGAACAATGAAGAAAATAATGACTTTAGTACTTACCGTTTTTCTATTTGTAGAATGTAGTACAGTGCCAATTACAGGTAGAAAAAGAGTAAACTTTGTAAGTGACTCTCAGGTATTACCAGCAAGTTTTGCACAGTACAATACATTTTTAGAAG
The DNA here is from genome assembly GCF_036864555.1 of Polaribacter sp. P097. Taxonomy (NCBI): domain Bacteria; kingdom Pseudomonadati; phylum Bacteroidota; class Flavobacteriia; order Flavobacteriales; family Flavobacteriaceae; genus Polaribacter; species Polaribacter sp. P097. The sequence goes on along the minus strand of NZ_JAZETJ010000002.1, from coordinate 776,839 downwards.
AGAATAAACTATCTACTAACAGAGCTATGAGCAACCAAGTACAAAGTGTTGGTGTAAAAATTTCTGAGGCCGTAGATCGTTTTATGCGTGCTAATAATATGGTAGAAGAAGCTAATGCATATAAATGGGAATTTAACTTGGTAGAAGACAATACAGTAAATGCTTGGTGTTTGCCAGGTGGAAAAGTAGTTTTTTATACAGGCATTATGCCAATATGTGATAATGAAGATGGAGTAGCTGCAGTAATGGGGCATGAGGTGGCACATGCATTTGCAAAACATGGCCAGGAAAGAATGTCTCAAGGTCAATTGCAACAAATTGGTGGTTTAGCAGTAGCTTTAGGAACATCTAGTCAAAACCCAGAAACACAACAATTATGGAACACAGCTTTTGGTATTGGTTCTGGATTGGGAATGTTAAAATTTAGTAGAACTCATGAAGAAGAAGCAGATAGATTGGGCTTAGTGTTTATGATTATGGCTGGTTATGATGGTACAGAAGCTGCAGAAGTTTGGGTTAGAATGAGCCAAAGAGCTGGAGGAGGAAGTCAAGGACCAGAAATTTTAAGTACACACCCACACAATGCATCTAGAATACAAGATTTAAGATCGTATTTACCAACTGCTAGAAAATTAGCAGCACAATACAACACTCCTGTAAAAAGTTAAGAATTGTAAGAAATAAAATTTCTATATTGTAACCGCTCAAAATTTGTTTTGAGCGGTTTTTTTATAAAATAAAATATATGTTTAAAAAAGGTGATCAAAAACTGATAAATGCTTGGGCATTTTATGATTGGGCAAACTCAGTATATTCTTTGGTAATTAGTACAGCTGTGTTTCCTTTATACTATAGTGCAGTTACAGAAGGTGAAACCGTTTCTTTTTTAGGCATGGACTGGGATCATCCAGATAGTTTATACAGTTATGCATTGTCATTTTCGTTTCTAGTGGTCGCTTTTATTTCTCCAATTTTATCAGGTATTGCAGATTATACAGGAAGCAAAAAGAAATTTATGAAATTCTTCTGCTTTCTAGGGAGTTTATCTGTAATGAGCTTGTACTTTTTTGATGGTTTAGATACAGTATGGATTGGTATTGTATTCACAATTTTAGCCAGTATTGGTTTTTGGGCAAGTTTGGTTTTCTACAATGCATATTTGCCTGAAGTAGCTCACCCAGAACAACAAGATAGAGCAAGTGCTAAAGGATTTATGTATGGTTATGTGGGGTCTATCATTTTGTTGATTATCAATTTAATAATGATTCAAAAGCCAGATTTATTTGGTATTTCTGCTTCTTTAGCTTCTAGACTTTCTTTTGTTATGGTAGGTTTATGGTGGTTGGGTTTTGCTCAAATCACTTTTAAAAGATTACCTGATGATATTTATAACAAAAAACCAGAGAAAGACTACATATGGAAAGGTTTTAGAGAGTTAAAAATAGTCTCTAAAGAAATTGTGAATTATCCAACCTTAAAACGTTTTTTAATCTCTTTTTTCTTGTTAAGTGTAGGTGTACAAACTATTATTTTATTGGCAACCATTTTTGGTTCAACAGAATTAGGTTTGGCTACTATCGATTTAATTGTAACCGTACTTTTAATTCAAATTGTAGCCATTTTAGGTGCTTTTTTATTTTCTAGATTGTCTGAAAGTAAAGGTAATTTCTTCGCACTTAAGGTTACTATTGTTATTTGGATGGTAGTATGTTTCTGCGCTTTTCTTTTGCACAAAGATTTGCCAAATGTTTCTATTTACTTTTATTCTTTAGGAGCAATTTTAGGGTTGGTTTTAGGAGCAATTCAATCATTAACAAGATCTACTTATTCTAAATTGTTACCAGAAACAGAAGATCATGCAACCTATTTTAGTTTTTACGATGTAACAGAAAAGATTGCGATTGTATTAGGAACCTTTGTATATGGTTTGCTTTACGCAATTACAGATTCTATGCAATGGTCTGTATTATGTTTGGCGTTTTTCTTTTTAGCGTCCTTTATTATTTTAAGTACATTAAAACGTACTAAATATGTTAGCTAAAAAATAATCTTCGAATTAAGATATACACAAAGATTAAACCAGTATAAATGATAAAAAAAGGAATTATAATTTCTTTTAAATCTAATACTAGCAATGTACTAATAATAAGTAGCTGAAAGCCTAAACCAAAAGTAGAAATGCAAGACATTAACCAATTTGGTAATGGTTTTCCATTGGGTGCATTTCTATCTAAAGCATAAATGATTTCATCAAAAATTCCATATAATTTCTTGTAGATATTGAATAAGATATTTACCGATTTCTGAGTTTCACCTTTTAAGGCTTTAGGTGTAGTATCTTCAAAAACTCTACTAGTTGTATCACCATTAAAACGATTTCTCAAAATTACATAATAATAATTGTATAAAGTACCCTGCAATTGAATACCAAAAAAGGCCAATAAAGCGAATACAATGTTGATGTTCGTTAATTGCCAAATGGTTATAATAATGATAAAATTAAGAATAATATCTGCTATAGAATCAAAAAAACGACCTGTATAAGAAGGGGTATTTTTAATTCTAGCAAGTTCGCCATCTGCTGCATCTAAAATAGATTTAAATATGATAAAAAAAGCAGCAACAAAATAATAACTTTCAAATATGAAATACACACCTAAAAGTCCAGAAACTATAAAAGCAATGGTTACTTCAATAGGAGTTATGTTAGTGTTTTTTAGTGATTTGGCAATCATTTTGGCAACAGGTCTGCCATAATCAGATAAATCTAGAAATTGATATTCTTTAGGTAATTTAGACATAAAATGCTTTTGAAATGAGCATTTTTATTTTCTGCGAAGAATAAAACAGCACAATATTGGCGGCAAATTTAAAGAAATTAAATAGAAAAAGTCTGAAATATTTAATATTTCAGACTTTTTCAAATATATAGTTTTGTTATTGTACTGTAATAGGAAAGGTAACTTCTACATCTGTACTACCTCCAGCACCAACAGAAGTTCCATCATTTGGTTTTGTTGGTTCGTGCTTTAAAATAATAGTTAAAGAACCAGAGCTAGCTGCACCTGTTACTAAAGTAGTTTCAATTCCTATAGGATTTGTACCATCTGTATCTGTTTTAGTTACAGTTAAACCAGCAGTGTTTGTATAGAAAAACTCGTGCTCATCACCTTCAGCTCTTACTTCTAGGGTAATATCTTCTGCAGGAGATTCAGTTCTGTTTAACAATTGAATGGTTCCTGTATAAGAGGTGTTTGCAGTTAAAGTACCAGAAGTAATTGTTGGTGCATTACCTGTATCACCATCTAAATCTTCCCATTCTAAAACTACAGAATTAGTTCCGTCTGTTAATGTATACAATACTGTTGTAATTAATTCTTCATCACTTCCATGGTCATGATCATCATCATGATCGTCTCCACAACTTGTAAGTACTAATGTTGATATAAATAATACTGCTAATAATTTAATCGTCTTCATTTTGTTTAAATTTTAGTAATTAATTTTAATTTTTAAATTCAAATTTCTTCCTAAGTCATCAGCAAAATAACGTAGTCTGTTTAAATTTTCTCTATAGCTTACATTAAATAGATTATCGACATTAAAACCTACTTCCATACTTCCTTTCTTAAAAGGATAAAAAACAGCAGAAGAGCTAAAGCCAAAAAGTGTGTAACTTGGTGGAGTAGAACTAATGTCTACAAAAACTTGTTGCTGTGTTACTGGATCTAAGGTTGTAAAATTATAATCTGGAAATCTATTTTGTTGTAAAACCGTTTTTTGATTTACACCAATTTTTAATTGATGAAAATCGTTGTTACTATACATAATACTATTGCTAAAATTGGCAGAAGGCATATGAATTAAAGGGTTGTCATTGGTTAAGTCATCACCTTGTAATAAACTTAAACCTCCTTTATAATCGAAATGACTTGCTAATTTTTTGTTGATATCAATATCAACTCCAAAAATTCTAGCATCTACTTGGTTGTATTCCCAAACAGGAAAGGCACCTCTAATGGTAGTTCTAATTCCTGTAGGTATCAACTGTATAAAACCATCAATTTGTTTGTAATATGGACTAATAGAAAAGCCGAAATTTTCGTTATTCTTTTCTAGAGATAGTATAAACTTATTGGCAGTTTCTTTATTGATTGTTAAAAAACCAATTTCAATTCTTGCTGCACTATGATGCAAACCACCACTGAATAACTCAGATGGATTAGGCATTCTTTGTGCTAAGCCATAATTGAATAAAAAAGAGTAATCTTCACCAAATCTTTTAGAGTATCCTAAATTGGTAGAAAAATTATTGAATGTAAATTCAGGTCTTGTTAAAAGCTCTAAACCATCTACAATGCCTGTATCAAATTCAGGAAATAGCACATCGTAATTCAAGGCAGTCCAATCAGACTCAACATACCATTTTCTAGCTTTTATTCTAGAATAATCATATCGAACTCCAGCACTAAATTCTGAAGTTTCGTTAATGTCAACATCTAATATAGCATACGTACCAACCTCATATTTATTGTAATCTGGTATTAACGTATTTGCGCCTGTATTTACAATGGCATCATTGTTTTGGTATCTTACTAAAAAACCTGTATTAATCTTTAAATTATCAAATTTATTGATTTCTAAATTTGGTTGAATACTTGCAGTAAACAACTGTAAATCTATAACTGGTCTGTCTCTTAAATCTCCTCTACGTAAATCAAACTCTTTTCTTCTATTTAATTGAGCATCTAACTGTAAGCTTAATTTGCCTAAGTTTTTAAAGCGTTTAAAGGCTTCTACTTTTGCTAAATGATGAAAAATGTTTTGTCTAGGAAAATTAATGTCGTAAGAAAAATCTTCTACAATTCTAGGTTCTTTATTGTTAATAGCTTCTACTAAGTCATTAACATTACCAATATGAGAAGATCTTAAAATACCTATTTTATTATTTACAAAACTATAGTAGGCATCAAACCCTTTTTCATAACTGTTAAATCCAGTTCTAAAAGATGCATTGATATTTTCTAAACCTGTATTAGTCAAATAATAATCTGGTGCTTTAAAATCTCCAAACCTCTTATAATTAGCTTGTAGTTTTGTATAATACCCAGAATTAAATGTTTTAATAATTTCTGAGGTTACATTACCACCAAAACCATTAGAATTTATAGACGTAGTTGTGATACCAAATAAACTATCTTTAATAGCATATTTTTTAGGTCTAATTAAAATTAAACCTCCAACTGCATCACTACCATATCTTAGAGAGTTTGCGCCCTTAATAACATCAATTCTATCACTAGAGTTAATGTCAATATTTGGTGCATGTTCATCTCCCCATTCTTGGTCAAACATACGTACACTATTATTTATAATCAATAATCTACTACTGTGTAAACCGTGAATCATTGGTTTTACTATGGAGTTACCCGTATTTAAAGAAGAAACACCACTTAATGTATTTAAAGCATCACCTAAAGATTTGTCTGTAAAATTCGAAATCACTTCTTTTTTAAGTGATTTTTCAATACTAGTAACTTCTGTTTTCGTGTTAGTTTTTACAACAACTTCTTTAAGTTCTTCTAAATGATGTTCTAAAGATATTTCTTTAAAGGTGTTTTTAGTTAAGTTAATAACCAACCTTTTTGTTTCGCAAGCAACATGTTTTATTTCTAGTGTTAGTTTACCTTCACATAAATTATTAAATACAAATTCACCTTCTAAATTTGAGGTTGTGAATTTATTTAAATTAATAATCTGAATAGAAGCACCAACAATAAGACTGTTGTCGTGAAAATCAGTTATTTTACCGCTAAAAGAGTAATTACAATCTTGTGCATTTGCTTGGTATATAACCATGCAAAGGGCACAAAAAATAAATAGTTTACGCATATTTGTTTTCTATATTCTAAATGAGTTTTTTAAGCTAGAATATGCAGAGGTGGCCCTCTTAAAGAAAACGATAATTGCTGATAGTTTTTTAAGAAATTATAAGGTGTACTATTGTTAGTTTTAACAATAGGTTGTGTTTGTAAAGTGTAGCTGCTTAAGGCTAAATAAGGGGTGCTTTGTTTTATAAGATTTAAATTACAATCAAAATCTTTTTCATGCAAATGCTGTACTACTTTAGAGCTACAAACTGCATGCTCATGATTCAATAATTCATGTGCCGAATTTATAGCCAATGGTAATAAAAATATTACCATTAATAAAGTACCTATATGTGCTTTTAACTTGCTGATATTAGCTTTTTTTTCTAATTCTTAAATTAAGCATTTCTACTCCTAACGAAAATGCGATTGCAAAATACAAATATCCTTTAGGAATTGCACCTACTGTTTTGTTAAAAAATTCTGTATGAGACAAGTGAGCACCTTCTGTAATCAGCATAAAGCCTATTAAAATTAAAAAGGATAAGGCCAACATTTGAATTGTAGGATTTCTATTTACAAATTTATTGATAGGTTGTGCAAACATCATCATTATAAGTATAGAAACAATTACAGCAATTACCATAATTATTAAAGCACCATCAACACCATTGGTCATACCAACTGCAGTTAAAATACTATCGAAAGAAAAGACAATATCAATTAAAATAATTTGAAAAATAACACTTTTAAAAGAGATTACTTTTGGTGATTTTATAACTTGCTCTTCATTGGTGTCTTCCATTTTTTGACGGATTTCATTGGTACTTTTGTACAAAAGAAAAATTCCTCCTAAAAATAAAATAAGACTCTGACCTGTTAAACCTGTTTTAAACCATCCAGCATCAATTGTCCAAAAAGGATCTTTCAAAGCAATTAGATAGGAAACACTAAACAACAAAGCAATTCTAGTTATCATAGCCAATGCTAGCCCTACTAAAGTTGCTTTTCTAACTTGATTTTCGGGTAATTTATTAGCAGAAATAGATATAAAAATAATATTGTCAATACCTAATACAATTTCTAAAAAAGTTAGTGTTAATAATGAAACCCAAGTTTCAGCTTGCAAAAATATCTCCATTTATTTTACTTTATAAATTGTACCTTTTTTGGTAAATTTAGAAAAACCAATTTTAACAGTAAAATCATAAGAATCTTCTCTAATTTTATTAATCTGAATGTACATTGGGTCTTTCTGTAAGCTATTCTTAGGATTGATATATTTTAACGTGTAAAAGAAGTTATTTTTCCACTCAATAGATAAAGTATCTATATTGTTACCATACTTACTAATCTGAATACTATCTTTTCTAATGATTGTTTCTTTTACAAAATTATCTCCAGCAGGAATTTCGAAAACACCTTCCTTAAATTTGTCTGAATTGTCTTTAAATTCAGAATTGCAAGAACTCAGTAGTAAAACTCCGAAAAGAAAATAAAGTAAATTTCTCATTAGATACCTGTATAATTTGATGGTGTAATAGCTTTTAGTTCTTTTTTAATAGCATCAGAAACTTCTAAAGTATCAATAAAATTAGCAATAGAATTTTGATTGATTTTTTCATTAGTTCTTGTTAAACCTTTTAAAGCCTCATAAGGATTTGGGTATGCCTCTCTTCTTAAAATGGTTTGTATTGCTTCTGCAACTACAGCCCAATTATTCTCTAGGTCTTGCTCAAACTTTTCTTTGTTTAATAAAAGTTTATTTAAACCTTTTAAGGTAGAAGTAAAAGCAATTATAGTATGTCCAAAAGGTACACCAACGTTTCTTAAAACAGTACTGTCTGTTAAATCACGTTGCAAACGAGATATTGGTAATTTAGCTGATAAATGCTCAAAAATAGCATTGGCAATACCTAAGTTTCCTTCAGAATTCTCAAAATCAATCGGATTTACTTTGTGTGGCATTGCAGACGAACCAACTTCTCCCTTTTTAATTTTTTGTTTAAAATAATCCATAGAAACATACGTCCAGAAATCTCTGTCTAAGTCTATGATGATTGTGTTTATCCTTTTTATGGTGTCAAATAGCGCAGCTAAATGATCATAATGTTCAATTTGTGTAGTAGGAAATGAATGTTGTAAACCTAATTTTTCTTGTACAAAATCAGTTCCAAATTGTTTCCAATCTGTAGTTGGATATGCTACTTTATGTGCATTGAAATTACCAGTTGCACCACCAAATTTAGCAGCACTTGGTATATCGTTCAATAAATTAAATTGTTCTTTTAAACGTACTACAAAAACATCGATTTCTTTACCCAATCTAGTAGGTGAAGCTGGCTGACCATGTGTTCTTGCCAACATAGAAATGTCTTTCCACTCAATTACTAATTCTTGTAATTTTTCTAGTACTTCTAGATAATGAGGTACAAAAACATCATTCATTGCTTCTTTAATAGATAAAGGTACTGCAGTGTTGTTGATGTCTTGAGAAGTTAATCCAAAATGAATAAACTCTTTGTATTTCTGGAGGTTTAAAACATCAAACTGTTCTTTGATAAAGTACTCTACAGCCTTAACATCATGATTGGTAACCTTTTCAATGTCCTTAATTTTTTGAGCATCTTCAGCAGTAAAATCGATATAAATTTTACGTAAATCGTCAAATAAATCAGTATTGAAATCTTCTAATTGTGCTAAAGGAATTTCGCATAAAGCAATAAAATATTCAATTTCTACGCGAACTCTATATTTGATTAATGCTTCCTCAGAAAAGTAATTAGAAAGTTTGGCTATTTTATTTCTGTAACGTCCATCAATAGGAGAGATGGCATTTAATTGAGTTAAGTTCATTTTATGATGTTATTAAATGCAAAAATAAGGATTTAAAGAGATTTATAATCTAGATTTTTGATGTTTTTCAATCAAATTTAAAATGTGTTTTCCTCTGGCTTTTGTGCCTTTGCTTTCATGAATTATTTTAGTTTCTATCAAGTGTTTTAATTCTGGATGAACCCAATCATTTTCTAAGCCAAATAAATACAAAGTATTCATGGTATAGGCTCTCACAGCAATTTTTTGAGGGGTAATTAACCAATCAAAACCTGTTTCTATTATTGCTTGAATGTGTTCGTTTTTAAGTTTGCTTTTAAACTCATTATCTCTTTTACTGTAGTATGCATTAGCCAAATGCTCACAAATTTTTGCACAAGGTCTTATGGCACTATCAAAGGTTAAGTTTTTTAAGTTTTCTGTAAAAAAGGTTAAGTGTGGAATCATCCAACTGAGCTGATGATGTGTGCAAATCCATTCTAAAACCCATGCAGCTTTTACAGAAATTGGCTCATCAACTTGAAAGGTAACTTGTAATAAAGGCTCAAATAATTCTTTATTTTCGAGTACAATATTTGCAACCCTTTGTCTGTTGTCTTTACCAGCATTCCCTAAGTTTTGAAGTTCTTCTGTAATTTTTAGAATGCTCATTTTAATTAGAAAATTATATATTTACTTTAAATAGAAATTTCATGCTAAAGATAAAAAGACTTGGTTTTGTAATGGTGTTTTTCGCTTGCTTTTTTTTAAGTGAAAACTTTTATGGGCAAAAAATAAATCAGTTTGATGCCAATAAAAAACGAACTGGAGTTTGGAAAAAATATTATCCGAACAAAAGAATACGTTATCAAGGTCAATTTAAAGAGGGCAAAGAAGTTGGTATTTTTAAATATTATGATATTTCTGATTCTAGATATCCAATCATCATTAAAAAGTTTAACGAAGAAAATGACTCTGTAGCAGTTTTATTTTATAGTATTTCTGGTAAAAAACAGAGTGAAGGTGTTTTTGTAAATAAAAAACGAGTAGGTAAATGGGTTTATTATTTTGATCAGGACAATATTATGTCTACCGAATTTTATGCGGATGGTAAATTGGATGGAAAAGTCATTAATTACTATCCTAATGGAAAAGCCACAGAAATTACACATTATAAAATGGGGCTGAAGGATGGATTGTCTCAAAAATTTTCTAGTGCAGGAATCTTAATAGAGGAGGTAAATTATAAGAATGATAAGGAAAATGGAATAGCCAAATATTTTGAATTGAATGGAAATTTAAAAGAAACTGGTGAATATAAAAACGGAAAACGAGTAGGTGAGTGGGAGTTCTATTTAGATGGTGAAATAGCTTCTGATGAAGATAATAAAAAGAAAAAAACGTTTACTAAACCCAAAAAAAACAAATAGCTATGAAATATTTTTTAACACTTGTATTAACAATTTTATTGTTTTCTTGTAATGAAAAAAATACGCATCAAAATGATAATATAGAAGGTCTTTGGCTTGTTAAAAAAGTAAATATGGACAATCAAGATTTGACTCCAATTGCAAAATGGATGCGTTTCAATGCTGATTCTACTCTAAGCTCAGGAAATGGCTGGTTACAACATACAGTAGGTTCTTGGAGCGTTTCTGCTAGCAATGAATTATCATTAACAAATACCTACGGAATTAAAGATAATGCAGAACCATTTAAAGTAAAGTTTTTGAATGGAAAAATGATTTGGAATAGAGTAGAAGAAGGTAACCCTATTGAAGTTGTTCTTGAAAGAACTGATAAATTACCAACTTCAGAGGCAAATAAATTATATGGTTTATGGAAATTTAATTCTATAACAGAAGATGATAAAGATGTTTCAGAAACTTTGAATCCGTCTAAAAATGCAATGCTTTTTTTAAGGTGGGACAATACCTATGAACTTCGTAATTATCCTAAAGGAATTAAATATGGTATTTTTAAAACACATGGTCATAGATTACAATTAGATATGGTGAGTTATAGTAAGAAGCCAGAATTTCAATTTTACAACTATAATTTAAAAGATACTACGTTAGTATTAAAATCTACAAATAGTAAAAAAGAAGTCAAACTAACAAGAATTCATCAATTTTTACAATAAATCCATCAATTCTTTCAATTTATAGTTCACTTACAAAGTCGTAACTTTGCAACCTCAAAATTAAAAAATGAAACGAGTAGTTGTTGGTCTTTCTGGTGGAGTAGATTCTAGTGTTACAGCACATTTACTTAAAGAACAAGGGTATGAAGTTATTGGCCTATTTATGAAAAATTGGCACGATGATTCTGTTACCATTTCTAATGAATGTCCGTGGTTAGAAGATAGTAATGATGCAATGATTGTTGCAGAAAAATTAGGTATTCCTTTTCAAGCGGTAGATTTAAGTGCACAATACAAAGAGCGTATTGTAGATTATATGTTTGCAGAATATGAAAAAGGTAGAACTCCAAATCCAGATGTTCTTTGTAATAGAGAAATTAAGTTTGATGTTTTTATGGATATCGCCTTAAAATTGGGTGCAGATTATGTAGCTACAGGTCATTATTGTAGAAAAGCAGAAGAAATTATTGATGATAAACCCGTGTACAAATTGTTAGCAGGTAAAGATAATAATAAAGATCAATCTTATTTCTTATGTCAATTATCTCAACAACAATTAGCAAAAGCACTTTTTCCAATAGGTGAATTAACAAAACCTGAGGTTAGAGAAATTGCAAAAGAAGCAGACTTAATTACTGCAGAAAAGAAAGACTCACAAGGTTTGTGTTTTATTGGTAAAGTAAGATTGCCTGAATTTTTACAACAAAAGCTACAACCTAAAAAAGGAGATATTGTTACAATACCCTCAGATTTTTCAGATTATATAACAGAACTTCCAAGTTTTGCCAGTAAAGAAGAAGAGTTAAAACATTTAGCAACAAAATTTACCTATAATAAAACTGATGGTAAAGTGGTTGGAACTCATCAAGGAGCACATTACTTTACCAAAGGTCAACGTAAAGGCTTAAACGTTGGTGGTACAAAAGAGGCTTTGTATGTGATTGAAACAGATGTAAATACTAATATTATTTTTACAGGAGAAGGTAAACAGCACCCAGGTTTGTACAGAAATGTACTATTTGTGGCGAATGAAGAAATTCATTGGATTCGTGAGGATTTAACTTTAAAATTTGGTGAAACAATGCAAGTTGAAGCAAGAATTAGGTACAGACAAGTTTTGGAACAAGCAACATTATATAAAGTAGATTCAGGTTTGTATGTAGAATTCGAGAATAAACAATCTGCAATACAAGAAGGTCAATTTGTGGCTTGGTATAAAAATGAAGAATTGTTAGGTTCAGGTGTAATTTCTTAAATTTACCAAAAACCTTGTATGAAAAAAGAATCGCTAATTCTATTTTTATTTATTTCATTTTTTAGTTTTTCTCAAAACAAAGAAATAATTACATATTATAATTCAAAGGGGCAAATTACCAAAGAAGCTTTAAAAGCAGTCATCATTCAAAAAGTTTCAAAAGAGAATGATTCTCTATGGCTATTTAGAAGATTTAGAAGAAATAATCAATTGGCAATTTATTGGTATTCCAAAACTAAAGATTCTCAGAATAAGATTGGTCAAATGGTTACTTTTGATTTGAATGATAGTATATCAAGTATTAAATATTTTAATAACCAAGGTTTAGAAAACGGAAAATTTTCCTCGTGGTTTGACAATCGAAATAAGAAATCTGAAGGGCGATATGTTAATGGCAAAAAAGAAGGACTTTGGAGACGATATTATTATTCAGGTGAATTATCTGCAAAAGCTATGTTTAAGAATGATTCATTAATTAATGAGAGATTTTATACCAAGGATGGTGCAGTAAAGGAAAAAGATAAAAATTGTTGTAGGAAGAAGCCAGAATTTAAAGGAGGAATTAAGAAATACAGGAAAATAGTTCAGAAATTTCTGAAAACTTTAGATTATAAAATTAAAGGAAGTATAACTGTTAATTATACTATTGGTGTAGATGGGAAACTAACTAATGTTAGAATTTATGATGTTTTACCATTAGATTTAAAAAATAAAATAATTGATTTTTTTAATAATATAGAAGGTTGGCAACCTGGTTTTATTGGTGGAAGAGAAGTGCCTATTCAAAATTCGTTTACCATTCATTTTAAATAAATATGAAAAACAAAATCACTCAACTTTTTAATATAAAATACCCAATTATTCAAGGAGGAATGATTTGGGTTTCTGGTTACAAATTAGCAGCTGCAGTATCTAATGAAGGTGGTTTAGGTTTAATTGGTGCAGGTTCTATGTATCCAGAAGTTTTAAGAGAACACATTCAAAAATGTAAAAAAGCAACAGGCAAACCATTTGGTGTTAATGTGCCTATGTTATATCCGCAAATTGATGAAATCATGGATATCATTATTGAAGAAGGTGTTAAAATTGTATTTACTTCAGCAGGAAATCCGAAAACGTGGACATCGCATTTAAAAGAAAAAGGAATTACAGTCGTACACGTTGTGAGCTCTGTAAAATTTGCCTTAAAAGCGCAAAATGCTGGCGTAGATGCTGTAGTTTGTGAAGGTTTTGAGGCTGGAGGTCATAATGGACGTGAAGAAACAACTACGTTTGCACTAATTCCTATGGTGAAAGAACAACTAGAAATACCTGTTATAGCAGCAGGTGGCATTGGTTCTGGTAAAGGAATGTTAGCAGCTATGGTTTTAGGTGCAGATGCTGTACAAATAGGCAGTAGGTTTGCAGCAACAGAAGAATCTTCTGCTCATGCTAACTTTAAAGAGAGTATTGTTGCTGTAAAAGATGGGGATACTCATTTAACTTTAAAGGAATTGGCTCCTGTGCGTTTAATTAAAAATAAGTTCTTCGAGGAAGTCCAAGAATTATATCAGAAAAAACCATCTATAGACGATTTAAAAGAATTATTAGGTAGAGCAAGAGCTAAAAAAGGAATGTTTGAAGGAGATTTAGACAATGGAGAGCTAGAAATAGGTCAAATTGCAGGTTTAATTCATGATATAAAACCGGCAAAAGAGGTTTTAGAAGATATAATAACAGAATTTGAAAAAGTTAAAGCTAACGTGAGTAGGCTGTAACATGATTTTTAAAAGATTCTCTATCTTTAACACCTTTCTAACTTAATTGGCACTATCTTTGCAACCAATATAAACGTTGCTAGGAATTAATTTAGCAGCACATAATTTTTTTATAATGAATAAAGGTACCGTAAAATTTTTCAATGAGTCTAAAGGATTTGGATTTATCACTGAAGAAGGAACAAACAAAGAACATTTTGTACATGTGTCAGGATTAGTTGACGAAATTCGTGAGAACGATGAAGTTGAGTTTGACTTACAAGATGGAAGAAAAGGATTAAACGCAGTAAACGTAAGAGTATTATAATATATATTTATTACTAGTTAAATTTTTATCTAAAAGCCTCGCATTTTGCGAGGCTTTTTTTATTTTAGTTTTTCAAGAATTATTATGATTGACGGTAGACAAAGAAAAAATATTAAAATCGGTTTATTTGTAGAAATAGTGCAAAAGCCACATCAAAGATCTGGAGAATTAACTAAGGGAGAAGTAGCTAAAATTTTAACCAAATCAATACAACATCCTCATGGAATTAAAGTTCAATTAAAATCTGGTTTGGTAGGTAGAGTCAAAAATATATTAGCCTAACAATTATCTAATAGGTATCTTAATTTGATATAGTTTTCTACTCTTATTGTTTAAATGATTCTCTCTTAACCAAGGATTATACTTTTTAAACTCCTTATAATTTAAACCATAGTTTTTGGCAAACCTTGCAATGTTTGTAATTGCAGTATCAACTTCGATTTCTCTTGTTTTTTCTAAAGTATATAAATCACTTTCATCAAAAACAAAACCATACTTTCTAGGGTTTGAGATTACTTCTTTTAAAGCCAATATTCTAAAAATATAACGTTCAGTTTCATCTGGTAATAAAGCATCATAATAATTGTCTACTTGCTGAGTTTCTAATCTACTAGCCACTCCATAATTACCTGCGTTGTAAGCTGCTGCTGCAAGCGTCCAAGAGCCCAATCTTTCTTTTGATTTTTTCAAATACTCAGCTGCTACTTTTGTAGATTTTTCTATATGATAACGTTCATCAACATTCTTGTTAATTTCTAAACCATATTCTTTTCCAGTAGTTTTCATAAAATGCCACATTCCTGCTGCACCAACAGAAGAAGTTTCATCAATTAAGCCACTTTCTGCTAAAGCCAAAAACTTAAAGTCGTCAGGTAAACCGTACTTTTCTAATAAGGGCTCTAGAATAGGAAAATATTGATTGGCCCTTTTTATCAATAATAAACCATTAGATTGCCAATAGGTATTTACCAATAATTCTCTATCCATTCGTTCTCTAACATCAGGAATTTCAATTGGTACTCTTTCACCTGCTAAGTTTAAATTTGCAGGTAATTCAAGTGCTTGAATTTTGTAATTTTTGTGTGTATTCGTAATTGATTGTACTTCGTTTTCATGAATAGCATTCATAAATAATACAGTCACTAGAACAATACTAGCTAAGGTTAAAAGGCGAAATGATTTTTTCATGCGAAATTTTAATTTTACTTTAAAAATAAATAAAAAAATGACTCTATGCAGTTAAAGTTTCGTGAATTATTTTAGTAATTTCTTTAGCTTTAATAATAATCATAGAATGGTTGGCATTCTCTATTCTAATGCAGTTTGATATACTTTTGATAGGGAAGATTTCGTCTTTAGTACCATGAATGTGAACTATACCATCTATAACATCTGTATGATTCCAGTTTATGGCATTATGAATAGACCATTTAATGTACTTTTCACCTCTAACAGATAAATATTTGTTATAAAGTTTGGCCTTCTTTTCTAAGGTTTTTCCCACAAAGAATTTAGAGTAATCCTCAAAATTGGTAACCAATTGTGTAGGAAATAATTTGTAGATTTTACTTTTACTAGCTAATACAAATCGTTTTGGTAACTCTTCTGATGACTTTACACTTGAGATGATAATCAATCTTTGAACAGCAATTAGTTTACTTATTTCTTGAACAATAATACCACCAAATGAAACTCCGACTAAAACAGGATTTTCATGTTTAATTTCTTTAGATAAGCGTAAAGCATAATTGCTAATTTCTTCTTCTAAATCTAAAGGTTCAATCCAAGATAAATAATGACACTCATATATTTCTGGATTTAAAGCTAAGTTTTCAAAAATTTCTGGGCCAGCTGCTAAGCCAGGCATAAAATAAATATGAATTTTAGCCTTATCCATGTTAATTAAATATTTACAGTTTGTTCAACAAAATCAAATCGAACTAAACCATCTTCATCAATTTTAGTAAGTTCTATAGTGTGTAGCGTATTTACTAACTCAGGATTCCAGGGCGATTTAACTTTTACATAGTTTTCAGTAAAACCATTAATATAACCTTCTTTATTTTCATTTTCAAATAAAACAGTTAACGTATTTCCTAACTGAGATTCATAGAAAGCCCTTCTTTTTTTAGCTGATAAGCCTCGTAACATTTTACTACGTTTTGCTCTAGTTTTTTTAGGTACAACACCATCAAAATCTACAGCCTCAGTATTTGGTCTTTCAGAATAGGTAAATACATGTAAGTAAGAGATATCTAAATCATTCAGATAATTATAGGTTTCTAAAAATAATTCATCTGTTTCTCCAGGAAAACCTACTATTACATCAACACCAATACAGGCATTAGGCATTACTTCCTTAATTTTATTTACTCTATTTGTGTAAGTATTTTTTAAATACCTACGTTTCATTTTTTTCAATAATTCATCACTTCCAGATTGCAATGGAATATGAAAATGAGGAACAAAAGAGTTTGATTTAGATACAAAATCTATGGTTTCATCTTTAAGAAGATTTGGTTCTATAGATGAAATGCGTAACCTATGAATACCTTTTACAAGATCTAACTCTTTCACCAATTCTAAAAAGGTATGTTCGTGCTTTTTATTACCAAACTCACCTTTTCCATAATCACCAATATTTACACCAGTTAATACAATTTCTTTAATACCTTTAGAAGATATTTCTTTGGCATTATTTATTACATTTTGTAAGGTATCACTTCTAGAAATTCCTCTAGCTAAAGGTATTGTACAATAAGTACATTTGTAGTCACAACCATCTTGAACTTTAAGAAAAGCACGAGTTCTATCACCTATCGAATAAGAACCTACATAAAAATCTGCATCTACAATTTCGCAAGAATGTACTTCTCCTAAATCATTTTTACTTAAATCATTTAAGTAACTAGTTACATTAAATTTTTCTGTAGCACCCAATACCAAATCTACACCATCAACAGCCGCTAATTCTTCTGGTTTTAATTGTGCATAACAACCTACTGCAATTAAAAAAGCATTTTCATTTTTCTTTAGTGCGTTTTTTACAATAGATTTAAATCTTTTGTCTGCATTGTCTGTTACAGAACATGTATTAATTACATAAATGTCTGCAACTTCTTCAAAATCAACTTTTTCAAAACCTTCATTCACAAAATTTCTTGCAATAGTTGAGGTTTCAGAAAAATTTAATTTACACCCTAAAGTATAAAAAGCGACTTTTTTATCTGACATCATTCCTTTACTTTTATCGTGGGCAAATTTACAATAATATTGATGATTTTTGAAACTGAAAGGTTACGAATAAGATATCTTACTTTAAAAGATTTAAATTCTTTTCATAAAATGCAAAGTAATCCTAAAGTAATGCAATTTGCTGATGGTGAGGTTGATACTTTTGAAGGTCTTAGAAAAGAGTTAATTACTCTCATCAATAAATATGAAATAGAAAATAACGACTTCTGGATTTACGCTATAGAACGCAAAATAGATGAAAAATTTTTAGGTACATTGGCTTTGGTGAAAGATGGTGATGATGATGAAATCGGATATCGATTTTTAGAAGAATTTTGGAACAAGGGTTATGGAAAAGAAGTTTGCAAAGCTACTTTAGAGTATTGCAAACACAAAGGAATGCAGCAATTAGTAGCATATTGTATAGATGCAAATGTAGCATCTGCTAAAATATTAAAAGGTTTAAATTTTGATTCAGTTGAGAAACTTACCTTTGATAATCAGCAGTTTTCAGAAACTAAATATAAAATTCAATTATGATTGTAGATCATCTTAAACCACCCTATTATGCTGTAATATTTACAACAATTATGAGCGATAATACAAAGGGCTATGCAGAAACTTCTAAAAGAATAGAAGCTTTAGCGAAACAACAAGAAGGTTATTTAGGTTTGGAATTTGCAAGAAATGAATTAGGAATAACAGTTTCTTATTGGCAGAGTATAGAGGCCATTCAAAATTGGAAAAATAACATAGAACATACAGAAGCAAGAACTTTAGGCAGAGAACAATGGTACAAGCAATACCAATTGAGAATTTGTAAAGTTGAACGTGAATATGGTTTTAAGAAATAATTAATGTACGCACAGATTCAAAAAGTTTTAGAGAAGTTTATGAGTAAAGCTAGTATTTATAAATACGGTTTTAACTTATCACCAATGTATAGAAGATCTACAGGAAGAATTGTAGAGGTTTCTGATGATCTTTTAAAAGTAAAGATTAAGATAAAATTGAGTTATAAGAATAGCAACTATGTAGGTTCTATTTTTGGTGGAAGTTTATTTTCGGCTACTGATCCTATTTTTATGATTCAGCTTTTAAACATTTTAGATAATAATTATGTGGTTTGGGATAAAGCTGCATCTATTAAATTTAAAAGGCCAGCAAAAGAAACTTGCTATGTAGATTTTATTTTTACACAAGAAGAAATAGCTGAAATTAAAGCAGATATTGCAATTAAAAAAGAAATTGATTTAGTCAAAAACATCAAATTAACCAACAAAGATAAAAGTGTTGTTTTTGCTGAAGTTTCTAAAACTATTTATATAGCAGATAAATCTTATTATAAGGAAAAACGGAAAAATAAAAAGCTTAAAAAACCTTCTGTTTAATTCTGGTTTTTAATTTTTCTGCAACGTTTGTTGGGAAAGGTCTATCTCCATGTAAAATATCAACCATTATGTTATTGAAATATTGGCCATATTTATCAAGCAAATAATTTCTTACAGGATTATTGTGATAGAAAAACTTAGAAAGTAAAGCTCCAGATTTTAGCTCTGGCAATAGTTTAATATTTAGTTTCTCTACATAGCGTTTTTCAGCTAACTTTGAATCTAAATTACTTTCAATAATTGCTTCAGCTACATATTTACCACTTAAAATAGCGTTTGAGATTCCTTCTGCTGTTATAGGTTCTGCAAAACCAGCAGAATCGCCTATTAAAAAGACATTATTTTTCACAAAACCATCTGTTCTTGGTGCAATCGGAATTTGAAAACCATGTGCATCTTCTTTTACAATTGAAGTTATGCCTAATGTTTTTAAGTAGGTTTGGTAATATTCTTTAAGATTTATTTTACCTTTTTTAGTGGTTAAAACTCCTAATGATAAATGATTTTTCTTAGGGAAACTCCAAGCATAGCCATAAGGAACAGCGTCTATATCAAAACGAACATTTTTACTTAGTCTTTCAAAGTCTTCACTAGAAACTTCGACTTCATATTCTAAAGCAGGAATTAATTTACGAGTATCTTTTGTCCAACCAGCCATTTTTGCAGTAGGACTTAAAACTCCATCTGCAGCAATAATAAAATCAGCAGAAATATCTTGCTGTGATGTTTTTAAAATTGATTTGCCATCAATAGTAACAATACTTTCTAATTTGTGATTCTCTAATAAAGTAACTCCAAATTCTTTGGCTTTTTTCACAATTAAATGATCAAAAGAATCACGCATAATCATTGTAATTATGGGTTTATCTTTTTCTGATAGATAACATTTTTCACGATTATTAAAGTAGGTTTCAACTTTTAGAAATTCGCGTTCTACAACCGAAGAAATATTAAAAGGCATGTCTTTTTTACCTCTGTTTACAAAACCACCACCACAAGTTTTATATCTTGGTAATGTTTCTTTTTCTATGATAACTGTTGCAATACCCGCTTTTCCTAAATGAAAAGCAGTTGATGCTCCTGAAGGTCCACTACCTATAATAGCCACTGTAAAATGTTTCATAGCACTAAATATTTTACGAATTTATAATTACCAATTGATGCGAGCTTGTATTGGAAAATGATCGGAATTTTTCTCGTTAAATGAGGTAAACTGATTAATAATTGCATTTTCATCCGTTAAAATAAAATCTATTCTTAATGGAAATGCGTAATTATATGTTTTTCCAAAGCCTTTACCAGCTTCGATATAAGCGTCTTTTTTATTGTTTGATATTTGATTGTAAACCCAAGAATAAGCAGTATTGTTAAAGTCTCCAGAAACAATTTTTTTACCTTTCCAATTGGCTTCATGTAGCAAGAACTCTTCTGTTTGTTCTGCTTGCTTTTTAAATCCTGCTCTTAATCTTGCCAATAATTTCTCTGAATTTTCTTGACCAAAATTCTCTGCTTCTGCATTTAATTCTAAAGATTGTAAATGTAAATTATAAATACGAATAGTGTCTTTACCTTTTAAAACATCAGCAAAAATAATATTATTAGATGTGTCTGTTAATTCTAAAGAACCTTTGTTTATAATTTTATAGTTAGAGTAAATTGCCAAACCTATATTTGAATTGGTATTTTTAAGTTTGATGTATTTGTAAGGATAATCAAATGATGGATTATCGCTATTATGAAATTCTTGTAATAGTAAAATATCTGGTTCTTTAGCAGATACAAACTCACTTATTTTATTAGGTATACCCTCTTCCTCAATCCATTGCCAATGATTAAACATTCTTACATTGTATGACATGATTTTTAAATCGGTGTTCAATGAAGATTTGCTTTCATCAAATTTGTATAATGGTGAAGTTACAAAATAACCAATGCCTAAAATTATGGCAGATAGTAACAATTGCTTTTTTAATTGAAGTAACCAATAGATTACAAAAAAGGCATTAACTAGAATTAAAACAGGTACTAACAAGCTTAAAATGGCAAAGCTAGAAAGTGATTTTGGAGAAACATAAGGCAATAAATAAGAGAGTAGGAGTGCAGTTGCTAACAAGGAGTTTAGCAAATAAATAATTTTATTTATGAATGATAAATTCTTCACGAATGTTATTTACTTTTTTCCTTGCTTGAATAGAAATTCCTTTTCAGCCTTTGTTAATGTGTCATAACCAGATTTACTAATTTTATCTAAAATAGCATCAACTTGCTTTTGAGTTAAATCTGTATTTTGCGAGTTTGTTTTTCTTGTTTTGTTCTTATTTTTATGAACTGTTCTTAATGGTTTTTCTTTCTTTTTGAATAAAGATGACAAATAATCAAATAGCTTAATTTCTTTATTACTAGCTTGGTTTACGTATAAAAATCCAAATAGTGCACCACCTAAATGTGCAAAATGACCACCTGCATTGTTACCAATTAAACTAATAATGTCTAAACCAATCCAAAAGGCAGCTAAATGCCAAAGTTTTACAAAACCAATAAAACGTAATTTTATTTGATAGTTAGGTATGTAAGTTGCAATACCAATAAAAATGGCAGATATACCTGCAGATGCACCTACTAAAACAGAATTATCACCTTCAAAAAGCGGAAAATAGTTTTGACTGAATAGATACAAAACACCTCCAAAAAAGGTACCTAACAAATAAAAAGTAAGCAACTGCTTTTGAGTAAAATACTCTAAAAAAAGGTTACCAATATAATAGATAACTATTAAGTTCATTAGAATATGCAGAAAATCGGCATGCAAAAAACCATAGGAAAGTAGTGTCCAAGGTTTGGTAAAAAGTGCATTAATAGAGTTGTCTAAAGCAAACCAATTAACAATAAAGTTTGTTGAATTTGCATATAAACCCTGAAGCACATTTATTAAAATGGTAATTACAAATACAGCAATATTTATGTAGATTAGTTTCTCTACAATATTACCTTGTTTGTACCTTAATTTTAATTTATTTAAAATGCTCATTAGCTAATTTTAAATTGATTTCTTTTCCAATAATAGGCAATTATAAACCCAATTAAAGCACCTCCTATGTGTGCAAAGTGTGCAATGTTACCTACAGAATACTTGGTCATTCCAAAAAATAAATCACCTAAAATCATAATTGGTATAAAGTATTTTGCAGCAATTGGTACTGGAAAAAAGATTAACGCAAGCTTAGCATCTTTAAAATATAAACCAAAGGCTACTAAAACGCCATAAACTGCTCCAGAAGCACCAACTGCAGGTGTATTGTATAAAGATGTGATTTTATTAAATTGTTCTTGAGTTATAGCATTTACCACTCTTGGATCATTTGTAGAACCAGATTTTAGAATAGATAAAATTTCAGAATCACTCAAACCAGCGTTTACAAACAATTCGAAAATTCCATTAAATTGATAAAAGTTAACCAATGTATAAATAATACCAGCTCCTAAACCAGCAGAAAAGTAAAAGAACAAAAACTTTTTCTTACCCCACATTTGCTCTAAAGGTGTTCCAAAAGCCCATAAGCCATACATGTTAAATAAAATATGTGCAAAACTGCCATGCATAAATAAATGCGTCACATATTGCCACAAACCAAAATTATCATTCATTGGAAAGTGTAAAGCCAACATATTTGTAAAATCTAATTGTAAAAGTTGTGGTGCAACAAATACAATTACATTAATAATAATTAGGTGTTTTATGGCATCTGTAAGTCTATTCATACTTAGCTATTAAATAAATGATCTATTTCATTTAATGTTAATGTTTTAAAAGTAGATTTCCCAAAAGGCGAAATACTAGGCTCTTTACAAGAGAACAAGTTATTCACTAGACTTTCTTGTTCTTTCTCTGCTAATTGAGTACCAGTTTTAATAGATAATGTTTTTGCAAAAGATTTAGCCATAATATCAAAATGACTAAAACTAGTATCTGGTACTTCTAAATTCATATCATTTAATAATTCTTCTAGAATTATAGTAATTTTACTTTCAGTAACAGAAACAGGAATCCCTTTAATAGTTACACTATCCTTTGTAAATTCATCAAAAGAAAAACCAGCATTTTCTAATTCTGATTTAATGGTATAAATCATTTCAATTTCTGCAGATGAAAACGAAATTTTTACAGGAAACAATAATTGCTGACTGTTCGCTTCTTTAACTGTAATACTTTCTAAAAACTCTTCATATAAAATGCGTTGATGAGCCAAAGATTGATGTATTAAAACTACACCAGATTTTATTAAACTCATTACATATTTACGTTGAATTTGAAATGTTTTTTGCGTTTTTACTTCTTGCTGATCTGTAAATAATTCATCTTGTTTCTGCTCATCTAAAGTTGCTACAGAAGAGTATAAGGTTTCCCAATCTTGAGATTTCTGCTCTCGCTTATAAGGAAAATGTATTTCTTTCTGTTTTATTTCATTGAAAGGGTTAAAATCTGGATCTACAGTAATCTTTGGAGTACTACTTTTTACACTATTTACATTTTGATGATATGAAGTATCTAAATTAGCATCTCTATTAAAATCTAAAACAGGTGCAACATTGTATTGCCCTAAGCTATGTTTTACTGTAGCTCTTAACATCGCATACAATGCCTTTTCATTATCGAATTTTATTTCGGTTTTTGTAGGATGTATGTTGATATCTATAGTATTTGCAGGTACTTTTAAATATAAAAAATACGAAGGATGTGATCCCTGTTCTAATAAACCATCAAAAGCATTTACAACTGCATGATTTAAGTAAGAACTTTTTATAAAACGATCATTAACAAAAAAAAATTGTTCTCCTCTTTTGCGTTTGGCAAATTCTGGCTTGGCTACAAAGCCCTTAATATCTAAAATATCTGTTTGTTCATTTATAGGAACTAATTTTTCGTTCATTTTAGCCCCAAAAACAGCAACAATTCGTTGTCTTAAATTACTGCTTTTTAAATGATAAACTTCGTTGTTATTATGGTGTAATAAAAATGCAATGGAAGGATGAGCCAATGCAACTCTTTGAAATTCATCTATTACATGCCTTGTTTCTACAGTGTCTGACTTTAAGAAATTTCTACGTGCAGGAATGTTGTAAAATAGATTTTTAACGGCAATACTAGCACCTTTTCCTGTAGATATAAAATCTTGAGAAATTACTGTACTTCCTTCAATTTTAAGGCAAGTACCTAACTCTTCATTTTCTTGTTTTGTTTTCAACTCTACATGTGCAATTGCAGCAATCGATGCTAAAGCTTCACCTCTAAACCCTTTTGTACATAAGTTAAATAAGTCTTCTGCCTTTTGAATTTTAGAAGTAGCATGTCTTTCAAAGCACATTCTAGCATCTGTAGCACTCATTCCTTTACCATCATCAATAACCTGAATTAAGGTTTTACCAGCATCTTTTAATAATAATTTTATACTAGTTGCACCTGCATCTATGGCATTTTCTAACAGTTCTTTTACAACAGAAGCAGGTCTTTGCACTACTTCTCCTGCAGCAATTTGATTTGCTACATGATCTGGTAAAAGTTGAATGATGTCTGACATTATTTAGAGAAGAATATTGATAAATCAAAATCGATGATATACAAGAAACCAAAAACTAAGATTAAAATTATATAAATAATAGTCTTGTTAGTGCCCTTGTCTGATGTTTTTAAGTCATTAATAGCATCAGTAAACTTCGATTTTAATCCTTTATTTTTACCTGTGGTAGTTCTAAATTTATCTAATTTGTGCTCAATTTTAAAAGGACTTCCTTCGCCTTTATAATATCGAGGTTGATAATCAAATTTTTTATTTGTTCTTTTTAAAAATCCCATAGTTTATAGTAAAAATTGATAAAATTACACTTCACAAAAGCAATTATTATACCAATTTAAAGGATTTCAAATTTAAAGAAATTAAAGGAATACATCAAGTATTGATGTTAAAACCTTTCTTAAAATATACGAATAGAATTAGGTTTAAAAACCAATACTTTCAGAACTACGTTCTAAGCTTTTAATGGCTGCCATTTTAACTGCTGCAACTGCACACTCAATACCTTTGTTGCCTAATTTACCTCCAGATCTGTCTAAAGATTGTTGTTTAGTATTGTCTGTTAAAACACAAAATATAACTGGTACATCATATTTTACATTTAAATCTATAATTCCTTGGGTAACACCTTCACACACAAAATCGAAGTGTTTTGTTTCTCCTTGAATTACATTTCCAATGGCAATAATAGCATCTAGTTTTTCAGCTTGAATCATTTTTTTACATCCGTAAACCAATTCAAAACTTCCAGGTACATCCCAAGAAATAATATTATTCTCAGTAGCTCCACAATCTATTAATGTTTCTATTGCACCTTCTTTTAAATTCTGTGTAATTTCAGGATTCCATTCTGAAACAACAATCCCAAATCGAAAATTCTTCGCATTTGGGATTGTAGCTTTATCGTAATAAGATAAATTGGTTGTAGCCATAATTTTATTTATTCAGTTTACAGTTTATCAATTGCAGTAGAAATAACTACTGAAAGTTAAAAAACTATTTGCTTAATTTTGAGCATATTTTGCTGCATTGATAAATTTATCAATGTCTTTACCTTGGTCTGAAGTTGGGTATTTTTCTTTTATTACAGAAAACATACTTTCAGCCTTATCATAATCTTTTAACAACATTGCAGTTTGTGCTCCTTTGTATAAGAATAAAGGTGTAGTAAATTCATTACTTTCTACATTAGCTGCTTTTTCATAATACTCTAAAGCATCTTCTTGTTGGTCTATATCAGAAAAGGCATCTCCAATAGCACCTAAAGAAACTGCGTTTAAAACAGCGTTATCAGAATCAAATTTACTTAAATAATCAATTGCTTTATCATACTGTTTCATTTGCAAATAAGAAACACCAGCATAATAATTTGCTAAATTTCCAGCATCTGTATTACTATAAGCATCTGCAATATCTAAGAAACCATAGTTACCATCTGCACCTTCTAAACCTAAATTTAATAAAGAATCGATACCTGAACCTGCTGTTGCAGCTTCATCAAAATATTTTCTTGGAAAAGCCAATTCATTAGAAGCTTCTAATTCATTTGGTTCTACTATGTATTTATTGTATCCTAAAAAGGCTAAAAATACTACCACAATTGTAATTAAAGCACCAAATAAAACTTTACTGTTTTTTTCTATCCATTGCTCAGATTTAGATGCAGTCTCGTCTAAAGTGTTAAAAACTTCAGCAGTTGTGCTGTCCATTTCTTCTGCCTGTTGTTCAGCTTTTTTACCTTCTGGTTTGTATTTTTTCTTGTATGTTGCCATATTTCCTTAAAAATTAGTGGCGACAAAAATAGTTTTTTTAATTGGATTTTAAAAGCGGTTATTTCGCAAAATTTTCAATAATTTGCAGTCAGTTTTTAATATGATTTTTTCTACATGTATTTACAGCAACTTTCGTTAGTTAATTTTAAAAATATAGCTTCGCAATCATTTGATTTTCAAGAGAAAATAAATTGTTTTGTGGGTAATAATGGAGTAGGGAAAACAAATGTTTTAGATGCCATTTATTATTTATCTTTTACAAAAAGTTACTTTAATTCAGTTGCTGTTCAGAATATAAAGCATAATGAGTCCTTTTTTATGATAGAAGGAAATTATCTTTTAAATGATAGAAAAGAAACCATTGTTTGTAGTTTAAAAAAAGGACAAAAAAAAATATTAAAAAGAAATGGTAAAACATATGATCGATTTTCTGATCATATAGGGCAGTTTCCTATTGTTATAATTTCTCCTGCAGATAGAGATTTAGTAACTGAAGGAAGTGATTTAAGAAGAAAATTTATTGATGGTGTAATTTCTCAGCAAAATAAATCTTACCTAAAAGATTTAATAGGCTATAATAAGGTCTTAACTCAAAGAAATGCTTTGTTAAAATATTTTGCGGCTAACAGAACTTTTGATGCACTCAATTTAAGTGTTTATGATGGGCGGTTAAGCGATTATGGTACTAAAATCTTTGAAGTTAGAAGGCAATTTTTAGAAGAATTTATTCCAATTTTTAATGAAAAATATAAGGTTATTTCTGGTGATAAGGAAAATGTAAATCTCAATTACAAAAGTCAGTTACACGATTTTTCTATGCCAGATTTACTTCAAAAATCTTTAGAAAAAGATAAGATTTTACAATACAGTACTTCTGGAATTCATAAAGATGACCTAAATTTTGAAATAGGAGATTATCCTATTAAAAAATTTGGTTCTCAAGGTCAGCAGAAATCGTATTTAATTGCTTTAAAATTAGCACAATTTGAGTTTATAAAACAGCAAGCTAAAATAACTCCAATTTTATTATTGGATGATATTTTTGACAAGCTAGATGAAAATAGAGTTGCTCAAATTATTAATTTAGTTAATAATGATGAATTTGGACAGATCTTTATTACAGATACTCATGCAGAAAGAACGGAGAATATTTTAAAAGAAGGAGATAAACAATATCAAATTTTTAAACTTTAAGTTTCAATAAGAAAAAGTATAAGAAATGGCTAAAAGAGAGAACGATTCTTTTTCAATAGAAGATTTAATGCAAAACTTTATCAAGGAAAATAACCTAAGTAAAGGAATGCAGAAAATAAAAGTAGAAGAGACCTGGACAAAAATGATGGGGCCAGGAGTTGCAAACCATACAACTTCTGTAAAACTGCAAAATAAAACCTTAATTGTACAGCTAAAATCTTCAGTACTAAGAGAAGAATTAAGTTATGGTAAGGAGAAAATTATCAAACTAATGAATGAAGAATTGGGTAGTTCTGTAATTTCTAAATTGATGTTGGTTTAGTTAATAAGGATAGTACTTCATATCAAACCTACCTTCGGAAACATCAAATAAAAACAACTTGAAAGCAGTGGTAAAAAATTAAGAAGAAAATAATTTTTGCTTTTCTCTATTAGCTTTTTATTTAAATGATAAAAAAAACTCATAACAGTTAAGTTATGAGTTTTTATATTTTAAAAAGAATATCTATTCTTAGAATTGCTCTCTACCAGAAAAATGGAAGTTACTTTCAATTTCTGCATTTTCATCAGAATCTGAACCATGTACTGCATTTTCTCCCATAGAAGTTGCATATAACTTTCTAATCGTACCTTCAGCAGCATCAGCAGGATTTGTAGCACCAATTAAGGTTCTAAAATCATCTACAGCGTTATCTTTTTCTAAGATTGCAGCTACAATTGGTCCACGTGTCATAAATTCTACTAACTCTCCAAAAAACGGACGCTCATTATGCACAGCATAAAAAGTTTCAGCATCTGCTTTTGTCATTTGAGTTTTCTTTAAAGCTACGATTCTAAAACCTGCAGCATTTATTTTTTCTAAGATTGCACCTGTATGTCCGTTTTCTACAGCATCAGGTTTAAGCATTGTAAATGTTCTGTTTGTTGCCATTTTATTTTATAAAATTTTTGCAAAAGTACGTCTTTTAATGTGATTTGCAAGTTAATATGATTGTTTCATTTTTTGAATCAGTTTATTGTTTCTTCCTCTCATTTCTAAATCGATAAAATTCTTTTCGAAATTAAAGTTTAACACCCCAAAACTAATTTCATTTACAACCTTTAGTTTTCTAAATTTATTAGGTTCTCCTGAGTAACTGGTGTAAGAATGAGTTAACCCACTAGAAGTAAAATCGGTAAGTTTAAATGGTAAATTAGGTACTTCTGTTTGTGAAAATTCAGAAATATGCCTGTCTCCAGACAAGATTAATACGCCTTTTGCTTTAGATTTAATAATGGTTTCTTTCAATTTTTCTACTTCATGAGGAAAATTACCCCAAGTTTCAAAACCATGTTCAGAGGATAAAACTTGAATACTGCTCACAATAATATTAAAATCTGCAGTCGATGAATTTAGCTCTTGCTCTAACCAAGACCATTGTGATTTGCCTAAAATTGTTCCTTCACCTTTTTTATTTGGCACATATCTTCTTTTGCCCTTAGCTCTAGTAAGTGCAGTTCTAAAATAACGAGTATCTAATAAAATTACATTGATACTTCCTTTTGAAGTTTTAAATAATTTAGAATAGTAAATGCCTTCTTGATTTCTTCGTTCACTAGTTTTAGCAACACCTAAAAAATCTAAAAACAATTGTTGTGCCTCGTTTTTCTTTGGGAATTCTGTTCCACCATCATTCACTCCATAATCATGATCATCCCAAGTTGCTAAAACTGGTATTTTGGTTCTAAGAGATTTATATCCATTTTGATTTAATTGTGTCTCATAATCACTTTTCATTTTATCCATATTTTCGGTATCCGAATAAATGATGTCTCCACCCCAAATCCATAAATTTGGATTATTTTTTTCTATTTCTTGCCATAAAACATTGGTTTTGTTCTGTTTATTGCAAGATCCAAAAGCAATAGTAAAATCGTGGTTTGTAGTTTGTTTAGCTAGGTCATTTTGTTTTTTTATATTGCAGTTAGAAAACAACAAACTCGACACAATTAGAACGAAATAATTTCTCATAAAAAAGAGTTAAATAAACAGTTAAATTTTTCAAATGTACTCGAAAATTTAATTAACCAATGTTAATAAATTGTATCTTCGCAACCTATGATTTTAAAAGGATTTGATGAGTTAAAAAAGTTTTTAGAAACTCCTAAAAACATTGTAATTGTAGGCCATAGAAATCCTGATGGAGATGCTGTAGGTTCTACATTAGCTTTAGGCCATTATTTAAGTAAAAAAGGGCACAATTCTACTGTTGTTATGCCTAATGATTATCCCGATTTTTTACACTGGTTGCCCGGTTCTGATAAAACATACAGATTCGATTGGCAAAACAAACAATCTCAAAGAGCAATTCAAAAATCTGATATTATATTCTTGTTAGATTTTAATGCGTTTCATAGAGTAGGCTCTAACATGCAAAAAACGTTAGAGGAATATTCTAATGATTTTGCTATGATAGATCATCATCAACAGCCAGATGATGTAAAATATATGTATTCTGATGTTAGTATTTGTTCTACAGCACAAATGGTATACCAATTTATTGATATGAATAAAGATGTAGACCTAATTGATAAAAACATTGCTACCTGTTTGTATACAGGTATTATGACAGATACAGGTTCATTCAGGTTTAGATCTACAACAAGTACAACGCACAGAATCATTGCTGATCTAATTGATAAGGGTGCAGAAAATGACAGAATACACAATAATGTTTATGATGCAAATTCATATAATAGACTATTATTATTAGGTCAGGCATTAAGTAATTTGCAAATTTTACCTTCTTATAAAACAGCTTATATTACATTAACAGACGAAGAAAAGAAACGCTTTGATTTTCAAAAAGGAGATACAGAAGGAGTTGTAAATTATGCTTTGTCTTTAAAAGGAATTATTTTTGCGGCAATTTTTATTGAAGATAAAGAACAAAATATTATAAAAATTTCTTTTAGATCTAAAGGAAAGTTTTCTGTAAATCAATTTGCAAGAAACCATTTTGAGGGTGGAGGACATGATAATGCTGCAGGAGGTAAATCGCACTTATCTATGGAAGAAACTGTAACAAAATTCTCATCGCTTTTAGAGAATTATAAATCAGACTTAGAGTCGTCTTATGAAGTATAAAGTACTCCTTTTTTCATTGGTGGTTTTTATGTTTTCGTGTTCAAAAATTGAACCTAGAAAGCCAATTAATCCTAAACCATCAACAACACTTTATTTTGAGGCAATGCAGCAAAATAAAATATTAAATAAAAAAACAGATTTACTTATTAAGCAACTTATTCAAAAGGATTCTACGCAAAATTACATACAATCTTCAGATGGTTTTTGGTATACTTACAATAACAAAATAGAAGAAGATAAACCAACACCTAAACAAGGAGATGAAATTACATTATCTTACTCCATTTCTGACCTTAATGATTCAATCATTTACAGTAAAGAGGAGTTGGGTATAAAAAATTATAAAGTAGATAAAGAAGATTTTATAACTGGCCTTCAAAAAGGAATAAAATTGATGAAAGAAGGCGAAACAATAACATTTATATTACCTGCTTACAGTGCATTTGGTATAACAGGCGATAACAATAAAATTGGTTTAAACCAATCAATAAAGAGTACAGTAACATTAATCAACATAAATAAATAGAAAATAATGAAAGCAATTAAAAGTTTAGCGTTAGTAGCAGGATTAGCTACTATGGTTTCTTGCAACAATCAAAAAGCAGATGTAAAATCTTTAGAAACAGAATTAGATTCAGCTAGTTATGCTTTAGGTATGGATATGGCTATTAAAATTAAATCTAATTTTAGCGAAGCTAAAACAGATATGTTTTTACAGGGCTACAGAAATGGAATGGATTCAACAAATATGTTGATGAAAGAAGAAGAAATTGGTAGTTTCTTAAGAACTTTTTTCCAAAAGCAACAATTAGAAAAAGCAGAAAATGAAGCATTAAAGAAATTTGGTGAAGTTAAAGTTGCAGGTGAGCAATTTTTAGCTGAAAATAAAGGTAAAGATGGTGTAATTACTACAGAAAGTGGTTTACAGTATATGATTTTAAAAGAAGGTGAAGGTGATGTTATAGACCCAACAAGTAAAGTAAAATTACATTATCATGGAACTACAATCGATGGTAAAGTTTTTGATAGTACAGTTGATAGAAATCAGCCATATGAAACAAAGGCAAATGTATTTATACCTGGTTTTAACGAAGGTTTAGCTATGATGAAAGTCGGTTCTAAATACAAATTCTTTATTCCACAAGAATTGGCTTATGGAGCACAACAAAGAGGTGAATTAATCAAACCATTTTCTACTTTAGTTTTTGAAGTGGAGATTTTAGAAATTTTAGAAGACTAAATGAAGAAAGGAATATATAGCGTACTATTTTTAATACTACTTTTTAGTTGTAAGCCAGCCGAATATAAAGATCTAAATGATGGTCTTTATGCTGA
Organism: Polaribacter sp. P097; assembly: GCF_036864555.1. Classification (NCBI taxonomy): domain Bacteria; kingdom Pseudomonadati; phylum Bacteroidota; class Flavobacteriia; order Flavobacteriales; family Flavobacteriaceae; genus Polaribacter; species Polaribacter sp. P097. The sequence goes on along the minus strand of NZ_JAZETJ010000002.1, from coordinate 745,070 downwards.
AATTCAAACTAATAAAGGTGATATTTTAATAGAACTTTACGCAAAAGATGTTCCTATGACTGTGGCTAATTTTGTGGCTTTATCTGAAGGTACAAACAATAGAGTAGCAGACTCTTTACAAGGTAAAAGATTCTACGATGGAATTAGATTTCATAGGGTTGTAGATAATTTTATCATTCAAGGAGGAGACCCTACAGAAACAGGAAGAGGAACTGCAGGTTATAGATTTGGAGACGAGTTTACTAGAGATAAAGAAGGTGCTTTAAAGTACAAGCACGATGATGCTGGTATTTTATCAATGGCAAATGGAGGTCCGAATTCCAATGGTAGTCAGTTTTTTATTACACATAAACCAATTCCACATTTAGATGGTAAGCATAGCGTTTTTGGTAAAACTATAGTAAACTCCAAACAATTAGCAGCTTTAAAAAAGAAGTTTACAGATTCTCTTGCCTTACAAAAAGCAATAGATTCTGTAAGAATGGGTGTTGTAAATAGCATTCAAAGATTAGATACTATAGAAACTATCAAAATTATTAGAATTGGTTCTGAAGCTAAATCTTTTGATGAAGCAGAAATTTTTGATACTAAATTATCTCAATTTGCAGAAAGCGAAGAAGATCGTTTAAAAAAGGAGAAAGATATTGAAACTGCCAGATATTCTAAATACTTAGCAGATAAAGATGCTTTTCTTGCAAAAATGGATGAATCTAAAGCCACTAAAACAGATTCAGGTTTACGCATTTTGAAGTTGAAGAGTAATCCTTCAGGGAAAAAGGTAGTAGATAATAAGCCAATTCAAGCACATTTTACATTGTATACTGCAGATGGTAAGAAAATTCAAACTACGGAAGAAAATAGTAAACCATTTGTTTTTCAGTTAGATGATGAAGAAAGACCTATGATTACAGGTTTTAAAGAAGGAGTTAAAAACTTAAGAGTAGGAGAAAAGGTAAGGCTTTTTATTCCTTATTACATTGGATTTGGGGAAGCCAAATATGGACCTTTTCCTGCCAAATCAGATTTAGTTTTTGAAGTAGAAATCTTAGAAATAGGCAAATAATTTGTTCGAAACAATATTACAGATAGACAAGCAAGTTCTTGTTTTTTTAAATAATTTAGGAACAGAACAATGGGATCCATTTTGGAGAGCAGTTACAAAGCAGTTCAATTGGATTCCATTATTTGCTACTATCATTTTTTTAGTAATCAAAGCTTTTGGATGGAAACGTGGTGGATTCATTATTCTAAGCATGATAATTTTAGTTGCGTTTTCAGATCAATTTACCAATTTAGTTAAAAATTTTATTGAAAGGTTAAGACCGAATAACGATCCTCAAATAAAGGACTTGCTAAGAATTGTAAATGGTTATAGTCCTGGAGGTTATAGTTTTATGTCTGGCCATGCAACAACATCTACCTTTTTTACAGTTTACACAATGCTTTTATTAAGAGATAAATATCAAAAATATATATACTTAATGCTGATTTTTCCTGTAGTATTCTCTTATTCTAGACTCTACTTAGGTGTTCATTTTCCTATTGATATTTTAACAGGAATAACTATTGGAATCATTTTTGCTAATTTATATTTTAAATTGTACAAAAAAGTAGATCAAAAGTTATTTAAAGTCTAATTAAAGAATTTCTACCAAGTATCTAGTTTCTAATGCCTCTTTTCTAGTTTCTTTATTTACGAATTTCAAATTGAGCTTACTTACTTGAAAGTTATCAATTTTTTTTACAATCCTAAAATTTACATTATTTCTAATAAATAAATCATATTCAGTTTGATTAACGTAAAAAATACGTCCTTTTTCTTGATTTATTTTTAAAGTATCAACTCTTTTAAATCCACTATCTAAATAATATTCAAAAGCAAAATGTTTGTTTCTATTGTCTATTAAACTACCTTTTTTCTTATAATTTTCATTTACAAATCTAGCAGCAGATACTCCACCTTGATATTCTAAAATTGTTGGATAAAAATGCGTAAATAAAAAGGAATACAAATTTAAAAACAGTAAAATAGTACTTAAAAAGATAAAACTAGTTTTATTTATTTTTGATTTGATAATTCTATAAAATGCAATTATAGATACTATTAAGGTTATTAAAAAGAATGCATTAAAATGTGGTTTTAGTAAATACCAAATAGCTGCAATTAAAAGTATAGCAACAGCATTTTGAAACCAATTAATAAATTTGAAACCTTTGAATAGGTGTATTTTTCCTGTTTCTATTTTATAAATTAAATCAGCAACCACAACAGCCATAAAAGGAAAAATAATATTGGTATAATGTGCTAATTGAAATTTACTCAGCGAAAAAATAAATAAGGCAGACAAGCTTATAAAAATAGTATAGAACTCTTCTTTAGCATTTACTTTTTTGAGATTCTTTTTAATTTTAAAAAAAGCAGCTATGTAATAAAGAATTCCCCAAGGTAAAAAAGCCCATAAAATGGTATGTAGAAAAAAGAAAACATCACCTGAACCTTTTATTGGTGCTGTATTAAAAAAGCGTCCAAACTGGCTATCCCAAAAGAAAAATTTAAGACCAGAAGTGTTTTTAGAACCAAAGATTATTTTATCTGGTTGCGTATCAAATTGTATGTATAAGGTATAAAGTTCAGGCAGGATAAAAATAAAAATCAATACTATTGCTAATAACCAAATAGGATTGAATATTTCGTTCCATTTTCGTTTCACAATTAATTCTCCTCCCAAACCAATCATTAAGGGTATTATTGCAAATATACCTTTGGTCATAATTGCAAAAGCAGCAAATAAACAAGCAAAGATTAAATGCTTTATGTGTTTTGTTTTTAAGTACTTATCTATAAAATAAATGGTACTTATCATAAAAGCAGTTAAATAAGGTTCTGCTCTTACATCAAAATTAGAAATAATACTGTGTGTTGCTGTAGCCAATATTAAGGCTGCGTAAATCGCTGTTTTTATATTGTAATTTTCCTTAGTAAATCTATAGGTAAAAAAGATTCCAGAAAAAAATATTAAAACTGCAGGTAGTTTATAAGCAAAATTGGAAACACCAAAAAGTTTAAAAGATAGAGCAGTAATCCAAAATGGTAAATGTGGTTTATCTAACCAATCATGTCCTAAAGAATAAAGGTTTATAAAGTCATTATTTGTATAAATAGTCTTAGAAATACTGGCATAAAGAGCAGCATCAGGATCTATTAAGTCTAATGGCATACCAAACAAGGTAACAACTAAAATCAATAAAAATACTAGTAAGAATATTCTATTCTCTGATACTTGGAATTTTTTAAACATTTGCGTAATGCTTTTATTTCGTTTGTTTTTCTTCTAAAAGGGCATTTACAAAATTCTCAAATTCTTCTGTAAATTCTTTGTATTTATCTCCAGTTACAGGACCATTAAAACCTGTGTGTATTTTTCTAACTTTTCTATTGCTGTCTAAAAATAAGGTAGTTGGGTACGAAATTAAGTGGTTTAGCATTGGTAATTTTTGTTGCGCCAAATCTTTATTGGCTGCATTGCCAAACTGAGCTAATAGTACTGGGTATTCAATACCCAATTTTTCTTTTAAGCGATTAATTCTATCATAAGCCTTTAATCTAGTTTTAGCAACTTCGAAGGCTAGAGAAATTACTTGTACATCTTCATTCGGATTTTCTTTTAAATAATGTACAAGAAACTTGCTTTCATCCAAACAATTAGGGCACCAAGTTCCCATAATTTGTATGATGATGATTTTGTTTTGAAATTCAGGATCACTTAAAGAAACCACTCTTCCTCTAGTATCTGGAAAAGAAAAGTCGAAAAACTCATAACCTTCTTTTATGTAGGTTAATTCTTCTTCGTTAGGTAATTCATAGTCAGGATTTAATTTTGCAGTAAAAGGCTCTTTCCAATGATTGTCTGAATAGAAAAAACCATTTAACGTAGAATCTGTGGCTTTTGCTTTAAATAAAAAAGCATGTGCACCATCAAAAGTGGAAAGTCTTAAAGTATCACCATCCATAACTCCTTCTAGATAACGATAGTCTCCAGAAGTAGTTCTGAAGGTTCCTGTAACAGTACTTTCTTTTTGTTCAAAAATTCCTTTTGCAATATATTTATCAACTTCAGAATCGGAACTAAAAACAGTTTCCCAATTTCCTGTTACAGAAACAGCGGCTTTCTTTTTGACAGAAAAACGGGCTGAATCTTTAACCGCTTTAAAAGGAACAATTCTATCCAAACTAGGTTTATGAAAATTACCAATTAAACCATAATCATTTAATTTAGCTAAAATATATCCTTCAAAAACAGGGGTTTGAATTCTAACAGAATCATTGCTATAAGAGATTTCATCTACTTTAATTTTTTCATCGGCATTAAAAATAGTGAGTAAAGTATCATTTTCTACCTCAAATAAAAACGGAATTTCTTCATCATCCTGAATTTGTAAAAAACCTCGGTAATTTCCTTTTTCTAATGTTTTTGTTTTCTTGGAAGTACAAGAAAAACATATTAAAAATCCTATTAAGACTACTAGTAATCGCATTTATTAATTTTAAAAGAAGGTCAAATTTACAATAAAATACTTACATCAATATTTAATAAAATAGCTAAAAAAGATTAATTTAGCCGCTGAAAAAATCAAGAGGAAAACATGAAGATATCTTACAATTGGTTACAACAATTTCTACAAATAGATTGGGATGCAGTCAAAACAGGTGAGTTGTTAACTGATTTAGGTTTAGAAGTAGAAGGTATAGAAACCAAAGAATCTATTAAAGGTAGTTTAAAGGGTATAGTTGTAGGTAAAGTTTTAACTTGTATACAACACCCAAATGCAGACAGATTAAAAGTTACTACAGTAGATTTAGGAGATGGAAAACCTGTACAAATAGTATGTGGAGCTCCTAATGTTGCAGCTGGTCAAAAAGTACCTGTAGCTACTATTGGTACTTTATTGTATGATGATAAAGGAGAAAGTTTCAAAATTAAAAAAGGTAAGATTAGAGGTGAAGAGAGCCATGGAATGATTTGTGCTGAAGACGAGTTAGGTTTAGGTAGCAGTCATGATGGTATAATGGTTTTAGATGAAGAAATTAAAGAAGGTACTCTAGGTGCAGATGTTTTTAACGTAGAAACAGATTATGTTTTCGAAATAGGATTAACGCCAAACAGATCTGATGCCATGAGTCATTATGGTGTTGCCAGAGATCTAAAAGCAGGCCTAATACAACAAGACACAAAACTAGAATTAATTTCACCTTCTGTTAGTGATTTTCATGTTGATGAAAGAACGTTGCGTTTTGATGTTGAAGTAGAAGATAAAGATTTAGTGCCTCGTTATTGTGGAATTACAATTACAGATGTAACTGTAAAAGATTCTCCAGAGTGGATTCAAAATAGGTTAAAAGCAATAGGTTTAACACCAAAAAACAATATTGTAGACATTACAAATTACGTGTTGCACGAACTTGGGCAACCTTTACATGCTTTTGATGCGCAAAAGATTAAAGGAAATAAGGTACTTGTAAAAACTTTAGAAGAAGGTACAAAATTTACCACATTAGATGAAGTAGAAAGAACTCTTTCTGCAGATGATATAATGATTTGTGATGCAGAAGAAAATCCACTTTGTATTGGTGGTGTTTTTGGTGGATTAAATTCTGGAGTTACAGAGCATACAAATTCTATTTTCTTAGAATCAGCTTATTTTAACCCTGTTTCTGTTAGAAAAACTGCAAAAAGACATGCATTAAATACAGACGCATCTTTCCGTTTTGAAAGAGGGATAGATATCAATATTACTGAATATGCTTTAAAAAGAGCAGCATTATTGATTGAAGAATACGCAGGAGGTAAATTAGCCTCAGATATTTCAGATTTTTATCCTGTAAAATTAGAAGACTTTCAAGTTTTCTTGTCTTATGACAATGCATATCGATTAATTGGTCAAGAAATTCCGAAAGAAACTATTAAGAATATTTTAGCCTCTTTAGAAATTAAAATTAATAGTGAAACTGAAGGAGGTTTAGGGCTAACCATACCATCTTACAGAACGGATGTACAAAGAGAAGCAGATATTATAGAAGAAATTTTAAGAGTGTATGGCTATAATAATATTGAGTTTTCTCATAAATTAAACACTTCTATTTCTTTTGATTCTAATAAAGAAACCAAAATAGAAAATGTAGTTGCAGAACAATTAAGTGCTTTAGGTTTTAATGAAACTATGGCAAATTCGCTTACTAAAGCAGATTATACAAAACTATCAGATAATATAAATGAGGAGGCTAATGTTGCAATGTTAAATCCTTTAAGTAATGATTTAGGTGTTTTGCGTCAATCATTATTATTCAGTGGTTTAGAGTCAATTTCTTATAATTTAAATCGAAAAAATAACGCTCTAAAGTTTTATGAGTTTGGTAAAACATATCATAAATATTCAGAGAAGTATCAAGAAGACAAACATCTTACGCTTTTTGTTACAGGAAACAGAACTAAAGATTCTTGGAATGCGAGTGTTGCAAAATCAGATTTCTTTTATTTAAAAGGTGTGTTAACTTCTGTATTTGAAAGATTAGGTATTGCTAAATTGAAAAGTACACCAACTAAAAATGATGTGTTTTCAGAAGGTTTATCTTTTAGTTTAGGTAAAATTAAGTTAGCTGATTTTGGTGTAATCAAAAGAAGTATTTTAAAAGAATTTGGTATTAAGCAAGAGGTTTTATTCGCAGATTTAAACTGGGAAAACATTTTGCAATTGGCAAGTAAAAAGTCAATCAAGGTTTATGAACTTTCTAAATTTCCTTCTGTAAAAAGAGATTTAGCTTTATTGTTAAATAATAAAACCGAATTTAAAGAAGTATACAATTTGGCTTTTCAATCAGAAAGAAAATTGTTGAAAGAAGTAGATTTATTTGATGTTTATGAAGGTGATAAATTACCTGAAGGTAAAAAATCATATGCTGTTAGTTTTTTATTGCAAGACGAAAACAAAACTTTAGAAGACAAACAGATAGATAAAATAATGCAAAAATTGCAAGCAAGCTTCGAAAAGAATTTAGAAGCTGTATTAAGATAATTTCAAAGCTCCATTTATGGAGCTTTTTTTATATTTGTAAACTATGTATAAAGCAATCATAAGACCTATATTTTTTCTTTTTGATCCAGAAAAAATTCATTATTTCACTTTTTCTTTAATTCGCACGCTATCTAAAATTCCTGGAGTTCCAGCTATTTTTAGAGGCATGTATCAAGTAAATGATAAGAAATTAGAAAGAAATTTATTTGGCTTAACTTTTAAAAACCCTGTGGGTTTAGCTGCTGGTTTTGATAAAAATGCGGTGCTATATAATGAATTAGCCAATTTTGGTTTTGGTTTTATAGAAATAGGTACTGTAACTCCAAAGGGTCAAGAAGGTAATCCTAAGAAAAGATTATTTCGTTTAAAAGATGATCAAGGAATAATTAATAGAATGGGGTTTAACAATGAAGGATTACAAGCTGCCATTCAAAAACTAAAAGGAAATGCAGGTAAATTAATTATTGGAGGAAATATTGGTAAAAACACACAGACCTTACCTGAAAATTATACAGCAGACTATATTGAATGTTTTAATGGCTTGCATCCTCATGTAGATTATTTTGTGCTGAATGTTAGTTGTCCTAATGTTGGTAGCCATGCAAAATTAAATGATAAAGATTATTTGATTGAATTAATAACTGCTTGTCAAAAACTGAATAATACTAAAGAAGTACAAAAACCTATTTTATTAAAAATTGCTCCAGATTTAAATGACATACAGTTAGATGAAATTATAGCCTTAGTTGCTGAAACTAAAATTGATGGTGTAATTGCTTCTAATACATCTACAACCAGAGCTAATTTAAAGGCATCTGAAGAACGTTTAAAAGAGATTGGTAATGGAGGTGTAAGTGGACAGCCAATTAAAAATCAGAGTACAAAAGTAATTCGTTATTTGGCAGAAAACTCTAATAAATCATTTCCAATAATAGGAGTAGGAGGTATACATTCTGCAGAAGATGCTTTAGAAAAAATTGAAGCTGGTGCAGATCTTGTACAAATTTATACAGGATTTATTTACGAAGGTCCAAGCTTAATCAATAAAATAAATAAGGCTATTTTAAAGACTGCTTAAACTCTTTTCTAGTGATTGAAACTTTACTGTCTTTTGCTTTGGCAACATCAATCTTGGCAATTTCTCCTGGACCAGATAATATTTTTGTGCTGACTCAAAGTATTGTAAATGGTAAAAAATACGGTTTAGCTACTGTATTTGGCTTAATTACTGGTTGCTTGGTACATACTACTTTACTCGCATTTGGAGTTTCTTTGATTATTAGAGAATCAGAAACTCTTTTTTTCATTATCAAGTTATTTGGTGCTTTTTATTTATTGTATTTGGCTTATAAAGTTTTTAAATCTGATGCAACTATTTTATTAAGTGATAAAAATGTTGCTCAAAAAACTACCAAGCAATTATTTAAACAAGGATTTATAATGAATGTTTTAAATCCTAAAGTATCAATTTTCTTTTTGGCTTTTTTTCCTGGCTTTTTGTTTTCAGATGATCTTTCATCAGTAGTGCAATTTTATATTTTAGGTTTTATTTTTATGTTCGTTTCTTTAATTATTTTTTCTTCAATAGCCATTCTTGCAGGAGTAATTTCTAACAAAATAAAAGAAAATTCGAAAATAGGAGTGTACTTAAAATGGTTGCAAATTGTAGTTTTTGTAAGTATTTCAATATTTATATTGATATAAAAAAAGCCTCACATATGTGAAGCTTTATTTTATTCAAGTGGTAATTTTTATTCTTTCACTTCAGGCTCTTTAATCCCTAGTTTTGCCATTACCTTTTTAGTAATGTCATAATTGTCATCTATATAAGCATATTGATTACCAGCTATGGTAAGTATTAAAGTAAAACCTTCTGCTTTTGCAATTTCATCAATGGCAGTGTTTAATTTTTTATATAATGGTCTCATTAACTCATCTTGTTTCAACTGCATTAACTTATTTCCATTTTCTTGATATTTCTTAATATCTTGTTCTAAGGCTGTTAGTTCTTGAATTAAGGTTTTCTTCATTAATTCACCCATTTCCTTCTCTTTTTCTCTAAAGTCTGCAACTCTTGTTTGATAGTCTTTCATTTTAATAGAAAATAAAGAATCTAATCTTGAACCATAAGATTGAGATCTTTCTATTACCACTTTTGCTTCAGGCATAAGGTTAATAATATAATCGCTATCAATTGTTCCTGTTTTAGATTGTGCAACAGAAATAGTACTAATTAAAGTAATAAATAAAAAGGTAATTTTGAATTTCATATTGGTGATTTTAGTGAGGCAAAGATATAAAAGAGAATGACTTACGAAAACGTGAATCCCTTAAAAAAAGTTAAAGTTTATTTGTTTAAATTTAAAGTAATTTATTGTAATCATATTCATTTTCAATTGATGATTTAGCGTCTTTTAAAAGATTTTCTATTTCAGTATCTACAATCTCTTTTTTCTGATCATCATTCGTATAATTTTTTAAATCTTTTAGAAAGCTTAAAATTTTAGTTACAATAATTACATCATGTTTGGTATACGTTCTTAAAGAAGCCATAACTCTATAAAGCAGTTCTTTAAAAGAAACGATATCTAATAAAACTACACAATTGTCTTCTTCAAAAATAAAATCGTTTTCCTGTTTTTGAATTCTTAATTTAAAAAGCTCATGTAAGTAGTCTATTGCATTCATTGCAGTTCCTGGGTCATTGATTCCTGGAGACATGGCTTTTAAAGCTATTTCTTTTAGGTGTTTAAAGGCTATTAAATAGTTGTCTTCTATAAATTCATCATTAGAAAAATCGAAAGCTTTGTAAATTTTATCAATAGTATCTTCACTTAATTCTTTCTCAGTTTTAAATAGAATTTCACCTTTGTAACAAATGGCGCCTTTTTTTGAAATTACATGTAATTTACAGTCTTCTTCTAGCGCTACTTTTTTTAATAGTTGAATTGACACATCTTGAAAGTAAGCTGTGGTTTTGGTTTCGAAGGAATTCCAATTTTCTGAATCTGCAAATTCAAACGTTCTATTTTCTTCTAGCTTTAATAATTTCTGTAATTTTTTCTTGGCAGTAGTACCAATTCTATTCATGATAAACTCAATTTGAATTTCTTGAGAAATGGAATGAATAAAGTAAATAAAGGCGCCTAAAGAAAAGACCATTAAAACGATGCTCCATAAAACTGAAAAACCTGGTACTTGATATTTGCTTCCTGTGGGTTCTATAAAAACAAGAATAAAAATGCAGTACAAAATTGTAGCAATGTAAATACCTAATATAATTTGATGTTTTCTATTTGATATTAAACCAGGTAAAAGTCTAGGAGAAAAATTACTAGATGCTTGATTTAATAAAATCATTACCATAGAAAAACTAAAAACCATAATCGATATAAGGCCACCAATAAATGAACTTAAAATAACTCTGGCAGTTTCTGTATCATTAATTACCAATTCTGGTAAAAACTCTATTAAATATTTAGAAATACCCCTATTTTCTGCGTACATCATGAGATAAGCAAACAGAGCACCAGCAATAGAAATAATGGTAGGAAAGAAGGCTATTTTATCTTTTAGATGATAAATCCTTCTAAAAATCTGTATAAACTTATCTTTCATTTTTTATTTCTTCTTCAATAGTTGCTATTATTTTACTGCTACTCTCATTAAAATCAAACCAAATGGTATTTGGATCTTTTTTGAACCAAGTCAATTGTCTTTTGGCAAATCTTCTTGTATTTTTTTTAATTTCAGAAATGGCAAAATCCTTTGTAAATGTGCCATCAAAATAATTAAATAATTCTCTATAACCCACAGTTTGCAGTGCATTTAGGTCTTTATGCTCATACAGTTTTTTGGCTTCATCAATTAAACCATTATTTATCATAATGTCTACTCGTTGATTAATTCGATCGTAAATCAAAGCTCTATCTGCAGTTAAACCAATTTTAATACTTTTAAAATTACGTTTTGCTTTTGGTTTGTTTTTGAACGAAGAATAGGTTTTGTTGGTACCAATACAAATTTCTAAAGCCCTCATTACTCTATGAGGATTTTCTAATTCTATGTTATTATAGGTCTCTATATCTAATTCCTTTAGCTTTTGTTGCAATGAGGAAATTCCGTTTTCTTCTAATTCTTTGGTGAGGTCTACTCTAATTGTAGGGGCTACTTCAGGAAAATAATCCAAACCTTTTAAAACGGCATCAACATACAAACCACTTCCACCAACCATTATTTGGGTATTATTCTCTTTAAATAAGTTGTTCAGTTTTTGCAAAGCATCTCGTTCAAATTCACCAACGTTATAAGGTTCAAAAATACTTCTATCTTGTATAAAATGATGTTTGGCTTCAGCAAGTTCTTCTTGATCGGGCACAGCTGTTCCAATTTCCATTTCTTTAAAAAACTGTCTTGAGTCACAAGATAAAATATCACTCTTAAAATGGTTGGCTAATTTTATGCTTAGTGCAGTTTTACCAATAGCTGTTGGTCCAACTATGGTAATTAAAGTATTGTTTGCTTGTGTTATCATGGATTTAAAATGCTACCACAATTATAACAGAAAACCGCTTTTTCTCTATGCTTTTCTTTTAAACAATTTGGGCAAGATTGCGTGCTGGTATTGTGTTCTTCTGGTGTTTTGGTCATTTCAGAACTTACAATTCCTGTAGGTATTGCAATAATAGAGTACCCTAAAATCATTATAACACTAGAAATTAATTGGCCTAAAGGAGTTTGGGGTGCTATGTCTCCAAAACCAACTGTGGTGAGAGTTACTATAGCCCAGTAAATACTTTTAGGTATGTTATTGAAACCATTTTCTGCACCTTCTATCATATACATTACTGTTCCTAAAATGATACAGACAATTAAAACAAAAAATAAGAAAACCGCAATTTTTGCTTTGCTGGCTCTAAGTGCTAACAATAATTTATTACTTGCACCTATATATCTTGCCAATTTTAAGATTCTAAAAACTCTTAATAACCTAAGAGCTCTTAAAGCTACTAAACCTTGAGAACCTGCATATATTAGCGATAAGTAAATTGGTATGGTTGATAAAAAATCTATAATACCAAAAAAGCTAAAAATATATTTGGTGGGTTTATTGATTGATATGATTCTAAAAATATACTCTAAACTAAAAAGAATGGTAATTATCCATTCACCTATTATAAGCGTATCATGATATTTAGCGTCGAAGCTATCTACACTTTCTAGCATTACAAGAATAATACTTGCTAAAATGGCTATTAGTAAAATAACATCAAACAATTTACCTTCACGTGTATCAGCCTCATAAATTATTTCATGAAGTTTATGTTTCCAGTTGCTTTTTTCAGGTTTTATTTCCAATTGAGTTTAAAATTTCTACTACAATACTACAAATATTTAATGAGTTTATAATTTTTTTACCTCAATTTTCTCTTTGTTTATAAGGATTTTGAAAAAAAAATAAAAAAAAATGAACTTTTTTAAAACCGTACTTTAAAATTCCTCGTAAGTATTAGTGAGATTCAATTATAAATAACTAAAACTCACACAATGAAAAAAACAAAAATTTTAGTAGGAGCCATTTTCGTAGCGATTATAGGTTTAATTACAGTTGCAGCAGATCATATTGATGCACCAGCAGCTGCAGGTACAAGTGCAGACATTACAGATTTCTATGCTTTTCAAGGAGAAGACACAGATAATTTAGTATTTGTTGCGAATGTTCAAGGATTATTAAGTCCTTCAGCAACAGGTTCAGCATCTTTTGATGAAAATGTAATGGTAGAATTCAATATTGATATTGATAATGACAATGTCGAGAATTTGGTAATTCAAGCAATACCAAAAGATGGTAAGATGTATTTCTTTGGGCCTTATCCTCCTCAAACAACAGGATTAAATAGTACTATTAATGAAATGGCTACAAAATCGTCAGTAGATATTACTGCTTATGGTTCTAGTGCTGTAGTTAGTAATGAAAATGGTATGAAGTTTTTTGCAGGGCCAAGAGATGATCCTTTTTTTATGGACTTTGCTAGATATGGAGAAATTATTGGTGGTAATGCACCAGGTTTTAATAATCCAGGAGCAGATACTTTTGCAGGTACTAATGTATTATCTATTGTAGTAGAAGTGCCAAAAAGTCAAATAGGAAGAACAGGTACAATTAATACTTGGGTAGAAGCAAAAGCAAGACAATAATTAACACAAACTTTAAAAATAATATCATGAAAATAAATATTCAAAAATATATAGCAATTTTAGCACTATCACTTATTGTAATTAGTTGTGATAATGATTCAGATGACTTAACCATAGATAGCGATTTCGCAGGAACTTTTGTTCAAAAGGATCAAATGGGTAGACCAGCAGTAAATACTGTATTTGTTTCATCATCTAGTAAAGATGCATTTAATACTACAATTCCTTCTCAGCAAGGAGCAATGTTTCAATCTATGTTTGAAGCGAACTTAACTGGTTTAAGTCCTGCTTTTTCTAACCCTGGAGACACAAATGCATTAGGTTTAACTGCATCAGCATTTACGGGTTTATTAGCAACAGATGTATTAAACGTTTCTTTAGATGGTAAAACTACCTTTTTTGACGGTACAAATGTTTTAACAGGTAGAGCTCTAGCAGATGACGTAATTACAGTAGAATTATTGTTGATTTTTGGTGGGGAAGACTTTACTGAAAACCCAACACTTTCTGATGACAATGTTGATGCGAATGATAAAGACTTTTCAACGTCTTTTCCTTACCTAGCTTCACCTTGGTAAAAATATAAATAGCGAAAGCTATTACACTACTGGCGTATGTTGGGGGATGTACGTCAGTATTTTAAGAAATTTACAAAATACCCTAAAAACCCCTAGTTTAAAATTTATTTTAAACCAAAAACCCTTAAAATATACAGGTGTAAAATCCCTATTATTGCACCTGTTTTTTTAAAAAAATCCAAACTAAAACAAACTACAAATCATGAAATATTTCCAACTTATTTTATTATTTGTAACTATTTCTACAACAATTAGTTGCAATACAAGTAAAACCAAACAAATAACAAACTCACAAGATTATCAAGCGTATTTAAATATTGAAGAAAATACATCTTTAAACTTGGTACAAAAAGATTTAGAATTTTGGACTGATAAAATTAACAGTACTCCAAATCAATATCCATATTATTCTAAAATGGCATCTGCCAATTCTCAAATTTTTAAATTAACAGGAGACATAGATCAACTAAAAAAAGCAGAAGAGCATTTAACTATTGCTAACGCTAAAACAAATTTTAATAATGCTGGTTATTTAAGAGCATTAGCAAGAAATTATATTTCTCAACATCGTTTTAAACAAGCTTTAGATTTATTAATAAAAGCAGAACAAAATGGTGAACATCTAAATAGAACTCAATTTATGTTGGTTGATGTTTATTTAGAACTAGGAGAAATGGATAAGGTAGAAAGCTACTTATCAAAATTAAAAAACTTTAATGATTTCGATTATTTAATCAGACTATCTAAATACAATGATCATTTAGGAAATTTAGACAACGCAATTTTATATTTAGAAAATGCTTTAGAAATTGCAGAGAATTCTAATAATCAAAATCTTATTCAATGGAATTATACCAATTTAGCAGATTATTATGGTCATGCAGGTAGAATAGAAGATTCTTACAATGCTTATTTAAAAGCCTTGGCTATAAACCCAAATAACAGCTATGCAAAAAAAGGTATTGCTTGGATTGTATATTCTTATGAAAGAAATCCAGAGGAAGCCTTAAACATTTTAGATGCAATATCTAAAGAGAATACCTCTCCAGATTACTTCTTGTTAAAATCAGAAATTGCAGGTTTTATGGGAAATATTGTCGAAAAAGAAAAACTTGAGCAACACTATTTAAGTTCGGTTGCGAACGAGAAATATGGTGCCATGTATGCAAAATATAACGTTTTGTTATTTGCAGACAAAGCCGATAAAAAACTAGAAGCAATTAATGTAGCTAAACAAGAGGTTATGGAGAGACCTACAGCACAATCTTACGATTTATTAGCTTGGTCTTATTACAAAAATGGAAATGTTGAAAAGGCTTTAGAAATCAGTAATGAATATGTTATTGGTAAAACCTTTGAACCAGAAGCATTATTACATACCGCTTATATTTTAAAGGCAAATGGTAATAAAACAGAGGCAAAAAAAATCAAAGAAGAATTATTAGGTGCTATTTATGAATTAGGGCCTGCTTCTGAAAGTGAAATAAAAAATATATAATCGATTTTAAGTTAAATAGCATGAAACAGTTAACAGTAATTTTTGTTGTGTTTGCCTTTAGTTTACAATCGGTTGCGCAAAGTTTAAAAGGTAAAATTGTAGATCAATTTAATGAGCCTTTAGAAAATGTATATGTAGTAAATGAAGCTACAAATACGCATACACATAGTAGTGAAAATGGTAATTTTACCATAGAAAAAACAACAGTAAATGATGTAATTCAAATAAGCATTCTTGGGTTTGAAAAGAAAAATATAATAGTTACACAAGAAGACCTAAATAATGGGATTTTAATAAAATTAGAAACAAGAGTTTTTCAATTAGAAGAATTGGTTTTACGTAAAGAAATTAACGCTTTACAAACAATAACAAAAATAGATTTACAAGTAAACCCTGTTAATAATTCACAAGAAATTCTAAGAAAAGTTCCTGGTTTGTTTATTGGACAACATGCAGGAGGAGGAAAAGCTGAACAAATTTTCTTAAGAGGTTTTGATATTGATCATGGTACAGACATAACATTATCTGTAGATGGTATGCCAATTAATATGGTGTCTCATGCACATGGTCAAGGATATTCAGATTTACATTTTGTTATTCCAGAAACTATTAAAAATATCGACTTTGGTAAAGGACCCTATTATGCGAATCAAGGAGATTTTAATACTGCAGGTTATGTAAATTTTGCCACTAAAACAGCAATAAAAGATAATATGATATCTGTTGGTTATGGAGATTTTAACTCTTTTAGAACAGTAGCTATGTTTAATCTTTTAGAAAACTCTAAAAAAGATGATTCTTATGTTGCTATGGAATATATAGAAACAGATGGACCATTTGAGTCTCCGCAAAACTTTAACAGGCTAAACCTGTTTGCAAAGTATAATACTTTTTTAAGTGATGGAGATAGAGTAACGTTAACTGCTTCTCATTTTACAAGTCAATGGGATGCTTCTGGTCAAATACCAGAAAGAGAAGTTGCTAACGGAAATATAACAAGGTTTGGAGCAATAGATGATACAGAAGGAGGATTTACATCTAGATCTAACATCAATATTCAATTGCAAAAAACATTAGCTAATAATTCAATTTTAGAAGCAAATGCATTTTACTCAAACTACAATTTTGAGTTGTATTCTAACTTTACTTTCTTTTTGGAAAATCCTGTAGATGGAGATCAAATAAAACAATTTGAAGATAGAAATATATTTGGAATGAATGCTAAAATTATTACTGAGAAAAACTATGGTGATATAGAAGCTAAATTTACAAAAGGAGGAGGGTTACGTTTTGATAATATTACTGATAATGAATTATCTAGTACGAAGAATAGACAAGAAATATTAAATAGAATTCAGTTTGGAGATGTGCAGCAAACTAATGCTTATGCCTTTATAAATTCTGAATTTGAAATTGGTAAATTTAAAATATCACCAGCTTTAAGGTTTGATTATTTTAAGTTTTTGTACAACGACAATTTAAGTACAACTTATGAAACTCTTAGTAAAACTAAGGCAATTGTTAATCCTAAATTAAATTTTTTATACACGCAGAATAACAATTTACAATGGTTTTTAAAGTCAGGTATAGGGTTTCATTCAAATGATGCAAGAGTTGTATTGCAAGATAATGCAGACAAGGTTTTACCTAGAGCTTATGGTGCAGATTTTGGAAACATTTGGAAACCAACAAAAAACATAGTGTTAAACACAGCAGTTTGGTATCTATTTTCAGAAGAAGAATTTGTTTATGTAGGTGATGCTGGTATTGTGGAACCTTCAGGAAAATCAGAACGTTATGGTTTAGATTTAGGAGTTAGATATCAAATCACAGATAATATTTATTTTGATACTGATGCTACTATTACAAAAGCAAGAAGTTTAGAAGCCAATGCAGGCCAAGACTATATTCCTTTAGCTCCTAATTTTACGTTGGCAGGTGGTTTAGCATTTAACAATTTAGGAAATTTCTCTGGAGGATTAAGATATAGATACTTAGCAGATAGAGCTGCAAACGAAGATAATAGTATTGTTGCAGAGGGTTATTTTGTGAGTGATTTAAATATTAACTATAATCTTAAAAACATCACATTTGGAGTAGCTGTAGAGAATTTATTCGATGTAGCATGGAATGAAACTCAGTTTGCCACAGAAAGCAGATTGCAAAACGAAGCAAATTCTGTAGAAGAAATACATTTTACACCTGGTACACCATTTTTTGCGAAAGCAACAATAACGTATCGATTTTAAAAATATATTGTTTGGTTAGTTTTAGTTGAATTGAAGTGCTTATAGCATTGTTACAATAAGTGCTTCTTTTCACTAAAACAATATCAACTTAAAAGTAAAACTATTGTTTGGTTAGTTTTAGTTGGATGAAATGTCTATTACAGTCTTGTAATAGGCATTTCTATTTTAGTAAACTTTAGTTTTTAGGCAAATAGAGTTGAATTTTATCGAACTTCACATCATCTAAATGACCCAGTTTTTGCTCATCATCTGTAATTAAATGCATGTGAAGATACGAATCATGATGAGTAAAAATTCCTTGATGATTTTCCGAATAAAAACCTACAATTGTGCAATCTTCATCAAAAATTTTATAATTAACTTGCCCTTGATGTGCCTCTTTGGGAGAGCTAACCTTGCTACCTTTTGGTAAATTTTGAATATGAATAGTTGCTTTGCTAACTTTACCTTTTAACTTAAAAGCAAATGGTTTATTAAGATCTTTGGAATTATCAGTTATAAAATTTTGTAGTTGAACAATTGATTGTATTTCTATAGGTAAATCAACTATTTTCCAATCCTTTACATTTGAATAAACAAAAAAGGGAGCAGAAATGGTGTTGTTTTTTTCAACACTCATTGTAGTGTCTGATGTTACTCTAGAAACATAAGTTTGTCCATCATTTATTAAAAGCTCTCCAGATAAATAGCTTACAGGACCTAAACCATATAGACCTTGCGTATTTTTAATTGTATCTAGTTGAATAGATGGGCCTAACTTACCTTTCCACATTACATCTTTCATTTGCCCAACAATGTAAAATTCATTTTCCGTTTTTACTGAAGGTTTACAGCTAGATATAATTATAAGTAAAATTAATACTGGAAAAGTTTTAATACGATTCATTTTTAAGGCAAGTTTAATCTTCAATACTTCTAACTGGTCTTACATGATTGTAACTAACAGGATTTACACGAGCTTTTTCTATAGGACCAACATTACCATTTAAAAAGAAAACAGCCATTGCGTTATTAGGGTCTGAATTTTGGGTTTCTGAGCTCCAATAAAAATCATCACTAAAATCACCTACCTTTAATTCCGCATACAATTTAGTTCTAATTTCACCTAATTCTTGCAAATCTGGTAAATACCAATCTGTAAAATCATTTACTTCGTAAGTGGAGCAGTAGTCTATTGCTTCTGGCCAATTTAATGTTTCAGGAGAATCTGTTTTTGCTGTAACTTTAATGGTTTTAGTTACCGTATTTAATTTAAAGATAATTCCATCTTGATATAGTTTTCCGTAAACACTATCTATAGGAATGTTTGCATCTAACAAATCAAAAGGAGAAACACCATCATCTAAATATTTTTGAGTAAACGCCACATCTAAATCTTTGCAATCTTCTCCAAAATAACCATCATCACAAAGACAATCACAATCTACAACAGAAGCATTTTCTTCGCAGACTAATAGGGAACAAGTATCAATTTCTTCTGTAGTTTCGTCTTCAGAACTAGAGCCAGAACAAGAAAAAAACAGAAAAGAAATGGCAAGAATACCAATTAATAAATATGTATATTTTTTCATTTTTTATAGGTAACTATAAGATTTGCAAAAATATAACAAATTTTTGTTTGGATGAAATTTAGAAATTTAATGGTTTAAGGTGCAACTGCTCCTAAAGTATATAGTTGCTCTAAGTTAGGAGATTCACTACCTCCTGCAGGTTCTAAAGTAATACCAAATGCTTCAGATTCGTTTGCGTTGTCAATTGTAAAAATCTTGTTAGCATCAGCAGTAAAAGAGTCTAAAGTACCCAAACTTGTAGGAGTTAAAGGGCTCAATTTTAAAGACCAAACTTGGTATACCTTACCTTTAGGTGGTTCAGGTAAACCCTTAGCATCTAAATAAATAGAGTTTGTTTTCTTGTCCCAATATACTTTTGCATAAGCTTCAGGAAACACAGTTTGCCCATCTAAAGGAACAGAAACAATATCTTTATCTCTAAATACTTCAATTAATTTTTCTGCAGCAGCTAAACTTGTTGATGCACTATCTATTTGCGCTTCTAACGTTTGTTTTTCTAAAGCTAATTGCTCTTTTAATTGATTATTCTGTAATACAGATAATATTAAAGTAGAGCCTAAAATAACAGCAGCAGCCCAACCCATATAAGTTTTCCAATTCGATTTTGGTTTCGTTAATGGTATTACTTTTGGTTCGTTACTAGCTAACTTATCCTTAATATCTTCAAATGAATATTTAGCATCTTTTTTAGCAAAAGCAGTAAGTTGTACAATCGCTTTTTCAATCGATTCTACCTCTGCTAATAACTCAGGATTTTCTAAAATTGCATTGTGCACTTCCTCATTTTCCTTTTCAGAAAGCGAGCCTGCAACATACAGTTCTAAAATTCCAGATGCTATGTAATCTTTATTATTCATTTTTTATACGCCTAACATTGAACGCAATTCGCCAATGCAAGATCTATTTCTTGTTTTAATTGTACCAAGAGGCATGCTTAATTCTTCTGATGCTTCTTTTTGTGTAAAGCCTTTAAAGTATAAGAGTTCTATTACTGATTTACAGGTTTCTCCTAATTTGCTTACAAATGCTTTTAAACCTATTGTATTTGTAGAACTATCTAAACTTGAACTGCTCTCTAATATATCTACGAAAAAATCGGCATTAAGGTTTTGTTTAGACTGTTTAAATTTTTTAGAACGTGTATAATCTATAGCTGCATTTCTAGCTATATTAAGTAACCACGTGAAAAAACGGCCTTTTTTAGCAGAGTAGGTATCTGCTTTGTTCCAGGCTTTTATAAAAACATCTTGGGTAATTTCTTGAGCAACATCATCATTCTTAACAATATTATTTACAACACCAGAAATACTATCACAGTATAAACTGTATAGTTTTTCATAGGCCTTTACGTCCTTTTTCTGAAATTGTAATATAAGTTGGTCTTGTTCCATAAATTATTACCGAGAGCTAAAATAGAATAAAAATATCTAATTAAATTATATTTTTTTTATAAAAATAAAATCTCCTCCTTCATCTCCAGTTCTGCTAATAGGCGCGTATTGTGGTTGGTTATCTCCAGTAGTATTATTAATTACAGGATCTTCTATCATGTTAAATAATTGACCTGCAGACAAGTACTTTTGTGTATTCTGATTTAATCTCTTTAAAAGATATTTCATAAACACACTTTCATTAGGCACTGTTGTTAAAGTTCCGCTTGTAATTGCTTTTCTACTTGGTAACTCATATTTTTTCTGAACAGCTTTAGAGGCAGTTTTGTAAGACCTATTTGTAGTTAAAATGCTACCACTAAAACAGGCATCAGAAATAAGTAGCGTATGTTTAGAAGGTATAGCTTTAATATAAGTTACAATACTTGTGTTTAAGATGATGTTCTCTTCGAACTCCATATTAGCATTAGAAGGCATCCAATAGCCCTTTTCTGTAGTTTTATCATAATTTCCATGACCTGCATAAAAAATAACTAAATTATCATTGTTACCAACTTTTCTACTTAGTTTAATGAATTCTCTATTGATTTGGTTTTCAGTAGGGTTTTTAAGTACTGTTACATTTTCTTTAGCAAAACTATAGTTATTAGTTAACACATCTGCTAGTGCTTGTGCGTCTTTAGTAGGTTCACCTTTTAAACTTTGAATGGTGGTGTCTGTATAATCGCTAACCCCAATTATTAATGCATAATATTTTCCAAAACCAATATCTAAATCTTTTTTAGTAGAATTATCTGTAATTACATCTTGATCTATGTTTGGTGAAGATCTTTTAATTACAAACGTTTTTGTTGATGATGCTTGCTTTAAGTCTGTTGCTTTTACAATTAAATCGTTCTTACCATATTTTAAAGGAACATTTGCAACGAAAGAACCATTTTCTTGTACGTTAGCCTCAATACCATTTACGCTTATTTCATAAATACCATCTGCATCTGTGGCTTTTCCTTTAACTAAAATTCTTTTAGCTTGTACTACTTTAAAACCTCTTTTTAAATCTACATTAGGTTCAGAAATAGTAACTACTGGTGGGTTATTGTAGCTTAAAGATTGATAATCTGCCTTTAAATAATCTACTGCAATTTTTCTATCATAATAGATAGTGTAACCGAATTTGTTACCAAAAAAGGGCTCAAAAGGTGCTTCATTTACATATTGATCGTTAATATAGAAACGTAACAAAGCTCCTGATTTAACTATTTTAATTTTGTTAGCTTTATTTTCTCCTTGTACAATTGCAGATGAATTTGTTAACGGAATAATTTCTTTGTACTCATCATTATCAAATTTTCTGTATTTGTAACTTCCATTTCCTGATAGTAGAAACGAAAATTCATTTGCTGAATTTTTTCTACCAAATGTAAGGCCATACCAACCATCAGAAGTATTTTTTTCGTTGATGGCTGTTTCTATAATAAAATCTTTACTGGTGTTTAAATTTAAGTCTCTGCTTATAAAAATTCCGCCTTTTGTTTTTCTAGATAAAAGTAATTGACCATTTTTTAGTGCTACAGCATAATCTGTGGCATCATCTAAATTCCAATTATTATTGTTGTTATTAAAATTATCTACAAGAGGTACCTCAAGCATTTTTGCTTTCTTAGTGGTGTTTTTTGAGTTATTAGACTTGGTACTTATAGTTAAATAATCTACAGATACCTTTTGCTTATAGTAAATAGCAAACCCCAAGTAAGTGCCATAAAAAGGCTCAAAATCTATTTTAGTCAAGAAATTATTATTGATGTAAAACTTATAATAATCGCCTTCTTTTTTAAGTTTTAAAACGTTTATACCCTTTTTAACACTAGAAGATTTTACCCATTTAATAATATCTTCATTTTTATTATTAACAGTTCTAGTTATCTTATAATAACCAGTATTTGTAATTAGAAAATTAAAGTAGTTGGTGCCTTTTTTACCCCAAGTTATTCCAAAAGGCGAATTATTATCACCTGATAAATGTTCTAATTTAGTTTCAATTTCAAAATCTTTTTCAGTATCAAAAGACTTATTTAAATTGGTTAACCATCCTTTTTCATCTCGCTTATGATTTAAATAATATTTGCCATTTGAAACTGTTAATTCTACATTCTCTGAGTTAGTTGTAGACCATTCATTTGAATTGTCATTAAAGTTTTCTGCAAGTACTCCTGTAAAATTGCCTTCTTTTTTATAATTGCTATTACCATCATCTTTTAAATACGCGATGCTTAAATAACCAACTTTTATTTTTTGTCTGTCATAAACAATAAAGCCAACTCTTTTACCAAAATATTCAGGGCTATACTCTGTATAAACTAAATTAGAATTGATGTAGTATTTTAAGTTATTACTTTCTTGTCTTACCTCTAAATAGTTGTATTGCCCCATTCCGTTTTTAATGTAACTACTTTCTGTCCAGTTTTTTACATAGGTTGTCTCGCCATTTTTAACTTTTTTAATATTGTAAGAACCGTCTGCAGATATAAAAAACTGATTTTGATTATCGTTATTTAATCTACCAAATAGAATTCCGAAACCATTGTTGGTAACTCCACTTATTTTTTTGATTTGAGCTGAAATTTTAAAATCTCTTTTGGTATCAATTTCTTTTTCTATACTTGAAGACCAACCACCAAAATCTCTTTTATGGCTTAAATGATAATCACCTTCTTTAATTTCAAAAGTTCTATCAGCATCATCTACAATAGCCCAATTGTTATTATTATTGTTATAGCCTTCAAATAAAATAGTCTTCCCTTTTTTAGTAACTGTGTTTTTTTTAGCAGCTGCGCTTTTAGCCCTAATGTAGTCTATAGAAATTTTTTGATTTTTATATAAAGCAATTGCCATTTTTTTACCTACAAATGCCTTATGAGTTGTTGAGAAAGCGTATTTATTATTTATATAAAAGGTTACAGTATTTCCCTTTTTAGTTATTCTAAGAATATTTGTACTGTAATTGCCAGCGTTAACAATGCTAGATTTGGTCCAACCTTTTAAAGTAGAGTAAGAGCCATTTATTGATTGTGCTATTCTGAAATAACCATTAGTAGCAATACCAAACTCTTTGTAATTGTTTGCGTCTTTATAATCGTATTTAAAGGCGATACCTGAGTTTTCTGAACCCGAAATTTTTTGAATTTTAGTTTCTATGTCAAAATCTTTAGAACTATCTAAATCAAAAGCAGCAGTTGTTATTTGCCAGCTTTTTTCTGTTCTTTTATGTTCAAAATAATATTTACCATTGTAAATACTTAGTTCTGTATTAGAGGTGTTTTCTTCTGGCCAAGAAGTACCACCATCAAAATTTTCTTCATAAACATAATTGGTTTGAGAAAAGATGGAAAGACTTATAAAATAGAAGAATAGAAATATGGATTTTAAAGTTTTCATGGCGATTTTATTGGTGATTGACTTCAATAAAAATAGGAATAATTTTTGAAGTTGCATTTTTTGAGCTGGCATTAAAAGCAATTTTGTCATGATTAAACTTAATATCTGACCCTTTGTACATCTTGCCTGATAACACTTTTTTAACTCTTGACACAAAATCTTCAGAACCGTATTTTACTTTAGTTACAATACTATTTATGTTTAATTTTTCTTTACTGTATAAAACACATAAAATATCTCTACCAGGTTTATTATCAAACTCTATAAAGTAATCTTCATTAGGTAACGCAATTTCACTATTAGAATAATTAAAGAAATCGCTATAACTTCCAAATGGATATAATTTATTTACGGATTTATCTGCAGAACCATAACCTAATAAATAGACATAACCTCTTTGTTTACTGTTTAGATAAATACGAAACTGTGTGCCAGAAGTATATGATTCCTTTACTCTATAGGTAGTTTTAGAGGCTTTAACAATGTTGAAATTTCTAGATGCACCTTCAGTTAAATTTACTGGCATATTCTTACCAGAGCTTAATCTAAGCTGTAATTCACCTCCTAATTTATTTGATGCAACAATATTTTTATTCTTATCTATTGTTGGGTTTGGAGTATTAAATTGATCTATTATAACATAATTCTCTCTTGCTTGAGCTTTATAATCTTCATATTTAATCCAAAAGAAACCCTTGTTGCCCCACCAAGAACCCCAAGAATTCATAATTTCGAAAGCACCTCCATATTTATTATCATCATAACCAACTACAACCAGGGCATGTCCTTTATTTCCAGGATTTTTCTTGTAAACATAAGTGTCTGGTTCAAATATTATTTTTCCATAACCAAACAAACCAAATAAAACAGGATGGTTTTTAGAAATTGCTTTTTTAACATTATTTACAAGATTTGCGTTGTAACCTCTATCATTTAATTTTTCGAAATGACTAATTTTATGAGCACTTGCTTTACTCACCAGATAATTTGTAGGTTTAGTAGAGCAGTTATTTACATTATATGGAAAGTCTGAATTTTTAACCACTCCAAATTTCTTAAGAACCAAGGCAGCACTAGTAAGGCTTGAGCCTGTTTCACAATTTACATCTAAACTATTGTCTCTTTTTCTTGGGTTTTTTATGGAATTGTAAATAAATGCTGGAGAAAACGTGTTTGCATCTATTTTAGTTTTATTATTCTCCCAACCATTTTTTACAGCATAAGAGATGGTTCTGGCTCCATGTGCACTTGCCCAACCAACACAGGATGACTGTGAACCTTGACTTTTTGGAGTAGGGCAGTAGGCTTTTAAACTATAAGAAGTGGGCATGGCTTTAAAACTTCTAGTAATTAGTGGAACTGTTGTTGCAATGCTGGAATAATCTTCATCTGATGCTGGTTCTAGGCCAGTAGCAAATTGAGAAAAAGCGTTAATTGAGGTGAAAAATAGAAACGAAATAAGAAGTAATTGTTTCATTTGTAAAGTTTTATGGTTGCTTAACAAAGTTATCTAATTAATGCAAATAAAAAAATACGTCAATTGACGTATTTTTTTATAAAGTGTTTCTAAGCTAATATTTTATAATCGTATTATCTTTTTTACTTTATTTCTGTTTAGGTAATTTTTTATTATGGTTTTTGCAATTTGTTTTTCCTCTATAGGTGTTAAGACAGATTTTAGTATGTCTAAATTATTTTCTTGATAAGCCAAGTTTGTGTAACCATAACTATCAACTTGATTGTTTTCTATAAGAATTACAGCATGTTCTTCAACTTCTCTGCCTTTATCAATAAGTAAAAAATCATCATTGTTAAAGTCGTCAAAAACATGTTTAAACTTCTTCTTAAAGTTAAATTTTGGAGTTAACGCTTCTAATTCTAAGTAGTATTTTAAGCGCGTAAAAAGTTCGTTTCCTGTTTTGTCAAAAGAAACAGATGTAGCTCTTTCTTGTACTCTAACAGAACGTCTTGACGTTTTTATAAAAAGGTTATTTATTTCTGCTTTTATATTTTTTCCTTTACCAATATAAATTACTTTACCATTAGCATCATGAATATAATATACGCCTAATACAGCAGGAATTTCTTCTATTAAGTTCTTTAATTTTTGCTTTTCTAGTCGTTTATCAAAATACTTTATGGCATTCTGAATAATTGTTTTTTTATGGTCTTTCTCAAGTAAAAGTTTAAATAATTTTACAGTAGCTAAAGCATCTCCTGTGGCTCTGTGTCTATCAGAAATTGGAATTCCTAAAGATTTGGTAAGTTTTCCTAAACTATAAGAGGGTTGATCTAAAATTAGAGCCTGACTCAATTCTACAGTACACAAAGTATTTCTTTCAAAATCAAAACCAAGTCTATCAAATTCTGTTCTTAGAATTCTATAATCGAATGCTGAGTTGTGTGCAACAATAATACAGTTCTTGGTAATTTCTACAATTCTCTTTGCAACCTCGTAGAACTTGGGTGCATTTTTAAGCATTTTGTTATTAATACCTGTAAGTCTAACAACAAATTCTTGAATTGGTTTTTCTGGATTTATTAGAGAAATAAATTGATCAACTATTTCTTGACCATCATATTTGTAAATCGCAATTTCTGTAATGCCTTCTTCATTAAATTTACCTCCAGTAGTTTCAATATCTAAAATTGCGTACAAAATTCTCTTTTTCTTTTGTCGAAATTACTAATTATAATTCCTACTGCCAAATATTGCACTTCCAACTCTAATCATAGTGCTACCATTTTTAATGGCTAGAGCATAATCTCCACTCATTCCCATAGAAAGAATTTGTAAATTACAGTTAGGTAAATTTAGTTGTTCTTTCTGTTTATCAAAAAAGGTTTTAAGTGATGAAAACTCATTATTTAATTGATTTTCATCTGAAGTAAAAGTAGCCATGCCCATAAAACCAGCTACGTTAATATTTTCTAAAGCAGCAAACTCATCAGAATTTAAGATGGTTTCAATTTCTGAAAAAGATAAACCAAATTTAGAATCTTCTTCTGCTATTTTTGCTTGTAATAAGCAATTGATTGTTCGATTGTGTTTTTTTGCTTCTTTATCTATAACTTTAAGTGTTTTTAATTTATCTACACCATGAATCAAATCTACAAAATGAGCCATGTACTTTACCTTATTGCTCTGTAAATGCCCAATCATGTGCCATTGAATATCTTTTGGTAAAACATTATATTTGTCTACCATTTCCTGAATTTTATTCTCTCCAAATACTCGCTGTCCTGCATCATATGCTTCTTGCAAGTCTGCTACAGGTTTTGTTTTTGAGACAGCAACTAAGGTTACATCTTCTGGTAAAGTCGCTTTTATTTTTTGTAGGTTTTTTTCAATCATTTTTATAATTCGTAAATGGTTAAAGCACTTCTAAGTTTCGGTTCAATAAAGGTAGTTTTGGGTGGCATTAATAAACCAGCATCTACTATGTTTTTAAGCTCATGAATTGTTGCAGGTAACATGCCAAAAGATACTTTAAATTCTCCTGTGTCTACTTTTGTTTTCAATTCTAAACTGCCAGTTTTGTTTTGTGAATACACAATTTTAGAATCGTTTCTAATATCTTTTATGCCTAAAATTGGATTTAAAACAGTAGTAAATAAAATTTGTGCATCTAAACTACTCAAAGCATCTGTAATTTTATAAGCTGATTTTTTTAAATTTAGCGCATAAAATTCACCATCTAAATACATGCTAAATTGATTTTTTTCTGATGGTTTAAAAATTTCTTGATGCTTTTTTTGAATCTTGAAAACTTTAGCTAATTCATCTAAAAATTCTTTGGATGACAATCCATTTAAATCTCTAATGAATCTATTGAACTCATAAATAGCTAGCTGATTATCGGGTAATAAATAACTCATAAAATAATTATAAGCTTCATTGCCTGTATGGTTTTTGTTTTCTGCTGCTAACTTTTTCGCTAATAAACAAGAAGACGTGGTTCTATGATGACCATCTGCAATGTATAAAGTAGAGATGCTTTTAAATGCTTCTGTAATTTGACGAATTTCTTCTTTATCATTTACTACCCAAAGAAAGTGCGTATTCTTATCTGTAGTTGCAAACTCGTATTCAGGTCTTTCTTTTTTATGCTTTTTTATGATATCTTCTATTACCTTATTTTCAGGATAGGTAAGTAAAACAGGTTCTGCATTAAACCCAGTTTTTTTTAAATATTTCTCAAAAAGAACTTCCCTTTTTTGAAGAGTATCTTCGTGTTTTTTAATTACATTATTATGGTAATCTTCTGCTGAAGTTGCAGAAACAATACCACAATAAGAATTGGTTGGAGTATTATTTTGATAAATATAAAAAGCAGGATTATCATCTTTCGAGAAGTAATTACTACTTTTAAATTCGTTATATTTTTTTTGTACTAATTGAAATCTTTGTTCACTAGAAACTTCTTGATGGTATTTGTAATCTGGATTTAAAATATGCAAAAAGCTAAAAGGATTAAAGTTTAGTTTAGCACCTAATTCTGCAGGAGTATAAGCTTCATAAGATTTTGAAGAAACCAAAGCAGCTTTATCTCTACTAGGCCTTACAGCTTTAAACGGTTTTACAATTGCCATTAATATCTTTTAGTTTATAAGAAGATGTTTAGTTTAATAATTTTATAATTTGATTCGCCAATTCTAAACCAGCTCTTTCTTGTGCCTCTTTTGTTGATGAACCAATATTGGGAGAAAGTGAAATTTCTGGATTCATTAAAAGTTGAACAGCAGGTGTAGGCTCAGTTTCAAAAACATCTAAACCAGCATATTGTACTTTTCCACTTTCTATGGCACTTACTAAATCAACCTCATTTAAAATTCCGCCTTTGGCAGTGTTAATAAAGCCAACACCATCTTTCATTTTTTCAAATTCTGTTGATGTAATAATATAATCTTCGTGGTTTGTTAAATGCAAAGAAATAAAGTCTGATTCTTTTAGAACATCATCTATAGCAGCTGTATGAATAGTAAAATCTACTTTTTGATTATTATAAAAATCTAAAGTGATGGTTGCTTCTTCAACAAAATCATCATAAGCCATTACATGCATACCTAAACCAATAGCAATTTTTGCTACTTCTTGGCCAACTTTATCAAAGCCTAAAATACCAATGGTTTTTCCTCTTAATTCTGTACCTGAAGCATAGGCTTTATTTAGGTCGTTAAATCGCATATCACCTTCTAAAGGCATTTCTCTATTAGACGAATGTAAAAAACGAGCCATACCAAACAAATGTGCAAATACCAATTCTGCCACTGAACCTGCAGAAGCGTTCTTAGGATTAATAACGTGCAAACCATTATCAATTGCAAAATCAACATCAATATTATCCATATTAACACTTGAATTTCCAATCAATTTTAAAGAAGGACAAGCTTCTATTAATTCTTGTCTAATCTGTGTGTTTTTATTTACTAAAACTGCATCTATATTATTATCGTTTATAAAATTTTCTAGCTGATTTTGAGCAACTTTAGTAATATTTACTTCAAAACCTGCTTTTTCTAAGGCTTCAATTCCTTTTAATGTAATTCCGTCGTTTGCTAATATGATCATTATCTCTCTACAAATTCAATTTCCGAAAATCTATCGTTAAAGATTTTCTAAGTATAGTTAATTATTACGTTCTAGTTCTTGCATTACATCTACCAAAGCTTGCACACTATATAAAGGTAATGCATTGTACATGCTTGCTCTGTAGCCACCTACAGATCTATGGCCATGTAAACCATTAATATTTGCATCTTGCCACATTTTATCGAATTTTTCTGATAAAGATTCATCAGTTAATACAAATGTTGCATTCATAATACTTCTGTCTTCTTTAGCTACAATACCTTTAAATAAAGGATTTCTGTCTATCTCTGCATACAAAAGTTCTGCTTTTTTCTCATTTACCTTTTCTATAAACGGAATTCCACCTAAATCTTTTAACCACTGTAAAGTAAGCATAGAAACATACACAGGAAAAACGGCTGGCGTATTAAACATGCTTTCTTTTTCTAAGTGTACTTGATAATTTAGCATAGAAGGGATGTGCCTATTTACCTTACCAAGTATTTCCTCTTTAATTATAACTAAAGTAGTTCCTGCAGGGCCCATATTTTTTTGAGCACCAGCATAAATTAAATCAAACTTTTCAAAATCTAGTTGACGCGAAAAGATATCTGAACTCATGTCACAAACCATAGGAACATCGGTTTCTGGGAAACTTTTCATTTGAGTACCAGCTACTGTATTGTTACTTGTACAATGAAAATAATCTGCATCTTTGGGTATTGAATATTCTTTAGGTATGTAGCTAAAACCTTTATCTTTAGATGATGCTACTTCTATAATTTCACCAAATTCCTTAGCTTCTTTTATAGCTTTAGTAGACCATGTACCTGTGTTTAAATAAGCCGCTTTTTTGTTGAGTAAGTTGTAAGCTACCATTAAGAATTCCATACTTGCACCTCCATGTAAAAACAATGCTTTGTAACCTTTGTTTTCTAATCCTAATAGTTCTAAAGCTAAACTTTTTGCCTTTTCAATTACGTTTACAAATGGTTTACTTCTGTGAGATATTTCTATTAATGATAAATTATCATCATTAAAATTTAGAATAGCTTCAGATGCTTTTTGTAAAACTTCTTCAGGCAAAATACAAGGACCAGCACTAAAATTGTGTTTTTTCATACTCTATAATTTAGATAGGAATTCTAATGTGTTCATACCATCTGCATAATCTGTTAATTTTGGGTGTTGTGTTTGCCCAAAAGCAACTTCATTTTCTATAAAATCTTTAGCAACAATACATTGAATTTTTTCTTTGTCTTCATGTAACTTGATTTTTAAATCAATCTCATTATCATAATATTCGTAAAAAATGGTTGCAATAGGAGAGGAGTAGCTTTCATCTTCCTTTATCATTAAAAAACCATTTTCTAATAATTCAAATTCGCTCATTAAATAAACAGCCTTATTGTAATCGTAATTATTGGCGTATTTAGCATTATTTATAATGTCTTTTCTAGAGTACATACCATTAAAAAAGGCATCAAAATTATAATCTTTTGGAACATACAGTTTAGATACAGATCTACAGCCTAGTCCAAAATACTGAAAAACATCATTCGCTAAACCAACATAATCATCATCAGTTTCATTGCCTGTTATTACTGCAACAGAGTTTCTACTTTTTCTTATAATACTTGGTTTAT
Source organism: Polaribacter sp. P097 (assembly GCF_036864555.1). Classification (NCBI taxonomy): domain Bacteria; kingdom Pseudomonadati; phylum Bacteroidota; class Flavobacteriia; order Flavobacteriales; family Flavobacteriaceae; genus Polaribacter; species Polaribacter sp. P097. The sequence continues at coordinate 713,861 of NZ_JAZETJ010000002.1, read as the reverse complement.
TTTTAAAGTAATACTCAAAATATCTAGCTGTATTGTTACTGCCTGTTGCAATAACTGCATCAAAGTTGGTTAATTTTTCTTCTGTAAAAGTGATTTTATTCTTAAAATCTTCATGAACATACTCTAAGTATTTAGCTAAAAAAGGTATTAAATGCTTATCGTTAGAAGATTGCTTTATAACAACTTTATACCCAGAAATTAATACCGATAAAAAGTCGTGAAAACCAACTAAGGGTATATTACCAGCCATTATTATAGCAACTTGTTTTTCTGATTTTTGCCCGGGATTTACATCTTTAGTAAAATCCTTTAAGTTTTCTGTAGTTAGTGCTTCTGCCCAACTTTGTAGCGCAAATAAAATATTGTCTTTTGTAAACCAAGAATTGTTTTCTTGAGCTAATTTAATTTGATGCTGGAAGCCATCAAAAAATAAATCATTATGCTCAATATTTTGTTTTTTCTCAATTTTATTTGGAGAAAACTGACTTAAAAAGTCACCTAATTTTGCGAATGCAGTAATTCTGTTTTGAATACTAGTCATTTATTTGGTTGTCTATTATTTTGGCTTTATTTTTGCAACTGCAAAGGTACAAAAACAGAAAAGAAAATTATGGCAATTATAATAACAGATGAGTGTATAAATTGTGGGGCTTGTGAGCCTGAATGTCCTAATACTGCAATTTATGAAGGTGCAGATGATTGGAAATATGCAGATGGTACAGACTTAAGTGGAAATATTGTATTACCAAATGGAAAATCGGCAAACGCAGATGAAGACCAAGAACCTGTTTCTGATGAAATTTATTATATAGTTGCAGATAAATGTACTGAGTGTAAAGGATTTCATGAAGAACCACAGTGTGCTGCAGTTTGTCCTGTAGATTGTTGTGTGCCTGATGAAGATAATGTTGAAACAGAAGAAGTTTTGCTTGAAAAACAGGCATTTATGCATAATTCATAAAAACTTTAGAATAAGATAATAAGAAAAGCCTCTATTAATTTAGAGGCTTTTTTTTAGTTATATTTTTTAAGATATTCAGTAATTAACTGTCGATTCTTCCAACTAGTCTTGTCGTAATCTGCTTTAGAGAGGTAATTGTATTTTATGTTAGATTGGCCCTTTGCAACTTTTTCAACAGCCGTTTTTGGTATTTCACTAACATTTGTCAAGTAAACTTCTCTTATTTCTTGAGTATCAAGTTCTATTTTTATATCGAACTTTACCTTGCTCTTTTTACTCGAATTTTCTTTAAATTTTATAGGTCTATGAACATAAACATAGGCACTCTTAGTTTCTTTAAAATAAGAATTGAACACTTTATTTTCTTTATTTTCTTTATTTTTTTCATAATAAAGCGTAACCTTATTTACATCTTCAGAGACTTTTATGCCTAAGAGCCATTTTAAGTTTAAGTTTTGTCCTTTTTTGCCTTCTGCAAATTGATATTCTATTTTAGAGATGGTAAAATCTATAGGATTAATAAACATTTGACCTTTGTACTTTGATTTCGATTTTCTAGGCGTAAAATTTAAAACATACATCATTTCTGAGCCTAAAAAAGCATTGCTGGCTAAAGAATGCTTATAGTATCTGTTATTGAGAAAATTTTGCTGTTTTTTAAAATAGAAGAATCTGCTTTTATATTTTGCGCTAGTAAATGCACTAGTAGCAGTAAAAGAATTAAAAGTATTAATTAAGTGAAGAGAATCTGCATCTTGAACTACTTCCTTTATAGATAGGGAATCTTCAATTTTAAATAATCCAGAACTTATTTTATAGGTTTTATGTTTATTCAAATTTTTAAGGATGATATGCTGTAAATCCTTTTGAGCTTGCTCAATAGTAATTTGTTTATTGTTTTTCATGGATTTAAACCCTTGAACAGTATCGATTTTATCAACATTGTAAAATTTTTCTATCTTATCTGAATACACTTTTTTAGTTTTAAATTTTCCATAAAATTCATTGGAAAAAACAGGGTCGCTATTTTGAAGATTATTGGCATATGCTGCCAATTCTTTCTCTGCTATTTTCTTGTTTTTTCTATTTAATAAAGCACTTTTGTCTAAGTCTAATTCTAATTTTTTAAAATTGATGATACTATTTTCTCTCACATAAAAATTACTTATAGTTGGTCCAGAAATATAATTCTTCTTCATGCTCCTTAGTGTTTTGGTTACTATAGAGTCTACAGTGATTTTTTTAAGATTTAATTGAATTTCAGAGAGTTCATTTACTTTTTCTTCTAAGTAAATAGTGTAATTTTTTGAAGTAAATTTTTGTTTGCTTATAACAACTGTTTTGTAATTAAGGTTTGTAAAAGTAATTGTATTTACATTAGAAATGTCTAATTTAAAAATGCCTAATTCATTTGTGGTAGTGCCGTTTTTTAAGTTTGTAATTATAGCAACATTGTTAATGGGTTTGCTAGAGTTTTTGCTAAGAACTTTTCCAGTAATAAACTGGGCATGGATACTCCAATTGGCAATAAAAATCAATAAAATGGTTTGTAATGTTTTTCTCATGGTTTAGTTGAATTTTTGAGAAAAATAAATCAATTTTAGTTTTGCAAATAAAAGTAAGTTTAAGTTTAACAAAGTATTATATTTGCATTCTTAAAATTTAAGAATACTTAACTTAATTTAAGTTAAATACCGTTCTTTAAACTGTAAATTTTATTTATGAAAGCTGGAATTGTAGGATTACCAAACGTAGGAAAATCGACATTATTTAACTGTTTATCTAATGCAAAAGCGCAAAGTGCAAACTTTCCTTTTTGTACTATAGAACCAAACTTAGGAGTGGTAAATGTACCAGATACTAGAATTGAGAAGTTAGAAGAATTGGTAAATCCAGAAAAGGTGGTGCCAGCTACTGTAGAAATTGTAGATATTGCAGGTTTAGTAAAAGGTGCAAGTAAGGGTGAAGGTTTAGGAAATCAATTCTTAGCAAATATTAGAGAAACAGATGCTATTTTACATGTTTTGCGTTGTTTTGATAATGACAATATTATTCACGTTGATAACTCAATAGATCCTGTTAGAGATAAAGAAACTATTGATATTGAACTACAATTAAAAGATTTAGAAACGGTTCAAAAACGTTTAGAGCGTGTAAAAAGAACTGCAAAAACAGGTAACAAAGAAGCACAGGCTGAATTGGTTGTTTTGCAGAAAATAGAAGACACTTTATTACAAGGTAAATCTGTAAGAGCTTTAGATTTTAACGAAAAAGAAATAGAGTTTGTACAATCTTTACAATTTATTACAGCTAAGCCTGTTTTATACGTTTGTAATGTTGACGAAAACTCAGCAGTTTCTGGTAATGAATATGTAGATAAAGTAAGAGAAGCTGTGAAAGAAGAAGATGCAGAAGTTATTGTGCTAGCTGTTGGCACTGAAGCAGATATTACTGAATTAGACGACTATGAAGAACGTCAAATGTTTTTAGCTGATATTGGTTTAGAAGAAGCAGGAGTATCACGTTTAATACGTTCTGCCTACAAATTATTAAACTTACAAACTTACTTTACTGCAGGTGTAAAAGAAGTTAGGGCCTGGACAATTCCTATTGGTTCAACTGCTCCTCAAGCTGCAGGAGTTATTCATACAGATTTCGAAAAAGGATTCATTAGAGCAGAAACTATTGCTTATGAAGATTACGTTGCTTATGGTTCTGAAGCCAAAGTAAAAGAAGCTGGTAAAATGAGAGTAGAAGGTAAGGATTATATAGTTAAAGACGGAGATGTTATGCATTTTAGATTTAATGTATAATTGCTTAACTATCTAAAAAAACCATTTAACTATTAAATTATACCATTCACATAATAAGTAAAAGACAACATTCTTTAATTGTTTAGTTTTGAAGTGTTAAAACGTACAATTATGATGTTTCTTTTATTTAAAGTTATTCTGTTAAATACTTTCGTTTTTGGGTTGTTGAAATATGCAATGTCAATTTTAGTATTCTTTTTAATTTTTGCAGGAGCAAATACGCTTTTAGAAAAAGCTAAAGAAAATAGAGAACTTAAGAACGAATTACTAATAAATAAACATTAAAGATATTCGAAATAGAATGCTTGTGGAAACACAAGTAGTGTTTGATAGCACTACCCCTACTTATTATTAAGTATCAAAACCTCAATGATCCCTAGTTATTGAGGTTTTGTCATTCTTATATTTTACTAAGTTTTTACTTTTTGTAAAAAGGAAGTTTTACAACAGTAGCAGGAATTGCTTTCTTACGAATTTGAATTAAAATTTGTGAACCTACTTTTGCAGATGCTGTTGGTACATATCCTAAACCAATACCTTTACTCAAATTTGGACTCATAGTTCCAGAAGTAACATTACCAATCTTAGCACCTTCATCATTTACAATATCATAACCTTGTCTTGGTATACCTCTTTCATTTAGTATAAAAGCAACCAATTTTCTTGATGGTTTTTCTTCTTTTTGTTTTGCTAAAGCCTCAGAGTTTACAAAATCTTTGGTAAATTTAGTAATCCAACCTAAACCAGCTTCAATTGGTGAGGTAGTATCATCTATATCATTACCATATAAACAATACCCCATTTCTAAACGTAAGGTATCTCTTGCAGCTAAACCAATTGGTTTGATACCAAATTCTGCTCCAGCTAAAAATACACGATTCCAAATTTGTTCTACTTCTGAGTTTTTACAATAAATCTCAAAGCCACCTGAACCAGTATATCCTGTTGCAGAGATAATTACATTCTCTATACCAGCAAAATCACCTACTTTAAATTTATAAAAAGGTATATCAGCCAAATCTAAAGAAGAAAGCGATTGCATTGCTTCTACAGCTTTAGGCCCTTGAATGGCTAACAAAGAATAATCATCAGATAAATCTCTTAAATCAGCACCAAATTCTTCATTGTACTTAGAAATCCAATTCCAATCCTTCTCAATATTAGAAGCATTAACAACTAATAAATATTGATCTTCTTTAATTCTATAACAAATTAAATCATCTACAATTCCGTTTTCTGTGTTTGGGAAACAACTGTATTGTGCATCACCAATTTCTAATTTAGAAGCATCGTTAGAAGTAACCTTTTGTATTAAGGCTAAAGCATTCTTTCCAGACACTAAAAATTCACCCATATGACTTACGTCAAAAACTCCCACAGATTCTCTTACAGTTAAGTGTTCTGCAGTTACGCCTTCGTATTGAACTGGCATGTTAAAGCCAGCAAAAGGCACCATTTTTGCTCCCAATTTCTCATGAACTTGATGTAAAGCAATATTTTTCATTTGTAGATTTCTTTAATTTTTGGCTAAATTATTGAAAAATCAGCAATAACCAAGCACTAAATTTGTGTTAATATTTGTACTTAAAAAAGAATTAATCTTACATTTGAGACTGTAACCAATAAATATTATTTAATGAAGGTTTTTAAAATATTCATCATACTATGTGTCACTTTTTCATTAGACGCATTTTCTCAAGCTCCAGCAGATTTTTTGTCTAAAGATTTCCATAAAAATCGAAGAGAAGTTCTACGTTCTAAAATGCCTAAAAATTCAGTAGCTGTTGTGTTCGCAAATCCTTTAAGAAACAGAGCTAATGATGTAGATTATGTGTTTCATCAAGATCCTAATTTTTACTATTTAACAGGTTATAGAGAACCAAATGGAGTATTAGTCTTGTTTTCTGAAAATCAAACAGATGCTGAAGGTAATACTTATAACGAAATATTATATGTACAAAAGCGAGATGCCAGAGCAGAACAATGGAATGGAAAACGTTTAGGAATTGAAGGCGCTAAAAATGAATTAGGCTTTGATATCGCTTTTAATGCATCAGAATTTTTAAACTCAGATATCAACTTTAAAGGGTTTGATAAAGTTTACATAGAAAAATTTAATGATGATTATAGAAATTTAAGTGGCGCAGATATTTTTGATTTAGTTAAATCATTTAAAATCAAGGCTGAGTACAATCCTGATGCTTATTTATCTAGAATGAAAGAATATGTGTACAGCAATATTGCACAAGCTCCTGTTGAGAGTAGTGCTAACGTTATCAATATTATAGATCGTTTAGCAACAAGATCTGAAGATATTAAGAATGATGAATTATTAAAGGCTTACAAATCTGCAGAAACTGATGCAGTAAGAAAAGAGGTACAACAAAAAATTTCTTTGGCTTTAAAACCAAGTACGAATATTGATTTAAATTTTTTACCAGGAACTCTAGCTACAATGCGTGAAGTTAAGACTCAAGAAGAAGTTAAGTTATTAACAAAAGCTATTAGAATATCAGCAGTTGGTCAAATAGAGGTTATGAAAGCTATGAAGTCACACATGTCTGAAACTGAGTTACAAGGTATTCATGAATTTGTATATAAAAAATATGGTGCTGAGTATGAAGGTTATCCATCTATAGTTGGTGCAGGTAATAATGGTTGTATTTTACATTACATAGAAAATAATAAAACTAAGGTTGGTAACGATTTAGTTTTGATGGATCTTGGTGCAGAGTATAGAGGTTTTACAGCAGATGTAACACGTACAATTCCTGCTAATGGAAAGTTTACAGAAGAACAAAAACAAATTTATGATTTGGTATACGAAGCACAAGAGGCAGGTATTGCATTGTATACTATTGGTACAAAAATGAGTGCACCAAATCAAGCAGCTAGAAAAATTGTAAATGAGGGCTTATTTAAACTTGGTATTATTAAATCTGTAGATGAAAGACACAACTATTTTCCTCATGGAACTTCACACCACATAGGTTTAGATGTGCATGATCCAGGAAACTACAACACGTTCGAAGAAAATATGATTGTTACTATGGAGCCTGGAATTTACATTCCTGATGGTAGTCCTTGTAATAAAAAATGGTGGGGAATTGGTATACGTATAGAAGATGATATTTTAGTAACCAAAAATGGGCCAGTTAATTTGTCTGGAGAAGCACCAAGAACTACAGAAGCTATAGAAACAATGATGGCTAAAAAGTCTGTTTTAGATGAATTTATATTACCCAATTTAGATGAGTAAAGAGCAACCAAACAATCCATTACATGGTATAAAATTGGCTACAATTCTAGAGGAATTGTATTTAGAATATGGTTGGGAAGAATTGGCTTATGCCTTAAATATTAATGCATTTAAGAACAATCCTACTTATAAATCTTCTTTAAAATTTTTAAGAACCACACCTTGGGCCAGAGAAAAAGTAGAAAAATTTTACTTAAAAAATATGATTGATTAATTTTTAGAAGCTATTTCCAGCTTTCACTACTCGCTTTTTTAAGCTGAATAAGTTCAGCTTAAAAAGAGCTCAAACAAACCGTTCAATCTGGGCTAAACGTATTTACAAACATTTAGCATTAATCTTTAGCTAGATATAATTTTTAAAACTAATTCTTTCGTCAATGGTTTACCATTGGCGATTTTTTTTATGTTTTCGAAGGTAAACACAAAATCACAACCAGATTTGTAGTTAGAACAGCCATAAGCAGATTTACCTTTTAAAACGGTTCCTTCCTTACATTTTGGGCATGAAATTGCATCTTTATTTGCAGTTGTTTGAGTAGTAGCCACAGGTTTTATCTTAGGTTCAAGTTTTAGGTTAAAACTACCATCAAAACGAATTAGGCCTTCAACTTTTTCATCATTTAAAACAAAACCTTTAAGATTGGTTGTGCAACCTTTATCTATAAGCCTTATAATTTGGTTTTCAGACACTTTTTTATCATAAATAACAAACGGAATTTTAAAATCGCAATTGTTTTTGTATTCAGAACAACCATAAGCAGAGGAACCTTTCAATAGCTTACCTTGTTTACATTTTGGGCAGGTTTTGCCCATTACTTGCTTTTTTGTTTTGCTTTTAGTCTTGGCTGCAGGTAAAGTAGCTTTTTGAGTTTCTGATGAAATTCTTTTTTTAACTTTATTAGAACGCACTTCATAAACCAATTCATCAACCATTTTTTTCATATTGTTAATGAATGTTCCTGCATTGAATTCACCTCGTTCAATTTCTTTTAAACGTTTTTCCCATCTACCAGTTAATTCAGCAGATTTTAATAGTTCATTATCGATAATGTTAATTAGATCAATACCAGTTTGTGTTGGTAAAACTAATTTCTTTTTACGTTCTATGTATTTTCTTCTAAATAGAGTTTCTATAATACTGGCTCTTGTAGATGGTCTACCAATTCCATTTTCTTTCATCAGCTCACGCATTTCATCATCATCTACCTGTTTGCCTGCAGTTTCCATGGCTCTTAGTAAACTTGCCTCTGTAAAATTTCTTGGTGGTTTTGTCTCTTTTTCTAAAAAAGAAGGCTCATGTTTACCCTTTTCACCTTTAACAAATGAAGGTAATGTAGCAGTTGCATTCAATTCCTTTTTGATTGAAGATTCTTTGGTCTCAAAAACAACTCGCCAACCTTTATTAATAATTTCTTTACCAGTAGTTTTAAAAGGCACTTCTGCAGCCTTACCCATTACTGAAGTATTAGATACATCAGAATCTGGATAAAAAACAGCGATAAACCTTTTGGTAATAATATCATAAACTTGTTGCTGATTGTATTGCAAATTACCTTGAATTCCTGTTGGAATTATAGCATGATGATCGGTTACCTTTTTGTCGTCAAAAACACGTTTGGTTTTCTTTATTTTCTTACCTAAAAGAGGTTGAGTTAACTCACTATAATTGGTTAATTTTGATAAAATTCCGTGAATTTTTGGGTATAAATCATTAGGTAAAAAAGTAGTATCCACTCTTGGGTATGTTACTACTTTCATTTCGTATAACTTCTGCACAATTTTTAGAGTTTCATCTGCAGAAAAACCAAATTTATTATTACAATATACTTGTAAACCTGTTAAGTCGAAAAGTTTAGGAGCGTATTCTTTACCTTTCTTTTTAGTAACCGAAACAATTTCAAAATCAGATTGAGCAACTTTGTCTGCCAATACTTGACCATCTTCCTTTTTTAGAAAACGACCATCTTCATAATTAAAAAGCGTATTTCTATAAGTAGTTTGCAGCTCCCAATAAGGTTGTGGCTTAAAATTCTGAATTTCATGATACCTATTCACTAACATTGCTAGAGTTGGAGTTTGCACTCTACCTACAGATAGCACTTGCTTGTAACCTCCAAATTTTACGGTGTATAAACGTGTAGCATTTAAACCCAAAAGCCAATCACCTATAGCTCTAGAGTACCCTGCATAATACAAATTATCATATTTGTCTGCTGATTCTAAATTATTAAAACCATCTTTTATAGCTTCTTCAGTTAAAGATGAAATCCATAAACGTTGTACTTTGCCTTTGTAATTACATTGATTGATAACCCATCTTTGTATGAGTTCTCCTTCAGTTCCTGCATCACCACAATTGATGACAACATCTGCTTTTTCAAATAAAGACTTGACAATGTTAAACTGTTTTTTAATTCCAGAATCACCTGTAACTTTCGTGTCAAAACGTTCAGGTAACATGGGTAAGTTGTTCAAATCCCAACTTTTCCAATGTGGTTTGTAATCTTTAGGTTCTAAAAGCGTACATAAATGACCAAAGGTATAAGTTACAGCATAACCATTACCTTCATAAAAACCATCACGTTTTGTTTTGGCTCCTAGAATATTAGCAATCTCTCTTGCTACACTTGGTTTTTCGGCTATACAGACTTTCATTAATTATATTTTCGATTTCGAAAGTAAGGAAAATGTCAAGTTTATATTTTAATTGTTAATATTTTCTTGAACTTCTTTAAAAGTTTGTCCATTTTGGGTTATCCATTCTGTAAATCCATTTGAATTTCTTCCCAAAACCATATTAGATGCAGCACTTGGACTATTAAATATAGTATCTTCTGTGAAAATAAGTTTATCTAAGTTTTCTCTCATAATACTTGTTTCTAATAATTTTCTTCTCATATTTCTATAAGTTTCAGTACAAGATTTAGATAAGTTTTTCTTAGCTTCACTGCCCTTAGAAACTATATAGCCTTGATCAGTTTCTTGCATTATTGCTTTGAAAGTCTTTGTTTTTATGAAGTAAGTTTCGTGAATAGATTTTTCATTAGAAATAATATTTTTATCACTTTCTTTTACAGTTGATGATATTAAAAACTTGAAACCCATAACAGGTAAAATTAATTTTATCTGTTCTAAAAAATACTCCATATCAGATATATCTGCTTCGTGTAAAGTAGGTAAACTTGGAGAATTGCCATTATCAATTTGAGCGGTTTTGGCTTCTATAGCTATCTGCACTAATCTTGATTCCAAATATCTTATTTGGGTTTTTGTCAGTAATTCATCTTTACTTACAAAGAAAATTAATTCTTTAAAATCTTTATTTGGGTCACTTAGGTGTTGTTTTAATCTTACTTTTATATTTTCTGCTTCTCCAATGTAAATTTTTTCATCAAAAGCATCATCAGTAGGATCGCCTTTTAAACAGTAAACTCCAGGGTTATTAAATTCACTTCTATTGATTATTTTATTAATTGATGATCTTGGACTATAAATAGCCTTACCAACCCAATTACCTATTTCACTTAACCTTGGACCATAAGCAGTGCCATCAATCATATAGACAGTTAATTTCTTTCCCATTTTCCTGTTTTATTTTATTTTATTTTCTCAAGCTTTTTTTTAGCATCTTCCCAAGAGACTTTTTTCTTTTTATTTAAGTCATTAAGTTCTTGTTGAATTTCATTCTTTTGGAAATCACTTAAATCGTCCCAAGAATCTGTTTTCTCTTTTTTAGTCATAATTTAAAGATAATTAAAATTTTACTTTACCAAAGCCAATTGAATTCTTTTGCGATGAACATCTACCTCTAAAACCTTAACTACTATCTGTTGTTGTAAAGCCACAATTGTATTCACATCATTTACATAACTATCAGATAAATTGGAAACGTGAATTAAACCACTTTCTTTAATACCTATGTCTACAAAGCATCCAAAGTTGGTAATATTATTTACAATACCTGGTAAGAGTTGACCAATTCTTAAATCAGCAATGGTTTTGATATTTTTGTCAAAAGAAAATACCTTAGCTTTTGCTCTTGGATCTAAACCTGGTTTTTCTAATTCGTTAATAATGTCTTTTAAAGTAGGCAAACCAGTGGTTTCTGTGATATACTTTTCTAGATTAATTTGCTGAATCAATTCTTTATTCCCAATAATTTCTTCTACCTTTTTATTCGTATCCTTGGCCATTTTATCGACTAAAAAATAACTTTCAGGGTGCACAGCAGAATTATCTAAAGGGTTTTTACCATGTTTGATTCTTAAAAAACCAGCAGCTTGTTCAAAAGCTTTTCCACCTAATCTTGGTACTTTTTTAATATCATTTCTAGAAGTAAAAGCACCATTTTCATTTCGATATTTTATAATATTTTCCGCCAATTTTGGTCCAATTCCAGAAACGTAACTTAATAAAGATTCACTTGCAGTATTTATATTTACACCAACTGTATTTACACAGCTTTCAACTGTAGTATCTAACGATCTTTTAAGTTTAGTCTGATCTACATCATGCTGATATTGGCCAACTCCAATCGATTTTGCATCAATTTTAACCAATTCAGCCAAAGGATCTTGCAAACGTCTACCAATAGATACTGAACCACGAACTGTAACATCGTAATTAGGGAATTCTTCTCTCGCAATTTTGGAAGCAGAATAAATTGAAGCACCAGCTTCACTAACTACAAAAACATCTACAGATTTTTTAAACTGTATCTTTTTTATAAACTGTTCAGTTTCTCTAGAAGCAGTTCCATTACCAATTGCAATGGCTTCAATTTTATGAGCATCAACCAAAAAACTAATTTTCTTAATGGCTTCTAGTTTTTTATTTTGAGGTTCGTGAGGAAAAATAGTCTCATTATGTTCTAAATCACCTTGCGCATTTAAACAGACCACTTTACAACCAGATCTAAAACCTGGATCTATTGCTAAAACTCTTTTTTCTCCTAAAGGAGTGCCTAAAAGCAATTGCTTTAGGTTTTTAGCAAAAACTAAAATGGCACTTTCATCTGCTTTTTCTTTGGCATTTGATAAAGCTTCGTTGGCTAAAGAAGGCAACAATAATCTTTTGTATGCATCTTTAATAGCCAACTCAATTTGTGCTGCACACTCATTTTGAGAACGAATAATTCTATTTTCAATTCTTTGCAATAATCTTTCTGAATCAATTTCTATTTTAACTCTGATAAAACCTTCGTTTTCAGCTCTTAAAATTGCCAATAATCTGTGAGATGGAATTCGATTTAATGATTCGCTCCAATCAAAATAATCTTTAAATTTTTGTGCTTTCTCATCTTCTTTTTTAGCTTTAATCACTTTAGATGAAATCGTTGCAAAACGTTCTAATTCTCTTCTTATATTGTTTCGAATATCTGTTCTTTCATTAATCCACTCTGCAATAATAAAACGTGCACCTTCTAAAGCATCATCTATAGAATTAACATCATTTTTAATGTATTTTGATGCTGTATAGTCTAAATCATTAACACGTTGACTCATTATCATCTTGGCCAAAGGTTCTAGGCCTTGTAAACGTGCAGTTTCTGCTTTGGTTTTTCGTTTTTTCTTATAAGGTAAATACAAGTCTTCTAAAGTAATTAAATCTTTAGATGTATGTATTTTATTAGTAAGTTCTGTAGTTAAAATATTTTGCTCTTCTAAGGCTTTTAAAATTGTTTTTTTACGTTTTTCTAGAGCTTCAAATTCTTCTTTAAACTTTACAATTTCTCCTATTTGCACTTCATCTAAGTTGCCAGTCATTTCTTTTCTGTATCTAGAAATAAAAGGAATTGTAGCATCTTCATTTAACAATGAAATAGTGTTTTCTACAGATTTTGAATTTAGTTGTGTTTGTTGAATTATATATTGGTGTAGTTGCATTTGCTACTTAAGTTTATTGGAAAAAAATCCTCATAAAACCGAATTTATGAGGATGTAAATATACTTTTAAAATTGATAGTTTTTAAGAAATAACCTTCTCAAAAGCCAATCGTTTGGCATTGTAACTTGTGTAAATAATGCCACAATATTTATAGCCTAACTTTTTAATTAAAGATTGCATTCCAACATTATTTTCATGGGTATCAATCTTTAAACTTTTGATACTTTGATTTTTAAGCTGTTGATGAAATTCATCAAATAAAAAGGTAGCTAAACCTAACTTTCTGTATTCTTTTTTAATGGCCATTCTATGAACTACTCCATAAACTTCGTCTTCCGAGATTAACCAGTTACCTTCAAGTATTTGTTTGTAAGTAGGTTCTTTTCTTAATGTAAACATGGAAGCTGCCATAATTGTGTCATCATCATTCACAACCACAAAACATTCACCTTTTTCAATATCGTTTTCAACTTGCTCAGCATTAGGATATCCATTTTGCCACTGGTCAATATTTTGAGAAGCTAAATAGGTTTTAGCATCATTGATGATAACCATAATTTGTGCAACATCATGCAAGGTAGAACGTCTAATTTTCATTTGTAAATGAGTTTATATCATTTTAAAATCTAGTAATAATTCTCCATTTACAGAACATTGTAAATGATCACCTTTAAAAATTTCTCCTTTTCCTAAAGCAGGAGTTCCTGTAAAAATTAAGTCTCCTGGTTGTAAGGTCATGTATTCAGAAATAAAAGAAATAATATCAGCAAAATCGTTAATCATATATGCTGTATTGCTTTTTTGTTTTTCTTCTCCATTAATTTTTAAATCAAAATCAATGTTAGCTAAATCATAATTAGAAACAGGTTTAAATTTAGAAATTGGTGCTGCTCCATCAAAACCTTTTGCAAACTCCCAAGGATGTTTTGTTTCTCTTGCATTGGTTAAGATGTCTTTTGCTGTGTAGTCGATACCAATTGCAATTTCTGAAATGTAAGAATTGGCTTCTTCTTTGGTGATGTTCTTGCCTTCTTTAACAATTTTTACAACCAATTCAACTTCGTAAATTAGTTCATTGGTTATACTACTTGGGTAAGGGACATCACAATTTACAGCTAAGCTAGATTCTGGTTTTGAGAAAATAAATTTTTTACCTTTCTTTTTTTCTGGAATGTCTTTTAAGTCTGTAACGTAATTGCTTCCTATACCTAGAATTTTCATGATTTGGTTGATTTTATTGAGAGTAAATGTAAAAAAATATCCACTAAAATTTTTGATTTCTTAGTGGATTTGTAGTGATTAATAGTTATTGTTAGGCTGTTACTTCAGCTTTTTGAACTTCTTTTTTTGTTGGAAGTTCTACATTTTCCTGATTGTTTAAAATATCTTGAATCGTTTGTCTTTTTCGAATAAGGTAATCTTTACCATCTACAAGCATTACTTCTGCAGGTAAATAACGAGAATTGTAGTTAGAAGCCATAGAAAAGCAGTATGCACCAGCATTATGAAAACATAGTACATCTTCTTCAGATATTTCTGCAATTCTTCTATTAGAAGCAAAGGTGTCTGTTTCACAAATATAACCTACAACTGAGTAGTAACGATCTCTTCCTTCAGGATTTGAGATGTTTGTAATATGATGATAAGAATCATACATCATAGGTCTTACTAGATGATTAAAACCAGAATCTACATGAGCAAAAACTGTAGATGTAGTTTGCTTAACCACATTAACTTTAGCTAAGAAAACTCCTGCTTCTGACACTAAAAATTTACCAGGTTCAAACATTAGTGTAATGTCTTTGCCATAATCTGCACAGAATTCGTTGAATCTTTCTGATAATTGAATACCTAATTGCTCAATGTCTGTAGAAATGTCTCCCTCTTTGTAAGGAACTTTAAATCCGCTTCCAAAATCTATAAAGTCAATATTCTTGAATTGACGAGCAACATCAAACAAAATATCTGAAGCACGTAAAAAAGTATCAATATCTAAAATATCAGATCCTGTATGCATATGAATTCCGTTGATGTTCATACCTGTATTTTCAACAACACGTTTTATGTGTGGAACTTGATGAATTGAAATTCCGAATTTAGAATCTATATGTCCAACAGAAATTTTAGAATTTCCTCCAGCCATAATGTGTGGATTTATACGAACACAAACTGGAATTTCTGGATGTTTTTGTCCAAAAATTTCAAGAATAGATAGGTTGTCAATATTTATTTGTACACCTAATTTTGCAACTTCTTCAATTTCTTGAAGAGAAACACCATTTGGCGTGTAAATAATATTTTTAGGATTGATTCCTGTAGTTAAACCCAACTGCACTTCTTGATAAGAAACTGTATCTAAACCAGCACCTAAATTTTTAAAGAACTTTAAAATATTTACGTTAGATAAAGCTTTAACAGCGTAATTTAATTTTAAATTTTTAACGTTACTAAATGCGTTGGTTAATCTATTGTATTGAGAAGCAATTTTGTCTGTATCGTAAACATACAAAGGGCTTCCGTATTTATTTGCTAATTCTATAAGTTGAGTGTTTTCCACAATTCATCATTTTAATTCGGCTCAAAAGTAAGTAAATTCAGACACCAAGCCCTATTTGTTTAAAAATACAACATATTGTTTTTTTTTGTGATTTTTAATGTTTTGATTGATGAAAATTTCGCTTCAATTATATAATTTTATTTGCTCATATTTAGCTCAAAAAATCGTTGAAATCCTGTTAATAACTAATTAATTTAGGTATTTTATTTTTAGGATGTTAATCCTATATTGCAAGTACTTCAATCCTAATAATAGTAAGCGATTACATGAGTAAAGAAACAAAATATACAGAAGATAATATTAGATCATTAGACTGGAAAGAGCATATTAGAATGCGTCCAGGAATGTATATTGGAAAATTGGGTGATGGTTCTTCTGCAGATGATGGTATTTATATTCTTGTAAAAGAAGTTTTAGACAACTCTATTGATGAGTATGTGATGGGTGCAGGTAAAACCATCGAAATTTCTATACATGGCAGTAAAGTTACTGTTCGTGATTATGGACGTGGAATTCCATTAGGTAAGGTAGTAGATGTAGTTTCTAAAATGAATACTGGTGGTAAGTATGATTCTAAAGCCTTTAAAAAATCTGTTGGTTTAAATGGAGTTGGTACAAAAGCTGTAAATGCACTATCATCTTATTTTAGAGTAGAGTCTTCACGTGAAGGAAAATCAGCTTCAGCAGAATTTAGTCAAGGTAATTTAGAGAATGAAGAATTTTTAGAGGAAACTTCGCGTAGAAAAGGTACTAAGGTTTCCTTTATTCCAGATGAAACTATATTCAAAAACTACAAATTTAGAAATGAGTATGTAGCTAAAATGCTTAAAAATTATGTCTACCTAAATCCAGGTTTAACCATAATTTTTAATGGTGAAAAGTTTTTTTCTAAAAATGGTTTAAAAGATTTATTAGAGGATAATAATAATACAGATGATATGCTGTATCCTATCATCCATCTTAAAGGAGATGATATAGAAATTGCTGTAACTCATAGTAAAACGCAGTACTCAGAAGAATACTATTCGTTTGTAAATGGGCAACATACAACTCAGGGAGGTACACATCAATCTGCTTTTAGAGAAGCTATTGTAAAAACTGTACGTGAATTTTATGGCAAAAGTTTTGAAGCCTCAGATATACGTAAATCTATAATTGCTGCAATTGCAATTAAAGTGATGGAGCCTGTTTTTGAAAGTCAGACTAAAACAAAATTGGGTTCTACAGAAATGGGAGGAGAGTTGCCAACAGTAAGAACTTATATCAATGATTTTGTTAAAACAAAACTTGATAATTATCTGCATAAAAATCCTGAAGTAGCAGACAAGCTTTTAAAGAAAATAGTTCAGGCAGAAAAAGAACGAAAGGAGTTATCAGGTATTCGAAAATTAGCTAGAGATAGAGCTAAAAAGGCTAGTTTGCATAACAAGAAATTACGTGACTGTAGAATACATTTGGGCGATATTAAAAAAGAAAATTATTTAGAGACAACTCTCTTTATTACAGAGGGTGATTCTGCATCAGGTTCAATCACTAAATCCAGGAATGTAAATACGCAAGCTGTATTTAGCTTAAAAGGTAAGCCATTAAATTCTTACGGATTAAGTAAGAAAATCGTATATGAAAATGAGGAGTTTAATCTTTTACAGGCAGCTTTGAATATAGAAGATGGTTTAGAAGATTTACGATATAATAACATTGTAATTGCAACAGATGCAGATGTTGATGGAATGCACATTCGTTTGTTATTAATCACCTTCTTCCTTCAGTTTTTTCCTGAGCTAATTAAAGAAGGGCACCTATATATTCTAGAAACGCCTTTGTTTAGAGTTCGTAATAAAAAACAGACTTTCTATTGTTATTCAGATGAGGAAAAAAGAGAAGCTATAGAAAAGTTAAAAGGAAAACCAGAAATAACTCGATTTAAAGGTTTGGGTGAAATATCACCTAACGAATTTGTGCATTTTATTGGTGATGATATACGTTTAGATCCTGTTATGTTAGATAAAGAAATGTCTATAGAACAGATGTTGCAATTTTATATGGGTAAAAATACACCAGACAGACAAAAATTTATCATCAATAATTTAAAGGTTGAATTAGATTACATAGAAGAGGAAGTTTAGAACATGAGCGAAGAAATTAACGAAAACGAACACGAAGAAGAGTTGACGAATCTAGATTCTAATACAGATTCGCCTCAAGAAGAAACCATTACCAAGGTTACAGGAATGTACAAAGAGTGGTTTTTAGATTACGCTTCTTATGTAATTTTAGAAAGAGCTGTGCCTTCTTTAGAAGATGGTTTAAAACCTGTTCAGCGTAGAATAATGCATTCTATGAAAGATCTGGATGATGGTAGATACAACAAAGTTGCAAATATTGTTGGGCACACTATGCAATATCATCCACATGGAGATGCTTCTATTGCAGATGCTATGGTTCAGATTGGTCAGAAAGAATTGCTTATTGATATGCAAGGAAACTGGGGTAATATTTTAACTGGAGATCGAGCTGCAGCATCAAGATATATAGAAGCACGTTTGTCTAAATTTGCTTTAGACGTAGTTTTCAATCCGAAGACAACTGAATGGAAATTGTCTTATGATGGTCGTAGAAAAGAGCCTATAGACTTACCAGTAAAGTTTCCCTTATTACTAGCTCAGGGTGCAGAAGGAATTGCAGTAGGTTTATCAACGAAAATTTTACCTCATAATTTTAATGAGTTGATAGATGCTTCTATAAAATATTTAAAAGGCAGAAGCTTTAAACTTGTTCCTGATTTTTTAACAGGTGGTATTGCAGATTTTACCAATTATAATGATGGTAAAAGAGGAGGTAAGGTTCGAATTAGAGCTAAAATTTCTCAGCTTGATAAGAAAACCTTAGTAATTACAGAAATACCTTTTTCTACAACAACATCTTCTTTAATCGATAGTATTTTAAAAGCCAATGATAAAGGTAAAATTAAGATTAAAAAGATAGAAGATAATACTGCAGCAGAAGTAGAAATTTTGGTGCATTTACCACCAAACGTTTCTCCAGACAAATCTATAGATGCTTTGTATGCTTTTACAAATTGTGAAACGTCAATATCACCTTTAGCTTGTACTATTAAAGATAATACTCCTGTTTTTACTGGTGTTTCAGATATGCTAAAGCATTCTACAGATTTAACAGTAGAATTGTTAAAACGTGAGTTAGAAATTCAGTTAAATGAGCTAGAAGAACAATGGCACTTTTCATCTTTAGAACGAATTTTTATTGAAAATAGAATTTATAGAGATATAGAAGAAGAGGAAACCTGGGAAGGCGTAATTGAAGCAATTGATAAAGGATTAAAACCACACATAAAACATTTAAAACGTGCCATAACTGTTGATGATATTACACGTTTAACAGAAATTAGAATTAAGAAAATATCAAAGTTCGATATTGATAAGGCCAAACAATTTATAGAAAGTTTAGAAGAAAAAATTGCGGGTGTAAAACATCATTTAGCAAATCTAATCGAATTTGCAATTGCCTATTTTAAAAGATTAAAAGACACTTATGGCAAAGGAAAAGAGCGTAAAACAGAAATACGAATCTTTGATGATATTGTAGCATCTAAAGTGGCTATGAACAATGCTAAATTATATGTAAACAGAGCAGAAGGTTTTATTGGTACTTCTTTAAAACGAGATGAATTTGTTACTGATTGTTCAGATATTGATGATATTATCGTCTTTAGAAAAGATGGTGTAATGTTGGTAACCAAAGTAGATGCTAAAACTTTTGTTGGTAAAGACATTATTCACATTGCTGTCTTTAAAAAGAAGGACAAACGTACTGTATATAATATGATGTACAGAGATGGAAAGAGTGGCCCAAGTTACATGAAACGTTTTAACGTGACTTCAGTTACTAGAGATAAGGAGTATAATTTGGCTAATGGAAGCAAAGGCTCTGTAGTACATTATTTTTCTGCAAATCCAAATGGAGAAGCAGAGGTTGTTACTATAAATCTAAGAGCTGTAGGTAGTGTAAAAAAATTAAAATGGGATATAGATTTTGCAGATTTAGCTGTGAAAGGTAGAGGTGTTCGTGGAAATACGATTACCAAATATGCCATTAAAAGTGTCGATTTTAAATCTGAAGGAGTATCTACATTAAAACCCAGAAAAATTTGGTTTGATGATGCTGTGCAGCGTTTAAATGTAGACAATAGAGGAGAGCTTTTAGGTGAATTTAGAGCAGAAGATAAATTGCTTATTATTACTCAAAGTGGCAAAGCAAAAGCGGTTAAGCCAGATTTAGCAATGCATTTTGAAGATGATATGATTGTTTTAGAAAAATGGAAACCAGCTAAACCTATATCAGCAGTTTATTTTGATGGAGATAAAGAACGTTATTATGTGAAACGTTTTGTTATAGAAACGCCTGAAAAAGAAGAGGAGTTTATTTCAGATCATCCAAAAAGTCAATTAGAGATTGTTGCCACAGATCATAGACCAATTGCAGAAATACAATTTTCTAAAAGAAGTTTAGAAAATGAAAAACTTAACTTTGAAGAGTTTATAGCAGTAAAAGGAATTAAAGCTTTAGGGAACCAATTAACAACAGATAAGATTAAGAATATTAATTTATTAGAATCTTTACATTATGAAGAACCAGAAGAAGCTAAATCTGAGGAAATAGAGGTAGTTGATGAAGAGGTTTTAGAAGAAAAATTACCATTAGAAATTTCTGAATCTGATATTAAGAAACCAGTGGCTGATGAACTTTCTGCAGAAGAAAAGGCCAAGCTAGCCTTACAAAAATCTATTGCTAAGAAAAAAGCAGAACAGAAGAAATTAGATGATGAAAATCAAACAAAATTATTTTAAAGAATAAAGAGTAATCTATTTCATTTTTTCAAAAAACGTTAACTTATAATCTGGTAATAATTCAGGATTTGTAATTTTAATAAGGTCTTTCAATACCAAATCTGGTCTTGTAGGTGCAAGTTCGTAAAAAATGATACCACCTGTTGCTCCTTTTTTAGTAGATGGTGTATAAATTTCATCATTCTTAAAAGCATTAAATTCCTTGTAAATTTCATTGTTTTTTAACATCTGCTCTTTTGATGAAAAATAACCAGGAGCAATCCAAAAATTAGCTGCTGCTCCTTTGTCAAACACACTTTCAAAACTTAAAGACAAACTTCCTTTTCCTTCTGTATTTTGCCATAGATAATTTAGGTTTGCATCTTTTAAAAATTGAGCAACAAAACTTTCACCAGCAGGTAAATTCCAAACATCTTTATTCATAATTGCGCCTGAGAGAATGGTTGGTTTATTCTTAAGGTTTTTTACCAAAGCTTTAGCCTCTAGATAATTCTTTTCTATGCTTTTAAAAATACTATCAGCCTCTTTTTCTTTATTGTAAAGCACTCCAAAAAACTTGATCCACTCAGCTCTTCCTAAAGGAGTTTCCTCTAGCCAATCTCCATTATAAATAACAGGAATTCCGGATTTTTCAATTGTGGTTAGCGATTTATCTGCTGAGTTAACACTATAGCCAACAACTAATTGTGGCTGTAAATCCAATAAAATCTCGGTATTTAAAGAAGATTCTTTACCAATTTCTACAATTTTACCATCATCAATTAATTGTCTTGTCTTTTTAGAAGAAACATATTTTGAGTAGGGGAACCCAACTATTGATGCTTGTTCATTCAAAAGCTCAACCATTGGTATATGAGTGGTTGAGGTCACCACCATTCTTTCTATAGGAACTTGAATAGAATTTGCGCTTTTATTTTTTGGATTTGTATCCTTAGAGATAACAAACTCAAATGTTTTATTTGCATTCTGGAATGGAGCATTTACTAGTAGTTTCTTTACACCATTTTCTATTTTAACTTCAAAGCCTTTTGCGTATTTTAAAGTTAATGCTGTTTTTGAAGTTGAGGTATTTTGTTTTACTTCCTTTTTACAAGCAATTAAACAACTAACCACAAATAAAACTTGTAGAATTTTTCTTTTCATTAAGAATAAACTTGATTTTCTTGCTCTTGAACTCTAATAAATGTAGTTCTTTTCGTAAGCTCTTTTAATTTATTAGCACCTACATAAGTACAGGTAGATCTAATTCCTCCTAAAATATCAATAATTGTATTTTCTACATCACCTTTGAACGGAACTTCTACGATTTTACCTTCAGAAGCTCTATAATTTGCGACTCCTCCTGAATATTTATTCATTGCAGTTTCTGAGCTCATTCCATAAAATGCTTTATATTTTTCGCCATTTTTTTCTATAGTATCGCCACCACTTTCTGAATGACCAGCTAACATACCACCTAACATTACAAAGTCTGCACTTCCACCAAAAGCTTTAGATAAATCACCAGGAATTTTACAACCACCATCAGAAATAATATGTCCACCCATTCCATGAGCAGCATCTGCACATTCAATAATTGCAGATAATTGAGGATAGCCTACTCCAGTTTTAACGCGAGTTGTACATACTGATCCTGGGCCAATACCAACCTTAATAATATCTGAACCAGCTAATAATAATTCCTCTACCATTTCGCCTGTTACTACATTTCCTGCAATAATTACTTTTTTAGGATGTTCTGAACGCATGTGTTTTACAAATTCTACAAAGTGTTCTGAATAACCATTAGCAACGTCAATACAGATAAAATTTATTTGAGGAAATTCTTCTAAAACTTGCTTTACTTTAATAGAGTCCTCTTTTCCTGTACCTGTGCTAATTGCAATATTATTTAATATTTCTTTTGGACTGTTTTTAGCAAAACTTCTCCAATCTTCAATGCTATAATGTTTGTGAATGGCTGTAAATAATTTGTGTTTTGCAAGTTCAGTTGCCATTTCAAAAGTACCAACAGTATCCATATTTGCAGCGATTATTGGTACACCTGTCCAAGTAATATCACTATGTAAAAATTTAAAATTTCTTTCTAGGCTAACTTGTGATCTAGATTTTAGAGTAGATCTTTTTGGCCTTATCATTACATCCTTAAAACCTAGTTTTAATTCGTTTTCTATTCTCATCTATCATTTTTAAAATAAGGTTTAAAGATATATAATTTGTTTGGCTTTTAATTAGATTATAATTAATAAAGCGCATATATTTGCCCCGATTTTTGGTTTTAATGTAAAAATCATTTTACATTAAATTAAAAGGGAATCTGGTTAAAATCCAGAACTGTACCCGCAACTGTAAGCTATAAAGCTTGTAACTAATTCTTTAGCCACTGACTATTTGTTGGGAAGGTTTGTTACAAGACGCAAGTCAGGAGACCTGCCTTTAATCATGAGTTAAAAACTTTCGGGATAAAAGTTTATGTACTATTTTTTTCTGTACACGAAATTTACCTGATTTATTGTAAATCAAATTTATTAAAAAATGAAAAAACAATTATTAATTGTTAGTGTATTGGCATGTAGTTTTGTCAGTACAAAAGTATTTTCTCAAGAAAAGAAAGAGAAAGTAGAAGCTTTAGATGAAGTAGTGGTAACTGCTACAAAGTTTGCAACCAATAAAAAAAATGTTGGTAAAGTAGTTTATCAAATTACACAAGAAACTATTGAAAATAGTCAAGGTAAAACCATTTTAGACTTATTGAACGATGTTCCTGGAGTTGAAATTAATGGTAATTTTAGTACAAAAGGGCAAAATTTAGGGTATTACATTAGAGGTGGACGAAATAGACAAGTTGCCATTTTGTTAGATGGTGTTAATGTAAATGACCCTAGTTCTTTTAATGGTGATTTTGATTTACGTCAAATAGATATCAATCAAGTTGAGAAAATTGAGGTTTTAAAAGGTGCATCCTCTACCTTATATGGAACGGGAGCTGCAACTGGGGTGATAAATATTATTCTTAAAAAAGCGTCGAAGAAAGGTTTTAGAGGATCTTTTAGTTCATCTATTGGCTCTAACAGTTCAAGTGAGAACAATAGCTTATCTGCAGAAGAGTTTTCTACGAGTTTTAATTTTAATGGTACTTTAGGTAAGTTAGATTACCTTTTAGCTTTAAATGCGAATGGTTCTTCTGGTTTATCTGCAGCAGAAAGTACAACAGCCACAGCATTTGAAGAAGATAATTTTGCTAGACAAAATGTTTTAGTAAAACTTAATTATGCATTGAGTGATCATTTTAAATTAGGATTATTAACAAGTTATGATGAGTTTTCTACAGATTTTGATGGTTTTGATTTTGATCCTGTAACTTTTGAGAGTATACCTGCAGATAGAGATAATAACTTAAACAGCGTTCAAAAGAGAGTAGGTGTGAATGCAGATTATACCTATGCTAAAGGTTCTTTAAAAATTAGAACTTTTCTTACTGATATAGATAGAACTGAAACACCTTCTGAGAACTTTTTTAATGGTGAAGTGTATGGTTTTGATATTTACAACAACTACATTTTCAATGAGGAGTTTTTATTTTTAGCAGGTATAACTTCTCAATATCAAGACATGACTCAAAGAACATCTTTTAGTACTATAGAAGAAGGTTCAGGAAAACAACATTTTTATGATCCTTATTTATCTGTAAATTATATGTCTGAAAAAGGTTTAAATGTAAATGTGGGTGGTCGTTTAAATATTCATAGTGAGTATGGAAATAACTTTGTTTATAACATTAATCCTTCTTATAATTTTAGAATTAATGAACATAATATCAAGGTATTTGCTTCTTACAGTACAGCTTTTATTACACCAACTTTATCTGAAATTTTTACAAAATTACCTAGTATAGATGAGTTGTTACCTGAAGAAACAACAACTGTAGAAGGTGGATTTGTTATAGCTTTGGGTGATAAATTAACCTTTAATGGTACCTATTTTTATAGAGAAGAAACAAATAAAATTGGGTATGATCCAAACACGTTTCAAACCATAAACGATTTAGGAACTTTTTCTGCTAAAGGATTTGAAACTGAAGTAATATATAATGTTACAAATAGTTTTAAGTTATTGGCGAATTACACTTATATAGATCGTGATGAAAATTTACTTTTGAAAATACCTCAAAATAAATTCTTTATTAAGGCCAATTATAATTTAGGTAAAAATACCTTTACTTCATTTAGCTATAGATGGGTAGATGAAACTCAAGATTTTGGAAACGTAGCTTTAGACTCTTACAATTTATTCGATTTCTTTATCAATCATAGCATCCTAGAAAATAAAGTTACTTTTTATGGAAGCTTAACCAATATCTTGAATGAAGATTTTCAAGAAATTGCAGGGTTTACTACTAGAGGAAGAAATTATAATTTAGGAGTGAAGATCCAATTATAGGAGTGGTTTATTTAATTTATTGATAATAAGTGAGTTAAAATTAACAAGCATTTATGATAAAAAAATCAATTAGTGAATTAAATTTATTATATTTATACTGTAATTAAATACAACTATCTGTAAATAAATGAGTTAAAAGTTAAAGATAATTGACTTTTTTTAAAAATATATTGATGATAATTTAATGTCCCCCAATTTTTATTATTGTATGAAAAAGCCTTCTTTTAGAAGGCTTTTCTTATTAAATTAGTTTAGCAACTTCACTTTTAATAATAGCTGTTGCAGTTTCGATAACAGAAGATTTTTTACCATATTCAATTAAAATATTTTCTCTAAAATCTTGTGCTGAGTTAGATTCGTTTGCAATTAATTGTAAGTTTTTTATGATGGCTGTTTTTGTAGCGATAATTGCTTGCCAACTTTGCAGGGAAACATAAAGTTGTTGGACAAAATTATGCTCTAGCTCTTGTTCTATGTTTGCAATTAAAAGTTGAAGATAATCATTAGTATTATTAGAGATAGGTGCAACTCTAACCACTAGTTTTATGGGATTTATTCTATCACAAAATAATAACATTCTTTCATAAGCCTGCAATTTAATAGGTAAAGCTTCTTTCTTTTTATCGGAAATTAAGTCTAATTGTTTTTCTTTATTATTCTGATTAAGAAAACCTGTAAACATAAAATAGGCAACAAATCCAGTTACTGCTGCAGGTAGAATGTAGGCGATACTTTCAAATATTTTATCTTCCATGTACTAAAATAAATTTTTAAAATATAAATAGGTAATTCTAATAATATCAGCTAAACCAATGTCCAGCAAGGTTATTATTAAAATCGATTTATTTATTTTATGTCTATTAATGTTTTTTAAACTCCAAATCTTAATATTGATTTTACTGTTAATAGAAAAACTAAGCTTTAAAAAACATCATTTAAAACAAAAGTAGATACAAAAAAACAAAAATATTCGGGTATTGTAACGAATTTTAATTTAATCGGATTTTCAGGCGAATTTTATTTTCATAAAATGTGAATAAAAACCAATGATCTTGCTTTATAAAAACGATTAGTTTCGCTAATTTCACACTTTCAAAAATTCTTTCAAAACAAACTATTGAATACCTATTTAGATTCTTTAAACGAACCTCAAAAACAAGCAGTATTGCAAAAAGATGGTCCTATGATTATCATTGCAGGTGCAGGTTCTGGAAAAACAAGAGTATTAACATATAGAATTGCACATTTAATGCAATCTGGAGTAGATGCTTTTAATATTTTGTCTTTAACATTTACCAACAAAGCAGCTCGTGAAATGAAAGAGAGAATTGCTGGTGTTGTTGGGCAAAGTGAAGCTAAAAATCTTTGGATGGGTACTTTTCACTCGGTTTTTGCTAGAATTTTAAGATCAGAGGCAGACAAGCTTGGTTTTCCATCAAACTTTACAATTTACGATACGCAAGATTCAGTTCGATTAATGGGTACCATTATTAAAGAAATGAATTTAGATAAAGAGCGCTATAAACCCAAGCAAATTTTGGGTAGAATCTCATCGTTCAAAAATAGTTTAATTACAGTAAGAGCCTATTTTAATAATTCTGATTTGCAAGAAGCAGATATGCATGCAAGCAGACCAAAAGTTGGTGATATTTATAGAGAATATGTAGATAGGTGCTTCAAATCTGGAGCTATGGATTTTGATGATTTACTATTGAGAACCAATGAATTGTTAGCACGCTTTCCAGATGTTCTAGCTAAATATCAAGATCGTTTTCGTTATATAATGGTAGATGAGTATCAAGATACAAACCATTCACAATACATCATTGTTAGAGCTTTAGCAGATCGTTTTCAGAATATTTGTGTGGTGGGTGATGATTCTCAGAGTATTTATAGTTTTAGGGGCGCAAACATTCAAAACATTCTTAATTTTCAAAAAGATTATCCAGATGTTAAGACCTTTAAACTAGAGCAAAATTACAGATCTACAAAGAACATTGTAAACGCTGCAAATTCTGTAATTGCAAGAAATAAAACCAAATTAGATAAAGAAGTTTGGACAAGTAATGATGCAGGAGATTCTATAAATGTAATGCGTACCATTTCTGATGGTGAAGAAGGCAGATTTGTGGCTCAATCTATTTGGGAAAATATGATGAACCATCAATTAACTCCAGACAATTTTTGCGTACTATACAGAACAAATTCGCAGTCTAGAGCCATTGAAGACGCTTTAAGAAAAAAGAATATCGATTATACTATTTATGGTGGTATCTCTTTTTATCAGAGAAAAGAAATTAAAGACATTTTGTCTTATCTAAGAATTCTTATCAATCCAAATGATGAGGAAGCTTTAAAACGAATTATTAATTATCCTGCAAGAGGAATTGGAGCTACAACTATAGATCGATTAACGATTGCAGCAAATCATTATAAAAAATCAATTTTTGAAATTATAAAGTATATTGATAAAATTGATATTAAGATTAATTCTGGAACTAAAAATAAGTTACAGAATTTTATGAATATGATTCTTAGGCTTCAAATAGAGGCACAAACCAAAAATGCATTCGAAATCGCAGAAGTTGTTGTTAAAGAAACTAGATTAATTAAAGATTTAGAAAAAGATGGCACTCCAGAAGCTGTAAGTAAAGTAGAGAATGTGCAAGAACTTCTAAACGGAATTAAAGACTTTATAACAGATAAAATTGAGGAAGGTGAAGATGCCTCTTTAACTACTTTCTTAGAAGATGTAGCTTTGGCAACAGATTTCGATTCGAAAAAAGATAATGATAAGCCAAGTGTTTCATTAATGACCATTCATCAATCTAAAGGTTTAGAGTATTTGTATGTTTATATTGTTGGTTTAGAAGAAAATTTGTTTCCTTCTGCAATGAGTATGAATACAAGAAGTGAGCTAGAGGAAGAACGTAGGTTATTTTATGTTGCATTAACAAGAGCCGAAAAAGTGGCGTATTTAAGCTATGCACAAACACGTTACAGATGGGGTAAATTGGTAGATGCTGAGCCAAGTAGATTTTTAGAGGAAATAGATGATCAATATCTGCATTATATTGCTCCTAAAATGCCTGAACCGTCTATCAACAGATTTGTAGATAAAAGTTTGTTTGATGATGCTCCAAAAGGAATCCGTTTTCAGAAACCAATTCAACGTAAAAAAATGGAGCGAGATTTGGCAAAGAAGAAAGAAATTATCATTCCTAAAAACCTTAAAAAAGTGTCGCAAGCATCTACATCAAAAACCAATTTATTTGATGGTAATGTTGCTGTTGGTAATATTGTAGAACATAACAGGTTTGGTGCAGGAGAAGTAATTGCTTTAGAAGGTAAAGGCCCAAATCAAAAAGCAGAAATTAAGTTCAGTACAGTTGGTAAAAAGAAATTATTATTACAATTTGCCAAATTAAAAGTGATTGGTTAAAAAATAAACCATAAATAAAAATAAAGTGTTATTTTGCAACGTTTAAGAACTACAACAGTATAAGTTAGCAAATCGAAAACTTTCATTACTTAAAATGAAATTTATATTCGGTAATACACTTCACAAAAATAGATAAATGACATTCGATTTAGAATATAATTCAGAAAGAACATTAATGATTATTCCAGAGTATGGAAGACATATACAAAAACTTGTAAATCATTGTGTTGCTTTAGAAACCAAAGAAGAACGTAATAAAATGGCATTGGCAATTGTTGATGTTATGGGTAATTTACAACCGCATTTAAGAGATGTTCCAGATTTTAAACATAAACTATGGGATCAGCTTTTTATCATGTCTAAATTTAATTTAGATGTAGATTCACCTTATCCAATTCCGTCAAAAGAAGAATTGCAAGAAAAGCCAGAAGGTTTGGCTTATCCAAAATCAGCTTCTAGATATCGTTATTATGGTAACAATATTCAAACCATGATAGATGTTGCTTTAAGTTGGGAAGATGGAGATAAAAAAGAAGCATTGGTGTACACCATAGCCAATCATATGAAAAAATGTTATTTAAATTGGAATAAAGATACTGTAGATGATGCAGTAATTTTTAAACATTTATATGATTTATCCGATAAAAAAATCGATTTAAGAGGTTCTGAAGAAGAACTTTCTGAAAGTAAAAACTTGCTTAAGAAAAGAAATTCACAAGGACAAAATCATTCTAAAAGCAATCATAAAAAGTCTCACAGCAATAATAAAGGTAGAAAAAGATATTAAGCCATGGCATCATTTAAAATAGAAGGTGGTCATAAATTAAATGGAACCATCACACCTCAAGGAGCTAAGAACGAGGTTTTACAAATATTATGTGCTGTTTTATTAACGCCAGAAAAGGTTACTGTAAATAATGTTCCAGACATTATAGACGTTAACAAATTAATCTTCATTTTAGGAGAATTAGGTGTTAAAATAGAAAAGTTAGGTAGTAATTCATATTCTTTTCAAGCAGACGAATTAAAATTAGAATATTTAGAGTCTGAGAACTTTAAGAAAGATGGTAGTTCTTTAAGAGGTTCAATAATGATTGTTGGCCCTTTATTGGCGCGATTTGGTAAAGGTTATATACCAAGACCAGGAGGAGATAAAATTGGGCGTAGAAGATTAGATACCCATTTTGAAGGTTTTATAAGATTAGGAGCAAAATTTAGATATAATAAAGAAGAACATTTTTATGGTGTAGAAGCAGATGAGCTTTTTGGTACAGACATGCTTTTAGATGAAGCTTCAGTTACTGGTACTGCAAATATTTTAATGGCTTCAGTTTTAGCAACAGGCACCACAACAATTTACAATGCTGCTTGTGAACCATACATACAGCAATTATGTAAAATGCTAAATTCTATGGGCGCTAACATAACAGGTGTTGGTTCTAATTTATTGGTAATAAATGGTGTAGATTCTCTAGGAGGATGTGAACATAGAGTATTACCAGACATGATAGAAATTGGTTCTTGGATTGGTGTAGCTGTAATGACAAAATCTGAATTAACTATTAAAGACGTTAGTTGGGAGAATTTAGGGCAAATTCCAAATGTATTCAGAAAACTAGGAATTCAATTTGAGAAAAGAGGAGATGATATTTATATACCAGAACAAGATTCTTATGAGATTCAAAATTATATAGATGGTTCTGTATTAACAGTAGCAGATGCACCTTGGCCTGGCTTTACACCAGATTTATTAAGTATAGTATTGGTAATTGCAACACAAGCAAAAGGTACAGTGTTAATACATCAAAAAATGTTTGAAAGTAGACTGTTTTTTGTAGATAAATTAATTGATATGGGAGCCAAAGTAATTTTGTGCGATCCTCATAGAGCCACTGTAATAGGGCATAATTTTCAAAGTGCTTTAAAAGCAACAACAATGACATCTCCAGATATTAGAGCTGGTATATCATTATTGATTGCAGCATTATCAGCCAAAGGTACTAGTACCATTCATAACATAGAACAAATAGACAGAGGTTATGAAAATATTGAAGCTAGATTAAAATCGATAGGCGCAAAAATAGAAAGAGTAGCTTAAAAAAATAAAATTCTTATTGCTAAGAAAAAGTTTCGAAAGAAGAAGAAGAGTAAATTTTGAATACCCCATAATTTAACTTTTTTAAACATGATTAGAAACTTGTATAATGAAGAATGGAAAGACATTCAGTTTGATGAAAAAATAGCCGTAAACGAGAAATATCAAATCTCTAATTATGGCAGGGTAATTAATTGTAATACAGAGGTTCCTTACCTTAGAAACAAAACCTTTATTAATGGTTATGAAACCATTTCTCTAAAACAAGAGGTGAACAAAAAATCTACAAGTAGATATGTCCACAAGCTGGTTGCTCAGCATTTTATTGACAAAGAAAATGAAGAACAACGTTATGTAATTCATTTAGATTACGATAAAAAAAATAATGAGGTTAGTAACCTTAAATGGGCTACAAAAAGAGAAAAAGAACTGCATCAATTTAACAACCCAACTTGGGAAAGTGTGGTTAAAAAAAGAAGTAGAAATATAGGTAAACTTAGCGAAGGAAAAGTAAAAATCATTAAGCGTCAATTAAAGAATAATAGAACTAGAATTTCTATGATTGCTAAACGATTTGGAGTATCAGATATGCAAATTCATCGCATAAAAACAGGAGAGAATTGGTCTCATGTTAAAATTTAAAATAAATAGTGTCAAATTGGCACTATTTTTTTATTGGCAATGTTTTTGCCAATAAATTGTAGACAATTTAACGATTACAAAGAAATGAGTAAGAAAGAAAATATACAGGAAGAAGAAATAAAAAACGAGCAAGAAAATTCGCAAGTTGAAGAAAATCAAGATATTGAAACAAAAGAAGCTAAAAAAGAACCAACTGCAGAAGAGTTGATTCAGGCAGAAAAAGATAAGTTTTTAAGACTTTTTGCAGAGTTTGAAAACTATAAAAAGCGTACTTCAAGAGAAAGAATTGAATTATTTAAAACAGCAGGACAAGAATTAATGACATCTTTACTGCCAATTGTAGATGATTTTGAGCGTGCTTTAACACATATTGAAGATGATAAAGAAGCAGAAGAGTTAAGAAAGGGCGTACTTTTAATTTACAATAAGTTCTATAATACTTTAGAACAAAAAGGATTATCAAGAATTGAAACAAATTCTGGAGATACATTTGACGCTGAAATTCATGAAGCAATAACACAAATTCCAGCACCATCAGTTGATATGAAGGGTAAGGTAATAGACTGTGTTGAAAAAGGTTATAAATTAGGAGATAAGGTTATTCGTTACCCTAAAGTTGTAATAGGACAATAATTATTGACGAATTCTTTACAAGTTAGTTATAACTGTAAATTACAAACCATAAGAAAATGGCAAAACAAGATTTTTACGAAATATTAGGTATATCAAAATCTGCAACTCAAGCAGAAATTAAAAAAGCCTATAGAAAAATGGCGATTAAATATCATCCAGATAAAAATCCAGATGATAAAGTTGCTGAAGAGAACTTTAAAAAAGCGGCAGAAGCTTATGAAGTTTTGAGTGATGAGAATAAAAAAGCAAGATATGATCAATATGGTCATGCAGCTTTCGATGGCCCTCAAGGTGGAGGAGGCTTTGGAGGTGGAGGCATGAATATGGATGACATATTTAGCCAATTTGGAGACATCTTTGGAGGTGGAGGCTTTAGTGGTGGTTTTGGTGGCTTTGGTGGTGGAGGCCAAAGGCAAGCTAGAGTTAAAGGAAGTAACATGAGAATTCGTGTTAAACTTACTTTAGAAGAAATTGCTAAAGGAATTGAGAAGAAAGTAAAAGTTAGAAGAAAAATTCAAGCAGATGGTGTAAAATATAAGACTTGTGATACATGTAATGGTTCAGGTCAAGTAATGCGAGTTACAAATACTATTTTGGGTAGAATGCAAACTGCTACTACTTGTACTACTTGTTCTGGTGCTGGAGAAATTATTAGCAGTAAACCAAATGGAGCAGACGCACAAGGTTTAGTGGTAAAAGAAGAAACAGTTTCTATCAACATTCCTGCTGGTGTAACAGAAGGAGTGCAGTTAAAAGTAGGTGGTAAGGGAAATGAAGCACCTGGTAAGAATTCTATTGCAGGAGATTTGTTAGTTTTAATAGAGGAAATTCCACACGAAAAATTAAAAAGAGAAGGCACAAATATTCACTATGATCTATATGTAAACTTTTCTGAAGCAGTTTTAGGAACAAGCAAAGAAGTTGAAACGGTTACAGGTAAGGTTAAAATTAAAATAGACTCTGGTACTCAATCAGGTAAAATTTTAAGATTAAAAGGTAAAGGTTTACCAAGTATTGAGAGATATGGAACAGGAGATTTCTTAATTCATATTAATGTATGGACACCTCAAGAATTGAACAAAGAACAAAGAGAATTTTTTGAAAAAATGTCTGAGGATGAAAACTTTTCACCAAATCCAAATACATCAGACAAATCGTTTTTTGAAAAGGTAAAAGACATGTTTTCTTAAAAAAATATTAAAATGATAATACTGAGTTAATTAATTCGATTTATCATAATAAATTATATTTTAAAATGTAGTATCTTTACAGTGTTATTGGGCAACCAATAACACTTTTTCTTTTTCATAGCAATTTTTCCCACTCAAATTTTTAATTTGAGTGGGTTTTGTTTTGAAGGATAAAATATAACATAATCATATTTTAAGCAGACTTATCTTATCGCTTTAAAAATTTTAAAGAGGAAAGTCCGGACACCAAAGAGTATTCATAGCGGATAACATCCGTCCAACGTAAGTTGAGGACAAGTGCAACAGAAAGCAAGTACAGTTAGGCTGTAGTGAAACCAGGTAAACTCTATGAGGTGCAATGTCATGTATATTAGAGCTTGAGGGCTACTCGCTCGATTCTAAAGGGTAGGCAGATAGATTTTAAAAGTAATTTTAAAACTAGATAAATGATAAGAACCAATTATATTGGAACAGAATTCGGCTTACGAGTCTGCTTTTTATGATTAATTCAAAGAAATGCTGTTTTTCAGCGTTTTTTTTTGGAATTATACCCCAATTTTGAGCAAATAGCATTTTTTTATTTATTAATTACTGCAATCTATTATTTATTTTTCAAAATTGATTTTATTACCTTAAATTTGTCATACTAAATTTAAAAATCACAACTAAATATGGCATTTGATATTGACATGATCAAACAGGTTTACGCGAATATGACAGAACGTGTAGACGCTGCTCGTAAAATTACAGGTAAACCACTTACGCTAGCAGAAAAGATTTTGTATTCTCACTTATGGGAAGGCAATCCTACAAAAGAATTAGAAAGAGGTAAAGATTATGTAGATTTTGCTCCAGATAGAATTGCATGTCAAGATGCAACTGCTCAAATGGCATTATTACAGTTTATGCAAGCAGGTAAAGCTAAAGTAGCTGTGCCAACTACTGTACATTGTGATCACTTAATACAAGCTAAAGAAGGTGCTGCAACAGATTTAAAGCACGCGAATAATACAAGTAGTGAAGTTTTTAATTTTTTAGAATCAGTTTCTAATAAATACGGAATTGGATTTTGGAAACCAGGAGCAGGTATTATTCACCAAGTAGTTTTAGAAAACTATGCATTTCCTGGAGGAATGATGATTGGTACAGATTCACATACAGTAAATGCTGGTGGATTAGGAATGGTAGCTATTGGAGTTGGAGGTGCAGATGCAGTAGATGTAATGGCTGGTATGGCTTGGGAATTAAAATTCCCAAAATTAATTGGTGTTAAGTTAACTGGTAAATTATCTGGTTGGACAGCTCCTAAAGATGTAATCTTAAAAGTTGCAGAGATATTAACTGTAAAAGGTGGTACAGGTGCAATCGTTGAATATTTTGGGCCAGGTGCAACTTCTATGTCTTGTACAGGTAAAGGGACTATTTGTAACATGGGTGCAGAAATAGGTGCAACCACATCTACTTTTGGTTATGACGAATCTATGGAGCGTTATTTAAGAGCTACAGATAGAGAAGATGTTGCAAATGCAGCAAATGAAATTAAAGATTATTTAACTGCAGATTCTGAAGTTTATGAGAATCCAGAACAATATTTTGATCAAGTAATTGAAATTAATTTATCTGAATTAGGACCTTTATTAAACGGACCTTTTACACCAGATTTATCTACTCCAGTAGGTACAGCAATGACAGATAAAGCTAATGCAAATGATTGGCCTTTAGCTGTTGAGTGGGGATTAATTGGTTCTTGTACTAACTCTTCTTATGAAGATTTATCTAGAGCCTCTTCTATTGCGCAACAAGCTATCGATAAAGGTCTTAAAATTAAGGCTGAATTAGGTATAAACCCTGGTTCTGAGCAAGTTAGATATACTGCAGAGAGAGATGGTATTTTAGGCATTTTTGAAAACTTAGATGCTAAAATCTTTACAAATGCCTGTGGACCATGTATTGGGCAATGGGCAAGATATTCAGATCCAAAAAATGCACCAAAAAATAGTATAGTTCACTCTTTCAATAGAAACTTTGCTAAAAGAGCAGATGGTAATCCAAATACGCATGCATTTGTTGCATCACCAGAATTAACAGCAGCAATTGCAGTTGCAGGTCGTTTAGATTTTAATCCTTTAACGGATAAATTAATCAACGAAAATGGTGAAGAAGTTATGTTTGATGAGCCAACAGGTTGGGAATTACCTCCTAAAGGTTTTGATGTAAAAGATAATGGTTACTTAGCACCTGATGAAGATGGCAGTGGAGTAGTGGTTTCTGTAAATGATGATTCAGAAAGATTACAATTATTAACACCTTTTACTCCTTTAGGCAGTACAATTAATGGTGCTAAATTGTTAATTAAAGCATTTGGTAAATGTACTACAGACCATATTTCTATGGCTGGACCTTGGTTACGTTTTAGAGGACATTTAGATAATATTGCAAATAACACATTAATTGGTGCTGTAAACGCATTCAATAAGAAAACAAATTTTGTGAAAAATCAATTAACAGGTGAGTATGATGCTGTTCCTGCTGTACAAAGAGAGTACAAGAAGGAAGGTATTAAAACTGTTGTTGTTGGAGATCATAATTATGGTGAAGGTTCATCTAGAGAGCATGCAGCTATGCAACCAAGACATTTAGGTGTTGCAGCAGTGATTGTAAAATCTTTTGCTAGAATTCATGAAACTAACTTGAAAAAGCAAGGAATGTTAGGTTTAACGTTTGCTAATGAAGCTGATTATGATTTAATTAAAGAAGATGATACATTCAACTTTGTTGATTTAAATGAGTTTGCTCCAGACAAACAATTGACTTTAGAGATTGTGCATAAAGATGGTAGTTCTGATACTATCAAATTAAATCACACATATAACAAAGCTCAAATTGATTGGTATAATGAAGGTTCTGCTTTAAATTTAATTAAAAAGCAAAACGCATAAGCAATTAAATTATTTATAAACTCCTGAAGAAATTCAGGAGTTTTTTTATGCTCTTTTTTTAAGAGCTATTATTCCCAATAAAGGTCCTATTCCTAGAAGCATATAAATAAAATTAGATTGAAAAGCCAAACTCAGTTTGGTGAAAATCAAGATACTTATAATGGTTATTGCATAACCTATAGAATTAACTATGGTTAAGGCAGTTCCTTTGTTTTTTGCATTTGCGTTATTCGCAACCAAGGTTGAAAACATGGGTGAATCTCCAATCACTAAAAAACTCCATATCATTAGATAACTAATAAATGCGGTTTGATTCTCTAGCAAAAAAGCAAAAGGAGCAATTAAACAGCATGTAAAAGATCCTGTTAAAAAAATAAATGCAGTTTTTTTTACACCTATTTTATTTGAAATATAGCCAGTAAATATACAGGATATGCTACCTATACCTATAATTACAAAGGAGAGTAATGAAATATCAATATTTAGGTTAGCATACAATTGATTATAAGAAACTAATAATACAGGAACTAAGGCCCAAAAAGTATACAGCTCCCACATATGACCAAAATAACCAAAGGAGGCTTGCTTAAATTTTGGTTGCTTAAAAACAGAAGAGATAATTGAAAGGTCAAAACTGTTAGATTTTTTTCTAAAAGGGCCATCTTTAACAAAAAGAATCAATAATAAACCACCAGAAATAGATAATACAGATGTAGTTGTAATAACAAATCTCCAAGAAGTTGTAACGAATAAATCTTTTATTAAATGGGGTAGAGCAGTACCTAAAACCAGTGCCCCAACAAGATATCCTAGAGATTTGCCTAGACCTTTATCATAATAATCAGTGGCAATCTTCATTCCTACAGGATAAATACCAGCAAGAAAAAAACCTGTTAAAAATCTAAAAATCAGGAGATAAGGTAATTCAGAAGTTTTAAGTACAAAGCAATAATTAAATAGTGCAGCACAAATTGCACTAATAAAAAATACTTTAGATGGTGAAAAACGATCACTTATTGTAAATAACGCAAATAATAAAGTTCCTATAATAAAACCAAACTGTACAGCAGATGTTAGGTAACCAATTGCAGTTGCTTCTAAATGATATTCTTTTATGACAGCATTCATGACTCCATTTGTAGCAAACCATAAAGAGGTACAACAAAACTGAGAAATTACAATAATGGGAAGTATGTATTTTGGTGTTTTCATTGGTTTACGAAATTAGCATAAATTAAAGAATATTCAAGGCTAAAAATTTCTATTCATCATTACTTTATCTATATTTGAATTGATGAAAAATGTCAAGATAATAGAATGTCCTAGAGATGCAATGCAGGGAATAAAATCTCACTTTATTTCCACTGATAGAAAGGCTTTGTACATAAATTCTTTATTAAAAGTTGGTTTTGATACTATCGATTTTGGAAGTTTTGTTTCGCCAAAAGCAATACCTCAAATGAGGGATACTGCAGATGTTTTAGCTAAACTTGATTTGAGTAAAACCAAGAGTAAATTACTTGCAATTATTGCCAATTACAGAGGGGCTGAAGATGCTGTTCAATTTGAGGAGATTGATTATTTAGGTTATCCATTTTCAATTTCTGAGAATTTTCAGATGAGAAACACACATAAAACTATTGATGAGTCAATAATTACTCTTGACAAAATTTTAAATCTAGCTGATAAATCTAAAAAAGAAGTTGTTGCGTATTTATCTATGGGATTTGGGAATCCTTATGGAGATCCATGGAATGTAGATATTGTTGCTAGTTGGACAGAGAAACTTTCAAGGATGGGAGTTCAAATTTTATCCCTTTCAGATACAGTTGGTACATCTACACCAGATGTAATTGATTATCTATTTTCTAATTTAATTCCACAATATCCAAAGATTGAATTTGGTGCTCATTTACATACAACTCCAGACAAATGGTTTGAAAAAGTAGACGCTGCTTTTAAGGCAGGTTGTTTACGTTTTGATGGAGCCATAAAAGGCTATGGTGGTTGTCCTATGGCTAAGGATGAACTTACAGGTAATATGCCAACCGAAAAATTATTAAGCTATTTTACTACTGAAAAGGCCGAAACTAATGTAAAACCAATGAGTTTTGAAAGTGCATATAACAAGGCTTTAGAAGTTTTTAATTAGATTTTTTTTCTTATCCGTTTATTTTTAAACTAGTCTATTCTATTTTTTTTCTCAATTCTTAATGTTCTGTTAAATTCCGAATACAGCACATAATTTAATTGGATAGCGTTAATGTTAGGTTATATTTTGTCTAACTTTACTGAAAATAAAATAAACAAAATAGAATTATGAAAAAATTTAAATTACTTTTTTTATTCGTCTTAACAAGTTTGGTAATCACAAGCTGTAATGACGATGATGATTTAATGGTTCCTGAACCTTCTGGAAACACTGTTGTGTACCAATTGGGTTCTAAAGATGTAGATGGTATTTTAGGTAAAGCCACATTTGTAGAAAACACAGATGCTTCTGTAACAGTTGTGTTAGATATAGAAGGTACACCATCAGATGGTTTACATCCAGCTCATATCCATTTTAATACAGCAGCAGAAGGTGGAGATATCGCTTTAACTTTTACTCCAGTAGATGGTAACTCAGGTTTAAGTGCAACTACTTTTACTACATTAAACGATGGTACTGCAATTTCTTATGCAGAATTACTAGATTTTGATGGTTATATAAATGTACACTTAAGTGCTGATGAATTAGGTACTGTTGTAGCACAAGGAGACATTGGTCAAAACGCATTAACAGGTACATCTATGATGTATGATTTAGGTGAGAAAGATGTTAATGGTATTTCAGGTAATATTACTTTTTCAGAAAGAAATAATGGTGAAACTTTAGCAGTTATAGAATTAGATGGTACACCAGCAGGTGGTTCTCATCCAGCACACATCCATGCAAATACAGCTGCAGAAGGTGGAGATATTCTTTATACTTTTAATCCAGTAAGTGGAGATACAGGAGTTAGTGTTACAAGTTTAAGTTCTTTAATGTTTTCTGCAATAGCAGATATTGATGCTTATGTTAACGTTCACTTAAGTATGGATAACTTAGGAACAATTGTTGCGCAAGGAGATATAGGACAAAATGATTTAACTGGTACTACTAAAGTTTATGATTTAGGAGAAAAAGATGTTGCAGGAATTTCAGGAGACGTAACTTTTTCAGAAAGAGTAAATGGTGAAGCTTTAGCAGTAATTAATATTGCAAATACTCCAGCAGGAGGTATGCACCCAGCACATATTCATGCTAATACAGCAGCAGAAACTGGTGCAATTCTATTTACTTTTAATGTAGTAGATGGTGATACAGGAATGAGCGCTACAAATGTAGATACTTATACTTATGCAGATATTTTAGACTTAGATGCTTATGTAAACGTGCACTTAAGTGCAACTGCTTTAGGAACAATTGTTTCTCAAGGAGATATAGGGCAGAATGATTTAACAGGATCTACAATCGTGTATGATTTAGGAGAAAAAGATGTTGTAGGAATTTCTGGAGACGTAACTTTTTCAGAAAGAGTAAATGGTGAAGCTTTAGCAGTAATTAATATTGCAAATACTCCAGCAGGAGGTATGCACCCAGCTCATATTCATGAAAATACAGCAGCAGAAACTGGTGGAATATTATTTACTTTTAATGTTGTTGATGGTGATACTGGAATGAGTGCAACTAATGTTGATACTATAGCTTACAGTGAAATTGAAGCTTTAGACGCTTATGTAAATGTACATTTAAGTGCAGATAACCTAGGTACAATTGTAGCTCAAGGAGATATAGGTAGAAATGATTTAACTGGTGATTCTAAAATGTACACTTTAGCTGAAAAAGATGTGGCTGGAATTATGGGTACTGCAACTTTTTACAAAAGAGTAGATGGTAGTGCTTTAGCAGTTTTAGATATTGTAAATACAGTAGCTGGTGAAATGCACCCTTCTCATATTCATGAAAATGACGCAGCAACTGGTGGTCCAATTGCATTTTCTTTCAATCCTGTAAATGGTGATACTGGAATGAGTATGACTCAGGTTGAAGAATTAGACGATGACACAGCAATTACATATGATGAGATTTTAACTTTTGATGGATATATTAATGTTCACTTAAGTGCAACTCAATTAGGTACTGTAGTAGCTCAAGGAAATATTGGTTCTAATGAATAATTAGAGTTCTTATAATAAATTTAAAACCCATCAATTAATTGATGGGTTTTTTGATTTATGTTGTTATTTTTGAATAAAGATTTAAGTAAAGAAATTCAGGATGAAAATTACCATTAGAATCATAATTGCTCTTACAATTTTAATATTAGGTTCTTGCAAAAAGGATGATAATAAAATAGCATTTACCTTTTTACAGTTAAATGATGTTTATGAAATAGCTCCAATTCAAGGAGGTGAATTTGGAGGGTTAGCTAGAGTAGAAACTGTTCATAAAGACCTTTTAAAAGAAAACTCCAATACTATGCTTTTAATGGCAGGTGATTTTTTAAATCCTTCTTTAATAGGTACTTTAAAATTAGATGGCCAAAGAATTCGAGGTAAACAAATGATAGATGTAATGAATGCTATGAATTTCGATCTGGTAACTTTTGGAAATCATGAGTTTGACTTGTCTCAAAAAGATTTACAAAAAAGATTGAATGAAAGTAATTTTCCATGGGTTTCTGCTAATGTTAAGTTGATTAACGAACAAGAAACCACGCCATTTTATAAAATAATCAATAATAGTAAAGAATATATTCCTGAGACTTATATAAAAGAATTTACTGACGAAGATGGTACAAAAATCAAAATAGGTTTTGTAAGCGTATGTATTCCTTCAAACCCTAAAGCGTATGTGAAATACGAAAACATGTTCAATAAAGTAAGAGAATCATATACCAATTTAAAAGATTCTGTTGATGTTGTTTTTGGTTTAACCCATGTTAAAATTGTAAACGATAAAAGAATTTCGAAATTACTACCAGAAATACCATTAATTATGGGGGGTCATGAGCATACAAACATGCGAATTGAAACGGAAAATGGAATCATAACAAAAGCAGACGCAAATGCTAAAACCGTTTATATTCATAGAGTAGAGTATGATAAGATTACAAAGAAAGTCAATATAAAGTCTGAGTTAAAAGAAATTAATGCTTCTATAAAGGAAGATGAAAAAGTAGCTAAGGTTGTTTCTAAATGGCAAACGATTTTAGAAAAAGAAATTAAGGAGGTTTTGAAAAACCCTAATGAAATAATTTATAAAACTAAAATTCCTTTAGATGGTAGAGATACACCTATAAGAAGTAAACAAACTAATTTGGGTAAAATTATTACAACATCCATGTCTTATGCTTTTAATGATAAAGTAGATTGTGCCCTTGTAAATGGAGGTTCTATACGAATTGATGATCAACTAATGGGAGATATAACTCCTGTTGATATTTTTAGAGTTTTGCCTTTTGGTGGTGCAATTGTAAAAGTTGAAATTAAAGGACGATTACTAAAAAGGGTATTAGATTATGGAGAATTGGCCTCTGGTACAGGCGCTTATTTACATAGATATAATGTAAATAGGGTAGAAGGTAATTGGTTTATAAATAACAAGAAATTAGATCTTACAAAAACGTATACTGTTGCTTTTTCAGATTATTTATTAAAGGGTTTTGACATTCCTTTTTTATCTAATGAAAACAAAGAGGTGTTTTCTGTTTATCATCCTAAAGAAGATGAAGTTGCCTACGATATTCGAAAGGCAGTAGTAGATTATTTAAAAACAAAGTAGTTATAAAGTAAAAAGCTCAAGATATTCATCTTGAGCTTTTTTTATTTATTTAAGAATTTCTTCTTTTTCTTCCAAATCCTCCAGGTTTTCTGTCAGATCTGCTAGATGAAGAAGATCTTCTATCACCTCTATCACTTCTATTTCTTCCTCCACCATTATCAGAACTTCTTCTAGATGATGAACCTTCAGCACTTCTTCTTCGTCCAAAACCTCCATCTTTTTTACCAAAAGATTTCTTTTTTCCTCTTCTTCCTCCTCCTGAACGGTCTTTTTTAGTAATTTCTACGTTTACAGATCTACCATCAAAATCTGGCTGATTAGAAGCGAAAGCATCTAATGTTTCACTCTCAAAATTCTTATCAATTTCAAAGAAAGAAAACGTATCTAGAATATCTATAGCTCCAATTTCTATCTTATCACCAATATTCTGGTCGTTAATTAAACCAATCAATTTGGCAGGATTCAAACTGTCTTTTCTACCAATGTTGATGAAAAAACGAGTCATATTATCTGCAGTTGCTCTAGCTCTAGAATTCTCTCTACCTAAATCATTCAAGTCTTTAGAGTTTTCATAGTAAGCCAACATTGTGTTGAACTCTAAAGAAACAAACTTTTGTATTAATTCTTCTCTGTCTAAATCTTTTAACTTATCGTAAATGCTAGGTAAAAACTCTTTAATTTCAGACTCATTAACCTTTGTATCATTTACTTTATCAATTAAATTCATTAATTGATTTTCTACAATTTCTTTTCCTGTAGGTACTTTACCTTCAACAAATTTTTGTTTTATGATACGTTCTATAACACGTAATTTCCCTTTTTCTCTATTATTTACTAAAACAATAGATACACCTTTGTTACCAGCTCTACCAGTTCTACCACTTCTATGTGTGTAATTTTCTATTTGATCTGGTAATTTATGGTTAATTACATGAGTTAATTCAGTTACATCTAAACCACGTGCTGCAACATCAGTCGCCACTAAAATTTGAATGGTTTTCTTTCTGAATTTCCCCATAACAGAATCTCTCTGTGCTTGAGATAAATCTCCATGTAGAGAATCTGCATTATAGCCATCCTTAATTAAATTATCTGCAACTTCTTGAGTTTCTCTTCGAGTTCTACAGAAGATAATTGCATAAATATCAGGATTTAAATCTGCTATTCTCTTTAATGCAGGGTAACGTGTTCTTTCTGTTACTGCATAATATTCATGACTAACGTTTTCTGAACCAGAATTCTTTTCTCCAGAAGTTACTTCTACAGGAGTAGTCATATAATTTCTAGCAATAGCTTCTACTTCTCTAGGAAACGTTGCAGAAAATAGTAAGGTTTGTTTGGTTTCTGGTGTAGCTTCTAAAACTTTGTCTAGTTCTTCCTTAAAGCCCATGTTTAGCATTTCGTCAGCTTCATCTAAAACCAGCCATCTAACATTGCCTAACTTTAATGCTCTTCTGTTAATTAAATCTACAGTTCTACCTGGAGTACCTACAACAATTTGAGATCCTTTCTTTAAAGATCTTATTTGATCTTCCATGCTAGAACCACCATAAACCGTTGTTACTTTTACATTTTTTAAATATTTGCAAAAATCTTTAATATTATTACCAATCTGAACTGCAAGTTCTCTTGTTGGCGATAATATAATGGCTTGAACATTGTTATTATCTTCTTCTAAAAGTTCTAAAATAGGTAAACTAAATGCTGCAGTTTTACCTGTACCTGTTTGAGCAAATGCTTTTAAATCTGTATCAGAAGATATTATTTGTGGAATTGCTTTTTCTTGAATAACAGTTGGTTTTTCGTAACCTAAATCTGTTAATGCTTTGATGATAGGTGCTTTTAGCCCTATTTCTTTAAATGTTGACATTTCTGTGATTTTGTAGATTCACAGAACGCCCACCTGTAAATCTGATTATAAATTCGACCTGATTTTAAATGAGTTACACTCAAAAATAAAATCGTGCAAATGTACTACAAATAAAATGAACTGAAGAAGAATGTAGGTTTTATTACTTTTTATTCAAATTCTCTAGGTAAGGAATAAGATTATTAGAGTATAAAGAGGCATAGCCATTTACCACTTTTCCATTATGATCTACTAAAATAGTTCTAGTCATTTTACTACTTAGAAATGTTTGTGCTAAATTATCTTTATTAATGTAAAATTGATTTTTAATATCTAATTTTTCAATTTTATCTTCATCTTTACCATCTGTCTTAATAACATGAAAATTAATTTCCGGAAATTTTTCTGACAAATAAATTACTCTAGATGATAAATAAGATTTTGACACATATTCAGGATTCCAAAAAAGTAAAAAAGAATTTTTATTCTTGATTAGTTTGTGAATAGAATGATCTGCATTTGTATAATCTGTAATTTCGAAATTTGGCAACTCGTTTCCTAAGGTAATTACCTTAGAATCATTTAACAAACTTTGTATCTGGGTTTTATCCTTTTCATTGGTAGATGATTTTAAGAATAAATCAAAAGCTTCTAAATTAATCTGATCTGAAGATTTATTGTAAAAATGACTTACCAAAGTTTGTTTTAAAAAGGCATTCTTTGTGTTTTGAGATTTTATTCTATCGTCTATAATATTTAATAAATCTAATGTAAAATCTGGAGTATACTTATTTCTCATAGGTTTATGACCTTGAGCATAAGTTTCATTATACAAATAGTTTCTGATGTACCTTGAGTAAGGAGGAAAATACATCATTGTATCTTTATTAATATCTATATTTTTTCTATAATCATAAAAAGTGGCATCAACTTCTGGGAAGCTTCCATCTTCAGCATATTTAGAATAAATGATAGGATATCTTTCAAATCTAGAATAAATAGGAAAGGTGAGGGCTACTTTTAAAACTTCATTAAACCCTTCTGTTTCATTTGGGTGTTCTAAAATATAGTCATTATAAGTAACTAACTTTATGGCCAACAATGAATCTGTAACCTTTTTAAATACTTCTGGTTGTTGCTTATTTAATTTATAAAAATTCTTTTTTTCTTTCTCATCTTCTAAAAAACAGTCAATTAAGATATTGTTTCTCTCAGCACCTTTACCCGCAAATACTAAAGTCTCATCAAAGTCCCAAGTGTTTAAACGCAACATTAAACTATCTGTAGGTTCAATATAAATGTATTGGTTTTCATTACCATGAACAAAATAATACAAACCTTCGTTTGCCTCTTTTAACTCGCCAATAAATTTTTGATTTTCGTCTAAAAGAAAAGTATCAATTACCTGCTCCATTGAAT
This sequence comes from Polaribacter sp. P097, assembly GCF_036864555.1. Lineage (NCBI taxonomy): Bacteria > Pseudomonadati > Bacteroidota > Flavobacteriia > Flavobacteriales > Flavobacteriaceae > Polaribacter > Polaribacter sp. P097. The sequence continues at coordinate 669,059 of NZ_JAZETJ010000002.1, read as the reverse complement.
AAAGGATTACTTTATTCGATTTCGGATTAATAATCTTACCTCCAAAATAAGTGGTTTTTTCTTTAACTTCTGTATCACAGCTAGTTAAAAAACCTATTGTAAGTATTTGTAATAAAATTAATATTTTATTATTCATATAATGTTGTGGGTATAACTCATACAAAAATAAGTATTCATTAGAGTTGCTCTTGTTAATACGTTGTTAAAAATATTCTAAAAATTTAGATTAAAATTTTAACGATTTACCTTAAAAACACCTAGTATATCTGCCTTAAAACAAATCAATTTACTACTTTTGCAAAAAATTAAAATAGAGTTATGTTATCAGTTTCTAATTTATCTGTTCAGTTTGGAAAACGTGTTTTGTTTGATGAAGTAAATACCAAATTTCAAACAGGAAATTGTTATGGAATTATAGGCGCCAATGGTGCAGGTAAATCTACATTTTTAAAAATAATTTCTGGTAAGATGGATCCTACTTCTGGTCAGGTTCATTTAGAGGCAGGTAAAAGAATGTCTGTACTTACTCAAGATCACTATGCCTATGATGAGTACCCTGTTTTAGAAACTGTGGTTATGGGTAACAAGGATCTTTTTAAAATTAAAAAAGAGATTGATGCCCTGTATGCAGATTATACCGATGAAAATGCAGAAAAAATTGGTGAACTTCAAATAGTTTTTGAAGAAATGAATGGTTGGAATGCAGATTCTGATGCAGCTGCAATGCTATCTAACCTTGGTATAGCTGAAGATTTGCACTATACTTTAATGAAAGATTTAGATGGTAAGCAAAAAGTACGTGTCTTAATTGCACAAGCACTTTTTGGTAATCCAGATGTTTTAATTATGGATGAGCCTACCAACGATTTGGATTTTGAAACCATTGCTTGGTTAGAAAACTTTATTGCAAATTTTGACAATTGTGTAATTGTGGTTTCGCACGATAGACACTTTTTAGATGCAGTTTGTACACATATTTCTGATATTGATTTTGGTAAGATTAATCATTATTCTGGTAACTATACATTTTGGTACGAATCTAGCCAATTAGCTGCGAAACAAAGAGCACAACAAAACAAAAAAGCAGAAGACAAAAAGAAAGAATTAGAAGAGTTTATTCGTAGATTTTCTGCAAACGTAGCAAAATCAAAACAAGCTACTTCTCGTAAAAAAATGATTGATAAATTAAACGTAGAAGATATTAAACCTTCTAGTAGACGTTATCCAGCAATTATTTTTGATAGAGATAGAGAAGCAGGAGACCAAATATTAAATGTAGAAGGCTTAAGTAAATCTTTTGAAGGTGAGAAATTGTTTGATAATATTCACATCAACTTAAATAAAGGAGATAAAGTTGCTATTATTTCTAAAAACTCAAGAGCAATTACTGCATTTTATCAAATTATTTCAGGTAATGAACCTGCAGATTCAGGTAAATATTCTTGGGGTGTAACTACTACACAATCTTATTTGCCACTAGACAACTCAGAATATTTTCAGAATGGAGATTTAAATTTGGTAGATTGGTTAAGACAATACGCACAAACAGAAGAAGAAAGAGAAGAAGTATATTTAAGAGGCTTTTTAGGTAAAATGATTTTTTCTGGTGAAGAAGCTTTAAAGAAAAGTAATGTACTTTCTGGAGGAGAAAAAGTTAGATGTATGCTTTCTAAAATGATGATGAAAAGAGCCAACATTTTAATGCTAGATGAGCCAACAAATCACTTAGACTTAGAATCTATTCAAGCATTAAACAATTCTTTAATAAATTTTAAAGGAACCATTTTATTCTCTACACATGATCATGAGTTTGCACAAACTGTGGCTAACAGAATTATAGAATTAACTCCTAAAGGAGCTATTGATAGATATGCTACTTTTGATGATTATTTATCTGATCCAAAAATTAAAGAATTAAGAGAAACAATGTATTCTTAATAGGATATAATTGTTACAAATAGTAAAAACCCATTATATAAACTAAAAGTTTAAATAGTGGGTTTTTAAATACTGTAATACAGGTTGTTGTAAAATTATTTCTTCTGTAAAGGACTTATTATTTTTACATCAGAAAATGAAATTGCTCCTCTAACAACGCCATCAATAGTTTTCTTCAAAGCTTCTATTAATTGCATTTTTAATTGTGATTTATGATAGATTAAACTTACTTCTCTTGCAGGTGGTGGACTATTAAATTCACGTAAAAATTTCTTGTCTGAATCATTCAAATCTAATGTATGTAAATAAGGTAATAAAGTCATTCCTAAACCTTCTTTAGATAATTTTATCAACGTATCAAAACTTCCACTTTGTAATTGAAATCCTTTTTTATTATCGATTTTATGCGCTCTACAAAGATTTATAATATTGTCTTTAAAACAGTGTCCATCTTCTAATAAAAGAATATCCTCCATTTCTAATTCATTCGCATCAATATTCTTGTTATTAAAAAGCCTGTGATTCTGTGGAATTAAACCTACAAAAGGTTCATAATATAATGGCTTTTCTTTTATAGCCTCATTCTCTAATGGAGTAGCAGCAATGGCAGCATCTATATGTCCATCTGTTAACTTTCTAATAATTTCTTCTGTAGTTAGTTCTTCTATAATAATTTTAACCTTAGGGTATTTTTTGGTAAAATTATTTAAGAACATTGGTAATAAGGTTGGCATAATAGTAGGTATAATTCCTAGTTTGAATTCGCCACCAATAAATCCTTTCTGCTGATGAACAATATCTAAAATTCTGTTACTTTCATCGACAATAACTTTAGCCTGTTCAACAATTTTTTTACCTACCTCTGTAAGTTCAATTGGTTTTTTAGATCTATTAAATATTCGAACATCTAGTTCATCTTCAAGCTTTTGAATCTGCATACTTAATGTAGGCTGAGTCACAAAACTGTGTTCTGCAGCTACTGTGAAATTTTGATATTCTGCTACAGATAAAACGTATTTAAGTTGAGTAATAGTCATTAATAAGAATTTCTGATAAAGATATTAAATCTATCAATATTGATTATAGTTTAAGTGACTTATTTTTAATAAATTTGAGTAAATAACAAAAGAATAATTATGAATAAGAATATATTAGGATTAGACAAATCAGACTCTAAAGAATCAGTAGAAAAATTAAATGGTTTGTTAGCAAACTTTCAAATTTACTACCAAAATTTAAGAGGTTTACACTGGAATATTAAAGGTAAAAACTTTTTCGATTTACATGTAAAATTTGAGGAATTATATACGGATAGCCAAGTAAAGATTGATGAAATTGCAGAAAGAATTTTAACGTTGCAAGGCAGACCTTTACATACGTTTACAGATTATATTGCAAATAGCAGTGTACCTGTAGGTAAAGATATTTCTCAAGATGTAGAAGCTGTAGAATTAGTAGTAACTTCTTTGTCTGAATTGTTGAAAATTGAAAGAGAAATTTTAGATTTATCTGATAAGTCTGATGATGAAGGAACAAACGCAATGATGAGCGATTTGATTTCTGAACAAGAAAAAACGATTTGGATGTTAAATTCTTGGTTGGGGAAATAGATCTAATTGAATGATAAAATAAAAAAGAGGACTTAATAGTCCTCTTTTTTATTTTATAGAAAATGAATATCCTACTTGAAAACCTAATAGATTGTAGCCATCATTAGGTTTTTGAAAATTTAAATTCGAAACATGGCCAATATGAGAACCAACATAAAGAAATTGTTCATTAAAAATTTCATAATTAAGACCTAAAGTAAAATTTTCTAAGAATGTAAAGCCTTCTGCCAAACGTTCTGTTCTAGTGTCAATATAAGAAAAACCTAAACTTACAGAGGCTTGTACATCTAATTTACTCATTAATTGTTTACTTGCAGAAAATCCGAATTCTAAAGCATATAAATTCATGTTTTTCTTTTTAGTAAACTCGTCAATTTTAATTATATAATTTTCTTGATCTGGAGTTACATAAAAACCATTTATGAGTTGATGCTCTAAAAATTGTACCTGAGGCTGCACAATCAACTCAAAATTTAAAGACTTCCAATTTCCTAAATTATAGAATACTTGTCCTTTAAAAATTTTTGCTGTGTATGTATAATCTGGATCATCATGAAAAAATTGTTCATTAGAACCAAAAGCATATAAAAAGCCTACTTTCATAGGCTTTAGTTTACTATTATAATTCTGAGCTACTGTTTTTATCGATAGAACTAGAATTAAAAAAAGTAGAAAATATTTTCTCATAATTAGCTAAACATTTTAGCTACTTTTTCAGCTTTTCTACTTTCTGAGTAATCATAAAAACCTTCTCCTGATTTTACACCCAATTTTCCAGCCATTACCATATTTACTAATAATGGGCAAGGAGCGTATTTAGGGTTTTTGAATCCATCATACATTACATTTAAAATAGATAAACAAACGTCTAAACCAATAAAATCAGCCAATTGTAAAGGACCCATTGGGTGTGCCATTCCTAATTTCATTACTGTATCTATTTCTGCAACACCTGCAACACCATTATATAATGTTTCTATAGATTCGTTTATCATTGGCATTAATATTCTATTTGCAACAAAACCAGGATAATCATTAACTTCTACAGGAACTTTGTTAATTTTTTCACTTAAGTCTACTATGAATTCAGTTACTTCATCAGAAGTATTATAACCTCTAATAATCTCTACCAATTTCATAATTGGGACAGGATTCATAAAGTGCATACCTATTACTTTATCTGCTCTGTTTGTTTCTGCAGCAATTTGAGTAATTGAAATAGATGAAGTATTTGTAGCTAAAATGGTGTCTTCAGGACAAACTTCATCTAACTCTCTAAAAATTTTAGATTTTAAAGCTACATTTTCTGTTGCTGCTTCTATTACTAAACTAGCATATTTTACACCTTCTTTAATAGAAGTATAAGTTGTTATGTTTCCTAAGGTTTTATTTTTATCATCTTCAGAGATTTTTTCTTTTGCAACCATTCTATCTAAATTTTTAGATATAGTTGCCAAACCTTTTTCTAAGGCTTTTTCAGAAACATCAATCAATTGAACATTATAATCGAATTGTGCAAAAGTATGCGCAATTCCATTACCCATTGTTCCAGCACCAATTACAGCTATATTTTTCATATTATATATTTATTTATTTAATTTTTTAAGTCTTCTTCTGTTTTAAAACAATCTATTACCCATTGTGCAATTCGTAAAGCTTCTGTACCATTATGCAAAGAAACTATTGGAGTAGTATCATTTAAAATGGCATCAGCAAAAGTTTCTAATTCGTCTAAAATTGCATTGCTGCTAGCTACCTCTGGGTTTTCAAAATAAATTTGTTTTTCTACACCTTCATCATTTTTAAGCACCATTGCAAATTCATCTAAATCTTCTGGAGCATCTTGAATTCTAACAATTTCTGATTCCTTACTTAAAAAGTTTACAGAGATATAAGCATCCTTTTGAAAGAAACGCGTTTTACGCATATTTTTCATAGAAATTCTACTTGCAGTAAGATTAGCAACACAGCCGTTTTCAAACTCAATTCTAGCATTTGCAATATCAGGAGTTTCTGAGATTACAGAAATACCACTAGCATGTACATTTTTTACTTTAGAATTTACTGAAGATAAAATGATATCAATATCATGTATCATTAAATCTAAAACTACAGGTACATCAGTTCCTCTAGGATTAAATTCGGCCAACCTATGTGTTTCTATAAACATAGGATTATTGATTTTATCTTTTACTGCTTTAAAAGCAGGATTAAAACGCTCTACATGACCTACTTGACCTTTTACATGATATTGGCTAGCTAAAGTTTTAATAGCTTCTGCTTCTAATACGGTTTTAGCAATAGGCTTTTCAATAAAAATATGTCTTCCTTTTTTAATGGCCTTTTCAGCACAATCAAAATGAGAAAGGGTAGGTGTTACAATATCAACAACATCTACAGCATCAATTAAATCATCTATAGAATTATATGAAGTGTAGCCAAATTGTTCAGCAACATTTTTTGCATTTTCTTCTGATGGATCATAGAAACCAATCAAATCATACTTTGAAGATTCTTTTAACAAACGAAGATGAATTTTTCCTAAATGGCCAGCACCTAAAACTCCAACTTTAAGCATATAGATAAATTTAAAATTTTATTAATGAATGTGATACTAAAGAATAATTTTAGCACTTTATTTTTAGCTAATATGCTGATTTTTAAATCTTAAATTAGCCGAAAACAAAGATACAATTTTATAAGAGTTTATTTAGAAATATTACTATTTTTAGGCTTTAGAAAGCAACCATTCATTGAAAGATACAGCAAAACATCAAGGACTTAGAAATCAACTTGTAAAAGTTTTAGAAGCTAAAGGAATACATGATAAAAATGTATTAAAAGCCATTAGTAAAATTCCAAGACATTTGTTTATAGATTCTAGTTTTGAGGCTCATGCTTATCAAGACAAAGCATTTCCTATAGCAGCAGAACAAACTATTTCTCAACCTTATACTGTAGCGTTTCAATCACAAACTTTAGAAATAAAACCTACAGATAAAATTTTAGAAATAGGTACAGGTTCTGGATATCAAACAGCTGTTTTATTGGAGTTTAAAGCAGAAGTTTATACTATTGAAAGACAGCATGAACTCTTTAAAAGAACATCTTCTTTTTTACCCAAAATAAATTACAAACCGAAAAGATTTATTTTTGGTGATGGGTATAAAGGTTTGCAAGAACAAGCACCATTTGATAAAATTATAGTAACTGCTGGTGCACCTTTTGTGCCTAAACCATTATTGGCACAGCTAAAAGTAGGAGGTAAGCTATTAATACCTGTTGGTGATAAAACCCAAATAATGACTTTATTTACTAGAAAATCTAATAAAGAATTCGAAAAATTAGAATTGGGTGATTTTGCTTTTGTACCAATGTTAGAAGAAAAGAACTAATTACTCAGCTCTTTCCCAATATTTTGTTTTTCCAAAAAGCGATACACCAATAAACCCTCTAATTTTTAACTTATTGTCTTTCACTAATTTTATATAACACTTATATACTTTACCATTTCTAGGATCTAAGATTTCTCCTCCAGACCATTCATCTTCATCTTTTTCTAATCCCGTTAAAATATCTAAGCCTAATATTTTTTTGTTTTTATTTTCTCCTTCGCATGCAGTACAAACAGAATTCTGTCTTGCAGGATCCATAATTTTTACAACTTTTGCATATGCTTTATTGTCTTTTTTATAGATTTCAATAACTGAATCTACTTCACCAGTTTCTTCATTGGTACTGTTCCATTTTCCAAAAATGGTTTGTGCATTTATCGTAAACGCAAATAATAGGGTAGCTACTGTTAATAGTTTTCTCATTTTTTTATAGTTTTTATTGTTAAGCTTCTGCATCAAAATAATCATTCCATTTTCCTTGTACTTTTAGTACTTGTTCTATAATATCTCTAACACAACCCTCTCCACCTTTTATATTAGAAATATATTTAGAAGCATTTTGAATCTCTGGTACTGCATCATTTGGGCAACTGGCCAAACCTACTTTTTGCATAACAGGTAGATCAGGAATATCATCACCCATATACAACACATTTTCTGCAGATAAATTATACTTTTCTACAATTTCATTGTATTGTTTAATCTTATCGTGAGCACCTAAATAAATGTCTTCAATACCCAAAGCTGCTAATCTACTTCTTACAGCTTCATTAGTTCCTCCAGAAATTATACAAACCTTAAACCCTTTGTTTAACGCTATTTTCATGGCATAACCATCTTTAACATTCATATGTCTAACCAATTCTCCACTTGGCATTATGGTTAACATTCCATTGGTTAATACACCATCTACATCAAAAATAAAAGTTGAAATTTTAGGCAATAATTGTTTATAACTAAGCTCCATTTTGGATTGATTTTGTTAAGAGTTGATAAATTTCTTTTTGATTATTATCAAGCAAATTTAAATGATTTTTTATTGTTTGATGGTCTTTACGAATAGCAGGACCTGTTTGTGCATCTTTGGGAGCTAAACTTTTTATTTTTTCTGATGTTTCTTCTATTAAGGGATATAAAATCTCGAAAGGAATTTGATGTTTCTCACAAATATCATTTCCAATAGAGTACATATAATTGGTAAAATTATTTACAAAAACAGCTGCTATATGTAATTTTTCACGTTGATTAGAATCAATTTTATAAATGTTTTTTCCAATAAGGCTAGCTAGTTTTTCTAGTAATTTATAATTTTTGGTATTGTCTGCTTCTAGGCAAAAAGGAACTTTAGAAAAATTGACAGGTTTGTTTTTTGTAAATGTTTGCAACATATAAAAAACACCTTTACTATTTTTATTTTGAAGCTCGCCAATACTGCAAGCACCAGAGGTGTGCACCAAGAAATCGTTGTTAATTTTCTTTGAAACTTCAGCAATAGCATCATCAGAGACTGCTAAAATTGTAATATCTGCAGAAGGTATATTTTCTAACTTTCTAGAGTTGATTTTAGTAAGTTGTATTTCATCAACTTTACCAAATGCTTCATTTAAATGATTTGCAACATTTCCATCTCCAACAATTAAAACTGATATCATATTACGAAGATATTGAAATTTTAAGACAACATGTTTTTAAGATTTGTTAATTTAGCAACTATAAATCATTTTATGAAAAACTCAAATAAATTAGGTATAAATACAACCTGCGTTCATGTTGGAGAAGTGAAAGATGAACAGTTCAAAGGTGCAGTATCACCTATGTATATGTCTACATCTTATGCTTTTGATGGAGTAGATGTTAAACGATATCCACGTTATTATAATACTCCAAATCAAGAAATGCTTTTTAAAAAAATAGCAGCATTAGAAAATACAGAAGCTGGATTAATTTTTAGCTCTGGAATGGCTGCAATTTCATCAGCAATGCTAGCCTTCTTAAAAAAGGGAGATCATGTAATAGTGCAGCAAGTTATTTATGGAGGTACTTATAACTTTATCGTTTCTGAGTTTGATAAATATGGAATAGAATATTCTTTTACTGAATCTGATAAGTCAGAAGATTTTAAAGCCTTAATTAAAGAAAATACAAAAGTACTATACATAGAAACTCCATCAAATCCATTATTGGGGATTACAGATATGCAAGCTATTAGCAACATCGCTAAAGAAAATAATATTTTAACGATGATCGATAATACTTTTGCTTCACCTATAAATCAAAATCCTTATGATTTTGGTATTGATATTGTAATTCACTCTGCAACTAAATATATGGGAGGTCATTCAGATATTTCTGCAGGTGCTATTGCTGCAAGTGAAGAACACATAGAACAAATTTGGAAAACAGCAATTAATTTTGGCGGTAATTTAAGCGATCAAACAGTTTGGTTGTTAGAACGAAGTTTAAAAACTCTAAATCTTAGAGTTAAGGAACAAACTAGAAATGCGCAGCAAATGGCTGAGTATTTAGAAAATAGTCCAAATATTGATTCTGTATATTATCCTGGTTTAAAAAGTCATCCTCAGTATGATTTGGCGAAAAAACAAATGAAAGGTTTTGGAGCTATGTTGTCTTTTGAGTTAAAAGAAGGTATAGATGCTATGAAGTTTCAAAACAACTTGGCCTTAATAAAACCTTCTATGAGTTTAGCTGGTTTAGAGAGTACAACTGTAAGTCCTACTCAAACTACTCATGCACTTTTAAGTGAAGAAGAACGCTTAGAAAGAGGAATAAAAGATGGTTTAATACGTTTTTCAGTGGGTATTGAAGAGGCAGAAGATTTAATTGCGGATATAGAACAAGCCATAGAAAAGGCAAAATCATGAAGTTAGATATTTTAGCATTTGGTGCTCATCCAGATGATGTTGAGTTAGGTTGTGGAGCTACTTTAGCTAAAGAAATCTCTTTAGGTAAAAAAGTAGGAATTGTAGATTTAACAAGAGGTGAACTAGGTACAAGAGGTTCAGCTGAATTAAGAGATAAAGAAGCTCAAAAGTCAGCAGAAATTCTTGGAGTAGAAGTGCGTGAGAACCTAGCATTTGCTGATGGTTTTTTTACAAACGATAAAGATCATCAATTAGCAATAATACAGTTGATTCGCAAATATCAACCAAAAATTGTTCTTTGTAACGCAATTGATGATAGACATATTGATCATGGAAAAGGTAGTAAATTAGTTTCTGATGCTTGCTTTTTAAGTGGATTAGCAAAAATAGCAACACATCATAATAACGAAGTTCAACAAGAATGGAGGCCAGAAAATGTTTATCATTATATACAATGGAAAAATATTGAGCCAGATTTCGTGGTAGATGTAAGTGGTTTTATTGATTTAAAAGTAAAATCGGTTTTGGCATATTCTTCGCAATTCTTTGATCCTGAAAGTGATGAGCCAGAAACACCTATAACCAGCAAAAATTTTATTGATAGTGTTACCTATAGAGCAAGAGATTTAGGAAGGTTAATTGGTGTAGAACATGCAGAGGGCTTTACTACAGAACGTTATGTGGCAGTAGAAAATTTAGATAAAATTTTTTAATTTTTTCTTTTAAAAAAAGTAAAAAGAAGTATATTTGCACTCGCAAGCAAATGGTGGTTGTAGCTCAGTTGGTTAGAGCGTCGGTTTGTGGTACCGAAAGTCGTGGGTTCGAGCCCCATCTTCCACCCAGAATAAAAAAAGCCTTCTCTTTTGAGAAGGCTTTTTTACTTTTAGGGGTATTCTTAGGGGTATTCTTAGGGGTATTCTTAGGGGTACTAGGGGTAAGGGGTCAATTAAGGGTATTTAATAAAAAAGCTTATCAAATATTGAAGGTCCTTTTCAATAATATGATGTTTAGGGAACATCACCTTAAAGAGTTAATTCTATTCTTCAAGCAGAACTAGGGGTTAGCTTGTTTAACAGACTCTTCAATATCTGATAATCTTTGAAGAATATCTGTAGATAATTCTTCAACTTGCTTTTTTACTATTTCTTTAATATGAAATTCAATAGGGGATTGAACTTCTGTATTATTAGGGGTATAGCTTTTAGCTTCTTCTTTCTTTAATCCAGTAAGCAGCCACATTGGATCAACATCTTTTATGTTGTCAATGATTGCGAGTAATATTGTTTCGTTTGGTTTCTTTGTGTAATTAACTACTGCACTTACCAATTGTTGAGAAACTCCAATGAGTTCCGAAAACTGTCTTTGGTTTAGTTTAGAGTCTTTAAAAACCTTTATTACTCTGTCCGCTCTTTGTCTATTTTCATCTTTCATATCTGGGGGCACTACAAATGTAGTAATTATTTACCACAAACAATGATTATTTTTAAATTATTTTATATTTTTTTTAAAACTTCCAGTATTTCCGCCTTTTTACGAGAAGAAATAGGAATCGTTTTGCTATCAGTTAGTATTAAATAGCCTCCATCTGCCTTAATATACTCTTTAATAAATGCTTTATTTACTAAATGACTTTGATGGACTCTTAAGAAACCTAGTGATGATAGTAGATTAGCGTAATATTTTAATGTCTTAGAAACAACTATTCTAGAACCATTTTCTAAATAAAACGTAGTGTAATTGTTATCTGATTGACATCTTATAATGTCATTAATATCTACTAATTGTATCTTATCAACCGTGTTTAAAGAAATTTTACTCGGTTTGTGGTGAGGGTTGTTAATTATCTCTTTTAATACATTTAACTGAGGTTTTTGAGGAGAAATTTGTTTTTTAGCCTTGTTTATGGCTGTTTCTAATTCTTCAATAGAGTAGGGCTTCAATAGATAGTCTATAGCAGCAAATTTAAAAGCTTTTAAAGCATAGTCTTCACTTGCAGTAATAAAGATAACCTTTGAACCTATTGAAGGTACTAACTCTAATATATCAAAGCCAGTGCCATCTCCAAGCATAATATCAAGGAATAGTATATCTGGTTTAAGCGTTTGAAGCTGTTTGGCTGCAGACACAACACTAGAAGCTTTACCAATAATCTCTATATCTTTATGATAAGTTTTAATATCACTACATATAAGGTCTAAAGCATCCTTATTATCGTCTACCACAAATGATGTAAACTTATTCATTAGTACTCTGTTTTTAATGGTAACTGAAAGAAAACTCTTGTTCCTGTTGTGTTTTCTTTAGTTTTAATAGTTGTAATATTAAATTTATTTAATGTCGAAAGATACTGAATTCTTTCTTTAGTAACCTTTAAAGCTAAAGAATTATTATTTGTGGTAGACTTATTTTTTAAGGATTTGTCTATACCTATTCCATTATCTTCTATAGTAATTTCCAGAAAATTATTAATTAATCTAATTGCTATTGTAAGTAAGCCTTCTTTATCATTAGTAAAACCATGTGCTATGGCATTTTCTATAAATGGTTGTAATAACATAGATGGGAAGAGTATTTCATCACTATCTATATTGCTTAATTGCAGATCTATAGTATAATTAAAGGTTTTTGAACTCATTCTTTGCTCTAATTCAATGTAATTCACAATTGTGGTTAATTCCTCTTTAAGTGTAATTTCTTCTTTTCTGGAGTTGTTTAAGACGCTTCTAAGCAAGATTGCAAATTGATTTATAGTTCTGTTTAATTCATTTACATTGCCCTTATTACCAAGAGATTTAATACCATTCAATACATTAAATATAAAATGAGGATTCATTTGTAGCTGAAGTGCCTGTTGTTCTAGCGTTAATAGATGGTTTTTTAGCTTTAATTCATTTACTTCCTTATTATGTCTTCTATTTAGGTTTTTTAAGTATAAATCAAGTGTTAGGTAACCAGCCGTTAATAGAAGTACTGCAACTATTAGGTAAAATTCATCCTTTTTATAAAAGGGTGTAGCAATTTCAAAATTTAAAACCTGAATTGGGCTCTTTAACTCATCTATCTTAGATTGTACTTTTAGCTTGTATTTACCAAAATTTAAATTAGGCAACTGTAGTTCATTATTGCTAGTCCAATTAGAAGGAGTTCCGTTTAAAGTATATTGGTATTTTACTTTATTGGGATTTTCCAGATCTATAGTTTTGTATATAAATGAGATGTTATTTTGGTCAGGATTTAGTACTATAGATTTTTTCGATTGTAATAAATTGTTGGTTGAATTGCCATTGACATAAAAATCTTCAAAATATAAAATTATTTCTTTAATTTTTTTATATAATTGATATCCAGTTATGTAGGTTCCTTTATTTAAAGTGTTGATTAATGTTAGGTTCTCAGATTTTATAACTGAATTGATCTGATTAGTATTTAGGTTATTGTATTTGCTAATGGTTTTTACAAACGAAAATGTTTCTAAATCACGAATATCAATACCATCTGTAAACGAAGAAATCCATAAATTTTGATTAATTATAGCTAAGTCCGAAATGTTTTTTAATGAGGTAAAACTCTTTTCAATTTTATCATTTTCTAAAACAATAATTTCGTTTTTAGAAGTTGCAGCTACAAATTTATTCTTAGATTTTACAATTGTGGTAATATCATCTTTTAAAATTTGTTTGATACTATTTGGGTTTTTGAGGTTATCAATTTTCCACAATCCACTGTTTGAAGAGATGTAAAAATTACCGGCATTAAAAAATATATCTCTAATAATAGAAAAATCTAAAACAGAATTAATTTCAATTGGTGCAAGGTTATTATCTTTAAATTGAAAAACACCTTCTGTAGTAGAAACATAAATAATTTTATCTTTTTCATAAAAGTTTAATATTTCTCGAGATTTTATAAAAGTCTGTTTGTTGTTTCTAATTATAGTTAATCCATTTTTATGACCTAATAACTTCAACCATTTTGAAGTAAATAATGCTGTCGTTTCTAAATTACTTATCTCGCTAAAAAATAACCCATCAAATTTAACAACACCTTTATCTGTAGCAAACCAAACATACCCAATATCATCTATTGAACTTGCATTTATTGTGTTACTTGGCAAGCCGTTATTTATTGTGTAATTGGTAAAATTGAATTGTTGAGCATTGCTTTTGTTTAAATAAAAGCAGCAGATTAGTAGAATTAGGTAAAATCTCTTTGTCATATTTTAATAGTAAAACGCCATTAATCAAAAGCTTTGTTAATGACGTTTATAAAACTACAATTTCTATTCCATTTTATTTCATTGCGTATAATCTTTTATTATTTGTATCTGGTTCTATATGTTGTAGCTCTCCATAAGGTTTAATTAAAGGTTTTAAAACTGTAATTACTGTAGATTTTCCTTTGATGGTTAATACACTATTTTTTACTTTATAAGACCATCTAAACTTTTCTAGTGGAATGTTTAATTCTTTAAAAGCTTCATATAGTTCTGCTCTTTGCTCAATAAAGTCCATAATTTCTTCTTGAATTTCGAAAGTAGGTACTTCATCATCTGAGTTATGATAATCTAACTCAAACTTTACAGGCACTGTTTGTTGCGTGTAATAAGCCTCTCCAATATATCTTTCTGTTTCATTATAAATTGCTTCATACCAATCTATATCTTTTTCATTCGGATATTTTTTTGCCAATTCTTTAGATAAATCTACTTTTCCAGGTGAATTTGCAGTTGGATAAAATACATAATAAGGCTTTGCTAAAAAATGATTTGAAAACTCACCGTTAAAAATTGAGTAATAAGTAGAGGCAATAACTTTAGGTGAATCTTGAGCGCTAAATGTATTTTTAAGAGCATCCATCAAATTTTTATTAGTACCTAAACCATTTGCATGAAATATTATTTTAGATCTAGATGTAATTGCGTTTTCAAGTATTGGTAGTTTACCCTCTTTAAGTTTCATTTTTAAACTCTCTTCAGTAACAGGTTCCCCATTTACAACCGTTTCTAGTGATAAACCTTTAAACGGATTGCTTTTATTTACAATATGAATTTCACCATAAGATAAATCATCTGCATTTGTGTTCAGCCAATTTATAATCTCTTCTATAGAATAGGTACCATTTACAATTTCTACTTTTTGTTGTTCGAAGTAATTTCTGGCATTAGCATAATACGTATCAGAGCTTGAATCATCACCAGTAATAAAAACTACAGGTTCTCTTAATACAACATCTTCATCTATGCTAAAATCGGTTTCTTCTTGAATAATTTCTGTTGATGCAATAATTTCTGGTTCAGCCTTGTTATCACATTTTAGGCTCAAGGTGGCCATAACAATTAGCGATAATAAAATACTTGCTTTTTTAATTGGAGTGTTCATCTTTCTATTTTTTAAATGTTAATACACCGTAAAAATAGGAGGGATGTTTACTTAAAAATTTTGCTAATTAGAATTCGTAAGTAGTAAGTTAGAATTCGTTAAAGAAAATGCAATGCTAGTTGTTGGAAATAAAAAGTTGGGGGAAGGCATATTTTTTTCTAGCATTGCACTTAACTCCTTGTAAATGTACGCTATAAGTAGGTTGTCTAGAGAGATTTGTTGTGACTTCATGAATATTTGTTGTAAAGTAAACAAAAATGCCGTTTTTGTTTAACGGTTATTTGTTAAACCTGTTACAAAAGTTAAAAGAAACTGTTGTTCCGTTTTCAGAATTTATTGTTGCATCTGCTCCTAATTGATTTGCCAATCTCTGTATAAGAACCAAGCCAATAGATTTAGACTTGTCTACTTCATTAACATCAAAACCCACACCATTGTCTTTAAATTCGAAGTATACTTGGTTATCATTTTCATGAATTTTTATTCTTATTTCATTATTTGTAGAAGAATTAAAAGCATGTTTGTAAGAATTTGTAATTAATTCGTTTACAATTAAGCCTAAAGCTTGATTTTGTTCTAAATGAATGTATAAATTCTCTTGAATATCAATGGTAAATTTTACTTGCTCTAAAGCACCATAGACTCTTTTTAAATCTTTTACAATAGTACCTATAAAATTAGTGAGTGAAATTTTAGAAATAGTTTCATTCTTCAATAAATCTTGGTGTAAACTTGCTATTGTAGATATTCTATTGATACTATATT
Organism: Polaribacter sp. P097; assembly: GCF_036864555.1. NCBI lineage: Bacteria > Pseudomonadati > Bacteroidota > Flavobacteriia > Flavobacteriales > Flavobacteriaceae > Polaribacter > Polaribacter sp. P097. Next base: position 653,091 of record NZ_JAZETJ010000002.1, on the reverse strand, counting down.
GAAATGTAGTTTTAAGATCTTCTTCAGGCAATTTATTCATTTGCATTTTTAAAATACTAATGATTAATTGTAGATTGTTCTTAACCCTATGATTTAATTCACTGTAAAGCACTCCTTTTTCTGTTAAAGCTTTTTTAATTTCTTCATTTTTGATAGCAATAAGATTATATTGTTTCTTCTCTTTTACAAAGAAATAATAGAGTAGAAGTATCATTAAAATGGCAATAACTAAGAACAAAATAATAATTTGATTGCGTTTTTGTTTACGCTCATTAGTCCTTTGAATATTAAAATTTTCTTCTTCTTTTTGAACAAGTTTTATTGGGTATTCTAAAAGATTTAATAAGCTATTATTCTTTTCTTGATTAAGTTTAAAATTGATTGCATTAGAAAAATCTGAGTATTTTTCTGAATAAAAGGTAGCTGAATCTAAATTTTTCTTTTTGGTATAATAGGTAGCCAAAAGCTGATATCTGTCTCCAATGTTAGCATTAAAATCTAAGCTATCTATATATTTTTTACCCAAATCAGTTTGATTTGTATTTAAATAACAGAAAGCCATATTTCTATAAAAATCATTTTGAAAACCCCAATTTCCTTCTTTTATATGTTTTCTGGCAGATTTTGCTTCTTGAAAGAAATACATTTTTGCTGCACTGTAATCCTTCTTGTATAAATAGTACTCGCCAATGTTACCCTTAACAACTCCCGTTAAAACTTCTATATCTCTATTATGTTTAAACGAGTCTGCTTTCTTCATCGTTTTTAATAAATCGAGTGATTTCCAGAAATAATGAAATGCAGAGTCGTATTCGTTATTTCTTTTGTAAAAAACACCAAAGTCGTTTAAAGATTGCGCATTTTTAAAGCTGATGCTATCTTCATGATAATCTCTATGCTTTTTTAAAAGTCTTATAGCCAATCCTGGTTGCCCTAAAAATGAGTATATATTAGATAAGTTTGCCTTGTCAGGGCAGGTTTCTAGCATTTCACTATTTACATAGAACATTTCGAATATCTTATTTTCTGCTAGAAAATTTCCATTCATTCTTCTTAACAACTTACACAGATAAAATTTATCGATCTCATTTTTTGATTTAAAATATAAATCATAGGCCAAATTATTCGCAATTTCAAATTTCTTTAAGTTACTATAAATTGCAATTCTGTAGAGTTCTAGTAAAAAAACGTTCGTATTTAGACTTCTAAATTTCTTTACTTCTTTGTCAAAATAATTATCCCATTCTTCTAAGGTTTTAAACTGGGTGTAGTCTTCTATCTTATTAAATAGTATTAATTTTTTATCTATATCTTTTTCTGACAAAAATTGCTGGTAGTATTCTTCTTGACTTAAATTAGGGTCTACTTGGCAAAATCCAATAGTTGCATTAAATACTAATAGAAAAAATAACAAGGATTTTGAGAGATTCGTCATGAGGTAATATCATCTAAAATTTCGATATATTGATTAGAAATAGGTATAGTTACTTCATTTAGCATAATCGTTTTTTTATTGAATGCACTAATATAATTAGTATTTACAATATAGGATTTATGGCACCTCTTAAAGTAATCTGGTAATTGTGGTAAAAAGCTTTTTAAAGTTGCTCTTTGTAAGTGCATACTACCATCTTCACAATGCAATTCTAAATAAATATTATCCGATTTTATATACATTACATTATTAAGCACAATTTTATGTTGAAAATTATTCTTCTTTACAAAAATGATGTCTTGTGCATTTTCAGCCAATTTAGAGTCATGATTGCTAATGGCAATTTCTATAGCTGCTTTTAAATTATTTTGATGAAAAGGTTTTACTAAATAACCTGCAGGTGTAGTTTTTGAAGCAAGCTCTATGGTATCTGTATCTGCATTAGAGGTTAAAAAGATGAAAGGTATTTGATAATTTTCATTTATAAAATGAGCTAAATCTATTCCAGTTTCTTTAGAGGATATTTTAATATCAATAAATACTAAATCGACTTTTATATTTTTTAGAACAATTAAAGCATCATTGTATGAAATAACATTACCAACAATTTCATGACCTAAACTCTCAATAGTAAATTGCAAATCGTCTGCAATAATAACGTTGTCCTCTACTATTAAGATATTAATTTTGCTTCTCATAATCACATCTATTATAAATAACCTCAATTTTTAAGATTAGATATTCTTAATTTATTCAGGGGCATAGTATGTAAAAAAAACAAGTTATCTGTTCAATTAAAAATCTAATTTTTCAGCTAGATATTTAGCTGTATAAGATTTTTTATTTGTGGCTAATTTTTCAGGAGTTCCTTCAAAAATAAGTTCGCCACCATTTTTGCCACCTTCTAAACCAAGATCAATAATATAGTCTGCACACTTAATTAATTCCATGTTGTGCTCAATAACAAGAATTGAATGACCTTTTTCTATAAGTGCATTAAAAGATTTTAATAATTTTTTAATGTCGTGAAAATGTAAACCTGTTGTGGGTTCATCAAAGATAAACAATGCTTTGTCTTTTGTAGTACCTTTTACTAAAAATGATGCCAATTTTATTCTTTGTGCTTCTCCTCCAGAAAGTGTAGAGCTAGATTGCCCTAAAGTTACATAGCCTAAACCTACGTCTTGCAAGGGTTTTAGTTTTTTAGCAATTTTGGGTACTAAGTTTTCTGTAAAGAAGGCTACAGCATCATCTATGGTTAAATTTAAGATGTCATCTATAGATTTATTATCAAAAATTACTTCTAAAACATCCTTTTTAAAGCGTTTACCATTACAAACATCACATTCTAAATGAACATCTGCCATAAATTGCATTTCAATAGTAACTTCACCTTCACCTTTGCAGGTTTCACAACGACCACCTTCTACATTAAAAGAAAAATGTTTGGGCTTAAAATTTCTAATTTTAGATAATTTCTGATTGGCAAAAAGCGCTCTAATATCATCATAAGCCTTAATATAGGTAACAGGATTAGATCTTGATGAACGCCCAATGGGGTTTTGGTCTATAAACTCAATATTTTTTAAAGTGTCAAAATCGCCAGTAATTTCTGTGTGCTGCCCAATTTTATCTCCATAACCAACTAGCTTTTTCTGCATTGCAGGATATAAAATCTTTTTAACCAATGTACTTTTTCCAGAACCAGAAACTCCAGTTATTACAGCCAAGCTATTTAAAGGAAAAGTTACATCAACATTTTTTAGATTGTGTTCTCTTGCTCCTTTAATTTGAATTTTGTGTTTTGATGTTCTACGTTTTGTAGGGACTTCAATTTTTAAGTCTTCATTTAAATATTGAGCAGTTAAAGATTTAGATTGTAAAATTTCGCTAAAAGAACCTTCAGCTACTACATTTCCTCCAAAAGTACCTGCTTCAGGGCCAATGTCTATAATGTAATCTGCTTCTTTCATAATATCTTCATCATGTTCTACAACCACTACAGTATTTCCTAAATCTCTTAAGTTTTTTAAAACGCCAATTAAACGTTCTGTGTCTTTAGGGTGCAAACCAATACTAGGTTCATCTAGAATATACATAGAACCTACAAGTGAACTTCCTAAAGATGTAGCCAAATTTATTCGCTGACTTTCACCACCAGAAAGTGTGTTAGATGTTCTGTTTATGGTTAGGTATGATAACCCAACATCCGTTAAAAATTTTAGCCTATTATTTATTTCAGTTAATAAACGCTTACCAATTTTTTCTTGATATTTATCGAGTTTAAGATTCTTGAAAAACACTGCTAATTCATCTAAAGGCAATGAAACCAAATCAGAAATGGTGTTTTCATTTATCTTAACGTAATCTGCCTCTTTTCTTAAACGTTTGCCATTACAAGTTGTACATTTCGTTTTACCTCGATAACGTGAGAGCATTACTCTGTTTTGAATCTTGTAGCTTTTTTCTTCTAATACTGAAAAGAAATGATGAATTCCGTTAAAAGATCTATTACCATTCCAAACCAATTCTTTTTGTTTTTCTGTTAATTGAAACCACGGTTTATGAACAGGAATATCAAATTTATAGGCAACAGAAATTAAATCTTCTTTATAATGAACATAAGAAGGAGTTCTAAAAGGAAAAATAGCATCATCAAAAATAGATAAACCAGTGTTTGGTATTACTAAATCTTCATCTATACCAATTACATTTCCATAACCTTCGCAAGTTGGGCAAGCACCATAAGGATTGTTAAAACTGAATAAATGCGTATTTGGTTCTAGAAAAGAAATACCATCTAATTCAAATTTATTACTAAATTCAGTAATTTTTTTATTCTTTAAGTTTTCGATGAAACAAATTCCACTTCCTTCAAAAAATGCAGTTTGTATGGCATCTGCTAATCTGTTATAAAAATCTTCATCATCTTTCGTAACAATTCTATCCACTACCAAAAATAATGATTCATTATTATACTTTTCTTGAGGAAACTCAGAAATTCGATGTACTGTGTCATTCCATTTTAAACGCGCATAACCTTGCTGTTCTAAAACTTGCAATACAGTTTTAAGATCTCTATTTTCATTTATTTCAATTGGAGCCAGCAATAAAAGTTTTGTACCAACTTCAATTTTTTGAATAAATTTTACAACATCTGTTACTGTATCCTTTTTTACTTCATTGCCAGAAATAGGAGAGTAGGTCTTTCCTATTCTTGCATATAATAATTTTATGTAATCGTAAATTTCGGTTGATGTACCTACTGTAGATCTTGGGTTGGTAGAATTCACCTTTTGCTCAATTGCAATTGCTGGTGCAATACCTTTTATGTAATCTACTTTAGGTTTGTCTAGTTTTCCTAAAAATTGACGAGCGTAAGAACTTAAACTCTCTACATATCTTCTTTGACCTTCTGCATATAAAGTGTCGAAAGCTAAAGATGATTTACCTGAACCAGATAAACCTGTAATTACAACAAGTTTGTTTCTTGGTATAACAACATCAATATTTTTTAAGTTGTGCAGTTTTGCACCTTTAATAATTATATTTTCCTTCGGATTTACAGTAGAAATATCAGTCTTCATTCAGTATAATAATAAACTATAAAAATACCACTTATTTTAAAGAAACTAAAAAAGATTGGCATTGTGTTTGCTAATTTGTTTGGTAAATAGAAAATAAATTTTATATTTACGAACTTAATATTCACAAAATTAGACGCATATAGTTAAAAACTACTTTTAAAATTATTAACAAAATAATGTTTTGATGAACCACTTGTTCATCTAAAAAAGTAGTTATGGTGCGAAAAAACAAAATTTCCGACAGTACTTTAGTAAGCGATTATATAAAAGGTAATGAAGCTTCTTTAGGAATTCTTATCAACAGACATCAACAAAGGTTATTTAGCTTTATCTATAGTAAAGTACAAGATAGAGATATTACAGAAGATGTTTTTCAAGACACGTTTATTAAAGTAATTAGAACTTTAAAAAAGGGCAATTATAATGAAGAAGGTAAATTTTTGCCTTGGGTGATGCGAATTGCTCATAATTTAGTGATTGATCATTTTAGAAAATCTAACAGAATGCCATCTTTTAAGAATACAGATGAGTTTGATATTTTTTCTGTTTTAGGTGATGGAAATTTAAATGCCGAAAAACAATTGATACAAGAACAAATTTTTTCTGATGTAAGAGAACTTGTAAGTGAGTTACCAGAAGAACAGAAAGAAGTACTTGTAATGCGCATGTATAAAGACATGAGCTTTAAAGAAATAAGTGAAAATACAGGTGTTAGTATTAATACAGCACTGGGTAGAATGCGTTATGCATTAATTAATATGCGTAAGTTAATTGAAAAACATAAAATTATTTTAGTGAATTAACAATATATGTAAAAAAGCATCGTTAATAGTTTTATAACCAAGAGACTAAATAAAATATATGATGCAACTTTACTCTAGTAAGCCATCTGATTTACAGATGCAACCTAAAAAAGAAACAGTTCAATTTTTGATTAATTTTTCCAAATCGCTAACAATTGTAAAAACCAAATCAAAAGACTTCATTGAATTGAATTTGAATTAAGAGTGGAAAAAGCTTCAACATTGTTGGGGCTTTTTTTACGTCTTATAATTTTATCATTTCAATCAAACTATAAATGAAATGAGTCAATAACAACAACTAATACTTTATAATTTTACAATATGGAAAATGTATTAGTAGCAGGTGCCAATGGTACCACAGGAAAAAAAATAGTAACACTTTTAGAATCTTCACAATATTTTAAACCAGTAGCAATGGTTAGAAAAGAAGAGCAAGAAACACAATTTAAGAACAGAAATATTAAAACTGTACTTGGAGATTTAGAGAAGGATGTCTCTCATACAGTAAAAAATATTGATAAAGTAATTTTTGCAGCTGGTTCTGGTGGTAAAAAAGTTAAGGAAGTAGATGAAAATGGAGCTAAAAAATTGATTAAAGAATCAGAAAAAGAAAATATTAAAAAGTTTGTAATGTTGAGTTCTATGGGAGCTGACAACCCTGAAGAAGCAGAAGAATTGCAAGAATATTTAAAAGCTAAACACAATGCAGATGAATATTTAAAAAGTAGTAATTTATCTTATTCAATTGTAAGACCAGGATCATTAACAGACGATAAAGGTTCAGGAAAAATTGAATTGGAAAGAAAACTAAACAAACAAGGAGAAATTAGTAGAGAAGATGTAGCTCAAACTTTAGTTAGAGTATTGCATGATTCTGCAGAAGTAAATGAAACCTTTGAAATTATTAAAGGAGAAACTTTAATTGGTAAAGCAATACCTAATTAATTATTGTCTTTTTATAAAGTAAAAAACACCTGTTAAGGTGTTTTTTTTGTTTTATAATATTCGTTTAAAACTGTTTTTCTACCTATGGTTTTGGTGATAATATCATTGTTTAAATTCCAACCACGAGCAGGAGAGTAATCTCTGCCATACCAAATAATTTGTAAGTGCAAATCATTCCATAATTCTTTAGGAAAAAGGCGTTTCGCATCTTTCTCTGTTTGGTTTACGTTTTTACCATTAGATAAATTCCATCTGTACATTAATCGATGAATATGAGTATCTACAGGAAAAGCGGGCACACCAAAAGCCTGACTCATAACTACACTTGCAGTTTTATGACCAACTGCAGGTAATTCCTCTAAACCTTCAAAAGATTTTGGAACTTCACCATTATATTTTTCTATCAAAATTTTAGATAAGCCATAAATACCTTTAGATTTCATGGGAGATAAACCACAAGGTCTAATAATTTCTTTTATTTGTTCCTGGGTCATTTTAACCATATCAAAAGGGTTATCTGCCTTTTCAAATAAAAACGGAGTAACTTTATTTACTCTTACATCTGTACATTGTGCAGAAAGTAAAACTGCAACTAATAAAGTATAAGGGTCTTTATGGTCTAAAGGAACTGGAATTTCAGGATACAAATTTTGTAAGGTTTCAATTACAAAATTTACTTTTTCTGATTTAGTCATACATGGTTATTTGATAAAGTGTAAAGTTAAAAGTTTCTAAAGATTTATAAGTTGCAAAGTAAAAAGTTTTTAGTATCGATTTTACTTTATAACTTTCCACTTTATTAATGCTAAAACAAAAGTAATGACATCATTAAAAGTAGGGGATAATGCTCCTCAATTTGAAGCAAAAGACCAAGAAGGAAATACCATTAAATTAGCTGATTATGCAGGTAAAAAATTGGTGCTTTTCTTTTATCCAAAAGCGAGTACTCCAGGTTGTACTGCAGAAGCTTGTAATCTAAGTGATAATTATGAAACCTTTTTAAGTAAAGGTTATGATGTTTTAGGTGTAAGTGCAGATTCTGCCAAAAGACAACAGAATTTTATCAATAAGAATGAATTAAAATTTCCTTTATTGGCAGATGAAGATAAATCTGTAATAAATGCATTCGGTGTCTGGGGCCCTAAAAAATTTATGGGTAGAGAGTATGATGGAATTCATAGAACCACTTTTATTATAGACGAAGAGGGTAAAATAGAAGAAGTTATTTCTAAAGTAAAAACTAAAGCGCATTCAGAGCAAATACTTGGATAAGCTACAAAAAAAAAAGGAAGCAATTAGCTTCCTCTTTTTTTTTTATCAATTTTGAATTGATTATAGTTGTAATGATAAACCAAAAATAATTTGATTAGTTCTGTTGTCTACTGTAATATTTGTGTTATTGTCTGTAAATCTTGCTTCAGAATCAGATAAACCTCTTTCCCAACGAACATCTAATCCTACTTTACCAAATTCAACACCAAACCCCATTTGCATACCTACTGAGAATTTATCAAAATCATCTGATGATAAATCAGAGAAGCTAAAATTATCTTCAATTATATATTGAAAAGATGGACCTATAAATACATTACCAAAACCTAGAACTTTTTTACCTAATAAAACAGGCACATCTAATTTTTTAAAGTCATAATCAGTTGCAGCACTTTTGTAAGTATACTCACTTTTTACTTGAGTATAAACAAGTTCTGGTCTTAGATATAAGCCTAAAATTGGTAGTTTACCTCTAAACCAAACACCTGCATGAAAACCAGATTTAGAATCGGCTCCATTTATAATGTCATTTCCTGCAGATGATAAAGTTAAATCTCCATTGTTATTGTAGTTAATACCTCCTTTAATACCAAAATTAATTTGAGCATTAGAAACTTGACTTAACCCTAAGGCTAAAAAAACTACTAAAATTACTTTTTTCATAATATATTTATTTAGTTATTAATTGAATAAATCTTTATAATAAACGTATTTATTTTCTAGAAATTACTTTTTTAACAGCTTTTACTACTGCATCTGCATCTAAACCGTATTTTGCCATTAATTGAGCAGGTGTTCCAGATTCACCAAATGTATCGTTGGTTGCTACAAATTCTTGTGGTGTAGGTGTGTTTAAAGCTAGTGTTCTTGCAACACTTTCACCCAAACCTCCTAATTTGTTATGCTCTTCTGCAGTTACAATACAACCAGTTTTAGCAATAGATTTCAAAATAATTTCTTCGTCTAAAGGCTTGATTGTGTGTATATTAATAACTTCTGCAGATATTCCTTCTGCTTCTAACTGTTCTGCTGCTTGTAAAGATTCCCACACTAAATGGCCAGTTGCAACAATGGTTACGTCTGTACCTTCAGTTAACTGAATACCTTTACCTATTTCAAATTTTGCGTCATCAGGCATAAATACAGGTACTTTTGGTCTTCCAAAACGCAAGTAAACAGGTCCTTCAAAATCAGCAATTGCCAATGTAGCAGCTTTGGTTTGGTTGTAATCACAAGGATTAATAACTGTCATTCCTGGTAACATTTTCATTAAACCAATATCTTCTAATATTTGGTGTGTAGCTCCATCTTCACCTAAAGTAACTCCTGCATGAGATGCACATACTTTTACATTTTTACCAGAATAAGCAACAGATTGTCTTATTTGATCATAAACTCTACCAGTAGAAAAGTTAGCAAATGTACCTGTAAATGGTATTTTACCACCTATTGTTAAACCAGCAGCAATACCAATCATGTTTGCTTCTGCAATACCTACTTGAAAAAAACGTTCTGGATTTTCTTTAATAAATTGATCCATCTTTAAAGAACCAATTAAATCTGCACATAAAGCAACTACGTTTGGATTTGTTCTACCTAACTCAGTTAGACCATCTCCAAAGCCTGAACGTGTATCTTTTTTTTCTGTGTATGTATATTTTTTCATTATAAATATATTATTGTAAAAATTTTGGTAAAAATAAACTTTTATTTTTCTTTAGACTTGTTATTTTAAAGATAAGAAAGAAGACTTTTTAACAGTTTGTGAGGAAGTTTAAATTACAGGTTCATTAATTCATCATACAATTTATGAACAGGCAAACCAACTACATTAAAATAGCTTCCTTCAATTTTGTAAATTCCTATAAAACCTATCCATTCTTGAATGCCATAAGCACCTGCTTTATCAAAAGGTTTGTAGTTTTTTATGTAGTAATTAATTTCGTCATCAGAAAGAGCTTTGAACGTAACTGTGGTTACATCGTTTATAATTTTCTGACTATTTTTTGTTTTGATGCTAATAGAGGTAATAACTTCATGAGTGGTGTTTGATAACTCTTTTAGCATTTGAAAAGCGTCATCTTCATTTTTTGGTTTACCTAATGCTTTCTCATTTAACCAAACTATAGTATCAGAAGTAATTAAAACATCATTTTCTTTTAATACTGCAAAAGCTTTAGATTTTAAATCTGCTAAGTAATCTGTTATTTCTGAACCTTTTAATTCTAAAGGATAAACTTCATCCACAGGTTTCAAGTCAATTTTAAAATCGATATCTAAATCCTTAAAAAACTGCTGTCTTCTAGGTGAGCCTGAAGCTAAAATGATGTTGTAATTTTGAAGTTTTTCTCTAAGCATTGAAGCTTTTCTTAATTCTTGCTAAATCTCTTTTATTATCTCTATCTTTAATAACATTTCGCTTATCATGGGTTTGTTTACCTTTTGCAAGTGCAATTTCTAGCTTTGCAAACCCTCTTTCATTTATAAATAGTTTTAAGGGTACTATTGTATTTCCTTTAGCTTCAACATCCTTTTTTAAACTTTTTAATTCACGCTTGTTTAAAAGTAAACGTCTTTCGCTTTTTGGCTTGTGATTAAAGTGATTACCATACATATATTCTTTGATATACATATTTACAATAAACAATTCTCCACGTTCATTAAATTCACAGAAACTTTCAGTAATTCTAGCCTGACTTTGTCTTATTGATTTAATTTCTGTTCCAGTTAATTGAATTCCAGCAACATATTTGTCTAAAATTTCAAATTCGAAACGTGCTTTTTTATTCTGAATGTTTATTTTTTTCTGCAATTCTAAGTCTACTTTTTAATTTATACAAAGATACATTATTAGATTAGAGAAAGAAATGTAAATTTGACGTTTCATAAGTACTAATTTTCATAAGAAATTAATTTCATGCGTTTTTTATCTTTTCTTTTTATCGTTTTCTTGGTGTCTTGTAAATCTGAAAAAGTGGAGTTATCTGCTCAAGAAATTATTGATAAAAGTATTATTGCTTCTGGAGCAGATAAGGTTGCTAACTCTGAAATATCTTTTCGTTTTAGAGATAAAAAATACAGAGCAGTTCGTAAAAACGGAATTTTTAAACTGTACAGAAGTTTTAAGCAAGATTCGTTAGATATAGATGAGTCTATTTCGAATACTGCCTACGAAAGGTTAATCAATAAAAAACCTACAAAGGTTATAGATTCTATGATAACGACTTATAGTAACTCTATAAATTCTGTCCATTATTTTTCTGTGTTACCTTTTAGTTTAAATGATAAAGCAGTTTACAAAAGGTTATTACCTTCTAGAACTGTTAAAGGTATTCCTTACTATAAAGTAGAAATTACTTTTGATGAAAATGGAGGAGGAGAAGACTTTAATGATGTTTTTATCTATTGGATAAACCAAGAGAATTTTCTGATAGATTACTTGGCTTATGCCTATGAAACAAATGGAGGAGGAAAAAGATTTCGTGTATTAAAAGAGCAATGTTCTGTTAAAGGAATTCGTTTTGTAGATTACTATAATTACAAACCAATAGCTATAGATTCTAAATTAATAGATTTAGATATTGCATTAGAAAACAACGAGTTGCAAAAGGTATCTGAAATAATACTTGAAGATATAGAAGTTGATTATTAACCTCTAAAAATCAATTTTTTATAAATTATTTTGTTGAAAAATTATTCAACCTTTTTTGATTCGCTTGTTACATCATCTCCTTTAATGGTAACTATAAATAACGTAGCATTATCATCATCAGATAAACTCTCATATTTGTTTTCGCCTAAAATTTTGTTTACAAAAGCAGGTGTAGTATTACTATGGCCAACTATTAAAATCGATTTTCCTTTGGTGTTTTTTTGAAAAACAGAGTCATACATATTACTTGGGTCATAGGTGTCTACCTTTAAATTTTTACTTAAGGCAGTTGGAGTAGCAGTTTGTATGGTTCTATTGTAATTGGTAGAATAGACAGCATCAATTGTTATGTCTTTAAAATACTCAGACCAATTCTGAGCTCTTTTTTCACCTTCTATATTTAAGTTCGGATTTCTATCTCTAGGATTTATTCTTTCTTTTTCTGAATGACGAATTAAGTAATAAGTTGTGGTTTCATCTGGTGTACAGCTAAAAAATAGCGTGAAAGAAAATATAAAAAGTAGAAAAAATTTCTTCATAATAGATAGGTTTGCTGCTAATATACTTAAAAAAGAAAAGTGATGTTTTTTCAAACATCACTTTTTACAAATTAATCTAATACACTATTAATTTTCAACTAAATCAGATTGATTTCTAAAAACTAATTTATCATCAAATGCATCTAATAAAATAATACTATCTGTTGTAATTCTACCTGCCAAAATTTCTTTAGAAAGTTGATTCAACACTTCTTTCTGAATAACTCTTTTTACAGGTCTAGCTCCAAATTCTGGTTGAAATCCTTTTTGGGCTAAATATGTAATCGCTTCATCTGTAGCGTCTAAAGTAATTTCTTGCTTGCCAATCATCTTCTTTAGTTGATCTATTTGTAATTTTACAATTTCAAATATATCTGCTTTATTTAAAGGTGTGAACATAATAACATCATCTATTCTGTTTAAAAATTCAGGTCTTACAGACTTCTTTAATAAACCTAAAACTTCAATTTTGGCCAATTCAGTTACAGCATCTAAATCTGCTTTAGGATCAGAGAATTTTTCTTGTATAATATGACTTCCCATATTTGATGTCATGATAATTATTGCATTTTTGAAATCTGCAACTCTACCTTTATTATCTGTTAATCTACCTTCGTCTAAAACTTGTAGAAGTACATTAAAAGTGTCTGGATGTGCTTTTTCAATTTCATCTAAAAGCACTACAGAGTATGGTTTTCTTCTAACAGCCTCAGTTAATTGTCCTCCTTCATCATAACCAACATAACCAGGAGGTGCACCAACTAATCTACTCACAGAATGACGTTCTTGATACTCGCTCATATCTATTCTTGTCATCGCATTTTCATCATCAAAAAGATATTCAGCTAAAGCTTTTGCTAACTCAGTTTTACCAACTCCTGTTGTACCTAAGAATAAAAAACTTCCTATAGGTTTGTTAGGGTTTTGTAAGCCTGCTTTAGATCTTCTAACTGCATCAGAAATAGCTACAATTGCTTCTTCCTGGCCAACAACTCTTTTGTGTAATTGATCTTCTAATTTCAGAAGCTTTTCGCGTTCAGATTGTATCATTTTAGTAACAGGAATTCCAGTCCATTTTGCTACAACCTCTGCAATATCATCTAAAGTCACTTCTTCTTTAATTAAAGATTTTTCATTCTGATTTTCTTGCAAAACCTTTTGATAAGCTTCTAAATCTTCTTGTGCTTTTTTAATTTTACCATATCTAATTTCAGCAACTTTTCCATAATCTCCTTCACGTTCTGCTTTTTCAGCTTCAGATTTAAAATCTTCAATAGCGGCCTTGGTATTTTGAATATTATCTACAACCTCTTTTTCAGACTTCCATTTTGCATTAATTTCATTACGCTCTTCTTTTAAATTAGCTAAATCTGAGCGTAAAGATTTTAATTTTACTTCGTCTTTTTCACGTTTAATGGCTTCAATCTCTATCTCTAACTGCATTACTTTTCTATCTAACACATCTAATTCTTCTGGTTTAGAGTTGATTTCCATTCGTAATTTAGATGCAGCCTCATCCATTAAATCTATGGCTTTATCTGGTAAAAAACGGTTGGTAATATATCTTTGAGATAATTCTACAGCACCAATAATGGCTTCATCTTTAATGCGAACTTTATGGTGTGTTTCGTACTTTTCTTTAATTCCTCTAAGAATAGAAATAGCACTTTCTGTATCTGGCTCATTTACCTGTACTTTTTGAAATCTACGTTCTAACGCTTTGTCTTTTTCAAAATATTTTTGATATTCATCTAAAGTCGTGGCACCTATTGCACGCAATTCTCCTCTAGCTAAAGCAGGTTTTAAAATATTTGCAGCATCCATTGCACCTTGTCCACCTCCAGCACCAACTAAAGTATGAATTTCGTCAACGAATAAAACAATGTCACCTTCAGAAGTTGTAACCTCTTTAATTACTGCTTTTAAACGCTCTTCAAATTCACCTTTATATTTTGCACCAGCAATTAATGCGCCCATATCTAAAGAAAAAATTAATTTATCTTTTAGGTTTTCTGGTACATCACCATCTACAATTCTATGAGCTAAACCTTCTGCAATTGCTGTTTTACCAGTACCTGGTTCACCAACTAAAATAGGGTTATTCTTAGTTCTTCGAGATAAAATTTGAAGAAGTCTTCTAATTTCTTCATCTCTACCAATAACAGGATCTAACTTGTTCTCTTGAGCAAGTTGATTCAAATTTTTAGCATATTTATTCAAAGAATTGTAAGTTTCTTCCTGGTTTTGCGAAGTCACATTTTCTCCTTTTCTTAACTCTTCAATGGCTGCTTTTAAATCTTTTTCATGAACTCCTTGGTCTTTTAAAACCTGGGCAATTTTACTTTTAGACTTAAAAATTGCTAAAATTAAGTGTTCTATAGAAACATAATCATCTTTCATATTTTTAGCAATGATTGATGCTTCATTTAAACTAGTTCCAGCTTCTCTGGATAACATTAATTCTGCTCCTGAAACTTTAGGTAAACTCTCTAATTGCTTATCTAAAATTTGTGTAACTAAGCCAATATTAATATTCAATTTCTTCAATAGAAAAGGTAATACATTTTCATCTACCTGAATTAAGGCTTTAAAAATATGCTCATTTTCTATTTGATTATGACCATAACCTTGCGCAATTTGTTGCGCCATTTGAATGGTCTCTTGTGATTTTGTTGTATAGTTATTAAAATTCATTTTCAATTTTTATTTTCAATTTTCATAGTGTTTATAGCAATAGTAGTACCATCATAAATTTAGTTAAAAAAAACAGTCATTTTGTCTTTAAAATGCTTGCTATTACTGACTTTTTGACTGGTTTTGTTTTGTATATTTGTGCTTCGAATTTATAAATACGAGCTATGGGTTTATTTAATAATATGTTTGGAGGTAATGATAAAGGTAATTCTAAACCTGAAAAAAAGTCACATTTAAATTGGATTCCTTTAACCGATTTGAATCAATTAGAAGAAATTAAGCATCTTTCAAAAACAGAATCAGTTTTAATTTTTAAGCATTCTACTAGATGTGGAATTAGTAGTATGGTAATTAAACAATTTGAAAAGCTTTTTAAAGAGGAACATGAAAGTTTAAAGGTTTACTATTTAGATTTATTAAGATATCGAAACATTTCTGATGAGGTTGGTTATACGTTTCAAGTTATGCATCAATCACCACAACTAATTGTGGTTAAAAATGAAGTTTCTGTATTTAATGCCTCTCATTATGACATTACTTTAACGGATTTAACCAAATTTGTATAGGTAAACTTGCATTAAACCTTAATTAAGTCTTATTTTTGTATCTTAAATTTTTAAAATTTTGGCAGAAAACAGTACTTCAGAAAAGATTGTAGGTAAAGAACTATATGGTTATCAAAAAGATGCACTTCAAGAAATATTTCAAAGATTTGAAAGCGCACCAAAAGACTATCATTTATTATATCAATTACCAACAGGAGGTGGAAAAACTGTAATTTTCTCAGAAATTGTAAGACGTTACATTAAAACTTTTAAAAAGAAAGTTTTAGTACTTACCCATAGAATTGAATTAAGTAAACAAACTTCTAGAATGTTAAAGGAGTTTGGTGTACGTAATAAAATTATCAATTCTACAGCAAAACTTGATGATCAGCATGATTTTGAATGTTTTGTTGCAATGGTTGAAACTTTAAAGAACCGTTTAAACGATGAAAAACTAGATATCTCTGATATTGGTTTAGTAATTGTTGATGAGGCGCATTACAATTCTTTCACAAAAATATTTAAGTTTTTTAACGACTCTTTTATTTTGGGAGTTACAGCAACACCATTAAGTTCTAACATTAAATTACCAATGTATGAGAACTATCAAGAATTGTTTGTAGGTGAGTCTATACAAGATTTAATAGATAATGGTTATTTAGCTAGAGCTAACATGTACTCTTATAATGTAGGATTAACATCTTTAGAGGTTGGTGCAAATGGAGATTATACCGTAAAATCTTCTGAAGATTTGTATACCAATACAGATATGTTAACCAAGTTAGTTTCTGCTTATGAAGAAACAGCAAAGGGTAAAAAGACTTTAATATTTAACAATGGTATTAATACGTCTATACAAGTGTTTCATGCGTTTAAAAAAGCAGGATACCCAATTGCACATTTAGACAATACCAATACCAAAAAAGAAAGAGAGTTAATTCTTAGATGGTTTCATAAAACACCAAATGCTATAATTACTTCTGTAAGTATCTTAACAACAGGTTTTGATGAACCAAGTATAGAGGCTATTATTTTAAATAGAGCTACAAAATCGTTAACCTTATATTATCAGATGATTGGTCGTGGTTCACGTATTTTTGGTGATAAGAATACCTTTGATGTTGTAGATTTAGGAAACAATTTCTACAGATTTGGACCCTGGGGAGCAGATTTAGATTGGCAAAAAATGTTTAGAGCTCCAGATTACTATTTAAATGCCATTCTTTCTGATGAAGAAATAGAAAGTACTTTTAGATATGAATTACCTGCAGATATTAAAAAGGAGTTTGCAAAATCTGAAGACACTTATTTTGATATGAAAGCTGTTTACATAGATACTATTAGATCTGGTGAATCTTCTAAGCGAGTTTTAGAGAAATCTATAGCTCATCATGCCAAAATGTGTATAGAAAATAGTGAAGACGTTTTTGATGCATTAATTTTAGCTAAAATGCTAGGAGAGGAGATAGATGATAGAATAAATAGGTATGCAAAATGTATTTCAAAAAGTACGCACAACTTTGTAACCTGGTTAAAAGATGATTACAGAAAAAAGCTAAATTCTTATCTAAGAGAAAATTTTGATGAGGAGTATGAGAAGATTTTTGGTCATCCACCAATTGAAGAATAAAATAAAAAAAACGCTGATTATTCAGCGTTTTTTTATGCCATTTTTTTAGCTATTTATCTATCATAAATTATGGCAACCATTATTTCTTAACTATTGCTATTCAAGTTTTATTTCTATCCTTTAAAGTTAGAAAATACCTTTAAATAAAAAACCTCGCAAATTGCGAGGTTTTTCTGTGTTCAAATAACAAAAAGTTTCTTATCCTTTTGTCTTATTTTTAAACTGATCAAATTTATCAGCTTCTGGCTTAGGCCAGCTGTTATTAGAAGTATCAACATCTGCAGTTTCCATATCTGGATCTACTTTGATACTTTTAATTTCTTGTGTAGAAGAGAATACTCTCTTTACAGTATTGTCATCTCTCATCCAGATTTGAGCTGGGAAAGTTTCTCTTTTAGTAGAACCATCAGCATACGTTAATTCAACGATTAATGGCATTACTAAACCTCCTGGTTTTTCAAACTCAACAGAGTAAATGTAAGAAGGTACTTCTATACCATTTGCATATTGATCCATAGCATTTGGGTTTGCATCTTCTTTTTTATCTGTAATGTAAACTAAAGGTCCTAAATTATCAAAATACTGCTTGTATTGTGCTTTTAACTTAGTAACTCTTTCACTTGGCTTATCTGTTAAATATAAAGGCTTAACTTCTTTAATACCTATGTCTGTAACATCTGTAGTATAGAACCATCCTCTCCAGAACCAATCTAAATCCATACCTGAAGCATCTTCCATAGATCTAAAGAAATCTTCTGGTGTTGGGTGTTTAAACATCCATCTTTGAGAATATGTTCTAAAGGCATGATCAAATAATTCTGGTCCCATAATTGTTTTACGTAACATGTATAAACCAGCAGCTGGCTTAGAGTATGCATTTGGTCCGAATTGTTTTACGTAATCTCCTTGAGACATAATAGGAGAGATGTTAGACTGATCTCCACCCATATATCTTGTGATATCTTTTGCTGGATTAGAAGCAAATAATTCTGCATCATAAACATCTTCAGCTAAAATTTCTACGAAAGAATTTAATCCTTCATCCATCCAAGTCCATTGTCTTTCATCAGAATTAACAATCATTGGGAAGAAGTTATGACCAACTTCGTGTATAATTACACCTAACATTCCTTTTTTAGTTCTGTCTGAATAAGTTCCATTAGGATTTGGACGACCAAAATTGAAACAAATCATTGGGTACTCCATTCCTTGTCTTTCTGAATGTACAGAAACAGCTTTAGGATAAGGATAATCGAAAGTTAACTTTGAATACTCTATTAAAGTTGTAGCTACAGCTCTTGTTGAGTGCTCTTCCCATAATGGGTTACCTTCTTTAGGATATAATGATGTAGCCATAATTGTGTTACCATTTACGTTTACAGCCATTGCATCCCAAATATATTTTCTTGATGTTGCAAATGCGAAATCTCTAACTTTTTCAGCTTTGAACTTCCAAGTTTTAGTTCCTGTTGCACGTCCTTTTTCTGCTTTTTCAGCTTCTTCTTGTGTTACAATTAAAACTGGGTTATCAAAACTTTTTCTAGCTTTAGCATAACGTTTACGCTGAGTTCTTGTTAGAACATCTTTTTCGTTTTGTAACGTTCCTGTAGCTTCTACAATATGATCTGCAGGCACTGTAAGATTAACTTCGTAATCTCCAAATTCTAAAGCAAACTCAGATCTACCCCAGAATTGCATATTTTGCCAACCTTCAACATTGTTATACACTGCCAATCTTGGAAAAAACTGAGCAATTGTATAGTTATTGTTACCATCATCAAAAGATTCTAATCCTGAACGACCACCATCTTTGTTGATATCATTTATTTTGTAATTCCATTTAATACTAAACTCAAACGTTTCACCAGGAGCTAATGCTTTTGGTAAATTAATACGCATCATAGTTCTATTGATAAAGTGAGATAAAGGTTTACCACCTGTCATTACACTTTCTATATTAAATCCAAATCCTTTACCTTCATTCATATATGAAGTTTTAAAGTTGTCTGGAGTAATAAAAGCAGCTGCAGAATTAGATCTTGCCAAAGGCGTTTTAGAGTCATCTGCTCTCATGTTTTGATCTAATTGTACCCATAAATATTCTAAATCGTCTTTAGAGTTATTGTAGTAAGTAATATTTTCATTACCATAAATTTTGTTATTAGCTTCGTCTAAACGAATGTCCATAACATAATCTACCTTCTGCTGAAAGTATTGATGTCCAGGAGCACCTGATGCTGCATGCTGATCATTTGGAGTTGCTAAAACATCTTTTAGTTGCCTAAATTTGTTTTCATCAGTGTGACCTAGTTGTGTTTTCTTTTTTTCTTTTTGCTCTTGAGCTACAGAAGCTGTTGCAATAAAAAATAAAGAAAAAACTAGTAAAGAGATTTTTTTCATTTGTATTGATTTGAATTTAACTAGCCATAAAATTACTGATAATTAGTACGATTTTACTAAAATGTTAAAAATTTTAACAAACCTTTATCATAAAAAAAAGGCAATATGATAACATATTGCCTTTTTCTTAGAATTGGATAGCTTTTATCCTTTCATTTTCTGTTTAAATTTATCGAACTTGTTTGCTTTTTCTCTTGGAAAAGAATTGTTCGAAACATCTACATCTGCAGTTTCTAAATCTGGGTCAATCATAATGCTTTCTATTTGCTTAGATGAAGTAAATACTTTGGTTACTTCTTTGTCATTATATCTCCAAATTTGAGCAGGATATGTTTTCTTTTCTTTACTACCATCTTTATAGGTAAATTCTACGATAATTGGCATTACTAAACCACCAGGTTTTTCATACGTAATTTCATAGTGATATTTATCTTGATTACTGGCAAAACCTAATCCTGCAGAAGTATCTTCTACAAATTCTACTGTGTTGCCCTCTTCTTTAGTAGCGTATTTTTTAACTCCTTTTACACCAATATCTGTAACATCAGTAGTATAGAACCAACCTCTCCAAAACCAATCTAGATCTATACCAGAAGCATCTTCCATAGTTCTAAAGAAATCTGCTGGAGATGGGTGTTTAAACATCCATCTTTGAGAATATGTTTTAAATGCATGATCAAACAATTCTTTACCCATAATTGTTTCTCTTAAAATCCATAATGCTGTTGCTGGTTTACCATAAGCGTTAGAACCAAAACTATATACATTATCTCCCTTAGACATAATTGGAGCAATTCTTGATTGATCTCCAGACATGTATCTTACAATATTTTTTGGATAACCTCTTACAATAGGAAAATCTTTGTCATAATCTAGCTCAGCTAACATTTCCATATAAGAATTTAAACCTTCATCCATCCACGTCCATTGTCTTTCGTCTGAATTTACAATCATAGGAAAAAAGTTATGCCCAACTTCGTGCATGGTAACTTTAATCATTCTGTATTTCATTCTGTCTGAATAACCACCATCTGGTAAATCTGGTCTTCCAGGATTGAAACATATTTGCGGATATTCCATTCCCATTTGTCCATCTACAGAAATTGCTTTATGGTAAGGATAATCAAACGTATATTTAGAATACGTTTTTAATGTTTGGGCTGCAGCTCTTGTAGAATGGTCACCATACAAAGGGTTTGCTTCTTTAGAGTATAAAGATTCTGCCATTACTGTTTTACCATTAATGTCTACAGCCATTGCATCATATATAAATTTTCTTGATGTTGCAAAGGCATAATCACGTACGTTTTCAGCAATAAACTTCCAAGTTTTTGTCTTTGTTGCTTTTGACTTTTCAATTTTTTCAGCTTCTTCTTGAGTTCTAATTACTACAGGATTATCAAAACTTTTTCTAGCTTTTTCTCTTCTTTTTAATTCTTTCTTTGAAAAAACCTCTTTTGGATTTTGTAAAACTCCTGTTGCTCCCAACATATGATCTTCAGGCACTGTAATATTTACTGTAAAATCTCCAAATTCTAAGGCGAATTCACTTCTTCCCCAAAATTGATCATTTTGCCAACCTTCTACATTGTCATAAACACACATTCTTGGGTAGAATTGTGCTATTACATAGTTGTTATTATCATTTTCAGTAAAGTGCTCATAACCAGATCTACCACCATCTTTTCTATGATTGTTGATGTTGTACCACCAAGAAATATTAAATTCGAAAGTATCTCCAGAAGCTAAAGGCTCTTCTAAATTAATGCGCATCATAGTTTGATTAATAGTGTGTGATAATGCACTACCATCTTTATTAGTAACACTCATTATATTAAATCCGCCATCAAAACGCTCTTCAGGAAAAGCTCTGTTAAATCTGTTTTTACTAATTTTTTTAGGAATAGAATTAGGAGAAATATCTGGGGTTTTAGAATCTGCAGCTCTCATATTCTGGTCTAATTGTACCCATAGATATTCTAAATCATCTTTAGAATTGTTGTGGTAGGTAATAGTTTCTGAACCTGTAATTTTTGTATTGGCATCATCTAAAACAATATCCATTACATAATCTACTTTCTGCTGGGTGTATTCTTTACCAGGTTTACCAGAAGCAGTTCTTTCTAAGTTTGGTGTGGGTAATTCTTGCTTTAATTGCTTAAACTTATTTGTATTTACATGCCCTTGTTTTGTTATTTGGCCATATGTTGTGGCTGCAAACAAAAATGAAAGCATTACTAATCCAAATTTTTTCATAAATGTTGATTTTGGGTTTGTTTAAATTAATATTCTAATAAGGTAGAACTTTCTTCTTTTGTAAGTAAAACACTTTTGTTTTTTTTACCAACTTTAGATTTAATTAAGTTCTGTTGTTTTGGAAAATGTTCGATAAGTATTTTATTAGAAACATCTATGCTATTTACTTTATTGATGTTTTCTATTTCTAAGTAAAAAAATACTAAATCTCCATCATATTCTTTGCCAAGATAATTAAAGTTTTTTTCTTTACCATCTACTTTAAAAGCGAGTTTGTTTTTAAGGTATTTTTCAAAGTAAACATCATTGTTTTTTAATTCTCTTTTGGTGGTTAGCTGCAAATCAATATCAAAATCTTTGTTTAACGCAAGCTCTATATCATCCATAAAAACATTAATAATTATTTGAACAGCTTTCGCTTCGCTCTTATAATTTATTTGTGTTAAACTAAGGTAATATTTATGTGCTGTAAAAGAGAGTAGTGGAAGTGCTATAAATAATAGCAAGTGTATTTTTAATTTCATAAAAAGCTAAAAACAATTATTGAGCCAAATTACTCATTTTTTATGATTTTAAGGTAAGAGACGCTTTCTGCCCTTAATATTTTTATTAGTTCTAGCATTCTATTTTCCTTGTGTAAATCTTCTATACCTAAAGGATTGCAGTATTCTAAGAAATGAAAGTAGTTTTCAATAGGAATTTTTAATTCATCAAAAAAGAATTTTTCTCCCAATTCAGACATTATCTTATAAGGGAATTGTCTTTTCTGATTTAGTTTATTTCTTAATGCCCATAAACGTTCTGAATGCTTAAATGGCATTCCTATTTTGGCTCCTGTACCAGCCATTGGCATTGCGCCTTCCATAGTATTTACTAATGGTGGTTTGGCTTTTTTTATTTCGTCTATGGTAAAATCTTTTTCTTTAAAGTTCACATTAGAAAAATCCATTACTTTTCTTAATAAAGAATCTTGTACATCTCTAGGAACATCTTTAGTATCTATACCTAATCTTCCTAACAATTGATTTCTTTTAAGCTCGAATTCATCTAACGTGTAAACATTTGTATTTAATTTTATATCAAGTTCTCGTTTATCTATAATTTCTTCTGAAATAAAAATCTTTTTTGCCTTGTATTGTATAGATGAAACCCTTAACGTATCTCCTTTAGAAACAAAAATTCTATACAAACCTTGATCACTAGAAAATGTACCTTGATATGTATTTAAATTTATGATATTTGCGTTTTTAATTACACCTAAAGAATCTGTAATCTTACCAGTAATAATATATCTTTTACTTTGAGAATTTGCTGTAAAGACTACAGCTAGCATTAATATAGAAAACAGTATACTTCTTTTCATAGATTTATTAGGCTAAGTTGTACTTGTAACTACCTTGAAAATTACGCAATATTTTAATACAATTTTTATAAAAATTAGTTTTTTTGAAGTAAACTAAGTTCAGTCTTATTCTTTTGAGGAAATGTTTTGCTTTCTCTCATTAAAATTGCTGTAACTTTAATTTTATCATCCTTTTTAAAAAGAGTGATGATGTTTTTCTTAAAACAATAGTTCAGGAATACATTGATGTTGTCTTGCTTAATATTTAAGTCTGTAATAAAAAAATCATCTGTGTAATGCCTTCTAATGCTGGCTAACATTTTATCTTCATAGGTAAGTTTTTTTAACATTCTTTTTCTTTTTTTACTTCCGTTTAAAGCGCCAATTAAATTATCTAGGCTTACTGAAGCGCTTGTAAGTGTTGCATTTACAATTTTTGTATCTTTTTCAACCTTAGTATTGGCATATGGTAAATTAAGCGTTTTTGCATTTACGGTTGGTGATTTTATGTATTGCTTATCTAAATAAAATATTCCTGTAGATCTTTCAAATGTTATTTCATTTAATTCATTTACTTTTTCTTGTAAATCAATGGTTATAGATTTTTTTGCATAAATATCTTCAGTAATAACCGCTTCTTTTTTTTCTAGATTTATATGCGAAATAAATAAAGTATCGTTTAAAGAAACTGGAATTTGAAAAACACCAAAATCATCTGAAGCTGTGCCTTGATTTGTATTTTTGTTGATGATGTGTACATCTGGAATTGTATTTTCTTGAAATAGAATTTTTCCTGATATAATTTTTTGAGCATCTTGCCCAAAAGAAAACCAAGATATAAATAAAAGGTAGAGTAGTAGTTGATTTTTCATTGAAACAAAGAAAATGCCTAGTCCTCTTAAAATTCTATTAAGACACTGATAAAATTTTGTTAACAGGTTACGTTTCTGCTACTTTTTATGATGAAATTAAGAATTGCAATCCATAAAAAATGACTTATTTTTGAGCTATGAAGAAAATGATTATAGCAAGCACATCTACCATTTATGGTGGTAGTTATTTAGAATATCTGTTACCAACATTAAAGTCTCTCTTTAGTGATGTAAAAACAATCTTATTTATTCCTTATGCAAGACCAAGTGGAATTTCTTATGATGCATACACTAATATTGCTAAAGAAGCTTTTCAAAAAATAGGAATTGAAATAGAAGGTATTCATGGCTATAAAAATCCCATAGAAGCAATACAAAATGCTGAAGGTATTTTTACTGGAGGTGGAAATACTTTTGAATTGGTGAATCAGCTATATAAAAATGATATTTTAGAAACTTTAAAAAAAGTATTGGAGAATGGCACACCTTATTTAGGCACAAGTGCAGGAAGTAATATTTGTGGTGTCAATATGAAAAATACTAATGATATGCCAATTGTGTATCCTCCCAGTTTTAAGACTTTAGGTTGTATACCTTTTAATATCAATGCTCATTATTTAGACCCAATAGAAGGTACAAAACATATGGGTGAAACTCGAGAAACTAGAATTAAAGAATTTCATGTATTTAATGAAACTGCTGTTTTAGGCTTAAGAGAAGGTAGTTGGTTAGAAGTAATAGGTGAAACAATAACTTTAAAAGGAAATTATACTGCAAGGTTATTTGAAAAAGATAAAAAACCTGTTGAGTTAGGAATAGGTGAAATTTCTATATAAAAATAGTAGGGTAGTAGTAACAACAGAACAATAAAAAAGGGATAATTTTAATTATCCCTTTTCTTGTCTTAATAAGTTACGTAATCAACAATTTCTAAACCGTAACCAATCATACCAACTCTTTTGGCTTGTTGGTTATTAGTTAATAGTTTTAATTTGCTGATATTTAAATCATGTAAAATTTGAGCTCCAATTCCAAAGTCTCTTTGGTCCATTGCAATCCCAGGTGCTTTTAATTCACCATTCTTCTGATTTTCTTTCAAAATATTTAATCTGCTCAATAAGTTTTTAGACTGATTTTGCTGATTGATAAATAAGATTGCACCTTTACCTTCATCATTTACAACCTGAAACATTTGATCTAATTTCTTATCTGCATTATTGGTTAGTGTACCAAGTATATCATTATTTACTAAAGTAGAATTTATTCTTGTTAAAACTCCATCTTCATTGGTCCAAGATCCTTTTGTTAAAGCTATATGTACTTGATTATTAGTAGTTTGTTGGTAAGCCCTTAAACGAAATTTACCAAAACGTGTTTCAATTTCAAAGTCTTCTTTCTTTTCAATTAAAGAATCGTGTTCCATTCTGTAGGCCACTAAATCTTCTATAGAAACAATTTTTATATCGAATTTTTCTGCAACCTTTAGTAATTGTGGTAAACGAGCCATGGTACCATCTTCGTTCATGATTTCTACAATAACTCCTGCTGGTTGTAAACCTGCTAACCTTGCAAAATCTATAGCTGCTTCTGTATGACCTGTTCTTCTTAAAACGCCACCTTCTTTTGCCTTTAAAGGAAAAATATGACCAGGTCTAGCCAAATCAAAAGGTTTTGTTTCTTTATCAATTAAAGCATTAATGGTTAATGCCCTGTCTGAAGCCGATATTCCAGTTGTAACACCTTTACCTCTTAAATCTACAGAAACCGTAAACGCAGTTTCCATAGGGTCAGTGTTATTATTTACCATCATTCCAAGCTCTAACTCTTTACAACGATTTTCGGTTAATGGTGTGCAAATTAAGCCTCTACCATGAGTTGCCATAAAATTTACCATCTCTGGAGTTACTTTTTCAGCTGCCGCTAAAAAATCACCTTCATTTTCTCTGTTTTCATCATCTACCACAATAATAACTTTACCATTTCTGATATCATTTATTGCTTCTTCAATAGTGTTAAGTTGTGTTTGATTTGCTGAATTTGTTGTCATATCTAATTACCTTTTTTAGGTAGTATTTTTTTGAAAAAATTAGTCACTGGTTGTAAGAAAGAATTTAAATTGAAAATTCCTTTATCTTTTGTTGCTCTATTGGTTAATAAAATTGCTAATGGAATCATTAAAATTGCTGATATCCAGGAGCCTAGAATAGAAGTTATCGAGCTTTCTTCGGCTAAGTTTTTACCAAAAGTATTGGTAAAGAAATACAGCACATAAACTGCAATTGCTAAAATCATTGGTAGTCCAAAACCTCCTTTTCTAATAATAGAACCTAAAGGTGCTCCTATAAAAAATAGGATTACACACGATAATGAAAAAGCAACTCTATTGTAGTATTCTGTGTCATAAAAATTCACCATTTTTCGATTCCATTTTATGCTATCTAAATTATTATTTATTGTACTTACAACTCTAGTTGTTTTGGTAACAGCAGAGTTTAGAATTGTTATTTTCTCTTGAAGTTCAAAATTGTCAATTATAGTGCTGTCTAACGATTTGTTTTTTAAAGAGTCAGGATATTCATATAAATCTTTAGCAGAAGTACTGATAAAAATGTTTTTAGCACGTAAACCTAAAATTTCATCATAATTATCCTTTAACATTGGTATAGTATCCTTAATTTGATCTAAGGTTAGCATCATTGGTATTGTTGCTGAATTGATAGAATCTAATTGACCTTCATCTAAAGTATCTCCAATATCAATATTAAATTCGTATTCTTTAAAAGTGGCACTCGAAGCTGCCATTTTTTTACGTTTTATAGTGGTTCTAGCAGATTTTACATGCTCCTCATAATAATTACCATTGTATAAAATAAAGGTCATATATCTACTACCTTCTTCTGTAACTATTTTCCCACTTTCTGCTGTAATTACTTTTTGATTACCTCTGTTACTCGTTAAATCGTAGATTAAAACTTTTTTAAGCAAGTTTTCTTCTTCTCCATACTTTTCATCAAATTTAATCTGATAGCCAGGTATATCTGCATTAAAACTACCAGGAACTAAAGCTAAAGCTGGCTTTTTCTTTTTGATATTTAAATAGAGATTTCGCTGTTTTAAATTTGCATAAGGAAAAACATTATTCAAAAACAGAAAGTTAAGTCCGCTTAAAGCAATAGCTAAAATTCCAATGGGTCTAACCAATCTTTGTAAGGAAACACCTGCTGATTTTGCAGCTGCAAATTCATAGTTTTCACCAAGATTACCTAAAGCCATTATTGATGATAAAAGCACACCAATTGGTAATGCTTGAGGTATAATCATTAAGGTAGTATAATATAAAAATTTAAGTATGAAAATAACGCTAATTCCTTTACCAGCAATGTTTTCGAAAGCTTGCCATAAAGCTTGCATTACCAATACAAACAATACAATTAGAAAGGTAGCAATAAAAGGAACTAGAAAGCTCTTTAAGATGTATTTATCTAAAATTTTCATAAAAAAACAAAAATAGCACCTTAAATATTAAGATGCTACTAATTTTCTGTTAATTGAAATAATTAATCAATTGTGTAGTTTTGATTTAGATATTTTTGTTCATCAAACTTAAAAAAGCTATCAGAAATTGGCTGATTACTTTTAAACGTTGTAATTGTAAAACTTGTTTTTGCGCCATTAGAACCAGTTTGAATTAACTTATAAATGTGTTTAGTTTTTGCATCTATACCTAATTCTACTTTTACAATATCTGAATCGCTATCAATAGGGTTTAAAGTTACGTACTGTATTTTTCTACCGTTAACATTTTTTAATTTTCCCATTTCAAAATTGTAACCTTCTTTATAAAAGCTTAATAATTTAGAAGGATAAATAAAACCATCATCTGCATTCATATCACCCTCTGAAGTTGAAATTTCTTTTTCTTCATTGTTAATGACATATAATTTTTTACCATCGTAAATAAAACGATTACCTAAATACAGTAAACTGTATTTTTCTCCTTTTAAATTAATTTCACCTCTAATTGGTGGTTCATCACCTTCTTCAATACCTGCTTCTTCATTACTTAAAGTCTGGCTAAAACCAATAAACATATTGTTATAAGCAGACATTTTAGTAGACACTTCATCTAATAAAGCTTTTGCCTCTAAAGAGTTTTGTGAAAAAGTTACACTTGTAATAAACAAGCTTAAAAATAATACTACTAGTTTTCTCATGTTTTGTTTAATTCTCATTTTGTTTAAGCAAAATGTTATTGTTTTTTTTCGTTTTCTAATAATTGCTCAAGAGCCATAAAATCTGGTACTAAAACTTGCCTGGCTTTACTACCTTCAAAACCACCTACAATTCCTGCTGCTTCTAATTGATCTATTAATCTACCAGCTCTATTATAACCAAGCTTTAATTTTCTTTGTAACAAAGAAGCAGATCCTTGCTGTGCTGTAATTATAATTTCTGCAGCCTCTCTAAACAATTTATCTCTGTCTGCTATATCAACATCAATACTTGTGCCACTTTCATCATCTACGTATTCAGGTAATAAATGAGCCTCTGAATATGCTTTTTGCGAACCAATAAAATCAGTAATTTTTTCAACTTCTGGTGTATCTACAAAAGCACATTGTATTCTAGTTATTGAGTTTCCATTGGTATATAGTAAATCTCCACGTCCAATTAATTGATCTGCTCCACCTGCATCTAAAATAGTTCTAGAATCGATTTTTGAGGTAACTCTAAATGCAATTCTGGCAGGAAAATTGGCTTTAATTATACCCGTAATTACATTTACAGAAGGTCTTTGTGTAGCCACAATTAAATGAATACCAATTGCTCTAGCCAATTGTGCTAATCTAGCAATAGGTGTTTCTACTTCTTTACCAGCAGTCATAATTAAATCAGCAAATTCATCAATTACCAAAACAATATATGGCAAGAATTGATGTCCATCATTAGGATTTAATTTTCGCTTTTTAAATTTCTGATTGTATTCTTTTATATTACGAACCATTGCCGATTTTAACAAATCATAGCGATTGTCCATTTCAATACAAAGTGAATTTAAGGTATGCACAACTTTAGTAGTATCAGTAATTATAGCTTCTTCAGAATCTGGTAACTTGGCTAAATAATGACGTTCAATTTTATTAAATAAAGTAAGTTCTACTTTTTTTGGATCTACCAAAACAAACTTTACTTCTGCAGGGTGTTTTTTGTATAACAGTGATGTTAAAACAGCATTTAAACCTACAGATTTACCTTGACCTGTAGCACCTGCCATTAGTAAGTGAGGCATTTTTGCTAAATCTACTACAAAGGTTTCATTAGAAATGGTTTTACCTAAACCAATAGGAAGCTCCATTTGAGATTCTTGAAATTTCTTAGAAGAAATTGCAGAGTGCATAGAAACTATAGTAGATTTTTTATTTGGCACTTCTATACCAATGGTTCCTTTACCTGGTATTGGAGCTATAATACGAATTCCTAAGGCTGATAAAGACAATGCAATATCATCCTCTAAATTTTTAATTTTAGAAATTCGAATTCCTGCTTCTGGCACAATTTCATACAAGGTTATTGTTGGCCCAACAGTTGCTTTAATTTCTGCAATACCTATTTTGTAGTTTTTTAAAGTTTCTACAATTCTATTTTTATTTGCCTCTAATTCTTCAGGATCTATAGAAATACTTTCATTGTATTGCTTTAGCAGGTTGAAAGTTGGAAAACGAAAGTTTGATAACTCTAAAGTTGGATCAAATTCTCCAAAGTCTTTTAATATTTTATCAGATAAATTTTCTGTTGAGTGTTCTTCTTCTTCAGATATTTCTACATTTATATCTAAATCTAAGTCATTTTTGTCAGGTATTGTTTCCTCAACAATTGGTTCAGGTATTGACTCTTCTTCAATCTTTAATGTAATTTCTTCCTTTTTACTAACATCTGAGTGCTTTGAAATAGTTGGTTGCAAGTTCTCTAGAGATAGTTCAAATTCAGATTTTTGCTCTTCTTTGGTTTCAGTAACAGATTCTTCAATTATTGTGGTTTCTTTTTCAACATCAGGTTCTAATGCTTCATTCTCGGCTTTTTGCCTATTTGCAATTCTTTGAGCTTTCCATTTATCTAAATAACTATCTATAGTAACCTTATATCGTACAATGATGTAAGTAAAGAAAAGAAAAACTAGAACAATAGCTAAACCTGTTTTACCTAGAAAAGTTTGTAGGTAATTATTGATTTCATATCCTACAACTCCAGAAAGTAATGCATATTTCTGATGTAAAAACCCTAAGGTTATTGATAACCAAACCATGGATAGTAAACCCCAATTCCAAGAGATAATTATTTTAGCAAACTTTCTTTTAATTAATATATAAAACCCTGTGATGAATACCTGATAAACGATAAAAAATGCAGCTAAACCTAAACCATCATAAATAAAGAAATGGCTTAGGTTTGCACCAATTTTACCTAATAGGTTACTACTCTTTACAGTTTTATCAGATAAATGATTTAATGTGCTTTGATCTGCTTGCCAATTGAAAAAGAATGAAATAAAAGCAATAAACAAAAAAACCGAAAACAAAATTAAAAATAAACCCAAAATATTTTGAGTTTGTCTTGTTTTTAAAAAAGCAAAAACAGGTGTTTTTTCTTCTTTAGATTTTGAAGTTTTGGTTTTGGTTTGTTTTGATTTGGCCATTAAAAATTAGCGATTTTTAAAGGGTAAATATACATATTTGCTTAAAATAACAACGTTATTTTAGGCACATAAATTATAGAAGCAATAATTAAAGATATTATGGCTGCAAATGTTGGTGCACCTGCAGCTATATCTTTTATTTTACCTATTTTTTCGTGAAAATCTGGGTGAATAAAATCAGCAATTTCTTCTACAGCCGAGTTTGCAGCTTCTGCTACTAAAACAAGACCAATAGCTAAAAACTGTATACCCCATTCTAAGGCAGAAATATTAAATAGAAAACCAAGAATTGTAGCAATAACTGCCACAAATAATTGAGCTTTAATACTGTCTTCAGAAGTAACTAAAATCCAAAGGCCTTTAAAAGCAAATTTGAAACTTCTAATTCTACCTCTTATAAAACCGTCATTTGGGTTTTTCATATTATAAAACCTCTAATGCAGCATCATAATTTGGTTCTGAGCCAATTTCTGGTACTTGCTCTGTATAAACAATTTTTCCTTCAGCATCTATGATTACAATAGCTCTAGAATGTAAGTTTTTAAAAGCGCTATCAGCAATCGTTACTTGATAATCTTTACCAAAAGAACCATCTTCAAAATCAGAAAGCATTTCTACATTATCAATACCTTCAGCTCCACAGAAACGTGCTTGTGCAAATGGTAAATCTCTAGAAATACATAACACAACTGTATTTTCTAAATCGGATGCTTTTTCATTAAACTCTCTTACAGATTGTGCGCATACTCCTGTATCAACACTTGGAAAAATATTTAATATGATATTTTTACCTGAATAATCTGCTAAAGACTTTTCTTTAAGTTCAACTGTTTTTAAATTAAAATCTAATGCTTTTTCACCAACTTTTGGTAAATCACCTACTGTATTTATAGGATTTCCTCCCAATGTTATTCCTGACATCTTTATAAATTTTGTTTATTCAAAAGTAATTAATTTTATTGATAATGTTATTTTAAAACTGTGAAGTTCTCCTTAAATAAATGCAAATCTAATATGTATCTTCGCGATTTTAAATAGTAGGGTAGTAGTGAATTTAGCTCAATATACATCAGAATTTAAGTACAATTGGAAGTTGGCAGCACCTGTAATGTTAGGTATGTTAGGCCATACGTTTGTGGCGTTCATAGATAATATTATGGTTGGGCAGTTGGGTACTGCAGAACTGGCTGCAGTTTCTTTAGGAAATAGTTTTATGTTTATAGCAATGTCTATAGGAATTGGTTTTTCTACAGCAATTACACCTTTAATAGCTGAAGCGGATTCATCTAATAACTTACTACAAGCTAGAGCAACCTTTAAGAACGGCTTATTTTTATGCACTGTGTTAGGAGTTTTACTTTTTTTAATGGTGTTTTTTGCAAAACCATTAATGCACTTAATGCAGCAGCCAGAAGAAGTAGTAGCCTTAGCCATTCCTTATTTAGATTTAGTTGCATTTTCTTTAATTCCGCTTATCGTTTTTCAAGCCATTAAACAATTTAGTGATGGAATGTCTATGACTAAATACCCAATGTATGCAACATTATTAGCCAATATTGTAAATGTAGTTTTGAATTATTTATTCATTTTTGGAAAGTTTGGTTTTCCAGAATTGGGAATAGTTGGTGCTGCTTATGGAACTTTGGCTTCTAGAATAATTATGGTAATTTATCTGTGGATTTTATTAAGTTACAAAGAAAGATCAAAGAGAATTATGAATAATTTAAAATTCTTTGTTTTAGATGTTTTAATGATTAAAAAAATTATCAACTTAGGCTCTTTAAGTGCCATGCAAATGTTCTTTGAAGTAGCTATTTTTACTGCAGCTATTTGGCTTAGTGGTCTTTTAGGTAAAAATCCACAAGCCGCAAATCAAATTGCGTTAAACTTATCTTCTATGACATTTATGGTAGCTATGGGTTTAAGTGTGGCTTCTATGATAAGGGTTGGAAATCAAAAAGGATTGCAAAATTACAGAGAGTTAAGAAGAATTGCCTTTTCTATCTTTTTATTGGGAATGATCTTTGCAACTATTTTTGCAATTTTATTTTTTATTTTTCACAATGTAATGCCAACCATTTATGTTGATTTAGGTGATGAATTGAATTACACAGATAATATGGAGGTAATTTCTATAGCTTCTAAATTGTTAATTGCAGCAGCATTTTTTCAAATTTCAGATAGTATTCAAGTAGTTGTTCTAGGTGCTTTACGTGGTTTACAAGATGTAAAAATACCTACAATTCTTACATTTATTTCTTATTGGTGTGTAGGATTCCCAGTTTCTTATTTTTTAGGTTCTGAAGAAATGTATGGTAGTTTTGGTATTTGGTTGGGCTTGTTAGCTGGTTTAACTACTGCATCAATCTTATTATTTATCCGATTTAATAAACTGACTTTAAAGTTAATTGCAACAAAGACAGAATTAGTTAGTTAACGTATTTACTTGAACTTTACTTTCTAAGTTTTCAAAGTCATAAAGGTTGGTGTCTAACAAATGCGAAGGAAATACGTTTTGTAAGGCATTCATCATTATTGCGTTTCTATCAGGGAACTCTTTTTCCCAATGAGCTATCATTTCCTTTACTTTTTTTCTTTGTAAATTTTCTTGAGAACCACACAAATTACACGGAATTATTGGGTAGTTTTTATAGTTCGAGAATTCTTCAATATCGCTCTCATTACAAAATGCAAGGGGTCTTAAAACGACTAAATCTCCTGCATCATTTTTAAATTTTGGAGGCATAGTTTCTAGCTTTCCTGAGAAAAACATATTAAGAAAAAAAGTTTCTAGAATATCATTTTTATGATGACCTAAAGCCAATTTATTGCAACCTAAGTCTTTGGCAGCCTCATATAAAGTTCCTCTTCTTAATCTAGAGCAAAGGCTGCAAGTGGTTTTGCCTTCAGGAGTTTTATCCATCACCACTTTGTAGGTGTTTTTTTCAATTATTTTAAAATCAACTTTTAGGTTACTTAAATAAGTTGGTAACACTTCTTCTGGAAAACCGGGTTGTTTTTGATCTAGATTTACAGCAATCAAATCAAAATTTATAGGTGCAACTTTTTGGAAATAAAGTAACAAATCTAATAGGGTATAGCTGTCTTTTCCTCCAGATAAACAAACCATAATTTTATCTCCTTCTTCAATCATTGTGTATTGTTGAATGGCTTGTGCTACAGATTTCTGAAGTTTTTTAGTGTTTTGTTGCTGTTGATTCATAGCTGCAAAAATAATAGAATCAATAAGATTTAAAAGCTACTTTTAATTTAAATGCACTCTTCAATTGCATCTAAAATTATTTGACATCCTTTTATCAGTTCTTCATCAGAAATGGTAAGAGGAGGAGTAATTCTCATAGCTCTGCCTTCAAATAATAAAAAGAAAAGTATTAAACCTTTATCTAAACATTTCATAATGATTTTAGCTGCTAATTCTGGAGATTCTACAATAGCAGCTAGCATTAATCCTTTGCCTCTAATTTCTAGAATAGAATCATGTTGCAATTGATTTCTAATGATGTTCTCCTTACGTAAAGTTTCAGAGATTAAATCATCTTTTAAAATAATATCTACAGTAGCATTTGCTGCTGCTGCAATTACTGGATGGCCAGCAAATGTGGAGATATGTCCAAGTTTAGGATTATCTTTTAAAAGGCTCATTCTATCTTGAGAAGCAATGAAAGCTCCAATTGGCATTCCACCACCTAAACCTTTACCAGTAATGATAATATCTGGAGTTACGTTATAATTTTCAAATCCCCAAAATTTACCAGTTCTACCAATGCCAGTTTGTATTTCATCAAGAATTAAGAGCGCACCAACTTCATTGCATTTAGCTTTAACTTTAGCCAAATAGTTATCAAATGGCTCAATAAAACCAGCACCACCTTGAATGGTTTCTAAAATAACTGCTGCAGTATTCTTTGTTATTTGCTCTAAACAAAAAGTACAATTAAAAGCAATAAATTTAATACCAGGAATTAAAGGCCTAAAAGCAGCATTTTGCCTTTCTACGCCTGAAACACTCATTGCACCTTGAGTATTACCATGATAAGAATTTTTAGCAGCAATAATTTCTGATCTTCCTGTAACTCTTTTTGCTAGTTTTAAAGCACCTTCTGTAGCTTCTGTTCCTGAATTTGTAATGTATATAGATTGTAAGGTTTTGGGCAGAGTAGAAGCTAATTTTTTACAAAGAGAAACTTGTGGTTCTTGTATAAACTCACCATAAACCATAACATGTGTATAGTTGTCTACTTGCCTTTTGATGGCTTCATTTACCAATGGATGGTTATGACCTAGACTATTGGCCGAAACTCCAGCTACAAAATCTAAATAAGCTTTTTTATCACTGTCATAAATGTAAGAACCATTTGCATGAGAAATTTCTATAGCTAATGGGTGAGGAGAGGTTTGTGCTTGATATTTGTAAAAATCTGATTTCAAATTATTGACCAAAACTAGAGAGGGAAGTTTGCTTTTTATCTTTCTTTTTATCTTTTGTTTTCTCATCAATAAATAATGAGGGTTTTTCTAAGGCTTTCTTTTTTATTGGAGCCTTTTTTTCTTGACCATCTTTAATAAAAATATCATTTTTAGTTTTAGGTTGCTCATCTTCTCTCCAAATAAAACCTTTAATTTTTCTACCTTCTAAATCGAGTTCAGAAGGAGGATATGTTTTTCCATCTGAACTTTTTAGATATTTAATAGACTGAATTTCGCCATTTTCTAAAGTAAATTCAATATTGCTAGAAACTTCTTTAGTAATGGTTTCCAAAACTTGCGTTTCTGCATTTCTATTAAAATAAATAGATTCAGCATTACCTTTAACCAAAAGAAATTTAAGCTTATTAGCATCAAATTTACCAAACATGTTTCTACCTTTTATCTGATTGTAATCCTCTTTAGCTAAAGAATCTTTAGAAACAATAAAAGCATTATTAAAAACCTTTAGAGAGTCTAGTTTTTCGGTTTCTACATTAGATTGCAAATAGATACTATCTCCTGTTATTTGATTTTGATCTGACCAAATTACGGGGTTTCTATACATTTTAGTGTAGCCTGTTTCTTGGTTTGTATGAATAGAATCGCATTTACCTTGTAAATCTGACTTGAAAATTTTTACATTGTGATAGGTTCTAATCACACGTTTTTTAGGTTTTCCTGTCACCAATAAAGTATCTCCATGAATAAACATAGAATCTTTCTCTATAATTGATATTGCAACCGCTCTTTTTATGATAAATAGTGAATCTTTTTTCTCAAATAACTCAGCATAATTTCCTTTCGATATAAAATTTTGAACAGTATCTATTACTTTAATATTGTTTGTAGCAGAGGCAAATCCTTTATTTTTATCGTAATACAAACTATCACCTTCAACTGTTCTTTCTTTTAAAAATAATTTAGCATTCTTGGTAAAATAGGAAATGTCTGTTTTTGTATTGTAAAATCCCTTCTCTGAATATAACTTATTCTCATTCTGAGTATTGGTTATTGTTGATGGGCCATATAAATAGGCCAAGCCAGAGTCTGTATAATAATCTAAGTGATTAGAAGCTAAATTGTGCTCTGAATTTACCACTGTAACCCTAGTTGTAGCTGTAAATTTTTTATTCTCTAAATAGTAATTACCATTTTTACTTTTTAGCGTATTTGTTACGTCTCTAATAGTTGCATAATCTTGATAGTATAATTTTTGATTAATTCTATCAAACTGCAAAGTATCTGTGGTAAGCGTCATTGTAGGATCTTTTAAAACTACATTACCCCAAGAAAGTGCTTGTTTGGCATTAGCATCATAATCTGCATAATCACTTGTTTGTGTAATGGTATCACCTTGCTTAATTAACACATTACCAATGGCCTTAAAGAAATTCTCTTTTTTGTAGAAAAGAGCTTGTTGACATGTTAAATTTATTCCATCATGTTTTACGCGAACATTACCTAAAAGAATAGTTGCTCCAGGTGTTTTCTCTTCATCTGCATATTGTATTTCTGCATTTTCTATAATAATTTTCTTTTTCTCTTGAGAATAAGAAATTATAGAAGTAAGACAAAGGCATAAAAAAAGTATTCTTTTCAAAAGATTTGTTTTGCGACAAAAATAATGAAAAGAATACCTCAAGTTCTTAATTTTAAGATAAAACTACCTTTTGATAGTTTGTTTTCTATCTGGACCTACAGAAACAATTTTTACAGGTACACCAGTTTCTTTCTCAATGAAAGCAACATAATCTAATAAATTTTGTGGTAGTTGATCTTCTTTAGTCATTTTGGTTAAATCATCTTCCCAACCTTTAAATTCTGAATAGTTTACAGATACGTTTTCAGGTTCTATATTGTAAGGTAAATGTGTAATTTCTTCACCTTTATAATTATAAGAAGTACATACTTTTAGTGTATCAAAACCAGAAAGTACATCACCTTTCATCATCATTAATTGTGTAACTCCATTTACATCAACAGCATACTTTAAAGCTACTAAATCTAACCAACCACATCTTCTAGGTCTTCCTGTTGTTGCACCAAATTCATGCCCAACTCTAGCCATTGTTGCACCATCTTCATCAAACAACTCTGTAGGAAAAGGACCTGAACCCACTCTTGTAGTATACGCTTTAAAAATTCCGAATACTTCTCCAATTCTGTTTGGAGCCACACCTAAACCAGTACAAGCACCAGCTGCTGTTGTGTTTGATGATGTTACAAATGGATATGTTCCAAAATCAATGTCTAATAAAGAACCTTGAGCACCTTCTGCAAGAATGGTTTTCTTGTCTTTAATAGCTTGGTTTAAGAATTCTTCACTATCAATAAATTGTAGTGTTCTTAATTTATCTATTCCCTTACAAAACTCTGCTTCTAATTCATCTAAATTATATTCAATTTGAACATCAAAGAATTCTAGCATTTTAATATGCTTTTCAGTTAAAGCATCGTATTTTTCTTTCCAGTTGTCTAATTCTAAATCTCCAACTCTCATTCCATTTCTTCCAGTTTTGTCCATATACGTTGGTCCAATACCTTTTAATGTAGAACCAATTTTGGCTTTACCTTTAGAAGTTTCTGAAGCTGCATCTAGTAATCTATGAGTAGGTAAAATTAAATGTGCTTTTCTAGAAATTAACAGTTTAGAAGTGTAATCTATATTATGCTTATCTAAGTTTTCTAATTCTTTTTTAAAGATTACTGGATCTATAACAACTCCATTTCCGACAACGTTTAAAGCTGTCTTATGAAAAATACCAGAAGGTATCGTATGTAACACGTGCTTATAACCATCAAAAATTAAAGTATGTCCTGCATTTGGCCCTCCTTGAAAACGTGCAATAATGTCGTAGTTTTGGGTTAATACATCAACAATTTTTCCTTTTCCTTCATCACCCCATTGTAATCCTAATAATAAATCTACTGCCATTTTTGTAATTGTTAAATCTTTAAATTTAATTTATGATAAGTTGTTTGTGTCTTTCTTTTTTGTTCCGTAAAAATATAATGAGTGATTGTGAATGTCAATGTCAAAAATATCTTCTATGGTTTTTTTGATGATTTGAATTCGTGGATCACAAAATTCCTTTACATCTCCAGAATCTGTAAATATTACATGATCGTGGTTTTTATCAAAATAACTCTTTTCGTAACGAGCCATGGTTTGACCATCAAACTGATGTTTACGAACTAAACCACAATCTAATAGTAAATCAATAGTATTGTAAAGTGTTGCTCTGCTAACTCTGTAGTTTTTGTTTTTCATTTTAATGTAGAGAGACTCTATATCAAAATGCTCATCTGCATCGTAAATTTCTTGTAGGATTGCATAACGTTCAGGTGTTTTTCTGTGTTTATGCTCTTGTAAGTATGAGGTAAAAACTTTTTTAACTACTTCTTGATTTTCAAGAGAATTATTCATGGATTTAATTTTTACGAAAAAACAAATTTACAGTTATTTCTGAATAAAAATGTACTTTTCTAAAAATGATATTTACATTCTATTAACACGTTCCACTTTTTTAACTCCTTCTACTTTTTGAATGCGATTCATTAGCTTTTTCAATTGTGCACTATTCTTTACACTAAGTGATATTTTACCATCGAAAACACCTTCATCTCCAGAGATATTGATACTGTGAATAAATACGCCCATGTTACTAGAAATAATTTTGGTTACTTCATTTACAATACCTGAAGTATCTACACCATTTATGTGTAAAACAACTTTAAAATCTTGTTTGGTAGAATCAATCCATTTTGCTTGCATAATTCTGTAAGCATAATTCGATTGTAAAGAAATTGCATTAGGACAGTTCTTTTTATGAACTTTAATGCCATCATTAATGGTTAAAAAACCAAAAACTTGATCTCCAGGAATTGGATTACAACATTTTGATAGTTTGTAATCTAGTTTTTCTTCTTCCTTTCCAAAAACTAAAGCATCGTATTTATGAGTAATTTCTTCAACACCATCTGCATTTTCTGTTGGTGATGCGTTTCTTCTTAGTTTGGTTTTAAAGAAATTTAAAATGGTACTATTTCTTTGAGAAACAAATGCTTTTAGCTGTGTATTGTCTATGGCACCATTACCAATTCTGTAATATAAATCGAAACTAGTTCTTAACTTAAAGAAGTTAACCAATTCATTCGTTGTTTTCTCATTAAACGAAATTTTTAAATGTCGTAACTTACGTTTTAAAATGGCTTTACCTTCTTCTGCAATAAGTTTCTCTTCTTCTTTTAAGGCTGCTCTAATTTTAGTTTTTGCTCTTGCTGTAATTACAAAATCTAACCAACGTGCATTTGGTTTATTTGTAGAACTTGTAATTACCTCAATTTGATCTCCACTTCTCAAGGTATAACTTAAAGGAACCAGTTTACCATTTACTTTTGCACCTCTACATTTTAAACCTACATCTGTATGAATAGAAAAGGCAAAGTCTAGAGCAGAAGCATCTTTAGGTAAAGATTTTAAATCTCCTTTTGGTGTAAAAACGTAAATTTCTTTCGCATAAAGATTTAATTTAAAATCTTCTACAAAATCTACAGCGTTTAAACTTTGATTTTCTAAAGTCTCTTTTAACCTATTTAGCCAAACATCTAAACCACTTTCATTTTCATCACCTTGTTTATATTTAAAGTGAGCAGCATATCCTTTCTCTGCAATTTCGTTCATTCTTTCAGAACGAATTTGAACCTCTACCCATTGAGCATCTGGACCAATTACTGTAATGTGTAATGCTTCATATCCTGTTGATTTTGGCTGAGAAATCCAATCTCTTAAACGTGCAGGATTTGGTCTAAAATTATCTGTTACTATAGAGTAAATTTTCCAAGCATCATGCTTTTCATCTTTAGAAATAGGTTTAAAAATTATTCTGATAGCATATTTATCAAAAACCTCTTCAAAAGTTACATTTTGCTTTTGCATTTTTCTACGAATAGAAAAAATAGATTTGAATCTACCCTTAATTTCATAAGTGAAGTTTTCTTTGTCTAGGCCATTTTTTAAAGTATCCTCAAAACGTCTTAAATAGTTTTGTTGCTCTTCTTTACTTTCTTTAATTTTTGCAACAATGCTATTAAAAACTTCTGGCTCTGTGTATTTTAATCCTAAATCTTCTAACTCAGTTTTAATATTATACAAACCTAATCTATGAGCTAGAGGTGCATAAATATATAAGGTTTCTGAAGCAATTTTTACCTGTTTATAACCAGGCATTGCATCCATAGTTTGCATGTTGTGCAGCCTATCAGCAATTTTTATGAGAATAACTCTTACATCATCATGTAATGTAAGAAGCATTTTTCTAAAATTCTCTGCTTGAATAGATGCATCTTGTTCTTTATTTAAACGAGAAATTTTGGTAAGTCCGTTTACAATTCTTGCAATTGTTTCTCCAAACAATTGCTCCATATCATCTAAGGTATAGTCTGTATCTTCAACAACATCATGCAGTAAAGCTGCTGCAATAGAAGTAGCACCCAAACCAATTTCCATAGCTACTATTTTTGCTACTGCAATTGGATGAAAAATATAAGGCTCACCTGTTTTTCTTCTTTGCTTTGAGTGTGCATCAACAGCAATATCAAAAGCCTTTCTTATAAGTTCTTTATCTTCTTTTGATAAAACCTCATAAGTACCCTTTAGTAAATCTTTATATCGATTTGCAATTTCTTTATTTTCTTCTTCTATGGTGGCTGTATACTCCATAAATATTTTGAAAGCTTTAAAAACTAAGTGAATTTAGGAAAACCTATGTTAACGAGCAAACATTTAAGATTCTAAATTTTTAACTCTATTTAATAAAGTTGGATGAGAATAATGCATAAAAACATAAGCAGGATGTGGGGTTAAATTACTTAAACTGTTTTTAGATAATTTTTTAAGTGAAGATATTAATGGTGCTGCTTTAAAAGTATTTTTGGCATAATTATCTGCCTGATATTCAAATTTACGAGACATATAGTTCATGAACAAGCCCGTAATTTCTGAAATGGGTGAATATAAAATTCCGAATGCAATTAAACCAATGTGAAAACTTGGAGTTGCAACACCCAGTGCTTGTGATAATATTGGTGAATTCACAAAAAATGATAAAATGTAAAGCGTAAATCCTGTGAGTAGAACAGAGGTTATCAAGTTAAAAATGATATGTTTTTTCTTGTAATGGCCAACTTCATGAGCTAAAACAGCAACAATTTCTTCTGTTTCTAAATCATTTATAAGTGTATCAAAAAGCGTAATTCTTTTCTGAGCCCCAAAACCAGAAAAGTAAGCATTAGCCTTTGTGGAGCGTTTAGAGCCATCGATTACAAATATATTGTTTATTGTAAAACCAACCTTTTTAGCATATTTTTCTATAGCAAACTTTAATTCTCCATCTTCTAAAGGTGTCTGTTTGTTGAATAAAGGAACAATTAATTTAGCGTAAAACATGTTCATGAATAGCGAGAAAACAGCAATTAGTGCCCAAGCGTAAATCCAAAAGTTTGGTCCAAAAAACTCATAAAACCATATTATAAGTGATAGAATTCCTCCTCCAAGAATAATCGACATTATCCAACCTTTTACTTTATCTAACCAAAAAGTTGTTTTGGTAGATTTATTAAAACCAAATTTTTCTTCAATTACAAAAGTTTTATAATATTGAAAGGGTATAGCTAAAACATCTGAAGCCAACATAATAATACCAAAGAAAATTAAAGCTACTAAAATTGAATTTGATGTTATATTCCTTGCAATTTCATCAACCCATTTAAAGCCTTCTAGAAAAAAGAATAACAAGGTTAAACATAAAGAAAAGGATGAGCTTACTAAAGAAAACCTAGCATTTGCCTTTTTGTAAGACTGAGATTTTGCATATTCTTCTTGATTGTAAACGTCTGCTAATTTTGCAGGTATTTCATCATTAAAGTGTTTGCTATTTATATAATCTAGAATTTGATCTATTAAAAAACTTACAACTATAATTGCAATTAAAATGTAAAATAGGGTAGTAGGTTGCATTAATCTTTAAGTCTTTTGCTTGCATACATAGCTGCACCTATAATACCTGCATTATTTTTAAATTTAGCTACTTTTATTGGAACATCGGTTTCTAAATATTCTTTAAAATTCTCGTATTTCTTACTAATTCCTCCACCTAAAATTATTAAGCTTGGTGAAAATACTACTCTAGTATATTCTAATAATTCATCAAAACGAAGTGCCCATTCTTTTAAGGTAAGTCCTTCTTTTTTTCTTATAGAGTCTGCTGAATAAAACTCAATAATTTCTCCATTCGAATGCAAAAGTTTACCCAATTCTAAGTTAGGAATTAACTTCTTGTTAAAGAACAAGCCAGAGCCAATTCCTGTGCCTATAGTAATAACAATTGTAACTCCCTTTTCATTTTTACCAGCGCCTAAATTTACTTCTGCAACACCTGCTAAATCTGCGTCATTGCTAATAAAGAAAGGTAATTTCGTTTCTTTTTTAAATAATTTATCTACCTTAACATTTAACCAGTCTTTGCTTAAATTACCTGTATGAATGCATTTTCCTTTTACTATAGTAGTTGGGAAACTACAGCCAACAGCTTTGGTCCAATTAAAGTGTTCTGTCATTTCTTTAATTACCATAGCTACAGCTTCTGGAGTTGCAGGTTTTGGAGTAGGAATTCTGTGTCTTTCTGTAAGTAATTCACCTGTTTTTGTATTTACAACAGCGGCCTTAATACCTGAACCACCAACATCTATTCCTAATATCTTCATAATATATTATTTAAATTCTCTTTGTCTTTTAGCCTCAAAAATAACAATTGCAGCAGCAACAGAAACATTCATAGAGTCTATTTTACCTTGCATTGGTATATTAATGTTTTGTGTAGCTTTATCTCTCCAAATCTCAGATAAACCAGTAGCTTCTGTACCTACAACTATTGCAGAAGGTTTTTTATAATCTTCTAAATGATATTTATTAGAGTTTTGCAAAGTTGCTGCATAGATAGAAATCTTATTTTCTTTTAGAAATGTAATAATTTCTTCTGATGTACCAACAGCAATCTGATTGGTAAAAACACAACCCACACTAGATCTTATAATATTTGAATTGTATAAATCAGATTTTGGATTTGCAATAATTACAGCATCTACATTAGCAGCATCTGCAGTTCTTAATAAAGCACCAACATTACCAGGTTTTTCTAAACTTTCAGCAATTAAAATTAAAGGATTTTTATTTGAAAAGCTAATTTCTTTAAGTGAAAAGCTTTTTGCGTTAGCTACAGCAATAATGCCTTCTGTAGAATTTCTATACGCTAATTTCTCGTAAACTTCTTTCGATATTTCAATCACTTCAGTGCTGCTTTCAAATAAAGTAT
Organism: Polaribacter sp. P097; assembly: GCF_036864555.1. Lineage (NCBI taxonomy): Bacteria > Pseudomonadati > Bacteroidota > Flavobacteriia > Flavobacteriales > Flavobacteriaceae > Polaribacter > Polaribacter sp. P097. Next base: position 609,565 of record NZ_JAZETJ010000002.1, on the reverse strand, counting down.
CAACAGCTGTTTTTTGTATTAAATCACTACAAAACAATACCGTTTTAAAAGTATAATTGGCTTTTAGTGCTAAGTTAATTTCACGTAAACCTTCAATAATAAATAAACCTAGCTTTTTTCTTTCTCTAGATTTTTCTTGAAGTTTTAACAATCCTTTAATGTAAGTGTTTTGTGAACTTGTAATCTGTTTCATTAAGGCAAATATACCTAATTGTAAGTATTGTTTTCAACTATTAAATTTTCAATATTATAATCCTAAATAAAAATATAAATTATGAAAAAATAAAATTTATTGCATTGTTGTTTATTGGATTGATAACAATGATGTCTTTTACATCTTCTAGTAAGAGCAACTCTGTTATAAAACTTGAGTTGCCAGAAGTAAACGTAGATCAAAATGGTTGGGGTACTTGGAAAACTACAGATTGTTTTAGAGGATTAGATTTTAGAGTGAAACGCAAAAAAAAGTAGCTACTCAACAAAAACAGAATGGCTTGTTCAATTTAGAAATAGGTACAATAATAAAATTTATTTCAATTTTGAAATTGTTCCTTATTCTCAAAGAAGTGCTATTAGAAGATCTCAAAGAACCACCAACAGAACAGATTTAAATGTGAATACCACAGAACGAAATTCTCATTATAGATATTTAGAAGAATCAAATACGGTTTATGTTCATGTAAACAGAGTAAGATTTAATAAAGATGGTTCACAACCTTACAGTAATTGTGATTAGTAATTGTAATTTGATTAATTGAAAAAGGCTCGCAATTTGCGAGCCTTTTTTTTTGAAATTAGATTATTTATTCTGATTTGTATTTATTAGAATAACGTTTCCATAATTCAGTTTGATGTGTCTCTAAACTAATATCTCTTCCTTGAATAAAGGCTTTTGATAAAATGTTAGTTCTCATATCTAAAGCATCGCCTTCAGAAATAAATAGGGTAGCATCTTTACCAACTTCTAATGTACCAACCATATCAGAAATTCCTAATATTTTAGCACTGTTAGAGGTTATCATTTTTAATGCATCTTCTTTATTTAAACCATGAGCAGCAAATGTACCTGCATAAAAAGGTAAATTTCTAGTATTCATTCTTTCCATTTGCCCTTCCATACCAACAGCTACAGTAATTCCTTTATCCATTAAAGTTTTTGCAATAGTATAGGTATAATCGTAAGCATCATCTTCAGAGTTTGGGTTTCTATGAGGTCTTTCTAAAACAACGCCAATATTATTTTGTACTAAAAGATCTGTAACACTTTCTGCGCCTTCAGCATGTACTAAAGCAATATTTTTTACTCCAGCATTTTTAGCAATAGTAATTGCGTCTGTAATTTCTTTCTGACCATTAACATGAATAAATAATCTTTGAGAACCATCAAACAAGCCCTTCATTGCTTCAAAAGGTAAGTTGATTGTTGATTTTTGTCCAGCTAAATAATTTTTAGCATTTGCAAAATACATTGCAATATCATCTGTGTTTTTACCATATCTTGTATCTGGTTTTAAAGCAGGATCTTCTCCTAACCACCATCTGCCTCTTGTAAAGCTGCTTGGCCAATTCATATGGATAGCATCATCTACCTTGATAGCTGCATCTTCCCAATTCCAAGCATCTAATTGTACTATTGATGACGTACCAGAAATTGAACCACCTCTTGGTGTAATTTGTGCCATTAAAACACCATTTGGTCTCATAGATTCAACAACTTTACTCTCAGCATTGTAAGCAATTAAACTTCTAATATGAGGATTGTTAATACCAATTTCATCTACATCTACACTGGCTTTTACTGCGTCAATTTCTGCTAAACCTAAAGATGCATTTGCAGCAATAAAGCCTGGATAAATATGCTTTCCTTTTGCGTTTATTACAGTTCCCATTCTTGCAATTCTCATCATTGCAGAACCTACAAAAGTAATTTTACCTTCATTAAACATAATTAATGAGTTTTCAATTACTTCTCCATTTCCTAAATGGGCAGTTGCACCTTCAATTGAAATGGCAGTGCTCTGTTTGTCTGCAGGTGTTTGTTGTGCTATCATATTTCCTATACAGAAAAATACTAATAGACTATATATTATTTTTTTCATCTGTTCTTAGTTTTTAAGTTCTTCTAAAGTATCACAGTGAAAGTTGATATCTCCTCTTTTCATTGGTACTTTTGTTTTACCACCATTCATCTTTTCGTTCAACATCATATTGATAAGTTTACTTTTTTCTTCTTTAATCGCTAAACGCTTTTTAGCGTCTTCAGCTCTATCAAAAAATACTTTACCATCAATAATAGTTTTTTCTACTTTAGCATAAATAGACATTGGGTGATTGCTCCATAACACAACATCTGCATCTTTACCTTCTTTAATACTACCCACTTTGTCATCAATATGTAAAAGTTTAGCAGGATTAATAGTTACAGTTTTCCAAGCTTCTAATTCAGACATTCCACCATATTTTACTGTTTTAGCAGCTTCTTGGTTTAAACGTCTAGACATTTCTCTATCATCTGAATTAATAGCGACAGTAACACCAGCATTATGCATTATTGCAGCATTGTAAGGTATTGCATCATTAACTTCGTATTTGTAAGCCCACCAGTCAGAAAAGGTAGAACCTCCAACACCATGTTCAGCCATTTTATCAGCAACTTTATAACCTTCTAAAATATGAGTAAATGTATTGATGTTAAAATCGAACTTATCTGCAACTTTCATTAACATATTAATCTCAGATTGAACATAAGAGTGACAGGAAATAAAACGTTCTTTATTTAAGATTTCAGCCAATGTTTCCATTTCTAAATCCTTTCTATAAGGCTGACCACTTTTCTTTAAAGCATCGTATTCTTTTGCTCTAGTAAAGTAATCTGTAATCATTTGTTCTACACCCATTCTAGTTTGTGGAAAACGAGTTCCATTGCTACTTCTAGATTGTTTTACATTTTCACCTAAAGCAAATTTGATGAATTTAGGAGTATCTTCATAAATCATGTTTTCTGCATTTTCTCCCCATTTTAGTTTGATAATCGCTGAACGACCTCCAATAGGATTTGCAGAACCATGTAATATTTGTGCAGTTGTTGTACCTCCAGAAATATTTCTGTAAATATTAATATCTGTAGGATCTACTACATCTTCAATAGTAACTTCTGCTGATGAGTTTTGAGCTCCTTCATTAATAGATGATGCAGCAATATGTGAGTGTTCATCTACAATACCCGCAGTTAAATGTTTACCTGTACCATCTATTTCAATAGCTCTTCTTGCTTTTAATCCTTGTCCAATTTCAGCAATTTTACCATCCTTTAGTAAAACATCAGTATATTCTAGGATTCCTGTATCTTCACTTGTCCAAACTGTTACGTTTTTAATTAAAATTGTTTGTTGTTCAGGTTGAACATAATTACCAAAACCAATGTTAGGATAACTTACAGGCATAACAATAGGAGAACTATTATCTGTCTCTTTTTTCTTTTTAGAAGCTCCTTTCGAATTAGCTACTTTTTTACTAGCAGACCAAGTTGTTTCATTTCCTTGGGTGTCAAAAGCAGTTCCTTGCATTACATTAGAATTGTTGATGACTTTACCAAGCATTCTAGTGTAACCTGAATCTTCATTCAATGTAACAGAAACCCAATCATCTTTAAAAGAAAATTTAGATTTAATCTTTTTATCTCCTTGCTTAATTGAACCCTTTTGTTTTGCTCCAGAACCTGTAATAGATAACTGATAATTTTGATTATTTACAGACAACATGTAGTCACCAGTAATATCTTTTACATTCATGTCAGTAATTACATTTTTGGCTCCTTGTACCCAATTTTCATAAATTTTGGTACTTGAATCAAAAACATTACCAGAAGTAATTATAAAATTTGCATGGCTACCTGTTTTTAAATTACCAATAGAAGAATTTCCTAAAATAGTAGCAGGTACTGTAGTTAATGCAGCTAGAGCTTTAGTTTCATCAAAACCATATTTAATGGCTTTCTGTAAGTTTTTATGGAATGATTTAACTGATTTTAATTCATGCGTAGTTAAAGCAAAATTCACTCCATTTTTAGAAAGTACACTTAAATTCGATGGCTCTTGATTCCATTTACGCATATCTCTTAAAGAAATTTGTTGCGCTAAAAGTGGATTAGAAACATCGTAGGCATTGCTAAAATTAATAGGAATAATAAAATTGGCATTGGTTGCTTTAATATCAGCAACTCTTTCATATTCATCTCCAGAACCAACAATGGTAAATTGAACTCCAATTTCATCACCAACTTTGTCTGCTCTTAAAGCATCTAAATGATTTCCCGTTTCAAAAATCTGAGTTAAACCTTTATTTGCATTTAATGCCTCTAAAGCCATGTCTTTATTCTTCATGTTACCTTTAGCATACCAATCTGCATCTAAATAAGTTTGACGTAATAAAGCCATTGCACCCATTCTTGAACTTGGGTAAGCTTGTCTTGACTGCACACTTTTTTGAAATGAAAAGTACTGTCCAGATTTTGTGTCTAAAATTCGGTAAGCATCTGATGCATTCGGATTTAAAGCAATTAATAAACCATTTCCTCTAATAATACCATCTTGCATGTGCGTATTTACAACTCCAAACCCAGCATTAATTAATTCTTTAGCTTTTTTAGAATCGAATTTAAAATCAGAAATAGGGTTGGTGTCTGGTCTAATATGATCATTCCAATAATACCCTTCTCTAGAAGCATCATATTGTGTACCTCTAGTTCTGCTTTGAGCTCTTTTAGGTTTACTAATACCAAAACCTGAATAGGCGTCTATAAATGACGGGTATATTGTTTTACCTTCTAAATCTGTTGTTATTGTTCCTTCAGGAATCTTAACAGATTTACCAACAGCATCTACTTTGCCATCTTTAATAAGCAATGTTGCATTTTTTAAAACCTCTGTTGGTGTAACATAAATAGTTGCATTTGTAAAAGCAAATGCTGTGTTTTTGGTTGTTTTTACTCCAGAATCTGTAGGAAAATATTCCTGTGCATGAGAAACATGCAGCGCAAAGAAAAAGAGTAATAAGATTAGTTTTCTCATCTAGTTTGAATTAATTTGAATTAAGTTTCTAAATTAGAGATTACCTATTTGATTAAAGGATAAACCAACTAATTTAACATAATTTTAAGAGATTTAAATCTGCTTAGAATCTTCTAGATAAGAGATAAGTAGGTCTACAACATAGTTGTAAGAATCTGTTCCTTTAGCTTGTTTGTTCGCTTTCAAGTAGGCATTGTATCCTTTTTTTACCAAGGGCTCAAAAGGATTTTTATATTGTTGCCAAAATGCATAGCTGGCTTTAAAATCTTTAATCACTCCTTTATTCACAGTTCTCCAAAGTTGTGCAGAAAGTTCTGGATTTCTTTTTCTTATTTCAGAAATACTGTAGCCAAATGCCATTCTATAACTGGCGTATTTAAAATAAATATCGTCATTATAATTGGCTGCTAAAAAACCTACAAAATTCGCCTCATTTTCAGCAGCAAAGCCTATTTGATGTGCAATTTCATGACAGGCTGTTGTTGGGAAACTTGTTTTTGAAATTTTATCATTTACTTGAGCTTCTCCCGTTAACGGATTTAAGTAACCAGATGTTCCATTGTAACTCTGTAGAGTGCTCATTAATGAACTTTTAATAGAAGGCACCTTATATTTTAACTGAGGAAAATCGTTCTCTAAGTTTTTATAGCCTTTTAAAGAAATTTTATATAGATCTTCTGTGCTATAAGGGCTTTTAACTTGTAAGGTATCATTCTTTGTGATTTTAAAATGATAATTATTAAGCTGATTAATAATGTATTCTGTACTTTTTTGTAATTGTTCTGTAGTGTATTTTTTTTGTTGATAACCTAAGTTTTTTGCCAAAGGTTCTCTGTAATAATTTAAGCCCCAGAACAAGTAAAAACAGAAATATAGTATTGATAAAAAAGCAACAAAATTTGTAATTTTAATTAGAAAATTTTTAAATTTCGTCTTAATTAGTAAATATAAGGAACGCAAAAAAAGAAGAACAAAAATAGCCAGAAAAACGTCTCCAACTGAATAAGGTATCCAACCAAATAATCTTCTAAGTAAAATGGAGATGTAAGGATACAATCCATTAGAATAATATTTTTCAATTACTGCAGGATTATTTTCTGCCAAACGCATTAAAAGCATCTGAACAGGCAATAATAAAGCAAGAAAAATATAATTTTTATTCCATTTCATGAAGGTAAAAATAGCAATTCAATTTTAAAGACTACTGGTTATTAACAAGATAATAACAATTTTGTTTACAATAAATGTTCACAAATTAATGTTAAGAAAGATAAAGGCTAATCAACCTAAAAAAGTACATTTGTGTCAATGGAAAAAACGAATACGATAGCAGGAAAAAAGATTGATAAATCCAGAATTATTAGTCTTGAAAAGGGTAAAATTCCACCACAGGCAGTAGAGTTAGAAGAAGCTGTGCTAGGTGCAATGATGATTGATAAAAAGGGAATAGATGATGTAATTGACATTTTACATTCAGACGCTTTTTACGATGCGAAACATCAAGAAATTTATGCTGCTATTTATGAATTGTTTCAAAATTCACAACCTATAGATATTTTAACAGTTTCTAACTTGTTGAAAAAGAATGGAAAATTAGAAATGGTTGGTGGCGATTTTTTCTTGATTCGGTTAACTCAAAAAGTAGCATCATCTGCACACATAGAATTTCATGCTAGAATCATTCTTCAGAAATATATTCAGCGTAAATTAATATCAATATCATCAGAAATAATAGAAAGTTCTTACGATGAATCTACAGATGTTTTTGATTTATTAGATGAAGCAGAAGGTAAATTGTTTGAGGTTACTCAAGGTAATCTTAAAAAGAGTTCAGAAGATGCAGGTTCACTTGTAAAACAGGCCTTAAAAAAGATTCAAGAAATTGGTAATCAAGAAGGAATGTCTGGTTTGGCTACTGGTTTTACAAAGCTAGATGCTTTAACCTCTGGTTGGCAGCCCTCAGATTTAATTATTATTGCTGCTAGACCAGGTATGGGTAAAACAGCCTTTGTAATTTCTATGGCAAAAAATATGGCCATTGATTTTAATCATGCAGTTGCTGTATTTTCATTAGAGATGTCATCTGTTCAGTTAATAACAAGGATGATTTCTTCAGAAACAGGATTAACATCAGAAAAATTAAGAAAAGGAAATTTAGAGCCTCATGAATGGGAGCAGTTGAATGTTAAAGTAAAACGTTTGTCTGATGCTCCAATTTTTATAGATGATACACCATCATTATCAATTTTTGATTTACGTGCAAAGGCAAGACGTTTAGTTTCTCAACATAATGTCAGAATTATTGTAATTGATTATTTACAATTAATGACAGCAGGAGGAAATGGAAAAGGTGGTGGAAATCGTGAACAAGAAATCTCTACAATTTCTAGAAACTTAAAAGCCTTAGCAAAAGAATTATCTGTACCAGTAATTGCACTTTCGCAATTGTCTAGGGCAGTAGAAACACGTGGAGGATCTAAAAGACCTTTACTTTCAGATTTACGTGAATCTGGAGCCATTGAGCAAGATGCAGATATTGTGAGTTTTATTTTTAGACCAGAATATTATGGAATGACAGAATGGGATGATGATGAACATACACCTTGTGAAGGTCAAGGAGAATTTATTGTTGCCAAACATAGAAATGGTGGTTTAGATAATATTCGTTTAAAGTTTACAGGTCACTTAGCTAAATTCTCAGATTTAGAAGAAGGGTTTAGTTCTGAGTTCCAATCTTCAATGAATGCAGATTTTCCAGATGAATTTTCTGTAAATCAAAGAATAGAGCCAAAAGATGCTTTTGGTAGTGATGATGATGACGTACCTTTTTAAAACTTAAAAATTTTATAAAATATTCTAAATACACAATTGCTTTCTAGTAATTGTGTATTTTAGTTTTTAATATGAAAAAAGCTATTTTAATTGCCACTTTTTTAATGCTCTCCAATTCTATTTGGGCTTCGTTTATCTATGTTCCTATGGATGATGATAACCAAAAGAATCATTTAAAAGCTTACGGAATTGTATATTTTGGTTTAGAAGCTGGATTAAAATCTAAATGGTTATTAAATTATGATGGAGGAGCATTTTTAATTGAAAATAATAAAGCTATTGAAAATGAGTGCAAAATTCGGGGAGTATCTTACGAAATTATTTCTGATGCAAAAGCACAATTAATTCTTCAAGAAATTGCATCACCTTCTTCGAACCAAGATGCTGTTACTTTAGAAAAAGCTCCTAAAATTGCTGTGTATTCGCCTAAAGATAAAATGCCTTGGGATGATGCAGTAACTATGGTATTAACTTATGCAGAAATACCTTTTGATGTTATTTATGATAAGGAGGTTTTAGAAGATAAATTATTAATTTACGAATGGTTGCATTTACATCATGAGGATTTCACAGGTCAATATGGTAAGTTTTATGGCTCTTTTAGAACTGCACCTTGGTATATTGAAGGAAAACAAAATGCAGAAAAACTAGCAAAAGAATTAGGTTTCAATAAAGTTTCTGAAGAAAAATTGGCAGTTGCTAAAAAAATCAGAGATTATGTAGTTGGTGGTGGTTTTATGTTTGCAATGTGTTCTGCAACAGATAGTTTTGATATTGCTTTATCTGCAGAAGGTGTAGATATTGCAGAAGCCATGTTTGACGGAGATGCATCAACCTTAAACTTTCAATCTAAAATAAACTTTAATAAAACGTTTGCTTTTACCAATTTTCAGCTAGAAAGAAGTCCAACTAAATATGAGTTTTCTTCTATAGATATGACTCGTAAACGAAGAATACCAAAAACTTCCGATTATTTTTCCTTAATAGAATTCTCTGCAAAATGGGATCCTGTACCAACAATGTTAACTCAGAATCATACAACTTTAGTGAAAGGTTTTATGGGGCAAACTACATCTTTTGATAGAAATACGGTAAAATCGAATGTGTTGGTTTTGGGTGAAAATAAAACAAATAGAGAAGCTAGGTATATTCATGGTACTAAGGGTAAAGGAATGTTTACTTTTTATGGAGGTCATGATCCTGAAGACTATACACATAGAGTAGGAGACCCAAAAACTGAGTTAGATTTACACCCAACATCTCCTGGTTATCGATTAATTTTAAATAATGTATTGTTTCCTGCAGCTAAAAAGAAGAAGCAAAAAACATAAAATGCTGTCTGTTAATAAAACATCAATAAATAAATTATAATTTCTTTAGAAAGTAAATCTCTTTTGTATTTTTGCCATATAAAATTATTTTAGAAAAATGCCAACAACACAAGAATTACAAGATTTTACGCAACAAGTTCGTAGAGATATTTTAAGAATGGTACACAAAGTAAACTCTGGGCATCCAGGAGGTTCTTTAGGCTGTGCTGAGTTTTTTACTTGTTTGTATCAAGAAGTAATGGATTACTCCACAGACTTTACTATGGATGGTAAAAATGAAGATTTATTTTTCCTTTCAAATGGTCATATTTCTCCAGTTTATTATAGTGTTTTGGCTCACAGTGGTTTTTTTCCAGTAGATGAATTAAATACATTTAGATTAATAGATTCACGTTTACAAGGGCATCCTACAACTCATGAAGGCCTAGAAGGTATTAGAATTGCTTCTGGTTCTTTAGGTCAAGGGTTATCTGTTGCAATTGGTGCAGCAGAAGCTAAAAAGTTAAATAATGATGATAAATTAATTTACTCTTTACATGGTGATGGAGAATTGCAAGAAGGTCAAAACTGGGAAGCAATTATGTATGCATCAGCTAAAAAAGTAGATAATTTAATTGCTACAATCGATTTAAATGGAAAGCAAATTGATGGTGCTACAGATGATGTTTTACCAATGGGAAGCATCAAAGCAAAATTTGAAGCTTTTGGTTGGGATGTGATAGAAGTTAAAGAAGGTAATGACATTGAAGCAATTTTAGCAGGATTAGCTGAAGCAAAATCATTAACGGGTAAAGGAAAACCAATTTGTATTCTTTTAGAAACAATGATGGGTAATGGAGTTGACTTTATGATGCACACACATGCTTGGCATGGTAAAGCACCAAATGATGAGCAATTAGAAAGTGCTTTGAATCAAAATCCTGTTACTTTAGGAGATTATTAAACAATTTTTAATAAATATTTTAAAAGAGTTGCACAGAATCAAGTGCAACTTTTTTTGTTTTTAGAGATTATGATCATCATATTTTATGATTTTATTTAACACCTAAGTGTAAGAGAACTTTTATCTTTACAACTATAATGATAAAATCAATAAGATTTAAATTCATTTAACTTATAACTAACTTATGAAAATTGGTATTGTTTGTTATCCTACCTTTGGTGGTAGTGGAGTAGTAGCAACAGAATTAGGTATGGCTTTGGCAGATAAAGGGCATGAAGTTCATTTTATTACTTATAATCAGCCAGTTCGTTTAGACTTTATATCTCATAAATTACATTTTCACCAAGTTTTAATAGAAGAATATCCTCTATTTCAATACCAACCTTACGAATTAGCATTGTCTAGTAAAATGGTTGAAGTTGTTAAAAAGTACAACTTAGAAGTTTTGCATGTACATTATGCTATACCTCATGCATATGCAGCATTTATGGCAAAGCAAATGTTATTAGAAAAAGGCATTCACATAAGAGTTGTAACAACTTTGCATGGTACAGATATTACGTTAGTTGGTAGTCATCCTACGTATAAAACAGCAGTTGAATTTAGTATTAACAATTCTGATGTTGTAACTGCAGTATCGAATAATTTAAAAGACACTACGAATCAACTTTTTAATATTCATAAAAATATTGAGGTTGTTTACAATTTTATTGATGTAGATAAATATAGTAAAGCAGGTGAGGAGGAATGTAAACGAATTGCTTTGGCTAAACCAAATGAACGAATTCTAACCCACATTAGTAATTTTAGACCGGTTAAAAGAGTAGAAGATGTGATTAAGGTGTTTTATGAAGTTCAGAAAGAAATTCCTTCTAAATTATTAATGATAGGTGAAGGTCCAGAGAGAATAAAAGCAGAAATTTTAACGAAAGAATTGGGTTTAAAAAAGAAAGTTTTCTTTTTAGGAAATAGTACTGAAATAGATCAAATTTTGTGTTACTCAGACATTTTTTTACTGCCCTCTAAAACTGAAAGTTTTGGTTTAGCTGCTTTAGAAGCGATGGCTGCAAAAACTCCTGTTATTTCTACAAATACAGGTGGTTTACCAGAAGTTAATATACATGGAGAAACTGGTTATTTAAGTGATTTAGGTGATGTTAATCATATGGCTAAAAATGCAATATCTATTTTAAAGGATGATGAAACCTTAGAGCGATTTAAGCGAAATGCAAAAGAACACACTAAAAAGTTTTCTTTAGAAAACATATTACCAGTCTACGAAGAAATTTATAAATCTTGTTATAAGAGTAAGGTTTAAACATAAAAAAAGCTCGAATGTAAAATTTCGAGCTTTCTTATTTTTTGTAAATCTGTTTATTTACCAAACATTCCACCTAACATTCCTCCTAAACCAGATTTCTTACTATCTCCTCCTAAAAACATTCCTGCAACATCATCTACAACACTTCCATCTCCATCAGCATCTAGTACTTTCTCTAAAAAGCTTTGGTTGTTATCAGCAGAACTTCCTCCAAGTAAACCACCAAGTAAACCAGTTAAATCACTTGCAGAACTTGCGTTGTTGGCGTTTTTTTGTTTTCCTAAATAACCCATTAATATAGGTGCAGCAATTTTTAAAATTTCGCTAACAGAACTAGCATCCAAACCAGCTTTCTGACTTATAACTTGTTCTACACCTTGTTGTTTAGCTCCTAAAATATGACCTAAAATTCCAGCACCATCCTTCTTTACGCTGCTATCAACTCCACCACCAAATAGGCCACCTAAATTATCCAAGATACTTCCATCATGTTTGTTAGATAAAGCACCCATTAAACCTTCTGCTCCTTCTGGAGTAGAGGCATTTCTTTCCATAGCCTTCATTAAAACTGGCATTGCCATAGTTAATACTGAGCTAGTTTTACTAGTATCTGTTCCTGTAGAACCTGCAACCCCATTTACAATTGATTTTCCTAAATCACTATTTAATAAATCTAATATTCCTGACATTTTATGTGTAATTTTTATGATTGATATTCGGTTTTAAAAACACAATATACAAAGAAATACCCTCATGTTTTTAAATAATTTTCTATCTTTCAGCCTTAAATAATTTTAAATAGATAGATGAAGAAATTAGCATTACATTGGAAGATTTTAATAGGAATGGTTCTTGGAATTCTTTTTGGTTTTATTATGAATTCTATAGATGGTGGTAAAGGTTTTGTGACGGATTGGATTAAACCATTTGGAACCATATTTATCAATCTTTTAAAGTTAATTGCTGTTCCTTTAATTTTAGCATCATTAATAAAAGGTATATCAGATTTAAAAGATATTTCTAAGATTAAAAAAATGGGTCTTAGAACTATGATTATTTATATGATGACTACTTTAGTTGCTATTGTAATAGGGTTAGGTATCGTAAATTTAGTTAAGCCAGGTACAGGAATGTCTGCAGATACCATAGAAAAAATTAAAGCGAAATACGAAACTTCTTCTGGAGTTGTAGATAAATTAACCAAAGCTTCTGCTCAAAACGATGCAGGGCCATTACAAGCTCTTGTAGATATATTTCCAAGCAACATTTTTAATGCTTTAGGTAATGCAAGCATGTTGCAAATAATATTTTTTGCATTATTCGTGGGTATTTCATTATTGTTAATTCCAGAGAAAAAAGCAAAACCATTAATGGACTTTTTTGATTCATTAAATGAAGTTGTAATGAAAATGGTAGATTTAATCATGTTATTTGCACCTTATGCAGTTTTTGCATTATTGGCAAACGTTATAATTGCTTTTGATGATACAGAAATTTTACTAAAACTTTTAGTCTATGCACTATGTGTTGTGGGTGGTTTATTATTAATGATAGGTTTCTATCTTTTATTAGTAAGTGTTTACACAAAAAAATCACCAGTTTGGTTTTTAAAACAAATTAGTCCAGCACAATTATTAGCGTTTTCAACAAGTTCAAGTGCAGCCACATTGCCTGTAACTATGGAAAGAGTTGAAGAGCATATAGGTGTAGATAAAGAAGTTTCTGGTTTTGTGCTTCCTGTTGGTGCAACTATTAATATGGATGGAACAAGTTTATACCAAGCGATTGCAGCCGTATTTATTATGCAAGTAGTTTGGCCAGAAGGTTTATCTTTTTCAAATCAATTAATTATTGTTGCTACAGCATTATTAGCCTCTATTGGTTCAGCAGCTGTGCCAAGTGCAGGTATGGTTATGTTAGTAATTGTATTAGAATCTATTAATTTTCCAGCTGAATTATTGCCAATTGGTTTAGCCTTAATTTTTGCAGTTGATAGACCTTTAGACATGTGCAGAACTACCGTAAACGTTACTGGTGATGCTACTGTTTCTATGATTGTTGCAAAATCTTTAGGTAAATTGAATGATCCTAAACCTAAAAATTGGGATGACAATTATGATGCTGTTAAATAACTGAAAGTGATGAATACCTTAAATTGGAGTAAAAAGGAATTCGAAGTTTATGTACTTCTTTTCGCAGCTCATTGCAATCATTTTGAATCTCAAGAAGAGCAGGAATACATTTTAAGTAGGGTTGATGAAAATCTGTATAACAAAATTCATACAGAAGTTGTTATCGATTCTGAAGAAACAAATTTGAATAAAATTCAACAATATTTATCAGAAAATGATTTTTCACAGTCAGAAAAAGAAGCTTTAATTAAAGATATTAAAAATGTATTTTTTGCTGATGGTACAGTAGATGCTATAGAAAAGAAGATTTTTGCACTGCTTAAAAAAATTATAGATTAATTATTTAACAAAAATTTTCAGCTTTAGTTTTTGGTATAATTAAAATAAAAGTAAGATATTTGTAACAACAAAACAAGACATGACATTTATTCAAAATCATCATCATCATTTTTACAATTGCTCTCAAGCGATTTAAAAATGTATTGAATAAATTCAAGATATTTATAAACCTGTTTGAGCAAATCAAACAGGTTTTTATTTTTAAACCGAATTTGCTCAAACCAATTTTAATTAAAATTTAAAAATGAGTTATTTAAGAATTGCAGTACAAAAATCAGGAAGATTAAATGAAGATTCAATGAGAATCTTAAAAGACATTGGTATTTCTATAGACAATGGTAAAGATCAGTTAAAAGCAGCTGCTAGAGATTTTCCTGTAGAAGTATTTTATTTAAGAAATGGTGATATTCCTCAATATTTAAGAGATGGAGTAGTAGATGCAGCCATTATTGGCGAGAATGTTTTAATTGAAAAAGGGAGCGATTTAGATTTTGTAGAACGTTTAGGTTTTTCTAAATGTAAAGTATCAATTGCAGTTCCAAAAGATTCTAAAGCAAATTCTTTAAAAGATTTAGAAGGCAAAAGAATAGCAACTTCTTATCCAGAAACTGTAAAACAGTTTTTGAAAAAACAAAATATAGATGCTCAATTGCACATCATTAACGGTTCTGTAGAAATTGCGCCAAATATAGGGCTTGCAGATGGTATTTGTGATATTGTTTCAAGTGGTAGTACATTATTTAAAAACGGACTAAAGGAAATTGAAGTACTATTAAAATCTGAAGCTGTTTTAGCAGTCTCTCCTCAAATAGATGAAGAAAGAAAACAAATTTTGGAGAAAATACAATTTCGAATTCAGTCTGTTTTAAAAGCAAGAAACTCTAAGTATGTACTTTTAAATGCACCTAATAATAAATTGGATAAAATTTTAGATTTATTACCAGGTATGAGAAGTCCAACTGTATTGCCATTAGCAGAAGAAGGTTGGAGTTCAGTTCACACTGTAATCAGCAAGAATGATTTTTGGGAGATGATAGATGAGTTGAAAGCCAATGGTGCAGAAGGCATTTTGGTATGTCCAATAGAAAAAATGGTACTTTAATATTTTTACAATGAAGGTTATTTTAAATCCTAAAAAAGAAACTTGGTCTAAAATATTAGAAAGACCAACAAAAACTGTAGATGATATTGAAGCTTCAGTTTCTAAAATTTTTAAAGAAGTTCAAGAAACAGGAGATGATGCTGTTAATAAATATACCAAACAGTTTGATCAAATTCAGTTAGCCTCTAATTTGGTTTCTGAAGAAGAAGTAAAAAATGCAGCAAACAATGTTTCTGAAAGTTTAAAAACAGCTATTAATACTGCATATAATAATATTAGTAAGTTTCACGAGGCACAGAAAACAAGTAAGGTGGCTGTAGAAACTGCTGATGGTGTAAAATGTTGGCAAGAAAAAAGACCTATCCAAAAAGTAGGTTTATACATTCCAGGAGGCACAGCTCCTCTTTTTTCTACAGTGTTAATGTTAGCAATCCCTGCTCAAATTGCAGGTTGCAAAGAAATTGTCTTATGCTCACCACCAAATTCAGAAGGTGAGATCAATCCAGCCATATTATATACCGCTAATTTATGTGGTGTAACTCAAATAATTAAAGTTGGAGGTATACAAGCCATAGCTGGTTTGACTTTTGGTACTGCAAATATTCCACAAGTTTATAAAATTTTTGGACCAGGAAATCAATACGTAACAGTTGCTAAACAATTGGCTACAAAATTTGGTGTTGCCATAGATATGCCTGCAGGTCCTAGTGAATTGTTAGTAGTTGCAGATGATGCAGCTAAAGCAAGTTATGTAGCTTCAGATTTATTAAGCCAAGCAGAACATGGAGTAGATTCTCAAGTCATCCTGGTGTCAACTTCTCAACAATTGATTGATGATGTTGAAATTGAATTAAATACCCAAATTGAACAATTGTCTAGAAAAGAAATCGCTAAAATGGCCGTTGCAAATTCAAAATCTATTTTGGTTGATAATGATGAAATAGCATTAAATTTAATAAATGACTATGGTCCAGAACACTTTATAGTTTGTACTAAAGACAATGATTATTATATAGATAACATAGCAAATGCTGGTTCTGTTTTTATTGGTAATTATACTCCAGAAAGTGCAGGAGATTATGCTTCAGGAACAAACCATACATTACCAACAAACGGATTTTCTAAAGCCTATTCAGGTGTTAACCTAGATAGCTTTATGAAAAGTATTACGTTTCAAGAAATATCTAAAGAAGGAATTTTAAATATTGGTAATGCTATAGAAATTATGGCTGCAGCAGAAGGTTTAGATGCACACAAAAATGCGGTTACACTTCGTTTAAAAGATTTGCAATAATGAATGTTTTAGATTTAGTTAGAGATAATATTAAAAATATTAAACCTTATTCATCAGCTAGAGATGAATATAAAGATGCTACTTCAGAAAGTATGATTTTCTTAGATGCTAATGAAAATCCTTTCGAGAATGGTGTAAATCGTTATCCTGATCCTCAACAAAATGATGTAAAAGAAGTTTTGTCAACTATTAAAAATGTTGGTAAAGAAAATATTCTATTAGGTAATGGAAGTGATGAAGTTTTAGATCTAATATTCAGAGCCTTTTGTGAACCAAATCAGGATAATATCATCACATTACCACCAACTTATGGTATGTATAGTGTTTTGGCAAATATCAACTCAATTACAAATACAGAAGTGCTATTGTCATCAGATTTTCAACCTAAGGTTCAACAGATTTTAGAAGTTGCTAATGAACATAGTAAAATTTTGTTTTTATGTTCACCAAATAATCCTTCAGGAAATAGCTTTACAACAGAAAATGTAGAAGAATTACTGAACAAATTTAAAGGTTTAGTGGTTGTAGATGAGGCATATATTGATTTTTCAGATCAACAAAGTTGGTTAAATCGTTTAGAAGAATTTCCAAACTTAATAATTACTCAAACACTTTCTAAAGCTTATGGTTTAGCAGGTATTCGTTTAGGAGTTTGTTATGCATCTAAAGAAATTATTGCTGTTTTAAATTCAATAAAACCACCTTATAACGTTAATGAACTTACGCAACAAAGAGCTTACGAACGTTTAAATAATAAGGATGAAGTAGCTGCAGAAATTAAAGCAATTAAAATTGAAAGAGAAAAACTAATACAGTCTTTAGAGCTAATAAATTATGTAGATAAAATTTATCCTTCAGATTGTAATTTTGTTTTAGTAAAGGTAGATGATGCCACAAAAAGATATAATCAATTAATAAATTTGAGCATTGTAGTTAGAAATAGAACTACCCAACCTTTATGCGAAAATTGTTTAAGATTTACAGTTGGAACTGAGGAAGAAAACATAAGATTATTGAAAGCTTTAAAAGAATTACAAAATGGCTAAAAAAGTACTTTTTATAGATAGAGATGGAACTTTAGTATTAGAACCACCTGTAGATTATCAATTAGATAGTTTAGAAAAATTAGAATATTATCCAAGGGTATTTCAATATATGGCTAAAATAGCCAATGAGCTAGATTTTGAATTGGTAATGGTTACCAATCAAGATGGTTTGGGTACAACATCATTTCCTGAAGATACATTTTGGCCTGCTCAGAATAAAATTATCTCAGCATTTGAGAAAGAGGGAGTTGTGTTTTCTGAAGTTTGTATTGATAAAACTTTTCCTCATGAAAATGCGGAAACTCGCAAACCCAGAACAGGTTTGTTAACCAAATATTTTTCAGAAGAATATGATTTAGAAAATTCCTTTGTTTTAGGTGATAGAATTACAGATATGGAACTAGCAAAGAATTTAGGAGCAAAAGGTATTTATTTATCAGAGAACCCAGATTTAGGTGCAGATGAAATTGAAAGTTCGAAAAAAGAAATTATAGATGCAATTGCCTTAACAAGCACAGATTGGGCAAAAATTTATGAATTTTTAAAATTGCAAGATCGTGTTGCAGAAATCACTAGAAATACCAATGAAACTAAAATTTATATCAAACTAAATTTAGATGGTTCAGGTAAAAATGATATCGATACTGGTTTAAAATTTTTCGATCACATGTTAGATCAAATTGGTAGACATGGAAATATGGATTTAACCATTAAAGTTGATGGAGATTTAGAAGTAGATGAACACCACACAATAGAAGATACTATGATTGCTTTTGGAGAGTTGTTCAACAAAGCTCTAGGCAATAAATTAGGTATTGAAAGATATGGTTTTTGTTTACCTATGGATGATTGTTTAGCACAAGTTGCTGTAGATTTTGGAGGTAGAAATTGGTTGGAATGGGATGCAGAATTTAAACGAGAAATGATTGGTGACATGCCAACAGAAATGTTTTATCACTTGTTTAAATCATTCACAGATGGTGCTAAGTGCAATTTAAATATTAAAGCAGAAGGTGTAAATGAACACCACAAAATAGAAGGTATTTTTAAGGCTTTAGCAAAAGCGATGAAAATGGCAGTAAAAAGAGATGCTAATAAAATGTTTTTGCCCTCTACAAAAGGAATGTTATAAAAAGCCGTTAGCTTTTAGCTGTTCGCCAATAGCTAAAAGCCAATAGCAAAAAGAGATTAAATGAAATTAGTAATTATTGATTATGGTGCAGGAAACATTAAAAGCATTCAATTTGCTTTTAAAAGGTTAGGTGTAGAAGCTGTTTTATCAAATAATATTGAAGAAATTAAAGCTGCAGATAAAGTGATTTTTCCTGGTGTAGGTGAAGCAAGTTCAGCAATGCAAATGTTAATGGAAAGTGGTTTAGATAAGGTTATACCTACTTTAATACAACCTGTTTTGGGTATTTGTTTGGGTATGCAATTAATGTGTAATTCATCTGAAGAAGGCAATACCAAAGGTTTAGCAATTTTTGATGTAGCTATTAAGAAGTTTTCTAAAAATGTGAAAGTACCTCAAATGGGTTGGAATGTGATTTACAGTTTAAAATCTAACTTATTTAAAGGCATAAAAGAAAAAGAATTCATGTATTTGGTACACAGTTTTTATGCAGAAAATTGTAAGGAAGCTATAGCTACCACAGATTATGAAATAGAATATGCATCTGCATTACAAAAGGATAATTTTTACGGGGTACAATTTCATCCAGAGAAATCATCAAAAGCAGGTGAACAAATATTAAAGAACTTCTTAGAATTATAAAATGAGAATAATTCCAGCAATAGATATTATAGATGGTAAATGTGTTCGTTTAACAAAGGGCGATTACAACACCAAAAAAATATATAATGAGAATCCAATTGAGATCGCCAAAGAATTTGAAGATTCTGGTATAAAGTATTTACATGTGGTAGATTTAGATGGCGCAAAAGCAAGTGAAATCATCAATTATAAAGTACTAGAACAGATTGCAACAAAAACCAATTTAAAAATAGATTTTGGTGGTGGTTTAAAGTCTGATAAAGATTTAGAAATTGCTTTTAATTCTGGTGCAAACCAAATTACAGGTGGTAGCATTGCTGCTAAAAATCCGGCTATTTTTGAAAATTGGATTTCTAAATATGGTGCAGAGAAAATAATATTAGGTGCAGATTTTTATCCTGATACTTCAGGAGGAAAAATTGCAACCAATGGTTGGCAAGAAGAAAGTAGTTTGGCTTTAATTCCTTTTGTGGCTGATTACCAGAAAAAAGGAATTCAATATGTTATTTGCACAGATATTTCTAAAGATGGTATGTTGCAAGGCCCGAGTTTCGATGTTTATTCAGAGTTGTTGGCTTCTGTAAATCCTTTAAAACTAATTGCTTCTGGTGGTATTTCTACTTTTGAAGAAATTCCAAAATTAGCCGAGAATGGTTGTGAAGGTGTTATTATAGGCAAAGCCATTTATGAGAATAAAATCAGTTTAAAACAATTAGAACAATTTATCCTTAATAAATAGCCTTAAGCTATTAGCGTTTAGCACTTTGCTAAAAGTTAAAAGCCAAATGGCAAAAGCTATCATAATGTTAACAAAAAGAATTATTCCTTGTTTAGATATTAAAGACGGACGAACTGTAAAAGGTGTGAATTTCGTGAATTTAATTGATGCAGGAGACCCAGTAGTATTGGCAAAACAGTATGCAGATTTAGGTGCAGACGAACTTGTTTTTCTAGATATAGCTGCCACATTAGAAAATAGAGGCACAACTCTAGATATGGTTTTAAAAGTAGCAGAACAAGTTAATATTCCGTTTACTGTTGGTGGTGGAATTTCTTCTGTAGATCATGTAAATGCGCTATTAAAATGTGGTGCAGACAAGGTTTCTATAAATTCATCTGCAGTAAAAAGACCAGATTTAATCAATGAATTATCAGAAAAATTTGGTAGTCAATGTGTGGTTGTTGCCATAGATGCAAAGCAAGTTGATGGTGAATGGCTGGTTCATTTGGCTGGAGGTACAATTCCTACAGATATCAATCTTTTTGAATGGGCTAAGGAAGTTGAAAAACGAGGAGCAGGAGAAATTTTGTTTACATCCATGAATAATGATGGCACTAAAGCAGGTTTTGCAAACGAAGCTTTAGCAAAATTATCAACTGAATTAAATATACCAATTATAGCCTCTGGAGGTGCAGGTTCTGTACAGCATTTTATTGATACTTTTGTAGATGGTAAATCTGATGCTGCATTAGCTGCAAGTGTGTTTCATTTTGGTGAAATTCCTATTCCAGATTTAAAACAAGAATTAAAAGAAAATAATATTCCAATTCGATTATAAATACCAATTTAAAACTGATGACAATAGATTTTAATAAAAATAATGATGGGTTAGTGCCAGCAATCATACAAGATGCTACAACAAAAAATGTTTTGATGTTGGGGTATATGAATCAGGAAGCTTACAATAAAACCTTAAAAACCAATAAGGTTACTTTTTTTTCCAGATCTAAAAATAGATTATGGACTAAAGGTGAGGAAAGTGGAAATGTTTTACACTTGGTTGATATTAAGAATGATTGTGATAATGATTCATTACTTATTCAGGTAAATCCTAAAGGACCAACTTGTCATAAAGGTTCAGATACCTGTTGGAATGAGGAAAACACATCTAATTTCGGCTTTTTATCGACTTTAGAAAACGTAATTAGTGAGAGAGTTGCAAATAAAGAAACTAAGAAATCTTATGTAGCTAGCTTATTTGATAAAGGAATTAATAAAATTGCTCAAAAAGTAGGAGAGGAGGCTGTAGAAACAGTAATTGAAGCTATGGATAACAACGATGAGTTGTTTTTATACGAATCTGCAGATTTACTTTTTCATTATTTAATGTTACTGCAAGCTAAAGGCTTTACTTTAAAAGATATTGAAGCCGAATTAATAAAAAGACAGAAATAAAAAAAGCCTCACAATTGTGAGGCTTTTTTTTATTGTAATTAGTTTATAGTATCAATCTCTAAATTTTCATTGTCATCACTTCCTAAGCTATACAATTGATTCTCTTCATCTTTTAGAGATTTTTTAGAAGTTGATTTTGGTGTTTTTCTACCAGGTACATCTAATTCTTTTCCTATAAAATCTGGTTCGTTTACTTTGTTTTTGAGCAATTCATCATCACCATTATCATTTCTCAAATTACCTGCTTTATCACCTAAAGCTTGTAAATCATCTTTTGTAATTTCTGAATTGTAATCTATTTCTTTCTCTTTCATAATATTTTTTATTTACTGTTTACATAGAATGCATGTATTACTCCTGGTAACCAACCTAAAATGGTTAATAATAAATTAATCAAAAAATCTTTACCTAGACCTTTATTTAAAAATACGGCTAATGGTGGTAATAAAATGCTTATTAAAATTGTTAAAATTGACATATTGTTTGTTTTTTAGTTTCTGATACAAAATTAAACAACAAGCAACGTTGGTTTTGTCTTAAAAGATTTTAATCTTAACTCTTTTAAAAACATGATTTATAATCTATTGAAATGTAGTTGTTTAAGCATAAGGATTAAAGTAATCATTTAATTATTGTATTTTTCAAATAGAATAAACGCTCACAAAAGTGTGAGCGTTTTCCAATTAGAAGTAAAATAGAAAGTTTAATACTCGTTCATTAGAATAACTTTCAAATTCGGAAATCTTGTTTTAAGTTCCTTCTCTAATCCTATAACATGAGCTGCACCAACAACAACTAAGTTTTTGTATTTATCTGAATTCTCAATTTGATTACCAATATTATTTGCCATTCGCATATTTCTTTCATTCCAATATTTTCTTCCTTCTTTGCATCCTGCTGTATCTTCTACCACATAGCTAAAAGAACTCATTGTATGCAATCTATTTAAAGATTTTCTATTATTGGTATGTTTACCTAGCTTTCTAAACACAGCTGGTAAAATTGCTGAATTGTAATCTTTTTTATACAATTTAGAATTGGCTGCATTATTTCCATTTTCACTTCCTTCTCTAGCACATTTATTCCAAGCCTTATGATAAATTCCATTTGTTTGTTGATCATCCATATTTGTAACCTTAAGGTTTTGGTGTATGGCCAGTTTGTAAGTTAAATCTCCATCTTCATGTCTAGTAGGTTTTTTAGCACCTTGCATACCATAATTTTTAATATAGGTCATCAATTCATAATTACCATTATCTCTTTTGTAGATATAAGATTTGATTAAGTAATCAATTTCTGTTGATGTTAGTGCTTCAAATTTTTTGGCTGAAAGTGTTTCAAATTTATTAACTTCAAACTTAAAATTGGATTTCATTTCTTCAGACATTTTATAAAACTCTTTATAGTTTTTAGACCAACCATTTTTAAGATAGTTCCAAGAAATACTATCATTTGGCATTGGTGATTCTACAAAAATTGCTTCAGGATTGTATTTTTTTGCAAAACGTAACATAGGTTTGTAGCTATGTTTTACAATTTTTGGCACTGTGTGCATTGTACCAATAATTACAACTTCTTTTTGATTTTCTTGTGCAACTAAATTAAAAATAGATACTAATAATAAAGTAAAAAGAGTGATTCTAGATTTCATAATGATGTTTTTAATGATTAAACTTTCTGATACAAAACTAGAAAGTAATCAAGCGAAAACTCAATAAATAAAGGCGATTGGGGTGAAATACAGCTATTCTGTGGTAGAATTCAAAATCGCTTTTACATCATTTTGATAGGTTCTAGAGACTGGCACTTCTATGTGGTGAAATAACAATACAAACAATTTACTTTTTTCTGTTTTCCATTGTAAAAAATGAAAAGGATTAATCAAATAAGAACGATGTGTTCTTAAAAGCGAAGGAAACTCATCAGCAACTGCAGATAATTTATTTCTAATTAGACTCTTTTTAATATCTCCATTAGATTTGTAAAAAACTTCTACATAATTGTCTGAAGATTTAATACAAACAATATCATTAAAAAATAAGCGTAAGCCTTCATAATTGCCTTCTCCATTAATCTCTATCTTTTTTGCTTCAGTTTGCTTGTTTTTATATTTTCCAAATGCAAATCTTCCAAAAATAATAATAGGCAAAATGGTTGCTAGAGCAGGTAGTATAATTCCAGTTAAATGATATTGTAAAGAATAAGGATTTCTGTCAGGTTGAACAACGTATAAATAAAAAAGTCTTGCTGCTATAATTGCTACAAAAACAAAAATGATTAGAAATAAAAGTTCTGTTTTTACATACCAATTTTTATCATTTTTGTAATATAAATAACGCTGAATAGGCAAGAACAGAGAATAACAGGTTGCGCCTAACAATCCATACAAAGGCAAATAAATCAGTTTTTCTGTATTTCCAAATTCGTTAACATCTAAAGGTTCTGTAAAGTATAAGAATATAAAAATCCATAAAGCTAAACCTAAAGCAATAATAAAGTGATGCTTTAAAGAAGAGTCAAAAGGATATTTTTGATGTAACAACACGTTTTTTTAAGGTCAATAGCTAATCAAATATAACTAAATATAAACATTCTGCTTTATTAATCTTTTAGAACTTTTTTAGTAGTATTTTTGACATCTAAATTAAGAGAAACTGAAAAATTCTAAGGTTTTAATCATACTTTCATTCATCTCCATTTATGTTATTTGGGGCTCTACTTATTTATTCAATAAAATAGCAGTTACAGAATTACCACCATTCTTTTTAGCTTCTATTCGTTTTTTTGTAGCAGGAATTTTAATGATTATCATGGCTTTAATTTTAAAGCATCCTTTAAAAATATCAAAAAAGCAAATTCTAAATTCTGCAATAGCATCTTTTTTCTTTCTGGTGTATGGTAATGGAGTTTTTGTTTGGGCATTAAGATATGTAGATAGTGGCTTTGGTGCTTTAATAGCATCTACTCAACCTCTATTTGTATTGTTTTTGTTAAGATTGATGGACAGAAAACCTTTTCAAAAGAAATCTATTATTGGAGTTATTTTGGGCATGTTTGGAATGTATCTTTTGGTTAGTCAAAAAGAATTGGTGACCTCAGAAGATACTTTGTTAGGTATTTTTATGATGCTAACGTGTGTTTTAAGCTGGAGTTATGGTAGTGTTTTTGTTTCTAAAGCAGATTTGCCCAAAAGCTTTTTAGTAACTACTGGTTATCAAATGTTGGTGGCAGGTGTTTGTTTGGTTTTAATGAGTCTTGGTTTTAATGAAACTTGGATTTCACCTATTAATTGGAGTGTAGAAGTTAAAATAGCAATGTCTTTATTAGTGGTTTTCGGAGGAATTATCGCATTTACGGCCTTTAATTATTTATTAAAAAAAGTGAGCCCCGAAAAAGTATCTACTTCTGCATACGTAAATCCTGTAATTGCACTTTTTATGGGTTGGTATTTTTTAGACGAAAAACTTAGTGCACAATCGATTGTTGCATCTTGTATTTTACTTACGGGTGTTTATTTTATTACTTCAAGAAAAAGAAAGTAAATCACTTATTTATAGTGTTTTTTACTTGAATAAGACTTAAAATTAGATTTGAATATTTCTAATAAATATTATTTAAAATCAAAAATCTAATTATACCACAACATTAATACAACATTAACTTAATTTTAAAATTTAGATTGATAATAAAACTTTCTTAAGCCCTTGTAATTGTTGATTAATTAATAAATTATAAAAATAATTAGTATTTGTATACTTTTTATGCATGTAAATTATATTAATGATAAATAGTTATAAAGTAATTTGGAAAAAATTAATTCTAAATTCTTATATAATGAAAAAAATTACATTCTTAATTTTATTAATAACTTCTACAGTGATTTCTGCACAGAATGGAACTGTAGATTTTGAATCTGGAGGCCAAGGTGATAGTTGGACTTGGACTGTAGATCAAAATGATTCCAATCCTGCTTTAGAAATTGTAGATAATCCTAACACAGCAGGATTAAATACATCTGCTAAAGTGGCTAAGTTTACAGCAAAAGCTGCTGGAAATGATTGGGCACTAGTAATTAGTGATGATATTGGTTCTTTTACGTTCGATGATACCAACAGTCTTGTAAAACTAATGGTAAGAAAAGATATTGCATCAAATGTAGGTGTAAAATTCGAAGGGCCAGGAGGTGTTTTTAAAGAAATTAAAGTGGCTAATTCAGTTACCAATGGTGATTGGGAAGAGTTAACTTTTGATTTTAAAACAGAAATTGGGGTTACCTACAACAAATTAGTAATCATTCCAGATTTTGATGCAAGAAGTCAAGATAACATTGTTTATTTCGATAATTTAAGTTTTAATGCACAACCAGCAGATACTGTTAATTATAATCTAGAGCCAATTGATTTTGAAGATGATGGTTTTGGTGCTAACTTCACTTGGACTGTAGATCAAAATGATTCAAATCCTCCATTAGAAATTGTAGCTAATCCTAAAACTGATGGAGCAAATACTTCAGCTAAAGTAGCAAAGTTTACAGCAAAAGATGCTGGTAATGATTGGGCTCTTGTGATTAGTGACGATGTTGGTTCTTTTACTTTTGATGATACAAATAGTATTGTTAAAATAATGGTGAAAAAAGATGTAGCCTCAGATGTTGGTGTAAAGTTTGAAGGCCCAGCAAATGCTGCTAAAGAAATTAAAGTAGCTAACTCTGTTACTAATGGAGATTGGGAAGAGTTAACTTTTGATTTTACATCAGAAATTGGAGTTACTTATAATAAATTAGTAATTATTCCAGATTTTGCAGCAAGAAGTCAAGATAACATTGTTTATTTCGATAATTTAACGTTTAACGCAAAAGCAGATGACACTAATAATGGTAATGATAATACTAATGTTGTAACAGTAGATCCTGCAGCAGCTTGGATAGGTTACATGACTGTAACAAACACAAGTGATGGTTTTGAATTTCAAGACTTCTGGGGATTTGCAGATTTAAAGTCATCTTTTGATGGACAGAACATAGTGTTGCAACCTAATTTCAGTACATATGCAGCAGCATTAAATGGTAATGATAATGATAAAGCTTATTGGACAAATTCTTCTGATGGAGGTGCAACAGCTGGTGATAAAGGGAATAAAAACATGCAAGCGTCTAGTTTTGTAGAACCTGGAGACACTTTTAATGGGAAAGATTTAACTTTTCAAGGAACAATCAGCGCAAATACACTTAGTTCTGATTATACAGCAAAGTTTTTCATTAAAGCATTAGACCCAAGTAATAGTTATATTGATGTATTTAATGGTAGTAAAGTTATGGATTTACCAGCAAGTGGTAACTTTTCTATATCAGCTACAGCAGCTGAATTGCCTGCAGGTTTAGTAATTCAATATGGTTTTGAAATTAAAGGTCTTAATGCAAATCCAGATGATGAAACTGCTTTAGGTAGCATTATTATAGAACCAAATAATACTTCTACTTTAAGTACAGAAACTATAAATCAAATTACGGTAAGTGCTTATCCAAATCCTTCTAAATCTAATTGGACAATTAGTACTCAAGATTCAAATATAGAAACTATTGAAGTATATAATTTACTAGGCAAAAAAGTTTTTGTATCAACAGAAATTGGAAATAGAACAGTTATCAATTCTAATGGCTTAAGCCAAGGAGTTTATTTAGCTAAAATCAAAACAGATAGAGGCCAAACGACTTTAAAGCTAATAAAAGAATAAACATTCAAATTCAACATAATCTAAAAGGATGATCTTTAAAGGTCATCCTTTTTTGTTTCTATCAACAGTAAATTAAATACAGAAATATTTATAAGCTCTACAATCTTCTTAAAAATCTGTTAAGAGTTCAAAAGAGTTCATCTTAATAGCATTTAAGCAAACCAAAACTCCAGTTTTAGAATAATTTTATATCAATATTAATTTAAAACAAAATAAGATGACAATTAATTTCGAATATCATGATGTTGAAGGTAGTGAAAGATTAGAGGCATATACCACAGAAAAATTAGAAAAATTATATAATAAATTCCAAATGATTGTGAGAGCAGATGTTTTCTTTAAAACAGAAAACACATCTTCAGATAATACAGGTATGATTTGTAATATTAGATTAAGTGTTCCTGGACCGCGTTTATTTGCAGAGGCTAGTCACGATAATTTTATCAGTTCTATTAACGAATCTGTAAAAGATTTAGACACACAGTTAACTAAGAAAAAAGATAAAATGTCTACTTATTAATCACAGATAATTAGAATATTAATCTTTAAATAAATTAAAATGACAAAAGAATTTTTATTACAGAACTTTAATAATATAACAGATTTACCATTAACTAATAGAGTTGTAATGGCACCTATGACTAGAAGTCGTGCAAATAATAAAGGTAATGTACCTACAAATGATTTACATGGTTTGTATTATGAACAAAGAGCCTCTGCTGGTTTAATTATCACAGAAGGTTCTCAGGTATCAGAAAGGGCAGTAGGTTATATCAACACACCAGGAATTCATTCTCAAGAACAAGTTGAAGGATGGAAAAAAGTAACAGAAAGAGTTCATGCTAAGGGAGGTAAAATATTTATTCAGCTATGGCATGTAGGTCGAATTTCGCACCCAGATTTTCATAATGGAGATTTGCCTTTAGCCCCATCTGCTTTGAACGCTAATGTAACTGTCTATACTCCAGAAGGAGAAAAAGATACTGTTACACCAAAAGCAATGAGTAAAGAAGATATTAATCAAACTATAGAAGATTTTAAAAATGCAGCTTCAAATGCAATAAAGGCTGGTTTTGATGGAGTTGAAATACATTCTTCAAACGGATATTTATTTCATCAGTTTTTTAACAAATCTTCTAATGTAAGAGATGACGAGTATGGAGGAAATATTGAAAATAGAGCGCGTTTCTTCTTTGAAGTTTTAGATGCTGTAAAAGAGGCAATTCCAGAAAAGAAAATAGGAGTAAGGTTTAACCCTTCTTTGCATGGTATTTTTGGAATGGAGATGGATGATGAAACCATAGCAACATTTGAATATATTATGAAAAGGTTGAACGATTACAAATTAGCATATGTTCATTTATCAGAACCATTCAATGATGTTTCAGACGTTAAATATGCAGTACAAAATATTGCAGAACATTTTAGACCAATCTACAATGGTACTATTATCATTAACTCAGGATTTGATCAAAAGTCTGCAAATAAAGTGTTAGAAGAAGGTTATGCAGATTTAGTCGCGTTTGGAAAACCATATATATCTAATCCAGATTTGGTAGAAAGATTTGGCAGAAATCAAGATTTAGCAGATTGGAATCAAGATACATTTTATACTCCAGGACCAGAAGGTTACACAGATTACCCAAAATTAGAAGAAAATAAATAAAAAATAAATTATGATTAAACCAAGAGAAAAAGCACCAGAATTAAAAATTAACTTAGTAAATGATACAAAATGGAGTTTGTCTGAACAAAACCCAGAAAACTTTACATTGATAATATTTTATAGAGGATTGCATTGCCCAGTTTGTAAAAAACAGTTGGAACAATTGAAAAAGAAAATGAACGATTTTACAGAGAGAGGTGTAAACTTAATATCCATTAGTGCAGATTCAGAAGAAAGAGCAAAGAAAGCTTATAAAGAATGGGATTTAGAATCTTTACCAATAGGTTTCGAATTCTCAATTGAAGAAGGTAGAAAATGGGGCTTATTTGTTTCAAAAGGAATAAGTGATAAGGAACCTGATACTTTCTTAGAGCCAGGCTTATTTTTAATTGATAAAGATCAAAAAGTTTATTGGCAATCAATACAATCTATGCCTTTTGGAAGACCAGAATTTAGAGATGTTTTAAATGGAATAGATTATATTTTAAAAGAAGGATACCCTGCAAGAGGTGAAGCCTAATTTTAGATAAATTGTAAAAAAAATTAATAGAGATAGAGAACAATCTTTATACATCACTGATATTAAAGGTTTAATAATTTGTTTCTGTTAATTTTTTTTATTTATATTTGTTAATAACTTTTAAATTTTAACCCCTTATGTTAAACCCTAATTTGACAGCTCAAGAGCAGTCTGTACTCAAGGCAGTACAAGCAGAACACCTAACCAGTTTCGAAATTCTTAAAAAAGTAGAAGATGTTTCTATGATATTATCATTGTATAATATTTTAGATCAACTAAACAACAAAGGTGTAATTAAAAGCTACATGAAGCAAGATCTTAAGTATCATTATGCAGCTTAAATACACTTTGTATTAAAATCTTTAAAAACGTTGTTAATCTTAATTGGTATGTTAACAACGTTTTTTTATGCTTTAAAGTTTGTCTTTGATTACAACTCATCTATGCTTTTTCTTAGGTAATCGAAAACATAATCAAATAAAGCTATATATAATTTACTTTTAATGAAAATTAATAAAACTTATGGCCAATATAGAATTATCACGATTAGAAGAATCTGTATTAAATATGGTTAAAGAAAACCATTTAACCAGTTTCGAAATTCTTAAAAAAGTAGAAGATGTTTCTATGATATTATCATTGTATAATATTTTAGATCAACTAAACAACAAAGGCGCAATTAAAAGCTATATGAAACAAGATCTTAAGTATCATTATGCAGCTTAAATACACTTTGTATTAAAATTTTTATAAACGTTGTTAATCTTAATTGGTATGTTAACAACGTTTTTTTATGCTTTAAATTCTGATTTTTAGCTGAATAGCATTTAATTTTGTACATTAGTCAAAAAAGAAAATGAAAAAGCAAGACCTATCAGCTATAGAACATTCTGTTTTAAAAGCAATTCAAGAAAAAGCACTTACAAGTTTTGAGATTCTAGATAAAGTAGAAAACTTAGATATGATATTACCTCTTTATTCTGTTTTAGACAATTTAAACGATAAAGGAGTTTTGAAAAGTTATATTTCTAATGATATTAAATATCATATAGCTCAATAACTTTGGGCATAAAAAAAGGCCTGCATCAGCAAGCCTTTCTCATTCGTTTAAGTTTTTTTATTTTTTTAACGAATCGTATAATTTTTCTGCAACTAATTTAGATGATGCAGGGTTTTGACCTGTAATTAGCAAGCCATCTTGAATGGCATGTTCTGCCCAATCCTCTTTTTTAGAATATATTCCACCATTTTCTTGCAACATATCTTCTACCAAAAATGGTACAACATCAACTAAGTTTACAGCTTCTTCTTCAGAATTTGTAAAACCAGTTACATTTTTACCTTTTACTAAGTATTCACCATTTTGTGTTTTTACATTTTTTAAAGCAGCTGGTGCATGACATACAAACGATACTGGTTTATTTTGCGCATAAAAGGTTTCAATTAAAGTAATTGATTCTGCATCATTTTCAAGATCCCATAAAGGACCATGACCTCCAGGATAAAATACTGCATCAAAATCTGAAGGATTCATCTCTGCCAATTTATGCGTGTTATTTATTAAATGCTGAGCATTCTCATCCCTTTTAAAACGTTTTGTGTCTTCTGTACTTGCGTCTTTAGTGTCACTACTAGGGTCAATTGGCGCTTTTCCTCCTTTAGGAGTAGCCAATGTAATTTCTGCTCCTTTATCTAATAAAGTATAATATGGACCTGCAAATTCTTCAATCCAGAAACCAGTCTTTTTACCTGTGTCACCTAATTGATCATGTGATGTTAATACAAATAATATTTTCATTTTGTTGTTTATTTTTAGTTCTAACAAAATTAAGTCTCATTAAATAGTAGGATTAACTCACATCAAAAATTTATGAACGCTATTCAAAAGTTTTATACCTCAATCATTAATTGATAGGCATTCTTCAAAGCTTATTTTAAACTAAATTTAATTACATTCGTTTTATGAAAAGAGTTCTTGTATTATTTGCCCATCCAAAATTTGAGAAATCGAATGTGAATAAGGTTTTAATTGATGAAATAAACGGATTAGAAAATGTCACTGTTCATGATTTGTATGAAGAATATCCAGATTTCCATATAGATATAAATCGTGAAAAACAGCTCTTAGAAAATCACGATATTATTATTTGGCATCATCCATTTTATTGGTATAGTTGTCCGCCTTTAATGAAACAATGGATAGATCTTGTTCTTGAATTCAATTGGGCTTATGGTCCTCAAGGAGATGCTTTAAATGGTAAGATTTGTTTGAATACAATTACAACAGGTGGTTCTAAAGAAATGTATTGTTCAGAAGGTAATAACAGTTTTACTATTGGACAGTTTTTAAGACCTTTTGAGCAAACAGCGGTTTTATGTGGTATGATTTATTATCCACCTTTTACAGTAATGGGTACACACAAAATTAAAGAAGAAAAATTGCTTGTTGCTAAAGAGAAATACAGCAAAATTTTAAATTTATTGCAAGAGGGCTTAAGTTTAAATGAATTTGATAATTCTGCATTTTTAAATGAAATACCACAACTTAATTATTAAACAAAAATGACAGGGAGTATACTTTTTCAGGCCATAATGTTTTTAGCAGGTGCAATATTATGCGTTTCCATAGCTAAAAGATTTGGGTTAAGTTCGGTAATTGGTTATTTATTGGCAGGTGTTTTAATTGGCCCATATGTATTAGGTTTTATTGGTAATGAAGGTGATGATATTTTGCATTTTGCAGAATTTGGAGTGGTAATGATGCTGTTTCTTATAGGTTTAGAAATTGAGCCCAAAAACTTCTGGAAAATGCGTAAAACCATTTTAGGAATGGGAGGTTTACAAGTTGGGGCAACCATGCTTCTGGCTTATTTACTTTTTATTGCTTTGGGTTTCGATGCTAAAGTAGCTCTGGTGGTTTCTATGGCTGTAGCATTGTCTTCAACAGCAATTGCTATGCAAACTATAAAAGAAAAAGGTTTAATGGATACCACTTTTGGAAATTCTGCTTTTTCGATTTTACTTTTTCAGGATATTATTGTCATTTTTATGTTGGGTTTTATTCCTTTATTGGCCAACTCAGAACAAACATCTTCAGAAAATTCTCACAGTGAATCTTTTAGTTTAATTCAAGATTTACCTGTTGCTTATCAAACTATTGCTATTATTTTATCTGTAGTTTTAATTGTTGTTGCTGGGAATTATTTAATAGTACCAATGTTGCGTAAAGTATCTAAAACTGGTGTAAGAGAATTACTTATTGCTGCAGCTCTTTTAATTGTTTTTGGTATATCTTTTTTAATGGAATTTGTTGGTATAAGTCCTGCATTAGGTGCTTTTTTAGGTGGTGTAGTTTTGTCTAATAGTGAATTTAAGCATGAATTAGAAAGCACTTTAGAACCTTTTAAAAATTTACTTTTAGGCTTGTTTTTTATGGCGGTTGGTGCTTCTATCAACTTTATAGTAATTGCGAATAATCCCTTAACTATTATTGGGACGTTATTTGTGATAATACTTTTAAAAGCCCTCATTTTATTTATAACAGGAAGTGTTTTTAAGCTAAAATTAGATCAAAAATTAATGTTGACTTTTAGTTTAGCTCAAGTAGGGGAGTTTGCTTTTGTTCTCTTGTCTTTTGCCTTTGGTTTAAATATTCTAGGTCAAGATCAAATGGATATGCTGTTAGTAATAACTGCACTATCTATGTCTTTAACACCAATTATCACAATGATTAATGAGCGATTAATTTTACCTAAAACTGGTACAAAAGAATCTATAAAAAGGCCTATGGATCATATTGCAAAATCGCAAAAAATAATACTGGTTGGTTTTGGGCATTTTGGAAGCACAGTAGGTAGATTTTTAAGGTCTCATGGAGTAGAAGCAACAATTTTAGATCAAGATTCTAATAGAGTAGATTTTTTAAGGAAAATGGGATTTGAAGTTTATTATGGTGATGCTACAAGAATAGATTTATTAGAATCTGCAGGTATTGCAGAAGCAAAAATTATAATTTGTGCAACAAATAAATTATCAGTTTCAAAAGCAATTAGTAAAATTGTGAAAGAGAAATATCCTCATGTAGATTTAATGATTAGAACCAAAAACAGGTATGATGCTTATGAACTTTTAAATATGGGGCATGAAAAGGTGTATAGAGAATCTTTAGATACATCTTTACTATTGGCAAGAGATGTTTTAAGCAAAATGGGGTATCGCAAATACACACTTAATACACAGCTTCAAAATTTTAGGAAATATGATGAAGAAAGTTTAAAACGTTTAGCTCAAGAACCTAAAAGAGATGAAAAGTATATTTTTAAAGTAAAAGAAGAATTAAAACAGCAAGAAAAATTCTTAAATGATGATTTAAAAAGGGGAGTAGTTGACTTTGATAATCATTGGGATAGTGAATCTATGAAAGAGGCTCTTAAAGACAAAAAGTAAACGAATAAGCTTTTAATTTTAAAAGACTATTGGTACAAATAAAAATGATAGCATAGATCAAAGAATTTAAACTTTAATTTATACTATCAATTCTAAAATTAGCAGGAATTTATCTTTTGTAAATTGGAGTTCTTTTTGCTAAGAAACCTAACGTAATCTTATATGCATTAGGAGTTTGCCAAAAAGATTGATGATCTTTGGTAAAGATGTTTTCACCTTTATCATTATAAATATTCATAGTAATATTGGTAGCATAATTTTGCTGAGTAGTACCAAATGTGCTGCTATTTGTTTTTCGTTTATTACTATTCCAAATATCTCCAATAATATGTCCATGTCTGTCTACTCTAAGACTATTATTTCCGTTTCTTTTGGTCGTTGTATTTGTATTACTGTAAGAAGTTACAGTAGTTTTTTCTATGGAAACCATACCTTGTACCAAATACTCAACACCTAAAATATTTGCAATTTCGCCCATTGTATAACCTGCAATATTATTATTGTTGATACCAGCTTTGGCCAATAATGCATTAGTTGTATTAGGGTCTTGAAACTTTAAAGAAGCTGACTTTCGTTTAAAAATACTAAAAGTTTCCTGTTGAATTTTTTTCTGCATGGTAGCATTACTAGTTTGTTGATCTTTTAAGTAACCAAAAGGTAAAATTGCCACTTTGTTATGATGATCTTCTAGATTATAATTGTTAGATTTTGTATTTAGTTTATTAAAAAATTCGACTCTACCAGAACTAAAAGTAATTTTTACGATGTCAGATTTTCTAACTGTATACTCTATGGTTTCATTTTCATACACAAATTGTATCGTGCTTTCTCCCATTTTTAAAACCTTACCTTTCATTTCTTCACCAGTCGTTTTTAGGATGATGTCACTTTGGGCTAGTGCAATGTTTGTGAATAAAAAACAAACTAGGGCTAAGAGTAAATTTGTGTTTTTAGCTTTAATCATTATCAATTATTTTAAATTTAGGTTATTATTTAAATCAAGTGTAATCTTTCTTATGAAAATTACTGCTACTAATTTAAATATTATTTTTTAACTATTTATCCTGGAGTAATAATATCAAATTATAAAATTAAAAAAAGTGATTCAAATTAAATTTAAATCACTTTTTAAGATTGTTGTTGAGTTTAATATATTAAGCTTGTTTTGCTTTATAATATTTTTTTCGCAGCCAGAAAGAAACTCGAACCAGTAATATTAAAGCAGGTACTTCAACTAAAGGACCAATTACTCCTGTAAATGCTTGACCTGAATTTAAACCAAATACAGCTATAGCTACAGCAATTGCAAGCTCAAAGTTATTACCTGCAGCAGTAAAAGCTACAGCAGCAGTTTTATCATATTCTGCACCAGTTGCTTTTGTAAAAAAGAATCCAATAATAAACATTAGCGTGAAGTAAATTAATAATGGAACTGCTATAATTAAAACATCCATAGGTATTTCTACAATTAATTCTCCTTTTAAAGAAAACATAATTATAATAGTAAATAATAACGCTATCAAGGTTAATGGAGATATTGTAGGAATAAATTTTTGAGTATACCAAGCTTCACCTTTTAGCTTCACTAAAATTACTCTACTTAAAATACCTAAAACAAATGGTAAACCTAGATAAATAGCAACACTCTCAGCAATTGTTGCTATAGAAATATCTATAATTGCGCCTTCAAAACCAAAGTAGGGAGGAAGCACGGTTATAAAAATCCAAGCATAAAAACTATAGGCAAATACTTGAAAAATACTATTTAAAGCTACTAAACCTGCTCCATATTCGCTACTACCATCAGCAAGATCATTCCAAACTAAAACCATAGCAATACATCTTGCTAAACCAATAAGAATAAGGCCAACCATGTATTCTGGGTAATCTTTTAGAAAAATAATAGCCAAAAAGAACATTAAAACTGGTCCTATAATCCAATTTAATAATAATGAGATTGATAAGATTTTAGTATTTCTAAATACTTTTGGTAATAATGCGTAATTTACTTTTGCTAAAGGAGGGTACATCATTAATATTAAACCAATGGCAATTGGTATGTTGGTTGTACCACTATTAAAAGAATTAATAATATCTGGAAATGTGGGTATAAAGTAACCCAAAGCGACACCTATCGCCATTGCTATAAATATCCAAAGTGTTAAATTCTTGTCTAAAAAGCTTAATTTTTTCATTTGATTTTCAATCTATATTTGGTTCATTACTATTTCTTTAATAACTATATTGCAATATTACGATTAAAGATTGAATTTATTCAAATTTTATTCTTTTTTTAAATACTCATTAGAGCCGTATTCTGTAAATAGTATTATCTTATTAGAGTTAGGCATTTCAATTTTATAAGCCATTTTATCAATAGATGACATTCCATTTCCAATACTTTTCATGGTAAGAATTAGTGAATCACCTTTTAATTCCCAATTTTGATAAAGAAGTGTTTCCATATTGTCTGATCGTGCAACGCCATTTTCTAATAAGGTAAAATTTAGCTTGGCATCAGACAGATCTATCCAAGCACCTAAAACATCTTCATTTTTAATACTAGTTGATTGACAGGCCAATACTAATAATAGCATCACAAATAAAAGTTT
Source organism: Polaribacter sp. P097 (assembly GCF_036864555.1). Taxonomy (NCBI): domain Bacteria; kingdom Pseudomonadati; phylum Bacteroidota; class Flavobacteriia; order Flavobacteriales; family Flavobacteriaceae; genus Polaribacter; species Polaribacter sp. P097. The sequence continues at coordinate 573,229 of NZ_JAZETJ010000002.1, read as the reverse complement.
GTTTATATTCTTCATAAATTCTGTTTTTAGCTTTACAATATATATAAAATATAAATTCTTGATACTTAAGCATGATAAATAAATTGTTATCTCGTAAAGTCGTGTTTACAATTTACTAGGGGAATAATATTAAATAGAATGGAAATACTTTACACCCTTTTGTTCTATAATTTATAATATCGTTAACTAAAATTTCAATGTTTACGAGGGTTTAGAAAAAAAAGTTAAAAGCTGGCAGAAAAAAATTACGCATTTTTAAACATGCCCTTTTTCTGATATTATCTTGCGCACAGTTAGTGTATACTGTGCGAAAAAAAATTAAACTACATATAAAAGATAAGCGTAGTTCTTTTGGTGGAAATATCAAAAGACCTTATTTCCTTTTCCTTGAAATGGGAGAGAAGCAGTTTGTTTTTTCCAATAAGGTAAAAGCTAAAAAATGGTTGGTAACCTTTGAAAATAATTTAAATACGCTAACCCAGGAATTAATTTTAAACGTTCCAAAATTATACACATACAATACTTTACTTTCTTTAAATGTTGATTTTCCAAAACAAAGGCAAATGAGAGAAGATTTAGATTTTGTTATGCAGCGTTATTGGAGATTATATAATTCTGACCATGTAACTTCCATAGGTAGAGAAATAAATAATATACATTTCATTTTAGAAGAACAATTTGACTTTTATAAAAAGCTTTTAGGCAAAAATAGTCGTAATCAAACATTACTGACTCAAATTAAAACTGAAATTAAACATATTAAATATTTGAAAAATGATATTAACGTTTTATTCGATGTTGATAAAAATTTATTGTCATTAGGTAAAGTAGAGAAAACAAAAACAATAAATCAATCAGAAAATTACTTGAGAATAGCATAATTATCATTTTAGATAAAACAACAAAAAGGCGCTTTTAAGCGTCTTTTTTTATTTACACTACACAATTGTAGTTGAAATAGCATATAGCCTCTTAAAACCTCTATTTAGCCCCTTAAAATTTAATTCTCCCAGAGATTATAGTTTTTTTTTAATTTTTTTAACTTTTTTTTGGTCGTATGAGGAAAATAGAAAAAATAGAAATTTATAATTTCTTCTTTTTTCAATTTCAGAAGAGTGCCACGTAGTGGAATGATTTTTTAAAGCGAGTACATGGAATAATTTTTCAATTCTTGAAATTCAATAAAACAAAAAAAACTATTTCTAGTTTTTTGTTAGTTTTATTACATTTCTTTTTGAAAAAATTGTTCTTTGCTTTGCTTTCTAAAATCATTTTTACGCTGATAAGAATACCCTCAATTTTGTAAGAAAAAAAGAAGTAAAAAAAAAGTGTTAAAAAGGACTTGGTGCAAGGTGTCTATAGTAACACACCTTGCCAAGTTCCGATAACGCAACTTTTTTTTGGATAAAACACTGTAAATCAGTGAGAAGACTAAAACTGTTAAATATTTGTTAAAATTAACATAAAACACTGAAAGTCAACTAGTTGTATAATTACTTGTAAATCAAATAGTTAACGTTTTGTTTTGTTTTTAAAAAGTATTCAGAATAGATTTTAATTTACTTCAAAATTGACATTTAAATTATCAAATTATAATAAAGAATATTATTGTAATTTTAGAATAAAACCAGTTTGAATTATTAATAAAATGTTTACTAATAAAATGTTTTAAAGACATATTTACAATTACCATTAATGACTAAATTGAAATTTATTTTACTTTATTTTTTTAAAATATTCCTGATTACAGATCAAAGTTGGGTTCTTACCTAAATTTGACATTCCTGCACCTCCCTCTATTTTTTTATTACCTAATGTTTTCTTAATAAAATCTGTAATTTCAATATAATACCAAGATTTAAATTTTCTTTCATATTGATTATTAACTTGTTTTACAACATAATAATAATTAATGGGATAAGTTTTTTTTAATTTTTTAATATTTTCTAATCTTCTTGTGTCCATACCAAATCCGGGATTTCTCTTACTTAAGTCTTTTTCTTTAATTTCTAAAAAGTTAAATTTTCCATTTTTCTTGCTTATTGAATCTATATCGGACGCTATACCTCTATACTTAGAAAAGCCCAAAAAACCGTCAAAAATTAGTCTTTCAACATAAATATCTAGTAACATTTTAATATCAAAATCCTTCAACATTTCATAACATTCTTTTAAAGTGTTTTTTTCTATTTTGAAATTAACTTTTGTAGGCGTTTTATCAACATATATAGAGGTAAAACTTTCTATTTCCTTCGAAAATAGTTTTATTTCCCCATTAATATACTTATATATTTTTACAGGAGGAATAGGGAAAATTTCATTTTCTATCACTGTACTCTCCCAATTTTTTATTTCATAATTATTAAATTGGATAAAGAATAATGATTTGAAAATGTCTTGAGATAATAACTCGTATAATTCTAAATAATTATTATCAATAATGTTTGAAGATATAGTAAAGTAAATAGGATTATCTAAAGTATTAGATTTGCTTTTTACAGGTAAAATATAGCCACCATCTAATAATAAAGTTTCTGTATTAAATTTACTTTTAAATTCTAATTCTGAACGATAACCAATTATTCTATTTCTAAACGCACGATTATATATATTAAAATTTGTCGCAAATAAATTAGCTTGAAGTAGCTTGAATATATAATTTATTATTGTTTTTTTCAACTTTGATATGTTTAATCATCTGTTCAGCAATTTTTTCCACAACTTTCACAGGCACACTATTTCCAAATTGACGATATGCTTGAGTGTTAGAAACTGGGATTTTGAAATTATCTGGGAACCCCTGCAATCTAGCACATTCTCTAGGAGTTAATTTTCTTGGGTTTTTATCTTTTTGTTGAATCAATACCTCACTACCATCTTTATAATATCTCGCGGAAAGTGTATTTGTATATTCAGAGTTTTCATTAACTATTCCATATCCAAAACCTTTACCTTTCAGTTTATTTTCTCGTTTTCTTCGTTGATGCCCAGCCCAAAGTTTATCAGAAATTGTGTATTTTTCCTCTACAGATTTTTCCAAAATATCTCCAACTCTTGTTACTTCATAACTAGGCTTTGGAAATTTAAAATTAATTTTTTCGTCTAAAAATCCAACAATATAAATTCTTTCTCGATTTTGGGGAAGACCAAAATCTCTAGCTCTTAAAACTTCGTATTGAACATTAACATAGCCAATTTTTTTTAAATGTGATATTATAGTTTTTAAAGTTCTTCCTTTGTCATGTCCTCTTAATTGCTTAACATTTTCTAATAAAAATGCTTGTGGTTTTCTATGTATTAATATTCTTTCAATGTCAAAAAATAAAGTTCCTCTTGTATCTGAAAAACCTTTTTTTAAACCTGCTTGTGAAAATGGTTGACAAGGAAATCCTGCTAATAAAATATCATGATTTGGCACGTTATCTTCATCTATTTCTGTAATATCACCAAAAACTTCTTCATTATTAAAATTAGCTTGATATGTTTCTTTTGAGTATTTATTCCATTCACTTGTAAAAACGCATTCTATTTTATTTTTTGATGCATTTTCAAATCCAAGTCTAATTCCCCCAATACCAGCAAAGAGGTCCACTATTTTTATATTATTTTTCTTTTTATAATTATTCATTTCCCCAAAATTTTAAAATTGAAGGTATTTCTTCGAATAGATAATCTTCAAAACTTATTATATTTTTCATTGATATGAGTTTATCAGAATTAGCTATCCAGTCATATGCGACAACTATTATATTGTGATTGCTCATTTCTTGTGCTTTGCTGGAAGAAATATCTTCATCGGCAGTCAACAAATGAATTTCAGGAATTTTGGTGCGTTCTATTTCTTCTGCAACTTCTTGCCATCGTTCACGTAATGAAGTTTTCATTGTGCCAACAATAGTTTTATTTCTTCTTTTTTCATATGCTTTTACACTAGGTAAAATAGAATCTACCTTTTTCCCTAAACCAAGTTCAGTAAATGTTTTTCTACCAACTTTACCTTGTGAATCAAAATCATAATTTAGACATTCATATACTTTATAAATAATAGATTCAAAAGTTTTACCTGCCCTAGAACGTCTTGAATTTGTATTACTTAATGCTATTTTATAAATATAGGGATATACTCTTCCAGCATATTCTCCACAAATTTTAATAACTTCTTCTTGTAATGCTTTGCCTTCTAATTCTGTTATATTTTGGTTTAACAATGTATCCAAAATTTGTTTAGGAGTTTTTAAGATTTTATATAAATCTTGCATTAAAATAATATTGAATGTCACTTCATCTTTAAGATATTCAGTCCAAACAATTTCCCTTAAATCAGCTATAGATTTACTAACTTCTCCACCAATGATTTTAGCAAAAAATAATTGATTTTCAGTGAATACTTTTTCAACTATTTCTTGAGAATTTCTTATATATTTTTTTCTATAAGTTTTAATTAATTTATCTAATTCTTTTTGTTCGTTGGTAGGTATTTCAATTATAATTGGAATGTTCGTTTTGCTATTCAATTTATTATTAAGTTAGATTAATTACAAAGTTAATTAATTTTTATTTGTGTATATATTTTAAGTAATTCAGTTAAATGCTATGAATTACAATTTATATTGTTTTAAGAAACTTATTTAGTTTTTAAGACAATAAGAGTTGTAAGGAAATTTTTAAATTAGGGATAAAATAGCAATAAATTATAAATCGATTTATAATTTATTATTTTTCCATAAATTATCTGAAATCCCAGAACTTAATTTTTCACTTGCATTTTTCAATTCTAATAATAACGGTTCAATAGCATCAAATCTGTTCTTCAAAAATCCAAAATAGTCTAAATCATAATCACCATCAATTAGCTTTTTAGTATCTCCCATGTAATGAGTATTCAAAGATTGTTTAACCTTTTTATTTTTACCTTTCAATTCTCCTAAGTATGTTTTTGGAGGTTTGTTACTAATTTTGATATTCTCAATTTTGTTAATTCTAACTTTATTTAAAATCGAATCGGAAAAATCAAATTCTGCTGAATCTTTTCCAAATTCAGATTCTAAATAATCTGATGGAAAAATATGATGAACATCAACTTTTTCAGTAAAACTAACGTCTGCAAAATTATTTAGGTTCTTAAATGGTGTTTTATTATACATATAATAGTTTAGAGCCATAAATTTTGCATTTGATTTACTATCAATCTTTTTTAATTCATCAAATGAATAATCAATCCTAATTTTTTGCCAATAAGAATTTGCTGGGAATTTGTTTTGTGCTAAATTTTTCATAACGTCACAATCTTCCTTTATTACAACATTTGTTGAACCATGCCTAGCACCCCCATATCTCGTATCTAAAATTGAACCATAAAACCAAAATTTAAGTAGATCTAATTGTTTTTGACTTGCTTGTGAAAATTCTTTGTGTTTTAAATTCTGATAAAATGATAAAATAGGTAATAGCATTGATCTATATGGTATTTGTTCAACATTAAATAACCAATTATTATCAATTAACCAACCTTGAATTGTAGACAAATCTTTTACAGTATTGCTCCAGTATTTATTAAAATGCGTACCATTTAAATCCTTCAATATAGATTTTTTAGTAACGGCATCGTTAGCAACATAGTTAATGTATCTTACTGAAGAATCTACCAATTTTTCATTGAAATAAGTGTACGTTTTTACTGCTTTGTCAATTTCACTTCTTAGGTTGAATTCTGTGTAAACTTTTGCCGTAATAATATCTGTAAATGATAGTGTTAAACCCTGTGAATTACTTCTCTCAAAGTACAAACAGAATTTTTCTATACTCATATCAAGTAATTGAACTGAAATCAAAGTTTTTTGCTTTAGAATTGAAGAATTAAAATCTGATTTTAATTGTATAGCAAAATCTCGAAGTATTTCTTTTTTTTCATTATCCAAAGAAAAAGTATCAAGAATTGGATTTATATATTCGTCTAAAAAAGGAGTTTCTCTATCGTTTCTAGCTTGATATAAATCTTTTAAACTAATAAATAAAGTCTTTTCATCAGGTTTACTAGAATCAAAACCATCAACATATTCGTCATAACTGACTTTAATTCTTTTATTTTCATAGTCATAAAATTCATCAGACAATAAAGTGTTTACATCTTTAAATAATAAATTTACGACATCAGGTCCTTTAAGTGTTCTGTATATCGAGGTAGCCCTTTGTTGTCCATCCAAAATTGTATAAATATCATCGATTTCAAATTGCTGTTCAGTATACTTTTTAGGAATTGGTCTTCTTTTTTTTGATCCTCTTTCTCTTAAATCCAATTTTTTACAAGCTAAATCGAATTGAGGTTTAGATAGGATTAAAGAACCAATGAATAGATCCTTAAAAATAGAATCAAATAACGTTTCGGATTTTTCTAAGGGCCACTTAAAGTCTCTTTGAAATTCTGGAAGAAGTAATTTTCCATTGTCATACATTGTAATTAACTCCTCAATAGATTTTGTCGGTCTTGAACTACTCATGCTTTTAATTATATTTTTTTATTATGTACATATATTTAACTGTATTTAACTGTATTTAACGTATTTGCATATAAATTCTTTAAATTTATCATCAAAAATTTTTTAAAAATCTTGAGAATTTTATAAAATATGCCATGGATTACTATTAAATTATATCTAGTTTTATCTAAAAATCTTTAATACCAAGAATCATCTTCATCTTCATATATTTCCTCTTCTGGTTCAGTTTTTATTAATTTATATTCAATTGCAAAAAATGTTCCAATATTTAATTCAACTTTTGCCTTAGGTATGATTTGATTTTCTGAATTATAAAAAGAAATCTTAAGATCTTTTAGTATGTCAAAAAAATCATTATTTAAAATAGCTTTGTCATCATCAAATTCAAGCCAATTCTTTTTTATAGTCTCATATAATAGTAACCAATTTTCTCCAAAACTACTTGTGCTTTTAAGTTGTTCTTTTATGGATTTTAAATTGGGTTTTCTACCACTATATAATTTCTTATTGATTATATCGAGACATAAAATTTTAGAAATAGAGTCTTTACTTTCTAAAATTTCTTCCAAAATCTTTTTATCACACCTTATTTTAAATGTAATAAAAAACCATAAAGACCAAGACACCTCAAAGGAATGATTCAAAATTATATGTTCTTCTATTATTTTCTTTAATACATTTTTAATTTTTAGTTTTCCTTTATTATCAATGTACACTTCGTAAATCAAAATAATTTCAAATATCAAAGAGATTACACTAGTATCAATAATTAGTGTTTGCAGTAAAAATGAAAGGAAAATTTCCCACTCATTTATTTTAACTTCTATTTCTCCAGTTTTAAATCTTTTTAAAGCATAATGGATTATCCAAGCTGAATTATTTTTGTTTGAATTAATTGATTGGTGTAAAAGATTAAAGAAATTCCTTATTTCAAATTTATCAAATTTGTCAAATTTATATCTATCAAAACTGTCTGACCAAGATTCAATATACTGAAAGGGAAGGCTATTAATGCTAACTTTACTTTCATTAGTTTCTAATTGAAATTCATACAGTACTTGTTGTATTATTTTTAAAGCATTTTCCGCATCATTTCTAGTATTGAAATAAAAGTAGTAATCGTCATAATATCTAGTTCCAGAATGATCAATGAATTTTAATCTTTTTTTTATTTCAAAATCAATTCTGTTACCTATAACTTCAGCTAAAATAAATGATGTATCGGGTCCAATACTTAAACCAATACTTTGTCGGTCATTACAGTTTCGAACCAAACTATCTATGAAATCAGCTGATCTATATTCCATCGCATCTGTATCATTTTGAGCTAAAAGATTTTTCCATTCTAACTTGTTAGTTGCATAAATTTTAAAAATTTTTTTTGCCTTTTCTTTCCCTAAAATTGCCCAAGGGATTGAATGAGTATAAATAGTTGGATAAAATTGAGAAATATCTAGTCTTAATTCTATTTTTTTATCAAATGATTTTTCAATTAATTGAAATTTAAAATTACTCCAAGAAGAGCTTTTTGTTCTAACTGATCTTTTATTTGAACCTGACTCAATTGGTGTGCTTTCCGAATACTCGCTTTTTTTATAAGTTCTTCGTAATAAGCTCCAATTTTTAATTATAGCATTTGATAGTTCTAAATATTGCTTTGGATTTGGTAAAGAAAGTTTTCGTCTTGAATATATTCCTTTGGGCAAACTAAAAATTGCAAGTTGTGAACTTAAATATTTTCCATATTGATCGTCATACCTTTTTTTAGCTTTATTTTTACTTTCTCCTTTCTTTGGTTTTTGTACTTCAATTATAAGTTTTTCCCACCTTTTTTTGACGAAATTGTGTTTTTTAGCAAAAGATTTAGTTTCAAATGGAGGAGGAAGCTCCTTAGGGAAGTAACCTTTTTCTAATATTTTTTTTAAATTCATTTAATGGTCTTTTTGTTTTTTACTAATTGTACTCAACTTAATTTTACAATAATAAAAATCATTAAATGTTTGTATAATTGAACAATCAGGTACAACTAATTTTTTGTACATACAGTAAAATATTATAAAAAGAATATTCTTGGTAAGAAGGTGGGGTATTTCATTCAAAGATTATTCTGTTGCAATTTTTTATAAAACTAATAAAATTTAATTGACAGAAAATTTATTTAACAAAAAATATGGATATAAATATATTTTGTATGTTTGCGTACAACTGTGCTATAATTTATATTATGTAAAATAGAAAACAATAAAACCTATATCCTACATATTCTGTGTATAATAATTATAATCTTTTAAAACAGTGCTTATAAACTCTTTGTCACTTTTGTGAAGAGATTGAATTTGAGTTACCTCCAAGATTTTCGATCTAAGTTTTATCAAAGTCGAATAATCATCAAACTTTGCAGAACTCTCAAAGGTTTCTTTTATGATTCGTACGTCATTATCAGATAATTTAACAACACTTGGATATGTAGGTTTATACGTGTCTTTTATTTCCTGCAAAATGGTTTGTGAGAATTTTACTTCATCCTTTAAATAAATAACAATGGTATTTGCAATAATATCTCCAAAACGTTGGCTTTTATTTGTGAATAAGATTAAAAAAAAGCCAACTAATTTTCCAAATATAAAAAGTAAAACGAGCAAAATATATTCATCTGTTAATCCTAAGGAAGCCACATAAACAAACAATAAACTAAATATATTAAAATCGATAACTCTTAAAAACCATCTAATAATAAAATCGGTTGTTGTTGGCTTATACCCTTCAATATTAATTACTTTTAAGTGCAATAACTTTTTACCCAATGTTTGACCATTCAATAAAATTTCTGAATACAAAGAATAGAAAGTTATAGGTATCAATACTAAGGCTTCTATGGCTTTGATGTCCCAACTATCGCCATTTAAAGCATTTTCAAGAGAAGAAAATTCAAAAAATTCAAAGATTAAATATAGATAAGTAAACTTTATAATATTGTCTATAATAAACGCTAAAAGTCTTTGAAATACACCAGCCAAAGTAAATTTTATATTTACATTTTGTGCAGTTTTTATTTGGAGTGTTTTCATGCAATGATTAAATTCGCTCTGTATGAGAGAGGTCGCTTTTATAAAGCAAAATAAAGAAAAATGGCTAGAATTTGAACAATTAATTTCAAATAAAGAGAAAAAAAGTCCAGACCTAATTGCCAATTTGCACATAAAAATAATGAACGATTTAGTTTATGCGCAAACTTACTATCCTAAAAGCAAGGTTACCAAGTATTTAAATAAATTAGCTAAATCTAGTTTCGATAAAGTTTATGACTCTAAAAAACGAAATAAAAATGCAATTCTTTATTTCTTTTTAGACGAGGTTCCTCTACTCTGCTATCAATACAGAAAAATTATATACTTCTCATTTATAGTATTTTTTGTTTGTTTTTTTATTGGTTTATTAAGCACATTTAATGATGCTGATTTTGCAAGGCAAATTCTCGGTAATAATTATGTAGATCAAACTCTAGAAAATATTGAAAGTGGTGATGCTATGGCTATTTACAAAAGTGGTAGTAACTGGGCTACTTTTATTGGTATTTATAATAATAATCAAAGAGTTGGGCTAAATATGTTTCTTTCAGGTCTATTTTTAGGCTTTGGTACAGCTTATTATATTGTGATAAATGCTATAATGGTTGCAGTTTTTCAAGCATTTTTCTATCAATACAATAGTCTTTACGATAGTTTAAAAGGAATTTGGATTCATGGAACCTATGAGATTTTTGGTATAATAATAGAAGCTGCAGCTGGCTATATTATTGGAGCTAGTATTCTTTTTCCTGGCACATTAAAAAGATTAGAATCTTTTAAAATTGGCATTAGAGACGCCTTTTATATTTTTATCAGTACAATTCCTTTTACCATTATTGCTGCATTTTTAGAGGGTTATATTACTAGGTACTCTAATCAAATGCCAGATATATTTTGTTTCGCTATTATTTTCTTTTGCTTAATTACAATCAGTTATTACTATCTCATTTTGCCATTTAAAAGAGCAAAACAATATCAAGGAACTGCATGAAAAATTTAATAGCTTCCCTCATTTTATTGTTATGCTTTAATAGTTTTGGCTTTAATCAACCAGACACTACAGATTTAAATTCTAACCATGTAGTTGGGTTAAATACTTACCAAAGAGAGTTGCCAAAAAACCTTAAAGAAAAATACAATGATGATGATTTTATTTATAAAGAGAAAAAGGAAAAGCCGAAAAAATCATCAAATATAAATTCTGCCTTTTTAGACGGATTTATCATTTTTATGAAATTTATATTTCCCTTTCTGTTAGGGATTTTTATTGTTTATATTATTTTAAAAACTGTTTTAAATATCGATATACGATTTTGGAAAAAACAAAATAATGCAACGAATACAGTTCAAAAATTAGAGTTTGATAATAATGATATTCATGAATTAGATATTGATTCTCTATTGAATGCTGCTTTAAATAACAACGATTATAGACTAGCCACAAGATATTATTACCTAAAACTCTTAAAATATCTAAGTGACTTAAATCATATCGATTATCAAATCGAAAAAACTAATTCAGACTATTTGTTGGAAATCAAAAAAGATGAAATTATTTCCGATTTTTCTTATCTATCTTACATCTATGCTCATATTTGGTATGGTAAATTTGCTATAGACGCAATTGGTTTTAAAAATGTGGAAAGTAAATATCAGTCATTTTTTAAAAAATTAAAGGATGACTAAATATTTCAATCATTTTGCTGTATTTATAGTGAGTTTAACAATATTCAGTTGTTCAGAAACCAACTGGGAAGAAAACTTCAATTATAAAGAGAAAAGTCCTTTTGGTACGTACATCATGCATCAAGAAATAAATAATTTATTTCCAAATGATAGCATCATCAACTTAAAGAAAAACTTTAGAGATTATTTGGCTGATGGTAATTTTGATTCAATTTCTACTCAAAATTATGTTTGCATTAATTACAGCATGAATAAACTAGAAGATGAGGGTGTAGATTCTTTGCTATCTTTTGTAAGTAAAGGAAATAATGCTTTTATTGCTCTAGAGTATTTTAGTAAAAAATTTCGTAAAAAATTAGAATTTACCTCTAATAATTTAAGTAAGGATTCTTATTTCTATGAAGATTTGAAGAAACTAAAAGGTCAGTTTTATTTGGATTCTTTGAGAACTGAAACTTACAATTTTGAGCGAAATATTAAAAGAAATTATTTTGTTACCTATAATAAAAACAATACCTCAATTTTAGGATTTGCTGAAATTGACACTGAATTAGTACCTAATTTTATTCGAATAAAACATGGTAAAGGCTATTTCTATTTGCACACAAACCCTATAGTTTTTACAAATTATTATTTGTTAAAAGATGAGAATTCTTATATCAATCAGCTACTCTCTTATCTCCCATCAAGAAACATTATTTGGGATCCACAATTAAGATACAGTAAGAATTCCGATAACAATAAAGACAACACCTCCGTATTTGATTTCTTCTTTAAACACAACACGTTAACTTGGTTTTTAATTGTGTTATTAGCAGGTATACTATTGTTTATTTTATTTAATACCAAAAGAAAACAAAGACCAATACCTATCATTCCAAAATTAGAAAACACTACAGTTGCTTTTACACAAACAATTGCTAGTTTGTATTTAAAGGAACAAAATCATAAAAATTTAGTTGACAAAACAATTCGCTTTTTTCTAGAGAAAGTTAGAACAAAATATTTATTAAATACCAGTAGACTTAATACTGAGTTCATAAAGAATTTAGCATCAAAGTCTGGTAATGAATTGGCAAATACCAAGTATTTAATCAATACAATTAAAACTTTAAATAAAAAGACAGAATGTACTCAAGAAGAGTTATTTGTCTTGCAAAAAATGATTACAAAATTCTTAAAAAAATAATAGTATGGATATGCATAATGAAGACCAAAATACTGGTGAATTATCTTTTGAAAATAGAATAGATTTAGCTGAGTTACAGGCAAGTGTTCTAAAAATTAAAAAACAATTGCAAAAGGTAATTGTAGGTCAAAAAGAAATGGTAGATCTACTTTTAGTTTCACTGTTAGCTAATGGTCATGTGTTAATTGAAGGTGTACCAGGAGTTGCCAAAACTATTACAGCAAAATTATTATCAAAAACCATAAATGTTGGGTTTAGTAGAATTCAGTTTACACCAGATTTAATGCCATCAGATATTTTAGGAACTTCTGTATTTAATGCGAAAACCTCAAATTTTGAGTTTAAGAAGGGGCCCATTTTTTCGAATATGATTTTAATTGATGAAATCAATAGAGCACCTGCAAAAACTCAGGCAGCATTGTTTGAAGTAATGGAAGAAAAGCAAATAACTATCGATGGTACAACTTATAAAATGGATGAACCATTTGTGGTTTTAGCTACTCAAAACCCTATAGAACAAGAAGGTACATATAGATTACCAGAAGCACAATTAGATAGATTTTTATTTAAAGTTATCGTTGAATATCCTAATGCAGAAGAGGAACTAGAAATTTTAATGAAAGAGCAAGCTTTAGAAAATAGTACTAAAACCAGCCAAATAGAAACTATAATTGAAGGTTCTAAAATTGTAGAATATATAGCTCTAGTTAATCAAGTTAAAATTGAAGAAAATCTATTGAAATATATAGCTAATGTAGTTGTAAATACAAGGTCTAATTCGTTTCTATATTTAGGAGCATCTCCAAGAGCTAGTATTGCTATTTTAAATGCTTCTAAGGCTTTTGCAGCTATTGAGGGCAGAGATTTTGTAACGCCAGAAGACATTAAAAAGGCAACAGTACCTGTTTTACAACATAGAGTAATTGTAACTCCAGAAAGAGAAATGGAAGGTTTAACTAGTAAACAAATTATTAAACAAATTATAGAAACAGTAGAAATTCCTAGATAGTCTTGAAATACTTTTACAACTCATTATTTATAAATAAACGGTTTTTCTATGCGTTAAGCATAATAGCCTCACTTTTTGTGATTGGTTTTTTCGTTGCTATATTTTTTAAAATTGCAAAAGTGCTATTATTAGTATTGGTTGTTTTACTTATAATCGATATAACTTTGTTATATAAAACAAAAAACGGAATTTCAGCAGAACGTTTTTTACCTGAAAAATTATCTAATGGCGATGAAAATAAAATTACCCTAGAAATTCATAACAAGTATAATTTTGAAGCACATATAGAATTGATTGAAGAATTGCCTTATCAATTTCAAAAAAGAGATTTTAATTTTCAACTTAGTTTACAAAAAAAAGAAATTAAAGCAGTAAAGTATAGTTTAAACCCAAAAGAAAGAGGACTTTATGAATTTGGTAATCTTAATGCTTATGCAAATTCAGGTTTAAAATTGGCCACTAAAAAATACGTTTTAGCTAAAAAGAAAGAGTTAAAATGTTATCCATCCTTTTTGAAATTACGAGAGTTTGATTTTCAAACATTCAATAATTCTGTAGTTTCTTATGGTACTAAGAAAGTAAGAAGAATAGGTAATTCTTTAGAATTTGAACAAATCAAAGAATACGTCTCTGGTGATGATATTCGTACTTTAAACTGGAAAGCTACAGCCAAAAGCAATCAACTTATGATTAACCAATATATGGAAGAGAAATCTCAAGCTGTATATTGTATTATTGATAAAGGTAGAGCAATGCAAATGGAATTTGAAGGTTTAAGTTTGTTAGATTATGCAGTTAATGCCACTTTAGCGATCAGTAATATAATTTTAAAGAAACAAGATAAAGCTGGTATTTTATCATTTTCTAAAAAGCTGGAAGATATTGTAGTTGCCGAAAAACGAAATTCTCAAATGAGTTTAATTTCTGAAGCTTTGTATAGAATTAAAACTAATTTTTCTGAATCTGATTTTAGCAGTTTATATACTATTGTTAAAAGAAAAATTAGACAGCGAAGTTTACTTGTTCTCTTTTCAAATTTTGAAACTTTAGATGGTTTAAATAGGCAACTTCCCTATTTAAGAGCTTTAGCTAAAAATCACTTAGTTTTGGTTGTGTTTTTTAAAAATACAGAATTGAATGTATTAATTGAAAAAGAATCAAAAAATATTCAAGATGTTTATGATGCTATTATTGCAGAAAAGTTTCTGTATGAGAAAAAGCAAATTGTAAACGAATTAAAAAAATACGGTATACAATCTGTATTGACAACGCCTAAAGATCTTACAGGAGATACTATTGAAAAATATTTAAGTTTAAAATCGAGAGGATTATTTTAATTTATTATTATATTTCCATATTGAAATTAACCAAAATTATAACGAATAATTAATAAAAAAAATGAATTGGTATTTAAAAGTATTAAGACAGTATGCAGATTTTAAAGGTAGAGCTAGAAGAAAAGAATTTTGGATGTTCTACTTATTCAATACAATAATAACCTTATTGTTTCGAATATTAGATCATTTATTAGGAACAAATTATGGTGATTATGATGATCAAGGAATTTTAGAATCTATTTACGGTTTAATCGTTATAATTCCGTTTATAGCAGTAACAGCAAGAAGAATGCACGATGTTGGTAAAAGTGGATGGTTTATGTTAATTCCTTTTTACAATTTCTATTTAAGTGTTATTGATGGTGAACCACATGCAAATAAATGGGGAGATAACCCAAAAGGTTTAGGTAACGATTCTATGATAAATCAAATTGGTAAAGAATAATTTACTCTTCTAATTTAGCCCATTTACCATAATAAATAATGGTAGTTCTAATGCTACTATTAATTCTTAAAGTACTGGTATTATTGGCAAATAAAGTTAGGTTAGCAGTTAAGCTTTCTTTATTTGCATTAAGAATATAAGTTAAGTTGTACCTGTTTTTACTACTGTCAAATTCTATTTTAGTTCTGGCAGGTACTCCTTTAAACACAAGTCCACTCTCAGAAGTGTAAGCACCACCTATTTGCTGTTCTCCATAATAAGGTAGGTACAAATCGATACTATCGTTTTTAATTTTAAAGAAATTGGGATTATTAATTAAACTAATTCTAGCCAAGTTACTTCCTGGAGGTAGTAAATTTTCTAATCCTCTTGTATTTGTGAATGCAACAGGGTTTGCTGCATCAGAAACTATTTCTATTTGAGCATTTTCTACAGCACTTTTTAAATTTGCAATTTGAGTTGCACTAACTTTATTTTTAGAACTGGCACAACCTACTATCACCATAGAAAAAATGCCTAAAATTAAATATCTCATAATGTTATTTTTTCACTTAAAATACTTCAAAATTAATACCACATTCTGCGAATTGAGATTATATTTGACGATTAAAGATAAGATTTTAATATGAGCTTAGAAATTATTTATGAAGATGCCTATTTGTTATGTGTAACCAAACCTAATAATGTTTTGGTACATCATGCCTACCATTCCAGAAATATGGCCGATGAAAAATCACTTCTTCAACTAGTTTCTGAAGAAACTAGGTTAAAAGTTTATCCTATTCATAGATTAGACAGAAAAACTTCTGGAGCAATTTTATTGGCTAAAGAAAAAGAATATGTGGCTAAGTTTCAAGATTTGTTTACTAAGAATCAAATTCAGAAAATATATTATGGGGTTGTGCGTGGTTTTTCACCATCTACAAAACGTATAGATTCTCCTGTAAAAGGTAGAGATGCTAATGTGCATAAAGAAGCGTTAACAGAGTTAAAAACCTTAGCGCAAATTACTTTAGATATTCCTGTAAAACCATATGATAGCAGTAGGTATAGTTTGGTTGAGCTTTTTCCAAAAACGGGTAGAATGCATCAATTAAGAGTGCATAGTAATAAAATTAGTCATCCATTAATAGGTGATGCAAAATATGGTGATAAAAATCATGATGTGATGTTTGAGCAAAACTTCGGATTTAAAAACCTTTTTTTACATGCAGGTAAATTGGAATTTATTCATCCTTATACCCATGAAACCTTAATTTTAAAATCGACTTTTCCAACTGATTGGATTCAGCTTTTTGAAAATTTCAATTGGAAAAACCCTTTAGATTAAAAAAAATCCTGCAAATGCAGGATTTTTTTTATTGCTCTATAGATTGTGCTTGAAAAGCAACTAAAGTACTTTCTTCAAATTGAGGAGATATTTCTATGGGATTGCAGCATACTTCACAATCTTCTATATAAGTTTGTTGTCTTACACTACTGTCTAAAATCATAGAAATTTCTTCCCAACAATAAGGACATTGAAAAAAATGTTCTTGCTCCACCTCTAGTCTTCGATCACTTTTAATACTAACTTTCCTTTTTTATCGCCAGAAAACAATCTGTTATAGGTTTCATGAAAATTCTCAATGCCTTCATAAATATCTTCTTTCGATTTTAATTTACCCTCTTTCATCCATATTCCCATCTGTTTTGCAGCTTCTCCAAATTTCTTTGTGTAATCCATTACAACCATACCTTGCATTGTAGAACGAGTTACTAATAATGATAAATAATTACTTGGGCCATCTACTTTAGACTTGTTATTGTATTGAGAAATGGCACCACAAATTACAACTCTAGCATGCATTCTTAATTTGCTTAGTGCTGCATCTAAAATTTTACCACCAACATTATCAAAAAAGACATCTACACCTTGAGGACACTTTTGTTTTAATGCAGAATAGATGTTTTCTGATTTGTAATCAATAGCATCATCAAAACCTAATTCATTTACAATGTAATCGCATTTTTCTTTACCACCAGCAATTCCAATTACGGTACAGCCTTTAATCTTTGCAATTTGACCAACAATACTACCTACTGCACCAGCTGCTCCAGAAACCAAGACAATATCACCTTCAACTATTTTACCCACTTCTGTAATTCCGAAATAAGCTGTCATTCCTGGCATACCTAAAGTTCCAATATACATAGGCATAGGTGCTAAATTCGTATCTACTTTATACCAACCATCACCATTTGTTATGGCATATTGTTGCACACCACCCCAACTTGTAACTGTATCACCAATTTCGAATTTTGGGTTTCCATTATTTTTAATGACTTTACCAACTGACCCAGCTCTCATTACTGCATCTATTTCAACTGGAGGAATGTATGATTTTGTATCATTCATCCAGCCACGCATTGCAGGATCTAAAGAAATATAATGATGTTGTACTAAAATTTCTCCTTCTTCCAATTCAGGAACTTCATTTGTTTGTAATTCCCAAGTATCTGCATCTGGCACACCTGAAGGTCTCTTTTTAAATATAATCTGTTTATTCGTCATGAATTGATCTGTTTTGAACCCTAAATTTAATTAATAATTATTTATTTCTAAAATAACATTTGTTAAGATTGATTTACTCAAATATTGTTGCTCTAAGTCTGATTGAAAGGGTATTGGAGTATCTAAACTACCTACTCTTTTAACAGGTGCATCTAAACTATTAAAACAATTTTCTGTAATTAACGCAGAAATATCACTAGCAATTCCTCCAAACAAAGAGTCTTCTTGTACAATGACAGCTTTATTGGTTTTACGTACTGATTTGTAGATGGTTTCTGTATCTAAGGGTTGTAAAGTTCTTAAGTCAATTACATCTGCAGATATTTCTTTATGTTTATTTAACACTTCTAAAACCCAATGTACAGTAGCTCCATAAGCAATAATGGTTAGATTTACACCTTCTTTTATCAGGTTTGCTTTACCAATTTCTACAGTATAGTTATTCTTTGGAACATCTTGATATACTGATCTGTATAAAGCTTTGTGCTCAAAAAATAAAACCGGATTTGGATCTTGAATTGCACTAGCTAATAATCCTTTTGCATCTTCAGGAAATGCTGGGTAAACTACCTTTAAACCAGGTGTTTTGGTAAACCAGGCTTCATTCGTCTGCGAATGAAATGGGCCAGCTCCTACTCCTGCTCCACAAGGCATTCTAATAACTACATCTGCATTTTGAGCCCATCTGTAATGAGATTTTGCTAATAAGTTTACGATAGGATTAAATCCTGAAGATACAAAGTCAGCAAATTGCATTTCAACAACAGCTTTCATTCCATTTAAAGACAAACCATAGGCTGCAGAAACAATAGCAGACTCACAAATAGGTGTATTTCTAACTCGATCTTTACCAAATTTATCTGTGAAACCATCCGTAATTTTAAAAACTCCACCATAATCTGCAACATCTTGACCCATAATAACAAGATGATCATCTTGTTCCATTGCCTGTTCTAGACCTTCTGAAATGGCATCTACAAAACGTATGTTATTCGTTAATTTTGATGGTTTTACCTCTTTAAATTGAAATGGTTTGTAAACATCATTTAACTCTTTTTCTAAATTAGGAATGATTTTTTCTTCAGCGTAAGCGATTTCTAAATGTTCATTTATTTCTGAAGTGATGATTGTCTTAAATTCATTATCTATTTCATCATTCAAAATAGATTTGCTTCTAAGGTAATTTTCAAAATTGATAATTGGGTCTTTGGCTTTCCAAAAATCTAATAAATCTTGAGGCACATATTTAGTGCCACTTGCCTCTTCATGACCTCTAACTCTAAATGTTTTGAATTCAATTAAAATAGGTCTGGGTGTTAATCGCATACTTTCCGCTAATTCTTTAACTTTAGTATACACCTCTAGAATATTATTACCTTCTATAATATGGCTTTCCATTCCATATCCTATTCCTTTATCTGCTATATTTTCACAGTTAAACTGTTCTGATGTAGGTGTTGATAAACCATAACCATTATTTTCTACACAAAATAAAACAGGTAAACTCCATACAGAAGCTATATTAAGAGCCTCATGAAAATCTCCTTCACTAGTGCCTCCTTCACCTGTAAAAACAGCACAAAATTTTTGTTTATTTTGTAGTTTATTAGCCAAAGCAATACCATCTGCAACCCCTAATTGAGGTCCTAAGTGAGATATCATTCCAATAATATTGAATTCTTGAGTACCAAAATGAAAGCTTCTATCTCTACCTTTAGTGAATCCGCTCATCTTTCCTTGCCATTGTGCAAATAATCGATATAAAGGAATTTCTCTGGTTGTAAAAACACCTAAATTTCGATGCATAGGTAAAATATATTCGTCTGTATCTAATGCTTTAGTTACACCAACAGAAATGGCTTCTTGACCAATACCAGAAAACCATTTAGATATTTTTCCTTGACGTAATAAAATCAACATCTTCTCCTCTATTAATCGAGGTTTCAACATTGATTGATATAAATTTAATAATGTGGAATGATCTAAATTATAATTTGAATTATAATCAATATTATCTGTCATAAATTATCAATTTATTAATTATAACAAACATAATGAAAGATGAATTCATTGCATAAAAAAATCCTTATCAATTTGATAAGGATTTAGTTTTATATAAAAAGTTAGAATTATAGCTCTGCAAAAATTGCATGCATCATTCTTTTCTTGTCATTAATACTCTCTTCTAAGGCAATCATAGTTTCTGTTCTGTTTACACCTGGAACATCATCTATTTGATAAATAATATCTTTTGCATCGTTTGTACCTTTCGCTCTTACTTTACAAAAAATATTGTATTTACCTGCTGTAACGTATGCTACTGTTACGTTTGGTATGCGTCTTAAGTTTTCTATAACGCTTTGAGTCATTGAAGTTTTCTCTAAATAAACACCAACATGAGCTATAAAAGAATATCCCATTTTCTCATAGTTTAGCGTTAAAGTAGATCCTTGAATAATACCTTCATCTTCCATTTTTTTAACACGAACGTGTATTGTTCCAGCTGATACTAAAAGTTGTTTAGCAATGTCTGTAAATGGTGTTCTTGCATTCTCGATCAAAATATCTAATATTTGGTGATCTATTTCGTCTAAGATGAATTTTTTCATTTTTGTGTTTTATTCAATTTATGTGGCAAATTTATAAATTTAATTTAATCTAATTGAATAAAACATGAGAAAAATTTAAATATTTTTCGATTCGAAAACGATTTCGTAATGTCCTGTTTTACCAATTACGTCATTATTTGGTACTTTCTCTAACTTAGAAACCAGTCTATTATCTACAATTTCATCTATGTATTGATAGCCTTCTATCGAACCATTTTTATATTTATGTATTATATCTAAAAACTTTTTATCATTATTTGGAATAGTAAAATAAGCTTCATAATCTATAAAAGTATCTGAAATTGCAATATGATGCAAGCCTTGCAAAATGCTGTAAAAGGTATATTCTTTCGTTTTTTCTCTTTGATAATCTTCAGGGTAATGACCAGATTCAATTAAAATAGTATTGTAACCTAATTTTTGAAAATTATCTCCTGTTGCTGTTGGATAAAATTCATCTGTATATCTACCCACAAAATTCGGAATTAGCTGCTGTAACATGGCATTCATTGCCACAATTACATTCATTGTTTCAATTCTACCTTTTGTAAGCGCTCTAGTTTCTTCTTCTGAAGGTGCTAAAAATGAAATGGTTGCAGGGTTTTGAGTGCCTTCTACATTAAAAATGGTTCTTTGATCGTGTAAATTAAAGCAAAAAGAAGGATGGAAATCTTCTAAAACCTTTCTTAGTAAAATACTTTCTTTTGCTACTCTATCTACAGCATCTCTATTTAAATCAACTTTATTGGCGTTAACTCTGGTATAATTTTGAGCACCATCAGGATTTAAAATTGGGATAAATAATAAGGTACATTCCTCTAAAATTGTTTTAATTTCATCTGAGTTGTAAGCAGTAAAGCAATTAAACAAATCAAAAAGTGCTCTAGTTCCTGTACTTTCATTTCCATGCATTTGCGACCAAAGCAAAACTTTCTTTTTACCTGAACCAATTTTAAATGTAAAAATGGCTCTACCTTCTTCTGACACTCCTATTTTATGAATTGAAAATGCATCTTTATGCTTTTTAAATAAAGGTAAGATATGCTCTAGGGTAATCCATTTACCAAAAAGTTTTTCTTCTTTTTGATTTTTATATAATTCTTGTAAAATTTCTGGAGATATAATATTCACTCAATATAATTTTTAACCAAACAAATTTACACTATTGGTGGCTAGTTGACAATTCTATCTCATGAAATACCACGATTTTCAAAGAATTAAACTAGCTAGATGATTGATTAAAACAAAGTACTATTTTTAGATTGGTTCATTATTACTAAATATTTGATAACTCAAAATTAATTTATTTAAAGCCTTGATATATTGATGAATAGTAATTATTAGTTAGACTTTTTGATTAAGATTAAATACTATCTTATCATTCAAATAGTTTAGGTTTAGGAATCAGGTTATTATTATTTTATATTTGCTACCCTTAAAATTTTACAATGTTAAACAGTGTTGCTTTTATCAATAGATTAAAACAGATTATGGAGTATCATCAATTCTCAGCTTCTTCTTTTGCTGATAAAGTTGGTGTACAAAGATCTAGCATTTCGCATATTTTATCTGGTAGAAATAAGCCAAGTTTAGATTTTGTATTAAAAATTAATACTGTTTTTGATGATTTGGATTTAGAATGGTTGCTAAATGGCACAGGAAGTTATCCAAAATCTAAAGATGAATTCTCAAATTCAGGCACTACAATAAAAAATACATCAAACATAAAAAAGGAAATTCAAAGAATTGTAACTTTTTATACTGATGGTACTTTTGAAGAATTTATAAAATAATTTATTGCCCATATAACAATAAAAAAACCAGCTATAAAGCTGGTTTTTCTGTATAATATATGAATTATATTTTATTGGTTTCCTAAAATAATAGGTAATCCGTCTTTTCCAGAACCAATAACAATTACCTTACTGTTTGGAGATTTAGACAATTCTAATGTAGCATCTATACCTTTTTCCTGTAAGATTTTTTCTGTTAATGAAGCACTTAAAATTTTATTTGCAACAGCTTTACCTTCAGCATCAATTTTTTGTCTTTCAGCCTCTTTTTTAGCTTTTGCAAGTCTAAACTCATATTCCAAAGATTCTTGCTCTTGCTTTAATTTTGTTTCAATTGCAGTTCTAATTGTTGTTGGTAATTTAACGTCTTCTACTAATACTCTCTTTACAGTTAAAAACTGTCCTTCTAACACTAATTTTACTTCGTCTAAGATTTCTTGCTCAATTACATCTCTCTTACTAGAATATAATTGCTCTGGTGTATAACGCCCTACAACGCTTCTTGCTGCTGCATTAATTGCAGGATCTAATAATTCGCGCTCATAATCTTCACCTTTCGTTTTAATTAAAGAACCTAAGTTCGAAAATTCTGGCTCATACCAAATTGTACCATTTACTTTAACTTCTAAACCGTTTACAGAAAGTACATTCATTTCATCAGAAATAGACTGCTGACGTACTTTTCTAATAATCATTCTGTTCCAAGGTGCTACAATATGAAAACCTTCACCATACGTTTTCTCTGTATTAATACCATCTCCTAAGGTTTCAAAGATAACTCCACCTTCACCTGGACCAATAGTTACTGTTGATTTAGAAAAAAGAATAATAACTGCAATTACAATAAGTACTAAAAAAACTCCACCTTTTGGGAAGTTGAATTCCATTTGATTATTTGCCATTTTGTATTTTATTTATTTTTATCAAATTTACGATTTATAACCTTTAAAGACAATTCATTCAAGGCTATATTTTGCCATTATATTTTCTTACAAACCATTCTATACTTAATAAAGCTATAGAAACGAATAAAAGCCATTTCCAATTGATTAAATTGACTTCGATTTTATTAGATTTTTGAATTGTGTAATAATTTTCATTACTCATTAATTCTTTACTAAGCTGCTCAATTTCATCAGGATAATATAATTGACCACCTGTATTTAAAGCAAGGATATTCAGTTTGTCTTTATTTGCATTTGTAAATTGTTGTTCAATTTCGAATTCTGATACTTTAAATCTGCCAGTTTTTCGAATGTTTTGATTTTCAACAATAACTTCAAAGAAATAATCACCAGAAGCCAAGTTTTCTATTTCTGCTTGATACGACTTTTTTACCAAAGAAAATGGAATGGATGTAACCTCTTTACTTTCAGAATTTGTAACTTTTATTTCTAAATTTGCTCTATCATCAAATCTGTAATTTTTATCGGTATAAAAGGCAGCAATTTTAATACTTGAATTTGCAGGATAAATACTTTCAACATTTACCTCTAACCTATTTCGTTTTTTAGTTGAAGCTAAATATTGAATAATGTTTCCTACAAAACTATCAAATTCTTCAAACGAATTTGTATTTAAGTAGCTGTTAGCTCTCCATTTCCAAATACCCTCTCCTAGCAAAAATCCTTTTTTAATAGAGTTCGATTCTAAGAAAGTTAATAATGGCTGTTTGGTTATTACTCCATTTAAATTTTGAAAAATCAAAGTTTGTTTTTCACCTGAAATGGTAACATCTCCAAATTTATCGGTTAAAGGAGGCAAATTATTAAAGTTGATATCTTCTTGTAAGAAAGTTAAAAAGCTTTCATTATAAAATGGAATTAAATTTTCAGTTTGATTAATCGCATTTTTAGAAATACCTATATTTTGCTGATTGATAAAACTCCAATTCGTATTTGCACCAGAAATTAACCAATAGTTAGATTCCGATTTTTTAAGTTGATTAAGTATTGCATTAAATTTTATTGTTGGTTGATAGAGTATCACTAATTGATAGTCACTTACGTTTTCTTTAAATTTATCAATGCTAAAATTTTCTAAAGAACGTTGTTTGTTGCTTTCAATAGCTTTTTTTAAGGCCCCTATATCAGGATGAACTATTGAGCTAATTAAAGCTATTTTAGTTTGTTCGTTAATTACTTCTATAAAAAATGATTTCACATTATTCTTACTATTTTTTTCGTTCTCTAGTTTTCCTACAGAAACTGTATAATATTGTAAACCCTCAGTAAGTGATTCTAGTTCTGCTGAAATGGTAGCAGACTTTTTAGTTTTGCTAAAATTTACTTGTTTTTGATAAATTCTTTTTCCGTTTTTAATAATAGATACAGGTAATCTATTAGAAAGGGTTCCATCATAATTTAGTATGATTTCTACAGGAAATTTATTGTTTAAATAACTGTATTTATTCACATTTACTTGAGCTATACTAACATCTTCATACTTTGTAGTATCGCCAATAACTATAGGATAAATAGATTGTTCAGATGTTATAAAACTATAATCTAAACCTTTAGTTTGATTGCCATCAGTTAAAACTACAATAGGAGATTTTTTTCCTTTCTGTAATTCATTTACATCTTGAATTGCCTTAGAAATGTTAGTATTTGTATTATCAAAACTTAAGCTATCGAATATTTGTAAATCATTACCAAACGAAAATTTTTCTATTGAAAATTTATTGGCTAATGCTTTATTGCTTTCCAATTGTGCAATTAAATCGTTTACGGTTTGATTTTTTTCAAAGTAATCTATAGAGCTAGAATTATCAACCAATAAAGTTAAAACAGGCTTTTCATTTGTAATTTTTGTACTTTCAATTTTAGGGTTAATTAAAAGAATTAGCAGTAAAAATAGACTGCTAAATTTTAAAACTAATAAAATCTTGGGAAGTGTACTATTATTATTCTGCCTATAAAAATATTGATAGTAAGCAATTAAAACACTTATTAAAAGTGCCAAAAGAATTAGAAAATAAGTAATTGCAGTCAATTTTAAAATTTAAAGGAAAGATATACATATCACATCAAAAAAAAAACCTACAACGAATAAAGTTGTAGGTTAGTTTTTATCAAATTGATATGGTTTCTATAGGGATTCCCAAAAGGGGTTTAGGGTTAACGTTTTCAGAAAGCAATAAAATTTAGGGAAATTTTTTAGGGCTTACTTTCTTTCTACACTGTAAAGATACAATGCGTTTGAAGTTAATTTTCTGAAAATTAGATAGAAACCTTATAAGCTTAGATAATCAGTAATAAAGATTAGATAAGCTGAAATTTGTTATTATTTTTCTTTTGAAAATTGGTATTCTATGTTAACATTCCCCCATCAACAGAAAGTGTTTGTCCTGTTATGTATGCACTCATGTCTGAAGCTAAGAATACGCAAGCATTTGCAATATCTTCTGGCTTCCCTCCTCTTTTTAAAGGAATAGAATCTCTCCAACTTTGAACAGTTGCTTCGTCTAATTTATCTGTCATTTCAGTTTCTATGAAACCTGGAGCAATAACATTACTTCTTACATTTCTAGAACCTAATTCTAAAGCCACTGATTTAGAAAAACCTACTATACCAGCTTTTGATGCTGCATAATTTGTTTGACCTGCATTCCCTTTTAAACCAACAACAGAACTCATATTAATAATAGAACCAGCTCTTTGCTTCATCATTGGTCTAATTACTGCTTTTGTTAAATTAAAAACTGACTTTAAGTTTACTTCAATTACTTTATCAAAATCGTCTTCAGAAATACGCATCAATAAATTATCTTTTGTAATACCTGCGTTATTTACCAAAATATCTATTGAACCAAATTCTGCTAAAACTTCTTTAGCTAATTCTTGAGCAGCATCAAAGTTTGCTGCATTAGATTGGTAACCTTTTGCAGAAACACCTAAAGCTTTTAATTCTTCTTCTAAAGCATTTGCTGCATCAACAGATGAACTGTAAGTAAAAGCTACATTTGCTCCTTGCTTAGCAAATTCGATAGCTATTCCACGACCAATACCTCTTGTTGCTCCTGTAATTATTGCTGATTTATTTTCTAATAATTTCATAAAGTTTGATTTTGTTTAACTCAAATATAAAAAAGAAATTCCCGTTTTTAACGGGAATATTCTCTTCTATATAATTAAATATGTAGTTTCTTATTTTAAAACGCTTGCTACCATTTCTCCTATTTTTGCAGGAGAACTTACTACGTGAACACCATTTTCTTCTAATATTTTCATTTTAGCTTGTGCAGTATCATCTGCTCCACCAACAATAGCTCCTGCATGTCCCATAGTTCTACCTGCAGGTGCAGTTTGCCCAGCAATAAAACCAACAACAGGTTTTCTATTACCATCAGCTTTAATCCATTGTGCAGCCTCAGCTTCTAGGTTTCCACCTATTTCACCAATCATTACAATTGCTTCAGTTTCCTCATCGTTCATTAACATCTCTACAGCTTCTTTTGTAGTTGTTCCAATAATAGGATCACCACCAATACCAATAGCAGTTGTTATTCCATAACCTTGTTTTACAACTTGGTCTGCAGCTTCATAAGTTAAAGTTCCTGATTTAGAAACAATACCTACTTTACCTTTTTTAAAGATAAAACCTGGCATAATACCTACTTTAGCTTCGTCTGGAGTAATAACTCCTGGACAGTTAGGCCCAACTAATCTAGTATCTTTATCTGCAATATAAGCTTTAACTTTAACCATGTCTGCTGTAGGTATACCCTCAGTAATACAAATGATAACTTTTATTCCTGCATCAGCAGATTCCATAATAGCATCAGCTGCAAATGCTGGTGGTACAAAAATTATTGAAGTATCAGCACCTGCTTTTTCTACAGCTTCTACAACTGTATTAAAAACGGGCTTTCCTAAATGTTCTTGACCTCCTTTACCTGGAGTTACACCACCAACAACATTGGTACCATAATCAATCATTTGGCCAGCGTGAAAAGTACCTTCACTTCCTGTAAAACCTTGTACAATAATTTTTGAATTTTTATTTACTAAAACACTCATGGTTCTTTTTTTAATTTAGTTACACAAAAATAGTTATTGTTTACTTTTATAAAAAACTTATTTGCGATTTATTTTTCTTTTAGCAGTCTTTTTAATCCTGCTAATTGTTTTAACTTTTCTCTTGATTCTTCGATTGGTGTTCCGAAATAAGATTTACCTCCTGGAACTGATTTAGTAACACCTGTTTGCCCTAGAATTACAGCCCCTTTTCCTATAGTGATTCCGCTATTTGTACCTACTTGTCCCCAAATGGTTACTTCATCTTCTATAACTACACAACCTGCAATACCTGTTTGTGATGCAATTAGACATTTCTTACCTATAACTGTATCATGACCAACATGAACTTGATTATCAATCTTAGTGCCTTCTTTAATAGTAGTATCACCAGTAACTCCTTTGTCTATTGTACATGAAGCACCCAAATCTACATGATCTTCCAAAATAACTCTACCTCCAGAAATAAGCTTATCAAAACCACTTGGTCTATTTTTATAATAAAAAGCGTCTGCTCCTAAAACTGTATTTGCATGGATGGTGCAGTTATTACCAATGATTGCATTATCATAAATGGTAACGTTTGGATGTATGATACAATTACTCCCAATTTTTACGTTATTCCCAATAAATACATTAGGTTGTATTGTTGTGTTATCGCCAATAATAGCTGTTTCTGAAATACTTACAGAAGAAGCAATAAAAGGATTAAAATGATTGGTAATCTTATTAAAATCTCTAAAAGGATCATCTGAAATTAAAAGAGCTTTACCTTCAGGACAATCTACTTTTTTATTGATAAGAATCGTTGTTGCAGCAGAATTTAAAGCTTTATCATAATATTTAGAATGATCTACAAAAACAATATCACCTTTTTCAACCACATGAATTTCGTTGATTCCTAAGACTTCAAAATTTGCATAACCAATAAATTCAACATTTAGCAGTGTTGCAATTTCTTGTAAAGTTTGCGGATTTTTAAATTTCATAAAAAGCTAAAAGCACTATTACTCTTTAATTCGCTCTTGGTAAGTACCCTTAGTTGTCTCAACCTTAATTTTATCTCCTTCATTGATAAATAAAGGAACGTTTACAGTTGCTCCTGTTTCTACTGTTGCTGGTTTAGTTGCATTAGTAGCTGTATTTCCTTTTACACCAGGTTCAGTATGTGTAACTTCTAAAATTACACTTAATGGCATTTCTACAGATAAAGGCATATCATCTTCTGAGTTGATAATAATAGTTACCACTTCACCTTCTTTCATTAATTCTGGTGTATCTAAAGCATTTTTCTGTAACTGAATCTGAGAATAATCTTGTTCATTCATAAAATGATAAGTATCACCATCATTATATAAATACTGAAATTTGTGAGTTTCCACTCTAACATCATCAATTTTTCTACCTGCAGGAAAAGTATTATCTACCACTTTACCATTGGTAACACTTTTTAATTTAGTTCTTACGAAAGCAGGACCTTTACCTGGTTTTACGTGTAAAAATTCTATAATCTTATAGATATCATTGTTATATCTAATACATAATCCGTTTCTAATATCTGATGTTGTTGCCATTTATCTATTTTAATTTGCTTTGTAATATCCTTTCATGATTCCTCTATGAGAATCTTTTATAAATTGTATAATTTCATCACGTTCTGGAGTTGCTTCCATTTCTGCCTCAATTATATCTATTGCTTGTGTGTAATTGTAATTTTTTTGGAAAAGAATTCTGAATATATCCTGAATTTCTCTAATTTTTTCTGTGGTAAATCCTCTTCTTCTTAAACCAACAGAATTTATACCAACATATGATAATGGTTCTCTTGCTGCTTTAACATAAGGAGGTACATCTTTTCTTACCAAAGAACCACCTGTAACAAAGGCATGATTTCCTACAGATGCAAATTGATGCACAGCAACCATACCTGCTAATACTACATTTGCTCCTATAGTTACATGACCTGCCAAAGTTGTATTGTTTGAAAAAATACAATTTTCACCCACAAAACAATCGTGTGCAATATGACAATAAGCCATAATTAAACAATTATCTCCAATTTTAGTAATCATTCTATCTTTTGTACCTCTATTGATGGTAACACATTCTCTTATGGTTACATTATCACCAATTTCTACAGTACTTTCTTCATCATCAAACTTTAAATCTTGTGGAATTGCAGAGATTACAGATCCTGGAAAAATTCTACAATTTTTACCAATTCTTGCACCTTCCATAATTGTTACGTTAGAACCTATCCAAGTGCCTGAACCAATAACTACATTGTTATGTATGGTTGTAAAAGGTTCAATTACCACGTTTCTGGCAATTTTTGCTTGGGGATGAACGTAAGCTAATGGTTGATTCATAATTTATTTTTTCTTGGCTATTTGTGCCATTAATTCTGCTTCTGCAACTAATTTACCATTAGCATAAGCATAGGCTTGCATATGGCAAATTCCTCTTCTAATAGGTGTAATTAGTTCAGCTTTAAATATTAAAGTATCTCCAGGTAAAACCTTTTGTTTGAACTTAACATTGTCCATTTTCATGAAATACGTTAAGTAATTTTCTGGATCTGGAACTGTACTTAAAACTAAAATCCCTCCACATTGAGCCATTGCTTCTACTTGTAAAACACCTGGCATTACTGGTGCTCCTGGAAAATGACCAACAAAGAAATTTTCGTTCATTGTTACATTTTTCATACCCACAACGTGTTTATCAGAAAGTTCTAAAATACGATCTACTAATAAAAAAGGTGGTCTATGAGGAAGAATATCCATAATTTGATGAATATCCATAAGTGGTGGTTGATTTAAATCGTAAGCAGGAACATTATTTCTTTTCTCTGCTTTTATAATTTTTGCCAACTTTTTAGCAAATTGAGTATTCACTAAATGACCAGGTTTATTTGCAATAACCTTACCTTTAATCCTTGTACCCACTAAAGCTAAATCTCCAATAACATCTAATAATTTATGACGAGCTGCTTCATTTGCCCAATGTAAATTTAAGTTATCTAAAATTCCATTTGGCTTTACTGCAATATCATCTTTCTTAAAAGCTTTCTTTAATTTTTGCATGGTGCTTTGAGATAACTCTTTATCTACATAAACTATTGCATTATTTAAATCTCCACCTTTAATTAAATCATTTTCTAACAACATTTCAATTTCATGTAAGAAACTAAAAGTTCTTGCAGCAGCAATTTCTTCTTTAAAATCAGAAATATGATCTAAAGTAGCATTTTGTGTACCCAAAATTTTAGTACCAAAATCTACCATTGTTGTAACTTGATATTCGTCTGCAGGCATTAAAATAATTTCGCTACCTGTAACTTCGTCTTTATAAGAAATAATTTCTTTTACAACGTACTCTTCAATTTCTGCATCTTGCTCCTCTATACCCGCTTTTTCTAAAGCTTCTATAAAATACTTAGAAGAACCATCCATAATAGGTGGTTCTGAAGCATCTACTTCTATCAATAAATTATCAATATCTAAACCCACAGCAGCAGCTAAAACGTGTTCTGATGTTTGTATTTGAACGCCGTTTTTCTCTAAATTAGTTCCTCTTTGAGTAGTAACTACATATTCTGCTTTGGCCTCTATTGTTGGAGCACCTTCTAAATCAACTCTACTAAAAGCAAAACCGTGATTAACTGGGGCTGGTTTTAGGGTCATTGAAACTGTATTACCAGTGTGTAAACCTACACCTGATAACGTAACTTCTTTTTGTATTGTTTTTTGCTTTTTACTCATTACTTCTGCTTTTGAGTATTTAATTCTTTTTCTATGTTACTAACAGATGCTGCTATTTTTGGCAGATTTCTAAAGTATACATAACTTTTATTAAAGTCTGTATATCCGAAAGCTGGTGTACCTTGAACAACATCATTGTTTTTTAAATTTTTAGTGATTCCAGATTGCGCTTGAATCTTTACTCCATTACCTATTGTTAAATGACCAACAATACCAACTTGGCCACCAATCATACAATTTTCTCCAATTTTGGTAGAACCTGCAACCCCTGTTTGCGCTGCAATTACAGTGTTTTTACCAACTTCTACATTGTGAGCAATCTGAATTTGATTGTCTAATTTTACACCTTGTCTAATAATTGTAGATCCTAATGTTGCTCTATCTATTGTAGATCCAGAGCCAATATCTACATGGTCTTCTATGATAACATTACCAATTTGTGGAACTGCTTTAAACTGGCCTTGTTCATTTGGTGCAAAACCAAATCCATCAGAACCTATAATACAGCCTGAGTGAATTTTACACTGATTACCAATTTGTGTTTCTGAATAAATTTTAACTCCAGAAAATATAACACAATCATCGCCAATGGTAGCATTATCTCCTATATAGGTATTCGGATATATTTTTACATTATTACCAATACTTACATTCTCACCAATGTAAGAAAATGCGCCTATGTATTCATTTTCGCCAATTTTAGCAGAATCTGAAATAAAATGAGGGGCTTCTCTACCTTGTTTATTATTCTTTACTTCATTGTAGAATTCTAACAATTTAGAGAAAGACTTATAAGCATTATCTACTTTAATTAAAGTTGTACTAATCTCTTTTTCAGGTACAAACGTCTTATCAACTATAGCAATAGAAGCATTTGTAGTATATAAATAAGGATTATATTTTGGATTAGACAAAAAGGTTAATGAACCATTTTCACCTTCTTCTATTTTAGATAATTTAGAAACTTCTTCATTTGGGTTTCCCTCAATTTCGCCTTCTAAAATGTCTGCTATTTGTTGTGCTGTAAATTTCATTAACGGCAAAAGTATAAAATTTATAAGTATTTGGCTAATTTCATTTTACTTTGGGTAGCAAATGAAATGTTTTATTACTGGTTTTGTAAGCGCTTGTAAATTTAATTGGTCTGATGCTTTGGCAATATCTTTTAATTTGCCTTTTTTACTTAAAATATAAATTGGCTTTTCTGATTGATATGCTTGATTTCTAATTTCTCTTGTAAACACAAAATATTTTAGTTCTTCAACTGTAATATCTAGCTTTTTAGCAAACTTAGTTTTAATCTTAGTTATTTTTTCTTCAGTAAATTCATTCTTCTGAATTTCTATTTTTAGAAGTTTTCTATTTACAATCATTTGAGATAATAATGATAGTACTTTATCTGAATGATTCGTCCATTCTTTAATGGCAGAAAGAATATCAAAATCATCTAATTTGGCAAATTGCTGTAATGTGTTTTCAGAAAAATTATTAGATGTAATTTGATTTTTTAAGAAATAAGTAAATGCTGAACTAGCATACAGCTCCTCACCTTTTTCGGCCAATTCCTTTGCTCTTTTTAATATATTAACCAATATATTTTCGGCAACCAAACCTGTTTTATGCAAGTAAACTTGCCAATACATAAGTCTTCTAGCAATTAAAAATTTCTCTACAGAATAAATTCCTTTTTGTTCAATAACCAACTCATCATTTTTAACATTCATCATTGTAATTAATCTGTCTGATGAAATATTACCTTCAGTTACTCCTGTATAAAAGCTATCTCTTCTTAAATAATCTAAACGATCTATATCTAACTGGCTAGAAATTAATTGACATAAAAATTTACGTGGATATTTACCTTCAAAAATTTGAATTGCTAAACTGAGTTTACCCTCAAATTCATTATTTAAATCTTTCATGAATTTAAGAGATATTTCTTCATGAGATATACCGTTTACAATACTATTTTCTAAGGCATGAGAAAAAGCACCATGACCAATATCATGTAAAAGAATTGCAATACACAAAGCATTTTCTTCTTCTTTCGAAATTTCTATTTGCTTAAACCTTAAAACACGAACAGCTTTTTGCATCAAATGCATACAACCAATAGCATGATGAAAACGAGTATGATTGGCTCCAGGATAAACCAAACTAGAAAACCCCATTTGTGCAATTCTTCTTAATCGCTGAAAATAAGGATGTTCTATAATATCAAAAATTAAGGTGTTTGGAATTTGAATAAATCCGTAAATAGGATCGTTTAAAATTTTAAGTTTATTCGGTTTTTTTTTCTTCAAAAGATGCTGTTTTGTCAATTTCTAGCAAAGTACGAACATTATTTTTTTTGGCAATAATTTATCATTTAGAACCTTTTAAAAATATAACAAATTGGTACTTTTAACGTTCAATTTATAAATAAAACAATAGAATGAGCAACATACAGATATTATGGGTTGATGATGAAATAGAACTTTTAAAGCCTCATATTCTATTTTTAGAACGTAAAAATTATAATGTAACAACCTGCACAAATGGTGCAGATGCTATAGACTTGGTAGAAGAACAAAATTTTGACATTGTTTTTCTTGACGAAAATATGCCTGGTTTAACTGGTTTAGATACTTTATCTCAAATTAAACAGAAACAAGCCAATTTGCCAGTGGTAATGATTACCAAAAGTGAAGAGGAATATATTATGGAAGAAGCAATTGGTTCAAAAATTGCAGATTATCTTATAAAACCCGTAAATCCAAGTCAGATTCTTTTAAGTTTAAAAAAGAATTTAGACAATTCTAGATTGGTGTCAGAAAAAACAACCTCTAGCTATCAACAAGAGTTTAGAAAAATTGCCATGGATTTATCTATGGTAAATTCATATGAAGATTGGATTGAACTTTATAAAAAGCTTGTTCATTGGGAATTAGAGTTAGAAAATATTAGCGATACTGGAATGCTAGGGATTT
Source organism: Polaribacter sp. P097 (assembly GCF_036864555.1). Taxonomy (NCBI): domain Bacteria; kingdom Pseudomonadati; phylum Bacteroidota; class Flavobacteriia; order Flavobacteriales; family Flavobacteriaceae; genus Polaribacter; species Polaribacter sp. P097. The sequence continues at coordinate 539,291 of NZ_JAZETJ010000002.1, read as the reverse complement.
TAGAAAGTCAAAAACAAGAGGCTAATAATCAGTTTTTTAAGTTTATGAAAAGAAACTATGAAGACTTTTTAACTTCTAATGACAAGCCTACATTTTCACATACCTTATTTAAAGATTATGTTGTTCCAGAATTAAGCAAAGAACAGGGTGTTTTATGGGTTGTTATTGATAATTTAAGGTATGATCAATACAGAATTTTAGAGCCTCTAATAAACAATTATTATAAAAAAGACGAAGAGTATTCTTACTTTTCAATTTTACCAACTGCTACTCAATATGCTAGAAATGCTATTTTTTCTGGATTGATGCCTTCTGAAATGGAAAAGAAGTTTCCGAATTTTTGGAAAAACGATACAGATGAAGGTGGAATGAATTTGTACGAAAATGATTTTTTAACGGCTCAAATTAAAAGATTAAGTTTAGATATAACTCACGAGTATTACAAGATTACTACTTTAAAAAGCGGTAAAGAATTGGCAGACAATTACAATGGTACAAAACAAAACGATTTAACAACTGTTGTATATAATTTTGTTGATATGCTTTCGCATTCTAAAACAGAAATGGAAGTAATTAAAGAATTAGCAGGTGATGATAAAGCGTATAGAAGCTTAACATTAAGTTGGTTTAAGAATTCACCTCTATTTGAAATTATACAAAAGGCACAAAATTTAGGTCAGAAGTTAATTATTACTACAGACCATGGAACAATAAATTGCAAACATCCAACAAAAGTAATTGGAGATAAAAATATTAGTTCTAACCTTAGGTATAAAACAGGTCGAAGTTTAACGTATGAAGAAAAAGACGTCTATGCTGTTCGTAATCCTAAAGATATTTTCTTGCCAACTGTGGCAATGAATAGTCCTTTTATTTTTGCTAAAGAAGATTTCTTCTTTGCTTACCCTAACAATTTTAATCATTTTGTAAAGTATTATAAGAACACATATCAACATGGAGGTATCTCTTTAGAAGAAGTAATAATACCTTGTGCTGTGTATTCTCCTAAATAAAATTGCAACCAACTTTTTAACTCAAAAATGCCAAAAAATGAAAAAGATAATACTATTAGTGTTGGGCTTACTATGTTTAAACTTAGTAAATGCCCAAGATAAAGAACTACAATTATTAGAAAAAGCAACATATTTATACAAACAGAAACAACATAAACATGCAATTTTAAAGTTAAATGAATTGATAAAAATAAATCCTGATTTTGTTGCAGCTTACTTATATAGAGGTAACAACAAATCTGAGTTAAATCAATTTAATAGCGCTCTTACCGATTTTAAAAAAGTAGTACAACTGGACTCTTTGAACATGTTGGCACTTTTTGAAATAGCGAACAACTACTCTAATCTTTTAGATTATAATTCTGCAATTTTATATTATAACAAATCTGAAAGTTTGCATAAAAATACACCGAAATTAAGTTATTCTGGATTTATGAAAAGGTCTTTTTTAAAAGAGACTAACATGTATTTTGTAGAAGAAAATGATATTTTTTTTAATAGAGGTTTAAGTTATTTTGCATTAAAAGAATATTTGCTAGCATTTAAAGATTTCTCTGGTATTAATAATGAAGGTGTAGATGCTGACACTAAATATATGTTAGGTTTAACTCTGTTAAAATTAAAAAAGACTAAAGAATCTTGTAAAGAATTAGATTCTGCCATTCTTTTAGGTAGTAAAAAAGCTATTATACTTAAACAGAAAAATTGTAGTTAATCTTCTTTTTAAAAATAAAAAAAGAGCTGATAAATCAGCTCTTTTTTTCGAAAATACGATCCAAATTATAATTAGGGATTATTTTTTGAAAACTATTTTCTTGGTTCCAAAGTTTGCATTAGGAGATATAATTTTTAAGAACATTATTGAGTTTCTAACATTAAAATTAAATTCTAATTCATTGATTCCACCTTTCAATTCTATTGTTTGATTTAAAATAACCTTTCCAGTTACATCAAATAAATAAACCATTGCATTACTTGCAGTTTCACTTTTTACTGTTGTTTTAACATAACCTACAGATGGGTTTGGATAAGCTGTAAAGCTATTATCAAATAAGTTACTTGAAGTATCTGATTTTGAAGCTACAGCAGATAAAGTTACGTTTACTGTTGCTGTAGATGCATCACCATTAGCATCAGTAATTGTATACACAAAACTGTCTGAAGTTATATTTTCATCATTCGTTGAATAGTAAGCTATTCTATCATCTGAAGGATCATTTTCTGTTCCATTATCGTCAATTTTAATTCTCATTCCGTTATTACTAGCTGTATCTGTTTTACCATTTAGTAATACTAAAGGATGATTTGCATTCTGGCCATCAGTTCCAAAATCATCATTTGCAGTTACATCTATATAAATAATTTGATTAGGCTCTGCTTCTGTTCTATTTACAGTTACTGCGTCATCTACTGCAGTTGGTGTACCATTTTGAATTACAATTGCTTCTACAGTAATTGTAACCTTGGCACTAGAAGTATCTCCTGAATCATCTGTAATAGTATATGTAAAGGTATCTACACCTACAAAATTTGCAGCAGGGCTGTACAACACCTGATTGTTGGCTACACTTAAAGTTCCTCCTAAATCTGAATTAGCACCCACTGTTAGAGCATCATTTTGTGCTGCTCCATCATCACCATAGGTATCGTTTACTAAAACATCTATACTTGAAGAACTATCTTGATCTACTGTAACTGAATCATCTACTGCATTTGGCACATCTGTAGGAATTGCAACTGTAACAGTTACTGTTGCAGTTGATGCATCACCTGTAGCATCTGTAATTGTATAGTTAAATGAATCTTCTCCAACAAAATTTGCAGCAGGCTCATATACAATAACATCATCTGAAGTATCATTTGTACCTTTATTATCTACACTAATTAAAGCTCCATTTGCGGTGGCACTAGAAAGTGTACCATTGGTCATGGTTAACCCATTATCAATAGCACCATTTAAACCAAAATCGTCATTTAATAAAACATCAATTTCAGTTGAATTTTGTAATGCATTTATATTTACAGCATCATTATTAGCAGTAGGTGTTGCAACTGCTCCTGAACCAGTTACTGTTATTGAAACAGTAGCTATTACAGCATCTCCACTTGCATCTGTAATTCTATAGTTGAAAGTATCTTCTCCACTAAAATCTACACTTGGCGAATATAAAATTACATCATCAGATAAATCATTTGGAGTATTATTATCACCAATAGTTAAAGAACCACCTTTAGCACTGGCATTTACCATAGATCCGTTTGCGAAGGTTAAAGGGTGTGTTGCATTAGGACCATCTGTTCCAAAATCATCGTTTACTATTACATTTATAACATTATCTGAACTATTTTGATTTACAGTAATTGTATCATCTGTAGCAGTTGGAAGACCATTATCTGAAACTACTTCTGTTAAAGTAATAGTAACACTTGCTGTATCTGTATCTCCATTTGCATCTTCTATAGTATAAGTAAAACTATCTACACCTACAAAGCCTGTAGCTGGAGTATACACAACTAAATCATTAGCGATACTCAATTGTCCTCCTAAATCTGAGTTTGATGGAACTGATAACGCATCACTTTGTGCAGCACCATCTGTACCAAAACTATCATTAGATAAAACATCGATATTTATTGTTGAATCTTGTTCTAAAGTAACTGCATCATCTACAGCAAAAGGTACATCTTCTACTCTAGCAACAGTTACAGTAACTTCACCTATTGAAGCATCTCCACTTGCATCTGTAATTACATAACTAAAAGTATCTGTACCTTCAAAACCTGTGGCTGGTGTATACATAAAAATATCATCTGATGTATCTGCAGTACTTTTATTGTCTATAGAAATGGTTGCACCATTTGCTGTGGCACTAATTAATGTTCCATTTGTCATGGTTAAACCTCCATCTATAAAACCATCTAATCCTGCTGTATCATTATCTAAAACATCGATTTCATTATTTAGACTATCTGTAAATACTGATACTGCATCGTTAGTTGCTGTTGGTGTACCATTTACAACATCTCCTGCAATTACTGTAATTGTTACAGTTGCTGGGTCTGAAACTCCTGATGCATCTTCTAAGCTATATTCAAAAGTATCAATACCTGTAAACTTTTCAGCTGGTGTATATTCTATTGTATAATCTAAAGGGTTTCTAGAAAAATTATTCTTTACCACTAATGTACCTCCTTGAGAAGTTGTTAGATTATTAATTATTAATCTTCTTAATAAAACTCTAGCACCAATAATATCATTATCAAAAATTGATATTTCATTACTTACACTATTCTCATCTACTTCAACACTATCGTCAATTAAAGCTAAAAGTGTTTGATCTTCTTCTACAGTTACTGTTACAGTTGCAGTTGAAGCATCTCCATTTGCATCTGTAATTACATAATTAAAAGTATCTGTTCCTGTAAAGTTTGTTGGAGGTGTATATGTGATATAATAATCTCCATAAGGTGAATTGTCATCATTTTTATTGATACAGAATAATGCTCCAATTGAAGTGGTTTGCATCATCCAACCTTTGTCTGTGGTTACAGGGTCATGACTTGTGATTGGTCCTTCGTTTCCAAAAGAATCGTTAGGTAAAATATCTATTACTGCTCTAACACTATTCTGAGTTATAGTAATTACATCATTTTGTGCAACTGGAACATCATTTACAAATTCTGCAGGTGTAACCATTACTGTTACTGTTGCAGATGATGTTTGTGCTGTAGCATCTGTAATTGTATAATTAAAAGAGTCTGTACCACTAAATCCTGTTGCTGGTGTATACACAATTTTGTCATCTACAATCGATATTGAAGCTCCATTTGTTATTGTTGGAACATTAATAGCGAACGAATTATTTTGTGCTCTACCTTCTGAACCAAAAGCATCATTTATTAAAACGTCTATAATATTATCTGAACTGTCTTGTTCTAAAACTACTGCATCATTTTCTGCAGTTGGTACGTCAAAAATTTCTACTTCTACAGTAATTGTTACTGTAGCTATTGAGGCATCTCCATTTATATCTGTTATTGTATAATCAAAAGTATCTTCACCAACAAAACCAGTTTGAGGTACATAGTTAATAACATCATCTGTAGTTGTATTAGTGCCTTTATTGTCTACAAAAATGATTCCTCCATTTGGTGTAGCACTACTTAAAGTACCATTTGTCATGGTTAAACCACTATCAATTAAACCATCTAATCCTTCACTATCATTAGCTAAGACATTAAATTCATTTGCTAAACTTTCTGAATAAACTGTATAGGCATCATTAACAGCAGTTGGACTTGTACTGTCATTATTACCTTCTACAACTGTTACTGTAACAAGAGCTGAAGTTGCATCTCCATCAGTATCAGTTAAGATATAAGTAAACGTATCTTCACCAACAAAATCAGCAGCTGGTGTGTATAAAATAACATCATCTAATAAGTCATTAGGGGTATTATTATCAGAGATAGTAAGTAATGCACCATTATTACTAGCACTATTTAAGCTTCCGTTTAAAAAGGTGAAAGGATGTTCTACATTCGCTTCATTACCACCAAAATCATCATTAGATAATACATCAATACTATTATTCGTGCTATTTTTATCTACTGTTGCAACATCATCTGTTGGTACTGGAATAATTGGCCTTACAATAATAGTTACAGTTGCTGTTGCTGAATCTCCATTGGTATCCTCTAAAGTATACGTAAAAGAATCTGAACCATTATAGTTTGGTTTTGGTGTAAATTGTATAAAATCATCAGTTACATCTGCTGTACCATTATCATTTAAAACAACAGTTCCGTTTTCCGTAGATGTTGCTCCACTAATTGTAAAACTTAAAGCACCATCTGAACCAAAACTATCATTTGCTAAAACGTTTAAAGTGTTGTTAGTTGAATCTTGATTTAAAGTAAATGTATCATTTACTGGTTCAGGTACTACTGCTAGAACGTTAATAGTTACTGTAATGTTTTCTGTTTCATCTCCATTACCATCTGTAATTGTGTAGGTAAAAGAATCTTCACCTACAAACTGCACAACTGGCGTATAAACAACTTCATTGTCTGAGTTTAGGTTAATTGAACCACCTTCTGTTGTGTTTGCTCCAATAGTTAAACTACCAAAACCATCTAAATCGATATCATCATTATCTAAAACATCCAAAATGTTGTTTGAACTATCTTCGAATACAGATAATACATCTGCAGAACCACTAGGCAGTCTGTTAATAGTAATAGAAACAGTAGCTGTTGTTTGATCTCCATTTCCATCTTCTATTCCATACACAAAAGAGTCTGTAGTTACATTGCTTGTAGGTGTATACTCTATACTATTGTTCTGTAAATTTACTATTGCTGTTCCATTAGATGGTGCAGTTTCTATATAAACTGAATTTGTATTTGCAGCTGCATCAGGACCAAAAGAATCGTTAGTTAATACTAAAATTGAGTTGTTTGTAGTACCTTCTGTTACTACAATTGCATCGTTTGATGCTGATGGTAAACCATTAACAATTACAGTTCTTGATACCACTGTAGATTCATTGTTTGAACCATCTGAAGCTTTGTAAGTTAATGTATAACTACCAGAATTATTGGTATCTACTGTACCAGTTATTTGTATTGTTGTGTTAGAGCAATTATCTGCACCTGTTGCTCCAGGATCAGTAAAAGTTGTTCCATGTAAAATATTAATTGTTTCATCTCCATTTAAAGTAATAGTTGGTATAATATTATCAACAACTGTTACTGTAGCTGTTGCTGAAGACGAATTATTTGCCTCATCAGTAACTGTTAAGGTTACTGTATTACTACCCAAATTAGCACAGTTAAAAGTTTCATTATCTAAACTTAAGGTTAAATTTGATGAAACATTATCTGATGAACCATTATTTATTTGATTTGCAGTAATTGAAGCAGCTCCATTAGCGTCTAAACTTACTTCTAAATTTTGTGTTACTACTGTTGGTGGTGTAGTATCTGCGCTATTACTCAACCCATTATTGAATATGTAGGCTGAGCCTGAATTAGTACCATTGTCATCATTTAAATATGCACCAATAATTAAATTATTCCCATCAATTGCTGAGGCCCATCCAAAATAATCATTTGAAGCCCCATCTGAAGCAAGTAATTTAGATTGTTGAGACCATGCTGTACCATTTCTTTGAAAAACATAGGCAGATCCTGAATTAGTTCCTTTGTCATCATCTAATCTAGAACCTACAACAACTACATCTCCAGAAATATCTACAGAAATGCTAAATTGGTCTCCTGTTGCTGCATCTATAGCTGTGATTATGCTTTCTTCCATCCATCCTGAATTTGTCTTGTGATATATATATGCAGCACCTGAATCCGTTAAATTTGAATTATCACTAGCATAAGCTCCCACCACTATATAATCTCCATCAATTCCTATAGATTGATAACTAAAACGATCATATGCGCTGGCATCTGATGCTGTTAATTTAGCTTCTTGGCTCCATGTATTTCCATCATTATTAAAAATATAAGCAGCACCAGCATAGCTATTATCACCATAAGCCCCTACTAATATATTATTTCCACTGATGTCTACAGCCCTTCCAAACTCTTTGTATTGAGAAACATCTGAAGGTTGAATTTTTTGGGTTTGGGTCCAAGTTGAACCATTATGGTTAAAAACATATGCACTTCCAGAACTTACTCCATTATTATCTGTAAACATTGCTCCTATAACAGCTATATTGCCATCAATGGCAACATCCCAACCAAAATAATCGTATTGAGCACCATCTGAAGCCAATAATTTGGCTTCTTGGTTCCATGTATTTCCAGATCTTCTAAAGACATAAGCAGCACCATTTCTTTGGTTATTCGATACATCATAAAAGGCACCCACTATAACTAAATCTCCTTTAATGGCAACAGAGTTTCCAAAATAATCTGAAGATGCTGCGTCATTTGCAATTAGTTTAACCTGCTCTTCCCAAGTATTTAAAGCAACGTTATATTTTAAAATATAAGCAGATCCAGAATTGGAACCAATATCATCATTGCCTCTTGCTCCAACAATAGCGTATTCTCCATCAATAGCTACATCATACGCATAGAAATCACTAGCAGCAGCATCAGAGGCTGTAGTTTTTACAATTTCAGTCCAGGTTTGTGCATTTAAGCCAGAGTTATAAGTTATTGTAAGCAAAATTGCTATTACAAAATTATAATCTTTAAAAAACTTGTTACAAGTTTCTTTTAAGTCATTTACACAAGTAAATAACCTACAATAGGTAGTTTTTAACATCTTAAAGAGGATTTAATGTTAGTTAAAGTTTGGTTAGTATGTAATAATTATGAGTGTGTAAGAATCTTGAGTTGTGATTCTTGATAATTGTATATACAGATTTGCATAAACAACTTGTGTAAAGTAGTTTTCATTTTAGAGGTATTAAGGGGTTAAAAATAGATCGCTTATTATTTTTTCTGAATAATAAACTGGAATAAAATTACTTAAATTCTTGATTGCTAAGTTATAACGAAATTGATAATTAAAGGTATCATTAATAATACATTTTGTATTTTATTATATAAAAGACTGTATATCAATGTTTTAAATTTATCGATTTTGTAATTTTAACAAATGAGTTGCTGAAAATGAGTGCAAAGAAGTACTAATTAAATAGCCTTTTCGCATTAAATTTAGTGCGAAAAAGCGAATTGTAACAAAATTCTAAAATTTATTAGGGAATTACAATCTATATAAAATAACTCCTTATTTTTACCTTATGATTACTACATACTCGTTAAACGATTTGCCAAAAGTGGCTAATTCTATTATTGCAAGTGCAAAGCATAAAGTATTACTTTTTTACGGAGAAATGGGCGTAGGAAAAACAACTTTAATTAAACAAATTTGCAAAGAACTTGGTACAGAAGATAACATTTCTTCACCCACCTTTTCTTTAGTTAATGAATATAGTACTTGTGATAACAATACCTTATATCATTTTGATTTTTATAGAATTAACCATGAAGAAGAGGCTTTAGATATAGGAGTTGAAGATTATTTATATAGTAATAATTGGTGTTTCATTGAATGGCCAGAGAATATCGAAAATTTATTACCTTTAGATGCTGTTGCAATTCATCTTTCTATTTTAGAAGATGGTCAACGTAAAATTGAACTAAAATAAATACACTATATGAGCCAGTTTTCTCCTTTTAGTAAAGAAGAATTATTACCACAAACAGAAATGTTGGAAATAAAGAAAAAGAAAGGAGAACTTTTTATTGGTCTACCCAAAGAATCCCATTTAGGAGAAAAACGTGTTTGTTTAACTCCAGACGCTGTAACCGCTTTAACTGCTAATGGTCATAGAATTGTTATAGAAACTGGGGCAGGTGATGGCGCAAGTTTTACAGACAAAGAATATTCGGAAGCAGGTGCAAAAATTTCTTATGATACAGAAGAAGCATTTAAATGTAATATCATATTAAAAGTTGCACCACCTACTGAACAAGAAATTGAATATATAAATCCTCAGGCAGTATTAATATCATCACTTCAGCTAAAAACTCAATCTAAAAAGTATTTTGAGTGTTTGGCTAAAAAAAGAATTACGGCTGTTGCTTTCGATTATATTAAGGATGAACATAATACATTTCCTGTAGTAAAATCACTAAGTGAAATTGCTGGGACAGCTTCTGTATTAATAGCAGGTGAATTAATGAGTGGTGTTAATAAAGGTAATGGATTGTTATTTGGTAATATTGGTGGAGTGCCACCTACTAGTGTAGTTATTTTTGGAGCTGGTACTGTAGGCGAATATGCAGCAAGAACGGCTTTAGGTTTAGGTGCAAGAGTAAAGGTTTTTGACAATTCAATATCCAAATTAAGAAAATTACAACATGGCTTATCATCACCTATCTATACATCAACTTTACAACCAAAATCTGTTTCTAAAGCTTTAATGAGATGTGATGTTGCTATTGGTGCTATAAGAGGTAAAAACAGATCTCCTATTTGCGCTACAGAAACTATGGTAGAAACAATGAAAGAAGGATCTATTATAGTTGATGTTAGTATTGATAGAGGTGGTTGTTTTGAGACTTCAAATGTGACCTCGCACAACAAACCAACTTTTGTGAAGCATGGAGTAATTCATTATTGTGTGCCTAATATTCCTGCAAGATACTCTAGAACAGCTTCTGTTTCAATAAGTAATATATTTACACCTTATTTATTAAATATTGCTGAAGAAGGTGGTTTTGAAAATGCTGCCAGATTTGATAAAAGCCTAAGAAATGGAATGTATTTTTATCATGGAATTTTAACAAATAAAACTGTAGCAGAATGGTTCGATTTGCCATTTAGAGATATCAATTTATTAATTTTGTAATTCTTTTCTGAACTTAAAATCTTAAATTTGCCACTCAAAATTTATTGATGTTACTAAAACGTATAGGATATTTTTTAATTGGTGCTAGTATTAGTTCTATTGGGGTGTATTTTTTCTGGCAAAAGAAAAACGCCACTTTTGATTATGGTATGGATGCTAGAACGCTTAAAACTATTAGAATTAGAGAAAGAGTCTATTCTGATGAGGCTAAAAAAGTGATGCAAACTTCAGATATTGATAGCCTTAAGATAGAAAAGATTTTAAACTTTGGTGATGTAGATTTTGGTAAAGGAAAACCTAGACAGAAGCCTTGTGCTGAGTACTTTGTTACTGGTAAGAAAGAATTAGAAAATGTTAGTTTATACATTTCTAGATGCGACTCTACTTCTACCATTCAAAAAATAATGATACAATAGTTATTTATATTTATCATTTAAGCCTTTTCCTGCTTTAATTAGAGGAATAATTTTCTCAATTCTAGAATTTTTAGTATTTTCTTTTTTGGCTGTAGAAATATACTCAGCATATTCTCTTTGCTTTGATAAGGTTAACTTATAAAATGCATCATTCAGAGTTTTATTTGAATTCAAAACCAATTTAAGTTCAGAAGGTAAAATCACTGGTTTTGTATTTCTAGTTGGTTTAATTTCTTTACCAGCTTTACAGTTTTCAATTGCTTCTAAAACATAATTCTTAACTAGCTCTTTATCTATTTCATCAATAGAGCTAAATCTCATTTGTCTTAAGGCTTTTGTTTTATTCTCTTGAGCATTGATTAATAGATTTGCTTTATCCTTTAAAAATACACCTTGATGAAACCAAAGACCAACATAATTTTTAAAAGCTGACATTCCCAAAATATTTTTATCATTAAAAATATAAGCAGGTATGCCCCATTTTATATCTTCAACTAAAGGCAACTCATTTAAAATTGAACGAAGTAAAACTAACTCTTCTTTCCAAAAATCTTGTTCGTTAATGTATTCTGTAATTTCATTATTCATCCTCTAATTGTTGGTAAAACCGTTCTTCTATTTTAGTTACATTCTTAATGGTTTCTTTAATCCATTGCAGATATAATTGTTCCTTTTCATCCTTAGAAAGCATCCAATTAATATCTGAACTTTTAAGTCTAGTTGTCACATCTTGTAAAATAATAGCTGCAGCTACAGAAATGTTAAAACTTTCTGTAAAACCAACCATCGGAATTTTTAAAAATCCATCTGCATGTTCTTTTACAGTATCTGAAATACCTGTTGCTTCTGCTCCAAAAACAAAAGCTGTTTTTTTATTAATTTTGAAATCTTGTAAAAGATTAGCATCAGCATATGGAGAGGTTGCTATAATCTGATATCCAGCTGTTTTTAAATCATTTAAACATATTTTCGTATTATCATCATCTGTTTTGTATCTTTTAGTAGTAATCCATTTTTGAGCACCTTTTGTAACATATTTAGATACTCTATTAATGTACCTATTCTCTATTACATGTAAATCTTGAACACCAAAAATATCGCAGGTTCTAACTACTGCACTTGCGTTATGAGGTTGATAAATATCTTCTAAAACAACTGTAAAATGTCTAGTTCTTTCTGCCAAAACTTTCTGAAAAGTCTGTTTTCTTTTGTCAGTCAAAAAACCTTCTAAATACTCCAATAACTTTTTATCTACCATAAATACAAACATATCATTTTATTATTATTTTTACTAATATGAAAAATGTAGTAGTACTTACAGGTGCAGGAATTTCTGCAGAAAGTGGTATAAAAACTTTTAGAGATGCTGATGGTTTATGGGAAGATCATGATGTTATGGATGTTGCTTCCATAAGAGGTTTTAGAAATAATCCTGAATTAGTTTTAGACTTTTATAATCAAAGAAGAAGGCAATTGTTAGAGGTAGAACCTAATAAAGCGCATTTAAATTTAAAGAAGTTAGAAAAATATTATAAGGTAAATATCATTACTCAAAATGTAGATGATTTGCACGAAAGAGCAGGTAGTATTGCTATTACTCATTTGCATGGAGAGCTATTAAAAGTTAGAAGCACTAAAAATGAAACTGATGTTCTAAATTGGAAGAAAGATTTAAATTTAGGTGATGTTTGTAAATTAGGATATCAATTAAGACCACATATTGTATGGTTTGGAGAAATGGTACCTATGTTAGATAAAGCAATAGAAATTACGAAAAGAGCTGATATTCTAGTGGTAATTGGTACTTCAATGCAAGTATATCCTGCAGCTAGTTTAATTGAGTTTGTAAGTAACGAAGTTCCTATTTATTTTATAGACCCTAAACCAAATATAAATAGTCATTTATTTAATAAGCTAACAGTTATAAGTGATAATGCAACTAACGGAACTGATAAATTATTAGAAATTCTTAAGCTGTAAACGGTCTTACTAAACTTTTTCTGTCCATTTCAGAAACACACATTAATTCTGCAATGTGAATTATTTTTAGAAAGGTTAAGCTTAGTCCCATATTAACACTTTCATCAAGGGTTACTTCGTTTTCAGCTTTTATAGAAGATTTGGCTTTTTCAATCTGACTTTCACTAAGATCGCCATAAGAGTTGATATTTAAAGCTGTTACAATTAAGGAAACTAGAATTATTAGGGATTTTCTCATGATATTTTCTTTATATCATAAAGATACCCCCAATTTGAACCTTAAAGATTAAACTTCGCTTTGTACAAATTTACTGTAGACGAATGAAACTTAAGTTACGATTAGAAACTTATAACAGATCTAAACGCTTCATTAATTCTGGTCTGTTAGATCTACTTACGGGAATTACATCCTTTTTAATTAAAACACTATTATCTTCTATATCAATAATATGCTTTACATTAATTATATAAGATCTATGTACTTTTAGAAATAGAGAATCTGGTAACTTTTCCTCTATTTTTTTAAGTGTAGAGTGCACTATGTAATTCTTCTCCTCTGTTTTAATATTGATATAATCACCTTTAGCTTCAATTAGATAAATACTAGGCAAATCAATCTTTATTAGCCTTCTGTCAATATTTACATAAAAGTCATTTTTTATTGTTGGAGCAGCAGTTGTTTTTTCTTTTTTAGCAACAGCTAATGCCTTTTGCGCTTTTTGTATTGCCTTTTTAAATCTAGGTAATTCTACTGGCTTTAAAAGATAATCTACAATAAAATCAAACTCAAAAGCCTCTATAGCATACTTTGCATCTGTTGTAGTAAAAATAACTTTTGGTGGGTCTTTTAATGTTTTTATAAAATCTACTCCACTAAAAGCTGGCATATGAATATCTAAGAAAATTAAATCTACCTTATTTTCATTTAAATACTTTATGGCCTCAATAGCATCAGAAAATTCTTCAACTAGGTTTACATCTTTAATTTCATTACACAGCGTTTTAATAATTACGCGTGCCATTTTTTCATCGTCTATTACTATACAATTCATGTTTCTAAATAGTTTTTAAATATTTAGTAATTGCTGCAAGTGTATTTTCAAATTCTTCTTGTAAACCTTGGTTGGATTGATTGTTTCGAAGTACTTCTTCTAATTTCACAGCACTGTTATAACTAGTTTCTAAGCCCAAAATACTAAATTTATGTTTAATGCGATGAACGTTACTCGCAATAATTTCAGAATTTTTAGTTTTTAAGCATTCAAAATATTCTTTTTTCTCATCAGGAAATTCATCTTTAATCACTTGAATTAAAGTTTGTCTTATTGAGTCATCTCCTCTGGCCAATTGTTCTATATAATTTAAATTGGGTTCTATCATAGCTGCTTTCTTAAAGTAAATATTACAAGTGTTTCTTCACCTGGGTTCGATTTTATTTCAATATTACCATAATAAACTTCCACAATCTTTTTGGCTATAGATAAACCTATACCTGAAGATTGATTGTCATTATTTAATTTTTGAAAAGCATTAAATATTTTATCTAAATACTGATTTTCTATCCCTTTTCCATTATCCTTAACACAGAATTTCCAGTAGTTTTTCTCTTCTTCAAATAGAATTTCAACCAAGCCATTCTCACCTTTATCATTGTATTTAATGGCGTTATCTATTAAATGATAAAAAAGTAAATTTAATCGATATGTATCACCACTAATTATTGGTAGATTGTCTTGAATTTTGATTTCTATTTTATTAGGATTTTTTATTAATTTTAATAAACTTTTTAATAAATCATTTAAATCAATATCTCGCTTTTTATTGTGAATTTTATCAATATTAGTATACTCGTAAACATTTTTTAGAAGAGCATCCATCTTTTCTACATTTTCACCAATTAAACGAAGTATATCTTTACCTCCTTCATCTATCTGATCTTCGTAGTCAGTTTTTAGCCAAGTGGTTAACGCTTCTATACTTTGTAAGGGTGATTGTAAATCATGAGAAATCATATGAGCATAATCATTCAGTTCTGCATTTTGCTTTTCTAAATTAGAAAGTAAAAGATCTTTCTGCTTATTAATTTCTATAATTTCTTTGGTTTGATTATCAATAAAATCTACTAATTTTAAAGAATCTGATTCTTCCAAATTATTGGTTTCATCTAAGCCATAAAACTTTAATGTGTTAATTACATTATTAAGTTTAGCTATTATTTCTTTTTGAGCTTCTGATTCTTCTCTTAACTGCTGATTAGATTCAAATAGTTCTTCTGAACTTATAGATGCAGCTCTTTGCAACATTTTAAATTGCTCATCAGAAGTATTATAAGACCTTTCAATGGCCTCTAAAAATTCATTTAAGTCATCATCTGACTTGAATTTTTCGGGTAAATATTTACGAATTTGTCTTTTAAGTAAAGAGTTCATTACTCGCTTATTAATGTAATTGCCATTGTTTGATTGTGCAGTTGACAATTAGTTTCATCTTCAAAAGGAGCAATTTCTCCATAAGAATAAAAACCGCTTACTAACGTATTTGCACCAATTACTTCCATAACTTCTTCTACTTCCTCCTCTACTCTTTGATCTAGCACCAATTTTCTACCAATACAACTAACTAATATGGCTAATTCAGGTGCATTTTTTCTTTCTGCTAATGCTTTTTCAGCACCAATTTCTGCTGCATTTACAATGCTATCTACATTTGTCATCATTAACTGTACTTGAGATCCTTCTAAAATATCTCCAGCTAAAATCATAGAATTGTCTTCTTCATTAATATTTAAAATGGTTCTAACAATCGATTTTTTGTCATCTTTAGATTTTACATTTAAAGGATATAATAAGGCAGCACCTGGCAATTCTTTAGATTTTTCTCCTAAATAGGTTTTGTATAAGTCTAAAGCTGGTTTACCATCAATTTCGTATAACACATTATCTTTTGATTTTGTAACTAATCTTTCTGGTCCAAAAGGTGTCCATCCTCCATTAGAGGCAAAAGAAATTTCTAAAGATTCTCCATACAAACCAATAGCAATAATTTCGCCTTCTTTTGGCAACTCGTTGTAAGAAGAAAGTGTTTTTTCAAATCTTGCTGCATCTCCACATAGTGCACCTGTAACAATTAAATCTTGGTCTGAAGCTGAGTTCATACCAATAGCCAATTGACTTCCATTAATAAAACTACCATCAGAAATAATAAAAACGTGTTTTAAATTTTCTTGAGGTAATTGTTGTATAAGTTCTTTACCAACTTCTGTACTATTTAAACTTTCTTGATTCTCGCTAATTACGTTGGTAGTTTTAATAACAAAACTACTTTTTTCAAACTCGATAGCTGTTACAACAATAGATTCATCATCTACAGACTCTGATGTAATATTACCAGAGGTTGAACCAAAAACAAGATGACCATCAGGAAAAATAGATTTAATTTCATCATAAACAGATTCTGCTTCTAACAAATATCTGCTACCAAAAATTAGTACCAAAGGTGCTTTTAAAGTTTGCTTTTCGGTAATAAATTTAAACTCTGAATTTGCTTCTCTTTTTAATTGAACAGTTTTCATTAATCTATGTTTGGTTAGAGGTATACTAAATTAATATATTGATTGTATTATACATAGTATAAGCACTAAATTTACAATCTTTTTGGCAATACATAATCTATTTCTGTAAGAATATTATAACAAAAATAAAAAATTATTAAAAAGAACGTTAAAACAAAGTAGCTGATAGCCAAAAGTTTAAAAAACAGATTTAGAAATTAAAATGATGATAAAGTAGATAATAAAAAATTAAAAAAAGTAAAGTTTTTATACTTTTCTTAATTCATTCACGCTCCAATATGCCAAAACTTTTTCAATTTTTTTGACATAATCCTCATATTTAAGTGGCTTTAATACATAACCAGACATCCCTGTTTTGTAACATTCAATTAGGTCTGATTGATTACTAGAAGTAGTTAATATTACTGTAGGAATATGTAACAATTCATCATTAGCTTTAATGATTTTCAAAAATTCAATTCCGCTAATTTTAGGCATGTTAAGATCTAATAAAATTAAATCTGGTATGTTTGATTTATCTTCTAAAAATTTTAGAGCTTCCTCTCCATTCTTTGCCTCATGAAGCGTATGGTTTAATTTTAATAATGAAATGGTTCTTTTCATTTTCATTATTTCGATTAAATTATCTTCTACAAGTAATATTTTAAGGGTTTTTTCCAACTATGCAATTTTTTCGCGTTATTTACTGCAAATTAAATCTAAACTAATTTACTTTATTAATATTCGTGTTAGAAAGTGATTTGCATTCGATTAAATACCAATAAGTGTCGACGAATGGATTTCATCTATCTTTAAGAAACCAAACTGTTTATATAATCGTAAATCTCTCCTTTAGAAATTGAACTACCTTTTTCTATCAAATCAAAGATTTCTAAATTTCTTTCAACATTGTAAGGTTTACTCCCTTTAAAAATTTCTACAGAATTATCCATAGGATTTTGCATGAGCCATTCAAAACCCTTTTGTTCTAATAAATTAATATCCCAATTGACTTTAATAGCAATTCTATGAATTTGTTCATCTTCACATTTAAACAAGTTTGCAGAAGTTTTAGAAAAATGTTCTACATAGTTTACTTTTGTTAAAACATCATCCCAAACCAAATCCGAAAAAATATTCATTTCTTCTTCTGCTACCTTAGGTTTATTGGTCTTAATATCTTGCCATTCTTTTACATCTATACTTTGTGTTGCTAAAAACTGAGCAAACTCTTTATGCAAACTTTCAAATTGTTCTTTGGTAAGTTGTCTATATTTCATTTTGTTCCATTAAAAAACCGCTCAAAAAGTTTTGAGCGGTTCAAATATCTATTTATTATTTTGGTTTAGAAAATATAACGTAGACCAATTTGAGCTTGCCATCTAGATTGTAAGCTACTATCAAAAGCAAACGTGTCTGTTAACGTTTCGTCAAAAGTATAAGTTGGTTGTAATGTATTAGCATCAACAGAAACTCCTAATGGTTGTACATTTCTTGGTTGTTGAACAACACCCCAATCTGAATTAATTAAGTTACCAAGGTTTAAAATATCTAAACTTATTTGAATAGTATTTTCTTTACCATCTGCAACATTAAAATTAAAGTCTTGTAATACTTTTAAGTCCCAACGACCTCTCCATGGAGCTAGAGCACCATATCTTTCTACATACTGTCCTCTTCTTTCACTTAAATAATCATCTTGCTGAATGTAAGATTCAAATGCTGCAGCTTGTCCTGCACCTGTAAATTGCATTGAATTTAATTCTGATGCTGTTGGTACATATAATAAATCGTTTACAGATGAACCATCGTTATTGATGTCTCCTCCATACGTATAATTAAATCTACCTCCTTTAGCATATTCAAAGAATGTAGTAAAAGTTGTTGGAGCTTTTTCTCCAAAAAAGTTAAACTTTTTAGAAGCAACACCAATAATTCTATGTGTATCTCCATATTTAGAGTACGCTAAAACATCGTTGTTAGCATTTCCTACTACTGGATTAAAAGCGAATGCATCTCCTGTAATTTCTGCTTCAATTGAGTTTACATCTTTAGAGTTTAAGTAACTATATGCAATGTTTGTATACAAACCGTTGTCAAACGTCTTTTCTACTTTTGTAGTAAAGTTGTAAGTTCTACCTTTATTTGAGTTGGTAAATACATAACCATTGTTACCTTTATCTGAGTCTAAATAATATGCTCTATTATCTGCACCAGATAAGTTTCCTGTAGGATTTCTTAATCCCCAGTTTTGTACATGTGCACCGTTAATATCTTTACTGTAAGATAAATCTGTAGAGATTACATAGTTGCTTTCTAATTTATAATCTACACCAATGTTGGTTCTCCAAACTTGTGGAAATTGAAAATCTGGATCAACTGCTTGATAAAAGAAAGCCTCTGGATTTGCAATTTGGTTTCCAATCCAAACAAAAGGTAATCTACCTGTAAAGATACCTGTTCCTCCTCTTAATTGTAATTTTCCTTCGCCATTAGCATCCCAGTTAAACCCTAATCTTGGAGAAAATAACCACTTGTCTGTTGGCATTTTTCTGTTGTCTAGAGTAACTTCTTGTTGTGTATTTGGATTATAATAAGGAATATCAGGAGCAAAACAACATGCATTATCTATAACATCTTGCGCTTTCTGAGTAGTATCAAAGAATAAAGGTTTGTCAAAACGTACTCCATAAGTAATCTTTAAATCATCACTTGCATTCCATTCGTCTTGTACATAAAAAGCCAATTGACCTACATTAGTTTCTGCTAATGCAAAACCACCAGGATTTCCTGTACCATTTGCCAATCTTGAATTGTTTGCAGCAATTGCAGCATCAAATTGTGCTTGATAGTTTGCTACTAAAGCAGCTTCTGCTGTTGGGTTACCAACTGTGTTTCTAAAGTCTGCAATATCTCCTGAAGGGAAAAATACACCTTGAGCACCAAAAGCACCTAAGTTAAAAGAGTTATCAAACATAAATTTCTCAAAAGAAAAACCAACTGTATAAGTATGATCTCCTTTAAAAAAGCTCATGTTATTTGTAATTTGTAATACTTTTTGATCTAACTTGTTATTAATAGAAAATGGCTCATGACCAGCAATAATGTAATTAGAACCTCCATTTAATAAAGTAATTGATGGAGCTGGAGTAGATAATGGCGTTCTAAAATCATCAAAATGAGTATACCCAACTTGAAGTTTGTTAGAAGTTTCATCATTAAAAGTTGAATTTAATTCTACTAAGAATGAATTGATATTATTATTTATTTGATAACCTGCATTCTCAAATTGTAATGTAGTTGCATTTGGCCCTCTAAAACCTAATGCTGTTGGGTGTGCTGGTTTTTCTTTAGATGCTGTTAAAAAATTGTATACAAATGCTAATCTATGATTTTCATTAATATTCCAATCTAACTTAAATAAACCTTTCGTTGAATTTGCATCGTAAGTAAAGCCTTCATAAGCTCCTGGGTTATATGTTTGGCCATCACCAATATTAACCTGGCTTAAAATACTACTTACTAATTGTAAATCAGATTCTAAAACTCTAGACTCGTTTAGTGCTCCAGAACCTGTATTTGGTACAAATGAAGAACCTAATTCAGTAACTTCATCTTTCTCAAAATTAGCAAAAAAGAATAATTTATTTTTAATAATTGGTCCTCCAATACTAACTCCATACTGATTTTGAGTTAAACTTGGTTTGAAAACATCTTGACCATTGATTTTACCTCCTGTTAAATCTTCGTTTCTGTAAAAACCATAAACAGTTCCACGAAACTCATTTGTACCACTTTTCGTAACTGCATCTACAGAAGCTCCTGTAAATCCTGATTGAGTAACATCATAAGGTGCTACAGAAACAGAAATTTGTTCAATTGCATCTAAAGAAATAGGCTGTGCGTTTGTTTGTCCTCCAGGTGTTGCAGCATCCAATCCAAAAGGATTGTTAAAAATAGAACCGTCTAAAGAAAAGTTGTTAAACTGATCGTTTCTACCTCCAAAAGAACCATTACTTGCTGTAGGCTCTAATCTAGTAAAATCTGATGCTGATCTAGAAATTGTTGGTAAAACTTTTAATTGAGTAGCTGTTACACTTGTTTGTGCTCCAGTTCTATCGTTATTAAAAATTTTATTTTTTGCAGACGAAATAACAATCTCGTCTAAAGATTCTCCTTCTTCTACTAATTTTGCATCAATGTTTGTTGTTTTACCTAAGGTTAAATAAACATCATTAACTACTTGTTCTTTAAAACCTAAATAACTAAAAGTAATTTTATACGGTCCTCCAACTCTTAAGTTTAAAACGGTATATCTACCATTATCTTGAGCAGTTGTTCCTCTTAACGTACCTGTTGGAACATGTAAAACAGAAATTGTAGCCCCAAAAAGTGCTTCTCCTGTTTCGTCTGTAACAGTACCTTTAATTTTAGATGTTGTAACCTGTGCAAACAGAACAACATTTAACATTAAAAATAATGTTGTGAAAAATAATTTTTTGTTCATTTAATTTTGAATTTAAATTAGAATTTGATATTTCAGCAAAAGTAATAAAAACAAAAAACGCTTACTACAATAGTAAGCGTTTTTTTTAACGTTTAGTTAACAGTTTATTAACTATTCTGAAACTACTTCAAAATTAATATCTGCAACTACCTCTCTATGTAATCTAACAGATGCTTCATAAACTCCTAATCTTTTTACAGAACCACCAACAACTTTAATAAATTTCTTGTCGATTTCTGTTCCTTCTTTTGCTAAAGCTGCAGCTAAATCTATGTTGTTTACAGAACCAAATAATTTGTCTCCTGAACCAGTTTTAGATGCAATTTTAATCTCATATCCTTTAATTGTTTCTGCAACTTTATTTGCATCTTCAATTAATTTAGCTTCTTTATAAGCACGTTGTTTTAAATTCTCTGCTAAAACTTTCTTTGCAGATGAAGTAGCTAAAACTGCTTGTCCTGTAGGGATTAAAAAGTTTCTACCATAACCGTTTTTCACGTCTACGATGTCATCTTTAAATCCTAAATTTTCTACGTCTTGTCTTAAAATCAATTCCATGTCTCTACCTCTTTATTATTTTAACATATCTCCAACGTAAGGCATTAACGCTAAATGACGCGCTCTTTTAATTGCTTGCGCAACTTTACGTTGATACTTTAATGAAGTTCCTGTTAAACGTCTAGGTAAAATTTTACCTTGCTCGTTTACTAAATACATTAAGAAGTCTGCATCTTTATAATCGATATACTTGATACCTTTTTTCTTAAATCTACAGTATTTAGCTTCTTTTTTAGTTTCAATGTCTAATGGTGTTAAATATCTTACATCTGCAGATTTACCACCTTTTGCTTGTTGTTCTATTGATGCCATACCTTATTTTTTAGTAGATTTAACACGTTCTCTTCTTTTCTCTGCCCATGCAGCTGCATGTTTGTCTAGTCTTACAGTTAAATAACGCATAACGCTATCATCTCTTCTAAACTCTAATTCAAAAGCAGTAATTTCTTCTCCTGCAATTTTAAATTCAAATAAGTGATAAAAACCACTTTTCTTTTTTTGAATTGGGTAAGCTAATTTTTTTAAGCCCCAATCTTCTTTAGAAATCATTTCGGCACCTTTAGAAACCAAATAGTCATTAAACTTTTGTACTGTTTCCTTTATCTGAGTATCAGATAAAACGGGATTCAAAATGAAAACAGTTTCGTAATGATTCATAATTAAAAATTTATTGTTTATTTTTAAGGGTGCAAATATAATAACTTTTTTCTATTTAACACATAAAACAACCATTTATAATTAAGTAATTTATTGACTGCTAAATAAACCTAAAACACTGAAATGCAAATACCTAAAATACCTGATTTAATTCATTATGCGATTCCTTTTTTTGTAGCTACTGTAATCTTAGAAATAGTACTTACTATTAAAGTTAAAATGCAGGAATACGAATATAAAGATGCAGGAACCTCAATTATTATGGGTTTAGGAAATGTATTTATAGGTTTATTTACAAAAGCACTTGTATTAAGTTTGTTTTATTTCTTTTATCAATTCAGAGTTTTTAGCATTCCTTTTGCACTTTGGTCTTGGGTTGTTTTATTATTTGCTGATGACTTCTGTTATTATTGGTTTCATAGAATTAGTCATGAAAGTAGGTTTTTTTGGGCTAGCCATGTTGTGCATCACTCCTCTAAAGAATATAATCTTAGCACAGCTTTAAGGCAAACTTGGTCTGGTAGTTTTTTTAGCTTTATTTTCTGGATTCCATTAGTTGTTATAGGCTTTCATCCAATTATGGTTTTGGTTCAGATGTCTGTAAGTTTAATATACCAATACTGGATTCACACCAAATTAATTGATAAAATGCCAAAATGGTTTGAAGCCATTTTTAATACTCCCAGTCATCATAGAGTGCATCATGCAACAAATGCTCAGTATTTAGATAGAAATCATGCTGGAATATTTATTATTTGGGATAAATTATTCAAAACTTACGAACCTGAGGTTGAAGAACCTGTCTATGGTTTGGTAGCCAATATAGATACATATAATCCTATTAAAGTAGCTTTTTTAGAGTGGTATCAAATGTTTAAAGATGCTTTTACAACTAAAACTTCTTTAAGGAATAGAATTAATTACTTTATAAAACCTCCTGGATGGAAACATGATGGCTCTAGCATTTTGTCATCTGACTTAAGAAAATCTTGGGAAGAAAAAAGAGATAAGTAAAATACTTATCTCTTTATTAAAATAAACAATTCTTGAATTATTCAAAAATACCTTCTAGTTCTTCATAAGTAATTTCACCTTTTACAATATTTAATCCTTTTGCTAAACTTTTATCGGTTTCACAGGCCTTTTCCCAACCTAAATTAGCTAATTTTAATATATAAGATAAAGTTACATTGGTTAATGCCATAGTTGATGTGTAAGGCACAGCACCTGGCATATTTGCGACACAATAGTGTACTACATCATCTATAATATAAGTGGGATCTTCATGTGTGGTTGCTTTTGTTGTTTCAAAACATCCACCTTGATCTACTGCTACATCTACAACAACAGTACCTGGCCTCATTTCTTTAAGCATATCTTTTGTAATTAGTTTTGGAGCTTTACCTCCTTTAACTAAAACACCACCCACTATTAAATCGTGAGTTTTGATATGTTGACGAATACTATACTCACTAGAAAAACCAGTAATTACATGATTTGGTAATACATCATTCACATAACGTAAACGTTTCATATTAATATCTAAAATAGTAACATGAGCACCTAAACCTGCTGCCATTTTTGCTGCTTGCACTCCAACAACACCTGCGCCTAAAATTAACACTTTACCTGGGGTAACACCTGGAACACCACCTAATAAAATCCCTCTACCCTTCACAGGTTTTTCTAAATATTTTGCTCCTTGCTGTATAGACATTCTTCCTGCAACTTCGGACATTGGTGTTAATAATGGTAAGGTACCTTCTGAATCTTCTACAGTTTCATATGCAATACAAATAGACTTACTTTCTATCATTGCCTTTGTTAAAGGCTCACTAGATGCAAAATGGAAATATGTAAAAACAATTTGATTTTCTTTAATTAAAGGATATTCTAAAGCTATTGGCTCTTTTACCTTTACTATCATTTCGCTTTTAGCGTAAACATCTTCTATAGTTGGTAAAATTTCTGCTCCAACTTCTAGGTAATCATCATCAAAAAAACCACTTCCTTCACCAGCTGTAGATTGTACATAAACTGTATGATTATTTTTTACTAAGGCAAAAACACCTGCTGGTGTGATACCTACTCTACTTTCGTTATTTTTAATTTCTTTTGGAATACCAACTATCATCTTTAAGGTTTAAAAAATATAGAATAAAAGTAATAGGATTATTTAATATAATCTAAAATAGAATTCTGATTTTAAAAACTTTTATCATATCAACAAAAAAGCTTTTAGAAAATCATAAATCAATAATTATTTAGCACAAAAAAAGTCAATGTAATTACATTGACTTTTTGATAATATTGTTTTTAAAGATTAGTTTAAATCTAAACGAATTCCCATTGAAATATTTCTAGATTCAGAGTTCTTAAATAATGGATTTAAATCATATTTTACATAAAAACTAGTTGATTTGTAACCTATATAACTGCTAATACCATAGTTAAATGTATTCATGTTAAAGTTATCATATTGAACTTGTTTTGTTTCTACACCTGCAGTATCTGCAAATTCTAAATATTGTCTTGTACCTAATTTAAAACCAAAGAATCCACCAACTCCCAAACGTACAGATTCGTTTGTTCTATCTCTAACTCTACCATCTTTGTACACCTTGTTTCTAGATAAATCCCATTCTAAATGTAAAGGGAAAATCATTTGTACATGACGCAATCTACTTTCTGAAAGTGGATCTCCAAAATCTTGAATTTCAGTCATATCTCCATTTTTAACGTGAATTCTATTATCTTCTAATCTTAAGTTATTCCAAAGAAAAGAAAACCCATATTTTACATATAACTGAGATGGTTTTCTAGAAAAACGTGTTTTCCAAGTAAAGCCAAGTTCATAAAAACGAGATCTCCAAAATTGATATTCAGAATCATTTAAAGAAGATAATTCATTATCATTCAAAACATTATTAACACCCATTGCAAAAACGAATTGAGTTGTAGTTGTTCTTTGATGCTTGTTCTTGTAACTCCATCTTTCTTCTCTTTTTTTATTGCGCTCTTCAATGTCTCCTTCAGAAATATTTAGTTTAAAAACCTTATTACCTATTGTAAAGGTATTATCCTCATCTTCATTGGTAATTGAGTCTTCTGAACTTGCAATTTTACCATTAGTTTTTGCTTGTACTAAAATTTGCAACAATGCTTCTTGCTCTCCTACTAATTTTTCTATTCTCTCTGCATGATATTCTGCAGCCTCCTTCTTTAAATCATCAGCAGTATCTTTTGTTATTTTACCTCCAGCCAAACGTTTATCGATGTTTAATACCTTGGCCTTTAGTGAGTCTTTTTGCTGTTTTGTTATTAACTCTATTCTTTTAGAAATTTTGGCAACTTCTTTCTCAAATGTTTTTTCTTGAGATTGCATCATAGTTGTACATAACACAACTAATATTAGTAGTATTCTTTTCATTTTTATTGATTTTAAGATTGTTAGATTATTTTATTTTGTAGAATTAATTAATCGTTTCTACTGGCAATTGCAGAAGCAATATCTGATACTTTGCTTTTTAATGATTTTAAGAAATTATTCTGAAAATCGTCATCATCTATTGTTCTTTCTACTTCTGCTAAAATGGTATTGGGATTAACTTTTAAATTCGATTTTTTGAGCTCAATTTTTATCGTATTCAAAATTGCATCTCTATCCATATTATATTTAGCATAATACTGTTTTACTTCTTGAGAAGTATGCGTAACTGCAAAAAGTAAGTCTTCTGCATTTACTTTAATTTTGCTATTCTTATAGCCTTTTCTTATTGTTGATGCTTTTTTGACATCATCTATTTTTAGGTTATTTTCATCTACTTCTGGATCAACATCAACAATAGCTAAGCCTTTATTTTGTCTTTTATCAGTTGCTATTTTCTTCGTTTTTTTCTTGTAAACACTATTCTTTACAACTATTTTATCTTCGGATTTCGAGAATTTATCAGCATCAATTTCTTCTTTTACTAAAGCTTCTTCTACAGGAATTTCATTTATGAATTCTTCTATTTTAGAATCGATGCTATTTTTATCTACTGGTTTTACAACCACCTCTTTTACAGGTTTAAAATCACTAGAATCTTTAGAGAATAATTGAACTCCTATAGTAACCAATAACAAAATACTTGCTGCTACACCTATATAAAAAAACCAACCAATTTTCTTTTGTTTCGGTTGCTCATCTAATTGTACAGACAAGCGTTCCCAAGCAGAAGCTGATGGCTCAAAAGTTCTGTTTTCGAACTTCTTTTTTATTTGTTGATCTAATTTATTTGTCCTCATGAACTACCTTATTCATTTTTATATAATTTTTCTGCAAAAGTTTACGCGCTTTAAACAATTGAGATTTTGATGTACTTTCAGAAATATCTAATTTTTTAGCAATTTCTGAGTGCTTATAACCTTCTATGGCATATAAATTAAATACCATTTTGTAACCTTCAGGCAATTGATCTATCAATTTTTGAATATCTTCAACAGACGTGTTTTCTAAACTTTCTGTTGCAGAATCATTAAAGACATAATCTTCATCAGATAAATCAATAACATTTTTTTTTCGCAAATAAGAAATACAGGTATTTACCGTTATTCTTCTTATCCAACCTTCAAAACTACCTTCGTGTTTGAACCTATGTAAATTAGTAAAAACCTTTAAAAAAGCTTGTAATAATAAATCTTCTGCATGATGCAAATCCTTTACATATTGCCTGCAAACCCCCAACATTTTAGGAGAATATTGCTCAAACAACATTTGCTGAGCTTCTCTATTGTTAGCAATCGCTTTTTTAATTAGCGATTTTTCTTTGTTATGCAACTTTATAATTTTCAAGCCTCTTTAGTTGGTTTTAACTGCCTTACAAATATATAGACTACAAGGTTCTAAAAAAGGTTGCCTCATTCTAAATTTTATTTATAAATATTTAAAGAAAAGTTATTAAGGCATGAAATTTGATAAATTTATAGCGTTAAATAAAATCTATGAAAGCAAAACTAACTATTCTACTTTTTGTATGTTCTCTTTTATCTCTAGCTCAAACACCTAAAGATGCTGAACTAAAAACCATATCTGGTTTTATATATCATAAAAACAAACCACTAAAAAATGTTACTATTTTAGTCGATAAAACAATTAGATATACTGTTTCTGATGAAAATGGTTTTTATTCAATAGAAGTAAAACCAAATGAGTATTTAACTTATAATTATGTAGGCCTGAATGAAGTAAAAGTTTTAATTGAAGATATTACACAAACTTTAAATATAGATTTAAAACTAAAATCTAGTATTACTAGTATTGAACATGAAAAGGTTGTTAATTTAGGTGAAAGTACTTTTGGTGAAAACTTATCTAATTTTAAAGCTGTAAAAATAGATCCTAAAAAGCTAAACCCAAATGCTACAACACTTACACAAGCCCTAGCAGAGAAAATTCCAGATATTCTAGTTCGTTATAATGATTATGGGCAAGAGATTATTTATTTAAGGGGTAAAGAATTAGATGGCCCAGCAATTTGGGAAATAGATGAAGTAATTTTTGATTTTCCATATCCTATTTATATTTCTGAAGTAAAAGATCTTTTAATAGTTACTAGTTCAGAATTTTATCCTCAGTTAGAAATTACCAATCCACTTATAAAAGTTTCAACATCCATAGATTATAAAAAAATAAAGAATTTAAATTATAATAATTATTACTTCACAAAAGATCATTTCTATTCAGGTGATGCTAAAAAATATAAGTTTGTAGAAAGTAAATATCCTTTCTTAGATAAGTTTAATAAAGTATCTAAAGATGATGAACTACTTAGTATTTATAAAAATAGTTACAATACAGATAAAAACCTTACTAATTATCATTTAGCTGTTTTTAACTATTTCAAAGAAGAAAAAGTCGATAAATCTTTACTATTGAATGTATTATCAGACTTCGAAAAATTCACAGACAATCCAGAATACTTAAAAGCAATTGCGTATAATTATCAATTGATAAATGAAGGTTTAAAGGCAATAGAAGTTTATAAAAGAATTTTAAAAATTAGACCTAAGAAAAGGCAATCGTTTAGAGATTTAGCCAATGCATTTTATGAACAAAAACAATACAAGAATTTTCTTAAAACTTATGCCTATTATTTACAAAAGGGTTTAAAAATAGATGCAACTGATATTGGTGCTATAATGTCATCAGAAATTATGTCAGTTTATAATATGGATTTGGAAAGCATAAATTCTACGCAAAAAATTAAAATTAGTAATCCTAAAAAAAATGAGGAAAGTGATGTAAGAGTTGTAATTGAATGGAATGTTTCTGAAGCTGAATTTGTTTTGGAATTGGTAAATCCTGAATTAGAACGATACACGTTAAAAAATACATCTTCTCATAATCCTGCTTTAATTGTAGATCAAAAAGAAAAAGGGTATCAATCTAAAGAATTAATTATAAGAGATTTAAATCCTAGAAATTACCTTTTAAACTTAACCTACCTTGGTAATAAACAATACAAACCTACCTATTTTAAAATTACAACTTATTATAATTGGGGTAGAGAAAACCAATCAAAAAAAATAGAAATTTTTGAATTGTCTGAAAAAAACAAAAAAGTAAGATTGGGCAAAATAAATCGTAGAAACTTATAATTTTTAGTAAGCATCTACGTCTGCAATAAATCGAATTGGTCTAAATTCTTTTACAGCTTCAAAAGTATTTTTGATTTTAGCCACTTGCTGTTTAGTGTTCGCTAAACTTTGTTTTGGCGGAATTTTTATAACAATGTTTTTTATATATTGATTTCGTATTCTAGAAACTGCTGGTGCTGTTGGGCCTAATACATGTTCACCAAATGAAGAATATAAAGCTTTAAATAACCAATTTACTCCAGTATCTACTTTATTATAATCTCTATGTTTTAGAGTTATTTTTATAAGCCTATAATAAGGTGGATATTTATATTGCCAACGTTCTTGCAATTGTTCCTTATACATTTCTATATAATTTGTTGTAGAAACCTGTTGCAGTATTTGATGGTATGGATTATATGTTTGAATGGCAACATTACCTTGTTTTTTACTTCTACCTGCTCTACCAGAAACTTGTACCATCATTTGGTAAGCTCTTTCATGAGCTCTAAAATCTGGAAAATTAAGCATGGTATCAGCATTTAAAATACCAACAAGAGAAACATTGTCAAAATCTAAACCTTTAGATAGCATTTGTGTACCCACCAAAATGTCTATTTCTCGAGCTTCAAAAGCTCCTATAATTTTTTGATAACCAAATTTACCACGAGTAGTGTCTAAATCCATTCTACCAACTTTAAAATCTGGAAACAATTCTTTAAGTTCTAGTTCTATTTGCTCTGTTCCAAACCCTTTTGTATCTAATGTATTACTACCACAAGCCGAACATGAATTTGGCATTGCTCTTTGATAACTGCAATAGTGACAACGCAACTCACTTCTATATTTATGAAAAGTTAAACTTACATCACAATTAGGGCACTGAGGAGCAACCCCACAAGTTTTACATTCTACTATAGGTGAGTAACCTCGCCTATTTTGAAATAAAATGACCTGCTCTTTTTCATCTAAAGCTTCTTGAATTAATTTTAACAATCGATCTGAGAAATGACCTTTCATTTCTTTTTTCTTATGCTTGTCTTTTACATCTATCAATTCAATTTTTGGCAACTGTACATTTCCAAAACGCCTATTTAATTCAACAAAACCATATTTATTTTGTTTGGCATTAAAATAACTTTCTAAAGACGGAGTTGCAGAACCTAATAAAATTTTAGCATTGTGCATCTTTGCCAAAACAATGGCAGAATCTCTAGCATTATATCTTGGTGAAGGTTCAAATTGCTTATAAGATGTTTCATGTTCTTCATCTACCACAATCAAACCCAAATTAGAAAAGGGCAAAAAGACGGATGATCTTGCACCTAAAATAATTTGTGCTTTTGATTTATTGTTAAGCAAGTTATTCCATACTTCTACTCTTTCATTAACAGTATATTTAGAGTGAAAAACAGAAATTTGTTCTCCGAAATAAATCTGTAACCTTGTAATAATTTGAGTGGTTAAGGCTATTTCTGGTAATAAAAACAATACTTGTTTGCCTTCATCTAAAACATTCTGAATTAATTTGGTATATATTTCTGTTTTACCCGAACTTGTTATTCCATGCAAAAGCGTTACATCCTTACTTTTAAAACTCTCATTAATTTCAGAGTATGCTTTTTCTTGAAATTCATTCAACCTTTTTAAAGCATTAGATTCACCTTTAAAATTTATTCTATCTGTTTGTATTTCGTAGAACTCAAGGATGTTTTTTTCTACTAGAGATTTTAAAATTGCAGCAGAAACATTTGCTTTTACTTCTAGGTCTTTAGCTTTAATGGGCTTTCTGGAAGTGGCTAATTGAAAAAACGTTAATACAGCTTCTCTTTGTTTTTTAGCTCTAGATAATTCTTCTAATAATGAGTTCAACGAATCATCAGAAGTATAATCTGAATGCAAGCGAACATATTTCACCAATTTTGGTTTGTATTGTTCGTAGATTTTTTCTTGAATGAATATTGCTGATTTTTTAATAAGTTCATTCACAATAGGCATCACCTTTTTCTTACCTAAAATATCTGCTACTTGATGAATTGTAAGTTGAGATTGATGTTGTAAAGCCTCATAAATTAAAAATTCTTCCTCCTCTAAAATATCTTCGTTTATAAAACCTTCATTTTTAGAAATAATAGTTTCGCTTTCTAATAAAAAAGCAGATGGTAATGCAGCTCTATAAACATCTCCCAAAGAACACATATAGTAATTAGCAATCCATTGCCAATGTTTAAGCTGTAATTCATTAACTATAGGTTTCTCATCTAATATTTGAATAATATCTGTAGTTTCATATGATGTAGGCTTTTTAGTATGTATGCTAAACACTAAACCTGTATACATATTTTTATTACCAAAGGATACTGCTACTCTCATTCCCTTTTTTAGAAAACTAGCTTCCTCATCTGTAATAGAATAGGTAAAAGTTTTAGGAATTGGTATTGGTAATATTACGTCTATGAAGTTGATGTTTTCTAAAATTTAAAGCTTTGAAAAATCAAAATTAAAGAAAAAATAGTATCTTTAGGTTTATTAACTAATATTTAATCCCCCCACATATAATGACTGCCGAGAATTGGAAAAAACTAGGTAAATATGTAACTATTGATGACAAACGTATTTTTGTTATTGATACTGGAGACCATCCTGATACTTTGGTAATCTTACATGGTTACCCAACTTCATCATACGATTATTTTAGAGTTATACCAGAACTATCTCATTACTACAGAATTGTAGTACATGATCATTTAGGTTTTGGATTTTCAGATAAACCAGATTCATTAACTTATTCTCTTATTGATCAAGCTGATGTTGCTTTAGAATTATGGAGAAAATTGGGTTTAAAAAAAGTGTCTATACTAGCACATGATTATGGTACATCTATAGCCAAAGAAATTTTAGCAAGAAGAAATCATAATTTAATTCCGCTTAAAATTGATAAAATGTATTTGTGTAGCAGTAGTATGCGATTAGAGCACTTGCATTTAAAAAATATTGGTGTTTTACTTAGAGACAGAAAAATAGGAAAATACATTTCTAGACTTACAAACTTTGGGTATCGAAAAATAAGACGTCGTTTTAAGAAAGATAATATCAATTATCAAATAAGTAAAAACTACGATATTAAAGATATGTGGAATCAAATGGATTCTTCTGAAGGTCAAAAAGAAATACATTTTGTTAGTAATTTTATTAATGAACGTTATACGTTTTTTCATAGATGGACTAATGCTTTAAGAGAAACCACAGTTCCTGTTAAAATATTTTGGTCTAAAACAGATTCTTTAGCCATTAAAGAAATTGCAATTGTTTTAGCAACAGAAGAAGAAAACGAAAAACTTGCTTGGGTAGAAAATGTTAAACATTATTCAATTTTAGAAACACCTAATAGTTGGATAAAGTTAGTTTTTGAATATCAAAACAGAACTAAACCTGTATTTTAAATCTAAATTTTTATGGACGTAAAAGCATGGTCAGAAAAAGGTAAAATGTTTTCTGTTTTGGGTAAAGAAGTTTTTGTTATTGATGAAGGTAGTAGTGAAAATACACTTGTTATCTTGCATGGTTATGGAACATCTACCATAGATTATCATAAAATTTTACCAGAATTAACAAAGCACTATAGAGTAGTTTTACAAGATTTAGTTGGTTTCGGTTTTTCTGATAAACCTAACAAACAATATTTTAGCATTCTAGATCAAACTGACGTAATTTTAGAATTATGGAAAATACTAGAGCTTGAAAATATAACACTGGTAAGCCATAATTTAGGTGCAGCTATTGCTTTAGAATTAATGGCTAGAAATAAAACACAGCTTTTAGATATCAATTTTAAAGAATTCGTTTTCTTAAATAGTACAGTATCTTTTAATCATGAAATAGAAGATGAAGAACATGATAACGTTAGTCCTCTTCAAGATTTTTCTCGTAAAATGCAATTGATGTTTTCTTCTTTTGCCTATTATAAAATTAAAGTAAAAGACTTCTTTTTTGATTCCAATCATTTTAGTGAAGAAGACATGAAAGCAAGATGGATTTTAATGGATCATAAAGATGGAAGAGAAATTATAGATTTCCTAGCCAACTATGGTACTGAGTGCAGATTGTTATGGAACAGATGGTTTACTGCTTTAGATAAAAATATATTGCCTTGTAAAATTATTATTGGTAAAAATGATATTATCTATAGTGAAATTGAAGCAGGTCATTTCGCAAATCATATTAGAGATTGCAAACTTCACAATATTGAAAATTGTGGGCACTACCCTATGCTAGAGAAACCAAATGAATTGATTAACTTAATCCTGAATTAAATATCAACTGCATTTTTCTTTAGTTTTCTAGAACCTTCATACAATTCATATTTTACAAACTTACAATCCAAATCTCCGTTTTTAAGTGCAATTCGTTTAGAAGTACGTAAACCAACAGATTTTAAAGCATCTGTATCTGAAGTAATTAACCAAGCTGTAGAACCAGGATAATTGTGCTTTAAAGTATCTCCTATTTTTTTATAGAACTCATTGGTATCAATATTTAAACGTTCTCCATAAGGAGGATTAAATAAAATAGTAGTATTACCAAAAACTTCTTTTGTAGAATTAAAAAAGTTTACATGATGCACACCAATAAACTCTTCCAAATTTGCAGATATTACATTGGCTTTTGCCTTTTGAACAGCAGAAGGTGCTTTATCAAAGCCCATTATTTTAAAATGCGATGATCTTATTTTTTTAAGTAAAGCATCTTGAATGGTAAAATATAGGTCCTCATCATAATCTTTCCAATTTTCGAATGCAAAAAGCTTTCTATTGATATTTGCAGGAATATTATTGGCAATCATTGCTGCCTCAATTAATATAGTTCCTGAACCACACATTGGGTCTATAAAGTTTTCATCTCCTGTATAACCCGAAAGTAAAACCATACCTGCAGCCAAAACCTCGTTGATAGGTGCAATATTGGTTGCTGTTCTGTAGCCTCTTTTATGTAGAGAATCTCCAGAAGAATCTAAAGAAACTGTTAACCAATCTTTCTGAATATGAATATGGATTTTTACATCTGGATATTTTAAATCTACATTTGGTCTTTTATGATATTTGTGTCTAAAATAATCTGCAATTGCATCTTTAGACTTTAATGATATATAATGTGAGTTAGAGGTAAAGTTTTTTGAGTTTACCACTGCTCCAATTGCAAAAGTACCTTCTGCATCTAAATAGTTTTCCCATTTAATTTTTTGAATAGACTCATACAAATCTTCTTCATCATAGATTTTACAAGTTTTAATTGGTTTTAAAATTCGAACAGCAGTTCTTAATGCAATATTAGCTTTGTACATAAAACCTTTATCACCTCTAAAAGAAACACTTCTTACAGCCTCTTTTATATCTTGTGCACCTAACTTTTTAAGCTCTTCTGCCAAAACACTTTCTAAACCAAAAAGTGTTGTTGCTGTCATTTTAAAATCTCTATTCATACTCATTATTATAGACTGCAAAAATACATTTTCTTAAAGTATATATCAGATTTTCTTAATTTCATTTTTAGAAACGTAAGATTTAACTACTTTTGTTGACTTAGTTTATTTATGAAAACAAAAGAGTGGTTTACAGATTGGTTTAATACACCTTACTATCATATACTTTATAAGGATAGAAATGATGCTGATGCACAGTTATTTATGACAAACATAACTGAGTTTTTAGCATTACCAAAAACTACTCATATTCTAGATTTACCTTGTGGAAAAGGTCGTCATTCAGTTTATTTAAATTCGTTAGGATATAAAGTTACAGGTGGTGATTTAGCTGAAAACAGCATTGCTAAAGCCAAAGTCTTTGAAAATGATACTTTAAAATTTAAAGTTCATGACATGAGAGAACCTTTTAATAATTCTTATGATGCCATTTTTAACTTGTTTACCAGTTTTGGATATTTTGAAGATGATAAAGAAGATTTGTTAATTTTAGAAAACATTAAAAACGGTTTAAAGAATAAGGGTTATTTCGTATTTGATTTTTTAAATGTAGAGTTGGTTAAACGCAATTTAGTAGTTTCCGAAACAAAAATTGTAGAAGACATTACTTTTAATATAACAAGAGAAATTAAAGATGGTTTTATTATTAAAACCATTAATTTCTTTGCTGATGATAAACATAGAAGCTACACAGAAAGGGTAAAGTATTTAGATGAAGCCAAAATAAGAGCGTACTTTCATAAAGTTGGTTTTACCATTGAAAACACATTTGGAGATTATCATTTAAATACATTTGATGTCAATAATTCTAATCGGTTAATTTTTGTAGCAAGGTGAATTACATTCTATTAATTATATCTGTTTTATTTGGTGCGCTGCTGGTTTTGTATAAAAAACCGAATAAAAATATTGTTCGATTATTATTGGCTTTTAGTGGTTCATATCTACTATCAGTAACCATTTTACATTTATTACCAGATGTCTACACAATTACTTCGAGCGATAATTTAATAGGTATATTAATCTTAATAGGTATCATTTTACAGTCGGTTTTAGAATCATTTTCTAAAGGTGCAGAACATGGGCATATTCATATTCATTCAGATAATAAAAAATTCCCTTCGCTGTTATTTGTGAGTTTGTGTATACATGCATTTTCTGAAGGATTACCCATACATAATGCAGATGAAAATTTACTTTGGGCAATAATAGTTCATAAAATCCCGATTGCAATTGTACTAACCACCTTTTTACTCCATGCTAAATACAGCAAAAAAATAGTATTTACTTTCTTAACATTATTCGCTTTAATGAGTCCTTTAGGCTTGTTATTAGGAGATAAAATTGATTGCTTCCAAACCTATAATACAGAAATTACTGCGTTAATTATTGGAGTATTTTTACATATTTCAACAATAATTTTATTTGAAAGTACCGAAAATCATAAGTTTAATTTTCAGAAATTTTTGGCAATAATTTTAGGAATTGTACTTACGCTAATAACTTTGTAGAATCATCTTCACTCGAAAAGAATTGAACTTTAATTGGCAACCTCATTTATGAATTTAATTCGCATTAAACGCAATTCATCTTCATCATAATCACCATCAAATTCATCTAAAGCTTCTTGAATTTTATCGGTTTCAGCTTCCATAAAATATTCATGAATTTCTTCTTGCTGATCTTCATCTAACAAATCATCTAAGGCATAATTAATGTCTAATTTAGTTCCAGAAAAAATAATTCTTTCCATCTCTTTAATTAGTTCATTAATTTCTAATCCTTTCGACTTTGCAATATCTTCTAATGGTAATTTTCTGTCTGTATTCTGAATGATGTAAAGCTTTAATCCAGAATTTACACCAGTACTTTTTACGATTAAATCATCTGGTCTTAAAACATCGTTTTCTTTTACGTAAGTTTCAATAAGTTTTACAAAATCTTTACCAAATTTTCTAGCCTTACCTTCACCTACTCCATGAACTTTGGAAAGTTCTTCTAAATTTACAGGATACTTTAAAGCCATATCATCTAAAGATGGGTCTTGAAAAACTGCAAATGGCGGTACTCCTTGTTTGGTAGCTACTTTTTTACGTAGATCCTTTAGTAACTTCACTAATTTTTCGTCAGTAACTCCACCTAATGATTTTGCATTCGTAATAATTGCATTATCATTCTCTTCATTATATTCATGATCTTCTGTCATCATAAATGAAGTTGGGTTTTCTAAATATGCTTCACCTTCTTTGGTAATTTTAATAACACCATATTGCTCAATCTCTTTTTTGATATAATTCACCACCAAAATTTGACGAATTAAAGCCATCCAATAAGCAGCAGATTTACTTTTACCAATTCCAAAAAATGGTTGTAAATGTGTTTTGTGTGAAGTTAGTAATGCATTTTCTTTACCAACTATGGTATTTACAACTTCTTTAGGTTTGTATTTTTGTAAAGTATCTTTAATTACATTAAGTAAAAGCACAACATCATCTTTTGCTTCGTGCTTTTTCTTAGGATTTCTAGAATTATCATCCATATCTGCACCTTCACCATTTACTTCATCAAAATCCTCACCAAAATAATGCAATAGATATTTACGTCTGTTCATAGAAGTTTCTGCATAACCCACAACTTCTTGCAATAGAGCATGCCCAATTTCTTGCTCAGCAACTGGTTTGCTTGCCATAAATTTTTCTAACTTCTCAATATCTTTATACGCATAAAAAGCCAAACAATATCCTTCTCCATCATCTCTACCTGCTCTACCAGTTTCTTGATAATAACTTTCTAAGCTTTTAGGAATATCATGATGAATTACATAACGAACATCGGGTTTATCTATACCCATTCCGAATGCAATAGTGGCAACAACCACATCACAATCTTCCATTAAAAACATATCTTGATGCTTAACTCTAGTTTTGGCATCTAACCCTGCATGATAAGGAACAGCTTTAATTCCATTTACTTGTAAAATTTGAGCAATCTCCTCAACTTTTTTTCTACTTAAGCAATAAATAATTCCAGATTTACCTTCTCTTTGTTTTACAAATCGAATAATATCTTTTTCAACCTCTTTTGTTTTAGGCCTTACTTCATAAAACAAATTAGGCCTATTAAATGATGCTTTAAATCTATTTGCATCAGTAATACCAAGTGTTTTTAAAATATCTTCTTGTACTTTTTCTGTTGCAGTTGCAGTTAAGCAAATTACAGGCACATTATCAATTGCTTTAATAATGTGTTTTAAATTTCTATACTCAGGTCTAAAATCATGTCCCCATTCAGAAATACAATGTGCCTCATCAATAGCTACAAATGAAATGGTTTGTGTTCTTAAAAAAGTAACATATTCTTCTTTTATTAAAGATTCAGGTGCAACATATAAAAGTTTGGTAATTCCGTTAGAAATATCAGCTTTAACTTGTGCTACTTCTGTTTTATTTAAAGATGAGTTTAAGACATGAGCAACTCCATGTTGTTCAGAAATACCTCTAATAGCATCTACTTGATTTTTCATAAGTGCTATTAATGGAGATACAACAATGGCAGTTCCTTCTTTCATCAAAGCTGGTAGTTGGTAACATAAAGATTTACCACCACCTGTTGGCATAATTACAAAGGTATTATTGTTCTCTACAATACTTTTTATAACCTGCTCTTGTAACCCTTTAAATTTATTAAATCCAAAAAACTTTTTCAGAGGACCATGTAAATCCATATAAATATTTATTTGATTGAATAGAAAAAAGAAACCACAAACTATATAGTTTGATGAAAGCTAATTTTATAGTAAATTTGCCTGTTTCCTATATCTAAAGATATAACTTTTTTTTATTCTGAAAAAATATAAAACTTGAAAGATAAATCATCAATAATTGCCAATGCTAAAGAGACAATTTTAGCTGAAAGTAAAGCTATTTCTCAAATGGCAGAACTAGTAGATATCAATTTTGAAAACGCTATAAATTGCATATATAATTCAAAAGGTAGAGTTATTATTACTGGTATTGGAAAAAGTGCTAACATTGCTACAAAAATAGTAGCAACCTTTAATTCTACTGGAACACCAGCAGTTTTTATGCATGCTGCAGATGCCATTCATGGAGATTTAGGAAATGTTTTAGAAGATGATGTTGTAATCTGTATATCTAAAAGTGGTAACACTCCAGAAATTAAAGTTTTACTTCCCTTAATAAAAAATTATGGAAATAAAGTAATTGCCATTACAGGAAATATTGATTCTTTTTTAGGCAAAAATGCAGACTTTGTATTAAATACTTTTGTAGAAAAGGAAGCTTGTCCAAATAATTTAGCACCAACTACAAGTACTACTGCTCAATTAGTTATGGGTGATGCTCTTGCAGTTTGTTTATTAAAATTAAAGGGTTTTACAAGTAAAGACTTTGCCAAATATCATCCAGGAGGTGCATTAGGTAAAAGATTGTATTTACGTGTTTCTGATTTGATTAAAAATAATGAATTGCCTAAAGTAGAAAAAGACGATTCGATTGCTAAGGTAATTGTTGAAATTTCAGAAAAAAGACTTGGAGTTACAGCTGTTATGGACAATGATACCATTGTTGGAATTATCACTGATGGAGATGTTAGAAGAATGCTTACCAAAACAACGCAAATAGAAAACTTTACAGCGAAAGACATTATGGGTAAAAACCCAAAAACTATAAATTCTGAAGCAATGGCTATAGAAGCATTAGAGGCATTAGAAAATGATAGTATTACACAAATTTTAGCTGTAGATGACAATAATAATTACGCAGGAGTTGTACATTTGCATGATTTAATAAAGGAAGGAATCTTTTAATGGCTGCAGAACAAAAAGAAATGTCTTTTTTAGGACATTTAGAAGAATTAAGATGGCATTTGGTTAGAAGTGCAGCTGCAATATTTATACTTGCAATTGTATTTTTTGTTTTTGCCAAACAAGTGTATACACATTTTCTTTTAGCTCATCTTCAACCAGATTTTATTACCTATCAATTGTTTTGTGATTTTTTTAATTTATTTGGAATGGATAGCTCTTTTTGTAGCATCAATTTTGGAGAAAAGAAATTACAGAGTATTAAAGTAACATCACAGTTAATGAACTCTATTTGGTCTTCATTAATTTTAGGAGTGATAGTTGCTTTCCCTTATATTTTATGGGAAATTTGGAGATTTGTTTCTCCAGGACTAACTGAAAAAGAAATTAAAAAATCTAGAGGTTTTATCTTAATTGCTTCTTTCTTATTTTTTATAGGTGTCTTTTTTAGTTTCTACGTAATTGCACCAATATCAATTCAGTTTTTATACAATTATCAAATTACAGAAGCAATTGAAAACAGTTTTACATTAGAATCTCATATTGGCTTAGTAACTAATATGTTATTAGGGGTTTCAGTTTTATTTGAGCTACCTGTGTTAATCTATTTTCTAACCAAAATAGGTTTAATAACACCAGAATTTTTAAGAAAATATAGAAAGCATGCATTAGTAGTTGTATTAATATTAGCAGCTATTATTACGCCTCCAGATGTTGCCAGTCAAGTTATTGTAGCAATACCAATTTTAATATTGTACGAAATAAGTATAAGAGTTTCAGCAAGAGTTATAAAAAATCAAGAAAAGAATGCCAACAAAAGTTAAAGAATTTAATGATTATCGTCAGAAAATGAACGATAAAATTTTAGCTTCAGATAATAAGGTTATCAAAAGAATTTTTAACCTAGATACAAATGCCTTTAAAGAAGGTCATTTACCTGTAAAAACAAAAGAATTATTAGGCTTAGTTGCATCTATGGTTTTAAGATGTGATGATTGTGTACAATATCACCTAGAGGCTTCTATGAAAAACGGAGTTACGAAAGAAGAAGTAATGGAAACATTATCTATTGCCAATCTTATTGGAGGTACTATTGTAATTCCTCATTTACGAAGAGCTGTAGAATATTGGGAAGCGTTAGAAAACGAATAAATCTATTCAACAATAGGTAACGTTTAAGATTCTATTAAGAGGATTTAGATTTAGATTACCTACATTTACCTAGTATTTAATTAAGATTCGTTTTAATTCTATGATTTTAAGAGCAGATAATATTCAAAAACTTTATGGTAGTAGAAAGGTTGTAAAAGGCATTTCTTTAGAAGTACAGCAAGGTGAAATTATTGGTTTATTAGGCCCAAATGGTGCTGGTAAAACCACATCTTTTTACATGATTGTTGGTATGATAAAACCAAATTCTGGCCAAATATTTTTGAATGATTTAGAAATAACTAAAGACCCAATGTACAAGCGTGCTCAGAAAGGTATTGGTTATTTGGCTCAAGAAGCATCTGTCTTTAGAAAATTGTCTGTAGAAGATAATATCATGTCTGTTTTACAATTTACTGATCTTTCTAAAAAAGAACAGAAAATGAAACTAGAGTCTTTAATTGAGGAATTCAATATAGGTCATGTACGTAAAAATAGAGGAGATTTACTATCTGGTGGTGAGCGTAGAAGAACCGAAATTGCACGTTGTTTGGCTTCTGATCCTAAATTTATTTTATTAGATGAGCCTTTTGCAGGTGTAGACCCTATTGCTGTTGAAGATATTCAAAGTATTGTAGCTCAGTTGAAAGATAAAAATATTGGTATTCTTATTACCGATCATGATGTGCAAGCTACTTTAGCCATTACTGATAAAACGTATTTGATGTATAATGGAAGCATTCTGAAGGAAGGAACACCAGAAGAATTGGCAGCAGATGAAATGGTAAGAAAAGTATATTTAGGAAAAGACTTTGAGCTTAAAAAGAAACGTGTTTTTAGCTCTTAAAATTTCCTATATGCCAAAGAATTCCTGAAGGGTCATGCAAAAAGAATTCTTGTCCCCAATCATTCTTAACAATTTTAGATAAACGAACTTTTTCGTATTTCTTATCTAATTTTTTCGCTTTAATTTCTTTCCAATATTCAGTTAGATTTTCAACTTCTAAAAATAACATTGAATTATCTACCCAATCTTTTACATAAGCTTTTTGTAAATAGAAGCCTAAATTATCATGAATAGAAAAATAAAGCATACTGTCTAAATCTACATAGCTAAAACCTAAATCTTGATAGAACTTTTTTGACTCTTCAAAGTTTTTTGCGCCAATAAAAGCTCTAACAGATTTAAACATTTTATGCTGTAATATCTTTAATTAACACTTTAAATTGAAAACAAATTCCTTCAGCATTATCAGCAGGATCTTCTAAAGAATACGTACCTCCTAGCCTTTCTATTATAGATTTTACTGTGGTTAAACCAATACCTGTATTATTATTTTTTTCATTAGAAAGTGTTTCAAACATATTAAAAACTTTATCTCGATATGCTTTTGGAATTCCTGGTCCATT
This sequence comes from Polaribacter sp. P097, assembly GCF_036864555.1. NCBI lineage: Bacteria > Pseudomonadati > Bacteroidota > Flavobacteriia > Flavobacteriales > Flavobacteriaceae > Polaribacter > Polaribacter sp. P097. Next base: position 497,743 of record NZ_JAZETJ010000002.1, on the reverse strand, counting down.
ATCACAATAAACAAAAGTATAATACTCGTTATCTTTAGTAAGTTCAATGCTTAACTCAACGTTTTCTTTATCTGTAAACTTAATAGAATTTGATATCAAGTTTTGAAAAACTTGCATCAATCCTATTTTAGAACTAATTATAGAAGTTTTAACTAAATTGTAAGAACAAGACACCAAGTTTTCATGGTCAATATTGGTTATAATGCTCTCTATTGTCTCCTGGATATTAAATTTACTGTAAACAATATTCTCATTATTCACTTTAGTATAATGCAATATATCATCTACAAGGTTACTCATGTAACCCATTCTATCAGCAATTAAATTCAAATAATTCTTAGCTTCTTCATCAATAAATAAAGCTGCATGATCTGTTTTTAAAACTTCCACCAAAAAATTCACTCCATTTATAGGCGATTTTAAATCGTGAGTTAAACGATATGCAAAATTATTTAATTGCTCATTTAAGTTAGAAACTTCTTTATTTACATTTTCAAGTTCGCGGTTTTTCTTTCTAAGTTCCAGTAAGTTTACTACCTGATTTGCAAGTAATTTTAATGCTTCTTTTTGCTCTTCATTTAAAGTTTTAGGCTCATTATCAATTACACATAAAGTTCCTAAAGGATAGCCATCTTCAGTGTTTAAAGGTGCACCTGCATAAAAAATTACGTTAGGATCTCCTGTAGTTAATGGATTATCGAAAAAGCGATCGTCTTTGGTAGCATCATTTATGATGAACAATTCATCTGGTTCTAAAATGCTATGGGCACAAAAAGCAAAATCTCTTGGTGTTTCTCTTGCATCTAAACCATGATTTGCTTTAAACCATTGCCTGTCTTTATCTATTAAAGATATAAGCGCAATTGGTGTATTACAAATACTTGAAGCTATTTTAGCAATAGCATCATAGTCTTCTTCTGGCAAAGAGTCTAGAATTTTATAATTCTGTAAAGATTTTAATCTTTCAGATTCGTCTTTTGGGGGAGTTGCAATGATCATCTATTATTTCTTAGTTACTACGTTCTTTAGTATCGATAAAAGAACATACAATATTATAATGATTGGAATTGAGATGTAATTTAAGAAAATTATAAATAATAACGAAATGATTAAAAATAAATAAACAAACCAATTCTTTTGAACAGAAAAACTCTTGAGTTTTAAAGAGAATAATGGTATTTCTGCATTCATTAAATAACTTAAAGTACAGGTTACAATAATTAAAAAGTAATTGCTGCCAATTAAATTATTTACAAAATCGATATTAGAATTCTCATAGATTAATGGTAATGATATTACAAACAAACACATTGCTGGCGTTGGCAAACCAATAAAGGAATCTGTTTGTCTGGTATCTAAATTAAAATTAGCTAACCTGTAACAAGCTGCTAATGTTAGCAACAAACCAATTAATGCAACATCTAAAAATGAATCATTATAAAATTCAGTTTCTCCAAAAAAATTCAATTCTATAAGTTTAAACATAATTACACCTGGTACTACTCCACTTGTAACCATATCAGCTAAAGAATCTAATTGTTTACCTAACTCACCAGAAACTTTTAACAGCCTTGCCACAAATCCATCAAAAAAATCAAGGACAATACCTAAAACTACAAATAAAGCTGCATAACTAAAATCACCTGAAACAGCGTAAATAGTTGCAATTGTTCCACATAATAAATTTCCAAGCGTTATTAAATTTGGTATATGTTGTTTAATCTTCATTGTGTTTTTTTTGATATAGCTAAAGTAATAAAAGCAAATTGGGTTGTTTTCTATATTGTTAATTTTTTGTCATATTTGTCATATAATTATACAGATGCCAATTTTACCTTCTAATTTTTCGCCAACCATTCCTTTTAGAAATGGTCATTTTAATACCATGTACAGACCATTATTTATGAAAGGTGTTGTTAACTATAAAAGAGAAAGATTACATACTTGGGATAATGATTTTCTAGATTTAGATTTTTCAAAAGTTGGTTCTAAGACCTTGGCAGTTTTAATTCATGGCTTAGAAGGTAGTTCATCTTCTCATTACATTACAGCAACTATTAAACATCTTAATAATAAAAACTTAGATGCAGTTTGCATTAATTTAAGAGGTTGCAGTGGCGAAGATAATAACCTGCTTGCTACTTATCATAGTGGAAAAACTGAGGATGTTAGTTTTGTAATGAATCATCTTTTAGATAAATATAGCTACGAAAATATTGTAATTATTGGTTTTAGTTTAGGTGGTAACTTAACCCTTAAATATTTAGGGGAACAAGGAAAAGAATTGCCATCAGAAATTAAAGGAGGTATTGCTTGTTCTGTGCCTGTAGATATTGCTTCTGCAGAAAAAGAAATGGATAAATTAAAGAATAAACTCTATATGGAAGTGTTTTTTAAAACCATGAAAAATAAAATTTTAGAAAAAGCACATAAGTTTCCTGAATATAAATTAGACAAAGACAAACTGTTTAAAGCAACCAAATTTAAACACTTAGAGCATTTATATACAGTGCCTGTTTTCGGATTTGAAAGTCCTGAAGATTATTGGCAGAAAGCTAGTTCTAAACCTTACATTCCTTCTATTAATAGACCTACACTACTTATTAATGCTAAAGACGATACTTTCTTATCTAAAGAGTGTTATCCGAAAGAACAAGCTAAGACTTCAGATAATTTCTTTTTAGAAATCACCAAGTATGGAGGTCATTGTGGGTTTATGTCTTCTTTTAAACCATCAGATAATACTTGGCTAGAAGAAAGAATTGCAAAGTTTATTCAGAGAAACATCAATATTGATATGCCCTAAACAATAACTGTTAAAAAGAACTGTTATTTTAGTAGGTTTTTAGATATTTGTTATTGGTAATTTTCAATTTTGTGAAATACAAATTTTTACTTCTTAGTATACTTTTTTCTTCCCTTTTAAGTGCACAAGCATTTAGAAATTATTCCAACGAATTTTTAAATATTGGTGTAGATGCAGCTGCTTTAGGTATGAGTAAAGCTGTTGTTGCAACTACAAATAATGTAAATGCTAGTTACTGGAATCCTGCAGGTTTAGTAGGTATAGAAGATTATCAAGGCTCATTAATGCACTCTTCTTATTTTGCAGGAATTGCCAATTACAATCATGCTGCATTTGCTATGCCCATAGATAAACAAAGTGCTTTGGGTATTTCCGTAATTCGATTTGGAGTAGATGATATTTTAAATACCACAGCTCTAATTGATAACGATGGTAATATAGATTTTAATAGAATTAGCCTTTTTTCTGCTGCTGATTATGCATTTAACTTTTCTTACGCTAGAAATTTAATTTTCAAGGATTTAAAACTTGGGGTGAATGCAAAGTTAATTCGAAGAATTATTGGTGATTTTGCTACTTCTTGGGGTTTTGGCTTTGATGTCGGACTTCAATTTGAGAGAAATTCTTGGAAATTTGGGGTAATGGCTAGAGATTTAACTACAACTTACAATAGTTGGGCTATAGATGAAGAAGAGTTTGAAAGTATAAGAAATGCCATTCCTGGTCAAAATCAAGAATTGCCAGAAACAACAGAAATTACCAAACCAAAATTACAAATTGGTGTTGCCAAAGACTGGAAAATTGGTCGTTTCTTCAACTTACAATCCGAATTTGATTTGAATATAAGGTTTGAACAAACCAATGACATTTTTTCATCCGAAGTTGCAAGTATAGATCCTGCATTAGGTTTGCAATTAGATTATGAAAAACTCGTTTATTTAAGGTTAGGTGTTGGTAATTTTCAATACACTACAGAATTCGATAATTCAAAATCATTATCTACACAACCCAATTTTGGAGTTGGCTTTAACTATAAAGGCATTCAAGTAGATTACGCTTTAACGAATATAGGAAGTGTTGGAAACGCACTTTATTCTAATATTTTCTCTATTACTTTCGATTATTCTTTTTTTAGAAGATAACATTACATGAAGAAAAAATACTTAATTTATATACTGTTTTTATTTTTTGCTAAATCAAGTTTTGCACAACTACAACTATCTGTTTATTCTGAGGTAAGTATTATTACTGCTGGTCCTGGTACTGAATTGTATGAGGCTTTTGGTCATTCTGCATTGCGAATTAAAGATCCTGTTTTACAACTTGATCTAATTTATAATTATGGAATGTTCGATTTTAATGCACCTAATTTTTATAGCAATTTTACAAAAGGAAAGCTCATTTATAAATTAGGGAGATATCGTTTTGATTATTTTTTAAGAGGTTATAATACTGACAAACGTTGGATAAAAGAACAAGTATTAAATTTAACTAGAGATGAAAAACAAGCTTTCTTTACGTATTTAGAGAAAAATGCTGCACCTCAAAATGCCTCCTATTTTTATGATCCTTATTTTAATAATTGTGCTACAAAACTAAGAGATATTACTCAAGAAGTTTTAGGTGATAAAATTAGTTGGAATGATGAAGATATTGAAGCTAATCTATCTTTCAGACAATTAATGAATAGAGAAATACCTTGGAATACTTGGGGTAGCTTTGGTATTAATTTGGCTTTAGGAAGTAAACTTGATCAAAAAGCTGATTTTAAAGAATTCATGTATTTACCAGACTATGTTTATTTAATTTTTAAAAATAGTACAGTAAAATTAAACAATGAAAATACTAGCTTAGTCAAAAAAGAAAATACAATTTTGCAATATGATGAATTAGAGCAAAGTACCTCTTTATTAAGTCCTTTTTTAATTTTTAGTTTACTGAGTTTATTAGGTTTATTCATAACCTTTAAAGACTACAAAAATAGGGTTAGAACAAAAGTTTTAGATTTCATATTACTATTTGTTACTGGTATTATAGGAGTGTTAATTGTCTTTTTATGGTTCTTTACAGACCATTCTACAACACCTAACAATTTTAATGTTTTATGGGCATTTGCACCCAATTTAATTCTAGGCTTTTTATTACTAAAGCAAAGAAATTCAGCTTGGTTTCATAAGTATTTTATAGTGCTAGTTGGTTTTCTAATCCTCATTCCAATGATATGGATTTCAGGAATACAATTATTCCCAACTTCAATAATTCCTTTATTGATATTATTTTTTGTTAGATATTTATATTTAGTAACGTATTTCAAACCTAAATCTTAATACAATCATGAATGCAGATTTAGAAATTATTTCTTTTAAAGAGGGATATTCACAACAATTTTATGCTTTAAATGCAGCATGGTTAGAGAAATATTTTTACATAGAGCCTTATGATGAAAAAGTACTTAGCAAGCCTAAAAAATATATTATTGATGAAGGTGGCTATATCTTTTTTGCAAAATATAAAAATGAGATAGTTGGTGTGGTTTCATTAATCAATCAAAAAACATACTTTGAATTGAGTAAAATGGCTGTAGACCCTAAGTTTCAAGGTTTAAAAATTGGTAAATCACTTGTTAAATTCTGTATAGATTTTGCTAAGAATAAAAAATGGGATAATATAATTCTATATTCTCATCGATCTTTAGAAACTGCAATTCATTTATACAGAAATATGGGTTTTGTGGAAATTCCGGTAGAAGAAAACTCACATTACGAAAGGGCAGATATAAAAATGATTTTAGAGTTTTAAGAATACAAAAAGCTCTGAATTGCCAAATCGTAACCTTTTAAACCAAAACCAAAAAGTACACCTTTAGCAGCAGGAGCTATAAAACTTTTATGCCTGAAATCTTCACGAGCATGAACGTTAGAAATATGTAATTCAACAACAGGTGTTTCTATACCTTTTACTGCATCACCAATACCAACAGAGGTATGCGTGTAAGCTGCTGCGTTTAAAATAATTCCATCATAATCAAAACCAACTTCGTGCAACTTATCTATAATTTCACCTTCTATATTCGATTGAAAATAGCTAAGCTCTACAGTATCAAACTTCATTTGTAAAGTTCTGTAGTACTCTTTAAAAGTTTGCGAACCATAAATTTCTGGTTCACGTTTACCTAATAGATTTAGGTTTGGTCCGTTAATAATGATAATCTTCATAACTTCAAAAATACAATTATTTACATAAAAAAAGGAGGCTAAAAGCCTCCTATAAATTTATTGTTGATATTATATTATAACGCAAACGTAAATCCTAATCCTACATTATTTGCATTTGCACCATCATCACTAATACCTTCAAAGAATAGTGATAAACTAGTAGCATCACCAACCATGTAACTTAACATTGGTTTGTAGTAAAATCCACCATCATTACCATCATTAATTCCAAATGCATAACCAATTTTAGATCCTGCAGAGAAATTATTAGAAATTCTATAATGTAATGAACCAGCTACTGGTAAAAATTGAATTGATTCTGCCTCTACTGTTGTACCTAAAAACTCATACTCTTCACCAAAATAATTAATGAATCCAGCTGAAACTCCTAACATTAAATTGCTATCTGTAGCAAAAGAGTAACCTAAATCTCCACTTAATGCAAAAGAACTTGCATCTTCTAAATCGCCAACTGGTAAACCTCCATTAACGCTTACTGTAAATTGAGCGCTTGCTGCTAAACTGCTTAAAACTAAAGCACATACTAAAATTACTTTTTTCATATTTCTTAATTTTAAATTATAATACGAAACTAGAAATAATAGCATTTTCAATTTAACTCATTCACTATTTTTAAGAACGATATCAATTCAGTAAAAAGAGAATTAATTTGAGTTATTTATTATTTTTCTTAGGCTTTACAGTAAGTTTTACAATGTTTAATATTGCTGCTTCACCTTTCTTTAAATTGGCAACTACCTCATACTCTCTTCGAAAATCGAACAGTTTTAATTTAGTAGTATTGGTTTCTAACTTACCTGCATCAACAGTAATAATTTTAAAGGTATTTACCTTTTCGTTTAAGTTTAACACAAAAGACTGTTTGCGTCTTGAAACTTTAATATTCTCTATAACTGGTTTATCATTTTGTAATATGGTAATTATATCACCATCCTCAATTCCATAATCCCAAACATCAATTTTTATTTTGCTAGAATAAACAAATACAGAAACTTTTTCTCCAGAATTAATTTTAGTTTCACTAAACTTTTTAAGATAATTCTCTGGCTTCAAGTTGTCTTTAACAATACTATCTACTCTTTTTACCTTCTTAATTTTTTTATAAACCTTTTTAACTTTCTTTTTAATGAATTTTTTACCTACTAATTTAATCTTACCAGTAGCACAGGTATCTTTATCATCGTAAATACCAACAAAATTACCATCTAACAACTTTTTATTCGAATCGCCTTTAAAATCTCCTTCAAAACTTACAAAGCAGAATTCCTCTGGTAAAAATTTAGATTTGGTATATAGAATATCACTTTCTTTAAACTGAATTTTATTTGTCTTTTTATTGTAGTAACCTCTTATATAAGATTTGGTTTCATCTTCACCATCAATGTCTGTAATAGAATAACCTTGAATAAAATTATTCTTTTCTAAGTTAAATTGAATTTTATAAGATATAAGTTGATTTTCATCTAATACAATTGCTCCAAGTAACTCATAATCGAATTTTTTAAGATCTTGAGCGTTAAAACTAAAAATAGCGACCAAACAAATTAATAAGCAAAAATTAAATTTCATAGATATTTTTTAGTTAACTTTAGAACAAATTAACTAAAATTATATTTGTTATTATGAAAAAATCATTAACTATTTATGCATTCCTAGTTGCCTTTTTAGCATTCTCTTTTAATGCAGAAGCTTCTTTTCCTGTAAAGAAGAAAACAAAAACTGTAGAAGTTGTAAAAGGAGATAAGGTAGAAAAATCAGAAGTTACTACATTTTCTTCAGCAGCAAGTTCAGGCAAAAGTCAAACAACAGCTTTATTACTATCTATCTTTTTAGGAGGTTTAGGTATTGATAGATTTTACCTTGGTTATACCCTTTTAGGTGTTTTAAAACTAATAACCTTAGGTGGATTAGGTATTTGGTATATTATAGATTTAATTATGATTATTACTGGTGATTTACAGCCTAAAAATGGTAGTTATTCAGAAACATTGTAATACATATTTACTTTAAATTATAAACCATCCAATTTTGGATGGTTTTTTTTATATTAGTATTTAATGAATTGGAAAAACGCCATCAACGATTATCAATTATTTTTAAAAATTGAAAGAGGTTTATCTCAAAACACCATAGATAGTTATACTAGAGATTTAAATAAACTAACCCAATTTTTAAATGCAAATGATGTTGAAATATCACCTATAAAAATCGATAAAGAAATTGTGCAACAGTTCATTTATGAGGTTGCAAAAGAGGTAAATCCTAGAAGCCAAGCAAGAATTATTTCTGGTTTGCGCAGTTTTTTTGACTATTTGGTTTTCGAAGACTTTAGAGAAACAAACCCTACAGATTTAATAGAAGCACCCAAAATTGGTAGAAAGTTACCAGACACACTTTCTGAAGATGAAATAAATGCGCTGATTCAATCTATAGATCTAAGTCATCCTCAAGGAGAAAGAAATAGAACAATTCTAGAAACTATGTACAGTTGTGGTTTGCGCGTAAGTGAATTAATTACACTTAAAATATCTGATCTTTTTTTTGACGAAGGCTTTATTAAAGTAACTGGAAAAGGAAACAAAGAGCGTTTTGTACCCATTCATTATAATGCACAGAAATACATTACTACTTATATTCATCAAATTAGAAATCAGGTAAAATCCGTTAAATCCTTTGAAGATACTTTGTTTTTAAATAGAAGAGGCAAAGGTTTAACCAGACAAATGATTTTTACCATTCTTAAAGACTTGGCCATTAAAATTGAATTGAATAAGAAAATAAGTCCACATACACTAAGACATTCATTTGCAACCCATTTATTAAAAAACGGAGCAGATTTAAGAGCAATTCAGCAAATGTTAGGACATGAAAGTATAACTACTACTGAGGTTTATGTACATTTGGATAATAGTTATTTAAAAGAAGTTGTGGAAACTTACCATCCTAGAAAATAAAAAATCCCACAAAAGTGGGATTTTTAATATCAATAAATTTTTAGATTCTATTTCGCTACATTCACAGCTCTAGTTTCTCTAATTACTGTTACTTTAACCTGACCTGGATAAGTCATGTCATTTTGTATTTTCTGAGAAATATTAAATGACAACTCAGAAGCTTTAGAATCGTTTACTTTAGTACTTTCTACCATAACTCTTAATTCACGTCCAGCTTGAATAGCATAAGCCTTCTGAACTCCTGTAAAACCAAAAGCAATTGCTTCCAAATCTTTTAAACGCTGAATGTAAGAATCTAATACTTGACGTCTTGCACCTGGTCTTGCACCAGAAATAGCATCACAAACCTGTACTATTGGAGAAATTAAACTTTTCATTTCAATTTCATCATGGTGTGCACCAATTGCATTACATACATCTGGCTTTTCTCCATATTTCTCAGCCCATTCCATACCTAATAAAGCATGTGGTAATTCACTTTCAGCATCTGGCACTTTACCAATATCATGCAATAAACCAGCACGTTTTGCAACCTTAGAATTTAAGCCCATTTCTGCAGCCATAATTCCACATAAGTTTGCAACTTCTCTAGAGTGCTGCAATAAATTTTGTCCATAAGAAGAACGATATTTCATTCTACCTACAGCTTTCACCAATTCTGGATGTAAACCATGAATTCCTAAATCAATTACCGTTCTTTTACCAACTTCTATAATTTCTTGAGAAATTTGTTTTTCGGTTTTCTTTACAATCTCTTCAATTCTAGCAGGGTGAATTCTACCATCTGTTACTAATTTGTGCATAGACAAACGTGCTATTTCTCTACGAACTGGATCAAAACAAGATAAAATAATTGCTTCTGGAGTGTCATCTACTATAATTTCTACACCTGTAGCAGATTCTAAAGCTCTAATGTTACGACCTTCTCTACCAATTATTCTTCCCTTAACATCATCAGATTCTAGGTTAAATACGGAAACACAATTCTCTACAGCCTGCTCTACACCTACTCTCTGTATAGTTCCTAAAACAACTTTTCTTGCTTCTTGCTCTGCAGTAAGCTTTGCTTCTTCAATAGATGTTTGTACAAAAGCCATAGCTTCTGTTTTTGCTTCATCTTTTAAAGAACTTACCAATTCTTTTTTAGCTTCTTCTGCAGATAAACCAGAAATTTGCTCAAGCATATCTACATGCCTTTTATGCATTTTTTCAAGTTCGTTCTCTTTCTTTTCTAAGAAATCTAGCTTAAAATCATAATCTTTTTCTTTTTGTTCTAAAGATTGATTTAACCTTTTATTTTTATCAAGTTCAGAAGCTACTTTAGATTCTCTATCTCTAATTCGCTTTTCTACATCAGAAATCTTCTTTTCTCTAGATAAAATTACTTTTTCGTGTTCAGATTTTAATTCTATGAACTTTTCTTTTGCCTGTAAAATTTTATCTTTTTTAATTGATTCTGCATCAATCTTTGCTTCTTTTAGAATAGAGCTAGCTTCTTTTCTTGTGCCATTTAAAATCTTCTTTCCTTTAGATTTCTCAATTGATTTAAATATTATAAAACCAAAAGCGATTCCTACTAAAACTCCCAAAATAAGGGGAAGTATTATTCCTTCCATAATTAAAATTTGTATATAAAAAAAGCCTACATTAGTTGGTTTTTTTTAAACTCCATAATGACATGTATAGGACTAACTAACTGTTCAAGGATCCACTCAAGGTGGCTTGCTTTAGTAGTTAAGACTCATCCTTCATAATAGAATAGTGTTGAGTTTAATAAACAATTACTAACGTAGGCAGTGTGTTGTTAATGTATTTTAATGAACTTATTCTAAATGAGTTTTTACCAAATTGGTAAGCTCATTTAACTTTTGCATTTCTTCTTTATTTGTGTCGTTTTTGTTTAAAGATAGTATTTCTAATTTAGATGCAAATTGCAAAGCAGACATGGCTAAAACATCTTGTTTATCGCTCACAGCATAGTTTTGCTCATACATAGCAATTAGTTTATTAATAGCATTTGCTGCTTTACGCATACCTTCTTCTTCTTTAGTGTTATTCACACTTAAAGGATATGTTCTACCAGCAATAACTATATTAATCTTTAATTTACCCACAATGTAAAGAACTTTATTCTTGAAGCTGAGTTATACATTTATCAATTTCTTTGATTAATGAATTTATTTTCAGCTTTGTATCTTTTGTATTTGAACTACTGCCTTCAATAGTTTTTGCAATTTTTAAAGATTCAAATTCTTTTTTTTGAACGCTTAAAGCTTGCTCTTTTTCTATAAGTTCTTTTTGTAATGAAGTGTTATTTTGAAGCAAGATTTCGTTTTCTTTCTTTAAAAATTCATAATTAGAAAGAAGGTTTTGCAACGATTTTTCTAGTAAATGAATTGCTTCTAGTGTGTTACTCATTTTAAACTTTAGAATAAACTATCTCTACAAAGTTAGCATTCTGTTTTAAATATTACAACATTTAATCGCTTTTTTAATAACCTTATGATAACTAACCTTTTACATAAACAATCATTTTTGCTATTTTTACGTAAAAATATTGTCGTTTGAAAAGATTATTAATTTTTGCATTATTTTTAGTGCAAAGTATTTGTTTTGCTCAAAAAGAGTATCCTCAAAATTATTTTAGAAACCCATTAGATATCCCTATTTATTTAGGTGGATCTTTTGGAGAGTTACGTAGCAATCACTTTCATGCTGGTATAGATATTAAAACTCAAGGGAAGGAAGGGTTAAACGTCTATGCTGCTGCAGATGGTTACGTTTCTAGAATTAAAGTACAGCAATTTGGTTATGGTAAAGCATTATACATTACTCACCCTAATGGGTTTACAACCGTTTATGGGCACTTAAATAAGTTTAATGATGAAATTGATGCCTACGTAAAATCGATACAATATAAAAAAGAGAATTATGCAACAGGTAATTTATATTTTAAAGAAAATCAATTTCCGGTTTCTAAAGGAGAAATAGTGGCAATTTCTGGAGATACAGGTGGTTCAGGTGGCCCTCATTTGCATTTTGAAATTAGAAATACTGCTACAGAAAACATTATAAATCCGCTATTATTTGGTTTAAAGGTAAAAGATGATATACCACCAATAATCCAAGCAATAAAGGGGTATTCTTTAAGTGCCGATGCTAGAATAAATCAACAAAGAAAAAGTTTTCAAATACCTATTAAAAAAATTTCAAAGGGTAATTATGTTGCGGATAGAATAGCTACAAGTGGGTTAATTGGATTTGGTGTTAGTGTTTTTGATCGATTTAATGGTGCGCCAAATAAAAACGGAATTTATAGTTTAGAGATGAAAGTAAATGGAAAACGATATTATTATCATGATGTTGAAACATTTGCCTTTTCTGAAAGTAAATTTATTAATCTGCATATAGATTATGCACATTACAAGCGTTATAAACGAAAATATCAACGAACATATAAGCTTACACCTAACAAACTATCTACTTATGAAGAACTTATAAATAACGGTAGAATAAGCACAAAAGAAGGTTTTAATTACATTGTAGAGATTATTGCAAAAGATTTTAAAGGAAACACAAGTATTGTTAAAATACCTGTTGCTGGAAAAAAGCCAAATGCAATTTTTGATGAAGAACTAGATTCTACTGCTTATTTCATTGCTTCTAAAAAGTTCAATAAATTTTCTACAAATAAGGTTACAGTCGCTTTTCCAAAGAATTCTTTTTACGAAGACTTGTATTTAGACTTTAAAGTCGAAGATGGTATTGCTCAAGTTCATAACTCAACAGTTCCTTTAGATAAAAATTTTACATTAACTTTTGACGTATCTGATTATGATGAAGCTGAGAAACAACAGCTTTATATTGCTAGTTTGGCTTATCCTAAATATCCAAGATATCAATATACTAGAAAGAAAGATAGTACATTTTTTACAACAAGTAAAACTTTAGGTAATTACACTTTAATGATTGATAATCAAAAACCTAAAATAAATTTATTGCATTTTAAAGATCAACAATGGATTAGCAATTCAAAAACAATTCAAGTAAAAATTACAGATGTTGGTTCAGGTATTAAAAACTGGAGAGCTACTATTGATGGTGAATGGATTTTAATGCAATACAATCACAAAAAAAAGATTTTGACTTATAATTTTAGTGATAAAAAATTGGTTGGTAGCAAACATATCTTTAAACTTGTAGTTCAAGACAATGTAGGAAATACGAATACGCTTTCTACAACGTTCTTTAAAAAACAACTAAACTAATCTTTGTGAAGCAACTTTTTTTAATTCTATGTTTACTACCTAGTTTTTTTTATGCCCAAAAAACAACCATAGTAAAAGGTACGGTAAAAAATAGCCAGAAAGAAGGTATTGAAAAAGTTTCTATAAAATTTAATAATACAGGAACTGTAACAGATGAAAATGGTAATTATTCCATTAGAATCCCTTTAGACAAAGAAGTAACCATCACTTTTAGTCATGTTTCTTATACTACCTTTATAAAAAAGATTACAGCGAAAAACAGAAATATAATTCGCTTCTCTCCTATTTTACTTACAAAAACTGAAAACCTTAAAGAGGTTATCGTAAAAGATAACAGGAAAGAAGCAGCAGGAATTAAAAAAATTGACATCCATAAAGCAAAAAATATTGTTGGGCCAAATGCAGGTGTAGAAAATGTGTTAATGACTTTACCTGGGGTAAACAACAATAACGAATTGAGTACGCAATATAATGTTAGAGGTGGTAATTTTGATGAAAATCTAGTCTACGTAAATGGTATTCAGGTCTATAGACCTTTTTTGATAAGATCTGGCCAGCAAGAAGGTTTAAGTTTTATAAATTCTAACATGGTGCAAAATATCGATTTCTCTGCAGGAGGTTTTCAAGCAAAGTATGGAGATCGATTATCATCTGTTTTAGATATTACTTACAGAAAACCAACTGAAACTGCTTTAGCCATCGATGCAAGTCTTTTAGGTGCTAGTGCAACTTTTGAAGGACTCTTTTTAAATAATAAATTAAGCGCAATTACAGGAGTTAGGTATAGAGATAACAGCTTATTTGTAAATAGCAAACAAGTAGAAACGAATTTTAGACCAAGATTTACTGATGTTCAAACTTATTTATCTTATGAGTTTTCAGAGAAATTTCAACTCAGCTTTTTAGGTAATTTCTCACTTAACAATTACAATTATCAACCCTTAACTAGAAGAACACGTTTTGGAACTGTAGCTAATCCTTTAGAATTAACTGTGTTTTATCAAGGCCAAGAAGAAGATAAATATTTAACACTTTTTGGAGCCTTAGCAGCAGAATATAAAGTAAATGATTCGTTTACATTAACGACAACTGCCTCTAGATATAACACCCAAGAAGAGGAACATTTTGATATTTCTGCTCAATATAGTTTGGGAGAAGTAGATGCCAATATTGGTTCTGATAATTTTGGTGATGTTCAATTTTCTCAAGGAATTGGTTCTCAATTAAATCATGCAAGAAACGATTTGGATGCGCTAATAACCAACGTAGAACTAAAAGGAACAATAAAGCAAGGGTCAAAACAGTGGAACTTTGGAGTAAAATATCAAAAAGAAGATATTATTGATCGAATTCGTGAATGGGAAGTAATAGATTCTTTAGGCTTTTCAATTAGACCTCCTTTTCACTCTTCTAACAATCAACCTTATGAACCTTTCGAAGGTGAGATTACACCTTTTCAAAATATTAGAAAAGACAACAACGTACAAATAAATAGAATTACCGGTTTTGCTCAATTTAATCAGCGTTCTTTTTGGAACGATCACGAAGTATTTTACAATTTAGGAGTTAGAGCGCATTCATGGACAGTTACAGGAAATGGTTCTAAATCTGAAAATAAAATAATAGTAAGTCCACGTGCTCAGTTTGCAATTAAACCAAACTGGGATAAAGACATGCTTTTTAGAATTTCGGGAGGTTTGTATGCACAACCACCTTCATATAGAGAATTAAGGGATTTTAATGGAGATATCAACATAAATGTAGAAGCGCAAAAGTCTTATCATTTGGTTACAGGAATGGATTATAGTTTTAATCTCTGGAATAGACCATTTAAGCTTACTTCTGAGGCTTATTATAAGAATTTAACAGATGTTAATTCGTACACCTTAGATAATGTTAGAATTAGATATAGAGCAGATAACGTTACTAAAGCTTATGCATATGGAGTTGATTTACGTTTGAATGGTGAATTTGTTCCTGGTAGTGAAAGTTGGGTGAGTTTAGGCTATTTAAAAACTGAAGAAAATATTAATGATCGAGGTTATATTGCTAGGCCATCTGATCAAAGAGTAAAATTTGGAATTCTATTTCAAGATTATGTACCTAATTTACCTGATTTAAAAGCGTATTTAAATCTGGTTTATAATACTGGAGTTCCTGGTGGTTCACCTTCCTATTCAGATCCTTATAATTTTCAAGAGCGATTAAGAGATTATAGGCGTGCAGATTTGGGTGTATCTTATATTTTTGTAGATGCAAATAAACAATATAGCTCAGGCTGGCTATCTAATTTCAAAGAATTAAGTGCTGGTTTAGAACTTTTTAATATGTTCGATATCCAGAATGCTATTACCAATACTTGGGTTAGAGATGTTTATACAAAAACTCAATTTGGAATCCCTAATTTTATGACAGGTAGAGTGTTAAATTTTAAATTAGCGATGAAGTTTTAATTTATAATACCTTTTTTTCTTCAATTAAAGCACCAAATTCTTTTTTATAAATTCTTACAACTACTAAGAATAAACTTATTAATAACGGTCCAAAAATCAAACCAATAAAACCAAATAAAGGTACACCAACGATTACCCCAATTAAGGTTATTAAAGGATGAACGTTATCTAGTTTTTTAAGTAAAAATAAGCGAATAATATTATCTGTAGAACCTACCACAACCAAACCATAAATTAAGATTCCCCAAGCACCAACGGTATTACCATAAGACATACTTAATATAAAAACAGGTAAAATTCCAATTAAAGTACCTACAAAAGGAATCATAGAACCAATAGTTACTATAATAAACCAGAAAAACGGATCTCTAATACCAAAAATCAAAAATCCAATTAAGGCAATAATTCCTTGCGCTATTGCTACTAAAGGTATTCCAATGGCATTAGAACGAACCATGGCTTGAGATTCTGCTCCAATAATTTTTAAATTTTTATTACTAATAGGTATATATTCATACAGCGAATCTTTAAGTCTACGTCTATTAGTTAACATATAATAAAGAATAAAGTACATTAAACCAATACCAATAAAAATATTAAAGGTACTACCAGCAAAGGTTTCCAAGTTACTTGAAATCCATGTAGAAATTTCTTCTGTATTTATTCTAGAACTTAAATCATAACCATATTCGCTTTCTATAGTTCTTATTTTGTTTTGAACTACTCTAGCTATTTCTTCTGAATTTTCTACAGCTTCACCAATTTTTTCGCCCAACATAAAAATAATACCAGTTACTGGTAAAAGAATGCAAATAAAAGAGAGAAACATTAGTAAAATTGCTGCAACATCTGCATTCCAATTTTTATTAATCAAAATAACCATCCATTTTCTAAGAAGCACATAAATGGTAATTGCACCTAACACACCTGATAAATAAGGAATTAACTCTGTAAATATTAAGACTGCAAAAAATATTATAAGTAATAAAACAAATACCTGTCTAATAATTTTTGGTGCGATAACATCATTCATAGTAGCGTAATTTTATGGCAATTTAGAAATTTATTGAACTATAAAATGTAAAAATCCGATATAAAATTAATGCATTTAAAAATAGGAATGCTACTCCTCTTCTCTATTTACTAAATCCATAGAAAAAGCAGGAGTACAAATCGCTATATACTCGCATTCCTCTTGAAAAGGATTTGAATATTGTACACGCACATTTTTCTCAATCTTAATAGACTCTCCTGCACTTAAAACTATTTTCTCATCCTCTATAATAAATTGCTTTTTACCTTTAATGATGTAGGTATATTCATCAAATTGTGGTGTTTGAAAAGGTTCTTTCCAATTTGGAGGAGCCACCATATGTGCAATACTTATATCTGATTGTTTTGTAGTGGCATTACCAAAATGTTCTTCAATTAATTTACCATCAGTTGTTGGCACAACAAAAGGACTTTTTTGAATTTTATATTTTTTCATCAATACTCAGAATAAATTAGAACAGTTATTGAAACCAAATTATAAATAGCTTAATTTTTGCTAAATCAGGAATTTGCTCTAAAGAAACTTTTTGATTCATGCCAAAATCTCTTAATCCTAATTCTTCTTTATCAATAGCAATTGTTGCATTTAATTCGTCTAGAAATAAAGTTACAGATTGTAACGTAGTTTCTGGTCTTGCAGCATAATTTGCATTAATTTCAGAAAATGTAGAATTTAAATTAATTCCAGATTTTGTTTTGTAACGAGAATCATGAATTTCGATACTTTTAATAGTAGAAGTGCTATCTAATTGCTCTTTTGGAACAATAGTTAACAAATGCTTACCTCCTTTTTCATATATTAAATAGGTGTCATCATCTTGAAAATAGTTATCTCCTAAAGCACCTTCACTTAAGTTTTTAACGATAGAATCGTTTTTAAAAATTTCATCTAAATCAGATACAGTAGTTGTTGTAGTAATTTCACCAACTGTGCCTTTGGCTATTCTAAATTTATCGTTGTTGGTACAACTTACTATACATAATGAAAATAGTACTAGGGATAAAAAACTTCTTTTGATCATTCTATTTGGTTTTTATTAACGTTAACGCTAATATTCTTGATTTGTTATTTAATTACTTTTTTTAAAATTCCGAAAACTGCTCTAATAAATGTTGCGCTTGTTAGCACTTTTACTAAAGGATCTTGTCTTGTACTTCTTCGTCTAGAGCCTCTTCTGTAATTTTCTTCTCTTGCTTTTTGTTTGGCTAAACGTTCAATTTCTTTCTGTCTTTCAGCATCTTCAATAGCTTTTTGTTCAGCTTCATTAATATCTTTTATTTTCTGATTTAACAGCTCGTAGGCACTCTCTCTATCTAATTCATTATTGTATTTATGAATTAACCTAGAATTATTGATAACCTGATTCAATTCTTGATCAGTTAAAATATCCATTCTACTCATAGGAGCACGTAACATGGTTCTCGCTAATGGTGTAGGAATACCTTTTTCGTTTAAAACAGAAACAAACGCTTCACCAATACCTAATTGGGTTAAAACTTCTTTGGTATCATAATATTCTGAAGTCGGATAATTCTCTGCAGCTAATTTAATTGCTTTTCTATCTTTTGCTGTAAAAGCTCTTAAAGCATGCTGAATTTTTAAACCCAATTGAGCTAAAATATCTTCTGGTACATCTTTAGGATTTTGTGTTACAAAGTACAATCCAATTCCTTTAGAACGAATTAACTTTACAATACTTTCAATTTGATTTAATAAGGCTTTAGAAGCTTCTTCAAAAACCAAATGAGCTTCGTCTATAAATATCACTAATTCTGGTCTGCCAGAATCACCTTGTTCAGGAAAAGTTTCATAAACTTCAGCCAATAACTGTAACATAAAAGTAGAAAACAGTTTTGGCTTATCTTGTATATCTGTTAATCTTAAAACAGAAATAACTCCTCTACCATCATCATCTATTCTAATTAAATCTTCTACTTCAAAAGATTTTTCTCCAAAAAACAAGTCTCCTCCTTGTTGCTCTATCTCAATAATTTTACGCAAAATTGCTCCTGTAGAAGAAGTCGAAATTCTACCATATTCAGCTTGTATAGCTTCTTTACCTTCTTGCGTTACAAATTGCAATACTTTCTTAAAATCTTTAATGTCTAAAAGTGGTAATTTATGATCATCACAGTATTTAAAAATAATAGCAACAATTCCGCTTTGTGTTTCTGTTAAATCTAAAATTCTAGATAATAGTACAGGTCCAAATTCAGAAATGGTAGCACGCATTTTAGTACCATTTTGTTCTGAAATTGATAAAACTTCTATTGGAAACTTTTTGGCTTCAAAAGGAAAACCAATTTTCTGATGACGTTCATCAATTTTTGGATGTCCAGGACTTGCTTTGGCCAAACCTGAAAGATCACCTTTAATATCCATTAATAATACAGGAATACCTTTTTCTGATAAATTCTCGGCTAAAACTTGTAAGGTTTTTGTTTTACCAGTACCTGTTGCACCAGCAATTAAACCATGCCTATTTAATGTTTTAAGTGGTACTTTTACAATAGCATTTGTAACAGTTTCTTCACCCAACATTGCAGCACCAAGTGCTATAAAATCACCTTTGGTTTTGTAGCCCTCATTTATGTATTCAAAAAACGATTCTTTTTGACTCATCAAAATAAATTTTGATAAAAATAAGTAAAGTTTAAGAAGTGGGAAATAATTTAAGGCTTTTGTGAAATATTTGTTTATATCAAAATATAAATATTTAAATCAACATTAATTTAAAAAGAGTAGTAAATAATAACTAGCGTCTTTGTTTTCTAATCGCTTTGTCTTTTTGCACCTTATCCCAGTATTTTTTAGCAACAAGTAATAAACCAAAACTTTCGCCTTTCTCTTTTCCTAAATGCTTATGATGCATTTTATGCGCCCATTTTATAGCTTTTACATAGGTATTATTACCTCTAGAAAACCATTTAAAACGTTGATGAATAATAACATCATGCACTAGAAAATAAGCAAAGCCATAAAGTGCAATACCAAAACCAATACCTGCAAGCCAGAACACTTTATCTTGCAAACCAAACATTATACATAACCAACTAGGAATAGCAAAGATTAAAAAGAATGCATCATTTTTTTCGAAAAAATGCGCATTTGGTTTGTGATGATCTTCATGCAAATACCATAAAAATCCGTGCATCACATATTTGTGCATTACCCAAGTTACACCCTCCATTATAACGAATGTTATTAAAGTAATTGATAAGATATAAAGAAAAATCATTTATAAAATAAACTAATAGTTATGAAAAATATAAGTTGAATTACATATAAATAAACAGCAAATTTATTCTGTTTATTAAAACTCAAATTTACGAATAAATACTGTAAAATTAAACTTCCAAAAAACCAACATACGTAGTTATAAATTGGAATTTCTCCAAGAGGATACCATTGCCAGAAATTTAATTTGATTGCAACAGGTTCTAAAAATAAATCTAAAAATACTGCTGCAAAGGCTCCAGCTATCGCCAATACATGAAGCTCTAAACCCTTAGAAATTGCCAAGTTATATTTAATCTTAAGCCAAGTATAGGTTTGAAAAGTTAAACTACCAACAGTATACATAGTGATAAACCATAAATTACCCAATAAAATAGGAACACCCCAAATTTTATATCCCATAACACTTGAATATTCATAATCTCCAAAAAGAAAACCTGTATTGATACCAATAATTTCATATGTGAGTCCTGCAAAAATACAGGCTATAAAAAAGAGCCAAAGTGATTTATTAATTTTTTGATGCGTATAAATCAACAATACCAAGGAAACAATTAAATTTAATGGTGTGTTATCAATAAAAAAATCATCGTAATCAGTAAAAAGCAAACCAATAATGGCACTCACATGAAATAATAAAGTTATTCCTATGGCTAATTTATATTTATGTAAGGTTAATTTATTCAATGTCATCTGCTACTAATTTTGCACTTTTAAAACACAAAGGAATTCCTCCTCCTGGATGAACACTTCCTCCACAGAAATATAAATTTTTATAATGCTTACTTCTATTTTGTTGCCTGAAAAAAGCAGCCATTTTACTGTTACTACTTGTTCCATATAAAGAGCCCATAAAGCTTGCCGTTTTTTCTTGAATGTTTAACGGAGATAATGTCTCTTCTACAACAATATGATTTTCAAGATTAGTATTTAATTGTTTATTTATTTGTTTAATAATAAACTTTTTAACTTTTTCTTTCTGTTCTTCCCAGTTATGCTCTTTGTGTGCAGGAGCATTTACCATTACAAACCAGTTTTCACTGTTATTTGGAGCATGACTTTTGTCAAATTTAGAAGTTACATTTACATAAATGGTTGGTTCATCAGGTAAAATTGATTCTTCAAATATTTGTTGAAACTCTTTTTTATAATCTTCACTAAAAAAGATATTGTGCAAACCTAATTCTGAAAAAATAGTGTCAATTCCCCAATAAAATATAAAAGCACTACTACTTCTTTCTTGTTTCAAAACCTTATCAGCAAACTTTTTATCAGAAAGTAAATTTTTATAGGTGTAATAAATATCCATATTACTTACTACGATATCAGCTTCATGCTTTTTCCCATTTACATAAACACCTGTTACTGTTTCTTTTAAAGTTTCAATTTTTTCAACTTTACTCTCTAGGTGAAATTTAACACCAATATCTTTTGCAAGTTGCACTAAAGCTTTGGTAATGCTTATCATTCCTCCATCTGGATAAAAAGTTCCTTGGCTTTGCTCTAAACTTGAAATCATACTTAACATTGCAGGCGCTTTATAAGGATTACTGCCATTATAAGTTGCAAATCGATTAAAAAGCTGAATCATTTCTGGCGTTTTAAAACTTGATTCGTTATAACTATTTAGTGACTTAGCAATGTATGGAAACTTAACACTAAACAACGCTTTGTAAGTTTCACTTTTGGTAATTAAGCTTAAATCTAAAGGAAAATCTAAAAAAAGTTCTCCTATATTTTGATAGGCTTTTTTACTGTTTTGAAGATACTTTACAGTGTTTTCTGCTGGTTCTCCAAAAACTTTTTCTGCTTCATCAGCAAATACTTCAATGCTTTTCTTTGCTACTATTTTTTTTCCGTTTGCAAAAAAATAACGACAACTTTCATCTAAATCTCGATAGGTAAAATAGCTAGAAATGTCTTTTTTGGCCAGACTAAATAGTTCTTCTATATTTTCTGGAGCTGTAAAAAGTGAAGGCCCAGCATCAAAAGTAAAACCCTCTTTTTCAATTGAAGATAGTTTTCCTCCAAAGTAGGAATTTGCTTCAAAAACAGAAACATCATAATTCTTTAAAGCCAATCGAATAGAAGTTGCTAAACCACCTATTCCACTGCCTATAACAGCTACTTTCTTCATTTGTTTAATGTTTACGTAAAAGTATGAAACAAAACAATACTAAACCTTAATTTTTAATTAAAAATCTCATAATAATTAACAGCTTAATAAATGAAATCGAAAAAGAGAAAGCATTTGCCATAAGAGAAAATCAACATATTATTTTTCAAGTTTTTGCAGGATCGTAAAACGTGTAAACATATCTTCACTATACCATTTTTGTTTTCTAGTTTTTTTGATAACAGCTTTATGTTGTGGCATTCTGTAAGCAAAATTTTTCATCATTGTTTTTGATTCCCAAACACTAAAAGTTGCTTGCTTTATCCAAGGAATCTCACCAACTCCGTAAGAATTTACAAATCCTTCTGCAGTAGCCATTTGCGATGCAATTGGAGCTACATTTTTCCAAAAATAACGTAATTTGTTTAGGCGAATTGAGGCTCTAGTTAACACAGCTATTTCACCTTCATAATCTGTAGTTGCTGGTAAATTGCCAAAAACCTTTTTCTTATCCCATAAACCATGACCTTCAATTGGTTTTAAGAAATAGATGGTTTGCCTTTTACAGAATAAATCAAACCATTTTAAAATGAAGCTTCCAAATTGGGATTTTAAATTTAAATCACCTTCGTAAGTTACTAAAATAGCCCATTGAGATAAATCTGGAATTTTATCAAAGGTGCCATTTTTACCAGTACCCATTAATTTATAAAATTGGATGTTTTTATTAAAAAATAATGGAATTCTAAAAATCGCCATCGATAAAAATCCAAAAATGGCAAAAATTCGGTAGTATTTTACGATGATTAAACTTGTTCTCAAAATAGTATCTATACTTCTATTAAAATATACTCAAATATAGATAAAGTTATTGAGGTGGATTCGTATTTAATTTACTGTTTTGAATATTATTTTAGATTATTTATTTCCTAAAAAAATAGTAATTAAAACTTAAGAACTCAAATTGAAAGGTTAGTCAATCCAATTTTTAAAATCTTTTACACGCTCTCTACTTACAATTATTTCTTGCTCATTATAAGAGTGTAGAATTAGTTTTAAACGTGAATTTGAATAAGCAACAATATCTTTTATTGCGTTTATATGAATAATAAACGTTCTATTTACCCTAAAAAATTGTTCTGGATCTAATTGTTCTTGCCAGTTTTCTAAAGAGTTGTCTAACAAGTAATTTCGGTTTTCTGAAGTATGAATATAGGTCGATTTATTTTCGCTGTAAAAGCATTCAATCTCATCAATATGAATAATCTTTATATGTTGGCCAACTTTAATTGAAAGTCTTTTTTTAAATTTTCTATCAACAGGATTTACCAAAAGCTTTCGTATATCATCTAGATTTACTTGTACATCAGTTTGTTTTGGCTGTTGTTTTTTAAACTGCTCTACTGCTGCAGCCAACTCATCATCATCTATAGGCTTTAAAAGATAATCTATACTATTTAGTTTAAAGGCTTTTAGAGCATACTCATCATATGCTGTTGTAAAGATTATAGCAGATTTTACCTCTGTTTCTTCAAAAATTTCGAAAGATAAACCATCAGATAATTGAATGTCTAAAAATATTAATTTTGGATGTTCATTGTTCTGCAGCCAATTTAAAGATTCTTCTACAGAATGTAACATTTGTTGTACTTCTATACCTAGTTCTGCAAGCATTCTACTTAATCTTCTTGCTGCAGGCTTTTCATCTTCTATAATTAATACGTTCATACTTTTAATGCTAAAATCTTCTTTTTTCTTCTTCTTTTTCTAAATAAGCTTGTATTTTTTTTTCTTCCCAGTTTTTATCAAAACCTAAAGATTTAAAACCGAAAACTCCCATCCAATGAAAGAAGATTCCAATTCCCCAGAAAATCCAAGTTGAATATACACCAAAATTAGAAAATGCATCTGTTATTGAATAATTACTTTGCATTAGACCGAAAATAATTATGCCACTTAAAAATATATTTACAAGTACATAGACTATAGCATGAATATAAAACCCTTTAATGGCTTTAACTCGTTTTTTAGCTCTCATGTAGTTTTGCTCTTGTATAAATTTATTGTCCATAATTCTTAACTCTTTTTATTTATAAATTCTTGAATCTTTTTTTCTTCCCAGTTTTTACCAAAACCTAATTTATCAAATCCAAATACACCAAACCAATGAAAGAATAAGGCAATACAAATACCAGCAACAGCATACCAAAAGAAATAAAAATCGGGCACAAATTGTAAATTAACTAGCACTATAATAAATACTGCAAGAATAGAAACTCCAAAATGTACATAAAAACCTTTTATTTCATTGACCTTCTTTTTGGTTTTTAAATAATACTGTTCTTGAATAAATTCTGATTTATCTTCATGATCTTCCAAAACTTCATTTAGTTTCTTAGCTTCCCATTCATCTAAAAATTTTGCAGAACCAAATACATAAAACCAATGTATAATTAAGCCTACAAACCAAGCTGCTATTGCAATCCAAAACCAGTGAAATTGAGGTGCTGTTTGTAAATTGATAAACACTAAAAAAGGCGGAATAATAAATGTAGCCACTAAATGCGTGTAGAAACCTTTAATCTCCTCTACTCTTTTTGCTGCCTTTAGTCTAAGCTTATGGTTGTTTGATTCGATATTCATGTTAAAAGTTTTTATTTTGTTCATCTAAATATTGCTGTACTTTTCTTTGCTCCCATTCTTTGTTGAACAACAAGCTAATGCCAAAAGTATTAATTGCTTGAAAGGCAATACCAATTCCCCAATAAAACCAAATTTTGTAATTATGATAATTGTAAAATGCTTGGCTAAATGTATCCCCATCATTCATATCACCAACTATAAATATTGCCGATAAAAATGTGTTTACAATAAGATAAACCGCTAAATGCTTATAGAATTTACCTATTTTTTCTATACGTTTACGAGCCAAAATATACTTTTGTTCTTGTGTGTATTCTCTTTTCATTATCTTAATCTTTTTTGTTGATTCTCTTTATCCATCATTTCTTTAATCTTTCTTTCTTCCCAATTTCTTCCTAAGAAAATATTATAGTTATTTACTTCTAAGAAGTGGAATAATAAGCCTATTCCCCATCCAAAAGCTGGAAACCAAAACCAGTAAAAACCTGGTGAGAATCTTAAATTGATAAATATTAAAAATGGTATTACTAAACAGTATGAAGCCAAATTTTGATAAAATTCTTTTAATTTTTCTACTCTTTCTACTGCTTTTACGTATTTGCTATTTTCTAAATCTTCTGTAAACATAATTTCGTTCATTTTATATAAGAGAGGTAAACTCACCTTAAATGTTTTATTGTTATTTTCTATTCTAACCCCTTGTTTGGTTAATAAACCATACCTATCTGCAATATTCTGTAAGCCTACTTTGGTGCTTTTACCAATTGCTTCTTTTGGGTTAATGTTATTTTCTATAATTAAAAAACTACCTTCTTGATATATAGTTATCGTTAATGGTTTAGAAGGTGAAACCACATTGTGCTTTACTGCATTCTCTAACAATAGTTGTAATGATAAAGGCACAATCTTTAATGCAGGATCTTTAACATCTTCTGGAATATTAAACTTCACAGCCTCTTCAAATCTCATTTCTAGCAATTGCATATAGGTTTTAGCAAACTTCAGTTCTTCAGAAATTGGTACTAAATCTTTATTTCTTTGCTCTAAAACATATCTATAAACCTTAGATAGTTTTGTGGTAAATTTTTCTGCTTGATATGGATTCTCGCCAATTAAACTGGTTAATACATTTAAACTATTAAATAAAAAATGTGGATCTAATTGATTTTTTAGTGACTCAAACTTTGCAGTTTCTGTTTTGGCTACAATTTGTTGTTTGGTACTTTCTTGTTTTACCGATTTTTTCCATGCAATCATAAATCCTCTAGCATGCAAAAATGCTGATACTCCAAAGGATAAAATGATGTAGAAAATGTGCATCAATAAATAATTGCCACTAAAAAAATTATCGGGATTATTTTTATTGATAATGATGAAGTTCACATAATCTATTAAAAGAACTACAGGAATTGTATATAGTATAGTAGAAACTATACCTGCCCAAACTCTGGCATTTGTATCCTCTACCCAAGACCATTTTTTACTAAGAGCGTGATTAATTACACCTTGTGCAAAACCTAACCCAAAAGAATACATAGCAGAAATCAAAAAGGTGTAAGCAATATTTAATATGCTAAAATTTTGGTTGATTAAAGTAAAAACTACTGCAAAAATGATGGTAATTTTTAAACTTACAGAAACACCTTCTTTTATATTGCTTCTTACTATTCTGCTATTTGTATTCATACTTGGCATTTATTTTTACTAAAATTTTATAATTAAAGATACATTTTTATCAGCAACTACAAACTTAGCGTTTTCATAATTTGGTGGTCCAAAACTCATATTGTTATTAGAAACTCCATAATCTTCTAATGGCATTCTGTATTCTGAAAAATCCATTTTGTCATTATTATTTTTATCATGGTAACAAATAACTGCATATTCTCCAGGTGTAATGTTTTCAAAATCAATTTCTGTTTTACCATTAACAATCTTGCCGTTTTTAGCTTGTACTGGCTCTTTCATAAAATTGTCTTTATTGTATAATGCAAAACCAACTTTACCTTCATCTGAAGAAATATTTTCTATAGTTACTGTAATTGTTTTTGTTTGAGCTGTAATTGTAGTTGAAATAAACATTACAGTTGCGAATAAAAGTGATACTACAAGTTTCATAATTTTTAGTTTTTTAGATTAATTATGGTACAAATATGCAACTGAACTACAGTTTTTAAAACTAAAGATTACTGAACTGTATTTTTTTTAGGCTGAATTGTAATTTTATATATCGTCCACTATCAAGCACTTATAATTTAGTTAGAGATTTGCAAGTTCTATTATGGATTTCAAAAAAACCTATGTCGTTTTTTTCTAATTTGATAAAAATTTTAAAAAAATGATTAATAGTTACCAAGCATAATAAAAAATAAATACATTTGTCACATAATATTATTATATATTTTGATTAAACAACATTACATATCAGCAATTTTTAATTTTACTCCTAGTAGTAAAATTGCTTTTGTGCGTCGCTCTTTCTCTGAGCGCCCTTTGGGTGTTTAATAATTCTTAGGAATTAGGTGCGTCCAATTCCACACTTCAAAACTTTACAAAATAATTCAAATCTTAACAAATCAATACAATGCAAATTGTTATTGCAAATAAATCGCATATTATTTATGCCAACATCATCTGCGAAACTATAGCTGAAGCTGCTAAAGTTAGAGGTACAGGTATTGCTAAAAGAAAACCTGAATATGTTGCTAAAAAAATGGAAAATGGCAATGCTGTTATCGCTTTAGATGGCGATAATTTTGCTGGCTTTTGTTACATAGAACAATGGGGTCATGGAAAATTTGTAGCCAATTCTGGTTTAATTGTTCATCCTAATTATAGAAATATTGGTTTAGCAAAACAGATTAAAGAAGTCATTTTTAAACATTCTAGAACCAAGTTTCCAGATGCAAAAGTATTTAGTATAACAACTGGTCTAGCTGTTATGAAATTAAATAGCGATTTAGGTTACAAACCAGTAACCTTTTCTGAATTAACAGATGATCAAACCTTTTGGAATGGTTGCCAAACCTGCAAGAACTTCGATATTTTAACAAGAACAGAAAGAAAAATGTGTTTGTGTACAGGAATGCTTTTTGATCCTAAAAATCAAGATGAATCTGAATCAAAAGAGGTTAAAGAAAACGTATTTAAAAGATTAAAATCAATGAAACAAAATCTGTTTCTAAAAAAAGATAAAAAATGAAAAAATTAGTTATTGCTTACAGTGGTGGTTTAGACACTTCTTATTGTGCTGTAAGTTTATCGAAAGAATTCGAAGTACATGCAGTAAGTGTAAATACAGGTGGTTTTACTGAAAATGAAGTTAAAAATATAGAGCGTAATGCTTATAAAATGGGTGTTACTACTTATAAAAATATAGATGCTGTAGCTACCTTTTATAATAAGGTTGTAAAATATTTAATTTTTGGTAATGTATTAAAAAATGCTACTTACCCACTTTCTGTGAGTGCTGAAAGAATTATACAAGCTATAGAAATCATTGAATATGCTAAAAGTATAAATGCAGAATATATTGCTCATGGAAGTACAGGTGCAGGAAATGACCAAGTTCGTTTTGATATGATTTTTCAAACGCTTGCTCCAGGAATTAAAATTATTACACCAATCAGAGATCAAAAATTATCTAGACAAGAAGAAATTGATTATCTAAAAACTGAAGGCATAGATATGAATTGGGAGAAATCGAAATACTCTGTAAACAAAGGTCTTTGGGGAACTAGTGTTGGTGGTGTAGAAACTTTAGAATCAGAAAAACCATTACCTAGTGAGGCTTATCCTTCTCAATTGGAAAAAGAAGGAGAAGAAAAAGTTACATTGACTTTTAAAAATGGAGAATTTGTTGCTTTAAATAATCAAGAAAATGCTCCTGAGGTTAATATCGAAAAGTTGAATGAAATTGCTGCTAAATATGCAATTGGTAGAGATATTCATGTTGGAGATACAATTGTTGGTACTAAAGGTAGAGTTGGTTTTGAGGCAGCTGCTGCACTAATTGTGGTAAAAGCTCATCATTTATTAGAGAAACACACGCTTACCAAATGGCAATTACAACATAAGGAATATCTGTCTAGTTTTTACGGAATGCACTTGCATGAAGGACAATATTTAGATCCTGTAATGAGAGATACTGAAGCCTTTTTGCAAAGTTCTCAAAAAATGGTTTCTGGTAATGTAGTTGTTACTTTAAAACCTTATCACTTTACGTTAGATGGTATTGTTTCTAAGCACGATTTAATGTCAAGTAAATTCAGTACTTATGGTGAAGAGAATAAAGCTTGGTCTGCAGATGATGCAAAAGGTTTTATTAAGATTCTAGGTAATCAGAACAAAATATATCAACAAGTAAACTCATAATTATGTTAGAAGTAGGTATAATTGGTGGTGCAGGTTACACAGCAGGTGAATTAATACGTTTATTATTAAATCACCCAAAAACAAATATCAATTTTGTGTTCAGTACTTCTAATGCTGGCAATAAATTGTATAAGGTTCATCAAGATTTAATAGGAGCTACAGAAATTAGTTTTTCAAGCGAAATAAATGCTGATGTAGATGTTTTGTTTCTCTGCTTAGGACATGGAAATTCAACTGCTTTTTTACAAAAAAACAGCTTTTCAAGAAATACAAAAATTATAGATTTAAGTAATGATTTTAGATTACTTGCCGATAAAAGTTTTGAGGGTAAAGAGTTTGTTTATGGTTTGCCTGAGTTAAACAAAAAAGCAATTCAATCTGCTAATTACATTGCAAATCCTGGTTGTTTTGCTACAGCTTTACAGTTGGCTATTTTACCTTTAGCTTCTAATGGATTATTAAAAAATGATGTTCATATTAATGCTGTAACTGGTGCAACTGGTGCAGGAACATCATTATCTGCAACTACGCATTTTACTTGGAGAGATAATAATTTTTCGCATTACAAAGCATTTAATCATCAGCATTTAGGCGAAATAAATCAAACAGTTCATCAGTTACAAACTGATTTTAAAAGTGAGATAAATTTTATGCCAAATAGAGGCGATTTCTCAAGAGGAATTTTTGCGACTACGTACACAAAATTTAATAAATCTCTAGAGGAAGCCATAAAAATGTATGAAGCATACTATAAAGATGCTGCCTTTACATTTGTTACCAACCAAAATTTATTTTTAAAACAAGTAGTTAACACCAACAATTGTTTTATTCAACTGGAAAAACATGGTGATAAATTATTAATCACTAGTATGATAGATAATTTATTAAAAGGAGCTTCTGGTCAAGCCATTCAAAACATGAATTTGATGTATGGCTTTCAAGAAGATACAGGTCTAAAATTAAAAGCAAATTATTTTTAAGTCTTGCAAAAGCTTTACATACTGAACTTGTTTCAGTATCTAATTATTAACAGTTTTAACTTTTGAAAAATTTCAACTTTAAAACGCTGAAATACAAAAAATGAAAATAGCAATTATAGGTACAGGGAATTTAGGTAAATCAATTGCCAAAGGTTTAATCACCAACAATGCAATTACATCTTTATACTTAACCAAAAGAAATATTGAAGGACTTGCTGAATTTGATGGATATTCAAACGTATTTTTAACCGTAGATAATATAGCTGCAGTAAAAAATTCTGATATATTGATTTTTGCAGTGCAACCTGCACATTTTGAAAATATTCTAAAAGATATTAAACCTCATTTAACAGAAAAGCATGTTGTAATTTCTACGATAACAGGTTTCTTAATTCCACAAATTGAAGAAGAAATTGGTGCAGATAAATATATAATACGTGCCATGCCAAATACAGCCATTGCTGTTGGTAAGTCTATGACCTGTTTATGTAGCAATACACAAGGAGAAAAAAGAATACCAATTGCAGAAGCTATTTTTAATAGATTAGGCCATTCTTTAAGTATACCAGAATCTCAAATGCAAGCTGCAACTGTAGTTTGTGCAAGTGGAATTGCATTTTGGATGCGTTTAATTCGTGCTACAACTCAAGCTGCCATTCAACTAGGTTTTGATGCCAAAGAAGCACAAGAATTAGCCATGTTTACCAGTGAAGGTGCTGCCAATTTATTAATAACAAATGGCAATCATCCTGAAGAAGAAATTGATAGAGTAACAACACCTAAAGGTTGTACCATAGAAGGATTAAATGAAATGGAGCATAAAGGTTTAAGCTCTTCATTAATTCAAGGTATGGTTGCATCTTTCAATAAAATTAACAATATTAAAAAAGAACAAATATGAGTTTATTTAATGTTTACCCTTTGTTCGATATTACCCCAGTAAAAGCAAAAGATGTTTTTGTATACGATGAGAATAATACTCAATATTTAGATTTGTATGGTGGTCATGCAGTAATATCAATTGGGCATTCACATCCTAAATATGTAGCTGCAATTTCTGATCAAGTTTCAAAAATGGGATTTTATAGTAATTCTATCCAGAATCCTCTACAGTCTAATTTGGCAAAGAAAATTGTTACACTTTCTGGCTGTAAAGATTATACGTTATTTTTATGTAATTCAGGTGCAGAAGCCAACGAAAACGCTTTAAAATTAGCCTCATTTCACAATCAGAAACATAAAGTTATTGCCTTTAAAAATGGTTTTCATGGTAGAACATCTGCTGCAGTTGCAGCTACAGATAATCAAAAAATTATTGCGCCCTTAAATGCACAACAAGAAGTAGAAATTTTAGAGTTGGGCGATTTAAAAGGTTTAGAAACTGCATTAAAAAAGAACGATGTTTGTGCTGTAATCATTGAATTTATTCAGGGAGTTGGTGGTTTAGACCAAAGTACAGCTGAATTTTATGAAGGAGCAGACGCTCTATGCAAAAAATACAACACCTGTTTTATAGCAGATGAAGTGCAATCTGGTTTTGGTAGATCTGGAGATTTCTTCGCTTTCCAAAAATTTAAAGTTACTCCTGATATTATTTCAATTGCAAAAGGAATGGGCAATGGATTTCCTATTGGCGGAATTCTAATTCACCCAAATATAAAAGCAACTTTTGGTTTATTAGGTACAACCTTTGGTGGAAATCACCTAGCCTCTGTTGCCTGCACAACTGTTTTAGAAGTGATAGAGGAAGAGAAATTGATGGGAAATGTAAAAATGATTTCAAAATACTTTGTTGAGAAAGCCAAAAGCATACCTGAAATTAAAAATATAAAAGGCCGTGGTTTAATGTTAGGTTTAGAATTCGATGCACCTATTGCAGACTTAAGAAAAAGACTAATATTCAATCAACAAGTATTTACTGGTAGTGCAAAAAATCCTAATTTGCTAAGAATTCTTCCTCCTTTAACACTGAAAAAAGAACATGTAGATGCATTTTTTGATGCTTTAAAATCTGAGTTATAATGAAAAATTACACGTCTATAAATGATATTTCAGATATCAATGATTGGATAGCTGAAGCCAAAGAATTAAAAGCAAATCCGCTTCAAAATATCGAACTTGGTAAAAATAAAACCTTAGGATTATTATTTTTTAATTCAAGTTTAAGAACTAGACTCAGCACTCAAAAAGCTGCATTAAATTTAGGTATGGAGCCTATAGTGATGAATGTTTCTGGTGATGCTTGGGGCATTGAATTTGAAGATGGTACAGTTATGAATGGTTCTACAGCTGAGCACATAAAAGAAGCTGCTGCTGTTGTTTCTCAATATTGTGATGTAATTGCTGTAAGAGCTTTTCCAAGTTTAACAGACAAGCAAAAAGATGAATCTGAACAAATTTTAAGTGCATTTGTAAAACATGCCTCAGTGCCTATTATAAGTATGGAAAGCGCTACAGGTCATCCTTTACAAGGTTTAACAGACGCAATTACCATATCTGAAAATTCCAACAAGAAAAAGGTAAAAGTGGTTTTAAGTTGGGCACCTCATATAAAACCTTTACCACATGCAGTAGCGAATAGTTTTACACAAGCTATGCAAAAAATGGATGTTGAATTTGTTATTGCAAATCCTATAGGGTATAATCTGAACAAAGAAATTACAAAGGACACACCTATTTATCACAACCAAGAAGAAGCTTTTAAAAATGCTGATTTTGTTTATGCTAAAAATTGGAGTTCTTATGAATCTTATGGAGAAATTTTAGATGTTGATGATAATTGGACTATCACCAAAGACAAAATTGGTGATGCAAAATTTATGCATTGCTTACCTGTAAGAAGAAATGTTGTAGTAGAAGATGCTGTTTTAGATTCGGAGAATTCTTTAGTTATAACACAGGCAAACAACAGAACCTATGCAGCACAATTGGTGCTGAAAAAAATATTAGAGAATGTCTAAAACTAAATTATCCATAATTAAAATTGGTGGAAATATAATTGAAGATGAACAAGCTTTAAACACTTTCCTTTCTATTTTTTCAAATATAAAAGGTAAAAAAATATTGGTTCATGGAGGAGGAAAACGTGCAACACACATTGCCTCAAAATTAGGTATTACCTCTAAAATGATTGATGGTAGAAGAATTACTGATGCAGAGACTTTAGAGGTTATAACTATGGTTTATGGTGGTTTAGTAAACAAAAATATAGTTGCTAAATTGCAAGCGCTTCAAGAGGATGCTATTGGTTTAACTGGTGCAGACATTAATAGTATTCAGTCTGATAAAAGACCTGTTAAAGAAATTGATTACGGATTTGTAGGTGATGTAGAACAAATCGCATCAAACTCCATAAATAAATTGCTTCAGGCTGACTTTACACCTGTTTTTTGTGCTATAACACATGATGGAAAAGGACAATTATTAAACACAAATGCTGATACCATTGCAAGCACAATTGCAGCGGGTATGAGTGCAATCTATGAAACATCCATTTATTATTGTTTTGAATTGAATGGCGTTTTAAAAGATTTTAATGATAAAGAATCTGTAATTAAAAACATAGATATTAATTCCTATAAAGACTTGCTTCAAGAAGGCGTCATTTCAGATGGCATGATTCCGAAATTAGACAATTGTTTTGATGTTCTAAAAAACGGAGTTACAAAAGTTTACATTGGTAATACATCAATGCTTACTAAGGAAAACAATAATTATACAACCATAACCTTATAATGATAACTATAGATAAATTAACGGAAAAAGCAATTTCACTTTTAAAAAGTTTAATTGAAACGCAATCTTTTTCATCCGAAGAAGAACAAACTGCAGCATTAATAGAAGCATGGTTTCAAGAATTTAATATTCCTTTTAATAGAACCAAAAACAATGTTTGGGCTACAAATAAACATTTTACAGAGGGCAAACCAACATTGTTATTAAATTCACATCACGATACTGTAAAACCGAATTCTGCTTACACAAACGATCCTTTTAAAGCCATTGTAGAAGGAGATAAATTATATGGTTTAGGCTCTAATGATGCAGGTGGTTGTTTGGTTTCGTTAATTGTAACATTCACCAATTTTTACGCCAGTGAAAATTTAAATTATAACTTGGTTATGGTAGCTTCTGCAGAAGAAGAAAGTTCAGGCCCTAATGGATTAAATAGCATGTTATCCATTATTCCTCACATAGACGTTGCCATTGTTGGTGAGCCAACCTTAATGAATTTAGCAGTTGCTGAAAAAGGTTTGGTAGTTTTTGATGCCAAAGTTGAGGGCACACCAAGTCATGCTGCACACCCAAATAATAACAATTCTATTTACAATACAATCGAAGTTTTACAGTGGTTCAAAGATTTTAAATTTAAAAAATCTTCTGAGGCTTTAGGTGATGTAAAAATGACTGTAACTCAAATAAACGCAGGTAAACAACATAATGTAGTTCCTGCTCACGTAGATTTGGTAGTAGATGTTCGTGTAAATGATGCGTATTCAAATCAAGAAATTGCAACTATCTTAAAAGAGCAATCTCCTTGCTCAGAGATTGTTCCTAGAAGTTTACGACTAAACTCTTCTTCTATTTCTACAAATCATGATTTGGTAAAAGCGGGTATTGCAATGGGTAGAGAAACCTATGGTTCTCCTACACTTTCAGATCAATCTGTGTTAACTTGCCAATCTTTAAAATTAGGACCTGGAGATAGTACAAGATCTCATTCTGCAAACGAATTTATATACATTTCAGAAATTGAAGAAGGAATAAAAATTTATATAGAATTGCTAAATAGAGTAATTCTAAAACAATAAAAATTAAAATTATGAAACTTTGGGATAAAGGGTTTTCTATAGACAAACAAATTGAAAATTTTACAGTAGGTAATGATAGAGAAATTGATATGCATATTGCAAAATATGATGTTCAAGCTTCTATAGCACATGCAATAATGCTGGAATCTATTGGTATTATTACAGCTGATGAATTGACCGACTTAAAAAAAGGCTTAAACGAATTAGCTACAGATATTGAAGAAGGAGCATTTGTCATTGAACCTTCTTTTGAAGATGTTCACTCCAAAATTGAATGGGAATTAACCAATAAACTAGGTGAAGTTGGTAAAAAAATACACACAGCACGTTCTAGAAATGATCAAGTTTTAGTTGCGCTACAATTATATTATAAAGAAAACCTAGCCATTGTTAACGATAAAGTAAAATCACTTTTTGATACATTGTTACAACTTGCAGATACGCACAAAGATTCATTATTACCTGGCTATACACATTTACAAGTGGCAATGCCATCTTCTTTTGGGTTATGGTTTTCTGCTTATGCAGAGTTATTAATTGACGATGTATATGTACTAAATGCGGTTTCTAAAGTTGTAGACCAAAACCCTTTAGGCTCTGCTGCAGGTTATGGAAGCTCCTTCCCTATTGATAGAGAATTAACCACCAAAGAATTAGAGTTTGCAACTTTAAAGTACAATGTAGTTGCAGCTCAGTTAAGTAGAGGTAAAAGTGAACGTTCAATTGCTGCTGCATTAGGTGGTTTATGCAATACATTAGCGCGTTTTTCTATGGATGTATGTTTGTATATGAGCCAAAATTTTAATTTTATTTCTTTTCCTGATGAATTAACGACAGGAAGTAGCATTATGCCTCACAAGAAAAATCCTGATGTGTTTGAATTAATCCGTGGAAAATGTAATAAAATACAAGCTTTACATTCAGAAATGTTATTGATAACAAACAATTTACCTACAGGATATCATAGGGATTTTCAACTATTGAAAGAAAATATCATTGCTGCTTTTGAAGATGTAAAAGACATATTAGATATTTTTAATTATTCAATTCAACAAGTAATTGTAAAAGATATTGATTTAAATGATGAGAAATATCAATATTTATTTACGGTAGATTCTATAAATAATTTAGTAGTTGAAGGCATGTCATTTAGAGAAGCTTATCAAAAAATTGGTGGCCAAGTGCAAGAAGGAACCTATAAACCAGATTTAGGCAAGCAACATACACATTTAGGTAGCATTCACAATTTAGGCTTAGATAAAATTAAGGCCAAATATCCTTTAGAATAGTCGCTTTAATAAAGCTTTAGAAAACAAAACAGTTGGCATTTTAGAGAATATTTTTAATTCTTCTGCAAAGTTTGTTTCCTCATCTAAGAATTTAAAAATTAGTTGAGGAGATATACTTTTAAACATTTTAGAAAATATGGCTGCTCCTAATTGGTTTTTCTGTGATAAAATATCCAACAAAAGTAAATCGTAAAACCAAAAACGATTGGTTTTATAAAATGCATTTAAAGGCTTCTGTTGTTTTAAATGCTGTATTAAATTGCTTGTTTTCTTATCGATATTCTTAAAAGTAAAACCTGTACTAGCTTTACTCCAACCACCTGCAGTACCTATATGAATGATATTTTTGGAATTTGATTTCCAAAATTTGTAAGATGTCATTGGTATAGAGCCTTGCTCCTTCTCTATAATTTCATAATCTGTAATATTTTTTTCTTGCAGATATTCTTTTATCGCGTCTGTGTAAGTTTCGTACTTTAAAAGATCTTTAGAAAATAAAGTATATTCAAAAAGTGCCTCATCTTTTGCATATGGTAATATATACATGAACCTAGTATTTCCTTTTTGGGGAATTGTAAAATCCATAAAAGTGGCTGATGATTCATCAAAAACAGGAGATTTTGTTTTGACAAAATAACCTACAAAATGCTGCTGTAAAACTGGATATTGCTCTTGTTTTTTATAAGCATCAGTAAATAGAATGCTGTTAATTATATTTTGAGAACTGTACGTACTCAATTCCGTAATTACTTTACCTAAATTGGTTTCTTGCTGTACTTGTTTAACAGATTCCGTTTTAAACTCAATATTTTCATGCTTGGAAATTACGCCCCATATTTTATCATAGAAGTCGGTACTTCTAATCATTTTGTATTGATAAGGTTTAATTGATAGAGTTTCAGCAATACTATCGCTTTTGAATATGATTGACTTCCAAGAATGGTTTAAGATTGCATCCCAATCACCATTTTTGCTTTCCCAAAAACACCATGTTCTATCATTTCCTGATTTTTTTACTTTATCTAAAATTAAAATTTTCTTGTTGTAAAAATAAGCGTCCTTGCTCATCCTATAGGCCATCATTAAACCAGAGGCACCTGCACCAACAATGATATAATCGTAATTTTTTGTTGATGAGTTCAAAGTAAATAAAGTAAAATAAGATTTAAAAAAGCGGTACTAGTTTTTATACTGTTTAAAGTATTTTAAAGGTACAAATAACATTCCAAAACATTGGCTATCTTCTTTGCCCATATTTTTATGATGGATTTTATGTGCTTTACGCAAACCCTTTAAGTACCAATTATTGGTGTTTTTAAACCATTTAAAACGTTGGTGAATTAGTACATCATGTACCAAAAAATAGGCGATTCCATAACATAATATACCTAAACCAACAAAAGTTAAATAATTGTAATTATCGTAACTACCAAAATAAAATAATGCCATGCTTGGTATTGCAAATATTACAAAAAAGGCGTCATTTTTCTCGAAACCATTGTATTTAGGTTGATGATGATCTTCATGCAAATACCATCCAAAACCGTGCATCACATATTTATGTGTACACCAAGTTATACATTCCATCAACAAAAAAACACCCAACGTAACTAAAAGGAGCATACTAAATAATGTTCAATTTGTATTTCACATAACTTCTAGCCAACAAATTTATTTTCATTGGGTCAGAAATCCTAATCCTTGTATCCATAATTTTTTCCGATGGTACAGCTTTTAGTTTCTTTAGTAATCTTCTGTAATACCTGTAAGCCATGTATACTCCGAATTTAGCTTCCACAGGTAATTTTAAAATTCCATGTGTATACGCATAATCGAAATCGGCTTCTATTTCGTCAATAATAAGTTGTTTAGAAATGGCATTTAACTGTCCTAAATCAACATTAGGAAAGTAAGATCTGTTTAACAATTCAAAATCATCTTTTAAATCACGCAAGAAGTTTACCTTCTGAAAAGCAGATCCTAAACGCATTGCAGCATCTTTTAACTCATTGTATCTTTTTTCATCACCATCTACAAAGACCTTTAAGCACATTAAACCAACTACATCTGCAGATCCATAAATGTATTCGTCATACTCTGCTTTCGTTTCATACTGTGTTTTATGCAAGTCAGCTTTCATACTTTTCAAAAAAGCCTGAACCATTTCTTCTGGTATATTGTATCTGTTTACGGTTTGTTGAAATGAATTTAAAATAGGGTTTAAACTTATTCCTTGTTCTTTAGACATGTAATAATCACGTTCAAAATGAGCCATCAACTCTTCTTTATTGTAATCGTGAAATGTATCTACAATTTCATCTGCAAAACGAACAAAACCATAGATGTTGTAAATGTCTGCTCTAATTTTTGGTGACAGCATATTCACAGCCAAAGAGAATGAAGTACTATAACTTTTTGTAACCAATTTGCTACAATCGTTAGAGACACTGTCAAATAATTCTTTCATGTTACTTGTGATTTTTATTAATTAAATCTGATGCTATTTTACCTGATATTAATGCTGGAGGAACTCCTGGACCAGGAACTGTTAACTGACCAGTAAAATACAAATTACTTACTTTACTACTTTTTATTTTTGGTCTTAGAAAAGCAGTCTGTAACAGCGTATTTGCCATTCCATAAGCATTGCCTTTATAAGAATTATATTCTTCTTTGAAGTCTTTTACACAAAAAGATCGTTTAAAGATAACACTTTTTGTAACGTCTTGATTTGTTAATTTTTCAAATCGGTTCATTATTTTTTCAAAATATGCTTCTCTCAACTCCTCTGTATCTTCAATTCCAGGCGCTAACGGAATTAAAAAGAAACCTGCTTCTTTACCTTTTGGTGCAGATGTTTTGTCTGTCATGGAAGTAAAGTTAGCATAAAACAAAGGTGCTGTAGGCCATTTAGGATGATCATAAATTTCTTCTGCATGCTTGTCAAAATCGGTATCAAAAAATAACGTGTGATGACTTGCGTTTTTTATTTTCTTATCAAAACCAACATAAAATAATAATGAAGATGGTGCAAAAGTTTTCTTAACCCAATATTTTTCTGAATATTGTCTTAAATTGTCGTTCAATAAGGTTTCTGTATGATGATAATCTGCCCCACTTAAAACCAAATCAGTTTTAATTTCTTTTCCATTTACTAGTAAACCCTTAACAGCATTATTATCATCAGTAATAATTTTTTCTACGTTTGCATCAACCTGAAAATGAACACCTAAAGAAGTTGCCAATGAAACCATTCCTTCAACTACTTTAAACATTCCTCCTCTTGGATGCCAAGTTCCAAGACCAAAATCTGCATAATTCATAAAATTATAGAAAGCTGGAGTATTGCTTGGTTTTGCACCTAAAAATAATACTGGGAATTCTAAAATTTCAATAAGCTTTTCATTCTTTATATTCTTACGAACTTGTTTTCTTATTGTTGAAAAGAATTGAGTAACCCTTGCAATAGTAGTAGAATTTACCAACTCTAAAGGAGAAATTCCTGGTTTGTAAACCAAATCTTTTATGGCAGTATCATAATTTGCTTTAGCCGAATCTAAAAATGACTTCAGATGCTTAGAACTGCCTTTTTCTACACTCTCAAATAATTCGTAAATTTCCTTTAATTTATCAGAAATCTTAATAGAATCATTTTCTCCAAAGTAGACTTCATAACCAGGACTCAATTTATCTAACGTATAATAGTCTGAGGGCTTCTTACCAAAATCTGCAAAAAAGCGCTCAAAAACATCGGGCATCCAATACCAAGAAGGTCCAAGATCGAAAGTAAAACCGTCTTTTTTGAACTGCCTAGCTCTACCTCCAAGCGTATCGTTTTTTTCTAATACAGTAACATTATAACCTTCTTTTGATAAATAACAAGATGCTGCTAAAGAAGAAAAACCAGAACCAATTATATAGATATTCTTACCCATGGAAAATATTTGTTCAACAAATATAAATATTAATTAAACAGTTTATAAAGTTTATTATTTTTTTATAAGACTTTTAACAAATCAGGTATTGAATCATACAATTTAATGTTATCATTCAATTCTAAGTGCTTAATCTTCTCAATTTTTCTACCAACAGCAATAAACTGATTGTTCGTATTGTGCATTACTTCACCTATTTCACTAAAATAGTCTTCTACTTTATCATCATAAGGCTGAATAGTTAAAGAAGAAATAAAACAAATTTCTCTATCTCCTTCTAGGAAATAATTCAAGTTATTTAAAGGCAAACTTTGCCCCAAATAAATGGTATGAAAACCTCTTAACACTAACTCATAGTTTAAATATAGTAAACCTAATTCATGAATTTCGTTTTCTGGAAGAAATAAAACGAAAGTTTTATTCGTGTTACTAATGCTATACTGCAGTTTTTCGGTATTAAGTTGTATTTTTTGAGCAATTAAGTTCGATATAAAATGCTCATGAGCAGGTAGTAAAGTTTCTGTATGCCACAACAAACCAATATGATCTAAAAACGGAATGAACACATCTTTAAAAATTTCTCTAAAGGTTTTTTTATGTAACAATTTATGATAAGTATTGTTAAACAACACTTTATCAAATTGAAACATAGAAACTTTAAAGGTATTAATAGCTTCATCATTAGTAGCAATACTAAAGGCCAATTCTCGAGATTGAGAAGTTATCTCATCATCAGACATTGCAGCTATTTTAGAGATTTTATAGTTATTTTTATTTAATAAAACTATATTTAGAAGCTTTGTTAAATTCTCTGGTGTGTAAAATCTTATATTTGTCTCGGTTCTTTTTGGCGTTAATAGATTATATCTTTTTTCCCAAATTCGAATTGTATGTGCCTTGATACCAGAAATGTTTTCAAGGTCCTTAATTGTAAAATCTTGTTTTATATTGTTCAATTTATATCTATTTGAGTTAAACAAATTTACAAAAAATAACGCTCTTAAAATATTTTTTAAGAAAAATGTAACAAATTAATAATTTAAGCTACTTATAGTTAACTAACTAATTTAAAGAAGTGCAGAAAGATTTAGAGGCTAAATTTTTATCGGACTTTGAAACAAATCAAAATATTGCGCATAAAATTTGTAGATTATATACTACAAATAGAGAGGCTCATAATGATTTGTTTCAAGAAATAACCATTCAACTTTGGAAGAACTATCCAAAGTTTAGAGGAGATTCTAAATTTAGTACTTGGATGTACAGAGTTGCTTTAAACACTGCAATTTCTTTATATAGAAAATCAACAAGAAGAGTTAAAACACAAGACATAAGTGACTTTGCCTACAAAATAAAGTCGCAAGATTATGATGATACAGAAGAATTACAACTTAAAGCTTTGTATAAGGCTGTACATCAATTAAATGATATTGATAAGGCCCTTATTTTTCTTTACTTGGAAGATAAGCCCTATAAAGAGATCTCTGAAACGTTAGGAATAACTTCTGTAAATGCAAGAGTTAAAATGAACAGAGCTAAGGAGAAATTAAAAAACATACTAAACCCATAGTTTATGGATGTATTAGACAATTACAAAAAAGCCTGGGAGAATCAACCAGAGGAATCAAATAAGGTTTCTAGTGTAGAAATCTACAAGATGGCGCATTCCAAATCATCATCTATTGTAAAATGGATTTTTATAATTGGTATTTTAGAATTTATTTTTTGGGGTGCTATTAATTTAACCATTCCTGATAGTTTCTATAAAGTTTATGAAGACTTAGACTTAATGGAGTATTTAAACTTCTTTATGATTCTACACTATGTAGTAATCGCTATTTTCTTATACTTGTTTTACATGAATTTTAAACGTGTATCTCTAGTAGATAATACCAAGAAACTAATTAATCGAATCTTAAAAATTAGAAAAACCGTTAAATATTACGTTTTTTACAACCTAGCCACTGTATTTTTAGGAAGTATTATATTAAATGTTATCATGTTTTCTGATAATAACAAGCTAATGAAAGTCATGAATCCTGATAACTTGGCTTTAGACATTAAACAAGTAATTACAATTACAGTTATTAGCCAAGTTATAGCCTTATTTATTATTTTAGTATTGCTTTGGTTGTTTTATAAATTGGTCTACGGAATTCTTTTAAAGAAATTAAACAAGAACTATAAAGAGCTTCTTAAACTGAACGAAAACTAATAAAAAACTCCTTTGCTTGGCAAAGGAGTTTTTTATTATTAGAAGTTTTTAAGTTCTTTTAGTAAAATTTCGTGCATTGCATCTGTATAGTCTAAATGGGTTACAATTCTAATTTTACCTTCACCCATTGGCGTTAATAAGATATCCTTTTTCGCCATTTTCTCAATAAAATGATCTGCTCCTATTTTATCATCAACATAAAATATTAAGATGTTTGTTTCTACAGGTTCTATTTTTGTGATGTAAGAACATGTTTCTAAAACAGCAGCAATTTCTTTTGCTTTTTTATGATCTTCTGCCAATCGTTCTACATGGTTGTCTAATGCATAATCTGCAGCAGCTGCTAAAAAACCAACCTGCCTCATTCCTCCACCCAACAATTTACGCAAACGCAAAGCTTTTTGCATTATTTCTTTACTCCCAATTAGCATAGAACCTATAGGTGCTCCTAAACCTTTTGAGAAACAAATAGAAATGGTATCAAACAAAGCCCCATATTGTTTTGGAGTTTCGCCTTTAGCAACTAGAGCATTAAACAAACGTGCTCCATCTAAATGAAAACTTAATTTATTCTTTTTGGCAACTTTATGAATCTTTTCAATTTCTTTAAAATCCCAACAAGCACCACCTCCTTTATTAGTAGTGTTTTCCAAACAAATTAAACTGGTATTGGGCAAATAAATTTGTGGTTTTGCAGAGGCGACTTCTTCTATCTGTGCTGCTGTAAACATTCCTCTATTACCATCAATCAATTTACAAGTTACACCAGAATTAAAAGCTACTCCTCCACTTTCGTAATTATATATGTGTGCATATTTATCACAAATAACCAAATCTCCAGGTTGTGTATGTAATTTTATTGCAGTTTGATTTGCCATAGTTCCTGAAGGAAAAAAAAGTGCATCTTCCATTCCGAAAAGAGTTGCCACTTTTTGCTCTAATGCATTTACTGTAGGATCCATCTTAAAAACATCATCACCAACATTTGCATTTAGCATGGCCTGCATCATTTCAGGTGTTGGTTTTGTAACTGTATCTGATATTAAATCTATTGTCATTTTTAATTGTACGCTTTAATTAGTTACCAATTGGTGAACCGTCTGGAATTTTAGGTGCAGCCGTTTTTTTGAATGAAGTTGGGTTTTTCATAAAACCATCAATCAATTTTAACATTGCTTGATTGTAAATTTGCTGTACACCTTTGTCTTTTTTGTTTTGATAGATTGTTTTAATCTCAATCAATTTATAAGAAGCTATTGCATTTACTTGCTTGTACTGATTTTTATGTGTTGATAAATACATTAATTCTTCTAAAAACTGTA
This sequence comes from Polaribacter sp. P097, assembly GCF_036864555.1. NCBI lineage: Bacteria > Pseudomonadati > Bacteroidota > Flavobacteriia > Flavobacteriales > Flavobacteriaceae > Polaribacter > Polaribacter sp. P097. The sequence continues at coordinate 454,050 of NZ_JAZETJ010000002.1, read as the reverse complement.
AATTAATTACATTTTGTAATTCTTGATGATAAGAATCTTTTGGATACACTTTTATGGTATTTTGAATTACAATATCTAGCAATTCTGCAAAACCTAATTGTGATTCGTCTAAACTTTTATGATTGATAAGTCTGGACATTCTCTGAGGATTTAGCAATAAAGAAAAAGTCATTTCAGAAGCAGTTTCTACTGCAGAAAAAGCATCAAAAGCAACCCCTAATTTACTTCTAAAGGATTCTCTAGATCGTCCATAACCTATTGCTCTTGGTGGAAATAAAGCCAGTTTTTCTTCAGGAATGGCAATTTCATTTACTTGTACCGTTTTTAGAACGCTAGCCAATGCTTTTCTTTCTTCAGCTCCAGAAACTCGTTTTACTACAGTAGCATTCCCACCTTTTACAGCGTAAGAATAATCTAAACCTCCTATTAACTTAACAGTAGCTTCTGTTTGAAAACGATGCAGAAAATACAAGGGTACAAATACATCTTCTAACACAGAATAAGGCTCACCCATCTTTATATTATCTGCCGAAAAATTAGTGATTGCTGTTTTTCTAACTTCTAAAAGGTTATTTAATTCATCGTAAATAGTACCTCCATTATCCCATAAATGCGCTGTAGCACTTGCACTACCCTGTGGCCTAGCATCTGAATCAGACAAATAACGCATACCATTGTTAAAACCTTGAGTTAAAATGTTGTTTAAAGCTTGATCTTCATTCGTGTTTTCAGGAAAATCTTGATAAGAGTAAGCCACAGTTAGTTTATCCCAATCACCTATTTTAGTGTCATAAGCGTCAGAAAAATCAATTTGACCATTCTTCAACGTAAATTTTGGGTGTGGATAATCCATCACAGAAGTTCTTCCGTTTGTACTTGCTGCAAAATTATGAGCAAAACCTAAAGTGTGCCCAATTTCGTGTGCAGACAATTGTCTTATTCTAGCAATTGCCATTTGCAAGGCGAATTCATCATCTGCAGTTTTTGTTTTAAAAGGCGCTTGCAAGGCTTGTGCTATTAAATAATCTTGACGAATTCGTAAACTCCCTAAACTCACATGGCCTTTTATAATTTCACCTGTTCTTGGGTCAGAAATGCTTGCGCCATAACTCCAACCTCTAGTAGATCTATGTACCCACTGTACAACATTATATCGTACATCTAACATGTCTGCACCTTCAGGTAACATTTTAAATTGAAACGCGTTTTTATATCCTGCAGCTTCAAAAGCTTGATTCCACCAACGACCACCATCTAACAAAGCAGATCTTACTGGTTCAGGTGTACCTCTGTCTAAATAATAAATAATTGGTTCAACAGGTTCAGACATTGCAGCATCTGGATTTTTTTTAGCCAATCTGTGTCTATAAATAAAACGTTTTGTTAAAGATTCATTTACGGGTGTAGAATAATCTAAATAGCTCATTTGGTAAGAACCAGATCTAGGATCAAACTTTCTTGGTTTGTAATTATCATCTGGCAATTCTACAAAAGAATGATGTTGATTTACGGTTACTGCACTTGCATCTGGAGTAACACTTCTAATATTATATCCTTTAGGAGAACCTTTAAAGGTTAGTAAAACATCAAACTCAGAATTTTTAGGAAACGATTTTGTACGCTCTAAGTTAAAGGCACTTCTACTTTTATCTAAATTATAACTTCCTTGACCTTGTCTTGCTAAACTTCTTGCAACTCCATGTGCATCTCGCATAAAAAAGGAAGTAGCATCTACCAAATGCACATTGTTTTTAGTTTCTTTTACCACAAAACCATGTAAAACCGATTTTGCAAATGCCTCTTTTACTGAGTTTTGTTCTTCGATATTATCTGTAATTGCTCTATAATCTTGATTGGGTTGTACCATCAAAATTTTATTACCGGCTTTTTTAAAATGCACAACTACTCCACCACCTAATTGTCCTCTATCTAAACCAATATCATTAGAACCTATTCCTTCCGATAGTGATCTTACATAAAGAAAATCAGCATTTAATTTATCTATCTGTAAATAAATTTTATCTGAATTTTCATCGTAGTAAAAGGTATAATAACCTGTATATTTTGTAATTCCTTTTTCTAATTTTTTACCAGATTTATCTAAAAAAAACTGAGAGAAACCTTGTAAAGAAAAAGAAACAAATAATAATGTAAGTAGTACTTTTTTCATGAGTAGAATATTTTTATAAAACTATGAAATAAGGAGCAGTTTAAAAACTCGAAATCCTAAAAAATCATTTATTTTTGTTCAACTTATGATTACACAAGACCAACTTAAAGATATTTCAACAAGAATCGATAAACTAAAATCTTATTTAGAGATCGATAAAAAATTGATTGAAATAGCGAATGAAGAAGAGAAAACAGCAAACCCTGATTTTTGGAACGATCCTAAAGCAGCAGAACTTGTAATGAAAGAGTTGCGTTTTAAAAAGAAATGGGTAGAAGACTACAACACTATTATTCGATTGAATGAAGATTTGAATGTTTTTTATGAGTTTTACAAAGAAGATGAAGCTGATGAAAAAGATGTGGTACAACAATATGAAAAAACCATTGCCTTATTAGAAGATATTGAGTTTAAAAACATGTTGTCTGATGAAGGTGATTCATTATCTGCAGTAATTCAAATAACAGCTGGTGCTGGAGGAACAGAATCTTGTGACTGGGCAGAAATGCTATTTAGAATGTACACTATGTGGTCTGAAAAGCAAGGCTTTAAACTTAAAACGCTTAATTATCAAGCAGGAGATGCAGCCGGAATTAAAACTGTTACTGTTGAAGTTGAGGGCGATTATGCTTTTGGTTGGTTAAAAGGTGAAAATGGTGTGCACAGATTAGTACGTATTTCTCCTTTCGATTCAAATGCAAAACGTCATACAAGTTTTGCTTCTGTTTATGTGTATCCTGTTGCAGATGATTCTATAGAAATAGATATTAATCCTGCAGATATCGAAATCACCACTGCAAGATCTAGTGGTGCAGGTGGTCAGAATGTAAATAAAGTAGAAACTAAGGTTCAATTAACGCACAAGCCTTCAGGTATTCAGATTTCTTGTTCTAACTCTCGTTCACAGCATGACAATAGAGCTACAGCAATGCAAATGCTAAAATCGCAATTGTATGAAATAGAGCTGCAAAAACAACAGGCTGCTAGAGATGATATTGAAGCTAACAAAATGAAAAACGAATGGGGAAGCCAAATACGAAATTATGTGATGCATCCTTATAAATTGGTAAAAGATATTAGAACAGCTCACGAAACAGGTAATGTAGATGCTGTTATGGATGGCAATATAAATGCCTTCTTAAAAGCCTATTTAATGTTAAATGGTCAAAAAACTAGTGAATCTTTATAATTAAAGTTCCGCAAAAATTAATTATATGATAAAAATATACCATAATCCACGATGCAGAAAGTCTAGAGAGGGATTACAACTTTTAGAAAATTCTGGTAAAGAGTTTGAAATTGTTAAATATTTAGAAAATATTCCTACAGAAAACGAATTAAAAGAAATCATTCAGAAACTAAATATTGCTCCTATCGAATTGGTAAGAAAAACCGAAAAAATTTGGAAAGAGGAATACAAGGCTAAGAAATTGACTGATAATGAAATCGTTAAAGCAATGGTTGATAATCCTAAACTAATTGAAAGACCAATTGTAACTCATAATAACCAAGCAGTAATAGGCAGACCTGCAGAAAACATCACAGCTATTATTTAGTTAAATTATTATAAAATTGTTTAACTTTTTTTTAACTCACTTAAACTTAAAGAAGATGAATCTTTGCAAAACAAACTAAAAAAAACTTGTTTTGACAAAAAAAATTATCCTCCTTCTTTGCTTATTTTTATCGGCAAACCAGTTCTTTGCACAAGCTAAATCGAGTGCAGATGAAATTAAAATAACTGGTAAAGTAATTGAGGCTGGTTCTAATATGGCTTTAGAATACGCTACTATTGTTTTAAAAAACACAAAAACCAATGCCATTTCTGGAGGAATTACAGACATGGAGGGTAAATTCAGTATTTCTGCCCCAAAAGCAACCTATGAAATTAGTATAAAGTTTATTTCTTTCAATTCTAAAAACTATCCTGCCAAAAACATTACCTCAGATTTAGATTTGGGCGTGATCAAATTATCAGAAAATTCGAAATCGTTAGACGAAGTAGTTATTGTTGCTGAAAAAACAACCGTAGACATTCGTTTAGATAAAAAAGTTTTTAATATTGGTAAAGACCTTTCTATTAGAGGTGGTAATGCTAGTGATGTATTAGGGAATGTACCCTCAGTACAAGTAGATGTAGAAGGTACAGTGAGTTTAAGAGGTAATGAGAACGTAACTATTTTAATTGATGGTAGACCAAGTGCACTAGTTGGTTTAAATGGTGCTGAGGCCTTAAGACAAATTCCTGCTGAGGCTATAGAGAAGGTAGAAGTTATTACTTCTCCATCTGCAAGATATGATGCAGAAGGTACAGCTGGTATTTTAAATATTATTCTTAGAAAAAATAAATTAACTGGTTTTAATGGCTCTCTTCAATTAGATTTAGGATATCCTGAAAGATTGGGTGCTGCCTTTAATGCAAACTGGAGAACAGAAAAATGGAACTTATTTACCAATACAGGTTTTAGGTATAATGAAACTCCAGGTAATTCTTTAAGTGAATCTAACTTTTTATCTTCTACAGCTCAGAATGCAAGAGTTATAGAGCAAAGAAATTTTGGAAGACTAGGTAGATCATTATTCACAAGTTTCGGAGCTGAATATTATTTAACCAAAAGCTCTAGCATTATTGGTAACATAGTATTTAACAGTGGTAATGATGATGATGTAAATACCAACGATATTCAAAGATATGATGCAAATGGTGGTTTAAACGAAGCTACATTTAGAACAGAAAGTGAAGGTGAAGACGAGCAAAGAATACAGTATACTTTAGATTACGTAAATAATTTTGATCAAAAAGGGAGAAAATTATCTGTGAACCTACAGTACTCTACAGAAATGGAAGATATTTTAAATAATATTACTGAGGTAGATACGCAAATCAATGAATTGAATGATCTAGAGCAAGTAATTGAAGATCAAGATGAAAATAGAGCTTTATTACAAATAGATTATGTACATCCTGTGGGTGAAAACATTCAGTATGAAGCTGGTTATAGAGGTAACTATAGAGATATTTTCAACAGCTTTTATTTAGCAGAAAGACAAGTTTTTCCTGATGGCCCATTAGTGCCAGATACAGGACTAAACAATTCATTCAATTACGAAGAATTTGTGAATGCAGCCTATTTTCAATATGGTCAAAAATTCAATAACATTTCTTTACTAGCAGGTTTACGTTATGAATATACCTCTATAGAAATTGAGCAGCAAACTGCTACAACAGTAGATTCTGGAAGTTATGGTAATCTTTTTCCAACCATCAATTTAGGATATGAGTTTAAAGACGGAGAAAATATTACAATAGGTTATAACCGAAGAATTAGAAGACCAAGAGGACGAAACTTAAATCCTTTTCCTAGTAGATCTAGTGAGGCTAACATTTACACAGGTAATGTTGAGTTAAACCCAGTAATTACAGATGCTGTAGATATTGGATACTTAAAAAGATGGGAGAAATTTACATTAAGTACTTCATTATATTACAATATTAGTAATGATAATTGGGAAAGAATACAAGAAGATACAGGTGAAGTTACGGATAATGGAGATCCTATTACAAGAAGGTTCCCTATTAACTTATCTACCTCAGAAAGATTAGGTTTCGAGTTTACATTGAACTACAGACCATTTAAAATATGGAATATTAATAGTGATTTTAACTTATATCAAGTTACAACAGATGGTGATTATACCAACCCTACTACTAATGTTACTCAAAGTTTCGATTTCGAAAACACTTCTTACTTTATAAGATTGAATCAAAAAATTACTTTAGGCAAAACAGACTTACAAATTAACTCTAATTATAGAGGGCCGTCTCAAAACGCACAAACAGAAAGTCAGGGTGTATTTAGCATGAACATTGCTGCAAGTAGAGATTTCTTTGATGAAAAAGCTTCTTTAAGTGTTAACTTTAGCGATGTTTTTAACAGCAGAATTAGTAGAAGAACTACAAACATTCCTGGATTCTTAGATCAGTATTCAGAGTTTCAATGGAGAGAGCCACAATTTAGAGTAAGCTTGGTGTATAGATTCAACCAAAAGAAGAAAAGATTTGGCAGAGATAGAGAAGATAATGGTGGAGATGATTTTGAAGAGTAGCAAAATCAATAGTATAAAAAACAAAAAACTCGTTCATAAAATGAACGAGTTTTTTTTATAATAAAATCTAAAAACGACTACTTACCTTCAGCAGCTTTCTTAGCATCTCTTTTTAATTTGAAATTCTCCCAAATTGTTCCTCCAATCCAGTAAGGAACTACAAATGTTAATAAGAAAATTAACAACCAAAAACCGGCTGTAAAAATAAACATGAATAAAACTAAACCTGAAAATTCTGAAAAATCTAACATTTATTGGTAATTATATTTATATACATGCAAAAATAACAGATTTTTTTAAAAGTACACAATTAAAATTAAAGTTTTTGTGCCTATTTACCCTTGTTAATATTAAAATATTTGAGCGATATTATTTAAATTTGTTATCCTAAAATATAAAGTACATCATGACAAAGTTTAGAGTAGAAAAAGATACCATGGGTAATGTAAATGTTCCTGCAGATAAATATTGGGGAGCACAAACAGAACGTTCTAGAAACAATTTTAAAATAGGTGCACCAGCTTCTATGCCATTAGAAGTTGTGTATGGTTTTGCTTATTTAAAAAAGGCGGCTGCATTTACCAATGCTGAATTAGGTGTTTTATCTGAAGAAAAAAGAGATTTAATTGCACAAGTATGTGATGAAATTTTAGACGGTAAACATGATGACCAATTTCCTTTAGTTATTTGGCAAACAGGTTCTGGAACGCAATCTAACATGAATGTGAATGAAGTTATTGCCAACAGAGCTCACGAAATTGCAGGTAAAGTTATTGGTGAAGGTGATAAAACCATTCAACCAAATGATGATGTAAACAAATCACAATCTTCTAACGATACATTTCCTACAGGTATGCACATTGCTGCTTACAAGAAAATTTTAGAAAATACCATGCCTGGTTTAGAACAGTTAAGAGATACGTTACAAGCCAAAGCAGAAGCATTTAACGATGTAGTTAAAATTGGTAGAACGCATTTAATGGATGCTACTCCACTTACTTTGGGTCAAGAATTTTCTGGTTATGTAGCGCAGTTAAACTTTGGATTAAAAGCTTTAAGAAATACATTAGACCATTTATCGCAATTAGCATTAGGAGGTACTGCAGTAGGTACAGGTTTAAACACCCCTAAAGGCTATGATGTTTTAGTGGCAAAATACATTGCAGAATTTACAGAATTACCATTTGTAACTGCAGAAAATAAATTTGAGGCATTGGCTGCACACGATGCTTTAGTAGAAACGCATGGCGCTTTAAAGCAAATTGCGGTTTCTTTAAATAAAATTGCTAACGATATTCGTTTGATGGCTTCAGGACCAAGATCTGGAATTGGAGAAATTATCATACCAGCAAATGAACCAGGTTCATCTATTATGCCTGGTAAAGTAAACCCAACACAATGTGAAGCCTTAACAATGGTTTGTGCTCAAGTAATGGGTAATGATGTTGCTGTGACTATAGGTGGTACTCAAGGACATTATGAACTGAATGTATTTAAACCAATGATGGCTGCAAATGTGTTACAATCTGCACAATTAATTGGTGATGCTTGTGTATCCTTTGATGAAAACTGTGTTGCAGGTATAGAACCAAATCACTCTAGAATTGAAGAATTAGTAAACAATTCATTAATGTTGGTTACTGCTTTAAATACAAAAATAGGCTATTATAAAGCTGCAGAAATTGCAAATACTGCTCACGAAAACGGAACAACTCTTAAAGAAGAAGCTGTTCGTTTAGGGTATGTAACTCCAAAAGAATATGATGCTTGGGTAAAGCCAGCAGAAATGACTGGAAGTTTAAAATAATTAATACATCCACTAAAAAAAACCGAAGTTTTGACTTCGGTTTTTTTTATTTCTATAAACGTTATTATTTATCTTCTACCCTCTTTATACACAGTAATGCCTCCCTTTAATTTTCTTTTCATTTTAACAGAAGGCTGAAAGTTTACATGAAACTTTTTAATGTTTCTTTTAACACTTAAGGCTTCAGGTGATTCCTCTGCTTTGCCACTAAAACCCATTTTAAATTTACCAACATCACCTAAATCAACTATTTTACCATCGCTTAAATAAAAATCAAGCTTTTTACCTAGTGCTATTAAAACCGCTTTTACATCTACACTATGCAGAGTGCACTCATTACTTATGCTTTCACTTAACGTATCTAAATCTATAGTACCTGTATTGATGGCTTGTAAAATATAATTTGGTGTATTTTCTGAGATACTATTATTTCTTTTGGTAATTCTGTAACGTAAAGACATTTGCTAAGGTTTTAATCTAAAGTTTATAAGAAATTGTTTCATTCCTCCTCAGCAAATTACAAAAAATACTACATTATTTTATAAAATATACTAGTATATTTTATAATTTATACTAGTATATTTTTATATAAGGTATAAAGCTTTATAAAAATACTTTCGCATCTATGTTATAGAAGAAACTAAGCTTTACAATGATATCAACTAAACTATTGAATTAAGAAAGCAGTACTTAATAATTACTTTCTTTTTTAAAATTCAATATTCTAAATTTAGGATTTGTAATTCCACAAAAAAAGCCCAAAAACAAATCTTGGGCTTTTCATATTTTATATAACAATTAGACTATGGTCTAAATTCAATTTTACGCATACGTAAACTTTCTGGAGTTACTTCTAAATATTCATCTCCTTTAATATACTCCATACATTCTTCTAAAGAGAAATCTGTTTTAGGAGCAATCTTAACACTATCATCTGTTCCAGAAGAACGAACGTTTGTTAATTTTTTACCTTTAATTAAGTTTACACCCATGTCTGTATCCTTACTGTTCTCACCTACAACTTGCCCAATGTAAATTTCTTCATTAGGATCGATAAAGAAACGTCCTCTATCTTGTAAACGATCAATAGCATAAGCAGTTGCTTTACCTGCTGCAGAAGAAACAATAGCACCTTTAATATCTTCTGAAAACTCACCTTTATAAGGACCATATTCCGAAAAACGGTGGTTGATAATTGCTTGACCAGCTGTTGCAGTTAATATCTTATTACGTAAACCAATTAATCCTCTAGATGGAATGGTAAATTCTAAGTGTTGTAAATCACCTTTTGGTTCCATTACTAATAAGTCTCCTTTTCTTAAAGAAACTAAGTTAATGGCTTTAGAAGCTACATCTTCTGGAACATCAATAGATAATGTTTCATAAGGTTCTGATTTTACACCATCTATTTCTTTTAAAATAACTTGTGGTCTCCCAACTTGTAACTCATACCCTTCTCTACGCATTGTTTCTATCAATACAGATAAGTGTAAAACTCCACGACCAAATACGTTAAACTTGTCTTCAGAATCAGTAGTATCCACTCTTAAAGCTAAGTTCTTTTCCATTTCTTTAAACAATCTGTCACGTAAATGACGAGAAGTAACAAATTTACCTTCTTTACCAAAGAAAGGCGAATTGTTAATGGTAAACAACATACTCATGGTAGGTTGGTCTACTTCAATTCTTGGTAATGCTTCAGGATTTTCTAAATCTGCAATAGTGTCTCCAATTTCAAAACCTTCAATACCTGTAATTGCACAAATATCTCCACTTCTTACTTTAGAAGTCTTTGCTTTACCCATACCTTCAAACACATGTAATTCTTTGATTCTTACTTTTTTAGTAGAACCATCTGCTTTCATTAACATGTAATCTTTATTCTCTTCTAAATCTCCTCTAAAAACACGACCAATAGCAATTCTACCTGTAAACGCAGAAAAGTCTAATGACGTAATTTGCATTTGAGGAGAACCTTCTCTATAAGGTGCTTCTGGGATAGACTCAATTACAGCATCTAATAAATCGATAATGTCTTCTTTTTCATCTTTCCAGTCTGTAGACATCCATCCGTTCTTAGCAGAACCGTAAATGGTAGTAAAGTCTAACTGCTCTTCTGTTGCATCTAAAGCAAACATTAAATCAAAAACCTTTTCATGTACTAAATCTGGTGTACAGTTTTCTTTATCTACTTTGTTTACAACAACAATTGGTGTTAAACCTAATTCAATTGCCTTACCTAATACAAAACGAGTTTGTGGCATTGGGCCTTCAAAAGCATCAACTAATAATAAAACACCATCTGCCATTTTTAATACACGCTCTACTTCTCCTCCAAAATCGGCGTGACCTGGTGTATCAATTACGTTAATCTTTACACCTTTATAATTTACAGACACGTTTTTAGAAAGAATAGTAATTCCTCTTTCACGCTCTAAATCATTATTATCTAATAATAAATCAGTACGTTCTTTACGATCGTCTAAAATTTTTGCTTGGTCTATAATTTTATCTACTAACGTTGTTTTACCATGATCAACGTGTGCAATAATTGCGATGTTTCTTATTGATTGCATTTATACTTTCTTAAATTTCGTGCAAAAGTAGTTGTTTCTATGCGATTTACACCTTATCTAACAGATTATTTTATTGTTAAGGTTGCAAACGACTTACTTAAAGAAAGATATTAGAGAAAAGCTGCTAGTGTTCTGATGCATCTTCTCGAAACGCAGAGGGTAAAATATCTGGAATTAATTTAATTAAGAGTGGCAAAAGAATTGCGCCCCCAGGTAATAAAAATACTGCTAATGCTGGTATAGATTTACAAATGTCTAAAATGAGAACATATATCTTTTGACGTTCTTCTGGCGTTAATTTGGCGTGTGTAGATTTACGAATTAAAGACATTGCTTCTTTACTCTGAACGAGTTCTTGATGCAATCGCAATTTATTTTTATGCAATAATGCCCTTATTTCTTCTGCTGTTTTCATTTTAGTTTTCTACGCTCGCGTTCTGTTTGCAGTAGATTTAACTCTCTACTTGTTTGGCCAGCTACAGAAGTATTTTCTTCTGCTCTTCTAATTAAGTACGGCATAACATCTCTAACAGGCCCAAAAGGCAAATACTTAGCTACATTGTAACCTTCTTTGGCTAAGTTGTAACTAATATTATCGCTCATACCAAATAATTGTCCGAACCAAAGTCTTCTATCATTATTTCTTAGTTGATATTCCTTAGCTAAATCCATTAACAAATAAGAGCTTTCTTCATTATGCGTGCCTGCAAATAAAGCCATATGCGAATTGTCCATCATATACTTAATGGCAGCATTAAAATTTTCGTCAGTTTCCTGTTTGTCTTTACAAATAGGATCTCTATACCCCATTTCTTGGGCCCTTTTGCGCTCTTTCTCCATGTAAGCACCTCTTACCACCTTCATACCTATGTGAAAACCTCTTGCTTTTGCTTTTGTATGTAGGGCTTGTAAATAGTGTATTCTATCATGTCTATACATTTGTAATGTATTAAACACAATGGCTTTTTTAGTATTGTACATCTCCATTAAATCTTCAATAAGCTCATCAGCTGCATCTTGCATCCAACTTTCTTCTGCATCAATTAATAAGGGTACATCTTTTTCTAAGGCAACTTGAGCAACTTTGTGAAATCTTTTAATGACTTGAATCCACTCAATTTCTTCTTTTTCAGTAAGCTCTTTACCTTCTGATACTTTTTGATAAAGTGCAAAACGACCAAAGCCTGTTGGTTTAAAAACGGCAAAAGGAATTGATTTTTTCTCTGCACAGAAATCGATAATTTTAAGAATTTTCTGCAAGGCCTCATTAAAGCTTGCTTCTTCGTCTTTACCTTCTACAGAATAATCTAATACGCTATGAACATTACCATTAGTGTACATGTTTTCAATGATAGGTAAGCAATCATCTTCTGTAACTCCTCCACAAAAATGATCAAAAACCGTAGAACGAATTAAGCCTTCTATAGGTAAATGCGCTTTTAAAGCGAAATTAGTTACAGCACTACCAATTTTAACAAGAGGCTGATTTTGTATCATTTTGAATAAATAATAAGCTCTCTCTAACTGCGAATCTGATTTTAATGCAAAAGCAACTTCTGTATCATCAAAAAGTTTCATACTATATCGATTTAGTGGTACAAATATAGTGTTTGGATAGTAATTTTTATATAAATTCTAGTTATTTTGCACTTTCAATTTTACAAAAAATGAAGACTATAGAAGCTGTTTCTTATCCTGTTCATTTTCAGGAAGAAAGCTATGCAGAATTATCTAAATTAATTCAGAATAAAGACTATTCTACTTTATTTGTTCTGGTAGATGAAAATACCATGGAACACTGTTATCCTAAATTTATACCTAATTTAAAGACAGACAAGACAATAGAGGTTATAGAAATAGAGTCTGGTGAAATTAATAAAAACTTAGAAACTTGTGTTGGGCTTTGGAATGCCATTACAGAGTTGGGTGGAGATCGAAAAAGTTTGCTAATTACTTTAGGAGGTGGCGTAATTACAGACATGGGCGGTTTTGTGGCTTCTTGCTTTAAACGAGGAATCGATTTTGTAAACATACCAACCACATTATTATCTATGGTAGATGCTTCTGTAGGTGGAAAAACTGGTGTTGATTTAGGGGTATTAAAAAACCAAATTGGCCTGTTTGCAAATCCGCAAATGGTAATTGTAGACGACCAATATTTAGCAACAGTTTCTGAACGCGAATTAAAATCTGGAATGGCAGAGATTATAAAATATGGTGTTACCTATGATGTTTCTTTGTTCGCGCATATTAAAGAGCATAAAGAGGCTAATATTAGTAACCTTATTTTTAGATCTGTAGAAATTAAAAACGAAGTAGTACTTAAAGATCCTAAAGAAAAAAACTTGCGTAAAATTTTAAATTTTGGGCACACACTGGGGCATGCTATAGAATCTTTTTATTTAGAATCTGAGGATAAAGAAAACTTAACGCATGGTGAAGCCATAGCTATAGGCATGGTTTGTGAAAGTTATATTTCTAATAAATTACTTGACTTTCCTTTACAGAAAGTAAATGATTTAAAAGAAGTGGTTTTAGCCATTTATGATAAAATTGATTTGTTGTCTGAAGATTTTTCAGCAATTATGGACTTGTTAAAACACGATAAAAAGAATGTAAATGGGCAAGTTAATTTTGTGCTCTTAAACGACTTTGAAGATTTTAAATTAGATTGTAAAGTAAGTGAAGACTTAATACAAGAAAGTTTACACTTTTATAACGCATAAAAAAATCCCATCAAACAAATGATGGGATTTTTAATATCTAGAAAAGTATCAATTATACTTTTTTAACTTTTACTGCATTCATACCACGCATACCTTTTTCTAGTTCAAAAGTTACTTTGTCATTTTCTGCAATAGTATCTATTAAACCACTAACGTGTGTAAAGTATTTTTCTCCATTATCAGAATCGATAATAAAACCAAATCCTTTAGAAGAATCAAAGAAATTCACTTTACCTTTTCTTACAGGATCTTCCTCTGGTAAATCTTCTTTTTTAGTAGTAGATATTTGAATATCTTCTAACTCATACTCTACTTTTAATTCTGGATCTGGAGGAGTATCTGTTAAGTTTCCATTATGATCTACGTAAGCAAACTGAATTCCAGAAGTTCCACTTTCTTCTTTAGCAGCTTTCCTTGCTTCCATTTTTTTACGCTTGTCTTCGCGTTTTTTTAAACGTTTTTTTTCTTTTTCACTTTTACTAAATGTCTGTTGCGATTTTGCCATTAACTATATAACTGTTTTTATGTGGTTTTTCTTACTAAATCTAAAGAAAGGTAATTGCACCTAGGGCGTTTGCTGTAGAATCAATTTTAAAAAAACAAAATGAATTTGCTATTTTATTTACCAGTAGTTCTTTAGTGCTACAAAGGTATTAAAAAATTAGCTTTTATGAAATAGCTGCAATCAAATTTAATGCAACAGCACCAATTGTTAAATTATGTTAAAAAAGAAACACTAAAAACCAAGTTGTACTTCCTTTCGTATATATACCTGAAAACTAAAATTAAATTACAATGAAAACAATTAAGACACTTGCACTTATTGGTGCTATTGCATTAGGTTTAACCTCATGTTCAGACGAAACTTCAAACGTAACAGCACAGCTAGACACAAAATTACTTTTTACCTCTAATAATGACGATGGTAATGTAAATGTATATAATGTAACGAACTTAAGTGCTGTAGCTACTTCTACTTTAACTACACCTATTTCTGCAGCTGATGGCGTTTATTATAATAGTGATGAGGACCTAGTTGTGCAAGCCTCTAGATCTACATTTGGTTTAGAAGGTTATGCAGGAATTACTACATCATCTTCTCTTATTTCTACAACTGTAACTGCAAACGTAGTTGGTAGTTTAGATATGACAAGTCCAAGAGAATTAGCCGTAAATGGCAACTTTTATGTAGTAGCCGATAATGCTGATGCAGATGGAGATGATACTACAGATGATGGTAGATTATTTGTATACACTAAAAATGGAAATAGTTTTACACTAAGAAATACTATTACCACAGATATTAAATTATGGGGAATAATATTTATTGGTAACGATTTGTATGCTATTGCAGATACTACTAATGAATTAGCTGTTTATACCAATTTTTTAAACAACACAACAACTACAACATTGGCAACCTCAAAGAAAATTGCTGTAGAAGGTATTATAAGAACTCATGGTTTAACTTATGATGCAATGACAGATACCATGGTTTTAACAGATATTGGTGATGCGTCTAATGGCCAAGATGATGGTGGGTTTCATGTAATTGATAATTTCACTTCAAAATTTAGTGGTACTGCAAACGGAGCTAAATTAGCTACGGCTCAACAAACAAGAGTTTCTGGTGCAAGTACGCTTTTAGGTAACCCAGTAGACGTAGCTTATGATGGTGAATCTCAAACCGTTTTTATTGCTGAAGCAGGTAATAATGGTGGAAGAATTTTAGCCTTTAGCAATGTAGGTTCAGGTGGCGATGTAGCACCCAGTTACAACTCTTCTTTAGCCAAAGCTTCTGCAGTATATTTACATAAAGAATAATAATTGAGTTAAGTTAATATGTAGAAAGCCTTTCGGATCTGATTCGAAGGGCTTTTTTTATGCTTTATGCTTTATTTTTAAATGTTAAAAAATCATTAAAAATTAGAATTACATTCTAAAATAATAGTATTGCTATTATATTTGCATTTAAATAGTAAAACCATGAAAGATTTATTATCTACTTTAAAAATATCTGTTCCAGATAAAATATATATAAAGGATCCTGAAACCTCTCAATTAGGTAAACGAATTATAGAAAACAGTATCATTATAATTAATGAAATTGGTTTTGAGAGTTTTACTTTTAAGAAGTTAGGTATTCGAATAGGTTCTAATGAAAGTTCTATTTACAGGTATTTTGAAAGCAAACATAAGCTTTTATTATACTTGTCTTCTTGGTATTGGGCTTGGTTAGAATACCAATTGGTATTAGAAACATTTAGTATTTCTAATAAAGAAGAAAAGTTAGAAAAAGCCATTACTATTTTAACAAGAACTGTAGAAAAAGACAGTAATTTTTCGCATATCAATGAGGTTTTATTGTATAAAATTATTGTGAACGAAAGTTCAAAATCTTTCTTAACAAAAGAGGTAGATAATGATAACAAAGAAGGCTATTTCGAAGTTTACAAGCGTTTGGTAACGCGTTTGGAAGAAATGATTTTAAATGTGAATCCAGAATATAAATTCGCGCTAAGTTTAGCAAGTACCATTATAGAAGGTGGTTTGCATCAGCATTTTTTAAACAGCCACTTCCCTTCTATTACCAATTGTGATAATAATAAAGTACCCACAAAATTCTTTTTGCATTTAGTATTTCATACTTTAAATAAAGATAATGACTAACACAAAACTAACTCCTTGGCAGCGTTTCCTAGGACTTTTAAAATTAGAAAAAAGAGAAATCTTTCAAATTTTTTACTATGCCATTTTTGGCGGAATTGTTTCGCTTTCATTACCCTTAGGTATTCAAGCTATTATCAACCTAATTCAAGGAGCACAAATATCTACTTCTTGGATTGTTTTAGTTGTAGCTGTAACCATAGGTGTAATTTTTTCTGGTGCATTACAATTAATGCAGTTAAGAATTATTGAAACCATTCAACAACGAATATTTACAAGAGCATCTTTTGAATTGAGCTATCGTTTTCCAAAAATGAAAATGATAGAGTTGCGTGAATATTATCCACCAGAATTAGCCAACAGGTTTTTTGATACTTTAACTATACAGAAAGGATTGTCTAAAATATTAATAGATGTGCCAACAGCCATCTTACAGATTATTTTTGCTTTGATTTTATTATCATTTTATCATCCATTCTTTATCATCTTTGGTATTTTATTATTATTACTAATCTATATTGTATTTAAGTTTACAGCTCAAAAAGGTTTAGAAACCAGTTTAGTAGAATCTAAGATTAAATATAAAGTAGCACATTGGATTCAGGAAGTTGCAAGAACGGTAGTAAGTTTTAAGTTATCTGGTAATACAAATTTAGCAATGTCTAAGAATGATGCATTGGTAGATAAATATATTGAAGCTAGAGAAAATCACTTCAAAATTTTGATACTACAATTCATGCAAATGATTGGTTTTAAAGTTATTGTAACTGCTAGTTTACTTTTAATTGGTGGTGCATTAGTATTAAACCAAGAAATGAATATTGGGCAGTTTGTAGCTGCAGAAATCATTATTCTTTTGGTAATTGCTTCTGTAGAAAAACTAATTGTAGGTTTAGAATCTTTTTATGATGTACTTACCTCAATTGAAAAAATTGGTCAGGTTGTAGATAAAGATTTAGAATCTCAAGATGGCGAAAAACCAATTTTTAAATCAGGTTTAACTGTTGAATTAGATAATGTTTCTTATGAAGTAACGAATAGAAAAAAACCAATTATTAAGAATGTATCATTTAAAATAGAACCTAAAAGTAGAATTCTAATTGTAGGTGAAAGTGGTGCAGGTAAATCTAGCTTACTTCGTTTAATCTCTGGAGTTATCGAGCCAACAGCTGGTAATATTTATGTAAACAACCTAGCCTTAGGTAGTTTAAACTTAAACCATTACAGATCTCAACTAGGTTTGTCTTTATCAGAAGAAACACCATTTGAGGGTAGCATAAGAGAAAATTTAATTTTTGGTAATGATAAAATAAAAGATTCTAAAATATTTGAAGTACTAGAAATTGTTGGTTTATCTCAATTCTTGAAAGAACAGAATAATGGTTTAGATACCATTTTAAATGCTGAGGGTAAGCAAATGTCTTACACAATTGCTAAAAAGATAATTTTAGCTAGAGCCATTATAAAAGAACCAAAAATAATGATTTTAGAAGATCCTTTAGATCAATTTAATTTAGAGGAAACTATAAATATTATTAAGTATTTAACAGATAGTGCAAGACCTTGGTCTTTAATTGTAGTGAGTAGTAAAAAGAGCTGGAGAACAGAATGCAGCCAAACTATTACAATTGATAAAGGTGAAATTAAAGCTATAAACTAGTATACAATGTTAAACATATCTAACAATCAAGTTCATAAAAAAGTAGATTTAAGACAGTTTAAATCTGGAGGAAGAGTTTACGCAAAAGAATACTATAAGGCATTCAATAAATTCTTATTGGCAGCTGCAATTATTGGTTTTATTTTCTTGTTTCTCCCATGGACACAGAACATAACTGGTAATGGTATTGTAACTACGTTAACTCCTGAGCAAAGACCACAAACCATTCAATCTCAAATACCTGGTAGAATTGAGCAATGGTATGTAAGAGAAGGAGATTATGTAGAAAAAGGTGATACTATTCTTAGAATTTCTGAAATTAAAAGTGAGTATTTTGATGATAAGTTAATTGAAAGAACCAATGAGCAAATTAACGCAAAAACATCATCTGTAGGTGCTTATGCTTTTAAAGTAGCTGCTTTAGATAGACAAATTGAGGCGCTTAAAGAAGAACAAAAATTAAAATTACAGCAAGCAAAAAACAAACTATTACAATCAAAACTAAAAGTACAAAGTGATAGTATTGCATTCGAGGCTGCTAAAACCAATTTAAAAATTGCTCAAAGTCAGTACAATCGTGATTTTACCCTACAACAAGAAGGAATAAAAGCGGTTAAAGATGTAGAAGAAAAGCGTTTAAAATTACAAGCAACAGAAGCAAAAATTATAGAGCAAGAAAATAAATTATTAGCCTCTATTAATGAAGTAATAAATGCTCGAGTAGAAATATCTAGAATTGATGCAAGCTATGCTGATAAAATTTCAAAGGCGCAAAGTGATAAGTTCACAGCACAATCTAGTGGTTTTGATGCCAGAGCTCAAGTATCTAAATTAGAAAATAGCAATAGTAACTATAAGGTTAGAAATAGTTTATTATACATACAAGCACCACAACATGGTTTTATTAATAAAGCCTTAAAAGGTGGAATTGGAGTAACTTTTAAAGAGGGTGAAGAAATTGTGGGCATTATGCCAGCACAATATGATTTGGCTGTAGAAACTTACATTAGACCTATAGATTTACCTTTAGTTCATATTGGTGAAGAAGTACGTGTGCAGTTTGATGGTTGGCCTGCAATTGTATTTAGTGGTTGGCCTAACATTTCTTACGGAACTTATGGTGCTAAAGTAGTAGCCATAGAAAATTTTATCAGTGATAATGGTAGATATAGAATTTTACTTGCGCCAGATGAAACCGATCATACTTGGCCAACAGCCATAAGAGTGGGTTCTGGTGCAAAAACCATAGCACTTTTAGAAGATGTGCCAATTTGGTTTGAATTATGGAGACAGTTAAACAGCTTCCCTCCTAATTATTATCAGCCAGATGGAAAATCTGCAAGCAAAAAAAGCACAAAAAAGTAACTTATAACATCAATTAATTATAGAATTTAATTTATGAAAAAAATTATTGGTCTTCTGTTTTTACTGATGTTTCAGCAATTTACTGCACAGGATAAGATTGAGTCTGTAATGACGTTGTCTGAGTTTTTAGGTTATGTAAAAAACTATCATCCTATTGTAAAGCAAGCAAACTTAGTTATCAATACTAGTGAAGCTAAATTATTAAAAGCTAGAGGTGCTTTTGACCCTAAAATAGAAATTGATTTTGATAACAAACAGTTTAAAGAAAAAGAGTATTACAATAAGTTAAATGGTACATTTAAAATACCTACTTATTATGGGTTGGAGTTCAAGGCCAATTTTGAAAACAACGATGGATTGTTTTTAAATCCTGAAGCAAATGTACCCACAGATGGCTTATATGCTGCAGGAGTTTCTGCATCTTTATTAAAAGGATTATTGATCAATAAAAGAATGGCCGATTTAAAACAAGCAAAATTGTTTTTAAATCAGGCTAAAGAAGATCAGCAAATTTTAGTGAATGAAATTCTTTTTAATGCATCTTTATCTTACTTTAATTGGTTAAAAATATTCAATGACAGAAATGTTTATTTGAATTTCTTAAACAATGCTGTTGTTCGTTTTGAAAGTACTAAAAGAGCTTTTCAACAAGGAGATAAAGCTGCTATAGATACTGTAGAAGCAGGAATTACTTTAAATAACCGAAAGCTAAATTTAGAAAAAGCACGTATAAAATTAGTTAAAGCTTCTTTAGAGCTGTCAAACTTTTTATGGTTGAATGATAATACTCCTGTAGAATTACAAGACAATATTATTCCAGATGTAAATACCTTACAAAAAGTAGATACCACTTTTAATATTGCCCTATTTAACAATGCTAATTTTGATATAGAGAATCATCCTAAAATTAGATCTTTAAATTTTAAAGTAAGAAGTTTGGGTGTAGATAAACGATTAAAAGCTAACAATCTTTTACCACAACTAGATGCTCAATATAATTTTATTACGCAAACTCCAAGGCAAGGTAATTCGTTTAATGTTGATAATTACAAAGCAGGAATTAGCTTTAAATTACCGATTTTTTTAAGAAAAGAAAGAGGAGATTTAAAATTAGCGAAAGCGAAATTACAAGATGCCGAATTTGAAACGGAAGCTGCAAAAGTTGCCATTAGAAATAAAGTAAATGCAGTACAGCAAGAATTAGATTCTTATGTAACTCAGAATGATTATATTATAAATATAGTAAGAGATTATGGTACTTTATTAAAAGCGGAAGAACGTAAATTCTTCTTAGGTGAAAGCTCGTTATTCTTAGTGAATTATAGAGAATCTAAACTTATAGAAACCAAATTAAAGGCTATTGATTTAGAAAATTCTTATTTAGAAACAAAAGCCAATCTATTTAAAACAGCTGTAATTTCTATAGCTGATTAAATACTACAATAAATAATATAGATAAGAGGATGATTAAGCTAAACAAGAGTTTAATCATCCTCTTCTAGTGTAAAGAATTCATTAACAGTTATATTAAAGACTTTAGATAGTTTTAAAGCCAAAACTGTACTGGGCACATATCTATTTTTTTCGATAGAATTTATGGTTTGTCTAGAAACGCCAATTTGTTTCGCTAAATCGTCTTGTGTAAGATTTAAAATAGCACGTTGTACTTTTAGTGTATTCTTCATCTTATTTATTAAATCTTTTCAGTTGCCAAAAAACCATTAACTGAACTACTAGCATATAAAACAATACTTGAAAGTAATCAAAACCCTGTAATTTCTCTGTTTCATCAAAAAGTAGACCTACTCCGTAATTTATTAAGGGTTGCACTAAGGCATAAAGAATTACCAAAATAAAGGCAATTCTGTAAGATTGAGATCGTAAACTATCTATATACTCATCTTCTACTTTTTCTTTGGCTAAAGAAATAACTAGCATACCAATTAATAATAAACCAGATAACACTGGTTTTACCCAAGTTGGTTCATCTACAAACTTTTTAGCAATCATTAAAGCAAAAGCCGATAATGATATGATGTATCCTATTTTTTTATACTTATGATGCAGTTGAAACTTGTTCATTTTTTCTACATAACTTCTTTCCCTTTCACAGATTGATTGCTTATTCATTTTAATTTTGTTTTACAAATTGACAAATGCTTTTTATATAATGACAAATATACTTTACATTTTAAGATTTTGCAAATTTTTTACTACATTTAAAAAATCAACCAAAGAACTACATAATGAATATCAAGAAAAAACCGAGTACTAAATTTTATATAATTGCGGTATTGGCACTTATTTGGAATTTAATGGGCGTTGGCGCTTACTTAGTCCAAGCCTTTATGACAGATGAAATGATAGCCACTTTTCCAGAAGAACAGCAAGCTGAATTTCTAGTAGAGCATCCTGCTTGGTATACAGCTCTTTTTGCACTAGCCGTTTTTGGTGGAGCTTTAGCTTGTATTTTACTACTAGCTAGAAAAAAATTGGCCTATTATTTATTTATAGTATCTGGAGTTTGTGCAATTGCCCAACAAGGATATTTATTAGCCACAGTAGATCTATCTAGTGTAGTTATGCCAATTATGATTATTATTTTCTGCATCTTTTTAATTTGGTATTCTAAAAGGTCTATTACAGAAGGATTATTAAATTAACCAACCGAAAAAAGCTGCTTTATGCAGCTTTTTTTTATCAATCATATTTATTAAATTTTCCTACTAATTATTAAACCCATTCAAATTTTATGAAACTACAATACAAATTTATAATTGCGTTTTTTATAGGATTGCTTTCATTCCCTTTGAACGCTCAAAAAAAAGACTCCTTATCTGGTCAAGAAAAGTTTAAAGAATTGCCTTTAGAAAGTGGAAGAAAAATAAACTTTAAAACTACAGAAGGTACTTGGTTGTCTTTAGATATCAGTCCAGATGGTGAAACAATCATTTTTAGTATGCTTGGTGATTTATATACCATTCCTTTTTCAGGTGTTAAAGCCACTAGAATTACAGATGGTTTAGCCTTAGATACAAAACCTAGCTATAGTCCAGATGGTAAAAGCATCGCTTTTGCATCAGACAGAAGTGGTAATGATAATGTTTGGATTTTAAATTTGGAAACAAAAGAAACAAGACAAGTAACCAAAGACAAAAGAGGTGCAGTTGAATCTGTAGCTTGGTCTCCAGATGGCGAATATATTGTTGCTGCTAAAGGTAAAAGAAACTTAAAATTACATTTGTATCATAAAGATGCAGGAAGTGGTACACAACTAATTAAAGAACCTGCAAGTCTTAAAACTGTAGAACCTGTTTTTAGCCCAGATAATAAGTATATTTATTATTCATCAAGAACTGGTGGTTGGAACTACAATGCACAATTACCTCAATATCAAATTTCTAGATATGATTTAGAAACCGGGAAATCTACGAGAGTAACTTCGAGATATGGTTCTGCATTTACACCTACACTTTCAAGTGATGGTAAATACATGGTATATGGTTCTAGATATGAAGAAAAAACTGGCTTGGTTTTAAGAGATTTAATTTCTGGTGATGAAAACTGGTTGGCTTATCCTGTTCAAAGAGATGAGCAAGAGTCTGTGGCTTCTTTAGGCGTTTTACCAGCAATGGTATTTACCCCAAATAATAAAGAGGTATTGGCATCTTATGGTGGTAAAATTTATAGAATTCCGATTTCTGGAGAAAAGGCAATAGAAATTCCTTTTGAGGTAGATGTAGATTTGGCTATAGGACCAAAATTAGAATTTAAATACCCTATTTCAGACAATCCAGAAATGTTTGCAAATCAAATCAGAAGTCCAAAAACTTCTCCTGATGGAAAACATATTGTATTTAATGCTTTAAATAAACTATATGTAATGCAACTTCCTGATGGCAAGCCTAAAAGGTTAACTAAAATGGATGTAAATGAAATGCAACCAAATTGGTCTCCAAATGGTAAAGAAATTGTCTACACTACTTGGTCTGAAAAAAATGGAGGCCATTTATATAAAGTAAATGCTAAAGGAGGTAAACCAATAAAACTAACCAACACATCAGCATTATATAACACTCCTGTTTGGGATGCAAAAACCAATAGAATTGTATTTACGAAAGGAAGTGCTCAAAACTTTAAAAACGCCTACACTAGAGGTGCCTTTTCTGGGAGTGAAGATTTAGCTTGGATTTCAAGTGATGGTGGAGAAGTAAATTTTATCACTAAAACTAATGGAAGAAGAAATCCTCATTTTGTAAAAAGTGACGATAGAATATATTTAAGTAATGGATCTGGTTTAAGCTCAATTCGTTGGGATGGAACAGATGAAAAGAAAATTGTTAGCATTAGAGGTATTGTAACTTTTGGTAATTCTCATAAAGACAATGTTGATTTTGGACATGTAGATGATGATGTAAGTGAAGAAAGAAACAATGCTTCTAGACCTGTAGAAGTGTATATGGCTCCAGAAGGAGATAAAGCAATGGCTTTAATTACAAATGATGTGTATGTGGTAACAGTTCCTAAATATGGACAAACGCCTACAATCTCTGTATCTAACCCTTCTTCTGCATCATTCCCTTCATGGAAATTAACCACTTTTGGAGGTGAATTTCCTTCATGGTCTAAAGATGGCAACAGTGTGCATTGGGCTTTAGGTAAGGCATTTTTTAGTTACAATTTAAAAGAGGCAAAGCAAGTTGAACAAGATTTAAAAGATAAAAAGAAAGCAAGAAAAGAAGAACTCGCTAAACTATCTGACGAAGAAAGAAAAAAAGAAGAGAAAAAAGATAAAGAAGCTGCTAAAAAAAATAAAAAGGATGAAACCTATCAACCATTCGAAATTGATGTTAATGTGCCTATTAAAAGAGATATTCCAAATGGAACTGCCCTAATTAAAGGAGCTCGTTTAATAACTATGAACAACAATGAAGTTATTGAAAATGGAGATATTTTAGTAGTAAATAATAGAATAAAAGCAATTGGTGAAGCTGGTTCATTAGAAGTGCCTAGAAATGCTAAAATCATAGATGCAAAAGGAAAAACAATTATACCTGGTTTTGTAGACACACATTCTCATTTAAGAACCTATGCAGGCATACATAAAAAGCAAATATGGTCTTACGCAGCAAATTTAGCTTATGGTGTTACAGCTTCTAGAGATCCGCAAACAGGTACAACAGATGTTCTTACGTATTTTGATTTGGTAAAAACTGGTGAAATGTTAGGGCCAAGAGCCTATTCTACAGGGCCTGGTTTAGGGTATTGGGCATATAACTTAAAAAGCTATGATCAAACCAAAGAAGCTTTAAAAAAGTACAGTAAATATTACAACACGAATACCATTAAAATGTACATTGTTGGGAATAGACAACATAGACAATGGGTAATTAAAGCTGCCAAAGAACAACAATTAATGCCAACCACAGAGGGTGCTCTAGATTTTAAATTAAATATTACAGAAATATTAGACGGTTATCCAGGGCATGAACATTCATACCCAGTAACACCTTTGTATAAAGATATTATTCAATCTGTGGCAGAATCTCAAATCGCTTACACTCCTACTCTTTTAGTTTCTTATGGAGGACCTTGGGCTGAAAACTATTTTTACTCTAGAGAAAATCCATATCATGATAAAAAGTTACAATACTTTACACCTTATACAGATTTAGCGAGTAAAGCTAGAAGAAGACCAGGTTGGTTTATGGATGAAGAACATATATTTACGGAGCATGCAAAATTTGTAGAGGATTTAATTAATGCTGGTGGATTAACAGGTGTTGGAAGTCATGGACAATTGCAAGGCTTAGGTTTTCATTGGGAGCTTTGGGCAACCGCTTCTGGAACAAGTAAAATGAATGCCTTAAAAGCGACTACCATTCTTGGTGCTAAATCAATTGGTTTAGATGGTGATATTGGTTCTTTAGAAGTTGGAAAAATGGCAGATTTTATCATTCTAGATAAAAATCCTTTAGATGATATTAGAAATACCAATACTATTTACCAAGTGATGAAAAACGGGCGTTTATATAATGCCAATAATTTGGATGAAGTTTATCCAAGGCAGAAAAAAGCTACCGATTTTTGGTGGCATCAGAAAAAACCAAATGGTTTACCTGGTATTCAGAATTAAAATTAAAAACTCTCACTTTCTAAGTTGAGAGTTTTTTTTTATCTCTTTATTCAAATAAGGCAGCCAAGAATTCGGCTACACATGCAGGTTTTTCTTGACCTTTAATTTCGATAGTGCAATTAAAAGCTACTTTAATTCCGTTATTTGCCAAAGTCTCAATTTCTTTAACAGAACTTAGCATACGTAACTCACTATTTACAGGCACAGGATTTGGAAAACGAACTTTGTTTAAACCATAATTTAAACCCATTTTTACACTTTTAATGGTAAATGCTTCCTCTAGCATTCTAGAAATCATAGCTACAGACATAAAGCCATGTGCTACAGTGCTTTTAAAAGGCGATTCTTTTTTTGCTCTTTCCTCATCAACATGTATCCATTGCTTGTCTAAAGTGGCATTCGCAAAGTCATTAATCATTTCTTGATTAATTGTATACCACTCGCCTTTTGGTAAATCCTTACCAAGCATTGTTTTAAACTCTTCAAAATTTTTAAATTCTTGTGCTTTCATAGTTATTGTTTTTTAGAGAATAAATCGTCATTAATTTTGGGCAATTCCAATTCGTATTTTACAGAAACTAAACGAATGATGATAATTACAGAAGCAGAGATTATAAAATTAATGTCTTTTGGAGCCTCTGCTAAATTTAAAACTAAATACGATAAACCACCAGCCAAACAGGCTGATGCATAAATTTCTTTTTCAAAAATTAAGGGAACCTTGTTCGTTAATACGTCTCTTAGAACTCCACCAAAAACGGCAGAAATCATTCCCATAATTAAAGCAATTAATGGATGCAAATCAAAAGATAAACCCTTTTGCAAACCTAATAAAGTAAATACGCTAATACCAATAGTATCGAATAAAAATAAGGTTTTACTTAGGAATGCAATTTTACTTTTGAATAAGAATGTTAAAAAAACCGCTAAGAAAATTGTCCATAAATAATTTAAATCGCCAATCCAATTTATTGGATGAGCATTGATTAAAATATCACGCAACATTCCACCACCAACAGCAGTTACAAAAGCAATGATAAGTACACCAAATAAATCGAACTTTTTGTCTGAAGCAACAAGTGCACCACTTATAGCAAATGCAAAGGTTCCTAAAATATCTATGGTATAAATTAAATTCATTTACACTGTAACTTCTGTAAATTTAATGTTCAACTCTTTTTGAAGTTGATGAATTTTTTCTAATTCTGATGGTAAAATAAAGGCTAAAGATGTACCAGTTTTACCAGCTCTTGCTGTTCTACCACTTCTATGTGTATAATATTCTAATTGTTCTGGTAATTGATGATGAATTACAAACTCTAATTCTCTAACATCAATTCCACGTGCAGAAACATCTGTAGATATTAAGTATTGTAAACTTTCGTTTTTAAAAGCACGCATTACTTTATCACGTTCTTTCTGTTGCATATCGCCTTCTAAAGCAGCTGCAGAAAAGCCTTCATCTACCAATTGTTTAGCTAAATTTTGAGCACCTGCTTTTGTTCTACAAAAGATAATACCCCTTTGTCCTTGTCTTTTTTCTAGAAATGTAATAATATCTGCTACCTTCTCTTTTAAGGTAGTTTTGGCAAATTGATGACGAATATTGGCGTTAACCAATGTATTTTTATTAATCTCTATTCTAGGTGCATTAGCATCCATATAAGTTTTTACAATGCGCTTAATTTCATCTGGCATTGTTGCAGAAAACAACCATGTTTTTCTATCAGATTTATTAGTGAACTTTAAAATTCGGTTTAAATCTTGTTTAAACCCCATGCTTAACATCTCATCAGCCTCATCTAAAATTACTGTTTTTACATGGCTTATGTCAACTGCACCTCTTTCAATTAAATCTATTAAACGACCAGGAGTTGCAATTACAATATGCGTGGTTCTCTTTAAATTATTCATTTGTTTATCTATTTTTTCTCCACCAAAAACGGCTTCTAAAAAAATACGATCATCTACATATTTCGTAAACTTGAACAATTGTTTTTTAATTTGCTGCACCAACTCTCTAGTTGGAGAAAGAATTAAAGCCTGAATATGATCTGAATTAGCATCTATATGATGTAATACAGGCAACCCAAAAGCAGCAGTTTTACCAGTACCTGTTTGTGCTAAACCAATAAAATCTGTAGGTGATTTTAGTAATACAGGTATTGCTTTTTCTTGAATATCTGTAGGTTTTGTAATCCCAATTTCTTTTATCGATTTTATATAATCTTTTCTAATTCCTAATGCTGCAAATGTTGACATGCTTTTTAAATTTTGTGCAAAGATACTTTTATTTAAAAGGTTGCAATAGATTTAAAATGTTTTCTCTTATTCTAACTGGTTTGTAACTTTTTGCATCTAATAAAACCCATATGGTTTTTGATTTGGCTAAAAGAGTTTCACCCTTATAAAATTCTATGAATCGTTCAGAGGTTACACCCTTAGTATTGCCAACATAAGTTTTAGCTGTAATTTCATCACCTAAAAAAGCTTCGCTTTTATAATCAATTTCGTGCCTGCTTACCACCCAAATGGTATCTGTAATTGGTTGATTTTTTGTTAAATGTGCCCAATGCGTAAAAGCAACTTCATCCATCCATTTTACGTAAATAGCATTATTTACATGATTTAAATCGTCTATATCTTCTGCTTTTATTTCGATTTTAACCTCGAAAAAATTATTCATAATTATCAATTTTCGTAAACTTATAAAAATTTACTTAGGTATAGCTAATATTGATGATAGTTTACCAATTTAATAAACTATTAGTAGGATATTTGCATAGAACTATGGCACAATTAGCAAACGAATTAGGTACAGAAAAAATTAATAAGTTATTGATAAAACAAGCAGTTCCTGCTACTATTGGAATACTTGTTATGTCTTTAAATATGATTGTAGACACCATATTTGTTGGGCAATGGATTGGTGTTTTAGCAATTGCAGCAATCACAGTGGTTTTACCTATTGCTTTTTTAATTTCATCTATTGGAATGGGAATAGGAATTGGAGGTTCTTCTATAATCTCTAGGGCTTTAGGTGCAGAAAACTCAGAAAAAGCCTTTCTAACTTTTGGTAATCAAATTTGTTTAACGCTAATTCTAGCCATCATATTTGTGCTTCTGGGTAACTTTTTTAGTGTCCCAATTTTAGATTTGTTTGGTGCAAAAGGAGATATTTTACCTATTGCATCAGATTATTTTGCAGTTGTTATTTATGGAGTTCCTTTTTTGGCTTTTGCAATGATGGGTAACCCTGTTATACGCGCAGAAGGTAAACCTAAATTTGCCATGTATGCTATGATGATACCTGCTGTATTAAATATTGTGTTAGATATCATCTTTATAAAATATTTTGATTGGGGTATGACAGGAGCTGGCTTAGCCACTTCTATTTCATTTGCCAGTTGTGGTTTGTATATTCTGTACTTCTTTTTATCTAAAAAAAGTGAATTAAAAATTATTCCTAAAAACTTTAAACTAGATATAAAAATTGTTAGAGAAATTGTAGAATTAGGTGGAGTTTCTGTTGTAAGACAAGGGGCTATAAGCATTTTAATGATCGTCTTAAATTATTCTTTATTTACGTATGGAGGAGAAATATCCATATCAATATTTGGAATTATAAACAGAGTAATGATGTTTGCACTATCTCCTGTATTAGGAGTTTCGCAAGGTTTTTTACCAGTAGCAGGATTTAATATTGGTGCAAATAAAAATGATCGAGTAAAGGAAACTATAAAGAAATCTATTTATTTTGGATCTCTTTTGGGCACAATAATCTTTATAGGAATAGTTGTTTTTAAAGAACAAATCATATTCATATTTACACAAGACAAAACCTTATTAAGTGAAACCCCAAATGCAATGCTTATTGTATTTTTAGTTACACCAATTGTAACTATGCAATTGATAGGCTCTGCATATTTTCAAGCAGCAGGTAAAGCTGTTCCAGCACTTATATTAACCTTACTAAAGCAAGGTATATTTTTAATACCTCTAGCCTACTTTTTACCAAAATATTATGGTGTTGCTGGTGTTTGGTGGTCTTTTCCTATTGCAGATACACTGTCCACAATTGTTACTGTTTTGGTACTTAAAAGAGAAGTAGATAAAAATTTAAATTCTTCAATAGTAAAAAATTAACAAACCTTTTCTTCCTAATTAAAAAAAAGATTGTACATTTGAAACGTTCATTTCAAATAAATGCCAAAAGTAGAAAATTTTAATAAAGAAGAAATTATAATCAAGGCTTTAGAAGTATTTCATTCTAAAGGTTACAACCTAGCTTCTATGCAGGATTTAGTAGATGCTACAGGCTTAAACAGGTCTAGCATTTACAATTCTTTTGGAAGTAAATTAGAGTTATACAAACTATGTTTAGCTGCTTATAAAAGAAACTCTAGAATTGCAGTAAATGATTGTTTAGAAAAATCTAACTGCGTTTTAGAAAACATTAAAGCAATATTTTCTTTAGCCATTTCTGAAAATGAAGAAGAATTAAAAAAGGGCTGTTTGTTTAATAGTTGTGCTTCTGAAATGGCCAATCAAGAAGCTAGTGTTAAACCCATTCTGTTAAACAATAACCTTCAAATGCAGGAATTATTTACAAGCTTAGTTCAGAAAGGTCAAGATAATGGACTTTTTAATACTAAAAGAACTGCTGGAGAATATGGTCTTTATTTACTTTCTTCTTTTCAGGGAATAAGAATTAGTGGTATTATATTAAATGACAAGAAAGATTTAGAAACTATTATTCAAACAGCAGTTTCTATATTAGAGTAATTTTTTTTTAAACTAATTTGAAACGAACGTTTCAAATAAAACAAATAACATGAGTAAATTAAAAAACAAAGTAGCCATAATTACAGGCGCAAACAGTGGAATTGGATTAGCAACAGCCAAAGAATTTTTAAATGAAGGTGCTAAAGTGGTTTTATCTGGTAGAAGAAAAGAAGCCTTAGATGAAGTTGCCAAAGAATTAAATGGTGCTTTTATTACTGTTGTAGCTGATGTAGCAATAGATGAAGACAATAAAAGGTTAATAAAAGAAGCTACAGACAAGTATGGAAACATCGATATTATTTACCTAAATGCAGGTATTGCAACTCCTACTCCAACTAATGAAGTTACTGCAGATCATTACAATTCAATATTTGATATTAATGTAAAAGGACCAATTTTGGCAGTAAAAGAAGTACTGCCTCATTTAAATGATGGAGGAACTATTTTATTTACAAGCTCAATTGTAAGTCAAAAAGGTTTTGATGGATTAGGTGTATACTCTGCAAGTAAAGGCGCTATTAGATCTTATGCTAGAGTGTTAACTTCTGAATTAAAATCTCGTGGAATTAGAGTGAATACCATAGCTCCAGGACCAATTGAAACTCCCATATATTCTAAAATGGGATTACCTGAGGACGTTGTAGAAGAAATGGGGAAAGGTTTTGCAGCTCAAGTACCTTTAGGAAGGTTTGGTAAATCTGAAGAAATTGCAAAAACTGCACTTTTCTTAGCTTCAGACGATGCTTCTTATATCAATGGAGTTGAAATTGAAGTTGATGGTGGATTGAGTCAGATTTAAGATTTAAATAATAGCTGAGTTATTTAAGTAACTCAGCTATTATTATAGTATAGATTCACCATTTAAATTGGTAGTGAGAATATCACTAAATAAATTAAAGAAAGGTCTTAAAGCTAAGAAACATTCATTTACGTTGTCTGTAAAATCTTTTGATAATACTTCTTTATCTGTAAATTTCTTCATGGCAATGAATCCTTTTTTTCTTAAAAGGTCTACGTCTTTATGATCTTTATCAAAACCTCTTGGAGCCGTTTTTAATTCGCTAAAACTGTAAAACGAATCACCAAAATGTTTTTGAAATTCATTATCCTTCAAAATGCCTCTAATTTCTGAAGCATCTTGTTCAATCTCTTTTCTTAATCGAAATAAATCATCTTTGTTGGGTTCCCAAAATCCGCCAGCTAAAAAAGATTCTCCAGGTCTCACTTGCAGAAAATAGCCTCCTCGTAAAGAAGCTCCTAACCTTGAATATGAATTCGAAAAATGTGCTTTGTAAGGTGTTTTATCTTTAGAGAAACGAACATCTCTATAAATTCGCATCATTTTAGATTTCTCTATTTCATCATGCATTTCTAGTTTTTCTAAAACTTCTGCAAATACAGCTTTAGCATTACCTCTTGCTTGTTCGTATGTGTTTTTATGTTCTGCAAACCAATCTCTATTATTGTTTTTGCGTAAATCTTTCAGAAATTGAAACGTAGCTTTATCTATTGTCATTTATATTCTGTTTGAACTTTCAATTTACAAAATAGAAATTGTAATTTCGAATAAGAAATGGATTTTAAAACAAAAGTGATTCAAAAAAGGTATGATGGTTATTTAACCACTTCAAGTCTATGGCTTAACCAGCCTATCTTTGGCTTACATCAATTTAAAATTGATTCTTTATCTCATAAAATTGATGTTTTACTTGACGATAAAATTCGATTAGGTAAGTACATAGAGCGATTTGTATCCAATCATTTATCTAGCAAAAATAACATAACAATCGTTGCTGAAAATATTCAGATTCAAAAAGAAAAAAGAACTTTAGGAGAATTGGATTGTTTACTATTAAAAGACGATAAACCCATTCATCTTGAGATTATTTATAAGTTTTATTTGTATGATGATTCTGTAGGAACCAATGAAGTTGAACATTTTATTGGACCTAATAGAAAAGATGCTTTGATTGAAAAGATAACAAAACTAAAGGATAAGCAACTGCCTCTGCTTTATTCAGAAGACTGCAAGCCTTACTTAAATCAAAATAAAATCAATCTAGAAGAAGTACAACAACAAGTTTTGTTTAAAGCTCAGCTATTTCTGCCTTATTCCAATCAATATATTGACTTTCAAACTTTGAATAAAGATTGTGTTGAAGGTTATTATATTCAACTTAAAGAATTAAACGAATTTACAGATTGTAAGTTTTACATACCAACTAAGAAAGATTGGCTTATTACACCCCATGAACAAGTAAATTGGATTGAATTCATTGAATTTAAAAGAGCTTTAGATGAGTTTGTATCTAGAAAATTTTCTCCTTTAGTTTGGATAAAATCGAAAAAAGGAAACCTAACTAAATGTTTTGTTGTTTGGTGGACATAAAAAAAGGGAACTCAAATTGAGTTCCCTTTTTTTATCCTTATTATTTAACAACTTTTAGTTGTTACTAACTTCCATAATTCCTGAAGTCTTGTTCCAAATCTTAATTTCGTCTTCTTCAGTAATTCCTTCTAAAACTTCTACATTAACACCATCTGAAGTACCTAACTTTAAGGTTCTTCTTTCGAAAGTACCTTCGCCTGTTTTTACCTCTACATAAGGCTCTTCTGTTTTATTATCGAACTTTAATAAAGCTTCTTTTATAGATAAAACACTGTCTTTTTTCTCTAAAACAATATCTGCATTAGCACTATAACCAGCTCTAATAAAATAGTTATTATCTAAAGAAACATCTGCTTTAATTTTAAATTGTACAGCACCACCTTCTTCTGTTCCTTTAGGAGCAATAAAGTTTAGTTTAGCTGGAAATTTCTTACCTTCTATAGCGCCTATTGATACTTCAATATCTGCACCATTTTGTAGTTTACCTACTTCAGATTCATCTACTTTTCCTTCAAAGATCATTTTACTCATATCTGCAATTGAAGCAATTGTTGTACCTGCGTTAAAGTTGTTAGATTGAATTACTTGATCTCCTTCCTTTACAGGAATTTCTAAAATAGTTCCAGAAATCTGAGCCATAATATTGGTATTTGCAGAACCTCCAGTACCAGCAGAACCTCTTTTAATGATTAAATAATCATTCTGAGCATTTTTTAAATCTTGCTTTGCTTGGTCGTAAGTTAATTCTACGTTCTCAAATTCTTGTCTAGAGATAACACCTTTATCAAATAGATTTTTATTTCTATCATACTGTACTTTAGCATTATCTAATCTAATTTGAATGTTATTTACTCTACCTTTTGCACTAATTAAAGATTGCTCATTAGGTACAACTCTTACAGTAGCAATTAAATCACCCTTTTTAACTTTAGAGCCTTCTAACAACATTATTTTATCAATAATACCTGTAATTTGTGGCTTAATTTCAATTTCTTCTAGTGGTGTAACTTTACCAGTAGCAACAGTTTTCTTAACTATTGTAGTTTTAAATGCAGTTTCTGTTTCGTACTCAACAATGCTCTTCTTGTTCTTTTTTCCGAACCAAATTAAGGCTGCTACAAATAGTACACCTATAACTATTAAAATTATTTTTGCTCTTTTACTCATGATTTTAGTTGATTATTTTTATTCTTCTCTTAATGCTTCTATTGGTCTAACAACTGTAGCCATATGTGCAGGTATTAAACCTATTAGTGTACCTAACACAATTAATGTTACAAATGCTATAATAATTATTGGAATATTTACGGTTGGATTAATTAGTGCTGCATCATCTCCTTGCCCAAAAGCAGAATCGATAAAATATAGTATTAAACCTCCAAATACAATACCCAGCATTCCTGCTATTGTTGTAAGAAATACAGATTCTAATATAATTTGCTGACGAATACTTTTAGGAGTTGCACCTAAAGCTCTTCTAATTCCTATTTCTTGTGTTCTTTCTTTAACTGTAATTAGTAAGATATTACCAATTGCAAATACCCCTGCAATTAAAGTGGCAATACCTACAAACCAAGTCATGAATTGTAACCCTGTTAAAAACCCAGTTACTTTTGCAATTTGAACTCCTAAGTTAAAAGAACCAAATGCTCTTTTATCTTCTGGGTGTACATTATGTAAACTTTTTAAAGTCAAAATAACATCACTCTCCATTTGCTCAATATCTATACCTTCATTGGCTGTAATTACCATCCAATCTATATTATTGGCTGTATTGTAAACCCTTTTGAATGTGGTAAAAGGAATGAATGCAGTATCTCCATCCAAATCAATTCCATTGGATGAGCCATAAACTCCAACAACTTTGTAATTTATACTATTAATTTTAATGTACTCACCTATAGGCTCTTCTCCTTTATCAAAGAGTTGTTTGTACATATTTTCTGAGATAACAGTTATTTTAGCTGATGATAAAATATCGTTTTCATTAATAAATCTTCCAAAGATTAATTTCTTTTTTTGAATTTGATCTAGAACTGGATAATCTCCACTTACTGAAAAATTACCAGATTTAAAATCATGAATAATTAGATTATTGGTTTGATTTCTAGGGGCTAACAATTTAATTTCATCTTGATATTCAGATTTTAACACCTCTATATCACTCATTTTAAGACGAAACCTTCTGCCCTCTTGAAAACCTTTAAAAGGTGTATCTGTAGACTGCGTCCAAACAAAAACACTGTTTGTTGCAAAGTCTCCAAAAATCTTTTTAAAACCATTGTCTACACCTCTTGCAGCTCCTAATAAAACTACTAAAAGAAATATACCCCAAAGAACACCAATAATGGTAATTGCGGTTCTCACTTTATTTTTACGGATGCTTCCGTAAATTTCTTGCCAAGTATCTGAATCAAATAAAAACTTCATAATTAATCTGCTCTTAGTGCTACAATTGGTTTAATATTGGCTGCTTTTTTAGCAGGTATGTAACTTGCTATTAAACCTGATAGAATTAATACTACAGTAGCCCCAATAACAATACCTGTGCTTACACTTGGGTCTTTAATAAAGTAATCTTCTTCTAGACTATTACCAATTAAACTTAATAAGTATGTACCAAAAGATAAGCCTAAATACCCTGCTAATGTGGTTATTAAAACCGTTTCTTGAACTACAATGCCTACAATAGATGATGGCTTTGCACCAAGGGCTTTACGAATACCAAATTCTTTCGTTCTTTCTTTAATCACAAAAATCATAATGTTAGAAATACCTATAATACCTGCTACTAAAGTTCCTGAACCTACAAGAATTACAATGGCATAAAGTATTCCCATAAATTGGCCAACTCCTTTATTTGCTTCTGCCATATTTTGCACGGAAAGTGCACTTTGATCATCTGGATGAATGTTCATCTTATTCCTTAAATCACGCTCCATTTGATTTCCAAAAGCAACAGCTGCATCTAAACTTAATTTAGGATTGTACCCTAAGGCAATTTGACTAATATAGTCGTTATTACCATAAATCATTTGAGCTGTACTTAAAGGAATAAATGCTTTACGCTCTTCATTATCACCTCCTTCATCAGAGAAAATACCGATAATTAAATAAGAACTTCCATTAACATTTAAACGCTTACCTAAAGCTGGTTTTTGACCAAATAAATCTTCTTTAATTAATCTACCAATTACAATTACCTTCGCTTTATCTTTAATATCTCTTTCATTAACATATCTCCCTTCATTAATAATCGTTTTTTCTAAAAATTGATGATCAGGATTGATAGCCATTACACTGTAATTACTAGCCTCATTTTTATATTTTAGTGTAAAATTCTTGTAAATTCTAGATGATTTATATTGAATTTTATTTCCATATTCATCATTAATGTAGTCGTAATCACCATTTCTCAATTGAATAGTTCTACCTGTCTGTAAACCTCTGTAAGGTTTTGTAGTTTTCCATACTCTTACAAACATTGCATTTTGTGCATCATCTGCAAATGCATCTGTAAAAGTGTTACTTAAACCACTTACAATACCAAAAAGTAAGGTGAATAATAAAATTGCGAAAGCAACAGTAAATCCAGACATTACAGAACGTAATCTGTTTTTATTGATGCTCTGAAAAATTTCTCTCCATCTATCTAAATCAAACATAATTAGACTGCTTTAGATGCTTTTGTAAATTCGTCACTAATAATAACGCCATCTTTTAAACGAACAATTCTCTTTGTTTGCTCTGCTACTTCTTCTTCGTGAGTAATTACAAATACAGTCATTCCTTCGTCATTAATGTCTTTTAACAAGTCCATCACAGAATCTGTAGTTGTAGAATCTAATGCTCCTGTTGGCTCATCTGCTAAAACAACTTTTGGTTTTGTAACCAATGCTCTTGCAATGGCAACACGTTGTTTTTGACCTCCAGAAAGTTCGTTTGGTAAATGATTTGCCCAATCTTTTAAACCTACTTTTTCTAAGTAATCTAAAGCAATTTGTAAACGTTCTTTTCTACCCATTCCTTTATAATACAAAGGAAGTGCAACGTTTTCTAATGCAGTCTTATATGAAATTAGGTTAAATGATTGAAATATAAATCCTAAAAATTTATTTCTTAAAAGTGCTGCTTTTTTCTCATTCATGTCTTTTATAAGCTGACCATTTAAATAATAATCACCTTCATCATGAATGTCTAACAAACCTACTATGTTTAGTAATGTAGATTTACCAGAACCTGAAGAACCCATAATAGATACAAATTCGCCTTCTTTAATATGTAAATCAATACCTTTTAAAACGTGTAGTGAGTCTTTTCCTATTGGATAAGATTTGTGCAGTTTTTCTATTTTTATCATGGGTTGGTTAATTTTATACTAAAGTATTGAATGCTATTTGAAGCGCTTATTAATTTTTTGTTAAAAGCCCTTATTTAGAACAATACAACCATAAGACGTATCAGTATAAATTATGTTACAAAAAAATTACAAAAAGATTTAAAATTTCTAAAAATTAGTAGATGACAGAATCTGCAGATTTAGATAATAAATTCCTAAATTAGCAGTTAATCAAGATATAACATGATTACTATCCCTAAGAATAAAAAATTAATTCTGTTTGATGGTGTTTGCAATCTTTGCAATTCTGCAGTACTAAAAATAATAAAGCACGATAAAAAAGATGTTTTTCTTTTTGCTGCTTTAGATTCTGATACTGGTAAAAAAGTAATTCAACATTTAAAAATTGATGTAGAAAAAATAGACTCTATAATTTTGTATGAACCTAATGTTTCTTATGAAATTAAATCTACAGCTGCCTTAAAAATTGCCCAAGATTTTGGTGGTATTTGGTGGTTAACTAGTGTGTTTATGTTTATACCCGAAACTGTAAGAAATTATGTTTATGATTACATTGCAAAAAACCGTTACAAATGGTTTGGCAAAAAAGAACATTGTTTGCTACCTAATTCTAAATTGAAAGCAAAATTTATTTAACATTAAAACTTCCCCCTACAAATGAAAAAATTAAATTTAAAAACCGACATTAAGTTTAAATTTACGATTGTCATTATTTCTTTATTGGTACTTATTTTAGTACTCAGTTCTCAATTCACAGATAAAAATTTCTATTTAGTAACCACAATAATTGGCGTTCTTTCATTAATAGCCATTATTATTTCTGTAATAGGACTTTTAAGATCTATTAAAAACCTAAAACAACCCACATCTAAAAGAAGAATTACTTCAATAATTGTAATTGCATTTGTTACGTGCTTATTTTTTTACTTAATTGTAGCCAATATTATTGAAGCTTTAAAACAAATAACATAAATGAATATACCTAAAGAAATTAAATGTGTCATTTTTGATATGGATGGAGTAATTATAGACTCTGAAGAAATTCATAAAAAGGCCTATTATGAAACATTTAATTCAATTGGTGTAAATGTTTCAGATGAATTGTATAAAACATTAACAGGCTCATCTACCATAAATGCATTCCAGAAATTAGTTTATCATTTTAAACTAGATTTAAATCCTGAAGATTTAGTATTAGATAAAAGAAAAAGGTATGTAAACTTTTTTGAGAATGATCCTACCCTTCATTTGGTAAAAGGCGTAGAAGACTTAATTAAACATTTATACCACAATAAAGTTACGTTAGTTTTAGCCTCTTCTTCTGCTATGATTAATATTGATAGGGTTTTTACGCGATTTAACTTACATCAATATTTTAAGGCGAAAATAAGTGGTGCAGATTTAAAGGAATCAAAACCAAATCCTGAAATTTTTGAAAAAGCAGCCATTTTAGGCGAAATTTCTAAAGAACATTGTGTGGTTATTGAAGATTCAGATAATGGAATTAAAGCTGCAAATGATGCAGGTATTTTTGTGATTGGCTATAAAAACCCAATGGCTAAAGATCAAACTTTAGAAAATGCGAATTATGTTTCTGATGACTTTCTACATTTAAAAGCAGCTTTGTTTTAATGGAGAAAATAATTCAGCTCACTACAGAAGATTCAGAAAATGTAGCTCTTTGGAAAATCACCAATGACAAATCAACAAACAAACATTTATTTCTAATTCATGGAACCTTTTCTGACAAAGATTTCTTTAATGGTTTTACAGATTATTTTTTAAACTTAGGGTACACTTGTTGGGCCTTAGATTGGAGAAATCATGGTGCAAGTAAAAAAACAAACAAAAAATTTAAAATAGCTACTATTGGTAAATATGATGTTAAAGCTGCATTCCGTTATTTAACAGATACTGAAAATATAGGTAAATTACATTGTGTTGCTCATAGTGGAGGAGGAATTGCAATTACAGTATGTTTAATACATCATCCTGAATTTAAAAAATTCATAAAAAGTATCACACTTTTTGGAGTACAAGCATTTGGGGCAAACACTGGCATCCAACAGAATATAAAACTACGAGTAGCCAAGTTATTTTCTAAATTAATTGGCAAAGTACCTGCAAAACTGGCGGGTTCTAAGAATAACGATGAAACCTATTTTACCATGAAGCAATGGTTTAACTGGAACATCTACAGGCAATTTAAAGACAGTAATCATTTTGACTACGAACCTGAAATGAAAGAAATTAAAATACCAATCATTTCTTTTTGTGCAAAAGGTGATGACTTTATAGCACCTAAAGAAGGTTGCCAATTATTTTTAAACGCATTTCAAAATCCTAAAAATGAGTTGGTTTATTGTGCAAAAGAATTGGGCAATTTAGAAGATTACAATCATAGCAGAATACTAAAGTCTAGAAATTCTATGAAAGAATTGTGGCCTAAAGCTGCTGCTTGGATGAATACACATTCTTAAATTTCTACAACAATTTAGACATTGCTGTTTTTATAATTTCAATGTTTTTTAAGTAATTAGATTTGCTTTCTTTTTTCTGCTGATCAACCATTTTTCGCATTAAGTTAATCATTACTTTATCAAAATTAAAACCAGTATACTCTTTCCCTTTCACAACCATATCATCTACTAAATTTTGAATAGCTTCTGTATTGTTGCTTACAGCAATTTGATCAAAAGCTTTTTGATATAAGACTTTTGTAGCATCATCATTCGCCAAAAACATTCCAGAAACTACACTTTTAGCAACGAAAGGCAACTCAGATTCATCTTTAGCCTCAATAAATATTTTAGTTAAAGGCGTTGCTAATATTTTACGAACTTCATCTGGTAATTCTTTAGATTTTTGAATAGCCAAAGGTTGATCTATATAATACATAGAAACCAAAGCTTTACCCAATACAGAATACGATTTGCTTTTTAAGGCCTTCTCAAATATTGGTTTTAATTCAGGGTCTGTTAATTTACCTAAAGTGCTTAAAGCTTCTGCCTGAACTAAGGTTTTTTCATCATTATTGGCCATTCTCATAATTTTACGAATGGCGTCTTTTTTAGAGAACTTATTTATTAAATCGATTTGTTGTAAAGCCAAAATTCTAATTTTGTAAGAATCATCATCTAGTGCACTAACAATGGCATTAAACGCATTTTTATCATCTTGTTTAGAAGCTACCTGAAACAATGCCTCTCTTCTATGTGCAAAATTATCGGCATTTTTAAGTTGAAAAATATATTCGCTTAAAATTTTGTTTTCATACAAATTACATACTAAAACATTATCTGCATTTACTTGAATTAAATTAGGCTGTTTGTTGTATGGAAATGTAAAAGAAGCATCATTTGAATCTATAAAAACGGTATGTCTTGTTTTTTGATTCCCTTCAAAAATATCAATAGCAAAAGGAAACTTAAATGTTTCAGATTGCAACTGAGCAATGTTTACCGTAACTGTTTTTCTTAATGTATTGTAATCATAAGAAATTTCAATATTTGGATGATTTGCTCCAAAATACCATTGATTAAAAAACCAGTTTAAATCCTGCCCAGTAATTTCTTCGAACACCAATCTTAATTGATGTACTTCTGCAGTATCAAATTTATAATTGGTTAAATAGGTTTTTAATCCTAGAAAAAAAGCTTCATCGCCTAAATATTTTCTAAGCATGTGAAGTATTGCTCCACCTTTATTATAGCTAACTAAATCAAATAATTCTTCTCTATCATCATAATTATAACGAACTAAGCTTTTATCTTGATTTTGACCATTTTTATACGCCTCAACTTGCTCATAATAATGCATTTCTGCATCTGTTTTACCATATTTGTGTGCTCTCCAGAGATATTCACCATAATTGGCAAAAGACTCATTTAAGGTCAAGTTAGACCAACTTTCTGAAGTTACTAAATTACCAAACCAGTGATGAAAAATTTCGTGAGCAATTGTATTTTCTTGTAAATTGGCATCTATTAATTGTCCTGGTTTTTGATATGCTTGTTCACCATGCACAACTGTAGT
The DNA here is from genome assembly GCF_036864555.1 of Polaribacter sp. P097. Taxonomy (NCBI): domain Bacteria; kingdom Pseudomonadati; phylum Bacteroidota; class Flavobacteriia; order Flavobacteriales; family Flavobacteriaceae; genus Polaribacter; species Polaribacter sp. P097. The sequence continues at coordinate 413,267 of NZ_JAZETJ010000002.1, read as the reverse complement.
AGTATTTTCCATGGCTCCAGAAACATAATCACGAACTACAATTTGACTGTATTTTGCCCAAGGATAATCTACTCCTAATCTCTTCTCGAAAAATCCAATCATTTCTGGAGTTAAGCCAAAAATATCTTTTGCATATGGTGCATATTCCTTTTCTACATAATAATTAACAGGTATATTTTTATAACTGTCTTTTATAATAGCAAACTCACCAACTCCCATGAACGCTAAATACGGAGCATGTTTTTTATCTTGTTTCCAATAATCGGTTCTGTTGTTACCTTTATTGGTTTGGCTAACTAATACTCCATTAGATAATGTTTGGTATTTATTAGGAACAGTAATCGCTATTTCTTGGGTCATTTTTTGGTTAGGTGCATCTATAGTTGGGAACCAAGCAGAATTAGCTTGTGTTTCACCTTGTGTCCAGATTTGTGTTGGTTTGGTAGCATCTTTACCATCTGCATTTATAAAATACAATCCTTTGGCATCTGTTATAGCCTTACTTCCTTCATCTTTTACCTTTTCTGGTCTAGCAGTATATTTAATATAAATTGTAAACTCTTCGTTCTTGGTATATACTCTAGGCAATTCAATTTCTAAAACATATTCATTATATTCAAATGCGAGTGGTTTGTTATCTAAGCTAACTTCGTGAATGCGCATTGAATTGGCATCTAAAGACACTTTATTTGTAACATAAAAGTAAGGTGATGCTGTAATCCATGCTTCGCCATTCATGGTTTTATCATCGAAATTAAAATCCACATTTAACTTGGTGTGTATTAGTGTATGTTTTTTCTCTTTCTCTGCTTTATATGTACTGCTTTGTGCCAAAAGTGATGTACTAAAAATTAAAAAGCTTAAAAAGAATATGGTATTGAACTTCATAAATGGTATTGTCTTGGAACTTCAAAAATAGTAAAACTGATTGTAGAAGCTGTTAATGCTCAGTTAAATTCAATAAGTATACCAAAAAAAGAAGAGAGCCAAAATTCTAAAAATTTTGACTCTCTTATTATTACAAGTTTTTGGGGGAAAACTAATTTAATTCGCGTTAAAGATGTTACCTAAGTTTCCTAAGCTATTTTCATCCATTTCTACACTGCTCAACATTTGTACAATTTTAGAAGGGTCCATATCATCACCTAACAATCGTACAACTCCTACTCCATTTTGATCTCCATAACCAAAGGCTACAATTTCATCAATAGCTTCTGTTTTACCAGAATAGAATACAGATACATTCATACCCTTCAATTTCATGGCCATAAGACTTTTGTAATCTTCATTATCTTTAAAAATCTCTTTTAACTTAGCTTTTTCAGTTTCATAAGAGGCCTCATTAGCTTCTGTTTTTGGAAGAAAAACAACATTAATCTTCTTAATACTTTGCATAGTTTCTTTAACATCATCAGCTACATCTGCTTTTGGAGATAATACTGAACTTACAGGTATATCTCCTGTATAGAAACCTTCTTTACCACTAGTATCTACTAAATAGGTTTGTAAAGATTTATCATTTTTACAAGAACTCATTAGCAAAACAACTAATAGGAAAGAAAATACTGTGGTTAATTTTTTCATTTGAATATTTTTGGTTGAATAAGTTGGGCTATTACACCCAACTTATTACATTGGTTTTACTTGTTTTCTTTTACAATTTTATCTGTATAATCAGCCATTTTATTAATGTCTATATTACCTGTTAACGATAACACCATAGCTTCAGACATTCCATTAGTTTTCTTGTCTATGCCTTTAACAAACATTAAAACTTCGCTTACAAAATCTTTGTTTTTAGTAGCCTTTACGTAAATTTTAACTCTAGAATCGTCTTCTTTAATACGCATTAACTCTGTAAGGTTTGCTTTCTTAATGGCAGACTTTACCATGCTTTCCATTTTGTTTGCAATGGTTACATTATCTGTAGAAAACATTTTGAATTCTTTTAATTCATTTAACATTTCAAAGGCTTGCATTACATCATTACCTTCTACTTTTGCGTCTTTTGGTTTAAACTTGTTAAGCAACTCAAATGCATCTTTGGTTACCACAACCATATCTACTTCATCTAAATCTTCTAAACTATCAAAGATTGATTGTGCATTAGAAAACATTGGTGCTAATACAAATGCTATTAATACTATTATTTTTTTCATAATTTCTGTGTTTACTTGGTTTTACTAATTTATTACTTGGTTTATTTTAATACTTTTTTTACTGCAGTTCCATGCTTATAAAATTGGTCTACTGCTTGTTCTCCTTTTTTAAGGTTGCTAGACAATAAAGTGAACCCTTTATTTAATTGTGCATAAATTTTTTCTGCTTTTTTTCTTTCTTGATATTCCTTATATTCTTGCTGGCCAAGAAATACACTGAATAATAACATTACAGATGCTGCTACAGACAACCATTTAAAGTTCATCTTCTTAGATTTCTTAGGCTCTAACTTTATGCTTTTGGTATAAGTATCTTCTTTTACAGCAGTAAAATATGTAAACATATACGCATACTCTTGCAAATGTGGAGCAACATTACCTTCTGTAAAGTACGTTCTTAAGGTTTGCTCTTCTTGCAATGTAGTTTCTGCATTTTCATACTTTTCTACTAATTTTTCTATGTTAGCTAACTCCATAGTTGTGTTTTTTAATTAATTCTTCTCTAATTGTTTTTCTTGCTCTAGATAATGCTACTCTAACTGCTGTTGGCTTCATATCTACCATTTTACAGATCTCATCAAAATCATACTGTTCAACATCTCTTAATTGAATAATTATCTTTTGATTTTCTGGCAATTTCTCTATCAATTGGTGCACTTGGTTTACACTGTCTTGATATTCTAATTTCTTATCTAAAGAAGTTTCTTTCTCTTTATAATTACTATGTACTAAAGTTAAATTACTTGCTTGCTTACTTTTTAAACGATCATAACAATAGTTTTTAGTCATTGTCATTGCAAATGCTTCAACATTTTTATAATTCCCAATTTTACCTTTGTTTTTCCATAGTTTAAAAATAAGCTCTTGGGTAGCATCTTCTGCTTCTTCTCTAGATACTAACAATCTTTTTGCTAGTCTAAAAACCTTATCTTTAAATGGTAAAACAACTTCTAAAAAGTCTGACTGGTTCATGGGTTGATTTTGTTTTTCTGATATTTTTTCATCTCTTATATCAGGTTTACATAATTACGACGAGTAACAATTTATTTTGTTACATCCATATTTAAAAAAAATACTAAAAAGGTTTACATTGCGTTAAATTTACTGTAAACATTAGACTTTTCTTTATGAAAAAAAATAAAAATATTATCTACTTCTTACTAAGTTGTGCGTTATTCTTTGGTTGTTCTAAAGAATATGAAGTACCTCAAAATTTAGTTGTGCACGATTTTGTTTGGAAAGGTTTAAACGCTTATTATTTATATCAAGATGATATTGCAGATTTGTCTGATAGACGTTTTAATTCTGATGAGGAATTAAATGCGTACTTAAATTCTTTTGCAGATTATAATTTACTTTTTGAAAGTTTATTACTTGAAAACGATATAAAATCTACCTTAATAGAAGATTATAATACTTTAACAGCTCCTGAATTAAGAAGTAGATTTACAAATGGTTTAGAATTCGGAATTATTGCAGACCCAAACAATTCTGAAAATGTCTTGGGTTATGTAACACATATTTTACCAAATTCTAATGCTGCCAATCAAAACATTAATAGAGGTGATTATTTTAACGCTGTTGATGGTGTATTACTTACAAGACAAAATTATCAGGATATTTTATTAAATGGTCAAGATAATTTTACCCTGAATATGGCAAATTTTGATGGCAATACAATTACGCCAACTACAACTACAGTTAGTTTAGAAAAAGAAGGTTATAATTATCCTGGTATTTTTATGGAAGACGTTTTAGCTGTAAATGCGGATAATGTGGGCTACATCATTTACAACAACGATTTCTCTACCAACTACATTAATAACTTAAAACAAACTGCAAACAATTTTGTAAGTCAGAATGTAAATAAATTGGTTTTAGATTTAAGGTATAGCATTGGTTCAGGAAGTTTTGCTAGAAATATGGAAGCATTTGCAAGCGTTATCACTGGGCAGTTCCAAAATGAAGTTCTCATCAAAGAAAATTGGAACAATAAAGCACAAGCTTGGTTTTCACAAAATCAACCAGATTCATTGGTTACACGTTTTTCTGCTAACAATGCCAACACTTCTGTTCAAGGCATGCAGGTTACAGATTTATTTATCATTTTAAATGGTGCTAATTTTGAAGGCTCATCTGCTATTGAATTACTGGTAAATAGTCTAAATCCGTATATGAATGTGCAAATAATTGGTAACAATACTGCTGGAAACAATACAGGTTCTATTACACTTTATAATTCTGAAGATTATGATTTTGGACTAAAAAACACATCACATACAGTAGCTTTACAACCTGTAGTGTTAACTTTCTCAAATAATAACGACGAAACCTATAATAACGGATTATCACCTATAATAAATCTGTGTAATCAAGAAGATATTCTAAATTTAGGCGTTTTAGGAACAAGAACAGAACCTATTCTAAATAGCGTTTTAAATTTAATTGAAACTGGAGCAGCAAATTCAAACACCAATTGCAATCCTAACAATTACGAATATCTGTTTAATAGTATTGCTCCACAAAGAAATATTGATAATGGGGTTTTTATAGAACAAGATTTACCTAATACAAATTAAATTGATGAAAAATATATTCAAAACCTTTATACTACTTGCGGTATTTACTTTTGCTTCTTGTGAAAAAACTGAGATAGATGCTATGCAAAATACCACGCAAGATGACATTAACTATTTTATATGGAAAGGTTTAAATGTGTATTACTTTTGGCAACAAGATGTGCCAGATTTAGCAGATGATCGTTTTACAACTTTTGATGATTTATATACTTATTTCAGAGATTTTTCATCTCCAGAAACGGTATTTGAAAGTTTATTAAATAGACCTGAAGATCGATTTTCAGTAATTGTTGATGATTATGTTGCCCTTGAAAATTCGTTTCAAGGTTTAAATTTAAGCAATGGTATTGAGTTTGGCTTGGTAAGGTATAAAACCAATACTAGCAATGTTTTTGGTTATGTGCGTTATGTAGTGCCCAATTCTGATGCAGCTTCTAAAAATATAGTTCGTGGTCAAATATTTACATCTATAAATGGTCAGCAGTTAACAGATACAAATTTCAGCTCTTTATTATTTAGTAATAACACCTCTTATTCTATGGGATTTGCCGATTATAATGATGGAGATCCTGTACAAAATGGAACTCTAGTTACTTTACAAAAATCAGATTTACAAGAAAACCCAATTGCTATTGCAAAGGTTGTTGAGGCAAACAATCAAAAAATTGGATACTTAATGTACAATCAATTTGCAAGAAACTATGATGCTGAGTTAAATGCCGCTTTTGCAAACTTTAAATCAGAAAATATAGACGATTTAATTATCGATTTAAGATACAATCCTGGAGGGTCTGTGCAAACTGCAAGTTATTTAGGAAGTATGGTTACTGGGCAATTTACAGACCAAGTTTACTCTAAAGAAATATGGAATGATAAAATATTAGCTGCAAATCCGTCAGAAAATTTTATCAATAATTTCACTAATCAAATTAGAAACGTAGATACTAATGGTAATGTAATTGTTGATGAACCTATTAATAGTTTAGGTTTAAACAGAGTCTACATCATCACTTCATCTAGTACTGCTTCTGCTTCAGAATTATTAATGAATGCTTTAAGTGCATACATAGATGTCAATGTTGTAGGTACAACAACTGTTGGTAAACAAGTGGGCTCTATAACTTTATACGATTCAGATAACTTAAGAAAAACAGGTGCTAATTTTAATACCGATCATAATTATGCGTTGCAACCTTTGGTGTTAGAAATCACAAATAAAAACAATGTAAACTTTCCAAACGGAATAACTCCAGGCGTAGATTTACCAGGTATTGTTTTAACTGAAGATTTTGATAATTTAGGAACGTTAGGTAGTGTAAATGAACCATTATTAAGTAGAACCATTCAGTATATTATTACAGGCTCTAAATCAACATCAAAAATAGAGAAGAGTAATGTTTTCGATGAAATTTACGATTCTAAAATGGCAACACCTGCAAGTAATAACATGCAATCTGAAGGAAGAAGTATTGTTGGGTTTTAAACTTAAATGTTTAAGTTTTCTACATTATCTACACCCTCTTCAATTTCTTTATCTGTAAGAACGTCTGGCCTAAATTCGCTCATTAATTCTTCACGTTTTGATTTTGCGTATTTGTAACCAGATTTCCACCATTTGCGCATTAAAACCTCATCGAACACTAAAGAATTTGTGGTTAAAACAGTTGGAGTATAATATAAATTTAATTTTACATTTTTATTATTTGCAGCCAATTTTCCAATAGTAATATTATGCCTTTCTACATGTGTTAGCATAAAATCGAAAACATCAAATAATAACGAAAACGGATTCTTTGAAGGCAACCTGTTAAACTGGCTCACTTCTGTTTCTAATATAATAGCATCAATTTCTGTGGCACCTCTTAAAATAGCCTCTCTAATTGGTACTAAAGAGCCAAAACCACCATCTGCATATTGTTGCCTATCTTTTTCTAAAATACTCATGAAAGGAACATAGTTACAAGAACCCCAAATCCAATCTACAAAATCGTCGTAAGTACAATCATTACTCGATTTATATTCAATCTGATTTGCAGTTAAATTACTCACAGTAACCACAATTTCTTTATTTCTTTCTTTAATTTTTTCAAACATTTCTTTGGTGACATTCTTTTTTATAAGACGCCTTAAATTCTTACTCTCACCAAAAGTTTTTCTTCCTTTTAAAAAGTTTCGAAGCATTCCAAAATGATTAATATTAATCACTTTTTCACCAGAGACTTTTTTTATTTTAAAGGGATTGCTGCTAAAAATTGTACTTTGATTCACATTGGTATACAAATGCTTCAATTCATCTAACATATCTAAAGCCAAATGAGAAACCATTAAGCTACCTGTAGACGTACCCAAAAACAAATCGTATTCTCTGTTTTCTTTCTTCATTAAATATTGAGCAACACCTCCTGCAAATGCTCCTTTACTTCCACCCCCAGAAATAACCAATGCTTTTTTCATTAACCTTAAATGATTTGTTTATTTTAGTTCTATAAAAATATCAAAAATGAACAGAATTGCGCTACTTCTACTCACATTTGTTTTATTGTATTCGTGCAAGGAAGAATATCAACCTAGAAATATAAAATCAATTGACATTCAAGAGTTTAACATAATTAACTCTAGTATTAGAGCCATTCACGCTACAGATTCTACAAAAGTTTTTTACGCTGGTTCTAGAGGAGATGTTGGTTTTAAGACCATTGAAGGTGTTTCTTTAAATGCCCTAAACATTGCATTTTCAGACAGTATTTTACCACATTTTAGAAGTTTAGCTTTTAATGGTGAAGATTATTTTGCCTTATCAATAGGTAATCCTGCTCTTTTATATAAAATTACAGAGGGTGAATATTCTTTGGTATATAGAGAAGATCATGAAAAGGTATTTTATGATTCTATGAAATTTTTTGATGATAATTTACATGGCATTGCAGTTGGAGATCCAACAGAAAACTGTGCTTCAATAATTTTAACTGCTGATGGTGGAGAAACTTGGCAGAAACTATCTTGTGATGATTTACCTGATTTTGAAGAAGGAGAAGCTTTTTTTGCTGCAAGCAACACCAATATTAAAACAATAGGTAGTACAGTTTGGATAGCTTCTGGTGGTAAAAAAGCGCGAATTTTAAAATCTACAGACTATGGTAAAACCTGGCAAATTTTTGATACACCTATTATACAAGGAGATGGCCCTCAAGGGATTTATTCAATGGATTTTTATGACGAAAAAACAGGAATTATTATTGGAGGCAACTATGCTAAACCATTAGAAAACAGAGCCAATAAAGCAATAACTAAAGATGGTGGTTTAACCTGGTCTTTGGTGGCAGATAACCAAAACCCAAATTACAAAAGCGGAATTGCCTATGTGCCGAATTCAAATGGTAAAGAGGTTTTTGCTGTAGGCAAAACAGGTATTTCTTATTCTAAAGATGGTGGTTTAAACTGGTTAGAAATTTCAGACAAAGGTTTTTACGCTATTACTTTTGTAGACCATAACAATGCTTGGTTAAGTGGGAGCAATAAAATTGCAAAATTTAGATTAGACTAGATGAAAAAAATTTTAATTCTTATTATAGTTATTAGTTTACAATCCTGTTCAAAACCTTTTCAACCTTTAGAAGATTTTGATTGTAATACATCTGTCTTAAAAAATCTGGAAGAAGTTGAGGATTCTAAAAACCTATTTTCTTTAGAACTGCCTAAAGACTGGGAAACAAATCTTTACCAAGACCAAATTCAATCTTCTATTTTTAGCGCAGATACTTCAAAAAACTTAACAGAATCTATTTTGTTAGATGTTTCTTATATCAATAAAGAACTAATAATAAATGAAAATTTCATACTAAAACAAGAACAAGAATATCTGCAAAAAAAATTGATTATGGTTGAAAACAGAGTTTTTAATTATAACAATACCAAAGCAATTTACATGATATTTAAAGGCAAAAAGAACAACTTAAAATATCAAATTTGTAGCATTTTTATACATCTAAATTCGTCAAATTTTGTTTTAGCCAAAATAGAATTGTATGGTGATGAAGCCATCGCAGAAAGACGATGCAAGGCATTATCCTTAATTGAAAACATAAAACTAAATCAATACTAAATGATTGATAAAAAACATATTACAAATCGATTTTTAAGTTACGTAACTATGGATACAGAATCAGATCCTAACAATCCTGCCTTTCCTAGCACAGAAAAGCAATGGAACTTAGCTAGAGTATTAGAAAAAGAATTAAAAGCTATTGGTTTAGAAGAAGTAGAATTAGATGAAAATTGTTACATCATGGCTACTTTACCAAGTAATTTAGATTTTGAAGTGCCTACCATTGGTTTTATTTCTCATATAGATACAAGCCCAGATTTTACTGGTGCTAATGTAAAACCTCAAATCATAGAAAATTACGATGGCAATGATATTGTACTTAATAAAGAACAAAACATTGTACTTTCTTCTAGTTATTTTGATGATTTAAAACAGTATAAAGGTCAGACTATAATTACCACAGATGGTACTACTCTATTGGGTGCAGACGATAAAGCTGGAGTTACAGAAATAGTATCTGCAATGGAGTATTTGGTTAAACATCCTGAAATTAAACATGGTAAAATTAGAATTTGTTTTACTCCAGATGAAGAAGTTGGTAAAGGAGCTCATTTGTTTGATGTGGAAAAATTTGGCGCAGATTGGGCTTATACTATGGATGGAAGTCAGATTGGAGAATTAGAATACGAAAATTTTAATGCAGCAAGTGCAAAAGTTACTGTAAAAGGTAAAATTGTGCATCCAGGTTATGCTAAGGGTAAAATGATTAATTCATTACTTATTGCTAATGAATATATTGCAGCTGTACCTTCTGAAGAAGTGCCAGAAAAAACAGAAGGTTATGAAGGTTTTTTTCATTTACATGATGCAAAAGGTGATGTAGAAGAAACTGTTTTAGAATACATTATTAGAGATCATGATTTTGATATTTTCGAAAAGAGGAAATATCTTATGCAAAAAATAGCTTTTGATATCAATAAAAAATTAGGAGATGATTTTATACAAGTAGCTATCAAAAATCAATATTTTAATATGAAAGAAAAGGTAACTCCTGTTATGCATATTGTAGATATTGTAGAAGAAGTTATGAATGAAATAGGTATTACACCATTAATAAAACCAATTAGAGGTGGTACTGATGGTTCTCAACTTTCTTATAAAGGATTGCCCTGCCCAAATATTTTTGCAGGCGGACATAATTTTCATGGGCGTTTTGAATACGTTCCTGTTGAATCTATGATTAAAGCATCAGAAGTTATAGTAGGTATTGCAAAAAAAGTAGCTATTAAATACCAATAAAAAAGTCTTCAGAAATTTCTTTCTGAAGACCCATTGAAACAATAGAAAACTATAGTTAATTTCTCTTGCAATAGAAAACCCCTACATCTTATATATTAAGAGAAATACTGCGCAAGTATACACGTTTATAAGTAGTTAGCCTAATTAACTAAGACAAATCAGGGTTTTTCCCTTTTATATTTTTATAGAATGATCGTAAAAATTTAAAGTCGGATTCTTTGTCATCTGTAGGATAAAAAGGTGCTGATATTTTTATTGTTTTATTTTCAAAATCTAAAGTAGCCATAACTATAGGTACATTTGCACCTTTGGCTATGTAGTAGAATCCAGTTTTCCAAGTTGTTACTTTTTTTCTAGTTCCTTCAGGTGATAAACCCAATTTAAATTCGTCTTTACTATTAAAAATAGCAATAATAGCATCAACCAAATTATTGTTTTTAGTTCTATCTACAGGTGTGCCACCTAAAGCTCTAAAGAAAAAACCAAAAGGCCCATTAAATAGTGAAGCTTTACCAATAAAGTGTATCATTACACCAGAACTTATTCTTGCTAAAATGGCAATAGGAAAATCTACCCAACTTGTATGAGGAGCAGCAATAACAACATATTTTTTAATATCAGTAGGAAAAAAACCTTCTATTTTCCAGCCTAAAATAGTAAACAATATAAATTTTGCGATTCTTTTCATTCTCTCTTTTAAAAGTGATAAATTTAAGGACTTAAATTGATACAATGATAGAATTGATAGCTTACTTTTTAATAGCACTGATATTTAGCTTTATAGGTCTTTATATAGGTAGACTTTTAGCCAAAGTAAATTTTGAGAAAGAGAAAACAAATTTAGAAAAAGAGAAATCTACATTCGAAGAGCGCGTTTTATTGTTACAGCAAGCTAAAGACACCTTAGAAAATAATTTTATTGAATTGCAAAAAGACATAAAAACAAATCAATTAGAAAAAGAAAGTTTACTTAGAATAAATACTACTCAAGAGTCTAATATAAAAAATCTGAAAAGCAAATTAGAGGAGCACAAGCAAGAAGTTGAAAATTTACAGAAGAAATTCACTAATGATTTTGAGGTTTTGGCAAACAAAATTTTAGAAGAGAAGTCAACAAAATTTACAAATCAGAATAGAGAGAACATTAAAAATATTTTAGAACCATTAGAAAAGAAAATTCAAACTTTTGAAAAAAAGGTTTCTGATAGTGATGAAAAAAGAGCTGGGTTTCATTCTGCACTAAAAACACAATTAGACCACTTAAAAGAGTTAAATGCCCAAATGAGCAAAGACACCATAAATCTTACAAAGGCTTTAAAGGGAGATTCTAAAATGCAAGGAAATTGGGGTGAATTGGTATTAGAACGAGTGCTAGAAAAGTCAGGCTTAGAAAAGGATAGAGAATACTTTGTACAGCAAAGTTTTACAACAAATGAAGGTAAAAAAGTATTGCCAGATGTTGTTATTCACTTACCTGATAACAAGAAAATGATTGTGGATTCTAAGGTTTCGTTAGTAGCCTATGAACGATTTACAAACGAAGAAGATGAAACACTTAAAATACAGTATTTAAAAGAACATGTAAACTCTTTAAAAAGACATATAGAACAACTTTCTGAAAAGAAATACGAAGATATTTACCAAATTGAATCACCAGACTTTGTATTGCTTTTTATCCCAATAGAACCTGCATTTGCAGTAGCTTTAAATTCTGATAATCATCTGTATAATAAAGCTTTCGAAAAAAACATTGTAATTGTAACTCCATCAACTTTATTAGCCACTTTAAGAACTATAGATTCTATGTGGAATAATGAAAAGCAACAAAGAAATGCCATTGAAATTGCAAGGCAAGCTGGGGCTTTGTACGATAAATTTCAAGGTTTACTTACAGATTTAGTAAGCATTGGTAAACGCATTGACGATAGCAAAAAGGAGTATTCAGGTGCCATGAACAAACTTGTTGAAGGTAGAGGAAACTTAATTACCAGTGTTGAAAAATTAAAAAAGATGGGTGCAAAAGCTAAAAAATCTATGCCAGAAAATATTATTAAAAGAGCACAATTGGAAGAATAATTTTCTTTTGAGTTAATATTTGAATTGATACCACAAACCACTACTCTATATATGTCATAAATTTGATTTGAATCTAAAAATCAACAATTTATGAGTACTGAAAATAAATCAAAAGAAAGCAAAGAAGAACTTAATACAGATCTTTATAAGGATGTTAAAACTGATGATACCACAAGTCATGTTGTAGGTAAACCAGATATTCATACAGAAGAAACTAAAATCTTAAAATCAAAAAACAGTAATGATGGTAAAGAGATTTTAATAGGTAAAGATATTGAGGAAATCGAAAAAATTGAGGCCGATCATGAATCGCTTCAAAGAAAAATATTAAACAAATTATCTTAAAAATATAACTATGAGCACAGACAAACACGAAAGAGGATTGCATCCTTTAAAAGGAACCGTAAAAGAGGGTTATAAAGATAAAGACAGTAGTAAAAATAGATTAGAAGGCACAGATAAAGAAAAATTAGAAAATCAAGTGCATTCTGCTACAGATAACTCTGATAAAAGAATTGCTGATAAAATTCAGAATTCTGAGAATAAAGATAAATAGAGATGATACACTCTAAAATTTGTATTATAAAATTAAAACTAATGTTATGAATAAAGACACAAACGAAGGAACTTGGAAACAGATAAAAGGAGAGTTTAAAGAAACTTATGGAGAAATAGCTAATGATGAATCTGCAGAAGCAGAAGGTAAAAAAGATAAGCTATTTGGAGAGATCCAAGAGAAATATGGTAAAACCAAAGATGAAATTGCTGAAGCTATAAAAAACTGGTAATCTCCATTTACAATAAACAAAAAGTACTAAAGAGTTTTCTTTAGTACTTTTTTTATGTCTTAATTATACTTCTTTTTTATATTTCTTTACTAAACCACCTACAGTTAAACCTTGAGCTATAATTGAAAATACTACTACAATATAGGTTATCACTAAAAATAAATCTCGATACATTTCTGCAGATAAACCTAAGGCTAATGCAATAGAAATTCCTCCTCTTAAACCACCCCAAGTCATTATTAAATTTGTTTTGGGTACAAAATTTAATTTCTTTTTAAATAAATTAATTGGCAGAAATAAAGAAATATATCTGCATACTAAAACTACAGGAATTGCTATTAAACCTGCTACAATATACTTACCTTCTAAAACTAGAATTAGCATTTCCATACCAATTAAAACAAATAAGATTGCGTTTAATAGAATATCTAATAACTCCCAGAATTTATCTACATACTTTTCTGTGGTTTCAGACATAGAAGATGATCTTATAGTATCATTACCAACAATTAAACCAGCTGTTACCATTGCTAATGGTGCAGATAAATGAAATTTTTGTGCAATAAGTGTACCTCCCATAACTGCTGCAAGAGTAATGATAACTTCAATATCATAATCATCAATAGACTTTATTAATCTATAAGAAATATAGCCTAAAAGAGCTCCTAGTAAAATACCACCTAATACTTCTTGTCCAAATAGTTGTATCACATCAAAAGCTTCAGTGTCATCGATACCAGATTTTGCAATTTGAAATATAGTTAAAAAAATTACGACTCCTACTCCATCATTAAATAAGGACTCACCTACAATTTTTGTTTCTAACTTTTTAGGTACGCCTGCTTTTTTCAAAATTCCTAATACTGCAATAGGATCTGTTGGTGATATTAATGCTCCAAATAGTAAACAGTAGATAAACCCAATTTCAAAACCTAAAAGTTGCAAAACCAAATACATTACTGTACCCACAAGAAAAGTAGATGTTAAAACACCTAATGTTGAAAATAGTAGAATTGGCCAACGTTGAATTTTTAGTTGCTCAAAATTGGTGTGTAATGCACCAGCAAATAATAGAAAACTAAGCATTTCATCTAATAAAACCGATTTAAAATCAATATTAGAAATAATTGATTTTTCTAAGTTTAGCAAGGTTGGATCTACATAACTATACAACAAAACTCCCAAAGTAAAAATGATTGTAATAATCATTAAACCAATGGTATTTGGCATTTTTAAAAACTTAACATTGATGTATCCAAAAACAGCTGATAAGAAAATTAAAACTGTAGCTATAAAATAAGTATCCATAATTTTTTTTCTGATTGTAAGATATAAAAAAGCATCAAGAAATAAACTTGATGCTTTTAGTATTTTGAGATTTTATATGTTGTTACATTACGAAAAGTCTTCTAGAACTCATCATATCAGAAACACGCTCTCCTATTTCATGTAAAGCTTCTTCATTATCAGCATTTTGTATAGCTTCATCTATAAAGTTTACAACAGCTTCCATATCTTCAGTTTTTAAACCACGTGTTGTAATAGCAGGCGTTCCTACACGAATACCTGAAGTTACAAAAGGACTTTTATCATCAAAAGGAACCATGTTTTTGTTCACTGTAATGTCTGCTTTACCTAAAGCGATTTCTGCATCTTTACCAGAAATGTTTTTATTTCTAAGATCGATTAACATACAGTGATTATCTGTTCCACCAGAAATTAAATCGTAACCTTTTGCTACAAATGCTTTAGCCATAGCTGCTGCATTTTCTTTTACTTGAATTTGGTAATCTAAAAACTCATCTGTTAAAGCCTCTCCAAAAGCAATTGCTTTAGCTGCAATTACGTGCTCTAAAGGTCCTCCTTGATTACCAGGAAAAACAGCAGAGTTTAACAACATAGACATCATTTTAGGCTTACCGCTTTTTAAAGTTTCTCCAAATGGATTTTCGAAATCTTTACCAACCATTATAATTCCACCTCTAGGCCCTCTTAAAGTTTTATGCGTAGTAGAAGTTACAATATGACAATGAGGTATTGGGTCATTTAAAATACCTTTAGCAATCATACCTGCAGGATGAGAAATATCTGCCATTAAAATTGCACCAACAGAATCAGCAATTTCTCTAAAACGTTTAAAATCAATATCTCTAGAATAAGCAGAAGCACCAGCAATAATTAAGTTTGGTAACTCAGTAGTTGCAGTTTCTTGAATTTTATCGTAATCTAAAACTCCTGTTTCTTTGTCTACACCATAAAAAGAAGTTTCATATAACTTACCAGAAAAGTTAACAGGAGAACCATGAGTTAAATGCCCTCCATGAGATAAATCAAAACCTAAAATTTTATCTCCTGGCTTTAAACAAGCTGCAAAAACAGCAGTATTTGCTTGAGAACCTGAGTGTGGCTGAACATTTACATACTCTGCACCAAATAATTCTTTAGCTCTATCAATTGCAATTTGTTCTACAATGTCTACAATTTCACAACCTCCATAATATCTTTTTCCTGGATATCCTTCAGCATATTTATTGGTTAAAATAGATCCTTGAGCTTGCATAACTTGGTCGCTCACAAAGTTTTCAGATGCTATTAATTCTAAACCATTTAATTGTCTTTCTTTTTCCTCTTGAATAAGGTCAAAAATTTGATTGTCTATTTGCATTTTGCTGTTATTTATTAAGTTAACAAAAATAATTAAAATAGATATGCTAGTAAAGGTATTTTTGCCATGTTTTCAACAAGTTATTAATAATTATTCTTAATAGATTAAACTAATATTAAAATTGAATTTTTAATAAAAATTTAGTTTTAAAATGAGAAAAAATTATGTAGGTTTGAATAAACGAAAAAAAAGTAAAGATGATTATAACTGCAAATAATCCAAAAAGAAAATCTTGGTTAAAGGTAGAGGAAAATTCAGATTTCCCTATTCAGAATATTCCTTTTGGTGTTTTTATTACAAGAGATGATATTATTACAATAGGAAGTAGAATTGGTGACTTTGCAATAGATTTAGGTGCATTTCATCAATTGGGTTATTTTGAGGGTATACCACTTACAGATGATATGTTCTTACAAGATAACTTGAATGACTTTATTGCTGATGGTCGTAAAACTTGGAGATTGGTTCGTAATAGAATTGCAGAAGTATTTGATGTTACTAATGGTTCTTTAAGAGATAATGCAGATCATAAAGATAAAATCATCTTTAGAATGGATGAAGTAGAAATGTTGTTACCAGTTGCTGTTGGTGATTATACTGATTTTTATGCAAGTAAAGAGCATGCTACCAATGTAGGTTCGTTATTTAGAGATCCAGAAAATGCATTATTGCCAAATTGGTTGCATATACCTATTGGCTATCATGGTCGTAGTTCATCTATAATCCCTTCAGGAACACCAATTAGAAGACCTTATGGACAAACTAAACCAGCAGAAGGTTCTAATACACCTGGTTTTGGGCCAAGTAAATTAGTAGATTTTGAATTAGAAATGGCTTTTATTACTACAGATGCTAATGTTTTAGGTGATAGAATACCTATTGAAGAAGCAGAAGAATATATTTTTGGTTTAGTTCAGTTTAATGATTGGTCTGCAAGAGATATTCAAGCTTGGGAATACGTGCCTTTAGGCCCATTCTTAGGAAAGAATTTTGCTTCTACAATTTCTCCTTGGATTGTTACTTTAGATGCTTTAGAGCCATTTAGAACTGAAAACCCTAAGCAAGTGCAAGAACCATTGCCTTATTTAAAACAAGAAGGTAACGGAAGTTATGATATTCATTTACAAGTTGGTATTCAACCAGAAAATGGAGACGAAACAGTTGTGGCAAACTCTAACTTTAAATATATGTATTGGACAATGGCTCAACAATTGGCACATCATACTGTTAATGGTTGCCCAGTTGAAGCTGGAGATATGATGGGTTCTGGAACTATTTCTGGACCAACCAAAGATAGTTTTGGTTCGATGCTAGAATTAACTTGGAAAGGTCAAAATCCTATTAAATTAAAAGACGGTTCTACTCGTAAATTTATAAACGATAATGATACTGTAATTATGAGAGCTCATTGCAAAAATGATAAGGTAAGAATCGGTTTTGGTGAATGTATAGGTAAAATATTACCAGCAAAATAAAAACCGAATTATAAATCATAAAAAAAGCTTCACAGTATTGTGAAGCTTTTTTTATTAAAATGTATAATGTGAAGTAACTAAGACTTCCAAAAAGTTCTTTTCTTGTTTAACTCTTCTTCTGTTTTTAAGTAGTCTTCTGCTTCTTCAGGAGAAAGTACCTTTAAAAATGAAGGATGTTGTTCAATCGCATATTCTATTTTAGTAACAATTTCAGCAATATCTTCATTATCATAGTCAATTTCTAAAGGCTCTTTTATCACCATAGACTGTAATACATTCTTTCGCTTAATATTTAAGCCTTTCTTATCAAAAGAACGTCTAAAACCATCAATTACAATAGGTACTACAATTGGTTTAAAGGTTTTAATTATATGCGCTGTTCCTCTTCTAATTGGCTTAAAAGGCGTTGTTGTACCTTGTGGAAAAGTAATTACCCAACCATCTTTAATGGCTTTACCTATATTAGAAATATCAGAATTTTTTACCTGTCTTTTTACATCTTTCCCTGCGCTTCTCCAAGTTCTATCAATAGAAACAGAACCTGCATAAGCAAAAAGTTTTGGCAGTAAACCAGATTTCATAGTTTCACCTGCTGCAACAAAGTAAATATTTAATTTAGGATTCCAGATGTAGCCAATATTTTTAATAGAATCTTCTCTACCACTTAAAGAGGCATTAAATACATGAAACATGGCAGCAACATCTGCAAAGTAAGTTTGATGATTTGAAATAAAGAGCACATTCTTATCTGGTAAGTTTCTCAAAATCTCTGAACCTTCTATATTTAGGTTATTAAATTTTCGATATCTTCCATGAGAAATGATACCAAAAATTCTAATAATCATTTTTTTTAAGAATAAAAGATGACCAAAAGGATTTCTTTTAAATAATGGCATTTAAGCTGTGTTTTAACGTTAAACAAATTTACAAAACTAATTATTAATAGATAGTTTTTAGTAAATCTTTAATTTCTGACAACATCATACCTGTTGCACCCCAAATTATTTTATTATCAATTGAAAATGCTGGTACATCTACATTATCCATATAAGAAGTATTCATATTAACTGAAACAATACTGCTATCTGACATTAAGTCATTTACAGTAATTTCTATAGTACTCTCCACTTCATGATTTATTAAATATTTAGGCCTTTTAATGGCATAACCAATAAAAGGAGTAGCTAAAAAATTGCTAGGTGGAATGTACACGTCTGTCATTTCACGAATAATGGTAACATCAGATTTATGAATACCAACTTCTTCAAACGCTTCTCTGAGTGCTGTTGCTTGCAAATTTTTATCGCTCTTTTCTACTTTACCTCCAGGGAAACTTATTTGTGCAGAGTGCGTACCTTTATAACTTGCTCTTTGCGTTAGCAAAATAGATGCTTCATTTTTTTTATTCGGGTAGAATAAGGCCAAAACTGCTGCCTTTTTAGGATTATTTGCTGCAATTTTTTGTTGATCATATTTAAGTCTAAGTTTAGGTGCTAACTTAAATTGTGCATCTAAGCCACCTAACTTTAGTTGTCTTAATTCCTCTATATGATTGGTAAATTTTTTAAAATCCATTTTGATTAACTACTTTTAACAAACATGCCATTTTAAACCATCTTTAATTTTGGCAAGAATTTTGAACATAATAAAGCATGAACAAAAAATATAAAAAATTAATATTAAGTATCATTTTTGATGCAATAGGTATGGCTACTATTCTTCCTTTCGATTTAATCTGGGCTCCAGTTTCTGGTTATTTAATGACTAGAATGTATAAGGGTAATTTAGGTAAAGCAGCTGGTGTAATCAGTTTCTTAGAAGAAATCATTCCGTTTTCAGATGTTATACCAACTTTTACAATCATTTGGGTATATAAATACGTGATTAAAAAAGAAGATAAGAACGAAGAAACAGTAATAATTGATATTTAATCTTCTTGCTTAAATAAAAAACCTAAACCTAATCTTGTTAGAAACTTTTTTTCAAAAGCCCAAAAGAACTTAAACTGTCCAAATACCCAACCAACAATTGGTAAAGTAAGTTGGTAAATTGGAAAAATAAGTAATATTCTTAATGGCCAGTAAATCCAACCTGAAATAGTTTCAGGATTTAAACCTAAAAAGTTCGTAACAGGTTTGGCTACCCAAGCAGCAAATGAACCATTAATTGCAAATACAATTAAAATAGCTAGAATAGACCAATTACTTTCTATTCCCCATCTTTCTTTTAATTTTTCCATTACTCTACTGTTGCTGTATTTTTAGTTTTTCTAACCATTAACCAAATACCAATTAAAACTAATGGTATGCTTAAAACTTGGCCTGTGTTTAAAGAATTGAATACCCAATCTTCTCTACCATCTACTTGTGCTTCTTTCAAAAATTCTATGAAAAAACGCAATGACCATAAAACTGTCATAAACAAACCAAATAGAAATCCTGTTTGATTTTTCTTATCTGTTTTCCAGTACAAATAATACATTGCAAAAAACAGAATTAAATAACTGAATGCTTCATATAATTGAGTGGGATGTCTAGCAAAATCTTCTCCATTTGCTTTAAAAATTACTCCAAAGTCAGAATTGGTTGCTTTACCATATATTTCTGAATTGAAAAAGTTACCAGTTCTTATAAAAAAACCTGCTAGAGCTACCATAATTGCTAATCTGTCTAAGATAAACAACCAAGGTTTGTCTAAATGTTTCTTGGCATAGAAATACATGGCCAATATGATAGATATTGCTGCTCCATGGCTTGCAAAACCTGTAAAACCTGTAAATTTCCAAGTGCCATTAACTTGTTTAAACGGAATTATAATCTCTAATAAATGATCTTGATAATAATCCCAACTGTAAAAAAAGACATCTCCTAATCTCATACCAACTAACATGGATACAAATACATACATGAAAAGTGTGTCTAATTTTTCTACAGGAATATTATCATTTATATAAATTTTCTTCATTAGATGTAAACCCAATAAAAAAGAAGCTACAAACATTAAACTGTACCAACGAACTACAAAAAATCCTAAATCGATACCTAATGATGGATCCCAATTTATTGCTAAAAAATTCATATATGCTTTTAATATTAATTAATAGTAAAATTATTTATCTTTAATCTTCTCTGGTACAGGATCATAACCTGAACCTCCCCAAGGATGACAACTAAAAATACGTTTCAAAGATAACCAACCTCCTGAAAATAACCCATGTTTTTGCAAAGCTTCTATTGTATAATGAGAACAAGTTGGGCTATACCTGCATGTTGCTGGGGTAAATGGTGATATTGCTGTTTGGTAAAAACGAACCAACAATATAAAAGGATATGAAAGTATTTTTTTCAATTACTGATATAAAAATTGAGCTAAAAAGTTCAATTGTATTTAATTTATAGAAAAGGTAGTGCCTTCTTTACCATCTTTTAACTGAATGCCTAAGGCAACCAACTCGTCTCTAATTTGATCTGATAAGGCCCAATCTTTATTTTCTCTTGCTTCTTTTCGTAACTTAATTAAAAGTTCTACAACACCTTTTACTTTGTCTGAATTGTCTTGAGCATCTTCGCCAATTAAACCTAAAACATCAAAAACAAAAGCTTTTATGGTAGTTTTAAATAAAGTTAAATCTGTTTCTGTTAAAGAACCTTTACCTTCTTTAATTTGATTGATTAGCTTAACAGCCTCAAATAAATGAGAGATTAAAATTGGTGTATTAAAATCATCATTCATGGCTGCATAACAATCTTTTTTCCAATTCTCAACATTGAAAGTAGATGTACTTCCTGCTTCAATTTTATCTAAATATGCAACAGCTTCCATTAATTTAGAATGCCCTTTTTCTGAAGCCTCTAAAGCATCACCAGAAAAGTCTAAAATACTTCTATAATTGGCTTGCATGTTAAAGAAACGCACTACAGATGCAGAAAATGCTTTTGGTAAAATATCATTATCACCCGTTAAAATTTCGTTTGGTAAAATAAAATTACCTGTAGATTTTGCCATTTTCTGGCTATTTAGCAACAACATGTTTGTATGCATCCAATAATTTACAGGTTTTACCCCTGAACAGGTTTTAGATTGTGCAATTTCACATTCATGATGAGGAAATTTTAAATCCATTCCTCCTCCATGAATATCAAAACTTTCTCCTAAATATTTAGTGCTCATTACAGAACATTCTAAATGCCAACCAGGAAAACCATCACTCCAAGGAGAAGGCCAACGCATAATATGCCTATCATCGGCTTTTTTCCATAAAGCAAAATCTTGCGGGTTTTTCTTATCTGATTGCCCATCTAAAGTTCTTGTATTGTGAATTAAGTCTTCTACTTTTCTACCAGAAAGTATTCCGTAATTTTCTTTTTTGTTGTATTCTAAAACATCAAAATATACAGAGCCATTTACTTCATAAGCAAAACCTTTTTCAATGATTTCCTTAATCATTTCTATTTGCTCTACAATATGACCTGTTGCTGTTGGCTCTATACTTGGTGGTAAAAAATTGTAATTCTCTAATACATTATGAAAGTCTACAGTATATTTCTGTACAACTTCCATTGGTTCTATTTCTTCTAATCTTGCTTTTTTAGAAATACGATCTTCACCTTCATCTGCATCATTTTCTAAATGACCAGCATCTGTAATATTACGTACATAGCGAACTTTATAACCTAAATGCAGTAAATAACGATATACTACATCAAAAAACATAAATGTTCTAACGTTACCTAAATGCGCATTGCTGTAAACTGTTGGTCCACAAACATACATACCTACATAACCTTCTGTGATTGGTTTAAAATCCTCTTTAGATTTAGAAAGAGAATTGTATATTTTAAGTTGATTTTCTTTATAAAGTTCCATTAAAATAAGTGACTATTTATAGGGCATAAAGATAGGCACTTTAAGAAGAATAGCGAAATGGAATTTGTTAGAAGTTTTCTAGAAGAAGTGTTTACTTTATAGTAATTGTACTATACTCTCCATTTACTTTAATGAAGTTAGTTGAAGTTGCATTTAAAGGGTTTTTGGTGGCTTTGTTATTTAATTTAACTTTATTCACTCCGTATTTGAATTTACTTGGCACATCTTTTAAAAGTAAAATAGCTTCAGACTGACTTAAATTAATGATAAAATTACCAAAATTAGGATTAAAATTTTCTACTGTAAAAAGACCAAATTTATCTGTAACAATTACATCTTCATTAACATTGGCTACATTAACACTAGATGAATTATTAGATAATGTAGTATTAGTAACTGATGCTATTTTAGCATCAGTTACATTGTTTAAGAATAGTGTACAAGCGTTTAAATCGTTAATGGTAACTTTAGAATAATCTATGGCCAATTCACCATCAATTAAATTATTTGCTATAAAAGTACCATACTTTACTTTACCAATAGCAACTGTATTTGGCAGTTTTACTCTACAATGACGAGTGTTTAAATCGAAAGTTGCTTTTTTAGGAACTTTAATTTCCAAACGCTTTTTTATTTTAACGGTTTTACCATTAATAATAATTTCGTTTTTGTCTGAACTGAAATTCATTTTCAATTTCTTTAATTCAGCTTTGGCTTTGGCTAATTCGTTTTTAATTTTTTGTTTATCTATTTTTTTTAATTCCTCTTTAGCCTTCTTCATTTCTATTTTAACCTTCTCTTTAGATTCTGCGATTTCTTTACGCATCTTCTCTTTATCTATGTTTAGCTTTTCTTTTAACTGCTTATATTCTTTGGTTTTTTTAAAGGCCTCCCACTCTTCTTTTGAAGTAATTACAATATCATGATCATCATCTTTCCATCTAAAATCGTATTTCCCATTTTTACCCATATTTTCGTCTATGTCAATAAGGATATTATCGAAATTAAAATCGAAATCAAAATTCATCTCTGGTAAAACAATGGTCTCAAAACTCGAAAAATCTATATCTGGCATTTCAAAATCAAAATCCATATCATCGAAAAAGACAAAGTTGTTTTTAAAACCTTCAGGCCCTTGACCTTTAGATAAAATATTTACTTTACGTTTATTACTTAATGCTTCAAACTGCCAGTTGTTAAAGTACTTTTCTGCTTCTTCTTTAGAAACACCTTCAACTTCTATATAGGCATTTATTTGCACCTCGTTCTTATTCCAAGTAGTTACATCAATATCTGTATTAGATGCATCTATAACAACCTGTACATCTTTATTGGTCTTAAAGGTTTCAGTATATTTTTTATCAAACTTTTGGGCTGATACAATACTTATAAACCCAAGGCAAAATAAGGTTAGGTATAATTTATATGATTTGTTGTTCATTTTGTTTTGTGTTTAAATTTTTAAATTCATTTAACTGCTTTTTTAAACGTTGTAAAAGCTGTAGGCGTAATTGTAAATTACGAATTAATGCATCTATAGTTGCGTCATTAACCCCTTTTGTATTGAGCTCTTGGGTTAAATCTTTATACTCTTTTGTTAGTTCTGCAATTTTTAACAAATAGTTATCTACTAATTCTTTATTCTCTTCAGATAAATCTAATTGACTAATTTCTAAATTGATACTATTTGTATAATAGGTTTCAATAGTATTGAATTCAGGTGATATATTTCCTAAAGTAATTTGTTTTGGAGTTGAATTATCATCTGTTTTAATTAAAATAGGATCTTCTTTCTTTGTAGGATAAAACTGTACTCCAATAATTACAAGTAATAAAATAGAAGCTGCTATAGATAGCCATTTTATATTGTTTTTCTTAGGCTTTGTTTGATGCAATTCTTGATTTAAAAGTGCCTCGAACTTCTTAGAATGGTTGCTAGATAACTCAACCTTTTCTTCTTTATAATTTTTAAATTTATCTCTAATATCTTGCTGCATATCTCGTACTTTTTAATTCTTCTCTTAACATTCTTTTACCTCTTAACAAATGTGTTCTAGAAGTGTTTTCACTAATATTTAATACTGATGAAATCTCTTGATGATCATAACCTTCTAAAAGATATAAAGTGAGTACCAATCTATATTTATCTTTCAATTCGTTAATTTTTGACACAATTAAATCTATACAAATATCACTTTCAAAATGCCAATTATCGCTTTCTAAATTCCCTGTTATTTCTTCATTAATAGTAACCAATTCTAATTTCTTTTGCTTTAAACAATCTATACATTGGTTGATCACTATTCTCTTTAACCAAGCTCCAAATGCTACTTCGTTTTTATAAGATTTAATATTTTTAAACGCCTTAATAAAAGCATCTTGCATTACATCTTCTGCCAAAAATTTATCTTTCATATACCTAACAGCCACAGCAAACATTCCTTTTGCATACAAATTATACAATTGCATTTGCGCTTTTGCATCATTGCTTTTGCATTGATCAATTATAGTTTGATGTAATTGTTTGGTTGGTTTCATTAAATCATTCTTATACTAAAGACGATACATTTTTAACGATGTTGCAAAACGTTCTAAAATTTATCTTTAAATTTACATATTAACTTTTACAATGAATAAAAAACAATCTGCATTGCATGAAAAAGAAGGTGTTTCTAAACCAGAAACCACTAACTATTCTAGTGCAGAAAAAATAAAAATTAACAGAGCAAAAAGAAATTCTGTTGATGAATTTGTAACTCAAATTTTAAAAGGCAACATTACATTTCTAAGCAGAGCAATTACTTTAGTAGAAAGTACAAATGCAAATCATCAAAAAAAAGCAAACGAAATTTTAGAAAGATGCTTGCCTTTTGCAAACAATTCTGTAAGAATTGGTATTACTGGAGTACCAGGTGTTGGTAAAAGTACATTTATAGAAGCTTTTGGTAAATACCTTACAAATAAAGGAAATAAAGTTGCAGTTTTAGCTGTAGATCCAAGCAGTTCTGTAAATAAAGGTTCTATTTTAGGTGATAAAACCAGAATGGAACAGTTGGTTTCAGATCAAAATGCGTTTATAAGACCCTCACCCTCTGGAACCTCATTAGGTGGAGTTGCTCAAAAAACCAGAGAGTCTATAATTTTATGTGAAGCTGCAGGTTTTGATACTATTATTATTGAAACTGTAGGAGTTGGCCAATCTGAAACTGTAGTTCATTCCATGGTAGATTTCTTTTTATTATTGAAACTTGCAGGTGCAGGAGATGAATTGCAAGGAATTAAAAGAGGAATTATAGAAATGGCAGATGCCATTGTCATTAATAAAGCTGATGGTGATAATGCTAAAAATGCAAACATTGCTAAGGTAGAATTTAACAGAGCTTTGCATTTATACCCTTTAAAAGAAAGCAATTGGCAACCTAAAGTTTTAACTGCAAGTGCATTGCAAAATTTGAACATTGATAAGGTTCATAAAATGATTGCTGATTATCTTATACTTACCAAAAACAACAATTACTTTGAAGAGAAAAGAAATGAACAAAATACCTTTTGGCTACTTTCTACCATAAATCAGCAATTAAAAGATAATTTCTATAACAATCCTAACATTAGTAAAGAATTAACTAAAGAAATTATGAATTTAAAAAATGGAAAAACCACACCATTTAACGCTGCTAAAAGATTATTAAATTTGTAATTTTTTTGGTTGGTTTTCGACTACAAAGTATATAGTTTTGTCTAAAATTTAGTGCTAAAACAATACTATCAATAATAGCATAAAAAGCTATTCTTAAGATTCTATTTAAACCTATGATACATCAAAAATTAAATAAATTTATTGCTCAAGTAGTTGATAATATGCCTAGTGATTGGGTTAATCTAACAACTCATAGACTGGATATATATAATGAATCGCTTGCAAAAAGTGAATTTTTAGCAAAATTTGAAGCTTTATTTCAAAACGATACAATCAATAAACATAAGCTAGAAAATTTACCAACTGCTTATGATTATATTCGTTTAGGGCACCCTTTATCTTGCGTTCTTGAATGGATTTTAAGTAAATTAAACGATTTACATCCAGATGAAGTAATCAGTTTTTCTTCTTTAACGATGCCTATTTTGGCAGTTTTAAGGAAAAATTTATTGGAAAATAAAGACACAGCTATTTATTTTACAAATTCCAGATTTAATGATATAGATTTTGAAACCTTAAAACGTGTTTATGGCTACAATTTTAGTACTCATTTAATTGATAATGAAAGTGAAATTCAAGAATCTGATTCAAGTACTATTTTTATATCTGATAAAGAAGACTTTAAAACGTTTAATTTAAACTCATCAGTAGATTTTTATGTAAATGCGTATTCAGACCTAGGAAGTGTTCTATTGGTAAATGGAGTGAAAAATAAAGAATACACATCAGAAATTCAGCATGTTAGAAGAAGAGAAAGTGTTGCTATGACACCTTTAAATTCTTTAAAAGCGTTAAATCTGTTTTTAGGAAGATCATACACCGAAAATGATACAAGTGATAATGAATCTAAAAAATTAGTACAAAGTTTAATCAAAGATATTACAGGCACAAAAGCTACTCCTTTATTAGGCTCTAGTGGATTATCTATTCAATATGCAATTATGATGGGCTTAGTTGATGATGCTCAACAAAATCATAAAAATAAAGCTATAAAATTTATTGTACCACCAAATTGTTATGGAGGTACAAACGATCAAGCAAGAAGAGTTGCAGCATTAGATAAAAATATTGACGTTGTTGATTTACTTGTTGATGGTAAAAATGATATGGTTTCTAGCATAGACCGCATTTTAGATGAAGTTGCAAATGAAGATGCTGTACCTTATATCATTGCAGAAATACCTACAAATCCAAGGGTTGAAGTTCCGAATTTAGAAGATTTAAAACGTGTTTTAACCAAAGAACGTAAAACCAATTCTGGAGAAACTGCAATAGATCCTATTTTCATTTTAGACCAAACTTTTTGTCCTAATTATCAATTTTTAGGCGAAGGTGAAATTTTATCAACTTGCAGAAGTATAGCATATGCTAGCGGTTCTAAATTTCCTAGTGGAGGTAAATGTACAGCTGGTTATTGTGTTTCTAATGATAAAGCAAAGGCTTTAATGCACAAAATTGAGCATCACTTAACTTTATGTGATAATGAAGCTACAAAACAACAATATGATATTCTTGCTGAGCAGTTGCCTAGTATGAACCATAGAATTCTAGAAGCTTATCAAAATACAAAAGATTTTGTAAGTTTTATTCAAAAAGTTTTACCAGAAGCTAAAATTAATTTTGTTTCAGAACAGTTGGCTCTACAAGGTTTTACACCTTCTGTATTCTCTTTAGATTTGCCTACAAAAGGTACAACTTTAGAAGAGCAAGAGGCTTATAAAAGAGCCTTGAATTTAAAATTAATTAATCTAATGATTACAGAAATTCCTGACGAAAGTAAATTCTGTGTAAGTTACGGACAATTAAAAGGATGTTATTGGACAGTTCCTGCAACATCTACTCAAGGTACTACAAAAGAAGGAGATAAAGACTATATTGTTCGTGCATCGTTATCGCCAGATCTAGATTTAGAATTACATAAAAAAGTATTTACAGATTTTGTTAACTCTCTATAAATTCCAATTAACATGAAAAGCTTTCATCAAACTACATTT
This sequence comes from Polaribacter sp. P097, assembly GCF_036864555.1. Classification (NCBI taxonomy): domain Bacteria; kingdom Pseudomonadati; phylum Bacteroidota; class Flavobacteriia; order Flavobacteriales; family Flavobacteriaceae; genus Polaribacter; species Polaribacter sp. P097. Next base: position 385,624 of record NZ_JAZETJ010000002.1, on the reverse strand, counting down.
TTGTTTTTACTAATTTTTGCCATAAGTTTTTCTGTGTTTAGTCAAAAAGACAACAATTCTTCAGGAGATTATATTTACAAAAAAGGAGATTTTAATGGAATTGGAAAATGGTATTTAGGCAGAGAAATTGCTTATGTAATGGGTTATGAAGGCATAAATTGGTTAGAACGTTCTACGCGTGAAAAAGAAGAAAACACTTCCAAACTAATCAAAAACATGAATATTAAATCTACTGATATTATTGCAGATATTGGTGCTGGTTCTGGATATCATGTGTTTAAAATGGCACCTTTATGTAAGAGTGGATATGTTTATGCTGTAGATATACAGCCAGAAATGTTAAATGCTATTTTAAAAAATCCGAAGTTTGAAAAATACACCAATATTGAGTTAGTTGAAGGTGATGAAAAATCTGTAAATCTTCCTAAAAATACTTTTGATAAAGTACTGATGGTTGATGTGTATCATGAGTTTAGCTATCCAAAAGAAATGATTTTATCCATTAGAAAAGCATTGAAAGAAAATGGTAAAATTTATTTGATAGAATATAGAATGGAAGACAAATCTGTTCCTATAAAAAAACTTCATAAAATGAGCGAATAGCAAGCTGTTAAACAATTACAGGCTGCTGGATTTAAGCTCGATGAAAATATAAGTAATTTACCTTGGCAACATTGTATGGTATTTAGTAAACAATAATCGCCAAGATCTTTTTAATGACTTTCCTTTTTTAATAACTCAGGAAATTTCTTCTTGAACTTATTTAATCGAGGCACAGAAACCGCTTTTACGTAACCCTGATTAGGATTTCTTCTTTCAAAGTCTTGATGATATTCTTCTGCCTCATAAAACTTAGTATGTTTTGTTACTTCTGTCACAATTTGATTGTTATAGGTAGACTTATTTAATTCTGCTATTTTATCTTCAATAATTTGTTTTTCTTCTGCTGTGCTATAAAAAGCAATAGACCTGTACTGAGTACCATAATCTGGGTGTTGGCCATCTTTTGTTGTTGGATTATGAGAGCCAAAAAATACAGTAACTAAGGTTTTAAAAGAAACTTCTTTTGGGTTATAATAAACGGCTACAGTTTCTGCATGACCTGTTTTACCAGTACCAATTGATTGGTAAGTAGGATTTTTTGTAAAACCACCTGCGTAACCTGATACAGCCTCCTTTACTCCTTTAACACTCTGAAAAATAGCCTCTACACACCAAAAACAACCACTAGCAAAATAAGCTACTTTGGTATCTTCTGAAGGTGTATAACTATTAATTTTTTGAGTATCATTAGAACTAGAATCTTTTTTAGAAAACCCTAAACAAGAAAATAATAGTAAAGAAAAAGTAACTGTAAAAAATGCTTTGTAAAATTTCATAAAATTAACATCGTTTTTAAATTAAAATTTGCACCAAGAACAAACTAAAAAAATTCTTGGCACAAATTTCTGAACTTTTAACTCGATAACAAAACCGAATTACAGTTATAGTCGCAAGAAAAGAGAGCATCATACAGTTTGTTTACAACTTTAGCATTTTGTTAAGAAACCTTATTGTAAAAAACGGATTAGATAGTTACTTTTGTTATTCAATTCAAATTAATTCATGGAGCATTTTATAGTTTCTGCACGTAAATATAGACCTCAAAATTTTGAGGACGTTGTTGGGCAACAAGCCATCACAAATACGTTAGAAAACGCTATAAAAAACAACCATTTAGCGCAGGCTTTGTTATTTACAGGTCCTAGAGGAGTTGGTAAAACATCTTGTGCCAGAATTCTAGCAAAAAAAATAAATCAGCAAGAAGTAGAAAGTTCAGAAGATGAAGATTTTGCTTTTAATATTTTTGAATTGGATGCAGCCTCTAATAATTCTGTTGATGATATTAGAAGTCTTACAGATCAAGTACGTATACCACCACAAACTGGTAAGTACAAAGTATATATTATAGATGAGGTGCACATGCTTTCTCAGGCAGCTTTTAATGCGTTTTTAAAAACCTTAGAAGAACCACCTGCTCATGCTATTTTTATTTTAGCAACAACAGAAAAACATAAAATTATACCTACAATTTTATCTCGTTGTCAAATTTTTGATTTTAAAAGAATTGGTGTTTTAGATGCTAAAAACTATTTAAAAACAATAAGCGAAAAAGAAGGAATTAATGCAGATGATGATGCTTTGCACATAATTGCTCAAAAAGCAGATGGTGCAATGAGAGATGCTCTTTCTATTTTTGATAGAGTCGTTAGTTTTTCTGGAAAAGAATTAACTAGAGAAGCGGTTACAGAAAACTTGAACGTTTTAGATTATGAAACGTATTTTAATATGACAAGTTTGTTGCTCGAAAACAAAATACCTGATGTTTTAAACGCTTTCAACACAATTCTTAGTAAAGGTTTTGAAGGGCATCATTTTATAAATGGATTAGCTAGTCATTTTAGGGATTTACTGGTTGCAAAAGATAAGGCCACAGTTGCTTTATTAGAAGTTGGTGATTCTGCCAAAAAGAAGTATTTAGAGCAGGCTACTAAAGCAAGCATACCGTTTTTAATGCAAGCCATTAACAAAGCTAACGATTGTGATCTAAATTATAGAGCAAGCAAAAATCAGCGATTACTTGTAGAATTAACTTTAATGCAAATTGCCTCTATCACTTTTGATGGAGAAAAAAAAAAGTCAGCTAACTACATAATTCCTGCTACTTTTTTTCAAGCTTTATCACCTAAAATTCAAGAAGTTAAAAAACCTACTTTAAACAATAGCTTTACACCGAAAGCTAATGTAGAAGTTACAAAAGCTGTAAAAGAAAAGCCTGTTTTAAAATCTGTTCAGAGAAGGTCTTCTTCGTTATCACTAAAAAGTATTCACCAGAAAAAAGAGGTTAAGAAAAGTGTTGTTGAAGAAAATTTTGACAATCACCCTAAAGATGATTTTACACTAAAAGAACTACAAAAACACTGGGATATTTATCACAAAAAAATGATTAGTAAAGGTGAAAACAATATGGCTACAGCCTTAGGTGTGAGTAAACCTAAATTGTTGCCTAATTTTGTTATTCAACTAAACCTACCAAGCACTTTAATAGAAGATCACTTTAAAGAAGGTAAGTACAAGTTTTTAAAATATTTAAGAGAATCTTTAAATAACTATGGATTATCTACCAAAATTGTAATTGACAAGACTATAGAAGAGAAAAAAGCCTATGGTAATGTAGGTAAGTACAAAATTTTGGTAAAGAAAAATCCGCTTTTAGATAAATTAAGACAAACTTTCGAATTAGATCTATAAATAAACCTCTTTTTCGGTTTTGTAACTTTCATCAATATCTTTACCCAGATAAGAAAAAGTTAATCCTTTCTTATCTAAACCAGCCTTTTCAAACTCAGTAATTAAATATATTCCTTTATCCTTTTCAATAAATAACGGAATTGACTTTTCTTCTTTAGCTAATAACTCTAAAATTTTGTTGTACTCCTCTTCAGAGTTAATTTCAATTTCTTTAATTGTAGGATTTTCTCTAAATGCCTCACTTAAATTTATATAATCGTCTTTTGGTGTAAAGAAGTTTTCACGTTCTTCAGAAGTGGCATTAATAACCTCTAAAGAAGAGGCTAATCTAAATGCACCATGTTCACCAAAAATTGTAGAAAAATTAGCCAATGCATATTTATTTACTGCATCATTACCTGTCATTGCAATTAAATAACCAACATCATTTAGCTCTATATTATCTCTTAGTTCATCATCATAAATATTTACAGCTAACGCTTCTAAATCTTCGTTTAAGGCTTGCTTGATAAAGTTTTTGTTAGAATCTATAATTACCACTCGCTTTCCTTTACTTTTTAAGAAACTTGCTATTAATCTTGAAGGATTTGAAGCACCAACAATTAAAATAGCATTAGAACTCTTTAAAAACACCCCTACCAACTTTGCAAACAATCTAGCTGTGGTTGCATTTAATAAAACAGTTCCTAATACAATCATAAAAACCAAGGGTGTAATATACTCTGCACCTTCAACACCCTGTTTTAACAATTTACTTCCAAATAAAGAAGCAATACCTGCTGCAACAATACCTCTTGGCCCTACCCAGCTAATAAAAAGTTTTTCGTTAAATTTTAACTTTGAATTCGTAGTGCTTAAAAACACAGCCAAAGGTCTAATGATAAATACTACCAATGCAAATAGCGCTGCTGTTTTCCAAGTATAAAGCAGTAATAGCTGATCCATATTGATATTTGCTGCCAATAATATAAATAGGATAGATATTAAGAGTACACTCAAAGATTCTTTAAAATAAAGCAGCTCTTTAATGTTGTTTAATTTTCCATTACCTAAAACCATACCCATTACAACTACTGCCAATAAACCAGATTCATGAGCAAAAAGTTCAGATTCTACAAAAACTAAAAGAACAGCTGAAAGCGAAACAACGTTTAACAGGTAATGTGGAATTAATTTCTTGTTGATAGCATATGCTAATGCATGAGCAAAAGTGAAACCAAAAGTTGTACCAAATAATAAAATTTTTCCAAACTCAATTAAGGCTGTTTTTGTAAAACCACCTTCACCACCAACACTTATAAACTCAAATACCAATACTGCAACTAAAGCACCTATTGGATCTATCAAAATACCTTCCCATTTAAGAACAGTACTTATATCTTTTTTTAAAGGAATATTTCTTAAAATTGGTGTAATTACGGTTGGCCCAGTTACAATGATTAAACCTGAGAATAGAAAGGAAATCTCCCAACCTAAATCAAAAATAAAATGAGCAATAATGGCTGCACCAAAAAAGGTTACAGCAGAGCCAAGTGTAATTAACTTAGTAATAACTGGCCCTACATTTTTAATTTCGTTTCTTTTTAAGGTTAAACCACCTTCAAAAAGAATAATACTAATAGCTAATGAAACAAAATAATACAAGTAATCACCAGGAAAAAGGCCTTTATCACCATTCCAAATTGGTTCAATCCATTTTGTACCATCTTCACTTAGATATTCAGCTGCAATTGGCCCAACTATTAAACCAATTAAAATTAATGGTAAAATTGCCGGAATTTTAAATTTCCAAGCAACCCATTGAGCTAAAATTCCTAAAATAATGATACCTGCTAATTCTAACATATAAATCTAAATAGTATTAAAAAGTAAATTTAAGAATGTTTACCCATCTTAAAAATAAAATGACCTATTTTTTTGTTGCCCTTAGAATCAAGCTAAACAGTAAAAACTCTAACCTTTTTCTTTTTAAGATAAACGTTGTTGAGTTTTTCTACCAATCTTGCTGATTCTGATTTTGGAATAGCTACAAAAGCACAATCTTGTTTCAATTCAATAACACCCAATTGATCTTTGTTTAATGCACCTTTTTTAAAAAATAATCCTGCAATATCTCCTTTAGATATTTTATCTTTTCTACCTCCAGAAATGAATAAAGTTTCCCAATAAATGGGTTTTAATTTTTGTTGATTGGAAATATCTACATTATTTGCTCCTTTTATAAAATCTGGTAATTGTTCTTTGGCCCATTTTAAAACATAAGCTGTTCCTTTAGCATCTACTCTAGCTGTTCTTCCATTTCTGTGGGTAAACTCCTCTATTCTTTGAGGTAATTCATAATGCACAATGTATTTAATTTCAGGAATGTCTATGCCTCTTGCAGCCAAATCTGTAGCCAATAAAATTTGGCTAGTTCCGTTTCTGAATTTGATTAAAGAGCGCTCACGATCCCTTTGTTCCATTCCACCCGAAAATGTGCTATGGGTAATATTGTTCTTTATTAAAAAATCACTAACATTTTCTATAGTACTTTTTAAATTACAAAATATAATACCTGGTTGATTTCCTATATACTTCAGCAATTCTACTAAAGTTTGATTCTTATTTTTATTGCTAGATGTTACTATTTTAATGTCTAATTTCTTTGATTTTTTACCTGTTAAATAATTTAAAGTCTTCGCATTTTTTAAACCAACAAACTCTGGAATGTCAGTTTCTTGAGTTGCAGATGTTAGAATTCTGTTTTCTAGATTAGGCAACTGATTAATAATACCTCTCATTTCATATTCAAAACCAACTTCTAAAGATTTATCAAATTCATCTAAAATTAATGTTTTGATACTTTCTTTAGAAAAACGATCGTTTGCAAAGTGGTCCGAAATTCTACCTGGAGTTCCTATTAAAATACTAGGTGTGTGCTTTAATTCTATTTTATCTTTTGCCATAGACCTACCTCCATAAACAGCATTTACCTTAAAACCAGTACCCATTTCTCTTATTACTTGCTCAATTTGAATAGCAAGTTCTCTAGAAGGCACCAAAATTAAAGCTTGTATATTTTCATTATCAACATCTAACATTTTTAAAGTTGGTAATAAAAAAGCCAATGTTTTTCCTGTTCCTGTAGGACTTAAAATAACAGTGTTTTTCGTGTTTTCTATAACCTCTATGGCTTCATTCTGCATTTCATTTAACTCGTAGATATTTAGCTTTGCTAAAATTTCTTCTTGATTTTTAATGTTATTGGCCATAATTCTATTTGTTGATTGTAATGAAAGTTTTATCTAAATTCTTGCCAAAGATAGTGTCTCTTTTGCCAATAAAGGCTTTATATTTTTTACTTTTGTAATCTTAAATAAAGATTATGTTAGGCTTACAATTTGAAACAGAAACTTCTTGGGCAGAAATTGCAAAAGTTAATTTAGAACAAATATTAACAGATCATGCTTTTTTAGAACAAAAAGCAGCTTCTAATGCAGTATCTATCATTATTAATTATTCTGAAGAAACCGAACTTGTAAAAGAGATGAGCAATATTGCTATTGAGGAAATGCAACACTTTAAAATGGTGCATCTTTTAATGGTAAAACGTGGAATGGTTTTAGGAAGAGAGCAAAAGAATGATTACGCAGTTCGTTTACAAAAGTTTTTTCCAAAAACAAAAAACAGAACAGATGCTTTAGTTCAACGTTTATTAGTTGCTGCTCTAATTGAAGCTAGAAGTTGTGAACGTTTTAAAGTATTCTCTGAAAATATGGAGGATGAAGAATTGAAAAAATTCTACAAAAATCTTATGATTTCTGAAGCCAACCACTACACAACGTTCTTAAAATATGCCAGAGATTATCAAGATAGAGAAATAGTAGATACTAAATGGGCAGCTCTCTTAGCTTTTGAAGCAGAAATGATGAAAGAAAGAGGCCATGTAGCTAAAATTCACGGATAAAATTACATAGAAACATGTTTTCTAAAGAAGAAGCAGCACAATTACGTAAATTATTCTGGACAAGCTTTGGAAAGTCCTTTCCTAGAAAATGGCTTTTGTACAATACAAAAATTAAAGGTTTTGCCTTTAAATTTGTAGCTGATAGAAAAAAAGCGATGGTTTGTTTAGATATAGAGCATCCAGAAGAAATTGCAAACGAGCTACTTTTTGACCAAATGCTATCTCTAAAAACCTTATTAACGAACGAAATACCAGAAATAATTTTCGATAATTCTTACGAGTTAGAGAGTGGCAAACAAATTCATAGAATTTATGTTCCTTTTGATAATAAATTTAGCATTTACAATAAAGATACTTGGAGAGATTGCTATGAATTTTTTGTAGAAGAAATGTCTAAGTTTGAATTATTTTTCTACGAATATGAAGACTTTATAAAACAAGCGATATAAAAAAAACGCCTTTTCAGGCGTTTTTTTTATTTTATAAATTTTATGGAAAAAGGATAACTAGGTGGTTCGTTATTGCTAGCCTTAACAGCATTGGTTATTGGAAAAATCAAGTAGGCAAAACCTAAAACAATTAGTCCTAAAATACCCAAACCTAATAATAGAATTAAAGGAATACAAATTAGAACATACAGAAACATAGAAATTCTAAAATTTAGAATTGCCTTACCATGTTCATCCATATCATAAACCTCATCTTTTTTAGTTGCCCACAAAATTAAAGGAACTATAAAGCCACCTATACCTGATACAAAATCTAATAATTGGCTTAAATGGGTTAATACTAATAATTGTCTATTTTCTTTCATCATCTTTAGTTTGGTTTGTAATTATTGGACGCGAATCAATTTAAAATGTTACATCATATTTTATTTTTTTCATTTTAAATAATCAGATAAACAATACTTTACTACAAAAATAATTATTGTTATTCAAAAATTGATTGAGTCAAGCTTAAAATTAAATGAGCAAAGCCAAGCTAACCTTAGCTATTACTTTTGTAGAGTAATTATAAATGAAAAACAATGAATTATTTAAACTTAGACAATCACAAAGTATTACCAGTGGTAACAGAGCTAAATGTACTTTTAGCAGATTACCATGTTTATTATCAAAAACTAAGAAATTTTCATTGGAATATTCTAGGTAAAAATTTTTTTGACTTGCACAATAAGTTCGAGGAAATGTATAATGTTACCAGAGTAAAAATCGATGAAATTGCAGAACGAATAATTACCTTAAGGTATCACCCAATCAGTAAATTATCAGACTATATAGAAGTTTCAAAAATTAAAGAGTCTAGCCCATTATTATCTGATGAAGAGATGGTGAAAGACATTATCAATGATCATAGTATTTTACTGGAACAGTTAGGTAAAATTATAGATAGAGCTAATAAAGCAAATGATGAAGGTACTGTAGATTTAATTGGAGCCTATATAAGAGAATTAGAAAAATCAACTTGGATGTTAAATGCTTGGTCTAAAGATACCCAAGATGAACTAAACACCAGTTTTGTAAAATAGAAATTAACCAAACTTAAAGCCAAAAAATGAATAAAATTATCGAAAAATTAGAATTATGGAAAGATGTGTTTATTAAAAACATACCAAATATTGCTATCGCAATTGTAGTTCTAATAGTATCCTATTTCGCATCAAGAGCAATTAGCTCTTTTGTAAACAAAGCTATAGGAAATAGAATTAGTCAAAAATCTGTAAGAAATCTTGTATCTAGAGTTGCATCTGCCCTAATCTTTTTATTAGGTCTATACTTTGCAATGACCATTTTAAAGTTCGACGATACTTTAAAAACCATTGTGTCTGCAGCAGGTGTTTCTGGTATTGTTATTGGTTTGGCTTTACAAGGCACATTATCTAACACAATTTCGGGTATCGTTTTATCTTTCAGAAAAAATTTAGGTATTGGTAATTGGGTAGAAACCAATGGTTATTCTGGTGAAGTTATAGATATTAACCTAAACTACTTTGTTATTAAAGAAGCAGATAACAACATGGTTGTAATTCCTAATAAAACCATTTTAGAAAATCCGTTTAAAAATTACTCTTTAACCACTAAAATGAGAATATCTATCGAATGTGGTGTTGAGTATGGAGCAGATTTAGAAAAGGTAGAAGCTTTAACAAAAGAGGTTATTACCAGCAACTTTAATCAAAAAGAAATAGACAAACATGTAGAGTTTTACTTTACAGAATTTGCTGATAGTTCTATTAATTTCTTATGCAGATTTTGGGTAGATTCTCAAAATGCATTAGAAAAATTAAAAGCTAAGAGTAAAGCAATTATAGAAATTAAAAAAGCATTTGATAAAGAAGGAATAAACATTCCATTCCCAATTAGAACATTAGAGTTTTCTAACAAATTAGATATTCAAAATCAATTGGCAAAATCAAATAATTCCCAGAACCAGGAGTAATAAATGGTTTAGTATTAGTATTAACAATTAAAAAAATAATTATGAAAAATTTAAAATTAACAGTATTAGGATTAGTATTCGCAACATCAGGTTTATTTGCACAAGAAGCAGATTTAGACATGTCAGATAAGTGGATTACTAAAGATGTAGTAACAATGGAAGTTGATTCTGATGAGTATGATGTAGATGAAATTACAATGTTAGAAATCACAGAGGTTTTTACACCAGTAATGCTAGATCCAGAAGATAGATATAAGTTAAATCAGGATATCATTTTCATGCCGGCTCAAATTACAAAAACCATTAAATTAGATTATGATGCAGATGCATTATATGATAGAGAAGTAGAATTTACCTATAACAAATCAGATGAGTTTGATTTAGATTTTACCTTAACCAAAGATGGTATTATCATTTTAACAGATAAAGATGATTTATTTGTAAGAAAAATGTGGGATAAAAATTCTGAAGTAATGTTTTCTAACATTAAAGATAAAAGAATTAAAAATGAAGGTGAATATGTAATTGAATTAACTGATGGACAAAAAGTTGATTTAAAAATATCAAATTACGAGAGAATGTAATGATATACCTCACAGAGTAAAATTAAAGGTTTAATACATTTTGTATTAAACCTTTTTTTGTGTTTTATAAATTGAACATAATCAAATAAGATACTATTTTACAATTGAGTTAAACTGATTTTTATAAGAGTTAACCTAAAGCTTAGAACGCAATTATATTTGTAGTGTACAATAAGTATGCTTTGAAAAAGAAAGCGCCAAAAAATTTAACCTTTAAAAGAATTACATTATGAAAACTTTAAAATTAACAGTATTAGGATTGGGATTATTATTATCAGGAACTGCAATTGCTCAAAAAGGAGATCCAAACATGTCAGATAAATGGGTAACTACAGATTTTGAAAAAACAGAATTAAATAATGGTAAAGGAGATAGATATTTTGTAAAACAATTTGTTGTTACAGAGGTATACACTCCAGTAATGTTAGACCCTGCAGATAAATATAAATTGAATCAAGATATTATTTATATGCCTGCTCAAGTAACTAAAAAAATTAGATTAGATAATGATACAGATGCTGCCTATGATAGCTTTGTGGAATTTAACTACACAAAACCAGTTAAAGGCGATGTAAACTTTACTTTAACTAATGAAGGTATTGTAATTAATGCTGAAGATAGTTCTGTAAGCATAGATAAAATTACAGATAAAACAGCTGTAATGCACAAAGACGTTAACAATATTATGAAAGAAGGAAACTATACTTTAAGTTTATCTAATGGAGAAGAAATTGATGTAAAAGTTTCTAACTATAGTAGAATGTAAAAAATAAAAGAAAAAGAAAACCCTATTTAAAAGCGTAACACTGCAAAGTGTTGCGCTTTTTTATTATGTCCTAAATTCTTTATGTATTTTTGCAATATGATTAAAAACGATACTATAATTGCATTAGCCACACCTTCTGGATTAGGTGCTATTTCTGTTATTAGGCTTTCTGGAAATAAAGCAATTACTATTGCAGATTCTTTCTTTAAATCAATAAAAAAAGATAAAAAACTTACAGATCAAAAAACACATACCATTCATTTAGGGCACATTGTAAATAATGGATTAATTTTAGATGAAGTATTAGTTTCAGTTTTTAAAAATCCGAATTCTTATACAGGAGAAAATGTAGTAGAAATATCTTGTCATGGCTCTACTTACATTCAACAAGAAATTATACAGCTATTCCTAAAAAATGGTTGTAGAATGGCAGATAATGGCGAATTTACAATGCGAGCTTTCCTAAATGGAAAGATGGATTTATCGCAAGCAGAAGCAGTGGCAGACGTTATAGCCTCTAATTCAGAAGCAAGCCATGTTATGGCAATTCAGCAAATGAGAGGTGGTATTTCTAATGAACTTAAAGAACTTAGAGGGCAATTATTAGATTTTGCAGCATTAATAGAACTAGAACTCGATTTTTCTGGAGAAGATGTTGAATTTGCAGATAGAACAAAATTTAAAGAATTAGTTGCTAAAATAACCCAAGTTTTAAAAAGATTAATCGATTCGTTTTCGTTTGGTAACGCAATGAAAAACGGAATTCCTGTTGCAATTATTGGAGAGCCAAATGTGGGTAAATCTACCCTTTTAAATGCTTTATTAAACGAAGAAAGAGCTATTGTATCTGACATTGCTGGTACTACAAGAGACGCTATAGAAGATGAATTAATTATAGAAGGTGTTGCCTTTAGATTTATAGATACTGCAGGTATTAGAAAAACAGAAGATATTGTAGAAAATATTGGTATTAAAAAAGCTTACGAAAAAGCAGAAAATGCACAGTTAATCATATTTCTTATTGATGCTAAATCAGAAAATAAAGAAAATAGATTGGCAGAAATTGAAGCTATTCAACAACGATTTCAAAATAAAAAATTGTTGGTAGTTGCCAATAAAATCGATTTAATTCCGACAGAAGAATTTGAGCAATTAAAATCCAATATTGACAATCTTATGTCTTTGTCTGCAAAAAACAATGTTGGTATAGATGAATTAAAGCAAGAGTTAACCTCCTTAGTGAATATTGGTGCATTAAGTAACAACGAAACTATAGTTACGAATTCAAGACATTTTGAGGCTTTAAATAATGCCTTAATTGCAATTTCTAGCGTTCAAAAAGGAATTGATTTAGAAATTTCTACAGATTTGTTTTCAATTGATATTAGAGAATGTTTACGTCATTTAGGCGCAATTACTGGAGATTATGATGTAGATAAAGATATATTGGGTCATATCTTCTCTAATTTTTGTATTGGAAAGTAACCTTCTTTCTTTTATTTCATAACTAGCTGTTTTTCTTTGTTTTATACAATAACATCTTCCTTTATTTGTTGTTTATTACGTCTTTTTTGATTAAATTCGTTGTATAATCGTTGCCTTAATCCATTATTTGTTGCCCAAACAGACAAATAAAAACACATAGGAATTATTATGCACCATAATACTACCTATTGACCCATAAGGCTACTTAATGCACCAAAAGAATGAGTAGTAACATATATCTTTTAAAAAATTGTCAGCAATGTAATAAGACCTTTACAGCTCGAACAACAGTTACTAAATATTGTGGGAGTTCTTGTAGTAAAAAAGCTTGGAAGCTCAGAAAAAGAGCTGAAAAAATAAATACTGCAATTTCTGTAAATGAAATTACAAGTAATTCAAAAGATAATACGAATACTTTTCTGAATACAAATAAAGAGTATTTGAGTATTACTGAAGCTTCTCAGCTCATAGGTGTAAGTAGATGGACTATTCAAAGAATGGTACAAAATGGACGTCTTAAAGCTGTTCCTTTTGGCAGGAAAAGAATTCTATCAAAAAAACAAATTGAAAATTTATTTAATGAATAAACTATGAAAGTTACGCTAAGAAAAAGAAAGAAGAATAAAAACATTAGTTTATATCTCGACTATTATCACAAGGGAAAGAGGAAAACAGAATACTTAAGACTTTACCTCACTCCTAACCCTAAAACCTCCACAGAGAGAGAAGTCAACAAAAAAACACAACAACTTGCTGAAACTATTTGCGCTCAACGACAAATTGAATTACAAAATGGAATCTATGGTTTTGATAGTCTTGAAAAATTAAAAGGTAGTTTTATTAGTTACATTAAGACATTAGCTGAAACCAAAAACAATAGTTCTGGTAACTATGGTAATTGGAATGGTATGCTAAAGCACTTAGATAAATTTTGTTCTAATGATATTAGCTTTAAAGATGTTGATAAAACGTTTGTAGAGAATTTCAGAAATTATTTAGATAAAGATGCCATTGGTAGAGCTGGTAAAAAACTATCTCAAAACTCAAAGCATTCTTATTTTGGTAAATTTATGGCTGCACTAAAACAAGCTGTTAAAGATGATATTCTAAAAGTGAATCCTGGTCAAAATGTAAAACATTTTAAACAAGGAGAACCTCAACGTGAATTTCTAACTTTAGACGAATTACAAGCAGCAGCAAAAACAGAATGTGCAATTCCAATTTTAAAAACTGCTTTTATATTTTCAACATTAACAGGATTACGATGGTCTGATATAGTAAAATTAAAATGGTCAGAAATTCAACATTCTAAAGAAATGGGGTATTACATCAGATTCACTCAAAAGAAAACAAAAGGAACGCAAACCCTTCCTATATCAGAACAAGCACGAAAATTATTAGGTGAAGAAGATAATCAAGAAAACCAAATTTTTAAAGGATTGAATTATAGTGCTTGGTCAAACTTAAAATTACAACAATGGATGATGAAAGCAGGAATTAATAAAACCATAACTTTCCATTGTGCAAGACACACCTATGCTACCCTACAATTAACCTTAGGAACAGATATTTATACGGTTTCAAAACTACTAGGTCATAAAGAATTGAGAACAACTCAAATTTACGCAAAGGTAATAGACGACAAAAAAAGAGAAGCTGCTAACAAAATAAATTTAGACTTATAATGAAGAAAGATATTTTTACATCTCTATTATCAATCACAGAAGGCATACATAAAGATAGTAGCACAGAAAAAGAATATAAAGAGCTTAACAAGAAAGTAAAAAATAATGCGTCTTACAAAACAACACCTCTATTTAGTATCAATTTTACTGAAAGAGATTTAGGTTCTAAAAGAAAATATTATAAAAAGTTAATTGATAATGAAGCTTGTAAAAAGTTCAATAAACTAATTGATAGTTTTCCAGAAAACGCAACAGAATACGAACATACTTTCAAATATAAAATAAACTTTAATGAGTTCAAACAGTACTTAATTGAAGTTGATGAATATATAGAAAAGTATAACTACGATAGAACAACTATACAAGAAGAAAATACTTATGTAATTCAATATTTAAAAACAAATATGATCTGGTTGTTTTTAGAGTTGCAAGAACGCTTTGCCAAATATGGTGATGAAGATTATTTGTCTGTTGAAGAAGTTTATAAGTTTTATTTTAATGAAGTTTTAGATGAAATTGAAATAATTCCATATTCTAAAAAAGAACCTGTTATTGCAACTAAAGTAGAAACAACACCATTTAGACCAATATCAAATGACTTACCCCATAGACCTACCAATAATAACATTTTAAAATATGATGACATTGTAAAAGATTCGAAAAGCTTTAGTAGAGCTGAACAAATAATGTTTGAAGCAGATATTATTGATAAAGACTATAATTTTGTTTACAATGCAGCCAAAAAAAACAAATCTATTTTAGGTATCTTATATTTTCTCTTTATTCAAAAAGGCTATTTCAATTCAGTCAGAATTACACCTTTCAAAAAAATTAAAAACACAGATATTGTTAGGTTTTTAAATAATAGATACAATACTGATGCACGTAAGCAATTTAAAATATTCGAAAATGATGCTGAAAAACGAAATGAATTAATAAGTAATGAATACTTCTTACAGAATCTACCTAACAAAATTCGGTAATCGTTAATTTACTTCCATTTATCAATTCCATTACAGATATTAACATACTAATTATTAGCAGTTTATAAGCATTACCATTTCCACTTTTATTTTTACTTTCTCTTCTTTGTTCATTTGTCCTGTTCTTGAAAACCAAGAATGACATTTGGCCAGATGTCCTAATTTATTTTTTAAATCAATTTAAAGATGGACACAATTATCATCGAAAAATTAAACAGCATTGAAAAGCTCATAGTTGAGCAACAAACATTGCAAAAACAAGTATTAAATTTTAATGAAACGTGTAAGTATTTAGAGTTATCTCAATCTCACTTATACAAATTAACAAGTACAGGAGCAATTCCACATTACAAACCAAATGGTAAAAAAATCTATTTCAATAGACCCGAATTAGACCAATGGTTACTGCGTAATAAAATTGATTCATTAGACGAAATCGAACAACAGGCAGCTAATTTTTTAATCTCTAAAGGAAAAATAAAGCTATGACTGAAATAATCGATTTGCTACTAACGATGTCACAAGAAATAAAAGACATTAAAGCACGTATAGAATTAATCAAATATCAAAAAACTGATAAGTTTAAAGATAATTGGATAGACAATCAAGAAGTAATGCAAACCTTACATATTAGTAAACGAACATTACAAACTTTTAGAAGTAATGGTACAATACCATATAGCAAAATTCAAGGTAAATTTTACTATAAAGTGTCAGATATAGAGCAACTACTGCAAGACAATTACTACAACCATAATTTTAAAAATCATGGAAATAAGTAAAGCAGCAATACTCAATAAAACACATTATGGGATAAAAATTTACGCCTATATATTGAAACAGTATTATTCTAATCAAACAGTTCTTTCCTTAACAGGAAGGAACTGCAGAATAACTAAAAATCCATTTAATAAGGATAGAGAAACATTAAACATCAGTATTGATAAAAATATTGCAATACATAATGATACTGAATTAAATAGCTTTAAAGGTGATGTTTTTGATTTTGCTCAAATGTATTTTAAAACTTCTAATTGTAAAGAATTATTGAACACGATAAATGAAGTATTGAATTTAAATCTTGAAGTTAAAGAGATAGAAGAAGAAACTTTTTTTCATAATGCAGAAAATACTTGGATTGCAAAATGTAGCTTTTTCAAAGCCCCTATTAGAAATGTCTTTCCTGCTGATTCATTGTGGTTACATCAAATTCATAAATTGATAACAAGTGATAAATACAAATCTACTACAGAGAATTATAGAAAAATTGTAGATGTTAAAGAAGCTCGAAAATTCAAAGCTAACAATTTCGACTATGTTACTTTTTCTGGAATTTTTAAGAAAAGAAATGACAAAAATCTAATAAAACACTCAAAACTGTTAACCCTAGATTTTGATCATTTAGACAACCTAAAAGAGTTAAAAGGTATTTTACTGAATGATGCCTATTTTGATACAGAACTATTGTTTACCTCTCCTTCTGGAGCAGGTTTAAAATGGATTATTAATATAGATATTTCTGAAATTTCACATGCAGAATATTTTAAGGCAGTAGCCAATTATTTAAATATCACTTACAAAATTAAAGTAGACCAATCAGGTAAAGACGTTTCCAGAGCTTGTTTTTTATCATATGATCCAACTGCTTTTATTAACAAAAGACATCAAATATTATGAACAAACAATTCAATCCAAAAGAATGGCTAAACATTCCTAAAAAAATCAATGATACAAATGCCAGCAATAAGAAGAACAAAACTATTACAACTCCTATTGCTAAAACTATTGCAATAGATAACAATACTTTTAATAAAGATAAAATAGAGCAATATATTGCTGCAATAGAACAATCTAAAATAGATATTACAGGTGACTATACAAATTGGCGAAACATTGGTTTCGCTATTGCAGAAGAATATGGCGAATCTGGAAGAGATTATTTTCACAGAATAAGTAAATTCTATTCAAGTTATGATAGTAAAGATTGCGATGAACAATATTCCAAATGCATCAACGCAAAAGGTCACGGAATTACCATTGCAACATTATACCATCATATGCATCAAGCAGGTATTAAAATACCAATACAACAAGAAATCAACATTGTTGCAACAGAGAATGCAGCATCAACTGAAACCATTAAAGCTACATTACCAACAATTTCTGATAATGTATATCAAACAATTCCAGAATTTTTAAAATTAGTGGTTGAACCAGCATCTAGTGCAGAAGAAAAAGATATTTTATTGTTAGGCGCTGTTACAGCTTTTAGTGCTTGTTTACCGAAGTTGTTCGGTATTTACGACCAAAACAAAGTGTATAGCAACTTGTATTTATTTGTTACTGCTCCTGCCTCTGCAGGAAAAGGAAGATTAAACAAAATTAAAAACTTAGTAGACCCTGTTCATAAATCAAAAAGAGAACAATCTAAAGTATTAAAGCAACAATACGATTCAGAAATGAATATGTACAATTTACATAAAGGGAAAAGTGAAAAAGCAGAAAAACCAAGTAAACCTCCAGAACAAATGCTATTCATTCCTGCTAACAATAGTGTTACAGGCGTTTATCAATTAATTTCTGACAATGAAGGGAAAGGGTTAATTTTTGAAACAGAAGGCGATACACTTGCACAGGCCTTTAAAAGCGATTATGGTAATTATTCCGATGGTTTTAGAAAAGCCTTTCATCACGAAACCATAAGTTATTATAGAAGAACAGACAGAGAATATGTAGATATTGAAAGGCCTTGTTTATCTACAATTCTATCAGGTACACCAAAACAAGTAGCTACCTTAATTCCGAATGCAGAAAATGGGTTGTTTAGTAGGTTTATGTTTTACTATATGAACATAAAACCAGTTTGGAAAAACGTTTTTAATAATAGCAATAAATTAAATTTAGACGATTATTATAATAATTTAGGACTTCAATTTTTAGAACTTTATAAAACCTTAAAAAATAATGCTGAGATTGAAATTCAACTATCAGCTAAACAGCAAGTAGAGTTCAATACTTTTTTTGAATCCTTACAAACCAAATATTTGAACTTGCAGCCAGAAGAATACATTGCAACCATTAGAAGATTAGGTTTAATTGCATTTCGATTAATGATGGTTTTCTCGGTGTTAAGAATTATGGAAGATGGAGATGTAAATACCATTAGAATATGTGAAGATGAAGATTTTAATAATTCGGTTTCAATAGTTTCAACATTAGTAAAACACAGTAGCAAAGTATTTAATGATTTACCTATTGAGCCTAAAACCCAAAAAAGGTTAAATAAAAAAGAGCGATTTTTAAATGAACTTTCAGCAAAATTTACGAGACAAGATTATTTAGATGCTGCAACTAAGTTAGGAATCCCAAGCAAGACAGCAGAAGGATATATTACCACATTTGTAAAAGCCAATTTAATTCATAGAGATGCACATAATTGTTATACAATTCCTACTAAAGAAAGTTAAGGATTCCAAGGAAATCAAGGAAGCAAAAGAAATAGTATTCTTTTGCTTTTTTCTTGAAATCCTTAAATCCTTTATATCCTCATAAGCTATATTTTCATTAAAACAATCAAGTGTTAATAAATCATTATGAAATAAGCAGGTATTATTCTTTCTTTTAATTCCCTTTTTCTTAGTTTTATAATAAATTTTTTATTTAAAGGGATTATGCTATGTCCTTTTATAAATAATAATGAAAAAGAAAATAAATGAGAGAACACTTAAAAACGAATGTCTTAACATTCGATTGGCCCAAAAAAACACCTACTTTCTATTTTACAATTAATGAATTAAAGGATTCTCACCCCATACACAAATCTAAATTTTCAAAGCAAATTTGTAATGCTTTTAAAGATATTGGCATTAATAATTTAGACCAAATCTACACCACTTTTATAATAAAAACATCAAATAGCATAGGTGTAAAAATCAACTTAACAGATTATAAAGAATTAAGCATCTACAAGCAATTTCTAAAACATCAAATAAGAAATTATTGTAAAGAACAAGGTTTTATAGTTACTAAAAACTTTGTGAGAAACATACAGGTTTGGCTACCAACAAAAGCAGTATCCAAAGATTACACTTTATACCTAAAATTTGCTTTTAAATTACAATTTGCAAAATTAACAGAGCTTCCAGAAATGATAATTTCATATGATGGTACTTCTAAAGTACTCAATACATCAGTACAAGAAATTGAGGATACAGAGGATGTTAAGAAATGTATCTATAAAAACAAGATCATTAACTATCAAATGCCTTTAGATACACCAGAAAAAGAAGAAGCTTTTAATCAAATAGACTTTAATAATGCTTATCCTATTTTCAATCTTCAACTCGCTAAACAATTAAACCTAACTTTAGAAGAAGTTAATAGACCCAAAAACAAATACCAAACCTATACAAAGCTCATTAACAAATTTGCAAATAAATATTTGTTTACAAATGCCTTTAAAGTAATAATACCGATAAAAAAAGAGGAATTTATAGATGTTCCATTAAACAGAATCAATCATATAGATGCTAATGTAGGTTTATTAGAATTTGGTAAAGATAGTTATGGTAATAAAAAAACACATTTAGTGCCTAAACAGGCAATGAACTTCTTAACACCTTACAGAAGACCCGTCAAACCAAACATAAAAATTTTCTTTATTTGCCACACTTCTCATAAAGATTTTGTGAAAGATTTCTACACTAATTTTATGAAAGGTGTAAATACAGAAAAAAACTATTACAAAGGTTTTGAGGCTTATGTAAACGTAAAAGCTTCATCTTCTAAAGAGCATTTTATAGAGTATACCAATCTAAACCATCCATTGCCTGAAATTATTGAAAAATTAGGAAGTTTTAATTTCAATCACGACACTACAAAATATGCGGCTTTTTACATAAGTCCTTTCGATAAATACACACCAAATACAGAAGACAAAGAAATATATGTAAACATCAAAGAACTATTTTTAAAAGAAGGTATTGTTACTCAAGTGGTCGATTATCAAAAAATGGTTGGCAACATTCAAAATCAATATACGTTTCAATTCTCTTTACAAAATATGGCATTGGCTTTACACGCTAAATTAGGAGGTAAACCTTGGAAACTTGCTGTAACTGATAAAAAGGAATTAGTAATTGGTGTAGGTGCGTTTACAAATCAATCAGAAAACATACAATACATTGCAAGTGCCTTTAGTTTTCAAAACAATGGCTTATTTAGAAACTTTGAATATTTCAGTAAATCAGAGTCAAAACTATTAGCTGGTAGTATTTTAACTGCCATTAGAGATTTTACTTCAGTAGCACAAGCAGACAAAGTAGTTATTCATTTTTACAAAGAAATGAAATACGAAGACGTAAAACCAATTATAGAGGGGATGAACAAATTAAACCTTAAAATTCCGCTATACATTTTAAACATTAACAAAACAGAATCTCAAGACATTATTGCCTACGATTTAAATTGGGGCGATAAATTAATGCCATTAAGTGGTACATATATCAGAATTGCAGTAAATCAATTCCTTTTATTTAACAACGTACGCTATTCAAATAGCTACAAATATTCAGATACAGAAGGCTACCCCTTCCCTATTAAAATAAGTATTTCAAGTCCTGATAGTGACGCATTTGATGATGCAGATATTGTGCTAGAATTACTAACACAGGTATATCAATTCAGTAGATTGTATTGGAAATCTTTAAGACAACAAAATGTACCCATTACCATAAAATATCCAGAAATGGTAGCACAATTAGCACCTCGTTTTCAAGCTCCTATTAAAGATCACGCTAAAGATAAATTATGGTTTTTGTAGCACATTTGCACAATCATTGCATAAGTATTTGTCTATCTTTGTAACAGTGAAAAATGTTACAATTATATTATCATTATTAATACTATTGCTTTCGGCAAAGCCTTGTTCTGATGGTCAAAATTTAGAAGACCAGCATCAAGATGAAATAAGTATGAACCACAATCACCAAGAAGATAGTGATGACACCTGTCCAAGTATGTGTATTTGTAATTGTTGTGGTATGTCAATAACTTATGAGCCTTTAGCAACATTTGAGTTATTAACTTTCAATAAAATTTCTACAAAATTAATATCTACTTATCAGTCTATTTATAGATTTGATTTCCAATCTAATATTTGGCAACCACCAAGAGTAATAAGCTAAATTATTACGGTTTATAAAATCAATTATTTAGTTAATATTACAATTAAAATTCAATGAATAAATACTTATTGAGCATAAAGCTCATATTAATACTTTGCCTATCTTTAAAGGCACAAACAAAAGATATACAAATAAAAGTAATTACAGCAGAAGAAAACGAGCCTTTAATGGGTGCTACTGTTTACTTTGAAACATTAGAAAAAGGAGCAGTAACAAATTTTGATGGTATTGCAGAATTTACAAAAATCCCAGAGGGTCAGCATCAAATAATCATTTCATTTTTAGGTTTTGAATCATTCGAGACTTCAATTCAAATTCCAAGTAATACAGCGTTAGTCTTTAAATTAAAAGAAGGAGCTAATCAATTAGAAACTATTGTAGTGCAATCTACTAGAAGTACAAGAACGGTTAAAAAAATACCAACACGTATTGAATTTATAGGTGCAGAAGAATTAGGAGAAAAAGCAATAATGAACCCTACTAATATTTCTATGGTGCTTCGTGAAAGTACAGGAATACAAATGCAACAAACCTCATTAAGTAGTGGTAATACCAATATTCGTATTCAAGGTTTAGATGGAAGGTACACTCAACTTTTAAGAGATGGTTTTCCATTATATGGTGGTTTCTCAAGTGGGTTAAGTATTTTACAAATCCCACCTTTAGACCTACAACAATTTGAAATTATTAAAGGAAGTTCATCAACACTTTATGGTGGTGGTGCAATTGCAGGTTTAATAAATATGGTATCCAAAACGCCAGATTATGAACCTGCTCTAGATATAATGCTCACGCAAACACAAGCATTAGGAAGTACAGCCAATGTATTTTATAGCAAACGAACTGATAAATTCGGTGTGTCACTTTATGGCTCTGCTCATTACCAAAAAGCATACGACCCTGAAGGTGATGGGTTTAGTAACTTACCAAAAACAACTTCAATTTCTTTTAATCCTAAACTTTTTTATTATCCATCTGAGAATACAACCGTTTGGTTAGGTTTAAATGGTACATATGACGATAGAATTGGTGGTGATCTTAATAAAATTGAAAGTGGTGAAGATGGTATTCATCAATACACAGAAGAAAACAACTCAAAACGAGTAAGCAGTCAATTAGTATATCAAACGCAATTAGATGCTGTTAGTTCATTAGAGTTTAAAAATAGTGTCTCTTTTTTCGATAGGAATTTAACAGTTCCTGATTTTAATTTTGATGGCAAACAAACAAATACGTTTACTGAAATTACATATAATACAGCATCAGAAAAAACGGATTGGATAATTGGAGCTAATCTTTATACCTCAAATTTTGATGAAAATGATAACGCACCATTACAGAGAGACCAAAAAGATGTCACCTTTGGCGCATTTGCAAATAATATCTACGACATATCGGATAATTGGATATTAGAAACAGGATTAAGAGCAGATTACAATACTGATTTCGGTTTCTTTCCACTTCCAAGAATTTCATTACTCTATAAAAACAATAGTGGCTTTTCAAGTAGAATTGGTGGAGGTTTAGGGTATAAGATTCCAGATATTTTTACAGAAGAAGCAGAATATATTAACTTTGAAAATGTGCTTGCAATAGATAAGTCTACAGTAAATGCAGAACGTTCTTATGGTGTTAATTTTGATTTGAATTATCAAACGCGACTATCTGATGAGATTGGTTTTTCTATAAATCAATTATTCTACGTGACTGCTATTAATGATGGCTTGCTTTTAAATTCAACAGATAACGGATTGTTTCAGTTTGAAAATGCAACAGATGAAATCTTAAGTAAAGGAGCAGAAACAAATATAAAATTTACATATAAAGACTTTAGGTGGTTTTTAAACTATGCGCTTATTGATACCAAACTAAATTATTTACCTGGCAATCCACAGAAGCCATTAACAGCAAAACATAACGCAGGTAGTGTTTTGATGTACGAATCTGAAAAATGGCGAATAGGATATGAAACGTTTTATACTGGCAAACAGTTTTTATCTAATGGAACAGAAACTACAGACTTTGTAACTATGGGTTTATTGGTAATGCGTAACTTTAAATTAGGAAGTGTATTTGTAAATTTTGAAAATTTTACTGATAGAAGACAAAGCAGGTTTTCACCTTTGGTTTTACCACCGCACGAAAATCCTGTTTTCCCAGAAATATATGCGCCAACAGATGGTTTTATATTTAGTGTAGGACTTATTATTAAACCATTTGGTAACGAAGACCACGATTAATTATGAAAACAATAGAACAACTTTTAGAATCTAAAAATATTCGTATTACAGCGATGCGTTTGTTAATTTATAAGTTTCTTGCTGAAAAAAAGGTAGCAGTTACTTTGAGTGATATAGAAAATGCTTTTGAAAAAGCTGATCGTACAACACTTTACAGAACTATTAAAACTTTTGAAGAAAAAGATATAGTACATCAAATAGACGATGGTACAGGAATTACGAAATATGCGCTATGCGAAGAGGGATGTAATTGTGATATAAAAAATGATTTGCATTTACATTTTCATTGTAATAATTGTAATGAAACAACTTGTTTAACCGACCATAAAATTCCGCAAATAAAAGTGCCTGATGGCTTTGTTTCAGAGAATGTAAACTTGGTTGTAAAAGGTATTTGTGATAAATGTAGTAGATAACAAATGCACTTCCATTGCACTTACTATTGTACTACTTTTACACAAAATTAATGGATATGAAGTTTAATACTAAAATACCTATACGTCTGAAACAGGCGTATAACGAAGAATTAAAACTATACAGTTTCTGTTTAGAAAATAAGCATTTTGGCAATGCTTGGTATCATTTAGAACGCAGTCATATCATGGGTCAATCTTATCCAATAGAACATACCTATTCACATTGGTTAATGCTAAAATTTGGCTTTAGACAAAAAGATACTAAAGAAGTAATAGGTCAAATGATTAGGCTTATTGTTGGTGGTTGGAAATCATTTATAAATCACGTTCCACTTGGTAATACAGGTGGAGCAAACGTGCCACCATTAAAACAAATGCCTATTCCCAATGACATTGAAAAATTATTAAATATTAAATGAAAAAAAAGAACGTTAATTTAAGAGATTTAAAACCAAATTCAGAAGAACAACATTCTCACGATGATGGTCACGACCACGGAAATGGAAGTGCATTCAAAACATACATTCCTGCTATTATAAGTTTTGTTATGTTAATGGTAGGTATCGCTGTAGATTATTTTGATGCGATTCCTCAATTTGAAGGATGGATTCGAGTAGTTTGGTACACTTTAGCATATATTCCTGTTGGGTTTCCAGTTATCAAAGAAGGTTGGGAAAGCATTAAAAAAGGCGATTTCTTTACAGAATTCTTTTTAATGTCTATCGCCACAATTGGTGCATTTGTTATTGGTGAATATCCAGAGGGTGTTGCTGTTATGTTGTTCTATGCAGTAGGAGAATTATTTCAAAGTGCTGCTGTAAATCGTGCAAAAGGAAATATAAAAGCATTATTAGATGTTAGACCTAAAGAAGCTAATGTTTTTCGTAATGGTGATTATAATAGTGTGTCGCCAGAAAATGTAAATATTGGTGAAAAAATTCAAATTAGAGTAGGTGAAAAAATCCCATTAGATGGTAAGTTGTTATCCTCAAAAGCATCATTAAATACGGCAGCTTTAACAGGTGAAAGTAAACCAGATACAATCGTTAGTAATGAAAAAGTATATGCAGGTAGTATTAATTTAGAAAGCGTAATTGAAGTTGAGGTAACCAATAAGTTTGAAGACAGTTCTATTGCGAGAATATTAGACTTGGTTCAAAATGCTACAGCTCGTAAGTCTAAAACAGAATTATTCATCAGACAGTTTGCTCGTATTTACACACCAATTGTTGTGTTTTTGGCTATTGGCGTGATATTCATTCCTTACTTTTTTGTAGAGGATTATGTATTTAGAGATTGGTTATACAGAGCATTAATTTTCTTGGTAATATCTTGTCCTTGTGCGTTGGTAATTTCCATTCCATTAGGTTATTTTGGTGGATTAGGAGCAGCTTCAAAAAACGGCATATTATTCAAAGGAGCTTCTTTTTTAGATGCTATGACCAAGATAAATACTTTGGTAATGGACAAAACAGGAACCGTTACTAAAGGTGTATTTAAAATCAAAGAGGTGAAAGCATTCGGTTGGAATGAAGCCGAATTTATGCAATACCTAATGGCAATGGAAGAACAATCCACGCATCCAATTGCTAAAGCCATTTTAGAATACAAAGCAGAAGGAGAGGATTTTGAAGCAAAAGAAGTTTCTGAAATTGCAGGTAAAGGATTAAAAGGCATTGTTAATGGTAAAATAATTTTAGTAGGAAATAAAGCCTTAATGACTGCGAATAATATAAATGTTCCATCTGAAACGGAATCTATTGTAGAATCGATAGTATTAGTTGCAATCGATAATCAATTTGCAGGTTATGTAGTCATAGCAGATGAATTAAAGGAAGATGCAAAAGAAACTATAACAGAATTACACAAAGTAGGCATTAAAAAAATTATGATGCTTTCCGGTGATAAAGATTCCATTGCCCAACAAGTTGCAAAAGAACTAAATATTGAAAATGCTAAAGGTGGTTTACTACCAGAAGATAAATTAAACGAAGTTGAGATTTTAAAGTCGAATCCTGAAAATAAAGTAGCTTTTATAGGTGATGGTATTAATGATGCGCCTGTTTTAGCAGTAAGTAACGTTGGTATTGCAATGGGTGGTTTAGGTAGTGATGTCGCAATAGAAACCGCAGACGTTATTATTCAAACAGACCAACCTTCAAAAGTTGTTAGAGCCATTAAAATAAGTCGTTCTACACGAAAAATAGTTTGGCAGAATATCATTTTAGCTTTTGGTGTTAAAGTTATTGTCTTAATATTAGGAGCAGGTGGTTTAGCCACAATGTGGGAAGCAGTTTTTGCAGATGTAGGAGTAGCATTATTAGCAATTTTAAACGCAGTCAGATTACAACGAATGACTTGGGATTAAGCAGATTAATCAATTAAACTTCTGTTAAACAAAATCAATAGTCGTTAAAATTTTATACATTTGCAAATAGATATGAAGCAATTTTCCCATAAAATAATGGCATTAGTAATGGCTTTTGTAGTGTTATTCTCTACAACTTCATTTGCTATCACAGAACATTATTGTGGTGATACTCTTATGGATACTTCTATTTTTTCAAAAGCAAGTTCCTGTGGTATGGAAATGGAATCTAAATCTACTGTTGAAGGTTGTTCTATTGCCAAAGAGAATTGTTGTACTGAACAACAAATTTTAAAAAGTGCTCAAGATGAAATGCAAACTTCAACTGATAAAATATCATTTGAACAAAAGCTTTTTATTGCTTCATTCATTTATACTTATACAAACCTATTCGAAGGTTTAGATAAAAATGTATCTTCTTTTGAAGAATACGCACCTCCTGTCGTCACAATTCAAATCTACAAGATTGACGAGAGTTATTTAATCTGATTTTAAACAATATACAGTATTGTCCTATAACTAAACAGTTATAAGGATAATTTGTTGTAATCGGTGTTTTTTTAACGCCTTTGTCTAATTGTTTAATTATCAAGATAAATGATAAATAATAGTATCAAATTTTTAATAGAAAACAAACTCGTAGCAGTGCTGCTACTCGTTCTTTTTGTAGGATGGGGAACGGTTAATGCACCATTTAATTGGGATACAGGTTTCTTACCAAGTGATCCAGTTGCTGTAGATGCAATACCAGATATAGGTGAAAACCAACAAATTGTATTTACAAAGTGGGATGGTCGTTCACCACAAGATATTGAAGACCAAATTACCTACCCATTAACTACTTCATTATTGGGTATTCCAGGTGTCAAAACTATACGTAGTTCTTCTATGTTTGGCTTTTCAAGCATCTATATCATTTTTGAAGAAGATGTTGAGTTTTATTGGAGTCGAAGTAGAATCCTAGAAAAACTAAATTCATTACCTAGTGGATTATTGCCTAACGATGTAAATCCAGCATTGGGTCCAGATGCCACAGGATTAGGTCAAATATATTGGTACACTTTAGAAGGTAGAGATGAAAAAGGAAATGTTACTGGTGGTTGGGATTTACACGAACTAAGAAGTATTCAAGATTACTATGTTAAATATGCCTTGTCTTCAGCAAGTGGTGTTTCTGAGGTGGCCTCAATTGGTGGTTATGTTCAAGAATATCAAGTGGATGTGAATCCAGAATTAATGCGTCAGTATAATATTGGATTGCATCACGTTGTAAATGCAGTTAAGGAAAGCAATAAGGATATTGGAGCACAGACTTTGGAAATTAACCAAGCCGAATATCTAGTACGTGGTTTGGGGTATGTAAAATCCATTGTAGATATTGAAAATGCAGTAGTCACTTCCGAAGACTACACAGCAATAAAAATAAAGGATATTGGTAAAGTTTCATTAGGTCCTGCAACAAGACGTGGATTATTAGATAAAGAAGGCGCAGAGGTTGTTGGTGCTGTTGTGGTAGCTCGTTATGGTGCAAACCCAATGGAAGTCATTAATAACGTAAAAGAAAAAATTAATGAATTAAGTGCTGGATTACCTTCAAAAGTATTAGCGGATGGTAGAACCTCACAAGTTACCATAGTTCCTTTTTATGACAGAACAGAACTGATACAAGAAACATTAGGAACACTTAATGAAGCCTTAACGCTAGAAATATTGATTACCATTTTAGTAATAATTCTTATGGTGTTTAACCTTCGAGCTTCCGTACTAATTTCTGGACTGTTACCTGTTGCAGTTTTAATGGTATTTATTGCGATGAAACTCTTTGGCGTCGATGCTAATATTGTCGCATTATCTGGTATTGCAATTGCTATCGGAACAATGGTCGATGTTGGTGTTATACTATCAGAAAATATCATTCGGCATTTAGACGAGAATCGTTCCCACGAAAGTGGGAATCTCATCCCAATTAACACAGTAGTTTACAACGCAACAGCCGAAGTTTCTGGTGCAATCGTAACCGCAGTAATGACTACAATTATAAGTTTCATTCCTGTATTTACAATGATTGGCGCTGAAGGAAAACTATTCAGACCATTAGCATTCACAAAAACCTTTGCATTAACAGCTTCAATAATTGTAGCATTGTTTTTAATTCCACCTTTTGCAGCGTTTTTATTCAGAAAGAAAAGCATAAAAACGCATTTTAAATATGCTTTAAATGGCGTTTTAATAGTATTAGGGATAATAGCAATAATCTATGGTTATTGGTTAGGATTAATATTGATAGCTTTTGGAATTACAGCAGGTCTCAATCTTCAAAATAAGATAACAGACAAGCAAGCAAATCTTATCAATATTATTATTTCAGCATCAGCAATAGTATTCTTGTTAGCAGAATATTGGAGACCATTAGGAGTGGATAAAAGCATTTTCTGGAATCTTATTTTCGTTAGTATTATTTGCTTTGGTTTATTAAGTGTTTTCTCATTATTCATAAAATACTACACACGCATTTTAAGGTGGTGTTTAAATAATAAATTGCTCTTTTTGTCTGTCCCAACAGCTATTGTAATTGCAGGTGTTTTCATTATGAAAAATACAGGCAAAGAATTTATGCCATCGTTAAATGAAGGTTCTTTTTTATTAATGCCAACTTCGATGCCACACTCTGGTGTAGAAGAAAACAAGCGTGTTTTACAACAGTTAGATATGGCAGTAGCCAGTATTCCAGAGATTGAAACCGTAGTTGGTAAAGCAGGTAGAACAGAATCAGCTTTAGACCCAGCACCACTATCAATGTATGAAAACATCATTCAGTACAAACCAGAATATATGCTGAATGAAAACAGAGAACGCCAACGCTACAAAGTCAATGATGATGGTATGTATAAATTGAAAGATGGCCGATTCATCGCAAATCCAAATACTATTGAAAATGTCACCTTGAGCGCAGTTGAAAGGTCTCAACTCATTCCTGACGATGATGGCGAGTTCTACCGTAATTGGCGACCAGAAATACAATCTCCAGACGATATTTGGAATGAAATTGTAAGAGTCACCAAATTGCCAGGTGTTACCTCTGCACCAAAACTACAACCTATTGAAACCCGATTGGTAATGCTTCAAACAGGTATGCGAGCACCAATGGGAATTAAAGTTAAAGGTCAAGACCTAAAACAAATTGAAGCGTTTGGTGTGCAATTAGAAAACATCATCAAAGAAGCTAAAGGGGTTAAAAAGGAAGCTGTTTTTGCAGACCGTATCGTAGGGAAACCCTATTTGTTAATTGATATTGATAGAGAAAAAATTGCACGTTATGGTATTTCAATACAAGATGTACAAGATGTACTTAAAGTTGCAGTTGGCGGAATGGTATTAACCCAAACCGTTGAAGGTCGAGAACGATATGGTGTACGCGTGCGTTATCCAAGAGAATTACGAGCAAACCCAACAGACTTACAACAGATTTATGTACCAGTTGAAAAGGGTAGTCCTGTGCCATTAAGCGAATTGGCAAACATTCGCTATGAACAAGGTCCACAAGTCATTAAAAGTGAAGATACTTTTTTAGTAGGCTATGTCTTGTTCGATAAATTGGATGGTTATGCGGAAGTCAATGTGGTTGAAAATGCACAAGCCTTGATTCAAGAAAAAATAGATAATGGCGAATTAGTAGTACCAAAAGGTATTAATTATCAATTCACAGGAACATACGAAAATCAGTTGCGAGCCGAAAAAACCTTGTCGGTTGTTGTGCCTTTAGCATTAGCAATTATTTTCTTAATTCTGTATTTCCAATTCCGTTCTGTAGTTACGTCCTTAATGGTATTCACAGGTATCGCAGTAGCGTTTGCAGGTGGTTTTATAATGATTTGGCTCTATGGTCAAGGTTGGTTTTTAAACTTCAATGTCGCTGGCGAAAATATGCGAGACTTATTCCAGATGCATCCTATTAATTTAAGTGTAGCAGTTTGGGTTGGATTTATTGCGCTCTTCGGTATTGCAACAGATGATGGTGTAGTAATGGCAACCTATTTAACGCAAACTTTTGATAGAAATACACCAGAGAATAAAAAGGAAATTAGAGCATCCATAGTGGAAGCAGGAGAAAAACGTATCAGACCCTGTTTAATGACTACAGCTACAACCATTTTAGCATTATTACCAGTATTAACCTCTACAGGTCGAGGAAGCGATATAATGATACCTATGGCAATACCAAGTTTTGGAGGAATGCTTATAGCCTTAATAACCTTATTTGTAGTCCCAGTTTTATATTGCTGGAAAGCCGAATTTCAACTTAAAAGAACTGTAAAATGAAACAGATAATATCACACATTAAAACAGTCTCTATTCTTTGTTCGTTATTCTTTGTTCTCAAAGGAAATGCACAACAATTGGAAACACTTATAGATGAAGCCTTAACAAACAATCCCTCAATTCAAAAGTTTGAGTTACAATACAAAAGAACTTATGAAAAAGTAAACGAAGTCAATACCATTCCTAATACTGAATTCGGTGTAGGATATTTTGTGAGTGAACCAGAAACTAGAACAGGAGCACAACGCTTTAAAGTATCTGTTAAACAAATGTTACCGTGGTTTGGTACCATTACTTTTCGAGAAAATTATGTGAATTCTTTAGCGGATGCTAAATACGAAGACATTGTTATCGTAAAGCGAAAACTATTGGCTTCGGTATCACAATCCTATTACAATTTGTATGCTAACCAATCAAAACAAAAGGTATTAACTGAAAATATTAACCTTTTAAATACTTACGAAACACTAGCTTTAACATCAGTTGAAGTTGGTAAAGCATCCGCAGTAGATGTATTACGATTGCAAATGCGCCAAAACGAAATGCAACAATTAAAAGATGTTTTAAGTCAACAATTTTTAGCAGAACAAACTAACTTCAATAATCTATTGAATCGAGAAAATGATGTTGAGGTCAATGTGGTAGATAGTTTAATGATACCTTCTGAAGACTTTGATATTACTACTGAGAATCTAGAATTACATCCTGAATTAATAAAATATGATAAACTATATCAATCCATAGAGCAATCAGAATTATTGAATCAAAAAGAAAGCAGTCCAATGATTGGTTTTGGTTTAGATTATATCAATGTTGCTGAAAGACCAAATATGGATTTCAGCGATAACGGAAAGGATATTGTAATGCCAATGGTTTCGGTATCTATCCCTATTTTTAATACAAAATATAAATCCCAGACCAAACAAAATGAGTTACAACAGAAGGAAATTACCGCTCAAAAACAGGAACGTTTAAATGCATTAGAAACGCTTTTAGACAAAGCCATTAATGAACGTATTTCAGCAAGAATAAGTTTTGCTACCCAAACCAAAAATCTAAAGCAAGCCAAGGATGCAGAAGACATTTTAATCAAAAGCTATGAAACAGGAACGATTGATTTTAATGATGTTTTGGATATTCAAGAGTTGCAATTAAAATTTCAAATCAATCAAATAGAGTCTATTAAAAACTACTATTTGCAGTCAACAATAATTAATTATTTAACACAGCAATAATGAAATGAGTGGATGTATTATTATAAAACTATTCAAGATTTTTATAAACGAATTACATCTGACCATTAAAAAATAGATAACAACAGATGAAACATACATATCACATACACGGAATGACTTGCAACGGTTGTCGTAGTCATGTGGAAGAAACGCTCTCTAAAGTAGAAGGTGTTTTAAAAGCAACGGTCAATTTAGAAAAGGCTGAAGCTACCATAGAAATGGAATCGCATATTCCTATAGAAAAGTTTCAAGAAGCCTTAAAAAAGGATGGTGACAGATATAGTATTCATAAACAAGGTGAACAGCATCAGCATTCCGTAGCCAAAAAGAAAGAACAACCCAAAGGTAAAGGTACAGGCACATTTTATTGTCCTATGCATTGCGAAGGCGATAAAACTTATGATGTATCACGCGATTGTCCTGTTTGCGGAATGGATTTGGTGGAAGAACAAAATCTATCAGCAACTTCAAAGGAACAATGGACGTGTTCTATGCATCCAGAAATTATCAAAGACGAAGCAGGTTCGTGTCCTATTTGTGGTATGGATTTAGTACCAATGGAAGTAAATAGATCAGCAGAGGAAAAAACGTATAAGAAGCTATTAAAGAAATTTCGGATAGCATCTGTATTCACATTACCCATTTTCGTAATTGCTATGAGCGAAATGCTCAATAACAATCCATTGTATGATATAATGGAACAGAAAAATTGGAACTGGATTCAATTTGCATTATCCATCCCAGTTGTCTTTTACGCTACGTGGATGTTCTTTGAGCGTGCTTATAGAAGCATAAAAACGTGGAATCTCAATATGTTTACACTCATTGGTATCGGCGCAGGTGTGGCTTGGTTGTTTAGCGTAATTGGTATGCTATTTCCAGATGTATTTCCTGAACAATTTAAAACTGAATCAGGCGCAGTTCACGTCTATTTTGAAGCAACAACAGTTATTCTAACGTTAGTGCTTTTAGGTCAGTTGTTAGAAGCTCGCGCGCATAGTAAAACCAATTCGGCTGTAAAAGAGTTACTAAAATTAGCACCTAATAAAGCCATTAAAATAGTTGATGGTGAAGAAGTTGAGGTCAGTATTGACGAGATAGAATTAAATGATATTCTAAAAGTGAAACCAGGAGATAAAATTCCTGTGGATGGTGTGATAACTGAAGGCAAAACAACTATTGACGAATCTATGATAACAGGAGAACCCATTCCTGTAAACAAATCTCAAGAGGATAAAGTAAGTAGCGGAACAATAAATGGCAATCAATCCTTTTTAATGAAAGCTGAAAAAGTTGGTGGTGACACCCTTTTATCACAAATCATTCATATGGTGAATGATGCCAGTAGAAGCCGTGCACCTATTCAAAATTTAGCAGATAGAGTTTCGGGTTACTTCGTGCCAGTTGTGGTTCTTATTTCTATTATCACATTTATTGTATGGTCTATTTGGGGGCCAGAACCAGTTTATGTGTATGCTTTTGTAAATGCAATTGCTGTACTAATCATTGCGTGTCCTTGTGCTTTAGGTTTGGCAACACCAATGTCTGTAATGGTTGGTGTAGGTAAAGGTGCTCAAAATGGAGTATTGATTAAAAATGCTGAAGCCCTTGAAAAGATGGATAAGGTAAATACGCTTATCGTTGACAAGACAGGAACAATTACAGAAGGAAAACCAACAGTTGAAACCGTTGGTGCTTTTAATGATACTTTAAGCGAAAAAGAAGTGTTACAATACATCGTTTCATTAAATACCAATAGCGAACATCCTTTAGCAGAAGCCACAATTGAATATGGTAAAGAACATAACACAGAAATTTTAAAGGCCGAAGATTTTAGTGCAGTCACAGGTAAAGGTGTTGAAGCTAAAATTGATGGTAAACAAGTAGCATTAGGTAACCCTAAAATGATGGAATATGCCAAAGCAGATATTACTTCTAAAATGAGAGACGAAGCTAAATCTTACCAAAAACAAGGTAAAACAGTTTCTTATTTGTCAATAGAGGAAACCGTTGTTGGGTATGTAGTTATAAGAGATAAAATAAAAGAAACGAGTGCCAAAGCGATTAAAGCACTTCAAGATAAAGGCATCGATGTTATAATGCTTACAGGCGATAATCAAGATACAGCACAGGCAGTAGCATCAGAACTTAATCTAGCAGATTTTAAAGCCAGTATGCTACCAGAAGATAAACTCAAAGAAGTAGAAAAACTGCAAGAAAAAGGAAAAGTAGTTGCTATGGCAGGTGATGGAATTAATGATGCACCAGCATTGGCTAAAAGCGATATTGGTATTGCTATGGGTACAGGAACAGACGTAGCGATAGAAAGTGCGATGATAACACTCGTAAAAGGTGATTTACATGGTATTGTAAAAGCAAGAAATTTAAGTGTTTCAGTAATGAAAAACATTAAGCAAAACCTGTTTTTTGCACTTATCTACAACACAATAGGTTTACCCATTGCAGCAGGTGTTTTGTTCCCATTTTTCGGAATATTACTCTCGCCAATGATAGCAGCTTTAGCAATGAGTTTTAGCTCTGTTTCGGTAATAGCAAACGCATTAAGATTAAGAACAATAAAAGTATAACTATAAATAAAAAACTAATGAAAAATCTAACCCTATTAATTGTCATGATGCTTACAATAGTGAGTTGCAAAAATGAAAAATCAAGTACGGTAAAGCTAAAACATGATCATAACAAAGCAACTGAAAAAGTAGAAGAGCCAAAGAAAAAACCGTTAAGTCCACATACTGAAACGATGGCAATGATAGGTGATGCCCATATTCATATTGATTATTCTTCACCAGGAGTAAGAGACCGAATCATTTTTGGTGGTTTAGTTGGTTATGACCAAGTATGGCAAGCTGGCGCTCATATGGCTACATGGTTAGAAACCAATAAAGATTTAATCATTAATGGAGAAACGCTTCCTAAAGGGAAATATGGGTTTTTTACAATTCCATCAAAAGGAGACTGGTCTGTGATGATTAATAAAAACTGGGAGCAACATGGTAAAGATGAGTATAACGAAAAAGATGATGTTATTCGATTTAAAATTACACCAACATTATCAGAGGAAATCACAGAACATTTAGAGTATGAGGTCAACAAAATAAATGATAAAAGTGGCACTATTTCGATGGCTTGGGAAAAAGTTAAACTCGAATTTCCTTTTGCAATTAAAAAATAGAAAATGGTAAAAAGGCATA
The DNA here is from genome assembly GCF_036864555.1 of Polaribacter sp. P097. Lineage (NCBI taxonomy): Bacteria > Pseudomonadati > Bacteroidota > Flavobacteriia > Flavobacteriales > Flavobacteriaceae > Polaribacter > Polaribacter sp. P097. The sequence goes on along the minus strand of NZ_JAZETJ010000002.1, from coordinate 350,466 downwards.
CAGCTTTAAAAATTAGAAAAACCCACAGGTATTTGGGGCTATTTTTAGGAATTCAATTCCTATTTTGGACCATTAGTGGTTTATACTTCAGTTGGACAGACATCGATGAAATACACGGCGATCAATTTAAAAATTTGGAGTATCAACCCAAAGCGTTTAATAATTTAATAAGTCCTTCAAAACTTAGTATAGCTGAAGGTGTAAATACTATAGAATTAAGGGATATTGGCAATTCACCTTACTATTGGATTAATAAAAACAAGTTGTATAATGCTTTAGATGGTGTGCCAAAAAATAGTATTACGCAAGATGAGGCACTCTATATTGCCAAAAACCATATGAAAAGTGGTTTAGAGGTAGAATCTGTTGAACAAATTACTAAAACTGGGAAACATCACGAGTATCGAGAAAAACTACTACCTGCTTATGTTATCTCATATAAAACCGATGAAGCTCTAAAAGCCTATGTTTCTGTAAACGATGGTAAATTTCAAACCGTAAGACATCGTTCTTGGCGTTGGTTTGATTTTTTATGGATGACACATACTATGGACTACGAAGGCAGAGACAATTTTAATACCCTTGTTTTGAGAGCCTTTTCACTTTTAGGGTTACTAACCGTATTAAGCGGTTTCTTATTGTGGTTTACCTCTTCACCTTCAATTAGAAAAATATTTAAAAACAGAAAAAGTAAAGTTTAATTATAAAATCAAAAATTATGAAAACAAATAAGCATACAAACAACGATAAAGGAAAGAGCAATTACACAAAATTCTTTCTAATGCTTGGTGCATCTTTTATAGCAATGTATATCACCATGTACCTAAATACTTATGAATTTGACCATGTATATTTTAGCTTAACACGCTTTTATATGGTTTGTCTGGGTATTTCTACTATGGCATTGATTATGTTTTTCTTCATGAAAAACATGTACACCAATAAAAAGAAAAACTTGGGTATTGTTATTGGCAGCATAGTTCTTTTTCTTAGTGCTTTAGGACTAGTTCGCGACCAGAAATCTACAGTTGACGATGTCCTTTGGATGAAAGCAATGATACCACATCATTCTATCGCTATTTTAACAAGTGAAAGAGCAGATATTCAAGACCCAGAAGTTAAAAAATTAGCAGAAGACATTATTAAAGCACAAAAGAAGGAAATAGAAGAAATGAAAGCAATGATAAAACGATTAGAGAATGAAAAATAATAAAATAGTCATATACGCAGGTTTACTGGTAGTAGGCGTGGTATTGGGGTGGTTGCTTTTTGGTGGCTCATCAAATAAAGAAACAGACCATAATCACAATGCGGTTGCAGAAACCAATCAAATGTGGACGTGTTCTATGCATCCACAGATTATAAAACCAGAACCAGGTGATTGTCCTATTTGTGGTATGGATTTAATTCCTGCGGAAAGTAGTGCAGATGGTTTATTAGCAGACCAATTCAAATTGACTGAAAACGCTATGGCTTTAGCTAATATTCAAACAACTACTGTTGGTAAAGGCAATGTTGAAGGCAATACTATCAAATTATCTGGTAAAATTGCTGAAAACGAAGAAGCCAATGCAGTGCAGGTAAGTTATTTCGCTGGAAGAATTGAAAGTTTGAATGTGAGTTTTACAGGCGAAGAAGTTAGTAAAGGTCAATTATTGGCAACCATTTATTCGCCAGAACTCTATGCAGCACAACAAGAATTAATTACAGCAGCATCTTTAAAAGCATCGCAACCGGCTTTGTACAAAGCAGTTCGTAATAAACTGAAATTATGGAAGCTCTCTGAAAATCAAATCAATCAGATAGAAGAAACCCAAAAAGTGAAAGAAAACTTTCCTGTTTATGCAACCGTTTCAGGAACTGTTACCGAAAAACTGGTGGAGCAAGGTGATTATATCAAACAAGGACAACCCTTATTAAAAATTGCCAATCTCAACACAGTTTGGGGAAACTTTGATGTGTATGAAAATCAGATTGACCGCTTTAAAAAAGGACAGGAAGTGATGATAACAACCAATGCTTATCCTAATAAAGAGTTTAAAGGTAAAGTTGATTTCATAGACCCAGTTTTAAACACGAAAACAAGAACTGTAACCTTACGTGTTGTTTTAAGCAATAAGGACGATGTATTTAAACCAGGAATGTTTGTAACCGCAAATATTGAAGGCAGTAAAGCTAAAAATGATGAAGTATTATCAATTCCTGCATCTTCTGTATTATGGACAGGTGAACGTTCTGTGGTGTACCTTAAAACAAATCCAGACCAACCTATTTTTGAAATGCGTGAAATTAAATTAGGCAATCAAATTGGTAATGAATATGAAGTTGTAGAAGGCTTATTTGTTGGAAATGAAATAGTGACTAACGGAACATTTACGGTTGATGCAGCAGCACAATTACAAGGCAAAAAGTCTATGATGAATAAAGATGGTGGTAAAGTAATGACTGGACACGAAGGTCATTTAGGAATGGATAACAATTCATCAAATAAAGAAATTGACCACACCAATATGAATGAACGTTTGGAAGTATCAGAGAAATTTCAACAACAGTTAAATAGTGTTTACAATGAGTATATCAATTTAAAAGATGCTTTAGTAAAAGAAGATTCAAAAAGCACTTCAACAAGCGCATCAACTTTACTAAAGAATTTAACCAAAGTAGATATGAAATTGTTATCAGATAATAAGGCGCATAACCATTGGATGTCATTAGAAGACGAAATAAAATCTTCTGCAACTTCAATTTCTGAAACGTCCGATATAAAATCACAAAGAGACCATTTTAAACATTTATCATCACATCTAATCAATGCTGTACAATTGTTTGGCGTAAATGAAAAAGTCTATTTAGAATTTTGTCCAATGGCTGATAATAACAAGGGGGCGTTTTGGTTGAGCAAAGAAGAAAAAGTAATCAATCCATATTTTGGCGAAGAAATGCTAACCTGTGGTGAAGTAAAACAAGTAATAGAATAATAAATCAAGTAATAACAATTAAATTTTAAACAATGAAGAAAGTAATTTTAAGTGTAGCTGTAATAGCAGTATTAGGTTTAATAAGTTGTAAAAACGAAACCAAAAAAGTAACAGAAACTACAACTACTGAAATGTCAAAAGATATGGCAATGACAGACCTGTCTTTTGGTGTAAGAGGAAATTGCGGAATGTGTAAAAGTACCATCGAAAAAGCAGCTAACGGTGTTGAAGGTGTTGCAAGTGCTAATTGGGATGTCGATAAAAAGAAGATTGACGTATCTTTTGATGATACAAAAACGGATGTAATGGCAATTCATAAAGCAATCGCAGCTTCAGGTTATGATACCGAAAAAGTAGCTGGTGATTTAGATGCTTACGACGGTTTACCAGGTTGTTGCAAATACGACCACGAAATGATTATGAATCAATCTGGTGAAGAAGAAAGTGACGACCATTCAAATCACGACCATTAAACCAATAATGAAAGAGTCTTTTTCGGAAGGCTCTTTTTTATTCCCCACAACCCAAAACCCAGTTTTTTCGTACCTCAAAATCCTCTGTCTTTTGTGTTGTTCCGCTCACCTAACAAGTTTAGCGTTTCACTGTTCTAAAGGTATTTGCATTGTATAGCTTGTCTTTTCGTAAACTCAAACACAACTATAAAAAGCAATCTTTCTTATTGTTTTCATAAAACACAAAACTCCCCAAAGCTAAGTTACATAATGTGCAGTTATACACACATTCATTCACTTTCTGGTCTATAACGCCATTATGTAAAATAGCGGCTTCTCAGAGCTAAAATTCCAACTATAAACAAAATTACCGCTATTCATGAACTCCTGTAAAAATTAAAAAAGTCGTGAACTAAATAGCCGCTCTTCCAACGCTTTTGCCAGCCACTTCTGCCCACGCACTAGGTACTCAATTCATATTATTATTTCTTATCTCATTCTACTGCACAAAACCATCACTAAGTCCAAGTATTCCTTATCTCAAGTCTTTGTTTGTTTCATTTCACTAAAAAATAATAATCCTATAATAACAACATTTAGAACAGTAAAATAAAAGATAGCAAATATAAGTGCCTTGCATCAGCCAACGCTTTAAGCCTGTAAAGGTCAAGCCCTATGGGTTTTGAATAAAACTTTTTTTTTAGTAGCCTTTCTCTTTTTTAAGTAAAATTTTTACATAAAAAACTTTTACCCAAAAACCTTGACAGTCTTTCCAAAGGCACTATTTATTAGCGCATCTTTTTTTTCTCAAAAAAAAATAGTGCGAAGCGTAGCGAAGCAATTTTAATTTGGATAGCTATGTCAACTTTTGAAATCAAAACCCACCAGATTGGGCGCACTTACTCAAACCCACATTTTTTTATTTTAAACAAAGGATTAAATAGCGGAAAACCATTAGCTCTCCCCTGCCCTAATTGTTTTGTGATAATCTCAAAAAATGAAGAAGACAAAAACAAACTTTATCATTTAACTATGATGCTGCAAATAGGCGGTTTTTACGCATACCATTTAAAAGGTAGTGTTATTCCATTTATCTCTATAAATGATTGTAAAATCACATTAATAAAAGGTTTAGAATCAAGCAAAGATTCAGAATTTAATAAGCATTTTAAAGCTGTCAGTAGAATTTCTAAAAAAGAAAAAGAGTTACAAAATGTCATTGATAAAATGGCACTCTTAAAAAAAGCATACATTAAAAATATATTTAAAAAAGCAAATTAGGGCAACAAAGGGCAACAAAAACCAAACACTCTTTTTTGCATAAATATTGCAATACATTACTAAAGTTGGTGCAAGTTAAAACCAAGTCCGTACCAACTCTAAATGTATATTAATTTTTAAATCAAAGTAAAATGGGTAAAATTTCACAAGGTATTTTAGGTGGATTATCTGGTAAGGTTGGGAACGTTATCGGAGGAAATTGGAAAGGTATTGATTATTTAAGAATCAAGCCTTCAAGTGTCAAAAATCCTCGAACAGAGGGACAAGTAAATCAGCGTAATAGATTCTCTATTACATTAAACTATTTACAGCCAAATTTAGGTTTCATTAAGTTAGGTTATAAATCGTTTGCAACAAAAAAGACTGAGTTCAATGCTGCAATGTCTTATGTATTAAATAATGCAGTTGGAGGCACTGCTCCCAACTTCACAATCGACTATTCTTTAGCATTGTTAAGTAGAGGTACTTTATCAGGAGTTTTAAATGGAATAACTGATTTAACAACAGCTGGACAAGTTACCTTTAATTGGAATGATAATTCTGCCGAAGGTAATGCAAATGCGGATGATAAAGCAATGTTACTTGTATACAATCCTGGTAAAAAAGAATCTATTTATGTTTTGGATGGTGCAGACAGAACAACGGGATCGGATGTAATTTCAATACCTAGTTCTTATGCAGGAGATACTGTACATCTTTTTATGGCATTTACAACTGTTGATAATAGTAATGTATCAAATAGTATTTATTTAGGCTCTGGAACTGCTAGTTAATACTTTTGTTTTTTGTTTAAAAACCACTCAATTGAGTGGTTTTTTTTTGTGCTATATTTGTAAATATATTTATTGTTATTTATGTCAAAGTTTCTTTTCTTATGAATTATTTGCACCCTATTTGTTGCCCTATCCCATTAGACTTAATAGCAGTAGGCTTAGTTAAATATTGTATTGGAAAGTAAATGAATATCGAAGATTTAATTGGCACCTACTCTATTCTTGGTACAAATCAAAATGATTCTGGAATCACCTATTCTGGCACTTTAAAATTATCGCTTCAAAAAAACCAAATAATTGCAAAATGGCTTATCAATAAAAGTCAAGAGCAATTTGGTATTGGTTTTTATAAGGATAGAGTTTTGGTAATTAACTTTAATTACATAGGTGATGAAAACACTACTTATTTTGGAACAGTGGTGTACAAGTGTTTGAATAAGGATATTTTAGAAGGTTTTTGGTCTGAAGAATTTGGAAACCCAGAATTTTTAGGAACTGAAAATTGTTTTAGAATAAAAAACAGCTTTGTGAATTAGTCAATAAAGACAACACAAAGCTGAAACTTAAAAAAAAAAAAAATCTACTTTTCTATGAAACTATTTTGGTTGGATATTTGTTATCCTTAATCTCTACTTGATTGCCATTCACCTTAATCTGTGATGATTTATTTTTTGATCTGTATGTCCAAGCTATTTGCCCTAATTGACCTACAATTTTTATTGAGTCTTTCATAGATAGTTTAGAACCATCAGCATGAATCCATCTTTTTAATGGTTGCTCACATAAAATTTCTCTTGCTCTCTCTAAACCATAGTGATGTGTAATTCTTTTAAAGATTTCTACATCAAAAATCCATTGAGTAACAAACTTTTCATTAAAAGAGATACCAATTACATCTTTGTGGAAAATTTTAGCACCACATTGAGTGTCTTTGAAATCCATTTTAAGAATTTTTCTAATAATAAAGTTTATGGTTAAACTAATTATTTTTCTTGCTGATTCTTTAGTGATGTCAGCACCCATTCTACTAATTCTTGAACCACTTACAATTTTGTAGTCAGAGTTTTCTATGGTTGATACTAAATCATCAAAATCTGTTAAGTCTGTAGATAAATCTGCATCTAAAAATCCTATATAATCTAAATCAGATTTTTTAGCCATATGCAACATTCCTAATCTTACAGCTTCTGCTTTACCTCCATTTTTTTCACAGTCGTACACTGTAATAAAATCTTCTCTACCTTTTTGTATCTTATGTAAAACCTCTAATGTTTTATCTTTACTACCATCATTTACAAAACATAAATGATAGCCTGAATGCTTTTCTATAAAGTTTAAAAACTCTTTACTTAATAATCTATCTTCTTCATTATAACATGGTATTACTACACCAACACATCTTTGCTGTATTAATACATCTTTATATTGTTTTCTTACGCTTTTTTGTTCTGGTACACCAATTAATCTTTTAGTTCTAGAACAAACTTCACTTAAGCTTAATGGTTTTTTCATATAATCATTAGCACCTAAATCAAATGCTTTTTCAATCATATCATCAGAAGTGTTACCACTTAAAACCATAATTGGTGTATCCGACTTTTTTTCTTCTCTAATATGTTTTACCACGTCTATACCTGTTGTAATTGGCATGTTAATGTCTACAATTACTAAATCTGGTTGAAAAGTGTTAAAAGCTGATATACCTGCTAAAGCAGAAGTTTCTGTTTGTACTTCATAACCTAAGGCTTTTAATCTAGTTTCTAAAGGGATTAAAACTAATTTCTGATCATCGATTGCTAATACTTTCATGATGTTTTTTTTTTTAAGATTGTTTTTTTTATGCAAATCTAAGGCTATAACCATGTTTTATTTTGAATAAAAAGATAAACACTAACCTTTAGTTAGATGAACTGCAATAATCTATAGTCAAATTAAAAGTATAGAATACTGAAAATCTTTTATCTTTACATTGTAGATATATGAAGCAAAATTCGAATAAACATCTTATTAGTGCTGTATTACTTGGTATTGCCTTTCATGGTACATGTATATTTTTTACTTTAGAATATACATATGATGCTTTAATACACTTATTCTTTGCAGATCATTATTCAGGTAGTTGGTTTGAACCCTGGAACTATGAGTGGTACACTGGTTTTACTGTAATGAGTTATCCACCATTGGTGCATCAATCTATAGCAGCACTCTCGTTAATTGGTGGTTTAAAATTCGGAATGTTTTCTGTAGCATTAGTAGCTATTGTACTTTTTATAACAGGAGTATATAGGTTTACATTAATGATGACAAGTAATGAATCTGTTGCTGGTTATGCAGCCATTCTTGCAGTATTCTCCTCCTCTTTTTTAGAAACATTACACGTATTTGGTCAATTACCTAGTATTATTGGTATATCTGTGTTAATGCATGCTTTGCCTGAAATTTATTTATGGCTAAAAACAGGTAAATACAAATTTTTATTTACATCACTCTCTTTAATAGCAGTTACAGTAACCTCACATCATGTTACTCCAATTTTTGGTATGGTATTCTTTATCTTTCCATTAATTGGTATGGTTATTATGGATGTTGCTTATGATGATGTAAAATCCTACAAAAAAATAACCATTAAAGTCTTTTTAAAACACTTCTTTAAACAATTAAAAAAGAATTTAACCTTTGGATTTATATCATTATTTCTAATCATATTTTGCATTTTACCTTATTGGATTAACTCTAAAGCCAACCCAATAACGCAAGTACCTATTCCTCATGGTTCAAGAGATAATTTTTTAGAAACTACCTCTTCTGGTTTGGTTTTTTTCTTAATTCCTTGGGGTATACTAATGTTTATGTTGCCTTTCTTCTTTTATAGATATTACAGCAAACGTTATTTATTTTTTGGATTATCTTTTACAATGCTAGTGATTTTAGGTACAGGTGGCTCTACACCAGTACCAAAAATGATTTTAGGAGACAATGCCTTTAACATACTAACATTAGACAGGTTTACACTTTGGGCTTCTATTATGGCTTTACCCATGTTTGGCGAGTTTATATATCGATTTGTACAAGGAGATTTAAAAGAGCTAATACAAAGAAGATTTGGTGCTGTTTATCATAGATTATTTGGAGTTGTATTGGCTTCTCTCTTTTTATTTATGATCATTTTTACAATGAGCTTAGGATATTTTAGACCTTCTCAGCCGCAGAAAATTAAAATGCTACCTATTGTAAACTTTCTAAATCAAGATCAGCATTTTAAATGGCGATTTTTAACCTTAGGTTTTGGAGATCAAATGGCTTGGCTTTCTGCACAAACAGATGCCATGACTGTAGATGGTAATTATCATTCTGCAAGAAGATTACCAGAATTAACAACAAGACCCATAGAACGTTTAGAGAATTCTAAATTTAAAGGAGTAGCAGGTATTGGTTCTTTGCAACAATTTTTAACCACACCAGAAAAATACAATTTAAAATATATCTTTTCTAACGATAAGTTTTACGACCCTATACTCTATTTCTGTGGTTGGCAACGTTTACCTCAATTAGAAAACGGAATTATGGTTTGGGAGCGTTTAAATGTACCTCCACTCTCTTCTATACTGCCTAAAGACGATGTTGCCAAATGGCAAAAAATACTTTGGGGTTTAATGCCTTTCTCTACAGTAATCATTGCATTTCTATTGAATATTCAACCCATTTTTGTTCGTAATTTACGTTCTAAGATTCAGGTAAATAAAGATTTTTTAAGGTATAAAGTTAAGTTAGAGAACTTTCCTAATGGTTTATTAAGAATTACACATATTTGGAGTTTCATTTTATTTATGATTATTGGGTATGGAATGTGGTTGTTTTATTTAAAAAACGATTCTCAAGTTACACCAGAAAACCTTATCACTTCATATTACGATGCGTTAGATTTTAAAGAATTTGAAAAAAGTTTCTCTTTAACAGATCCTGAAAGTAATATTACTATTTCTCAATTTATGCTAGAAAACTCTGTAACTGATGGTTTACTAAGTTCTTATGCAAAATTAGATGCTATAGAAACAGAGCGAATTAAAGAGTCTGATAGTGTTGTGGTCTTAAAGGTTGATACCAAATGGATTACACCTTTAGAAAAAATTAATAGAACCGATTATAAAACTGTGGTAAGCAGAAAAGGTAAATGGTATGTAAAACCTGTTAAACTAGATTCAGATTTACCTCCAGATCAATTGTACTCTAACAATGTAACTGGGTATTTTAATCAAGGTAGAAGAAGAGTAACCACAGAACAAACCTATCATGAAGATGTTTTAAAACAACCTGTGCTAGAAATAGTATCAGCAAAACTGGTAAAACATAATAAGAGTTATGCTATTATTGGTGAAGTTCAAAATATTGATAATGTTCCTGCTGATGTTATCATTAAAGGAACCTTGTATAATGATGTTAACAAGCAACTAGCCACGTACAATGCTAAATATCATATCAAACATAAATTAATGCCAAAAGAAATTAGTTCTTTTCGTATTAACTTCGAAGGTATAGCTTGGTCTAAAACACAAGATTCTATCCCTAATGCCTTTGATCCTGATGAGTTTACGCCTATAGAGTTAGATGAGCAACCAACCAAATTTAATCTACAAGCTGCAGGTAATGTATCCTATGCAGATTTGTATAAAAATGTTGTTCTTAATGATGTAGATTTGGTAAATGATCAAGTAAAGGGTACACTTTTTAATAGCGGTTTACAAGAAATTACAGTTCCACAACTTTTAATTACATACTATACAAAAGATAAAAAAATGGTTTGGGTAGACCATATGTTCTTAAAGAATGGTATTCGTCAACAAAGAAAACAATATTTCTCTTATCCTATATTAACTAATGATACTTTAAAAGTAATTAGTACAGACATGAGTAACTGTTATGTAAATGGTTTACCTAATGATGATATTGCTGCTAAAATTATTGCAGAAAGAATTGAAAATCATGATAGAAATACACTTTTAGAAATTGATAATGAAAATTATCAATACCTAAAAATAGAAATGAATAATTACATTGGTAACCCAAAATAATGAATTGTAAAAAAACACTTCTTTTCGTAATTTTTATGCTTGTTGTTAATTCTATAACAGCACAGCTTAGCAATGAAATTAAATTACTTAATGACACTACAACATATCAAGTAGGCGATTCTATCGTTTTACAATTTAAAGCAAATGGTATAAGTAACTTAAAATTGTATTGTGCCAATAGTTATGGCAATACTTTAGTATCACCAATAGTTGAAAAAGATGTTTATTCATTTGCTATCCCAAGATTTTTAACAATTAAAAAAGGCATTTTAAATTGGTCTGTATTTAACAAGAAGCAGAGAGTTTCTGGAAATCTAACTATTATACCTAAAGAAAACCCAATAGAAATGGAAACCTATTTGGGTCCACCAAGCATAGAGGCTGGTGGAACAGATTTTACAATGTTAGTCGTAATTCCAACAGATGATTTAGACAACCCTTTAGTAGATGGCACAGAAATAGATGTGAACAAACAATTTTTAACTTCAAGAGAAAATTTACAAATAAAATCGAACAATTTAATCGGCTATAAAAGAATTTTCTCACCCATAAAAAGTGGTAGAGTAATTTTGTCTTCAAAAGCCAAACAATTAGATTCTAAAGAGTTTGATGTTAATATTATGCCTGCAATTGCAGAAAATTTTCAAATTTTCTATGAAAGGCTTCATGAGTATGCAGATGGTAATCAAATTACTACTTTTTTCACCTCTATTATTAAAGATAAAAATGATAATGTAGTAAGTGATGGTACTTTTGTAGATTTCTTTATTACCAATAAAGCTGGTAATATTTTAAAAACTTCAGGCACCACCATTAAAGGAATTGCTTATGCTAAAATACTACATCCAGATGCTGAAGAAACATGGCAAGTAAAAGCAATTATTACAGGTATTTCTGAAAGCGATTCTATAAGTTTATCATACAATAGAGCAATTGAAGATTTTACAGTATCTTTTAGTGAAGGAAACAGAAAAATTAAGGTAGGCCCAATAAAAAGTTTTATGAATCAAATGATTCCAGATGGATTAACAATTACCTTAAGAATTTTTAATAAGGGCCAACTCATTGAAGAAATTATAAAACCATCTAGGGACGGTTATGCATTCTATGAGCTAGATAAAGCTATTTATAAAGATGATTTATATACTTTTCAAGTAAAAACTGCAGGAATAGAAAAGAATTACGAGTCTAAAAAAGTATGGTAAAAACGAATAAATATATGCTTAGAATATTCATAATCATGAGTTACGTTTTAGTAATCTCAGTGATCACTTTTTTAATAAGTTCGCTTTTCACCTATTTAAATACTGGTGCAGACAGAGCTAAAATTCTACATTTAGAAGTAAAAAAAGAAGTGCAGTATTTACCAAAACTAACTTGGGCAGAAAATGGCAATGAAGGTAGAGAAATGGATGACCAAGTGCTTAATAGCATAGAAAACGATTATTTAGACGCATGGTATGTAAAAAACGTAGCTTTTAGAAACAACGACATCACTGGTATTGAAGATTTTTATACAGAAAGTGCTAGAGTTAATCTATATGATAATATTTATAAAAACAAACTAGATTCTTTAACCATAGAATCTACAACATTTAAACATAAACCAGATATTCTATTTTTTAGTGAAGATGGACAATTAATTGTGCTTGAAGATAAAAATGTAATTGAGTATAAAAAGTTCTATGAAAAAGATGAGCTAGTTTTTGAAACTACAGAAGAAAATTCTTACAAAGTAATTCTATTATTAGAAGATGGTTTTTGGAGAATTAGACACATGGTAAAACAATCTTCTAAACCAATTGCACCAAGGTTTGATGCTATACCTATGAATTTTACTATGAAAGGAATCAACTACTACCCTAAAGATACTCCTTGGGATATGTTTGGTGACGACTTTAAGCTTAGAGTCATAAAAAAGGATTTTAAAATAATTCGAAAAGCAGGTTTAAATAGTATTAGAATTTTTATTCCTTATGAAGATTTTGGAAGTGCAGTTGTACTGCCAGAAAAGCTAGAAAAGCTGAGAAAAGTTTTAGATGCTGCCGAAAAAAACAATCTTAAAGTGGTTGTTACTCTCTTTGACTTTTATGGAAACTATGACATTTTAGATTGGACGTTGAACCAAAGACATTTAGAAACAATTGTAAATACTTTTAAAGATCATAAAGCAATATTAGCTTGGGATCTTAAAAACGAGCCTAATTTAGATTTTGATCAAAGAGGAAAAGAATCTGTAATTTCTTGGTTAGAGCAAATGTTAATCCTAGTAAAATCGATAGATAATAACCATGCAGTTACTGTTGGTTGGTCTAATACAGAAAGTGCTCATATTTTAAGTGATAAATTAGATTTTGTTAGTTTTCATTATTATGAAGATAAAGCCAATTTTGAGGATGATTATTTAGTACTTAAAAAACAAATACCGAATAAAGAATTGGTGTTGGGTGAATTTGGTATTTCTTCTTACAGTGGTTTATGGAAACCTTTTATAGGATCTCCAGAAAAGCAAGCCATATACCATGAAGAAATGCAAAAAGTCCTTAATAAAAATAATATTTCATTTTTATCTTGGACTTTGTATGACTTTGAAACTGTACCTTCAGAAGTTGTAGGGAAACTTCCTTGGAGAGTGAATCCTCAAAAAGAGTTTGGTTTTATAGACGTAAAAGGGAATAAAAAACCATCATTTAAATTCATTACTAAATAGCAGATACATTTTTTACTGCACCACCATTTTTAGCGATAATTTTTTCGAACTCCTCTAAATATATATCAGTTATTCTTTCCATTGGGTAAGCAGTAGCTGCTTTATAATTTGCTATTTCTAACTTAATTCTATGTGCTTCATTAGTTACAATGGCCTCAATAGCTTTAGCCAAACTTTCTGTGCTTTCTGGCTCAAAAAATTCTCCTCTGTAACCTTCATCTTCAATTAAAGTTGCTAAATCGCCTAAGTTTGGCATAACAACTGCTTTACCATAACTTCCTGCTTGATGCAATACTCCAGAACTACCTGTAGTTGATGTGTAAGGGAAAACAACTACTGCACTTTCATTGAATAAAGGAGCAACTTCTTCTTCTTCTACATAACCTGTAAATCTTAATTGAGGTACATGATTATATTTTTCTTGAACACTTTTTAAATAACCAGGCACATTTGGATTATCTGTACCAGCAACAACTATTTCTAAGTCTAAACCTGAAGAAGCTCTAACCATTTCTACAGCTTCAATCATTTTTTCAACTTTTTTATAGGTTCCAAATTTACCAAATGTCATTACTTTTAAAGGTCCTTCTGGTAAATCATGAGATGGTTCAGTTGGAATTTCAAATGTTCCATGAGGAATCATTTTTACATTTCCTGATTTGTACTTTTCTTCTAATGTAGTTACATACTTATCCATAGTAACTGCAACTAAATCTGCTTTTAATATCAATTTCGTTAGAGTTGTACCAATAAAATTATATACATTTTGTGCGATCTTGTTAGAAGTAAAACCTGCCTTATCTAAATCTACTTGTTCTAGAATATTGTGTAATAAAACTATAGTAGGTATTTTTTTCAACTTGCAAATTAATGGTAACATTAATCCAGTTGCTGCAACAATCTTCTTATCACCAAACTTCATAAATTGTAAGTTGAATAATACAGAATCTGGTTTAACTTCAGAAATCGCCTTAGTTACATTTATAATGTTTTTATAACTATTAAACTTCCAACATTCTTTTACAGTAATTTTGCATCCATTTTCTGTGAAAGAAATATCTTTTGCTCCAGGGGTTTCATCAGTTAATAAAACCAATTCAGTTACTTTTTCGCTCTGTCTAAAGCTTTTTACTAGGTGATATGCGTATTCGTTTAAAGTTACTTTACTTGGTGGGTAAGCTGTTACAATGGCGAGTTTCATAATTTTTATTTTTTTAAGTTATAACAAATTTCAATCATTTTTCTTGACTTTTTAGTCTATAAAAGATTAAAAGTAGAAAACTTTAGATGAATGGTATTATTATATAGTTTTTTTGATTTTTACTGATTTTGAGTGGTTTAAAAAGAAATAAGCCAATTGTACCCCTAATAATAACACCATAGCTATTATTTGTACATGAACCACTTGAGCCAATGAATTATGGTATACTGTAACTAAAACCACTTGTAATAAACCAAATATTCCAGATAAAACCACTGGCACATATTTATCTAATGAAAGATAGTAATAAGCGAATATGTTAGATATTGCAAAAACTCCAGTAGCTGAGGCATATTTCCATAATAATGGTGCAATTTCTAAATAACTGCTACCAAATAAAATGTTTATTATTTGTTCTGGGAAAAAGAAACAAGCTACAATTATAGAAGCTGCAATCATACCAATGTAACCTACATACTTCATTAAAATTGGTAAAGTAGATTTACCTTCTTTCTTTAATTGAACAACAGTTGGTAATAAAAGCATTACAAACATCCAAGCTATAAAATATACGACTCTACCAATTAACGCCAATGACGCATATAAACCAGCTTCGTAAGAATCGAAATAATGTTTTACTAAAAGAATATCACTATTATTAATAATAATTTGGGTCAATTCATAAAATGCAGTAATAATAAAAAAGTTACGAACTAGTTTGCTGTTGTCTACATCTAATTTAAAAGAAGTTTTAAATGAAAATATTTTGTACTTAAAAGGCAGCATTCCAAATACGAACGAACATAAAATACCTACTGCAATTAGTACTGAAGAATCAAAATCTAAGAAATATAAAAGCGAAAATGTAATCAACAATCTACTAATCATTTCTGATTGATAGGTAACTGATAAAGAAGTAAGTTCTTGTTTTCCTTGAAAGACTCCCCTATTTACACTCATTAAAAAGTAAAAGGGTACACCAATACCAAAAAGTAAAAACATTTTAGAAGTTGATGTTTTAAAGAATTCTTGCAATTCTGCAGAGAAAATAATAATGGCTAATGCCAAAATGATTCCAACAATAAAAGCTCTTTTGTAAAGGGTAGAAATGAATGATTGAAAACTTTCATTCTCAAATAACACCGAAAATTTAGCTGCGACTAATTGAAATGTCATTGCCACAAAAGACAGAACCAGTAAGAATGTTACTAAAATAGCTGCATCTGCAAATTTATCTGGACCTAAAAATCTACCAAGAATTAAATTGTATAAATAATTACCTCCATTTACCAGCAAAACACTTAACATAAAAAGCTGTTCTGGCTTTATTTTGCTCTTAATGAGTTTAATAGTTGCATTCATGATTTTTTTTTAATACAAATATCGAATAGAAAATGAATTTTTAAATAAATAATCGATGAAAAACAATTACCTTTAGATTAGCGTTACAATTTGAATGCTGAAGCCAAAAACCAATTTTAATACATATGCGAACGAAAAACCTCCTATTCCTTCTAATAGTATTCATAGCACAATTTACCTTTTCACAAGAAATGAAAGAAGGGTTTACCTACTTAGAAACAGGTAAATACAAAAAAGCAGAAGTTTTTTTCAAACAAATTTTAGAAGATTTTCCAACCAATAAAACTGCAAAACTTTGTTATGGAAGAGCTGTTGGTTTAACAGGTAATGCAACTAAAGCTACTCGAATTTTTACAGAGCTTTTAGAGAAATATCCAAATGATTTTGAAGTAAAACTAAATTATGCTGAATCTCTTTTATGGGGTAGTCAGTTTCAAAAGGCTAAATCTTATTATAAAAACCTGGTAGATGAAGATGATCAAAGTTTCTCTGCTCTTTTGGGTTATGCAAATACTTTATCTAACTTAAAAGAGTTTGAGCAAGCAATTGTTTATGTAGATAAGGCACTTAAAGTTTCACCTAACAATCCTAATGCACTTGTTAGTAAAAAGTATATGAGATTAGGTTTAGCTAATACAAAGGTTACAGATAAAGAGTATGATGAAGCAGAACGTATTTTAAATGAAAACTTTTCAAGTTTTGAGAATGATAAAGAAACCTTACTAAACCTAGCCAATCTGTATTTGATTTCTAATCAGCCAGAAAAAGCAAAAGCAACCTATGAACAACTAGGCTTAGATCCTAAAAATAAACTGATCTCTTTAAACGGAATTGCGTTAGCTCATCATATTAATGGAAAAGAGAAATTGGCTTTAGCAACTAGCAAAAAGGCATTAGAAGCCATTACTGAAAACACTAGTGAAACAGAAAAAAATCAAACTAAAGAAAGGTACATTCAAGCCTTAATTTGGAATAATAAATATACTGCTGCAGAAAGTGAAATTGATACTTTATTTGCAAATACAGATGAGCCAGAAAACTGGATGCTAAGTTTAAGAGCTACATTAAATATCTATAAAAGTGATTTTAAAAAGAGTATTGCTGATTACAATTTAATTTTAGAGAACGATAGTGCTTCTTTTGATGGAAATCTAGGGAAAGCAAATGCTTTAAAAGCTTCTGGTTTTTATGAGAATGCCTACAAAAGTGCAAACAACACTTTAAATTTTTATAAAAAGCAGAAAGATGCTACTCAGTTTATAAAAACACTAGACAAACAATTTACACCATTTGTAGAAACAAAAGCTGCTTATTCTTTTGATAATGGTAACAACAAAGCCTATTCGTATACCGTAAATTCAGAATTACCTTTGTCTACCAAATTTAAGCTTACAGGCTCTTACAATTACAGAACAACCTCAAATGATGTTTTAAACTTAGATGCAAAATCAAACAACATTCTTTTAGGTGCATCTTATCAACTATTAAATAACTTAACTGTAAATGGTAGTTTTGGTTTTACATCTTCTGAAGCAGAGAACAATAGTTTTAATCAGTTATTAGCAGATGTTAGTTTTAATATAAAACCATTTAAACTGCAAGATTTACAAATTGGTTATAAGAGAGACATACAAAGTTTTAATGCAGAATTAATAGACAGAGAAATTGTACAGAACAATTATATTTTAAACTACAGTTTAAGTACTAACTTTAATTTAGGATGGTTTACACAGTATTATTATACTTCTCAAAATGATGGTAACACTAGAAATCTACTATTCACTTCTTTGTATTACAATATTTTAAAGAAACCATCTTTAAAAGGAGGTTTTAATTATCAAAACATTTCATTTAAAAACCAAGTACCAACTATTTACTTTAGTCCAAGTAAATTTCATGCTGTAGAAGTTTTTATCAATCTAATTAAGGATGAAAATATTGCGAAAGAAAAAGAATGGTTTTATGGTTTAACTGCGGCTACTGGATTTCAGTTCATTGAAGATGATGAAAGACAAGGAACCTACAGAATACAAACTACTTTAGGTTATAAATTTTCTGAAAGAAGTTTACTAAACTTTTATGGCACAAGAAGTAATATAGCCTCTGCAACTGCTGCTGGTTTTACGTTTACAGAACTTGGCTTACGTTTTAAATGGTATTTTTTAGGCAAACCTATCTATAAAAAATAAAGACTAAAGAATTAACTTTAGTCTTTATATAAGGGTAAATTTTGGGTACTATGAAAAATTTTCTTGTTTCGTTTTTGATTTTTCAATCCTCTTCAATGGGTCTTCTTATTGGCTAATTACAAAAGTTCCTTTATGAACTCTTTTAGCATCGTCTTCTATTACATACTTATAAATACCTGAGTTTACCTTTGGTGCTGTATAGTTTACTTTAGTGCTAGAACCGCTAGTTGTAATCTTTTTAACATCTACTGTTCTACCTAATAAATCAAATACTTTAATATTTACAAATTCTGATGTGTTTGGTAATACTATAGTAGTATTAGTTGCAAACGGATTTGGATAGTTAACCAATGTATTTTCATCAGACAAATTAAAGTCTTCTGCAGATAATACACTTCCTGCAGCACTCAATGCTAAATTATCTACAGATAATTGAAATGCTTTGTAAGTTGAGAAATCTCCAATTACAGAAAATACTATTGTTTTAACGTTAGCAATCGTTGCACTTTTACCACTTGCATCTTTAAACATATCAAAATCAATACTTACAGCTCTCTTTGTATTACTTGCTGATAAAGTATATCTTAATCTGTTTTCCCATGTTCTATCATCTTCCTGCATTATTACAATTTCTATATCTTGATTGTTTGCAATTTCTGCATTTACAAAATTATAGTCAGTTGCAACAACTGTTTGATCTCCTGCTAATAAATGTCTGAATAAGTTAATGTTACCTTTTACATCTCCTGTTAATGATACATTTCTGTCTACATCAAAATTAGATTCATCATATACTCTATCTGAAATTGATATTGCAAAGTCAGTCACAGTTGCTTGGTCATCTAAATAATCTAATCCCCAAGGACCATCTGCAAGATATAAAGCATCTTTTTGTGGTGAAGAATCTGTTTCTAAAGACAAACCAATATCAAATAATACACCAGTTTGTACAGTTAAAATTTCATTATAGTTACCAGATAAGGCATACGTTCTAGTCATTTCTTCATAATCAGACAATTCTGTTTTAGCAATATTTCCCACAAATTCTAATGACGTTTCTTTTGTTTTATTAATAATTTCTAATTCTAAAACACCATTGGTATATTTACCAGACTTAACAAATACGTTTGGTAACACGTTATCTACTTTTGTACTTTTTAATCCGTTTGTAGCAGTATGAGTATCTATAATATGATTAGCAATTGCAAATACTTGAGAGAATGAACTACCCCAAATTTGAAAGTTTTGATAGTTTCCTGCAGGGTATTGATCTATATTCCAGAAGCTAAACAATTCAAATTCAGATCCGTCAGTTTTAATAGAGAAACTTAAGGTATACTCTATATCTTCTGATGCTCTTTTAATTTTAGAGGCAATAATTTGATGACCTCTAGTTTCTACTGTTCTAATATCTTCTAAACTTGAGTTATTTAAACGATCACAGATAACTTTTGAATGGTCATATATTTTACCTTCTGTAGATGTTGCTAATACTGCAGATACTCTTTGGTCTCCTTCATACATGTCTAAAGAGAAAATTTCTACTGCATTTGTAATACCTAATAAATCATCTGGACTAGAAATTTGAGCTACCTCTGTTTTGTACATACCAGTCTCAGGTAAATAATCTGCTAATGAAGTAGCACCTGATTTGCTAGAATATGCACTTTTAGAAAACTTTAATTGATTCGCTTTCTTATTTAAATTATGTTTTACTTTTTCTCTTTTAAAATTTCTTTTTGCAATTAAATTTGCTAAATCACCATTACTTTCTAAACCACCATCATTTGCAGAACTAACATCTGTTGCATCATCTACATCTGCATAGTTAGTAGTATCCATTGCTTCATAAGGGTTTGCAGTTACATAAAAAATTGCATCGTTAAAATCATTATCACATGAACCATAATCTCTTCTAATATCTTCAAAACCTAATATTACTCTTTCATTGTCTGGATCTGCTAATAACACATTGTGGTATCTTAAATCGGCATTCGCTTCTGGATTAAAATCTGGGTTAGAATATAATTGCCAATGACCATTACCAACTGTTTGTGTAGTTTGGCTCCAAGCGTTTGCTAATAAAACCCAACCAATTCCTGTACCAGCTTTAAATGATCCTATTTTTACTTTATCTCCTACTAATAATCCTCCTCCACTTCCTAAAGCAGATGCATTAGGAAAAATAATTGTAATATCTTCTTTGGCAGGTGCACTTGTCATTGGGTTTTCTAAATCATATGTATAAAAACCTAAAACATTTCTGTAACCTGCACCTTCACTAATGAATGTAATCCAAACATCAGCATCATCATTTAATTTGATATCTGTATCATAACCTGCAGTAATGTATTGTGGGTTATAATCTGGAACAGGATAAGACTCAGGTAATGAGTTACTTATCATTTCTAAAGTTGCCACTGAAACAACATCTCTTTCTGGCTCTAAATATAATGGAGTTCCTAAAGCATCATAACTTCCTAAAAAGTTGTATGATTGAGCAGCCATTCCTAAAGTGCTAAACGTAAATAAAATAAGTAGTAATTTTTTCATGATATATGATTTATACCACAAATTTAACCGCAAATAGTGTTGTAAAATTTATTTTTCGGTTTCCTACAATTATTATGTAGATAAATTACAAATTAGTGTCGACGAATGAAATTATGCTACGTTTAAAGAAATGTTTTAAATGATTAAATATGACTATTATTTGAACACATTTAGGCCTAAACCTATTTAAAATCAACAACTTTAATACTTGAAAATGGTACTATAAAGATGCTATAAATGAAGTGATGTTTTCTAAAATTTGATGAAATTCGTTTTGTAGATCAAAGTTATTTTCAAGTAAATTAGCCTCGTAAGTATTGGCTATTTCATAACTTTTTTCAAGACCCAAAATACTTATTTTATGCTTTATTTTATGCACTGCCTCTTGAGTTTTCTTGGCATCTTTTGCTTCTAAATGGAGATAGTAATTTTCTTTTTCTTCAGGAAATTCTTCAATAACAATATCTAACAACATCTTTTCAGTTTCTGCATCACCTTGCGCATACTGCTGTATAACTTTTAAATTCGGAGTTTCCAATATTATTTTTTTAGTGTAAAATGAAACGTGGTACCTTTATTCAGTTCAGATTCTAACCAAATTTCACCATTGTAAATATCGACAATTTTCTTAACAATAGATAAGCCAATTCCACTTGAATTTTCTGATTGTTTTAACGATTGAAATATTTTAAAAATCTTATCAAAATTTCGTTGTTCTATACCAATTCCATTATCTGAAATCGTAAATTTATAAAACGATTTGAGGTCTTTAACATTAATATTAATAAAACCATTTTCCTTGTCATTAAATTTAATAGCATTACCAATTAAATTCTGAAAAAGTTGTTGAAATTTTGTTTTATCGCCTTTAATAACAGGTAGTTTGTCTTGAATATTTATGGTAATATTCAATGGCACATAAAGCATATGTATAACCTCTTTTACCATAACATCTAAATCTACTTCATCCTCTTCGTTAACAGTTGCATCTAAACTAGAAAATTTTAGAACATCTGTAATTAAAGCATCCATTTTTTCTAAGGTAGTTTCTATATCATTAAAATTCTGTAAACTATCTTTATCAAAAACATCTGCATTGTCCATTTTAATCCAAGAAGTTAAAGCTGATATACTTCTTAATGGCGATTTTAAATCGTGAGATACAATATGAGCATACTCTTTAAGCTCTTCATTACTTTTTGCCAATTTAGATAAAAGATCTGCATTGTCTTTCTCTGCTTTTTTACGCTCTATTAAGTTTAAGGCACTTTTAAGTTGCATAGCTACCAAATTTGCGACACTTTCTAGGGTATTTATTTGCTCTGGCTTAAAGAAGTCTTTTTGTGTATGCCTTGCGTCTATAACTCCAATGATTTCTTTATCATTTATAATTGGTACAGAAATTATTGATAACTTTTCCTTACCGAAAGAAATATACCTGTCTTCTAGGCTAGTATCATTTATTATTTCTGATATGCCCGATTTTGCAACAGAACCTAAAATACCTTCACCAACCGATAATTTTGGTCTATCATTAATTTTATCTGTATTGTAAGTAGCTATAGGCTCTAAAAATTTAGTGTCTGAGTTTATTAAATAAACAACGCAATTATCCGTATTTAGGTAACCTGTAATTTTATTGGTAATCTCCCAAGCAATTTCATTTACATCTTCTTTACCTAAAATAGATTTTGCTGTATCGTTTATTAAATCTAAAACAAGCTGCTTTTCTCTTTGTGAAGTAACATCTCTAATAATACCTTGTGCTGCAATAGGATTATTATCTTTATCAAAAATTACACTAGCATTAATATTTACCCATTTTACATTTTTGTTTTTGGTAATTATTCTAGCATTATAATCTGCAAACCTTCCTTTTTCAGTAAGTTGTGTAAAAGAAGCCATAGCATATTCATAGTCTTCATAATAAATTAAATCTACCACATTTACATCTTCTTCTTCTAGTGTAAACTCAAAGAACTTTTCTGCAACATCATTCATTTTAATAACATTGCCTTCTAAATCCATAACAAGATAGGCATCGTTAATATTCTCAAAAACGCCTTGTAGTTGAGAATTTTTCTCACCTAAAAGGCTTTCTAATTGCGCATTAACTTTTTTTAACTCTAATGAGGTATTGTAAAGTTCACGAGATTTATCTTCAAGAATTTTTTCTGCTTGAAGTCTTGCTTTTTTTTGTCTATTTAATGCTCTATTTAATATTTCTTCTTTTTCTGAACTCACTAATTTTTTCGAATTATGAATCTTACTTCAGTACCATCTTCTGCTAGTTTTTCTAAAGTTATTTCTGCAGTTGTTTTGAAGTGTTTAAATGTTCTGTTCATTAATCCTAAACCAAAATAGTACATAGCTCTACTTGATTTGTACACCATGATTAATAAATCTTCTGATTTTTCTTCTACAACAAATGTTGGTAATTCTGCTTCAGGATATATTTTACGAACTTCTACGTGAATATGGTTCTCTATAGATGATAACATTTCTATAGGATCTTTATAGGTATCTACAAGTCCCATATAACTTCTTTCAATAACGCCAAAAAAGTGTTCTCCATACACCAAAAGCAAGTCATCTATACTAATATTTGTTCGTTCGCTTAAGTTAGTTAATAAGGAAAGCATTTCCGAAAAATTATAGGTACCTATAGCAGTATAAACCCCTTCTGATTCTAATTCTGATGCCTCAATAATAGAGTCCACCATTTCCATTCCAAATTTTTCTTCTACAAGTTCTAAAAATTCGGTAAAAACAATTCCTTTCATAGTTAGTATTTTAAAAATTCATTTAGGCTCCAGTACCTAAAAATAGCCTTAATTTTAGCTTCATATTCTTCGTATTTTAATGGTTTAAGCACGTAACCTGCTATACCTAGTTTATAGCACTCGTGTATATCTCTCTCATTATTTGAAGTGGTTAAAATAATTACAGGAATATGCAAAAGATCATC
This sequence comes from Polaribacter sp. P097, assembly GCF_036864555.1. Classification (NCBI taxonomy): domain Bacteria; kingdom Pseudomonadati; phylum Bacteroidota; class Flavobacteriia; order Flavobacteriales; family Flavobacteriaceae; genus Polaribacter; species Polaribacter sp. P097. Next base: position 326,930 of record NZ_JAZETJ010000002.1, on the reverse strand, counting down.
TCTACCCTTCATAATTTGCATAAATTCTATACCATTTGTATCTGGCATATTTAAATCTAACAAAATTAAATTTGGCATGTCTTCTTCAATCCTTTCAAAAGCCTCTTTACCATTACTTGCAAAAGCTAATTCGTAATTATCTAAATCTTTAGCAATAGATCTTTTTAACTTTAAAACTTCTATTCTATCATCTTCTACTAGAAGTATTTTTAACTTATCTGTTCGCATTTGACTTTTGTTTAATTTATCAAAAATACCTTAAAGTTTATAGCCCGAACTTTACTGTAGATTAATTAAAAATTAATATAGATGAAATACCAAAAAGTGTAGATGAATAGATTTTATTTAATGACAGCCTGAAACTGTAGTTAATGCATTTTGCAAAACAGGTTCTGGAGATATGTATGGTATACCAAGCCCTAAACCTCTAACTATAAATAAAACACCTATAAAAACCACCATAATTGGAATCACTTTCTGTATTTTTTTTCGAAAACCATTCTTTGTAAAGTTTCCTAAATATACAAAAATTGTCATTAAAGGTATTGTGCCTAAACCAAATAGCATCATATAAATGCTACCATAAAGTGATGAAGAAGTTGTTATGGCCCCAAATAAAGCCATATAAACTAGGCCACATGGTAAAAATCCGTTTAAAAAACCAAGAGTAAAAAAAGTATCATTCCCTTTCTTTTTTAATTCTTTCCCTAAAGAACTTTTAACTTTTAAAATGATATGACTAATCTCTTTAGATAGTGGGATTTTATTAGACAGCTTTGGAAATAGAATTAAAACGATCATAAAAATACCAACAATAATTGAAACTTGTTGCTGAAAACCAAACAGATAAAAACCTTTACCTAATAAGCCAAATAACAAACCTATGAGAGCATAAGTAAAAATTCTACCAAAATGATAACTTAATATCTGAAAGAACGCTTTAGTTTGATTGCGTCTATCAACAGGCAAAATAAAAGCTATTGGACCACACATGCCTATGCAATGAAAACTGCCCAATAAACCAAATATGAGTGCTGAAAGTAACATTAGTAAACAATTTCTTTTTTAAATAAATAAGGTTTATTTTTAAATGTCCAAAATACTATAATGTTCCAGCGACCATCTACTAAACGTTGTTCAGGCACGAGCAAATATGTATTAGAAGTTGAAATAGGAATATCAAAATCTAATTGTTTATTAGATGGTCTATATAGGAACACATTACCTTCTATGTTTTTATTTTTAAAATCTTCTGGAAGTTGAATTTTTAAACCTGTTTCTGATCTTTGAACTGTAACTTTGGATTTTAGTTCATTCAAATTTTTTATGGCATCAATTTCATCTTGAAATTGCAATTCTTTCTGATAATATTTTTCTGTAACCAAATCATGACTATAGGTATGATTTGTACTCATGGTTACCACAAAATACATAATGAATGCAATAAATGCTACTATCGTAATTACAATACCTGTACCCCAATTTATTTTCATGATTCTATTATTTATATGTTCTTGGTCCTAAAAAATTGGTTTTAGTGGTTTCTAATAATTCATCATTACTAAAAACACCAATTTCAATATCTACATTATCATCTTTTAAAACAGACTTATTTATCTCGATAAATAAAGTACCTTCTGCCAAGCCTTGTTTCGGAATTATAAAGTTTTGATTAGAAACCAACTGAATTTTACCCTTATGAGACAGCAATTTATAACTCATATTTTCAATGTCTTTGGTTGTTTTGTTAATCACTTTAAATGTATAAACGTTGCTAATTATATTATTTTCCTTTTGCTGATATAATTGACCTGGTAATCTTAAAATTCGTGCTTCTACATCATTTCGTAAAAAAAGCATACCTACCAAAATTCCTGTTAGAATAAGTAAAACAGCAGAATAACCTTTCATTCTTGCTGTAAATTCAAAAGGTTTTTTCTTAGTGATATTCTCTTCACTCGCATATCGAATTAAACCTTTTGGTAAGTTGATACTTTCCATAATATGATCGCATTCATCTATACAAGCTGTGCAGTTTACACATTCTAATTGAGTTCCATTTCTAATATCTATACCTGTAGGACAAACAACTACACATTGTTTACAATCAATACAATCACCTTTACCTAGAGCTTCTCTATCTTCATTCTTTTTAAATTTAGAACGCCCTTGTTCTCTTTCTCCTCTTTTATAATCGTAGGCGACATTAATGGTTTTATTGTCTAAAAGCACACCTTGCAATCTTCCATAAGGACAAGCTATAATGCACACTTGCTCTCTAAACCATGCAAATACAAAGTAAAAAACACAAGTGAAAATAATTAAAGAAATAAGTGTATTAATATTATCTAAAGGATTACCAGTGATGTAATTAATAACAGTATCTCCACCAATTAAATACGCTAAAAAAACGTTTGCTATGATAAATGAAATCACAAAAAACACAAACCATTTTAAAAGTCTTTTTCTTATTTTTTCTGCATTCCAAGGTTGTTTATCTAGTCTTATTTGTTTTCCTCTATCACCATCAATCCAATATTCAATTTTGCGAAAAACCATTTCTAAAAAAATGGTCTGTGGGCAAATCCAACCACAAAATAAACGTCCAAAAACCACTGTAAACAGTATTACAAAAACAACACCTGTAATCATAGAAATTACCAAGAGATGAAAATCTTGTGGCCAAAATGGAAAGCTAAATATATTAAACCTTCTTTCTAATACATTAAACAGCAGAAACTGATTTCCGTTAATTTTTATAAATGGTGCAGAAAGTAGAAAAGCTAATAGAAAGTAACTTACATAACTTCTATACTTATAATATTTTCCATTTGGTTTTTTAGGAAATACCCAAGAACGCTTTCCTTCTTTATTGATGGTTCCAATACTATCTCTAAATTTTTCGTTCTCAGGTGTTTCCATACTAACTAAAAACTAACATTATCTAACTATTCTTCTTTCCAAATTTCTCCTTGAGGCGCTTTTGCCTTTTCTGGTGTTGTTCCTTGCAATGAAATAACATAACTAGCAACTTTCTCCATATCTGATGGCTTCAAAGTATTTTTCCATGAAATCATACCTTTACCATCTCTACCACCATTTAATAAAGTTGTAAATACGTTTTTAACTCCACCTCCTAATATCCAGTATTCATCAGTTAAATTAGGCCCAATAGCTCCACCACCATCAGCTAAATGACAAGAAGCACAATTTAAATTAAAGACTGCTTTACCCCTTTTTAAAGAGCTTGCATCTGTTAAAAGTTCTACAGTTTCAGCTGTGATTAAATCTGGAGCAGATTTTTTAAACTTATTTACTTCCATTTGAGCTTGAGCTACAGCTGCTTGATATTCCATTTCTGGAGTGGCACCACCCATAATTTCAAATCGAACTAGGTACACAACAGCAAATAAAATGGTAGCATAAAACATGTATACCCACCAAGGAGGAAGTGAATTATCTAACTCCTGAATACCATCGTAATTATGATCTAGAACAATGCTTTCTTCTTCTTCAACAGATTTGGCTCTTGTCCATTTTACCATCAACTTCTTAATCCAAAGATTAGGGTCTTCTGGAATTATGCCTTCTTTCTCGTTAATTAATTCTGTTGCTTTTTTAGTGGCCAAATAATTTACCAATTCCTTTAATGAAATCACTAATACAAAACCTATTAAAGCAAGCCATACCAATGGGTTTTCGAAAAAATTTAACGGATTTTCATAGGCTATAAATGCCTTAACTAATGCAAAAAATGTAGTTAAAACAAAAAGTATATAAATTATTGATTGAATCTTTTTTTTCATCGTTTACATTTTTATAATTAATCTAAAGGAATGTTGCTTACTCTTTGAATGTATTCTTTCTTAGCTGTAATTACCCACCAAAAAAGCGCTACAAAGAATGTAAAGAATATTACTAATGATATTAATGGATAGATTTCTATGCCAGTAATACTTTCCATATGGTTTTTTACAAATTTTAGCATAATCTTAATTTTTGATGATTTTTTGTTCTTCTTTTACCTTAATATCTGTTCCTAATCTTTGGATGTAAGCAATAATTGCCACCAATTCTCTGTCTTTCATCTCTACAAATGGCTCATTATTCTCTTTTGCATATTTTTTATCTTCTAAATAACTCTTAGCAAAATCAGGATCTTGATATAGGTTTTCTTCTATCTGTTTTCCTTGTTCATCCATTAATTGTTGAGCGTTGGTAATTTCTTCTTCAGAATATGGCACTCCTAAACTAACCATAGCTCTCATTTTATCTTCTGTGTTAGATTTGTCCAACTCATTTTTAATCAACCATTTATAAGAAGGCATTATTGAACCTGGAGATGTACTTTGAGGATCATAAAAGTGATTTAAATGCCAGCTATCAGAATATTTTGCACCAATTCTATGTAAATCTGGCCCTGTTCTTTTACTTCCCCATAAAAATGGATGATCGTACACAAATTCACCTGCTTTTGAATATTCTCCATATCTCTCTACCTCACTTCTAAAAGGCCTAATCATTTGTGAATGACAACCAACACAACCTTCTCTAATGTAGATATCTCTACCTTCGAGCTCTAAAGGAGTATAAGGTTTTACACTGCTAATGGTTGGTATGTTAGATTTTACCAATAAAGTTGGAATAATTTGTACAACTCCTCCAATAAGAATAGCAACTGTAGCGTAAATAGTTAATTTAATAGGTTTTCTTTCTAACCACGTGTGATATCCTTCACCTTTAGTTCTATATTTTGAAACCTTGGTTAAAGGTGCAGCTTCTGCTAATTCATCTTGTACAGTACTACCAGCTCTAACCGTTTTTACTACATTATAAAGCATTACAATAGCTCCTAGAATATACATAGATCCACCAATGGCACGCATCCAATACATAGGAATAATCTCATTCAAGGTTTCTAGAAAGTTTCCATAGGTTAGAGATCCATCAGGATTAAATTGTTTCCACATAGAAGCTTGTACAAAACCTGCTACATACATAGGTAAAGCATATAAAATAATACCTAATGTTCCTATCCAGAAATGAAAATTAGCTAACGCTTTTGAGTATAAAGTAGTTTTAAAAATTCTTGGAATCATCCAATACAACATACCAAAGGTGAAAAACCCATTCCAAGCTAATGCTCCAACATGCACGTGAGCAATGATCCAATCAGAAAAGTGTGCTATTGCGTTTACGTTTTTAAGTGATAGCATAGGGCCTTCAAAAGTAGCCATACCATAACCTGTGATTGCAACCACCATAAATTTTAAAACAGGATCTGTTCTTACCTTATCCCAAGCACCTCTTAAAGTTAGTAAACCATTGATCATACCTCCCCAAGAAGGAGCAATTAACATTACCGAAAATGCAACACCTAAATTTTGCGCCCAATTTGGTAATGAAGTATATAATAAATGGTGAGGACCAGCCCAGATATAGATAAAAATTAAAGACCAAAAATGAACTATAGATAATCGATAAGAATACACAGGTCTGTTTGCAGCTTTAGGCACAAAATAATACATTAAACCTAAAAAGGGTGTCGTTAAGAAAAATGCCACAGCATTATGACCATACCACCATTGAACCAGTGCATCTTGAACTCCTGCGTAAACTGAATAACTCTTTAAAAAACCTACTGGTAAAGCTAAACTGTTAAAAATATGTAATACAGCAACTGTTACAAAGGTTCCTAAATAAAACCAAATGGCCACGTATAAGTGACGTTGTCTTCTTTTAAGAATTGTCCAAATCATGTTTACACCAAATGCAACCCAAACCAATGCAATCATAATATCTATTGGCCATTCTAACTCAGCATATTCTTTAGAACTTGTATAACCTAATGGTAAGGTTATTGCTGCTGCAACTATAATTAATTGCCAGCCCCAAAAATTAAAATTACTTAGAAAGTTACTAGCCATTCTAGCTTTTAACAAACGTTGCAAAGAATAATAGACACCTGCATAAATAGCATTACCCACAAATGCAAAAATTACAGCGTTTGTGTGCAATGGTCTTAAACGACCAAAACTTAACCAAGAAATTCCATCTGTTACATTAGGAAACAAAAACATAAAGGCTAATAGTAACCCTACTGAAAAGCCAATAATACCCCAGAAAAGTGTAGCGTAGATGAATTTTTTAACGATTTTATTATCGTAATAAAACTGTTGCATCTTCATAATTGAATTTAATTTTAGTTGATTTTTTTAGTTTCTTTTACCAATTCATCATCAAACAAAATTCGTACGGAAGGTGTATAAGAATCATCATACTGTCCTTTCTTTACTGAATAAATAAATGCAATAAAGAATACAATTGCCACTAAAATACTTAGGGTAAGTAGTAAATATATTACGCTCATATCTTGCCTGATAATTTGATACATCAAAAATACTTAGCGTAGTTATTTTAAAACATGATATTTATCAGGTTTCAAAAATTAAAGGAAAAAATTAAAGGAAAAGCGTACTCAAAATATAAATATCTGAGTACGCTTTGAAAATCGATAAGGATCTTTTGTATTAATTTTCATTTATTAAAAAATAATACAAAACCTACTAAAATAAATATTTAGAGCATATACTCTAAAAATCTTCTTAGGTAGTAAAACAAAAAAATCCTTTAGCTATCGATTTTGAGTAGTGGGGGACTATTTTTTTATCTGGCTATAATATTAATTAAGCTAAATTTGAAAAAATATTTGAGAAAAAAAGTGTGAAAAAAATTCCGAAAAGGTTTTAGATTTTTTCTAAGAAGTACTTTTAGTTCCGTAGAAATCAAATCATAAAGTTTAGTAACGTATGAGAAACCGTCCAAATACAGGTCACTAAAAGTTTTAAAAATTAAGCACAAAAATATAGTTCACAAAACTTTGATGTTTGGCCAACTAATTGTGTTTATTGAAATGGAAAGACATAACAAGACATATTTTCGAAAATTTATAAAAAATTTCGAAAATATGAATTTTAGCTTACAGGTCCGATTTTAAAAGTTGATTAAGCTCTCAACCATAAAGATAATACTTACCGTTAAAATTAATAATTTTAGACTTGCGTCTCCTAGTCTAAGAGTTTCTGAAGTACTTCTTAAATCTGAAAATTTACGAGTTTTCATAGTGTGGGGGACTATTTAAGTTAATAATATGTAATAAATTTAATAAAATTAATTACAATACCAAATTAAATCTATAAAAAATTGATAGTTTTTTTATCGAAAAGGATTTTAATTTACTTTTTTCAATAGCATCCAATTTTAAAATTAATCCACATTAAGAATATAATTACCTTATTATCAAATACTTAAATATTATTTTAATTTTAAAACAAGCTTTCAAATAAAAAGACAATACTTAACGATAAAATAAAAAGTTTTACGGTCGCATCACTTAAACTAATAACTTTAGACATAAGATTAGAGGCAGAAGATTCTGTATTTTTCATTTTTAGGGGATATTTTAATTAATAATACCTAAATATACAGTAAAGAAACACCTTATACAACTTATGTCTTAAATGGTTAGCGAGAAGGTTTTTTGGTCAGATTTTACTTTTAATAATTTCTTATCGAAAGCCATACATACGTTTCTAACAAATGGTCTTGCCTTTTCTGGAATATAGATAGTATTGCCTTTTAAATGAACTAAATCATCTTTTATTAATTCTTCAAGTTCATGCAAATGAATATCAATGTTTGAAATCTTCATTTGGTCTAAATCCCAAGAAGTACTAAAGTTGCACATCAAATTTAAAATGTGTTTTCTTATTATTTGATCTTCTTTAGTTAAAATATGACCTCTAAAAACAGGAATTTCTCCTAAGTTCACTATTTTTTGATATTCTTTAACTGTTTTTACATTTTGAGAAAAACCATACCAAGAGTCAGAAATGGCAGACATTCCTAAACCAATCATTAGTTGGGTTTTATTCGATGTATATCCCATAAAGTTTCTATGTAACGTATTTTCTAAAGTTGCTTTATAGAGAGAATCGCTTTTTAATGCAAAATGATCCATACCTATTTCTTCATATCCCAAATCTGCAAATAGTTTTTTTCCTATTTCATACAGTTCTCTTTTTTCTTCGTCTTTTGGTAAATCATTTTCATTAAAACCTCTCTGCCCTACTCCTTTTACCCAAGGTACATGGGCATAACTGTAAAATGAAATTCGATCTGGTTTTAGCTCTTTGGTTTTATTAATGGTATAGATTACGTTTTCTTTTGTTTGATGTGGTAAACCGAAAATTAAATCATGACTTATAGAAGTGTAACCAATTGCTCTAGCCCAATCTGTAACTTGTTGCACTTCTTCAAAAGTTTGAATTCTATTAATTGCCTTTTGAACATTTTGGTTATAATCTTGAACTCCATAGCTAACTCTGGTAAATCCGCAGTTATACAACGTTTGTAATTGTTCTTTGGTTGTATTACTAGGATGACCTTCAAAACTAAACTCAGCATTATTGTGCTTTTTAGCATTTTTAAAAATACCTTGTATTAAGTACTCTAAATTTTCTTTAGAGAAAAATGTGGGTGTACCACCACCTAAATGTAATTCCTTTATAATAGGAGTTTCGTTAGTTAAATTAACATACAATTGCCATTCTTTAATTACTGTATTTATGTAATCCTCCTCTACTTCATGTCTTTTTGTAATATGTTTGTGACAAGCGCAAAACGTGCATAAACTCTCACAAAAAGGTAAATGAATATATAAGCTAATACCTTCTTTCTGATTACTTTCTATAAAAGATTGTTGAAAAGAGTTGATCCATTTTTGTTTAGAAAACGTTTCATTATTCCAATATGGCACTGTAGGATAACTAGTATATCTAGGCCCTGGAACATTATATTTTTGAATTAAATTTTTCATCGTTTACGTAATTTTTTACCAATGACATTGGTTGAAATAGTTGTGAAAATAACTATGCTTATAGAACTTAAGGGCATTAAAATAGCTGCAATTACTGGCATTAATTGGGCTGTTACTGCAAAATACAACCCAACAATATTATAAAGTAGTGATAATGCAAAACAGTATTTTATAATTGTAATTGCCTTTTTTGAAGCTTTGAAAAAAGCAGCTAATTTATCAAATTGAGATGCATCTAAAATAGCATCGCAAGCAGGAGAAAAAACATTAATATTTTCTGAAAGTGCAATACCAACATTACTCTTAGCAAGGGCTCCAGCATCATTCAAACCATCACCAATCATAGCAACATTTCTGCCTAAATTTTGTTGATTTTCAACAAATTGTAATTTATCATCTGGTTTTTGATTAAATAAAAATGTAGTTTCCTTGGGTAAAAATTCTTTCAAATACACTTTTTCACCCTCATTATCTCCTGAAATTACAGCCAGAGAATACGATCTTTTTAACGTATTAAAAATAGACTTTACCCCTTTTCTGTAAGCGTTTTTAAAACGGAATTTACCTTTGTAATTCTCATTAACACTTACATGCACTGAAGTATCAAATGATGATTCATCTTTGCCATTTTTTACAAAGGATGCAGCACCTATTTTAAGACTATTATTCTTAAGCTTAGTTTCTATTCCTTTACCTAAATGCTCATTATATACCTCTAAAACCTCAGTATTTACATTATTCAAAGACTTGTATAACATTCTACTTAAAGGATGATTTGATGCTCTTAAACTACTTTTTAAAGCTATCTTTTCTTCCATTATTAAAGGTGAACCTTCATACGTAATTGTACTTTCTTTATTATTGGTTAAGGTTCCTGTTTTGTCAAATATAACAGTATCTACACCCGCTAATTGTTCAATAACTGTTGCGTTTTTCAAATAGAATTTTTGCTTTCCAAAAATGCGCAATAAATTACCTAGAGTAAAAGGTGCAGCCAGAGCTATTGCACATGGACAAGCAATAATAAGCACTGCTGTAAATACATTTAAAGCTTTGCTAGCATCAAAAAACAACCAAAAAGTAGTAGATAAAATAGCAATGGTTAACACTATAATTGTAAAATTTTTACTGATTTTATCTGTTAGTGTTTTAAAAGACGAACTTTTATCATTCTTAAAAACATCATTACTCCACAATTGTGTTAAGTAACTTTGAGATACTGAAGCCAAGACTTGCATTTCCAAAATTCCTGTTAATTGTTTACCACCAGCAAATAACTTGTCTCCAGACTTTTTAGTTACAGGTTCTGCTTCACCAGTAACAAAACTATAATCTATTTGTGCATCTCCATTAATTAAAATTCCATCTACAGGTATTAGTTCTTGGTGTCTTATTAATAATCTATCACCTTTTTTAACATCGTAAATTTGAACATTTTCCTCTGTTTTATCTGATAAAATTCGAGTAACCGCAATTGGAAAGTACGATTTGTAATCGCGTTCAAAAGACAAGAAATTATACGTTTTTTGCTGAAAGAACTTACCTAAAAGCAAGAAGAAAACTAAACCAGTTAAACTATCGAAAAAGCCAGTACCTAAATCAAAAATAATCTCGATAGTACTTCTTATAAATAAAACAGAAACGCCCAAAGCAATAGGCACATCTATATTTAGCATTTTAGATCTTAAGCCTTTGTATGCTGAAATAAAATAATTATTGGCTGCATAAAAAACTACAGGCAAAGAAAAAACAAACATTAACCAACGAAAGATGTTTTTGTATTGATTTAACCAAAACCCATCAACCTCAAAATATTCTGGAAACGATAAAAACATCACATTACCAAAAGCAAAACCTGCAATTCCTAATTTATAAATTAAACTTCGGTTTACTTTTTTCTTACCAGTTTCATAATCTTCTAAACTTATATAAGGTTCGTAACCAATTGTACTTAATAAAAGTACTATTTCTTTAAGTGATGTTAGGGTTGCATCATAAGATACTCGAACTGTTTTTTTTGGGAAATCTACTTGAGATGAGTTTATTTTATCATTTAATTTATGCAAATTCTCTAAAACCCAAATGCACGAGCTGCAATGAATATGTGGAATATAAAGCGTAACAATTTGTGTGTGTTCGTCATTAAATTCTAAGAGTTTCTCTATAATTTCTTTGTTCTCTAAGAAATCATACTTCCCCTCAATTTCTGATGGAATTGCACCAGGATTTTCTTGTAGATCGTAATAACAAGTTAAATCGTTTTCTGAAAAAATCTCATAAACGGTTTTACAACCATTACAGCAAAAACGCTTTTCGTTAAGCGTAATTTCTGTGTTCTCACAAGAATCTCCACAATGATAACATAGTGTAGTATTCATATTTACTCTTTTTGCCTACTGCAAATTTCGAATTTCTATTCAGTTTAAAATATGATATTTGTCAGGTTTTAAATATATTTGTTAGGCAACCAATCAATACAATTATGAGTAAATGTGAACAATGTATTGTTCGTCAATTTAATTCTTTAAAACATCTTTCTAAAGATGAATTAATAAGAATGTCTGCTTGTAAAACCTCTAAAATTATTAAAAAAGGTGAACCTTTATTTATTGAAGGTGAGCATATTAATGGAGTTTTCTGTATTAAAGATGGTATTTGTAAAGTTTCTAAAATTAGTGATAATGGAAAAAATCAAATAGTAAACTTGATTAAAAAAGGCGATTTAATTGGTGAACGCAGTTTATTAACTGAAGAAGTTTCTAATTTAAATGCTGTTGCTCTAGAAGATTTAGAAGTGTGTTTTATACCAAAAAGTGAAATTGTTAAAGATTTAGAGAAAAATCAGAACTTTACAATGGATGTTTTAAAAAACATGGCAAACTCTCTTAAAAATGCAGATAATTTAATAGTTGATATGGCACAGAAAAGTGTAAAACAACGTTTGGCTGAGACACTTTTAAAACTACAAACCAAATTTGGAACCACAGAAGAAGGCAATCTAGACATTCATTTATCTAGAGAGGACATTGCCAATATTATAGGTACAGCCACAGAATCTGCAATTCGTTTATTGTCTGAATTTAAGAAAAATGGCTATATTGAAATGAAAGGCAAAAGCATTAGTATTGCTAATGAAAATGGTTTAAAGAAAGTTTCTAGCGGATTTTAACCTTAGAAAGAATAACCTATTGCAAAATTAAATACAGGTTCATCTAACCTAAAATCTAAGCGTTCTCCTTCAGGCAAAGCTGGGTCATGAAATGGTGCTGCTAAATCAAAACGAATTACAAAACCTTGCACATCAACCCTTAGTCCTAAACCTGCGCCCATTCCTAATTCATTTAAGAAGTTAGATGTAAATTTATCATTACCATTAAAAGCCGGATTTTCATTTGAGTTCCATACATTACCAGCATCAACAAAAAAGGCACCTTTAAAAAAAGAGTAAATAGGAAAGCGATATTCTATATTAGCTTCTAACCTAATATTACCTGTTCTATCAAAAAAGGAAGTACTGTTTTGATTGTTGGTATCTGTATAGGTACCTGGGCCTAAAGACCTAGTATTAAAGGCTCTTACACTATATGGACCTCCAGAAAAATATTGTTTTACAAAAGGTACAACATCAGAATTACCATAAGCCAAACCATAACCAGCAAATAAACGTGTTGCAATGGTTTGAGCATACTTATCACCAAAATTAAAATGATATCTAAAATCTACATCTGCCTTTGCATACTGTGCATATTGCAAACCTAAAAATTCTTTTGGTTGACCTGCTGTAGTTTCTTTACCTAAAAGACTTATTGAATTTCCTGCAACATCAATTGTTGAATTAAAGAAAAATTGATGGGTTCTTTTTGCAGCTAGCATTTCGTTATACGTAAATGAAAAAGTTAAACCAGAAATAAATTGCTGTTCAAAACTTCTTGCTAAAAATGGGTTGTCTGCTAAAATTTGATCAAATTCTGGTGTGGTATTAGACAACCTTGTGTAATTAACAGAAATAGGATTTACCTCATAGGTTATGTATTTGTTTGCATTCCACACATAACCAAAAAGTGCAGTTCCTGATAATAAGGTATATAACTGACTACGATCTAAATATGTTGCACTTAAACTTGTTTTTGTTTTAGGTATGGAATATTTAAAAAAGTCTTCGTTAATTGAAAACGGAGCAATTACTCTAGGAAAAATTAATTCTGTTTTTAATTCTAATTCTAAACTACTTAAGCCTGAATTATCACCTGATGAAACTTGGGTTTCATACCCAATACTAGAACTTATATTTAAGGTCTCTCCTCCTCCAAAAAGATTTCTGTTACTAAAAACCAAACCAAGAGTTGGACCAGCAAAATTGTTAGATTTAGTAACAGCTTGTAACTCTGCACGAAGCGCACGTTTGGTTAATGGTGATAAAAAGATATTGGCTTCTAATGCACCTTCATTATCATCTGCAAGGGTATCTAATTCTTTGTACTGAATGTTTACATATTTATAAGCACCTATTGTAGATAAACGTCTTGCAGTATTTTTTGAATTATCAGGATTGTAATAGTCACCTTCTTTTAGTGTGATAAAATCATCTAAATATTTAGGCTTGAAAAATTCATCATTTTGATAGTAATTTTTCTCTTCAAATCTTTTTGAAATATTAGTTGTAGAATCTCTTAAATTATAATTTGGGTAAACATTGATAGTTTTTACCTTATAAGGAATAATAGCTTTCTCAGGCACATCCTTTTTTAATTTCAAAAAAAGATCGAATTTCTTATTCTTGTATTGATTTGTATCTGCCTCAAAAATTAAAAAGTTATTATTAAAATTATAATAGCCTAAGTCTTTCAACTCAATATCTAAACGTTGCCTTTCTAACTTTAAATTCCCCAAATCGAAACGCATATCCTTTTCAAAAGGAGAATTTGAAGTAAGCTTTTTAATGTCTTTAAAAATTGGTTTAGTAAAACTATCTACTTGATAATTGGCTAAAGTATAAGGTTCTTTAATTTTTAACTGATATAACACAGATGCTCTTTTCTCTGATTCTGTAAATGATGAAGTTGCAGAGCTATAAAAGAATCCACTGTTTTCTAATCTATTTAAAAGAATGTCTTCTACCTCTAAATTCGCTACATCAGATTGATAAACTGGCTCTTCACCTAATTGCTTAAACAACCATTTATTAATAAAATTGGTCTTTTCTTGCTCATTTTTATAATAGTAGTACAAACCCAAATGCATTCCTAAAAACTTAGAGTTGGGTTCAGGTCTTAAAACTTGTCTAAGATTTTCTTTTAACTGCGCTACTTGAGGTACTGCAGAATCAGCATCCATTTCTATTTCTGCGCCTGTATACAGGCGTTCGCCTTCAGGTATAAATTTGTTAATGCTACAAGAATATAGCATAAATAATATGCTACTAAAAAAGAGACTATTTTTAATTATTTTTTTCAATGATTAGTTTTTTTTCTTTTCTAAACTTTTATCAATTTTATCTTCTTTCTCTTCTAACTTTTTATCTACTAGCTCCTTTTCTTTATCTGCTTTTTCATTCTGGGCTTTAAAAATTGCATCCCAAAGTTCTCTAAATTGATTAAACTCTTGTGTGAATATAAGAGCAATTCCATTAACTATGGTTTGCCCATCAATAACATTTTCAAATTCACTTTTTCTAAATCCTTTTAAGCGATATCTACCATCTTCAGACAATTTGTACTCTAAACTTACATTACCAATTAGCGGAGTTTCATCTCCTGTTTGGCTACTACCTTGCAAATCGACATCACTACCTACCCTAACTGTTAAACGATCATTAAATAACTTTTTCTGAGCAGTTACTCCTAATTGAGTTCTGTCTGTAGCGGATGTACCTTGGTAATCTGTATAACTGTTTAAATCAAAATCTAACTCAATTCCAGAATTGCCTAATATTTTGTCTGAAAATGCATTTAATTGTCCAGAAACAGCATCATTCAAATTATCTCTAGCTATGGTTGCAAAACCTCCTGAACTACCATCACTGCCTGAATCAGGATAAAACCTATTTAAAACCAACAGCGAAAACACCTGTTTATTTAGTTCCTCTTCTTGTTGATTTACCTGTTGCACTCTGCCATAAACTTGACCTCCAACTGCACCTTGTTCATCTTCTGGCATATCTAAATTAAAAGATATCTTAGGCTGTAATAAATCGCCATCGATATTTAGATAAACATTAAAAGGTAAAACTTGCTTAAATTTATTTTTTACTGATGGATCTTCATCAGAAATTTGAGCAGCCATTAAAGGCGATGCTGTTGTTTCAATTTTATATATGGCACTTACATCTAAGCTGGCATCAAAAGGATCTCCAGACCAAGAAACTCTGCCTCCAGGAGCTAGATTAAATCTTCTATTTACCAAACCATAAAGGTTTAATTCATAATGCCCAGAAGCAATTTCGAAAGTTCCTGTTAAAGATAATCTTCCATTAGGCACCATGTTAAAAATAAATTCTCCATCACCAGAAACATTAAAATTATCTCCTGTATCCTCATCAATTACTACAGTTACAGATGCTTCTTTATTTACATTTAATTTTGCAAAAATATCAAATCCCGTAATTACAGCCGACTTTTCTTCGGTTTGCGTAAGAATTGCATCCGGATTTTCTCTATTTACAAAAACCACAACATCATCTCTATTTTCTACACTAGCATAAGCAGTTGGCAAAACATAGGTAACATTGGTATCTGAACCTAGAGTTACGTTAGCAGATAATTTTGGTATTTGCAAATCTCCAGTTAAATCTGCATTCGCATTAAAAGTAGCTAAACCATACAATGATGGATTATCTTCTTTTTTGGCATTTAAAAGCCTAAAATCTTTAGCTCTTAATTGTAAATCAAATTCAGGATTAATAAAACTTTCTGTTAAGATTTTACCCGATAATACTAAAGAGTTTTTATTGGCATCTAAAATAGTAAACTGAGATAAATACAGACCTTCATTATCTAAACGTAAGTTTTCATTTTGCAAAGAAAATTTGGTGTTTAGCTTTTTAATTGTAAAATCTGCATTGTTAAAGTTTAAGTTTCCTTTATAATTTGGATTTGATACTGTACCTGTAACCTTAAAATCTCCAGAGAAACTGCCATTTGTATCTTTTACTTCGCCCAAAGAAAGTGTATTTAGGGCTTTCATTTTAAACTCATTTAGTTTGATATCTAAGTTTAAATTAGCATCATTATTTGCAACTACGTAATCACCCACTAATTCTAAATTGATATCGCCTTCTTTTAAGTTTGCATTAAAATCGTACTTATTTCCACCTAAAGATTTTGCATCTATAGAAAGCTTTCCTAAATCCGTTTTTAGTACTTTAAATTGATCAACTTTTAAATCTGCAACAATTCCTGTATCGTTAAATGGCTCTTCTAAAATAAAAGTTCCGTTTAAAATTCCGTTTGCGATATGCTTATCAGGATTCAAATAATTAAGTACTTCACTTATTTTAAAGTTTTTATAATTAATAGCAACATGCGTTTTTTCAATATTATCTGCTTTGTCTGTAATTGCTATGGATTGATTGTTTTTATCAATTTTAAAGTTGTTAAAATTAAGTTGATTGTTATTTACTAGAATCATGCTATTATCAGCAGGAATATTCCAATTTGACTTATTTAAAATCAAATTATTTGAATCTACACTAAAAACCAAACGTTCACGACTACCAGTAATTTTGGCAGCAACATTCATTAGAGTTTCCTCCTTATCAAAACCTTTAAAAGTTAGATCAAGCTGATTATTTACTTGTTTACCTGTAATTTTAGTTTGTGGCACTCTAAAAGGCGTAGCTTGAATACCCTTAAAACCAAGCTCAAAATTGAAGCTTTCTTTATCTGTATTCATGGTAAAAGCCAAACTATCTAGCTCATTACCACTATAATTTATATGAGGAGCTGTTATTTCTGCATCTAATTTTCTTTCTATTTCATTAAAATCTAAGGTAATATCTACAGTATCAATATCTTTTAAATTAACTAGAAATACATCTTCTAACAATGGAGTTTGAGAAATTTTACCTCTAAATTTAATGTTTACAGGGTTTTTAATAGTGTCTGTAACAACTACATCTCTGTAGAAATAACTTTCTATATGTTTTTGTAATGATGTTGCAAACGTTTGTGGATCTGTATTAGACTCCAACTTTAGGTTTACCATTTTGTTATTCAAATTAACTATTGTAGTGTCTTTATTGGTAAAACCATTTGCTGTAATTTGCCCTAATAGAAAAGTATCATTATCATAAACAACCACCCCATTTTTAATAATAGCATCAACTTGATACGACTCTAGGTTTCCATTAAAACTAGCAGAAATATCCATACCTGTTTTAATATTTCTTTGCATCAAACCTAAACCACCTAAATCTGCACCAATAATGTCTAAATTTAAATTGGCTTGGGTATTTGTGCTGTCTAATTCAACTTGGGCTTCTAAGTTAAAGTTTAAATTTTCATCTTTATAGCTTGACGAAAATTCACCCAAACCATTATTAAATTCACCTGACAGTACCACATCATTAATAGCATAATTGTTATAGGTGAAATCCGAAATAGTAGCATTTACAGTAGCATCTAAATTATTCAATGTATTTCCACTTCCTGAAGCTTTTAAGTCTAAACTAATTGCCCCTATTTGATCATTTTGTAAAAGCTTATTTACTTGATATTGATCTACTTTAATGGTAGCATCGAAGTCAATAATTTCTTTATTTTTAAACTGTCCATCAATTGCTATTGAACCTTGAGAAGACTCTAAAGTTAAATCGGTTTTAATATTTTCCAATCCTCCATTTACAGAACCACGTAATGCAATTTCTTCTGGAACTTGAATTCCAAAATCTTTTTCATTGATAAATTTTAAAATATCTGTTCTAGTTGTAGAAGCTTTTAAATTTGGTAGATTAACTTGCAACTCATTAGGATTGGTGGCATTGAGAATATTACCATCAACAATAATATTTGTATTTGATCCCCAATTAATAGTACTTTTTTCTAAGGTGATGTTGGCCAAATTACCTTTGGCAAAAACAGAACCCTTAACTGGTTTTTTACTCAATTCTAAAAGGTAAGGATTACTTTTTAATGCTGGTTGAAAATTTAATAATTGCTTTAAGTCTAGTTGGATGGTTGGTAAGTTAAGTGCTAAATAGGCATTGTTAGGTGCTTCAATTAAATTGTTAATAGATAAATAATTCATCTTTATATTACCACCAACCTTGCTATCTTTTAATTTAAAGTAGAAATTATTTACAACTAATTTAGAGTCTGAAATAGAAGTTTGAAACTTTAATTGATTTAAATTTAATCCAGAGCTTTCTCTAAAGTTTAAAGTATTTACAGAAAGTTCTCCTTTTTTATCTTTAAAACTAATGTTTTTAGCTTTTAAATTTAGGTTTGTAAATGAAACTGCATCCGGATTAAATATGTTTTTCTCTATTTTCTGATTGTTTACAACATAAGAAATTGCATTATTTTCTAAGGATAAATCATCTAAATTAAATACTATTTCTGGCCATTGAAAAGTATTATTCGAACCTTTGTTCTCATTTGGTTGGCTAGACATATTAATATCTACAGTTGAGTTTTTTAAACTAACTGAATTAATATAAAAAATTGCATTCTCTAAATCGATTCTTGGAGAATTTGCCTCGAAATTGGTCAAATCTAAATTTGCGGCTATTTGATTTACTTGATCTTTATACAATAACTTGGTATTCTCAATATCCATATAGGTTGCAAAAAGATTAGGGAGAGGCACTTCTTCTGAAGAAATTAGTAGCACTGGTAATTGTTCAAATTGAATATTTGAACTAGATAAGTTGATACCACTTGTCTCAAAAATCATTTTGTCGATATCAAACTTTTGAACTTCTGTAGATAATTCGCCTATTTTAAAACTACTTTTAATTCCTAAAGGAATATCATCATAAACAATATCAAAATCATTCAACTCAAAGCTACCTAAAATAATTTCTGGAGATGTACTTGTGGTATCTTGAGGTACAGTATTTGAATTTTGAGCTGCAAAAGCATCTAATAAAAACTGAAAATTATAACCCTTAATAGTATCTTGCCTTTGAATATTTGCCTTTAATCCTGTCCATTCAACATTATCAACACCAAGGGCAGTTCCATTTATTAAGCCCCAAATAGGTAAGTTTGCTTCTAAAGTTTTCGAATAAATAAGTGTATCACCTTTTTCATCTTCTAAATACAAACCATCTAACTCCAGATTACCATCAAAAGTGATGAAAGCTTTATCAATATCTACTACTGTGTTGGTTTTACTAGATATGTAGTTTGTTGCTTTATCTACAATAATATCTTGACCCCAAGGACTTCTAATAAAAAGTAACAATAGAATTAAAAAAAATAAAACACCCAAAAACACCCTAAGAAACCTTCTTAGATAACGAAATTTACTTTTCTTATTTTTTTTGGCTGACACTACAAAAATTTTGATTTACAAAGATATTACAGCTGAGCTACTAAATTATCTTATTTACATAAATTATTAACACTATTCAACTGTAATTATTCCTTAAAAAAGTTTTAATACATTTGTTACTACTAAAAAGAATAGCTTTAAACTGATGAAACAAATTATTATTTTTTTACTTCTAATAATAGCTGCAGTAATTGGCTATGGAGAATATAGTGATTACCAAAGATACAATTCGCCAAATGTGAATTATAAATCAGATCTAAAAATAGATTTAAACTACTACAATCAAGAACTGATTAGTAACTACTATAAAGCTGTAGAAGACTTAAATAGCTATGTAAAATTACAATGGACTGCCAATGATATTGATGTTAGAGCTCCTGAAGATGAAGATTTAGAAACAAAAGATGCTGTTAAAAAATATGCTGATAAATTAGCATTAGTTAAATTCTATGAAGCTAAACTTCATAATTCATTGGAATTAAAAGCTGAAGGAAAAAATAATAAAGAGATACAATTTTTAGAATTAAATGGCATTAGCTTAGAAAAATATAACAATGAGCAGCATGCTCAGTTGATAAAGTCTTTGTTTAAAACCAATACAAAATTGTATAATGGCGAAAAAAATGCTATTATTTATGAGGTACAGAAAAAATTGGTTGAAAAAGGGGAAACTATAAGGTTAGATGGCGTTTATAGAATTGAAACTTTAAATGCAATTAAGGCTTTCGAAGAAAAAAACAATCTGCTTGCAGATGGATATCTAGATGAGCTGACTTTAGAATTGTTATTTCAAAACTAACTATTTAAGCTAATCTTTTTCATTGTTTCAGTTCGTTGAATCTTACCTGTTGATGTTTCTGTAAATTGATCTAGAAAGTAAATCTTCTTAGGAATTTCAAACTTAGTTAAGGTAGAAAAATTTTTTATTTGATCGATTGCAATACAATTTGCTGCACCTTCAACAATTAAAATTAATTTTTCTCCTAATTTTTCATCAGGAATTCCAGAAACAAAAAATCGGTTGGTTATTAATTGACCTAACTTCTTCTCTATTTGCTCTGGATTTAGTTTAATGCCCCCAGAATTGATAATATTATCAAAACGACCTAACCACTCAAATTCATTTTCTGATATTAATTGAACAACATCATTTGTAAATACAGTTTCTTTAGCAACCTTTGGAGCTTTGATAACCAAACAATTTCTTTGATCTATAAAAAGATCTACATCAGATAAAGCTTTAAAGAATGCCCTTTGTATAGGTAATTTAAGGCCAGTTTTTTCATTATTTACTTTTTGTACTGCAATATGGGTAATTGTTTCAGTCATGCCATAGGTAGCAAAAACAGCTGTTGAAACCTTTTGTAGTTTTTGATAAAGAGTATCGGAAATTGCTCCTCCACCTACAATTAAGGTATCAACCAAATCTAATTTAGACAGAGAATTTTCAACTTGCAAAGGCACCATTGCAGAAAAATCATAAGATGTATTAATATTTTGTAATGGTGAAGAATTAGATTCAACTATATCTAAATGCCATCCTAAAGTTACTGCTCTTATCAACATCATTTTACCTGCTATATAACTAATAGGTAAACATAATAATGCTTTAGTTGTGGCTTCTAGATTAAAATAAGCACCTGTTGCTTGTGCTGAATTAACCATAAAGTTTTTTTGCAGTTGAATTGCTTTAGGCTTACCTGTAGAGCCAGAGGTATTCACAATTACATAAGTTTCACTGTTGAACCATT
Organism: Polaribacter sp. P097; assembly: GCF_036864555.1. Classification (NCBI taxonomy): domain Bacteria; kingdom Pseudomonadati; phylum Bacteroidota; class Flavobacteriia; order Flavobacteriales; family Flavobacteriaceae; genus Polaribacter; species Polaribacter sp. P097. Next base: position 305,807 of record NZ_JAZETJ010000002.1, on the reverse strand, counting down.
CTTCTAAGAATAAGCTCGTTTCTAAGGAAACTTTTTTGGCATAATTGCACAAATCACCTTCATTGGAAAATGATTTACCATTCAATTTAAAATTTGGATGAATTTTGTTCTTCACAATTATCTCTTGTAACTAATTAATTATCACTAAGAGTAACAGGTTTTTCTATTTTGCCAAATAGTTTTTCTGACCAATTAGACCACTTATATTTCTTAGCAAACACGAAAAGCAAGATTGGGAAAATCACAAAAACAGGTAGGTAAACATCAGCCCCTAAAGCTGGTTCTGACATATCAATTAAAACAGAATCTGTTTGAAAAACGGTCCAATCTGCAGTTACTAAAACAGCAGTAAACAGGTTATTTGCTGCATGGAATCCCAGTGCTAATTCTAAACCTTCATCCATCAAGGTTAAAATACCTAAAAAGAAGCCTGTACCAATATAATATATGAGTAATTCATACCCTAACTTGCTTACCTCAGGATTTGCAATATGTAAAACTCCAAAAACAACCGATGTAAAAATTAAAGGAAACCATCTAGTTTTAGTTGCAACACCTAAGCCTTGCATTAAATACCCTCTGAATAAATATTCTTCAAAGCTGGTTTGTAGTGGAATTAATAAAACAGCAACTACAAGTAAAACTAAAAACTTATTAAGGTTAAAATTCCATTGATAATTTTCTGGAGATGCAAAATAATCAATCATTAAAAAGGCTGTTGTTACAGTACCCCATAAGAAAAATGCAAAAAACACTCTTTTCCAATCTATTTTTTTTCTAGAGGTAGTTAATGATGTTAATGATTGTTGATGCACATATTTTGTCCATAATAAAACTGCAGCTAAACCTACTGCAAACGGAATGAGACTTTCAATTAAGAAACGTGTTGCACCTTTATTTTCTATTTCTGTTTGAATTATTTTATCAACATCTAAATCTAGAACCATCATTGCTAAAAAATTTAGAAACATTAGACCAAAAAATAAAAATGGAATAATTAAATATTTCCACATTCCTAATTCTCCTTTGTATGCTTGTTGTATGTAATTCATATTAATAATTAAAATTCCAATTTAAACTTGTATTGTATTGCAATGTTCCTTTTTTAACTTCTAAAGGGCTTTGAATATTATTGGTAAATAAACTTCCAGTACCTAAACCTTGAGGCAAATTACTACTTAAAGTGTAAGTAAATTGTGCTATTGCATTTAAACCTACATTACTTTCTAAGGCAGAAGTTATCCACCAACCACAATCATTTTCTTCTGCTAAGTTAATCCACTCAGTACTACCTGCAAATCCGCCAACCAAACTAGGTTTTAAAATAATATATTGAGGCTTTATGGTTTGAATTAGATTGCTTTTAGCCTCCTTAGAAAATACACCTATCAATTCTTCATCTAAAGCAATTGCTAAAGGAGTTACCTCACATAATTCAGCCATTTCTTGTAATTGACCTTGTTTAATTGGCTGCTCAATTGAGTGAATTTCTAATTCTGATAATACTTTTAATTTCTCTAGAGCAGTACTTGGGTCAAATGCCCCATTTGCATCTACCCTAAGCTCTATTTCTTTTGACGAAAATTCCTTTCGAATGGATTTTAGTAATTCAATTTCAGTATCAAAATCAATGGCTCCAATTTTCATTTTGATACATGAAAAACCCGATACTAACTTTTCTTTAATTTGAGTTTTCATGAACTCTTTGTCTCCCATCCAAACTAAACCATTAATAGGTATAGCACTTTTACCTTGTGTAAAATTAGAAGGAAATAACTCAAACTTATTTTTACTTTTTAAAGATAAAAAAGCCTGTTCTAGACCAAATTGAATTGATGGGTAATGTGCAAGCTCTTCTAATAAAAAATCTAAACCTTTGTTGATACTGTTACAAACCCAAGTTAATTTTTCTTCGTAATTAGAAACATCATCTATACTTAAGCCTCGAAACAAGCCTGTTTCTCCTACTCCAATTTTATCATTCTCATTTAAAATGATAAAATAGGTTTCTTTAGTTCTTAAAATTCCACGAGAAGTACCACTTGGATTTTTAAAATTTAGAATGTACTTTTTATAACTAGCTTTAATCAAAATGAATTATTTATTTTCTATATACGTTTTAAAATTATTCAAATAACCTTGATCTTGATCTTGAAAAGTTGACTTAAAATATGGAAACATGCAAGCCATAATATAAGAATCGCTTCTGCAACTTGAATTTAAAGTTATAGTGGTTATTCCATTATTTTCGGTAAAAACATAATCATCTTTCTTTAGCATATTTTCTGCATCAAAAAATAGGGTAACTTTTTCATTAGGTACATAAGCCATCACCTTCTCTGTCATTGTAATTTCTTGACCTTGGTTGTCTAAAACTATTTTATAGCTACTACCTGTTTTACCTACATTTTCATTTATAGTCTTTACAGATTTAATTTCAGGAATCCAATTCTTCACATTTTCTGTGGTATTAAAAGTTTTAAAAACTTCAGCTAAAGGCTCGTTCACAGAAACTTTAGCTTCATAGTTTGTTTCTTTTACCAATAAGCCTGTTGCAAAAAATGCTAAAACTAACGCTGTAATTATACCTAATATAATTTTTATGGTTTTCATAATTTCAATTTAAAAAATAAAGTTTGTAATCCCGAAAATTAAAGCAAATAAGAAAGTACTTAGTGCAACTTTTTTTAATTCGCCATCTAATTCTGCTGGAATTGTATTTTTAGAAACAGTTATAATATTTAAAATTAACGGAATAAATGCTACTAAATATATCAACTGGTAATAGCTTTCAAAATTAAGATAAGTGTAGCTTAAAGCAGCAATTAAGGCTCCTAAAATTAATGAATAATGATAAATTTTTGCATTTGCAATTCCTAATTTAACTACCAACGTGTTTTTATTATTGATTTTATCTTCATCTCTATCTCTTAAATTATTAAGATTTAGAACTGCTGTGCTTAACAAACCAATAGAAATTGCTGGTAAAAAAATTTCAAAATTGATGGCTTTTGTGAATAGGAAATAACTACCAACTACACTTAACAAACCAAAAAATAGAAATACGAAAATATCTCCAAAACCAGAATAGCCATAGGCTGAATTACCTACAGTATATTTAATAGCTGCAACTATAGAGGCTATTCCCAAAACAAAAAAGAGAATAGAATAAAGAAAATTTTCTTTTCCGAAAGAAAAATAAATCAGTAGCAATGCAATAATTAACGTGATAATTGTAGTTACAATCATAGCGTTTTTCATTTGTTTAGGAGTAATTGCACCACTTGAAACCATTCTTGCTTCTCCTATTCTATTTTTATCTGAACCTTTAATACCATCTCCATAATCATTTGCAAAATTAGACAAGACTTGAAAACCAATTGTGGTTAAAATTGCCAAAATAAATATTGTAATAGACGTTTCTACATCAATATGATTTACTTGAAAAGTTGTACCTAAATCATCGCTTATATTTTTCGAATCTGAGTTATTGAATTGTGAAACTCCTAAAAGTGAGCCTACTATAATACCAGAAACTGATAATGGTAAAGTTCTTAAACGTGCTGCTTTTATAAAACTTTTTACATCCATGGAGCATTGCTTGTTTCTACTTTAAACAAAGTATGATTATAAATTTTAATAGCTTCATTATAGGCAATACAAGGTATTTCAATTTTACCAGAAGCTGTTTGTAAAACTATATCTGCAACATTACTTCTTTTTTGAAAGATAGACTGTTTCATCTTAATATTTTGAACTTTAAAAATATCTAGATACACCAAATGTGTTTCCAACAACCCCTTACCCACAATTAACATTTCATCAGAAATTTGATAAAACCTTTTCTTTATTTTCTTTAGAATTAAGAACACTGCTAAGGGAGCAACCAATAATAAAGAATAAAAAACCTCTATATGAGAAATGAAATAATAGGTTACTGAATACAAAATAAAAAAGAATAAACTTGTCCAAAAAAATATTCTCTTTTTGTAATAAGAGTCAGGGTTCTTTTTGACATTATTCTCAACATTAAGTGTTTTAAAAATTGATTCTTTAACAATTTCTATCTGATCTTTTTTACACCCAACCAAACGAATTAACTTTTCTTTCTTTGCATTATTTACCTTACCACTAACAGCTTGTTTGAAAGTGATGAATGATATACCAATAAGTCTCTTTAAAGGATTTGTAGAAATCGTTACGTTTTGAATTTTTTGCTTCTTTAAAACAATTGATTTCTTGGTTAGCAATCCTTGATTTATCTCGAAAGCATCATCTTTTAAATATGCTCTAAGATTAAAATGGATTAAAAACACCTTTACAAAAGAACTAATTAAAGCGATTAGCGTTAGTAAAATTACCAATATTGTAACTAATACAACACTTGCAGATAAATTACTGGTACTTTCAGAAATGTAACCATCTAAAGCCTCAGCTTTACCAAAACTTTCTGAAATTTGTTGAATTTGGTTAAAAAAACCAATAACGATAGCAAAAAAAAGAAATAAGTTCTGAAGGTGATTTTCAGTTAAACTAACCTTTAATAGAGAAAAAAAGCTAATTTTTATAATTGGTTCTATTTCCTGCTTCTCTAAAACTTCAATATCTAATTTTTTAGCTTCAGAAATAGCTGCCTTTAATGCTTCTGCTTTTTCTAAGGACAATGCTTTAATTGCAATTTCTGTGTCTTTAGAACCTGCTGTTTCAATACTTACCTCAAACACACCTATAATTTGCTGAACTATATTTTGTTTAAAATTAATGTTCTGAATTCTATGAATAGGAATTTCTACTAATGTCTTTTTTAGAATTCCTTTTTTTAAAATAAAATGCTGATTTTCTATTTTAAACTGAAAATTAATATAAATTAAATAAGCTCTCAGTAATAAAAGTGCCAGCAGTAATCCTATCCCTAAATAAATATAAATAGCCCCATAAGAGGAAAACTTAGAGAAATCTTTAAAAATTATGAATAGAAAAATCCAAAATAATTTGATAACTCTATAAATCTCTGCAAAATAAATAATGAATATTCCTTTTGGAGATTGTTTAGAGAATTCGGAAAATGTATACGAATTATTCATTAATTTTTGAGCTAATGAATTCTTTGATTTCTAAGGCTTCCTGCTTTTTAATTCCTTTAATTACTAAATCATCACTAGAATCTCCAGCTGTATATACACTTAAAGAAGCAAGGTTAAACAATCTTGATATTGGTTTTTCATCGGTTTCTACATGCTGAATTCTTGAAAATGGCACTGTTGTAGTTTTTAAAACTAACAATCCAGACTTGTAAGAAATATCCTTTTCTCTTAAAGCATATTTTTTCTTCGGAAATGCTAAAAGCGTGTATAACAAGCAAAGTGCAAAAAAGGAAGTAAAACCAAAATAAATATAAGTGCTATAGTTTAAAACATCTTCTGAAAAAGCATATTGATGCAAAGCTATTAAACCCAAAAATAGTATTATAAAAACTAAAAAAAGATTGATTAAAATTACTTTTAAATAATCTTTATCAATCTTTTTAAAATGTATTTTAGTAATGTCTGGTAATTCTGTAACGAGTTCGTTTTTAAAATTTTCTGACATTTTTAATAAAACCTTATTTTACAAATTATTTGCTTCTGCTATCAATTCTGCGATATCTTTAACAACAACTTCAGCCTCTTTTTCTTTAAATTTAATACCATCTGTCATCATAGTATTACAATATGGGCAACCAGTTGCAATAATGCTAGGGTTTGTTTCTAAAGCATCTTCTGTTCTTAACACATTTACTTCTTTATCTCCTGGCTCTGCATCTTTAAACATTTGTGCACCACCTGCTCCACAACATAAAGCTGTAGATTTATGGCGCTTCATTTCTGTTAAATTTACACCTAATCTCTTAATTAAATCACGAGGAGATTCATAAACTTCATTGGCTCTACCTAAATAGCAAGGATCATGAAAAGTAACTCTTTTACCTTTTAGAGTTGCATCATCTATTTTTAAGCGGCCTTCTTTTATTAAATTTTGAATGAACTGTGTATGATGATAAACCTCATACTTACCTCCTAAAGAAGGATATTCATTTTTTATAGTATTGAATGAATGTGGGTCACAGGTTACAATCTTTTTAATTTCATAGCCATTTAAAACCTCAATGTTCATCATTGCCTGCATTTGAAACAAGAATTCATTTCCTGCTCTTTTAGCTGCATCTCCTGTAGATGTTTCTTCTGTTCCTAAAACAGCAAAATCTACATTAGCTTGATGTAAAATTTTTACAAATGCTCTACTAATTTTTTTAGCTCTGTCATCGTAACTACCTGCAGCACCAACCCAAAACAACACTTCTGGTTGCTTGCCTTGAGCCATCATATCTGCCATTGTTGGTACATTCATATCTTTCGTTTTTAGTGTTAAATTTTAAGTACTTAGTTATTGAAACTACTAATTAACTACTTAAATTTAAATATTATCTTATTCTTCGTTTGCCCAGTTTAATCTATCTTGTTGATTATATTGCCAAGGAGCACCATTATTTTCAACATTGGTCATCATCATATTTAATTCTTGAGGTGCAGCACTTTGCTCCATAACTAAATATCTTCTCATATCCATAATGATAGAAAGTGGATCTATGTTTACAGGACATTCTTCTACACATGCATTACAACTTGTACAAGCCCATAATTCTTCTGGAGTGATGTAGTCATTTAATAATTGCTTACCATCATCTTTAAATTCACCTTTGTTTTCATCAATGTTTCTACCAACTTCTTCTAAACGATCTCTAGTATCCATCATTATTTTACGAGGAGAAAGCTTTTTACCTGTTAAGTTTGCAGGACATGCAGATGTACATCTCCCACATTCAGTACAGGTGTATGCATTTAATAATTGCACCCAGCTCAAATCTGCAACATCACTAGCTCCAAATTTTTCTGGTACAGTTTCCTCTGCTCCTTCTTCTGGCACAGCATAAGGATCTGCATCAGGATCCATCATTAATTTTACCTCATTAGTAACAGCTTCTAAATTATTGAATTGACCTTTTGGTTTTAAATTCGCAAAATATGTATTTGGAAACGCCAGAAGGATGTGTAAATGTTTAGAGTAATATAAATAGTTTAAAAATACTAGAATACCTAAAATGTGAATCCACCAAGCAGTTCTCTCGATTAAATGAACGGTCTCTGCAGAAAAACCATCAAATAATGGTGCCACAGATTGACTGATAGGATTTCCTATTCCTGCCTGCTGAAATGCTGTATCTGTAGCATTCATAACAATAAACAGCGTCATTAAAACCATTTCAAAGTACAAAATATAGTTACCATCTTTCTTAGGCCAACCTTTCATTTCTCTACTTAAAAATCGCTTGATGTTTGAAATATTTCTCCTTGTCCAGAAAATGATTACGGCTACAAAAACAAGTGCTGCTAAAATTTCGAAAGTTCCAATTAAGAAAGCATAGAAACTATCGCCAATAATACCTTGAAAAATTCTATGTGTTCCAAAAATACCATCTATAACGATTTCGAGAACTTCTATATTTATGATGATAAATCCGACGTAAACGATAATATGTAAAAATCCTGAAAGTGGTCTTTTAACCATTTTTGACTGCCCTAAAGCAATCATGGCCATATTTTTCCATCTTTCAGATTTATTATCAAACCTGTCTACATCTTTACCTAGTTTAATATTTCTTGATATTTTTCTGATGTTCATCACAAAAAAACCAATACCTGCAATTAAGGCTATTATAAAAAGTAAATTTGGTAAATATTGCATTATGTAAAAATTAAATTAGTGTTTTAGTCTTTTATAAATAGTAAACTATCTGGAGCTGTTGGTTCATATTCTTGTGGCTTTTTACCAAATAAAGAAAAATGAACATATCTTTTTGGGTTGATTTTTAAATCTCTTAGCAACTGCTCTAATTCTTTTGTTGCAGCCTCTACATTTCTGTATAACTCATCATCATTAATTAACCTACCAATAGAACCATCTGTAGAATTAATTTTCATAGATAATTCATTAAAATTATCTACTGCATTTTCTGCCTTTTGAATAATACTATTAAAATTAACAGTGGTTAAACTGTCTGCCAATTTGTTTAAGTTTCCAGTAATATTCTTCGTGTTTTCAAGAGTTTCTTTTAAATTATCTTGATTATCAACAACCAACGAATTTACAGTTTTAATGGTTTGTCTTAACTCGTAAATAGTTGCTGCTAAATTAGATACAGAAGAGTTTATACCATTTATGGTTTTATCATTTAAAATTTTATTTACACCACTAAACAAAGTATCTGCTCTTACAATTACTTTTTCTATTTTAGTTTGTAAAGGGTCTAGTCTTTCACCTATAGATGTAAAAAGACTTTCTTCCATTTCTCCTTTTAACATATCTCCAGAAACAGCCATTTCACCTTCATAATTGGGCACAATTGCTAAATTAGATGGAGATAATGGATTTGGCGAATAAATTTTTACAACACTATTTTTAGAAAACTGAAAGTCATTTTCTACAGCAAACGTCACAATTAACTGACCTCTTTTTTCTTCTGTAGTATTAAATGCTATGTCTTTAACTTGGCCAACTTTTAAACCATTTAAAGTTACAGAACTAGCTCTGTTTAAACCTCCAATTTTAGTGTATTCTACTTGGAATTCACGAGCTTTACCATCTAGTAAATCATGACCTTTTAAAAAGTTAAAGCCCCAAACAAAGGAAACAATAACGATAATTAAAATAATACCAATTTTTAATTCTTTAGACATAGATAGAAATTTACTAACAATATTACTACTATTTTTTATTTGCTACTAAGCAAATTTAAGGCATTTTATTCACTTCTTCTACAGATACTTTTGTACCATTTTTAAAAGCTACAAGAAATGCTGTTTTATAACCTTTCTGTCTAGCCACTTTTAATGATTTTTTAGCCTCTTTATATGAGGGAGTTACACCATAATAATACTTATAAAAAGTACCAACTTTAATTCTTTGGATATTTTTTAAACCTTTAAAATTATATGATTTTGTTGGTATTTTATTTTTACCTGAAGCAATTTGAACCTTAAATTCAATAAAATCTTTTTGCTCGGCTACTATGCCATTATCTACAACCGTATTTATTTTTAGATTAGTTACATAGTTTTCGATTGCTTGCGCAACAGATTTTGCCATTTTTTGTTGACCTTGTTTTGAATTTAAGAATCTGCCTTCTTTTTTATTCGTTAAAAAACCAAGCTCAACCAAAACACTTGGCATCACAGTTTCTCTTAATACTTGAAAGTTATCTTGTTTTACTTTACGATCGAGCCTGTTTAATTGCTTTGTGAAATTATTTTGAATAAGACTTGCAATCTCTAAGCTTTTGTCTAAATTCTCTTCTTGTAATAATGAGAAACCTACTACAGATTCTACAGAATTAGCATCAAAGCCCTTATATCTTTGCTCGTAATTTTCTTCTAATAAAACAGCTGCATTTTCTCTTTTGGCAATTTCTAAATTCTTTTTATTTCCTCTAAGTCCTAGAACAAAGGTTCCTGCTCCATGAGCTGCAGGTCTTGGTAAGTAAGAATCACAGTGAATAGACACAAAAAGATCTGCATCTGCTTTATTTGCAATATCACCTCTCTTCCATAAATCTATAAAAACATCTTTCTTTCTAGTAAAAATCACCTTGATATCTTTATTTTTCCTCAGCTCATCACCTACCAATAAAGCCACCTTTAGTGCTATATTTTTTTCATAATAACCATTTCCTCTATTTCCAGGATCTTTTCCTCCATGACCAGCATCTAAAACAATAGTATACTTTTTTTGTGCATTTGTAGTTATAGGTAAGAATATCATAAAACAAAAGGCTATAAAAAATAGCTTTTGAAGAATGGTATTAAATTTGTGGATTTCTAGAAAATTCATCAATAAAATTTAACTAATTTTGGCATCTTTAATTTTGTGTTTCAAATATTGAGCCATACTTTTACTCATATACAAAAATAGTATTTATAGCATTGCAATCAAATCTATCATACCTACTTTTATTTTGTTGCTTCTTTTTTATAAAGTTAAGTTTTTCACAAGATATTCCTACTAAAAAGAAAATCGAAATTCCTTCTGTTAAGAAAGATACACTAATTGCTAAAAAAATAGATTCATTAGGCATTGTTAAAAGAGATTCTTTGTTGGCCAAAAAAACAGATACCATAAACTCTGATTCTATAAAGCCAAAGGAAAGCATAGACGATATCATTACACATATTGCTAAAGATTACACCATTCAAGATGCTAAAAATAAAACTGTAACTCTTTATAACGAAGCCAATATTACTTATACTGATATTGATCTAAAGGCGGGTATTATTATTATTGACTATAAAAACAATACGCTGTTTGCAAAAGGTATTGTAGATAGTACAGGCTATACACAAAGACCAAATTTTAAACAAGGTAATCAAGAATCTGAGCAAGATTCTCTTCTATATAACTTTAAAAGTAAACGAGCTTTAATTTATGGTCTAAAAACGCAACAAGGTGAAATGTTTACTTATGGTGAAAAAACTAAAAGAGTAAATGATTCTACTATTTATATTAGAAAAATTAGATTTACAACTTCAGATAAAGAAAATCCTGATTATTATATTACAACCAATAAAGCAAAATTAGTACCTGGTAAAAAGATTATTGTTGGTACAAGTAATTTGGTTTTAGCTGATGTACCTACTCCACTATTTTTGCCTTTTGCATATTTTCCTATGAGCGAAAAAAGTGTTTCTGGTTTTTTAATTCCTGCTTTTGATACTGGAAGTAGCTCAAGAGGAATTGGTTTTCAGAATGGTGGGTATTATTTTGCCATTAATGATTATGTAGATTTAACGCTGTTAGGTGATGCTTATTCTAATGGAAGTTGGGGAGTAAGAATGTCTTCTAACTACAACAAGAGATATAAGTTTAACGGAACTTTTAGTTTTAACTTTGAAAATAACATCAATGGTATTAGAGGGTTTGATGATTTTTCTAGAGCGAACAACTTTAATGTTAGATGGTCTCATAATCAAGATTCTAAAGCGAGTCCGAATTCGAGATTTACAGCTTCTGTAAATTTAGGTAGTAGTCGATTTTTTAGAGAATCTTTAAATCAATTTAATGTTTCTCAATCTCAAAACAACACCTTTAATTCGTCTATAAATTATAGTAAAAACTTTGTTGGTACACCATTTAATATGGCTGTTACAGCTTCACATCAACAAAATACAAATACAGAAAGTATTATAATGACTTTGCCTTCCTTAACGCTAAATATGAATAGGATTTATCCTTTTGCTGGAAAAAATGGCGTTAAGAAAAACCCAATTCAAAAATTAGGTTTTAACTACAACATGCAGGGTCAGTATTTGATAAACACTACAGATGACGAGTTTTTTACAAGTAAAATGTTTGAAACTGCAAGAGCTGGTGTACAACACAAAACAAGTACAAATACCAACATAAAAGCTTTCAGGTACTTTACACTTTCACCAAGTGCAAACTATGAAGAGACTTGGCATTTTGATTATGTTCAAAAAACATACGATCAAACCAATAACGAAGTGGTTACAGATACTTTGCGTGGATTTAAATCTTATAGAGAATATAATTTAGGTGTTAGTTTATCAACAAATATATATGGTGATTTTTCTTTTTCTAAAGGAAGACTTAAAGCAATAAGACATACGTTTAGACCAACTATCTCTTATACTTACAGACCAGATTTTCAAGACAGATACTTGCAGCAAGTACAACAAAGTGCAGATCCTTTAGATGTAATTGATTATACTGTTTTTGATAATGGTATTTATGGAAGACCCTCAGGAGGATTAAGCAATTCCATTGGTATTTCTTTAAACAACGTTTTAGAAGCAAAAATAGCTCCCAAAGATCCTGATAGCGATGAAGAGGACGAAAAAATAATGATTTTAAATAATCTTAATTTTAATACTGCCTACAATATTGCTGCAGATAGTTTACGTTGGTCTAATGTAACATTTAGTGCTGGTACTCGTTTGTTTAAAGACAAACTAGCAGTAAATTTTAATGGAAGTTTAGATCCTTATCAAGTAAATGAAAATGGGGTTAGAATTGATAAATTTAATCCTGGTATTTTTAGATTATCTAATGCTAATTTAACTGCAAACTATTCAATTTCTAGCAAAGATTTTGAAAAGGATTCAAAAAATAAAAGTGCAAACCAAGAAAGCAGAAATGGAAATGGTGCAAACAACCCTCCAGATACCATGGGTGCAGATATTGATCCTACCAACAGGTTTGGTAGACAAGATGCCAATGATGTTGGAGGTGGAACAAAAGAGACAGAACTTTACAACTCTAAAATTCCATGGACTTTGAACTTAGTGTATGCAGCTACATACAGAAATAATGGTGTAGATCCTGGAGAAATTGGCGTACATACTTTAGGCTTTAGTGGTAATATTGAGTTGTCTCCAAAATGGAAAGTGGGTTATTCTTCTGGTTATGATGTTAAAAATGGTGCCTTTTCGTTCTCAAGATTTAATTTTACTAGAGATTTAGACAGTTGGCAATTTAATTTTAATTGGGTGCCTTTTGGATCTAATTCTTCATACACCTTTTTTATTGGTGTAAAATCTTCTACACTTGCTGATTTAAAATGGGATAAAAACAAACCACCAGACAGATTATTATTCTAATAATAATTGCATAAAAAAATCAAAATCAAATGAAAAAAATAATATCGACTACAAAAGCTCCAGCTCCTATTGGACCTTATAATCAAGCAGTTTTAAGCGGAAATACATTGTACACTTCCGGTCAAATTGCTATTGATGCAGAAACTGGTGAATTAGTAATAGATTCAATAGAAGCTGAAACTAAAAAGGTGATGGAAAATATGAAAGCAGTTTTAGAAGCTGCAGAAATGACATTTGAGAATGTTGTAAAATCATCAATTTTTATTTCAGACATGAACAACTTTAGTGAAATAAATAAGGTTTATGCTCAATATTTTGATGAAGAAACTGCACCTGCTAGAGAAACAGTTGAAGTAGCAAATTTACCCAAATTCGTTAATGTAGAAATTAGTATGATTGCTATTAAGTAATTTTAAAAACGACCTTTTTAAAAATAAAAAAAACCTGATAGAATATTCTATCAGGTTTTTTAGTATTATGTTTTCTATAATTATAGAGAAGCAGAATATTCTACTAAGTCTACTAATTTAGTTGAATAACCAATTTCATTATCATACCAAGAAACAACTTTTACAAAGTTATCATTTAAGGCAATACCTGCATTTGCATCAAATACAGAAGTACGAGTTTCACCAACAAAATCTTGAGAAACTACTAACTCTTCAGTATATCCTAAAACTCCTTCCATTTCATTTTCTGAAGCTGATTTCATAGCTGCTTTTACTTCTTCGTAAGTAGCACCTTTTTCTAATTTTACAGTTAAATCTACTACAGAAACATCCATAGTTGGTACTCTAAATGCCATACCAGTTAACTTACCATTTAATTCAGGAATTACTTTACCTACTGCTTTTGCAGCTCCTGTAGAAGAAGGTATAATATTGTGAATTGCTGCTCTACCACCTCTCCAATCTTTTACAGATGGTCCATCAACAGTATTTTGAGTTGCAGTTGCTGCATGTACAGTTGTCATTAAACCTTCTGCAATTCCAAAGTTATCATTTAATACTTTTGCAATTGGTGCTAAACAGTTTGTAGTACAAGATGCGTTAGAAAAGATTGTATCTGAAGCTTGTAATTTTGTATGGTTTACACCCATTACAAACATTGGTGCATCACCAGAAGGTGCAGAAATTGCTACTTTTTTAGCTCCACCTTGAATGTGTAAATTTGCTTGTTCTAAACTTTTGAAAATACCTGTACATTCTAAAACATACTCAGCTCCAACTTCATCCCATTTTAAATCAGCAGGATTTCTTTCTGCAGAAATTCTAATTTCGTTTCCGTTAACAACTAATTTACCATCTTTAACCTCTACAGTTCCATCAAATGCTCCATGCACTGAATCGTATTTTAACATATAAGCTAAATAATCTACTTCTAATAAATCATTAATTGCTACAACTTGTACGTTATCTCTTTTTACTGCAGATCTAAATGCTAATCTACCTATTCTTCCAAATCCGTTAATTCCTATTTTTATCATTTTGTTAATTCTTTTTTTATGTTATGTAGACATGATGTCTGACACTCTTATTAATTCTTTATTTATTTTTGATTGACCTTTAATTGCTTTGTCTAAAGGAGTTACTGCCATTTTTTCGTTTAACAGACCCACCATTAAATTAGATTGACCTTCTAATAAACTTTCTACAGCTTTAACACCCATTCTACTTGCAAGAACTCTATCAAAACAAGAAGGTGAACCACCTCTTTGCATGTGACCTAAAACTGATACTCGAACTTCATATTCAGGTAGATTTTCTTCTACATAATCTTTAAGTTCAAATACGTTTTTACCAATCTTATCTCCTTCTGCAACAACTACAATACTAGAAGATTTACCAGATTCTTTACTTCGTTTTAAAGATTCTAATAAACGATCTAAACCAAGATCTTCTTCTGGTATTAAAATTTCTTCAGCACCTGCACCTACTCCTGCATTTAATGCAATATGACCAACATCTCTACCCATTACCTCTACAAAGAATAATCTATTGTGGGAAGAAGCTGTATCTCTAATTTTATCAATTACATCTACAACTGTATTTAATGTAGTATCATATCCTAAAGTATGGCTAGTTCCTGTAATATCATTATCAATAGTACCAGGAATACCCATTACTGGAAAATTAAATTCTTGATTAAAAATTAGTGCTCCAGTAAAAGTACCATCTCCACCAATTACAACAAGTGCATCTATGTTAGCAGCTGTTAAAGCATCGTATGCTTTTTGCCTACCTTCTTTAGTTCTAAACTCGTTAGATCTGGCCGACTTTAAAAAAGTACCTCCTTTATTAATAATGCCTTTTACGCTTCTTGCATCTAAAGAAATAAAATCTCCTTCAATCATACCTTGGTAACCTCTATAAATACCTGCACATTCAATTTTATAAAATGCACAAGTTCTTACCACTGAACGAATTGCAGCGTTCATACCTGGAGAATCGCCTCCAGAAGTCATTACTCCTATTTTCTTTATTTTACTCATATTTCAATGTAAAATTAATTCTTTTAAATGATTTATAATAATAAAGTTACGAAAACGATTGAGCCTAAATAGCCCATTTTTATTATAAAAATGTTAATTATTTAAGGCTAAAATTATGATTAAAAAATGGGTGGAAAATACTAATTCCCTTCGAAGTTAATTAGATTATTTTTAGGCACAAGAAGCGTATCTTTCTTAATTTCTGGCTTCTTTTTTTCTTTCTTTTTCTTTAAACCTATTTTTGATAAAAGTTCTGAAAGCGTATTAAAGTTTACTTGATAAGACAAACCAACTCCTTGTGTATAACCTTCTTCTTGTTGTGAATATTGAATTTCGTTCTGCCTATTAAAAATAACGCCTCTAAAGTTACCTTCTTCATTTAGTAAAACCTCTACTTTTACCTCACCTACAACACTAGATTGTGTTTGTGCACCAACAGGTACACCTACTTTACCATTAATAATTACTCTATCACTTACTTGTGTGCTTACAGAAACATCTACTTGATTGTCTATATTTAAACGATCTATACTGTTACCTTGATCTCCTTGCTGATAATCTACACCTAACTGAAATTTACTGTCAGGACTATTTAGAATACTGGAAAATGCTGTAGCAATTGCACTTGAAGCTGTACCTGTTAAGGTGTTATTTACATCGAAACTTACTTTTTCTGGGTTTCTAAAAGTACCAAAAGCCAAAAGTGAAATAAACTGAGTTGTTTTTTCATTGATATTATTATCATTTAAAACAAACTCCAACTCGCTTGCAATTGTTGGATCTACATTGGTTAATTGAATGTCTAATTCTTGCTTAGAATTAAATAAATCTCCAGTAATTCTAGTCACTAAATCTATTTCTTCTTTTCTGTTAGAATTAAAGTTCTGTAGTAAAACTGCAGGGTTTGCTTTGGCTTTATAGATTGCTGTTACATCTAGATCTGCTTCATAAGGGTTACCATTCCAAGAAACTGTACCACCTTTTTGAATGATAAATGGTTTGTTGATAATTCCTCCATACTTAAAATCATATACTCCACTATCTATGGTATAATCTCCAAACATATCAAACCTACCTCTAGTATTAATTACTATTTCTAAATTACCAGAACCTCTACCAGTTAATTGGCTACCATTTACTTCATCAATTACTACTTGTGCTTCTGCATCTTTGGTAACATCTAAATTTATGTTTAAAGAAAGCCCCTTTATAGCTTCTTGTGCTAGTTTTCTTTGACGTTCTTCAGTGTCCATTTTATCTGTCTTAAAATGAATTAATTGATAACTATCTACTGTTTCTATGTCTTTTAACGGAACTACAAATTTTGTATTTGGATTAGTTTCTGCATTAACAGTAATATCTAATTGATCTGTTAAACCTGTAATACTTGCTGAGCCATCTATAAAGGCTGTTCCATAGTAAAGTGCTTCTTCTGTATTTTGGGTATCTAAAACCAATAAATTATCTGTAACAATTTCTAAGTCTAAGAACCACTGTTCAAAATTTTGATGAGTTATGTTACCCAATAAAACACCTTCTGTTTTGTATTTAGAATCTAATAGTTTAATGTTTTCGAAAATAAATGATTGTTCTGATAAAGTTATGGTTGATAAACCATCAAAATCTAAGTCTACATTTAAATACGGAAATTTTAAACCTGCATCATGCAAACGCAAAGTACCTTCCATATCCGGATTTCTTAAAAATCCTCTTAAATAAAAATCCCCTGAAACCAAACCTCTCATAGAAGAGATTACATCTGCGCCTAAAGGACTAAATGCCTTTAAATTATAATCTTCTAAAAATACTTGCAAATCAATTAAAGGCCTTTGGTTAGAAAAATCTAAATTACCTGTAGCTGCAATGCTTTTTACTTTATCATTATTTATAGATAAATCAACTTTGTATTTATCGTAAGCATTATCACCAACAACATTCAAGGCCAATTCACCTTGTTTAAAATCATTTACCTCAAAATCTTTAATAATTAAAGTAGCTTCTGGAGTATATATATTATTTGCTTGAACAAAATCAATATTACCTGTAACCTTACCTTTTAAAGCCAAACTATCTATTTCTGGTAAGAAGCTTTGCAGCTTAACCTTGGTTAAATCTGCTAATAAAGTTTTTTCAGTGTCTCCTAAAATACTACCAGTAAATTCAACTTTTTGTTCGCCTGAAACCAACTTGAACTGACTAAAATTAAACTCATTACTCTTTAAATCGAATACAATTTTATCTGTATTTAATTCATCAGGATTTATACTCCAAATGGTATTTTTAAATTCAAACGTAGATTTCTCAAAACCCAATACAGATTTTTGATTTTCATTAATTGTATAGAAAAAATCTAAGTTAAAATTTTCTTTGTTTTGAGGACCTCCATCAAATTCTGATTTAAAAAATAAAGTGTCATTTTGTGTTCTGTTCAGTAAATTCAATTTAGAAACATTATAATATTTTGTATTTACTTCTGATGCTGTTAAGTGCGAATTATATAGAGGATTTTGATTATCTGTTCTTAGTAAAACATCCTTTAATTCATTGCCATAAACATCTATTTTCGGCGATGAAAATGTGAGTCTTAATTGGTTTTTATTTGATTGAATTTTACCTCTTATTTTGGTATTATCATCTATAGAAATTTCTGGGTAAAACACAGACACTATTTGATTATAAATGGTAAAGTTAAAATCTAAATATTGGTTTGGAGCTACAGGATAAGGCTCGTAATTGGTATAAATACTACCTAAAGCATTTTGTGCCACATTTGGAACTTCAGAAAAAGTAAACTTACCAGAAATATATCCATTTGCAATATCTTCTGATGTTACTTGAATCTTTTTAATACTATCTTTTACAGAAGACGAAATATTGAATTCCTTAAAGCTAAATTCTTCTTTTTCATTAGTATAAAATACATCTGTAAACGTGGCATTACCAATAATATCATCTAATGTGTTACCTTCTACATCTAAAGAAATAAAACCTTTTAATTGAGCTGTGCTATCTCTTGTAAAAAGGTTTGTTTCTTTTAAATCTAAATATTTAATTTCTGATAAAAAATCAAATTTATTCACTGCTGATGATAAATCCGCCAAACCTTTAAAATCCATTTTAAAGTTGGTATCATCTATAGACAAATCACCATCAAATTTATTATTTTGGTATTGACCATTTGCTAAAATTGAAGTGTATACATAGTCTTTAAACTCAAATTCTGAAATTTCTCCTATAAACCTTGTATCTATGTTTTCTAGTTGAAAACCACTACCATCTACATCACCTTTTAAAGAAATAATACCAAACAATGGATCATTAAAAAATACACCAATATCAAATTTTTGCAGTTCTACATCTCCATCATAAACTGCAAAATCAATATCATCTATGTTTGTAATTTGTAAATCTGTAATTGCATCTCCTATATCCGATTTTACATCTATAGTTGCCTGCATTTGCTCTGGAGTAACTTTTAGCCTACCCTTTACCGTAAATTTACCCAATTTACTAAACTCTGAAGGAACGTTTTTACCTAAGACATTTGGTAGAATTCGTTTTAACTCATTATAAGTTGCTGTAAGATTGTTTAAATCTCCCTCAAAAATAAAGCCTCTTTCTACATCTACAGCATTTACAAAAGATAAATCTCCATTTACATACAAGCCTTTCTTATTGCTGAGATTTAAATTTTTGAGTTCGAAATTGTTAAGCTTTCCATCAAAAACACCCTTAAAATCTAAGATATCATTACTACTTAGTTCGTTGTAGAATTTCTTTACATCTTGAATTGCTATTTTACTATCGGTAAAATTTGCATCTATTTGAACTTTGTTTACAAAATCTGCTAAATCTTCTCTTTCATAAGTAAAAAGAATATCGCCTTTTATATCTGTTTTTTTAGTTTGAAGCGTAGTATTTAAAAACTCCATTTGAGTTTTAGTGTAGGTAAAATCTGTAGTTAAATTAGATACTTGTAAATTGTTCATATCAACAAAATACAAGCCTCTTATATCAGAAGAAAAATCTGGCCCAATAATAGATAGGTTTTGCAAATTACCACCAGCATTAGTGACTGAATAATTTAAAGAATCTTTTTTGTTAGCATTAATAATTTTAAAATCTAAATTATCTACATAAACATTTTCTGATTTTAAAATAAAAGGATTTAATGAATCTTTCTTTGAACCATCATCAAACGAATCTATGAAAATAGCCATGTTATCATCTTCTTCGCCTTTATAAGTTTTCATGTAATAATAGGCATCCTCTAAATAAATAGGTCCTAGTAGAACTTCTTTATTTAAAACCTTATTCGCATTTAGAATAGAAGTACTTAATTTATCAACAAAAATAAGGGTATCTTGATGATGGTCTCTAATTTTAACTCCTCTAAATCGTACACTTCCTAAAAGTGAAAAGTCAACTTTTTCGATGGTTAAATCTGTACCAAAATCATCATTAATTCTTTTTGTAAAATAATTACCAAATTTTGTTTGAACAGCAGAAATTGATAGCAAAACACTTAACAACAGCAAAAGGAGCACAAAGTACCCTAGAAATTTTAGAATTTTTTTGCCGAAATTTTTAATAACAATCAATTTTTTAAAAGTAACTAACCCCCTAAGTATAATACATATTTTAGCTACTTATTACAAAGAACGTGCAAATTTAACAAAGAATTAAATTTCTATTCCTAAAAAATAAAGCACTCATAAAAATATACTTAATTTTGCAATTGCTTAACATTAATTTAAAATGGATAAACCTACCTATATTCTTGCAATTGAATCTTCTTGTGATGACACAAGTGCAGCTGTAATGTGCAATGCTAAAGTTTTAAGCAATGTTGTTGCCAACCAAGATGTGCATTCTAAATATGGTGGAGTTGTGCCTGAATTGGCTTCTAGAGCGCATCAACAAAACATTGTACCTGTTGTACAACAGGCTTTAGCCCAAGCTAGCATTACTAAAAATGATTTAGCTGCAATAGCTTTTACCAAAGGTCCAGGTTTAATGGGTTCTTTATTGGTAGGAACATCTTTTGCTAAGTCTATGGCTTTGGGTCTAAACATTCCCTTATTAGATGTAAACCATATGCAAGCTCATATCTTGGCACATTTTATTGATGAAGAAGGCACTAAGCAACCTAGTTTTCCTTTTATATGTTTAACTATTAGTGGAGGGCATACTCAAATTGTAAAGGTTTCTAATTATTTCGATATGGAGATTTTAGGAGAAACCATAGACGATGCTGTTGGTGAAGCTTTTGATAAATCAGCGAAACTTTTAGGTTTACCTTATCCTGGAGGGCCTTTAATTGATAAATATGCACAATTAGGAAACCCGAAAGCGTATTCTTTTACCAAACCAAAAGTTGGTGATTTAGACTTTAGTTTTAGTGGTTTAAAAACTGGAATTTTATATTTTATTCAAAAACAACAGCGAGTAAACCCAAATTTTGTTGAAGAAAACTTAAATGATATTTGTGCATCCATTCAGTATACTATTGTAGAGATTTTTATGGATAAATTAAAGAATGCTGTTAAACAAACAGGCATAAAACAAATTGCAATAGCTGGTGGAGTATCTGCTAATTCAGAAATTAGAAAACGTTTAATGCTAGCAGAAAAACATTTTGGATGGTCTACCTATATTCCGAAATTTGAATATACTACAGATAATGCAGCAATGATTGGTGTAACTGGGTATTTAAAGTTTATAAATAACATCCATGCAGACATCAACGTTACTGCAAAAGCAAGATTAAAAGTAACAGATTAATACTATGAAAACACTAGTAAATAGAGCTGCTTTTAATTTTAAATACTTCTTATTCTGGATTGCTTATTTTGTTTTTGCTAGGCTGATTTTCTTATTGTATTATTTTGATAAAACGCAAGAATTATCCTTTTCAACAATATCTAAAACAATTGTATATGGTTTAAGACTAGATGCTTCTTTTTCGGCATACATTTCTCTGTTGCCATTTCTGTTGATTGTTTTATCAATTTTTATATCGAACAAACCTATTTTAAAAATTATAAAAGTATATACCTATTTTGTAATTGTTGGCTGCACACTTTTATTATTTATTGATGCTGGTTTGTATAAAGCTTGGGGAATTCGTTTAGATGCAACCTTGTTAGATTATTTGAACACACCAGAATTAATGGTTTCTTCTGCATCTACAAGTCAATTAGTTTTTGGTGGCTTATTTTGGTTTATCACCTCTATTTTATTTATAAAATTTTACAAAAAACTTCATCAAAATTTCTTAAACTTCATAACTAAAGATCATTTTTCTGAGGTTTTAATTTCTTTATTTTTAGTTGCATTTTTAATTTTGCCTATAAGAGGTGGTCTACAAACAATTCCCATCAATCAAAGTAATGTTTATTTTTCGAAAAACATGTTTGCCAATCATGCTGCTTTAAATTATATGTGGAATTTTACCAATACAATTAGTCATAAAGCAGATTTAGATAATCCGTATCAAATTTTTGAGCCAAAGGTTGCAAATAATATTATTCAAAAAACTAAAAACAAACTACTTAACTCTAATTACGATAGTATTCTAATCACTAAAAAACCGAATGTAATTCTTATCATTTGGGAGAGTTTATCTGCAAAAGTAGTTGGTAGTTTAGGGGGAGAAAAAGGTGTTACTCCAAATTTAAATAGACTTTCTAAAGAAGGAATTTTATTTACTAATTTCTATTCAAATGGAGATAGAACAGATAAAGGTATCCCAGCTATTTTAAGTGGTTACTATCCTCAACCTGTTAGAAAAATAATGAAGTTGCCTAGCAAAACTAGAAGCTTACCAATGTTGCCTTTTGAAATGAATAAATTGGGGTATGAAACCTCTTTCTATTATGGTGGAGATTTAAATTTTGGCAATATGAATACATATTTGCTAAATGCAGGAATTACCAATTTTGTTGATGGTAGTTATTTTGATAGTAAAGATTGGAATTCTAAATGGGGTGCTTATGATGATGTATTTATGAAAAAATTTACTGATGATTTAGCAAATCAGCCAAAAGAACCATTTTTTAAAATAGCGTTAACACTTTCTAGCCACGAACCTTATGAAATAAAAGGTGAATATAAATTTGGGAAAAAAGGTACAGACAATTTGTATAGAAGCGCTCATTTTTACACTGATAAAGTTATAGGAGATTTTGTTGAATTTGCAAAAAAACAAGATTGGTATCAAAACACGATAATTGTAATTATGTCAGATCATGGTCATAGTTCTCCAAAGCATGAAGGTGAATTTTTTGCGCCAATTAAATTTCAAATTCCAATGTTGTGGTTGGGTGGAGCTGTAAACAAAAACATAAAAGAAGTTGATGCAATATCAAGTCAAGTTGATTTTTCTTACACCCTATTAGATTTGCTAGGTGGAGATAACAGTAAATTTGTTTTTGGTAAAAATTTATTTAATACTTCTGATAATCAATATGCCTATTATTCTTACAACAAAGGTTTTGGTGTAGTATCTAAAAAAGGAAACTACCTTTTTGATTATATTAAAAATGAAAGTGTCTCTGCTTCTGGCACTTATCAACATTTAGACTCATTAGGCAAAGGAATTACTCAAAATGCTTATGATGATTATTTGAACAGAAAATAATTACTTCTTTTTTAAATACTCTTCAATATCAGCTATATGATGTTGCAAAGCCTGCGTAGATATTTGAATTTCTCTAATTAAAAATACAAGCGAAAGCAATAATAAAACCAAACCTAATCCAAATGCATAAGCTGCAATTGTAAATAGATTAATGTAAATTAAGAACATGGTTAATACACAAAATAAAAGACTTGTAATACCAAATATTTGCATCCATCTTGTTAAGTTCAACCTTAGTTTTAAATTCTGAATTTGTCTCAATAAAGAATCGTCTTTTTCTTTTAAATATTTATCGTGCAAATTTCGAATTACTGCAGCATAGGCTAAAAATCGATTGGTGTAAGCCAGCATAATTAATGAAATTGCAGAAAACAATAAAGCTGGTGTTGTTAGAGATAGTTCTTCCATAGTTTCAAATGTAGATATTTTTACGAAATGCATTCATAATTAATTTGATTGTATTAAAAATGACTTTGAATTACATATAATTTTGTAAAAAAAGAACTATGGAGACTATTAGAAAAATCGGAATTTTAACTAAAGGAATCATCTATTCTTTAGTTGGGATATTAACTTTTTTAGCTGCCATAAACTATGGTGGTCAAGTATCAGGCAAAAATAAAGTCATCAACTTTTTAGAACAACAAACTTTTGGGCAAACCTTAGTATTAATAATTGCCTCAGGTTTCCTCTTGTATGCTCTATGGAGATTTTATTCGGCTTTTTTAGATGGTAAAAACGAAGGTTCAGATAAAAAAGGAATTGTAAAAAGAATTGGTTATTTCATTAGTGGAGGTATTTATGCTTTGTTATCAATATCAATTTTTACCAAATCTCTGAGCTCTTCAAACAGTGGTAAAACTGATGCAGCACAAATGCTGATTGATAATCAAGCAGGTTTAATTTTATTATACATTATTGGAGTTATATTATTCTTTGTTGGTGTATATCAATCTTATAAAGGATATACTTTAAAGTTTTTAAAAGATATTGAGAATTCAGGAAGTGTAGAATCTAAAACAATTTTAAAAAAATCGGGTAAATATGGTCACATTGCAAGAGGAATATCATTCTTAATATTTGGATTCTTTGTTATAGTTGCTGCTTATGAAAAAAATGCTGGAGCTATTAAAGGTTTAGAGGGCATGTTTAATTATTTACAAACATATCAATGGGGAAATATTTTAATGGGTTTAATGGCGGTTGGATTTTTAGCTTATGGTACTTATCAATATTTCTTAGCAAGATATAGCTCATTGTATTCATAGGAAACTATTACATTTGTTGTATGATTAATAAATATTGTTTTCTCTTTATACTATTTACTAGCAGCCTTTTTAGTCAAAAAATGGCAAAAGGATTTGTTTATCTTTCAGATATAGCACCCACTATTCAAATGGAATTGCGCTATAACTCAAAAAATAACTTTATTGGCACACCTATAGATGGTTATAAAAACAATTGTGTAATTCTTACCAAACAAACAGCTCTTGCTTTAGAAAGAGTGCAATCAGAATTGAGTAAAAAAGGTTTAAGCCTCAAAATTTTTGATGCGTATAGACCACAAAGAGCAGTAGATCATTTTGTGAGATGGGCTAAGGTTTTGAATGATACTTTAATGAAGAAAGAATACTATCCTAATGTGCTAAAATCAGAATTATTTCAGAGAGGCTATATAGCTTCAAAATCTGGACATACAAGAGGAAGTACAGTAGATTTAACAATTATAGATCGTAAAACAGGAAAAGAATTAGATATGGGTAGTCCTTATGATTTTTTTGGAGTACAATCTCATCCTTTCTACAATGATATATCTAAAGAACAGAAAGAGAACAGAATGCTTCTACGTAGAGTGATGATGGCTCAAAAATTTATTCCCTATAAAAATGAATGGTGGCATTTTACCTTAAGTAATGAACCCTTTAGAAATCAATATTTTAATTTTAATATTGAATAGAAATTTTAACAATTCTAAAACAGCTTACGTTTAATCTCGGCATTATATTTGCTTTTAATGACTTGTAAGAACATTTATATGAAAATCAAATTTCACATCACAATAAGCTGTCTATTGCTATTTATAAGTTTAAATACTTATAGTCAATTAGATACCAATAAAGGCACCAAAGAAAAAGGTAAAACGAAAGCTGTAGTATTAAATAATGCTAAAGTTGTAAAAAAACCAAATTCAATAGAATTAAATGGTACTACTGGTTTTGAAAAAGCCTATAATGCAGAAAAAGAGAAATTAAGAAAACAGAATAAACAAAAGAATTTAGACAATAAAGGTATATTAACACAGGCAAAATTAAATGAACAACGTTTTTTAAAATCGTTCAAAAAAATAAATGGCCAATACATTATACCAAAAATAGATCAAGATTTAGGTAGTTTTAGAACAGATTCTAAAAGTGTAAACATTATTTGTAGAGATTATCAATATCCAGATGGAGATCGAGTAACGATTTATATTAATGATATTCCTGTAGTTTACAATATAACCTTAAGAGAAAGCTATCAAAAATTCAACATTCCTTTAGATGTTGGTATCAACAAAATAGTAATCGAAGCATTAAATCAAGGTACTTCTGGCCCTAATACTGCT
Organism: Polaribacter sp. P097; assembly: GCF_036864555.1. NCBI lineage: Bacteria > Pseudomonadati > Bacteroidota > Flavobacteriia > Flavobacteriales > Flavobacteriaceae > Polaribacter > Polaribacter sp. P097. Next base: position 280,362 of record NZ_JAZETJ010000002.1, on the reverse strand, counting down.
GCCTTTAAAGTTTTTAGTGATTCTGGCGCCTTAATTTCATCTAATGAATGGAACTTAGCAACAGGTGCTAAAGCTACACTTCTTATAGCTAAGGATAAATAATGGCAATCTAGCTAAATCGATTTCGCTAAAATTAAATAATCAAGTTTTTTTATTCTTTATAAATGCGTTATTTTTGTATTAACTGTTATACAATGACGTATTGTATTATAACTTAATCAACGATTTAAAGAATGAAAAAAATCACCAAAGAAACGTATTTAGATTGGTACAAAAACATGCTTTTCTGGCGTAAATTTGAAGATAAATTAGCTTCAGTTTATATTCAGCAAAAAGTAAGAGGCTTTTTACATTTATATAATGGTCAAGAAGCAATCTTAGCAGGTGCTTTACATGCAATGGATTTATCTAAAGATAAAATGATTACTGCATACAGAAATCACGTACAACCAATTGGTATGGGTGAAGATCCTAAAAAAGTAATGGCAGAATTATATGGTAAAGCTACAGGTACCTCTAAAGGTATGGGTGGTTCAATGCATATTTTCTCTAAAGAATTTGGTTTTTATGGAGGACATGGAATTGTTGGTGGTCAAATACCTTTAGGAGCAGGTATTGCTTTTGCTGATAAGTACAAAGGTAGTGATGGTGTTACCTTAACTTGTTTTGGTGATGGTGCAGCAAGACAAGGTTCTTTGCATGAAGCATTTAACTTGGCTATGTTATGGAAATTACCAGTAATCTTTATTTGTGAAAACAATGGGTATGCAATGGGTACTTCTGTAGAAAGAACAGCAAACCACACAGATATTTGGAAATTAGGTTTAGGTTACGAAATGCCTTGTGGACCTGTAGATGCCATGAATCCTATAAAAGTAGCTGAAGCTATTGATGAAGCATTACAAAGAGCAAGAAGAGGTGATGGACCAACATTCTTAGAAATGAAAACGTATAGATATAGAGGTCACTCAATGTCTGATGCTCAACACTACAGAACAAAAGATGAAGTGGAAGAGTACAAAAAAATAGATCCTATTACTCAAGTAAAAGATGTAATTTTTGAAAAAGGGTATGCAACAGAAGATGAAATATCTGCAATCGATAAAGAAGTAAAAGCTATGGTTAAAGAATGTGAGAAGTTCGCGGACGAATCTCCATATCCTGAAACTCAACAATTGTATGATATGGTTTATGAACAAGAAGATTATCCTTTTATAAGTTAAGATATGGCTACAGTTATAAATATGCCGCGTTTAAGTGACACCATGGAAGAAGGTGTTGTTGCACAGTGGTTGGTAAAAGTTGGGGATAAAGTTGAAGAAGGTGATATTCTAGCTGAAATTGAAACTGATAAAGCTACAATGGAGTTTGAATCTTTTCACGAAGGAACTTTATTACATATAGGTATTCAAGAAGGGGAAACATCTCCAGTGGATAAATTATTAGCAATTATTGGTGAAGAAGGTGAAGATATTTCTGGCCTTTTAAGTGGTGAAGCGAGTTCAGAAGAATCTGATTCATCTGCTAATGAAGCAAATAATGAAGAACCTAAAGAATCTGAGGCTAAAGCTGAAGAAAAATCTGAAGGTGCTAATATACCAGAAGGAGTTAATGTAATTTCTATGCCACGTTTAAGTGATACCATGACTGATGGTACAGTTGCAACTTGGTTAAAGAAAGTTGGTGATAAAGTTGAAGAAGGTGATATTTTAGCTGAAATAGAAACAGACAAAGCAACAATGGAGTTTGAGTGTTTCTATGAAGGAACAATCTTACATATAGGTGTTCAAGAAGGTGAAACAGCTCCTGTAGATAGTTTATTAACCATTATTGGTCCTGAAGGAACAGATGTTTCTGCTATCGTTAAAAATGGCGGAGCAACAACTTCTTCTTCTTCAGAAACTAAATCAGAAGAGGCTCCTAAGAAGGAAGAATCTACTAAAACCGAATCAAAAACTGAAAATACGCAACCTGAAGCAAATACTACTACAAATTCAAATGGTGGTAGAATATTAGCTTCTCCTTTAGCGAAAAAAATTGCTTCTGATAAAGGAATAGATTTATCTAAAGTTTCTGGTTCTGGAGAAAATGGAAGAATTATTAAAAAGGATGTAGAAAACTACACTCCAGCTGCAAATACAGAAACTGCTGCTCCAGCAGCAAGTAATGCTACAGTTCCAGTTGTTTCAATTGCTGGTGAAGAAAGATCTGAAGAGGTTAAAAACTCTCAAATGCGTAAAGCAATTGCAAAATCTTTAGGTAACTCTAAATTTTCTGCACCAGACTTCAGTTTAAATATTGAAGTTGATATGGAAAATGCAATGGCATCAAGAAAAACAATCAACGCTATTCCAGATACTAAAGTATCTTTTAATGATATGGTTGTTAAAGCTTGTGCAATGGCTTTAAAGAAACATCCACAAGTAAATACTTCATGGTCTGACAACAATACTATTTATCACTCTCATATTCATGTAGGTGTTGCAGTAGCTGTAGACGATGGTTTATTAGTACCTGTTATTAAGCACACAGATCAATTAAGTTTAACTCAAATTGGTGCAGGTGTTCGTGATTTAGCTGGTAAAGCTAGAAACAAAAAAATTGCTCCAGCAGAAATGCAAGGAAGTACATTTACTGTTTCTAACTTAGGTATGTTTGGTATTGATAACTTTACATCAATAATTAACCAACCAAACTCAGCAATTTTATCTGTAGGTACAATAGTTGAGAAGCCAGTTGTGAAAAACGGACAAATTGTAGTTGGTAATACTATGAAATTGACGTTAACTTGCGATCATAGAACTGTTGATGGTGCTGTTGGTGCACAATTTTTACAAACGTTAAAAACATTTATTGAAAACCCTGTTACAATGTTAGCTTAGTTTCTTTAAATGATGAAATATAAAAAATCCTTAACTTAATTGTTAAGGATTTTTTTTGGTCTATAAAAAGAGATTAAACCTTTAAATTTTCTGATATAATTTGTTTAATCTTCTTATTCAGATATTTTAAAGAGTTATAACTTGTATGCTCTAACACTATAACCACCAAATCTTCTTCTAAATAATTGGTTAAAGCAGTACTAAAGCCATTCCATTTACCATAATGATAAATGTTTTTATCGTCTCTCCTATCCATTCTAAAACCAAAACCATAAGGCACTTTACGTCCAAAAATAGTTTCGCCTTTAGTATACATTTGTGCAAGTGATTCTTTAGACAATAGATTACCTGAATTCAATGCATAGGTCCATTTAAACAAATCTTCTGCAGTTGAGTAAACATTTTTATCACCTACAATAGCATCATTAATTGTATTACCTATTGTTAAGTGTTTCCAGCCTCTGTATAAACGATAACCTTTTAACTGATTTTTCCTCACAGTATCATTTTGGTAACTATACACAAATGAATTTTTCATGTCTAAAGGTTCAAAAATGTACTTTTTCAAATATTGATTATAAGGTAAGCCACTTACCTTTTCTACAATAGATGCTAAAACTACATATCCTGTATTTGAGTAATCGAAATTACGACCTGGTTTAAAGAAACGTTGTGCTTTAGATAATGGCAATACATTCATTAAATCTGTATTGGTTGGTGCTTTGTTTTCTTTCCATTCGTGCTCTGCTACCCAAAAATACTTTGGCAAACCAGAGGTATGATTCAATAAATTCTTAATGGTGATATTCTTGTAAGGAAACTCAGGAAAATAAAAGTTTACAGTATCTGTTAACTTAATTTTACCTTTCTCTTTTAATTGCATGATGGCTGCAGCTGTAAACTGTTTACTTACAGAGGCCAATTGAAACACAGACTCTTCTTTTAATGGAACTTTCTTTCTAAAATCTGCATAACCTACCTGGTTTTGATACACTATTTTTTTATTCTTAGCCACTAAGACAGATCCGTGAAAATCGTGTCTTTTATTAATTCTTTTAAGTAATGAATCTAATTTTTGATTTACTTCTTTTGTAGTTTCTTCAGGATAATATTCTACAGGTATTTCAAGCTTATTGTCTGTTTTATGTACAACTTCTTTTTTTACAGTTGCATTAGAATTATCTTCTTTTCCTTGGAAAGAAAAGATTGAAAAAACAACGCATCCAATTATTATTATTAAAATTATTATGTTCTTATAAATTTTACTCAACATCATTCATTTAACTGATATTACTCCATATTTTAGAGGTTTTACTAATTTTAGCAAACGTATTTTTTACTGGTAAATTGTGTGGTTTTTCTAAGTTTGGATCTTCTTGTAATACATCTATGGCTGTATTTCTAGCTGCAACCAAAATTTTGGAATCTTTAGCTACATCAGCAATTTTTAAATTTAACACTCCACTTTGTTGAGTACCCATTAAATTTCCTGGTCCACGTAGTTTTAAATCTACCTCAGCAATTTTAAATCCATCTGTAGTATCTACCATTGTTTTTAAACGTGTTTTACCTTCTTCAGACAATTTATAACTAGAAAGTAAAATACAATAACTTTGGTCTGCACCTCTACCCACTCTTCCTCTTAATTGATGTAGTTGAGACAATCCAAATCGTTCTGAACTTTCAATAATCATTACACTTGCATTGGGTACATTTACACCAACTTCAATTACAGTTGTAGCCACCATAATCTGCGTTTCTCCTTTTACAAAACGCTGCATTTCATAATCTTTATCTGCAGGTTTCATTTTACCATGAACAATACTTATTTGATATTTAGGTGATGGAAACTCTCTTGCAACACTTTCATAACCATCCATTAAATCCTTATAATCCATAGCCTCAGATTCTTGAATTAAAGGGTATACAATATATACTTGTCTACCTTTTGCTATTTCATCTTTCATAAATTTGAATACAGACAAACGATTGCTATCAAATCTATGAACAGTTTTTATTTCTTTTCTTCCTGGAGGTAATTCATCAATAACAGAAATGTCTAAATCTCCATAAACAGACATGGCTAAAGTTCTAGGGATTGGTGTTGCTGTCATTACCAAAATATGAGGAGGCAAGGAGTTTTTAGCCCAAAGTTTAGCTCTTTGTTTTACACCGAATCTATGCTGTTCATCTATAATTGCAATTCCTAAATTTTTAAATTTTACTTTATCTTCTAGTAATGCATGTGTGCCAATTAAAATATGTAATGTACCATCTTCTAACCCTTCATGAATTTCTCTACGTTTTTTAGTTCTAACAGACCCTGTAAGAATATCAACTTTAATAATCATGCCTTCTACCAATTCTGAAACTGCAATAAAATGCTGATTTGCTAATATTTCTGTTGGAGCCATAATTGTTGCTTGATATCCATTATCTATGGCTAAAAGTGTAGTTAATAAAGCTACAATTGTTTTTCCTGAACCAACATCTCCTTGTAACAATCGATTCATATGTGCACCAGAAGCTACATCTTTTCGAATTTCTTTCAATACCCTTTTCTGAGCATTGGTTAAATTAAAAGGTAATTTTTCTGAATAAAATTGATTAAAAATAGCACCTACATTTTCAAAAACAAATCCCTTAATCTTTGCTTTGTTGATTAGTTTTTTTCGAACCAATTGTAATTGAATAAAAAAGAGTTCTTCAAACTTTAAGCGATTTTGTGCCTTGGCTAAATTTTCTTGACTTTTAGGAAAGTGTACATTCAATAAAGCATCTCGCTTTTTCATCAACTTAAAATCATTAATAATTTCATTTGATAAACTTTCTTGAATACCATCGTAAAATTGCTGTAACAACTTTTGAATGTAAGAACGAATCATTTTATTTGAAACACCAGAATTGGTGAGTTTTTCTGTAGAATGATAAATGGGCTGCATTTTAGTTTGCAACTTTTTCTTGTATTCAGAAACCAACTCCATTTCTGGGTGTGGAATACTAAAAGTACCATTATAATGATTCAGTTTACCATAAACGACATAGGGCACATCAGTTTTTAAAGAATCTTTAATCCATTTTTGACCTTTAAACCAAACCAACTCCATAGATCCAGTCGCATCTTGAAAGGTAGCTACTAACCTACTTCCTCTTTTTTGTGCTACAGACTTAACATTGATAATTTTACCCACAACTTGTACTTCTGAGGAGTTTGGTTGCAGTTCTTTTATAGCATGAAACTTAGTTTTATCTATATATCTAAAAGGAAAGAAATTTAAGAGGTCATTACATGTTTTAATACCTAATTCTGAATATAAGAGTGTAGCTCTTTGCACACTTATTCCTGAAATATATGTAATTGGGTATTCTAAGTTCAAAATTTATAAAATGGATACTCAAAAATAACAAATTCATTATTTAATAATTAGCATTATCCAAATTATTACAAATAAAAAAAGAGCTGACGTAGTCAGCTCTTGAGATCGCTAGTTCAATTAATACCCCTAAAAATTGGAAACTAGCAATTTGTATTAATAATTATCTAAACAGTATTTTTGAAGTACCATAATCTGACTCTTGACTTGTAACCTTTAAGAATAAAACACCAGGTTTTACATTAAAATTATAGTCTAGTTCGTTTTTACCTGCAGTTAAATTCGCAGTTCCTCTATAGATTGTTTTACCATTAATATCCGTTAATGTTACTGTTGCTTCAGTATCATGCTCACTAAATAACATCACATTTACATTTCCTTTAGACGGATTTGGATATGCCATAAACTCATTTTCGAACTTCTCTATTTTATTTACAGTTTCACTTTCTACAGCAACCTTAGTAAATCTTACATCAGAAATTACTAAATCTAATTCTTTAGTTTGTGCTTCTACAGGTAAGAATGTAAAAGTCAATGTAGTTAAGTCATCTGCAGTAATTGTGTTTTCTGTTGCACTAGAAGCAAATATTTCGAAAGGAACATAGTAAGTTTGTTCATCTTCAGATAAATCTACCATAACTCTATATTGAGCTTTCCAGTCTTCTATAGATGCCTTAATTAACCCAAGTTCCATTAATCCAGAACCTTTGGCAGTGAATGCAACATAATTGTATTCTGAGTAATCTGCACTTAGTGTTCCTGGTAATAAAGACTTGTAGATGGTTAAATAATCGTACTCACTTTTTGCTTTAATTTCTACGCTTCTATTAATGGCATGCTCATCATCTTTGTATTCTCTATTGAAATTGTTCCAAACAAAGTAATTCTCAATTTCTGTATAGTTTTTATCATAGTCTAAACCCCAGTTACCATCTGCATGATAAAAAGCATCTTCAATTTCACCATCAACTTTTACTAAACCATCATACTCATAACCATCTGCAATATCTACTCTTAATGTCTGCTCTAATTCTGTATTTACTGGGTTGTATCTGTGTTTTACATTATTAGCAGTTTCAGAATAAATCTCTTCCATAGAAATCTCTGTATTTAAACCTTTTTGAGTACTTCTTAAAAGAATTAATAACTCTGATTTTTCTCTACTAATTTTTGCTGCAAATGTTTTAGGTACTTTCTGAATTTCTGTTTGTTTAACAGGCATAAAAGTGTTTAAGTTATGTAAAACATCTTTAACTAATTTTTGCGTATCTGTTGGATTTGTAGACCAAACTTGAAAATTATAAACATCATTAAATTTTATGTAATTGTTTACGTACCAATTTGTTTGAATGGTATAATTCGCATCATTATTATTCTTTGCAGTTGCAAAAGAAATTGCATATTCTACTACTCCATTTCTTTGTTTAATTGCTTGCATTAAGAAATTATACCCTTCTAAATGCACTTTTTGAATATTTAAAATCTCTGCTCCTCTTAATCTATCACAAGAAGCTTTTGTATGATTGTAAATTTTATCTGATGTTTTAATTCCTAAAACAACTCCCTTTGTTTTACCATCTACAGAAAAATCTACCGATAAAACTTCATCTGCAATAGTGTAGTCTAAAATATCTGTTGGCGAAGTTACATTGGCAACATTACCAGCAATTAATTCTGTTGGAAACATATCTAACAAAGTTTGTCCTTTTCCTTGGTAAGGTTGAGCTTGCTTTAATTTTGCTTTGTTGTATAAGTTAGCACTAGACTTTACAAAGTTAGTTGGCACAGAATTCTTTTTTCGGGCTACATAAATTTTAGAAATAGCATCACCTAAAGATTCAGATTCTACTCCTCCTCCATTTCCACCAGAAACCTCGTCAGAAGTAACTGTTACAGGAAATTGTTGTGTTACTGAACATCCATTTACATCTACAGCTGAAACCTCTACATAATATAAACCTGCATTAGAAATAGTAGTTGTTGCTGAAACATCTGTTCCTAAATTTTGAATTTCATATTTATTTTGATCTAAGAAAGACCAAGTAAATGATGTAAAGTCATTAGCATTATCGATTGTAAAATTCTTAGTTACACTATCATCAGAATTTGTAATTGTACTTGTAGTTAAAGAAATAGTAGCTTCTTGTTTAACAATAATTTGTTTAGTAAAAACATCTGTACCAAATGAATTAGTAGCCTCTAAAGTTACTGTATACGTACCTGGAGTATTATAAACTTTTGTTGGACTCATTAAAGTACTTGAAGTATTATCTCCAAAATCCCAAACATAAGTAATTGGATTTCCTGGTTGAACTATGTTACCCGTATTTGAATTATTCGTAAATTCAAATGAATTACCAGCTAAACATTGAGTTTCGTTGTTTACAGAAAAATCAGCAGTTGGAGCTACTCCATTATTTACAGAACAACCACCAATAGTAGGTGTAAAGTTTGCTGAATGTACTTCTCCACCTGCATGTTTAAATGAGTTTGCAATTACTTGCCCTTCTATATTTGCTTGATTTACTGTTTTTACAACATCAGCATTTGGTGCTAAAACTGTACCTTCTATTGTAGAATTTCCTTTAATATTTAAAGTTGTAGTGTTGTAAAAGTTATACATTATATATGGTGCATCTTGCTGACCTACGCCTGCTTGATTCCAAACATTCCAATCAAATGTACCTGAAGCATCTACATTTATTACTAAAACTTTAGAAGCACTTGGCTTATTATTGTAAGTAAATACACTTACATTGTTTAAGTCAGTACCTGAAATATTTAAATAGTTTACACCATCTTGTAAATTAATTTTTACTTGATTTGGCAAACCTGTATTTGAAATTGATTGTCCATTTGGGTTTGTTAATACTGCATTGTTTGTTTTCTGAGAAATGCTAACTGAATTATTTTTTAAACTTTGAAAAGCACTAGCAAAATCTATAACGTTGCTTTCAAAAACTGGATTATTAGTACTTGAAACCCCTAATTGATTTGCATTTGCTTGTAAAGCAATTCTTGGACTTGAGTTATAGTTTGAATTACTAGTAACTCTTATAGGTGCAAATGCACTATTCTGATCTTGATACCAAACAACAGCTCCATTACTTTCTCCAACCTTTAGATAAGTATTTTGATTAAGCTGTAATGCGTTTCCTGAATTGTAATTTACTTTACCACCAACAACTAAACCTACAGGAACATTGTTCACCTCAAAACTACCAGCATCATTTGTTGTAATTTGATAGTTACCAGATATTGTTAAATCTCCTCCAGTTGCAACAGCACCTTCAGTTTCGTTAGTACTTAGTTCTAAACCGTTTAATGTAAATACATTAAAACCTAAAGCTGCACTTGTAGGACTTTCGCTACAAGTATCTTCTGTTAAAGTTACATTTACAGTTTCTAATATACATGCATTGTTTGCATGAGAAATTTCAGCAAAATAAGTTGTATTATCTAAACCAGTAACATCTGCTATATTTAAGGTTGCAGAAGTTGCACCTGAATACACACCAGAATTTGAAATTGCAGTACCTCCATTGTTAGGGTCTCCTAAATACCATTGATAAACAACATCATTATTAGAATTACCTGCAGTTGCATAATTTGGAGATCCGTTTGTATAGCTTGTTGCTTGCTCAGCAGAAACTGTTACTGTAAAAAAAGTAGCTTCTCCAACTTTAATTGATTTATCCACAGGACTTGAAACCACAGCTAATTGATGTGCGTTTACCTCATTTCCATTAGAACCATCATATCCTCCAGTAGAGCCTTCAACTAATCCTTCATTATCAAAACCAGTTCCGTCAATAATACCATCATTATTGGCATCTAATCCTCCAGATTCAACAACATCTAAACAACCATCTCCATCTGAATCTAAATCTTTACTGTTAGGAATACCATCATTATCTGTATCTAAATCACAAGTAATTTCAGTTAATAAAATATTATCTACACCAACATCATTACCCGCATTTCCATTAGGCTGAGAATTTTTAATTACGATATTTACTTTAGAAGTAGTAGGTGTAAACTCTAAGGTTACACGTTTCCATTGATCGTCATTCAATACTCCTATTTGAGTTGATGTTATAGAAACCAATTCATTACCATTTTCATCTTCAATTAATAAAGTAAAAATTGGTGTATCATTACAACCAAAACATAAGCCAGAAAAATCTACTCTAAATCTATGCTTGTTTGCTGAGTTTACAGTAATATCATTTTGACGATAAATTTCTGAAACCGCAGGTGAATTGATATTTATTGATAAAAATCTACCATTAGAATCACCATCTGCATCAACATCGCCATTTCTATCTGTTCTATTATAGTGTGCCAAACCTGGACTTAAAGAAGAAACTACTGCATAAGAACCATCAGGAATTGCGCCATCAGTATCATAAGTATGATTGGCAACATTTGAGTTAGATTCTCTAGTAGTTCCGAATCCAAAATTTTCTTCAAAAATTGTATTTGTTTCTGCACATCCTTCTAAATCATCTTTGATACCATCATTATCATCATCTGAATCACATAAATCTGCTACTCCATCTAAATCTGTATCTAAATTTCCTGAAGCCAAAGCATCACAAGGATTAGCCAATAATTGTGCACTTGCAACCTCATTTACGCAAGCATTGTCTGAATGCGTTACTTTAACATAGTATGTGCTATTATATAAACCGGCTGTATTTGAAATATTTAAGGTTTTTGATGTTGTGTTAGAATAAGCACCAGAATCAGTTAATATAGTTCCTCCATTATTTGGATCTCCTAAATACCATTGGTATTGAATTTTATCATTCGCATTTCCTGCATTAGCATAAACAGGGTTTCCATTAGCGTAACTTGTTGCTTCTTCTGATGTAGCTTCAATTGTAAATGATGTTGAATTACCATAGGCAATAGTTTTATCTGATGCCAAACTCGATACATTAAAACTGTGTGCAGTTGTTTCAAAACCCGTTAAACCATTATAAGTTCCTGAAGAACCAGAAACTAAACCATCATTTGTAAAACCAGAACCGTCTGCAATACCATCGTTATTAGCATCTAACCCTCCAGACTCTACAACATCAAAACATCCATCTCCATCAGAATCTAAATCTAAGTTATTATCTATACCATCATTATCAACATCACAATCTGTAAAAGTTCCATATACTCTACCAAAAATATAGGTTGGTCCTGCTACTTCTTGTGAAACAATAAAATTGTTAGATGAAGTTGCGTTCCAAGTAAAATTATTAAAAGCATTACCATTAAATAATTCTAATTCAAATAAAGGCCCATTAGAAACTTTACTTGCATACATTTTAACGTCTAAATTCTCATCTACTACAAAACGAACTAGAGGAGTTTCTGGTTGTACAGTTCCATAATACTGAAACTGATAAATTTGAGGAATACCATTTTTCCCCCATAAACTACCGTCTTTAAATCTAATATTTTGTCCTGTAGTTGTTCCATTTTGCTGAAACTGAATTTCTTGTGTTGTTAAAGGAGTGCCGTTAATAGTTAAATTAAAACTATTGTCCATTTTAGTAATATCTAAAACAAAACCAGTTCCAACTGGTGTTAAAGAAAAATTTACTGAAGCACCATTCTCCACTTCAAAAGGAGTTTCACCAATTAATACAGTACATTCTTCAGTATCTAAAATTCCATCATTATCATCATCTAGATCACAGTCGTTATTTATTCCATCTCCATCAGCATCGTTAGCAGTAATAACACCTACAACTGCACCAACAGTGCAAGGATCTGTTTGTGTTGCTGAAAAAACTGGGTTATAAAAACTACAAGCAAAAACTAATAATAGGGCTAGGTAATGTTTAGAGGTAAGTTTCATAATTTAGGGTTTAAAAAGTAGCTGTGGTTTTTAATCACAACCATTTATACCACGAAATTACTATCAAAATCAACCTATAATTGACCATTTTCGATGAAACAACCACTGTTTTCGTCTAAAAAATAAATAATTCATTCGTCGAAGTTAAGTGTCGATGAATGGTATAGTTGAATGGTAGTATTTTAAAAAATCACTTATTTTCAGATATCCAAAAGCTATATTTCGATGTTTCTAACACCTCTATTTATGTTAGAAGATGAAACTAAAATTAACGTCATTAACTATATAATTCGTCTATATTTGCACTCTATTAGATTACTATAAAATGAGATTACACAGAAACTTAACTTTTGCTGTTATTGATAGCATTAGAGATATATTTAACGAAGGAGTTTATGCTGATAAAGCTGTAGAAAAAGCTTTAAAAAGAGATAAACGTTGGGGAGCAAGAGATCGTAAATTTGTTGCTGAAACGATTTATGACATTGTACGCTGGAACAGACTGTATGCAGAAATTGCAGAAGTTAAAGTACCCTATGATAGGGATAACATTTGGAGATTATTTTCTGTGTGGTGTATTTTAAGAGGAATTAAATTACCAGATTGGAATCAAATAGGTGACGTACCAGAAAGAAGAATTAAAGGACGATTTGCAGAGCTTTCTAAGACTAGAAAATTTAGAGAATCTATTCCAGATTGGATAGATGAACTATGTGTTTCTGAATTAGGAGAAGAAGTTTGGACCAAAGAAATTGCTGCTTTAAATCAGCAAGCATCAGTTATATTAAGAACAAATACTTTAAACATTTCTAAAGAACTTTTGCAAAAAAAGTTAAGAACAGAGAATGTTATTACGCAATTTGTTCCTAACCATCCTGACGCTCTAATTTTAGAAGAACGTGCCAACGTTTTCAGAACAGAAGCTTTCCATAATGGATTTTTTGAAGTTCAAGATGCTTCCTCTCAATTAGTTGCTGCCTATTTAGATGTTAAACCAGGCATGAAAGTGGTAGATACTTGTGCTGGTGCAGGAGGTAAAACCTTGCATTTATCTGCTTTAATGGAAAATAAAGGTCAGGTGATTGCTATGGATATTTACGAAAGTAAATTACGTAAATTAAAAATTAGAGCTAAAAGAAATAAAGCTCATAATATAGATTTAAGGGTGATTGACTCTACAAAGCCAATCAAAAAATTGCATGGTAAAGCAGATAGAGTACTAATAGATGCTCCTTGTTCTGGTTTGGGTGTTATTCGTAGAAATCCAGATTCTAAATGGAAGTTACAACCAGAATTTATAGATAATATTAAAAAGGTTCAACAAGAAATTTTACAAAGCTATTCTAAAATGGTAAAACCAGGTGGTAAGTTAGTATATGCTACCTGTTCTATTTTACCATCAGAAAATCAAGAACAGGTTAATGAATTCTTAACATCTGAGTCAGGAAAAGATTTTACTTTTGTAAGCGACAATAAGGTATTAGCTCATAAATCTGGTTTCGACGGATTTTACATGGCACTATTAGAGAAAAAACAGTAAAAATTTAAATTTTACTTGCTCTAAACTTGCTTGACTGAGAAATTGTTTAATGCCCTATGAAAACAATTTTATGAAAAAAAATGATCTTATATTTATCCTTACATTCCTATTTACCATTATTTTTTATGGTCAAGAATCATACTACAATGATGTAAATTTAAACGTAACAGGTTTAACCTTAAAAGAGGAGTTAGCTACTAAAATAATAAGTACACACACTCAATTCTTATTTTATGATCAAATTTGGGATGCTGCTAAAGCAACAGATGTAAACCCAGATAATAATCAAGAGGTACTGCTAATTTACGGTTTTGAAAATGGTACAGACACAGATGTAACTAATGACAGAACACGTGGAATAGATAACAATAGTGGTGCATCTGGAGATTGGAACAGAGAACATGTTTATTCACAATCTTTAGGAACTCCTGCATTATCAGACTCAGGTCCAGGTTCAGATGCGCATCATTTGAGACCTGCAGATGCTCAAAGAAATTCATCAAGAAATAACAGAAAATTTACAGATGGCTCTGGTAATTCAGGCATTCAGTCTAATGGAGGTTGGTATCCAGGAGACGAATGGAAAGGTGATGTTGCTAGAATGATGATGTACATGTACGTAAGGTATGATGATAGATGCCTTATGAGTAATGTTGGTATAGGAGATAATTATGCTACAACAGATGACATGATTGATTTGTTTTTAAAATGGAATGTAGAAGATCCTGTTTCTGATTTTGAAAAGCAGAGAAATACATATCATGAAGATACTGCAAACCAAAATGCGCAAGGAAATAGAAATCCTTTTATAGACAACCCAATATTGGCTACTAGAATTTGGGGTGGAGACAATGCAGAAGATACTTGGGGTATTTATACTAGTTCAGATAATGAAGCTCCTACTGCTCCAACAAATCTTTCAGCTTCAAATATTACCACGTTTTCAGTAAATCTTACTTGGGATGAATCAACAGATAATATAGGCGTTACAAGTTATGATATTTACGTAAACAACGTTCTACAAATAGCAACCTCAGAAACGTCTATAACCATAGCCAACTTAGCTTCAAATACAACCTACTCATTTGCTGTATTAGCAAAAGATATTACGAATAACTCATCTACTCTTAGTAATGTATTAAATGTTACAACCTTAGAAGATATTTATTCACCAACTGTGCCTACTAACTTAGTAATTAGTAACGAAACTGAATCTTCTTTTATCGTTTCATGGTCTGCTTCTACAGACAATACAAATGTAGCTTTGTATGAGGTATATGTTGATAATGTTGTAAATGGCAATACAGCAGATGTTACCTACACAGTAACAAGTTTAACAGCAAATACTACTTATAAAATCGAAGTTTTAGCTATAGATGATGTAGGAAACAAATCTGCATTATCAAGCCCAATAAATGGGTCTACAACAAATGGTGCTGGTGTTGCTACTGAATTATTTTTCTCTGAATATTTAGAAGGAGAAAGTAACAATAAGGCTATAGAAATCGTTAATCTAACCAATACAGATATCGATTTAAGTTCTTATAGTTTGGCAAGACAATCTAATGGAGGTTTAAATGGTGCTGATTGGGAATGGATAATGCCTTTAGCTGGTACTATACAATCTCAAGATGTTTATGTGGTAGTCAACGAAGCAGCTGGCGAACATACTTCTTCAAAAACTCAAGCGGCTATAGTTGCTGGAGACTATTTAATTCAAATTGCTGATTCAATTCGAGTTCATGATGGAGATACCAATTTTGGAGCTCCAATAAATTTTAATGGAAATGATCCAGTAGGTTTGTTTAAAAATGATGTTTTAATAGATATTATTGGAACATATAATGGAGGTTCAGCAAACTTTGGTAAAGACAAAGTACTAAGAAGAAAAAGCGGTATTTCTCAACCAAATACAGCATTTGATTTAGATAATGAATGGGAAGTTTTTAATAAAAATGATGCCAGCGATTTTGGCACACATAGTGCAATTGTATTATCAACAAACGGTTTTACCAAGGAGTACAATATTCATTTTTACCCAAATCCAACTGAAGATGTTTTGAGAATTCAAAATAAAAGCGGTTCAAGAATTTCAGAAATTAGTATTTACAACACTTTAGGTAAAGAGGTTTTATCAGTACAAAATGTATCTAATGAAATTTCTTTAACAGTTTTACCTATAGGGTTTTACCATTTAAAATATAAAATAGAGAACCAATGGTTCGTCTTAAAATTGATTAAAAAATAATGAAATATAAATTACTCTTACCACTTATTTTAATTGCAACTTTTAGTTTTGCACAAGCCCCTACAGGATATTACAGTTCAGCAAGTGGAAGTGGTTATACTCTTAAAACACAACTAAAAAATATCATTAAAAATGGTCACATAGACCAAGGTTACAGTGCTTTGTATGATGCTTATGAAACCTCAGATACAGATAGTTTTTATGAAAACGATAATACTGTATTAGATATGTATTCAGAAAATCCTTCTGGCACAGATCCTTATAATTACACACATGGAGCTAGAAAATGTGGTAATTACAACTCTGAGAATGATTGTTATAATAGAGAACATATTTTTCCTCAAGGATTTTTCAATAGTCAAACTCCCATGAGAACAGATATCCATCATGTAGTACCTTCTGATGGTTCTGTAAATGGACGAAGAAGCAATTATCCTTTTGGAGAGGTTACAAATGCGAATCACACTTCTTTAAATGGATCAAAAGTTGGAAATAATACTGTGTTTGGTTATTCAGGTATTGTTTTTGAGCCTATTGACGAGTTTAAAGGCGACATTGCAAGAATGCTATTTTATTTTGCAACTCGCTATGAAGATGACGTGACTGATAGTTCTTGGGATGATCCTAATGATTCTGCTAACAACCCATTAAATGGCACAAATCATCAAGTGTATGCTCAATGGTATATTCAATTATTATACAAATGGCATCTAGAAGACCCTGTAAGTCAAAGAGAAATAGTAAGGAACAATGAAGCTTATGATTTTCAAGGTAATAGAAATCCTTTTATCGATCATCCAGAATATGTGAGTGAGATTTGGTCTTCTGTTTTATCTACAGAAAGTTTTAATAAGACTAGTTTTAAAATATATCCAAACCCAAATGTAAACGGAACATTATACATCAATACCAACACAGAGATAAACGTAAACATTTACAATGTATTAGGCAAAATTGTGTTGAATTACAAAATTGATGCAAATACAAACAGTATAAATATTAGCTCATTGCCAAAAGGGGTCTATTTAATAAAATGTAATACTGCCTCTACTTCAATCACAAAAAAGCTAATTAAAAAGTAACATCAAAATTTAAATTAAAAAAAGACGACTACTTCAGTCGTCTTTTTTGTTTTAGAATATCTAGAAATTATTCTAAAAATATTGTTGATAATTACGTTTACAAATTCTGAAATAATTCATTTATTTTAATTGCCTTTTGTAAGTAATATTTTAACTTTACACCCTTAAATCTAGACTACAAATGATTCATTTCTTTGGAAACAAAAACAGCAAAGTTTATGCTGTTCAAACAACAAAAGAATTCACTCCAGAAACAA
Organism: Polaribacter sp. P097; assembly: GCF_036864555.1. Taxonomy (NCBI): domain Bacteria; kingdom Pseudomonadati; phylum Bacteroidota; class Flavobacteriia; order Flavobacteriales; family Flavobacteriaceae; genus Polaribacter; species Polaribacter sp. P097. The sequence goes on along the minus strand of NZ_JAZETJ010000002.1, from coordinate 263,119 downwards.
TTGCAAAACTTACTTGGTTATTTGGTGACCAAAATATTATAGAATCTGCGTCTTTAGACGCTTTTTTTATTGGTCCAAGAGCAGCAATGATTACACCTTGGAGTACCAATGCTGTAGAAATAACTCAAAATATGGGTATTTCTGATATTCTAAGAATAGAAGAATTTAATGCAGTATCTGAAGACTTTACGGATTTTGATCCAATGATTTCAGAAAAATTCAGTAGTCTAAATCAAAAAATGTTTACCATTGATATTCAACCTGAGCAAATTTTAGAAATTGATGATATTGCAGCATACAATGCTAAAGAAGGTTTATCTCTAAGTACTGAAGAAGTTGAATATTTAGAAAATGTATCAGAAAAAATAGGAAGAAAATTAACAGACTCTGAAGTTTTTGGTTTTAGCCAAGTAAATTCAGAACACTGCAGACACAAAATTTTTAACGGAACTTTTGTTATTGATGGTGAAGAACAACCTTCTTCTTTATTCAAAATGATTAAAGAAACTTCAAAGCAAAATCCAAACGATATTGTATCTGCATATAAAGATAATGTTGCCTTTATAAAAGGCCCTAAAGCTGTTCAGTTTGCACCTAAAACTGCAGACAAACCAGATTTTTACGAAACTAAAGATTTTGAATCTGTAATATCTTTAAAAGCAGAAACACACAACTTTCCAACCACAGTAGAACCTTTTAATGGAGCTGCAACAGGTTCTGGAGGAGAAATTAGAGATAGACTTGCTGGAGGAAAAGGTTCTTTACCTTTAGCAGGTACAGCTGTTTACATGACTTCTTATTCACGTTTAGAAGAAAATAGATATTGGGAGAATAAGTTTGATGCAAGAGAATGGTTGTATCAAACACCAATGGATATTTTAATAAAAGCATCTAATGGAGCTTCAGATTTTGGAAACAAATTTGGTCAACCATTAATCACAGGTTCAGTTTTAACTTTTGAGCATGAAGAAAATGCTGCTTCAAGTGATGCTAAACCAAGAAAGTTAGGGTATGATAAAGTTATTATGCAAGCAGGTGGTATTGGTTATGGTAAAGCAGACCAAGCACTAAAAGATACACCAAAAGAAGGAGATAAAATAGTAATTCTTGGAGGTGAAAACTACAGAATTGGGATGGGTGGTGCTGCAGTTTCTTCTGCAGATACTGGTGAATTTGCTTCAGGTATTGAGTTAAATGCTGTACAAAGATCAAATCCGGAAATGCAAAAGCGTGCTGCAAACGCAGTTCGTGGAATGGTGGAGAGCGATGATAATTTCATCGTTTCTATTCACGATCATGGTGCAGGAGGTCATTTAAACTGTCTTTCTGAATTGGTAGAAGATACAGGTGGTAAAATTGACCTAGACAAATTACCAGTTGGAGACCCAACGTTATCTGCAAAAGAAATTATTGGTAACGAATCTCAAGAAAGAATGGGATTAGTTATACCAGAAAAACATATAGAAACGTTACAAAAAATTGCTGAACGTGAACGTTCTCCAATTTATAAAGTAGGTGATGTTACAGGTAATGACAGGTTTACTTTTGAATCTAAAACTACAGGAGAAAAACCTATGGATTTAGCTTTAGAAGACATGTTTGGTTCATCACCAAAAACAATAATGACAGACAAAACTGTTGTTAGAAATTATAAAAACCCGAGATATAAATCTAAAAATTTAAAAATTTATTTAGAGCAAGTTTTGCAGTTAGAAGCTGTAGCTTGTAAAGATTGGTTAACGAATAAAGTAGATAGATGTGTGGGTGGTAAAGTTGCCAAACAACAATGTGTTGGTTCATTACAAATTCCGTTAAACAATGTCGGAGTTATGGCTCTTGATTATAATGGAAAAGAAGGTGTAGCAACATCAATTGGGCACTCTCCTATTTCTGGCTTAATTCATCCAGAAGCTGGGAGTAGAAACTCTATCACAGAAGCATTAACTAATATTATTTGGGCACCTTTAAAAGATAATTTAAACTCGGTTTCTTTATCTGCAAACTGGATGTGGCCTTGTAAAAATGAAGGTGAAGATGCACGTTTGTATAAAGCTGTAAAAGCAGTTTCAGAATTTTCGATTGATTTAGGAATTAATGTTCCTACAGGAAAAGATTCTTTATCAATGAAACAAAAATATCCTGATGGAGATGTAATATCTCCAGGAACTGTAATTATTTCTGCTGCTGCCAATTGTAACGAAATTACTAAAGTAGTTGAACCTATTTTACAAGTTGATGGTGGAAACATCTATTACATAAATATTTCTCAAGACAATTTTAAATTAGGAGGTAGCTCATTCAATCAAGTATTAAATGCTATTGGTAATGAGGCTCCAGATGTAACAAATGCAAAGTTTGTTAGTAATACCTTTAATACAATTCAAAGGTTAATTAAAGATGATAAAATTGTTGCTGGGCATGATGTTGCTTCAGGAGGATTAATTACTACACTATTAGAACTTTGTTTTGCTGATGTAAATTTAGGCGCAGATTTTGATTTATCATCTTTAAACGAAGAAGATTCTATTAAAGTTTTGTTCTCTGAAAATTCAGGAATTGTTTTTCAAGCAGATACTTCTGCAGAAACAGTTCTTTTAGAAAATAATATTGAATTCTTTACTATTGGTACAGCAAACAATTCAGGTAAAATCACTATTAAAAATAACGAAGATAATTTCTCTTTCGATGTTGCTGAAATGAGAGATGTTTGGTACAAAACATCTTTCTTATTAGATCAGAAACAAACTGCCAATAACTTAGCACAAGATAGATTTGATAATTATAAAAAGCAGCCATTAACGTATAAATTTCCAGAAAGCTTTACAGGAAAGTTACCGAAAATTGGTAAGAATAAGCCTAAAGCTGCCATCATTAGAGAAAAAGGTTCTAACTCAGAACGTGAAATGGCAAATGCCATGTATTTAGCTGGTTTTGATGTAAAAGATGTACACATGACAGATTTAATTTCTGGTCGTGAAACTTTAGAAGATATCCAGTTTATTGGTGCAGTTGGTGGTTTTTCAAATTCTGATGTTTTAGGTTCAGCAAAAGGTTGGGCTGGTGCTTTTAAATACAATGAAAAGGCTAATTTAGCGCTTAAAAACTTCTTTGAAAGAGAAGATACCTTATCTGTTGGTATTTGTAATGGTGCTCAATTATGGATGGAATTAGACTTGATAAATCCAGATCATAAAGTTCATGGAAAATTAGTGCATAACGATTCTAAAAAACATGAAAGTTCGTTTACTTCTGTTAAAATTCAAGAAAACAATTCTGTAATGTTGTCATCATTAGCAGGTTCAGAATTAGGAGTTTGGATTTCTCATGGAGAAGGTAAATTCAGTTTGCCAGAAACAGAAAACAACTATAACATCTGTGCTAAATATGGTTATGAAGGATATCCTAATAACCCAAATGGATCTGATTTTAACACAGCAATGATGTGCGACAAGTCAGGAAGACATTTAGTAACTATGCCTCATATAGAGCGTTCTACGTTTCAATGGAATTGGGCCAATTACCCAGCAAATAGAAAAGATGAAGTTACTCCTTGGCTAGAAGCTTTTGTAAATGCTAAAAACTGGTTATTAAATTTAAATAAATAAAAAGCTTAAAAAGGCGATTTAAATAGTATTAGACTCCTAAATACTTTGATTCACATTTGTTTAGAAATTTGATTTTTCTTAACTTCGCAATCGAAAAATTAAATTAGTGATTTGGGGGAATGACTTATTTAATAAAACAAAGAGACTGATTTATTTCAGTCTCTTTTTTTTATCCCAATTTTTACTCCGCTTTTTGAGAATTTTTCATCTCTTGATAATTTAATTAAACCATTTATTTTTAACTAAAGTTTGATCAACTGTCACAATTCAAATTCTAATTGGTCTTTATAGAAACAGATTAAAACTTTACAAGATGAAAATTAAATTTACTTTACTTACAATCCTTTTTTTATCACTTTCATTAACTGCGCAAAATAAAATTGATGCATCCACAATTATGGAAAACATTGCAAACGGAAAAGATATAAACTACACTAACAAAACTATTGTTGGTACTTTAGACTTTACTTATATGGAGGAGGCCTTGAAGAAATTACCAAAGAGAAAAAAGAAAAATAGTTGGTGGGGTAATGGAAATTACTCTAACTCCATAGAAAAAGATATAGATGTAAAAATTTCTTTTACAAACTGTGTCTTTAGAGATGATGTTTTGGCTTATATACCAGATGAAGACTCAGGTTATACATTCACAGCCGATTTTAAGGAGTCTGTTATTTTTACCAATTGTAATTTTGAAGGTAAAGCAATGTTTAAGTACTCTGACTTTGATAGTGATTCAGATTTTTCTGGAAGTATTTTTTCTGAAGATACTACCTTTAAATATGCTAAATTTGATAGAGAAATTTCTTTTGAGAACACAAAATTTGTTGAAGTTTCAACATTTAAATATTCAGAATTTAGAAGAAATGTAAGTTTTGCAGGTTCTGTATTCGAAGATTCAGCAATTTTTAAATATACAAAGTTTAAAGACGGTGTATCTTTTAGAAATGTAAACTTCGAAGAAGACTTAAATATTAAATATATGAATGTATCAGGTGATTTTGATATTTCTAATATGAATGTGGGCTATGATATAGACTCTAAATACACAAAAATTAATGGAAAGAGTTTTAGTAAGTATTTACTTAATGTAAAAAACTAACTAAACTATATTGTCATAAAAAAAAGGGATCATACAAATATGATCCCTTTTTTTATAGTATTATTAAATTATGATTTCACCTTTAAACTCCATTGAAACGTAAAATTAGAAACCACTACTCCATCTGAATTTACACCCTCTGCAACCAAATTAACAACCTGGCCTTCTTTTGTTACTGCCGATTTTTCTATAGCATCTTTTATCTCATTACCATTATTACAAGTAAAAACAATTTTTCCTGTAGCTTTTTTAAAAAAAATTCCATCTTGATGTGTTACTAACATCGAAACTTTCTTTTTAGAATTTTCTATGGCTTGCATTACCAAAACTCCTGTACTCATTTCTGCAGCCATACCTTGTGCAGCCCAAAACATACTATTAAAAGGGTTTTGATTCATCCACCTGTGCTTAATAGTTACTACACATTTTTGGTTATCTAACTCTTTAACTCTCATGCCTGATAAATATCCTAAAGGAAGCTTAAAAAGCATAAAAGCATTAATTTTCTTCGGTGTAATCTTCATAAGTACTGAATTTATTAGCAATGTACCACTTTTAACTTTAAGATTTGTAAAAGTACAAATGTTAAAGAAATGTTAATTATAGTACTATGTATTGCATAATACCTTTTAAAAGATATATATTTGTATAAGCAAGTATTATATTAATCATCAACCATGAAAAAAAATAACGAAAGTACCAATGCTTTTTTAATACATATATCTGCATTTGCAGGTTTTATATTTCCATTTGGTAACATCATTACTCCCCTTATTGCTTGGCAAACCTTAAAAGATAGAAGTTTGTATTTAGATGAACAAGGTAAAGAAGCCATCAACTTTAACATCAGCTACACACTGTATGTATTTTTAATTTCTATTCTTTTTATACCTTTTGCTTTTGGCTCTTTTTTTAGAAGAAGTTTTAACGACTTTCATCTAAATATAGATTTTCCAAACTTTTTTGGCTTTCTAGGTATAGGCTCTGTTGCTACAATAATTTATATCATAGGTATTGCTCTAGTTATCATTGCAAGCCTAAAGGCGAAAGAAGGTGAAGGTTATAAATATCCTTGCACCATAAAATTCATAAAATAAATCACAATACATGAAGATTGAAAACACAAAAGCACAAATGCGAAAAGGTGTTTTAGAGTTTTGTATTTTATCTATATTAAATAGTGGAGATGCATATACTTCTGAAATTCTATCATCGCTTAAAAGTGCAGAAATGATTGTGGTTGAAGGAACCATATATCCGTTATTAACTCGTTTAAAAAACGCAGGTTTACTAACTTATAGATGGGAAGAATCAACCTCTGGACCACCAAGAAAATACTACGTTTTAACAGAAAATGGAGGCATGTTTTTAAAAGAATTAGATAAAACATGGAACAGCTTAATAAACTCAGTTAACCAAGTAACTAGCAAAAAATCAACTACAAATGAATAAGACTATAAACATAAATTTAGGCGGATTTTTCTTCCATATAGATGAAGTTGCCTATCAAAAATTAAAAAGATATCTAGAGTCTATTTCTAGGTCTTTGAGTGATGATCCTCAAGGTAAAAATGAAATTATTGCAGATATAGAAGCAAGAATAAGTGAACTTTTATCTGAAAAAATTACAGATGCTAGACAAGTAGTAAATGAAGGTGATATAGATGATGTAATTAAAATTATGGGGCAACCAGAAGATTATGCAGATGCTGAAGAAGCTTATAGCGATTCTAGTTATTCGTATAAAAGAAATAGTGCCTCTGGTAAAAAACTTTTTAGAGATGGTGATGATAAATTTTTGGGTGGTGTAGCATCTGGAATTGCTCACTATTTTGATATTGATACTATTTGGATTAGACTTGGTTTGTTAGCCCTATTTTTTGGAGCTGGTTTTGGAGTAATATTGTACATTATTCTTTGGATTTTATTACCTGAAGCTAAAACAACCGCAGAAAAATTACAGATGGAAGGTGAGCCTGTAAACATAGATAATATTGAGAAAAAAATTCGTGAAGAATTTAACAATGTTTCAGAAAATGTAAGAGTTGTTGCCAATCAAGCATCAGAAAAGTTAAAAGAAGGTGCCAACGAATTTTCTGATAAAATGAGCAAAACATTTTCGGGAAAGACAACAAAAAATAATGGAGCAAGTGACTTTTTTGACACTATTGGTAAAATTATCTTAGCCGTTTTTAAAGTTATTGGTAAGTTTATTGGTGTAATTATCATTTTTGTTTCTGCTGCTGTTATTTTATCTCTTATTATAGGAGGGTTTTCTGTAGGAAGCTTAGAATGGTTAAATGTAGATGGAGATTTTGTAACCTATCCTCCATTCTTTCACGATGCAATTTTACCTGTTTGGTTGTTAACATTATGTTCTTTTTTATTAATAGGTATTCCATTTTTAGTATTATTTATTCTAGGTCTTAGAATATTATCTAGTAACGTACAAAAACTGAATAAGCCAACATCATTAACACTTTTAGGTATTTGGATTTTATCTTTATTAGCGATGATATTTACTGGAATTGAGTTTGGATCTTCACACTCAAACTATGGAATATCAACAGAAAAAAATGAATTAAACTTTGTTGCACAAGATACTTTAGCTATTAAAATGATAAATGATGATACTATACTTTATCGTCATAACTTAAGAAGAAGTTCTAGCAAAGAAGAAATTTTAATTGATGGCGAAAAGAAAGTTTACTCTAGTTACATCAATGTAAATGTAGAAAAAAGTAATTCTGATAAAAGTTATATGATTATTCAAAAAGAATCTAGAGGTAGAAATAAAGTATCTGCCAAAAACAATTCTAAAAAAATAGAATATGACTTTGAGATTGTAGACAACACTATTGTATTAGATGCTTATTTCTTATCTGATTTTAAAAATATCTGGAAAGAAGAGAAAATTAACATTGCCATTTTTATTCCAGAAGGTGTAATTGTCTATTTTGATAATAGTACTCGTAATTTCTTATATGATGTAGAAAATACAGGAGATATTAGAGATAGAGACATGGCTAAACACCACTTTATTATGACAGAAACTACCTTAGATTGTACAGACTGTATTTCGAATTCGAAAGTAGATATAATAAACGAAGAGGAAAAAAATGAAGATGATAAGATAGAAATTATTGTAAAAGAGAAAAGTATTGAAGTGATTTAACACTTCAGTACTTTAATTCTACAACTGGGCAACTTTTCTTTAATAATTAGCGTCTATTGTGAGACATTTGACTCGTAACCAAATAAAAATCAACTATTATGAAATCTATATCAAAACAAATCGTATTCTTTTTAGCAGTAACCTTAATGCTTAGCTCATGTAATATGAACATGATGAATAGTGTTAACGGAAATAAAAATGTAGAAGTTGCAGACAGAACTGTATCTGAAGACTTTACTAAAATTAAAGTTAGTACTGGCTTAGATCTGTATTTGTCTCAAGGCAATGAAAATAAAATTACCTTAGAAGCAGATGAAAATTTGCATGAAATTATTTTTACTGAAGTTGAAAATGGTGAATTAAAAATTTATTCAGATAAGAATATTTGGAATGCAAAGGCTAAAAAAGTTTATGTAACTGTAAAAGACTTAACTAGCTTAGTAGCTACAAGTGGTGCTGATGTTGTTACTGAAGAAGAATTAAATGTAAAAAATATCAATGTAATTTGTACTAGTGGTGCAGATATAGATATTGAATTAAATGCAAATTCGGTGATAAGCACTGCAACAAGCGGATCTGATATAGAGTTAAATGGGTCTACAATTAACCATACTTCTAGCGCAACAAGTGGTGCATCTATAGAAGCTTATGGATTAAGAAGTGAAAATGTAACTGTAAACGTTACTAGTGGAGCAGACATTAACATATATGCTTCTGTAAGCTTAGATGCTAGAGCAACAAGTGGTGGAGATATTGATTATAAAGGAAAACCAAAAAATGTTCAAAAATCATCCACTTCTGGTGGAAGTATTTCAGCCAATTAATAAAATTATCAATCAACCAAAATAGTTTTCTAAGGGCTTATTTTAAGCCTTTAGATTTCTTTAAACCAACCAAAAATGAGCTTTGTAAAAGGATTATCACTTGTAAAAATTATCATCACTTTATCAATAACAATATTTAATTTTATAACAACTTTATTAGAATAGCTAACTCTAATAATTATACTAATACTTGGTTTTATTAGTTTACTTGGTAAGTCGTCGTTTTTTAATTTAAAACGACGCTTACTTTTTTATACCTCTTATAAAGCCAACAAATAGCCAATATCTGCTTCCAAAATTTTATATTTGTAGCCTATATAAATATAAAGATGAATAAATTTATACTCCTAGCCTTTAGTGCACTTCTATTAACTGCATGTGCAAACCCAACAGAAAATAATTTTGTAACGCTTTCAGGAAGTTTAGAAAATAGTAAAGACACCATTTTATCTATTGCTAACAATACTGGTGTTCTTAAAGAAATTAAGATAGATGAGTATGGTGTATTTAATGATACTTTAAAATTAAACACTAGCAAAGGTGAGATCTACACGCTTTTTACAAATCCTAACAATAGAGCACCTATATTTCTAAAAAACGGTTATGATATTACTTTAAAAGGTGATGCAGATCAATTTATGGAAAGTTTTATCTTTTCTGGCAAAGGAGCTGAGAACAGCAACTTTGTATTAGCTCAAATACAACAAAGTCAAAGTATAGGAAATCCACAAGATGTTATAGAACTAGAAGAAGCTGCATTTAAAAAAAGAGTAAATGAAATAAAGTTTGAATATGACAGTATTTTAAACTCTTACAATAACTTAGATTCTGCCTTCTATGCTTCTATAAAAAAACAAAATGAACAAATGGTTGCTTATTTCGAGAATGCTTTTCAAGAAAACTTAACCATGGGTAAAGGAAATCCATCACCAGTATTTACAGATTATGTAGATATTAAAGGTGGTACAAAGTCTTTAAGTTCATTTAAAGGAAAGTTTGTTTACATAGATGTTTGGGCAACTTGGTGTGGTCCTTGTATTCAGCAAATTCCTTACTTGCAGAAATTAGAAGAGGAGTATAAAAATAAAAACATTGCTTTTGTAAGTATTTCTACAGACGAATCTCAAAGAAGTGGTGGATCTTGGGAAGCCGCAGAAAAAAAATGGAGAAACTTTGTAAAAGACAAAAATATGAGTGGTGTTCACTTATGGTCTGGAAAAGACTTTTCTTTTCAAAGAGCGTATAAAATAAATACCATTCCAAGGTTTATTTTGATAGATCCAAAGGGTAATATTGTTGATGCCAATGCACCTAGGCCTTCAGATCCTAATTTAAAAAACCTTTTTACCTCTTTGGGTATTTAATACGAAACAGAACTAACTAGTTTGCTGCCTAATCTTAAGAAATAATTCATAAAAAAGATAAAAGAAAAGAAGAAAACCATACCAACTCCAAAATCTAAAAATGATTCTAATCCATTCTGAGACATTAAGTGTTTACCAGAATAATAAACTAAACTAAGGGTAACTAAAAATAGAAAAATCTGTTGTAACGTGCTTTTAAACATAACTCAATATTTAGGGATTAATGAATAAGTATCAGATAATTAACTTTGATATCTTTTACTTTTAATCAAAGATACAATCCAAATAAAGTTTACAACTAGCATCGAAGTTGAATAACAATTTACTAAAGACGAATGCAATTCAACTGTGGATTTACTAAAAATTGGATGTACAAAAAAAGCGAAATTCTAAATAGAATTTCGCTTTTTTTATGTTAGATTATTTTAACCTATTCTTTATATACACCCATATCTGCATATTTGTCCATTCTTTTAGACACTAAATCTGCAGGAGTTAAATCTTTAAGTTGATCAAAAGCTTTTACTATTTGCTGTTCTACAGCTTTAAAAGCCCCTTCTCTATCTGAATGTGCACCTCCAATTGGTTCTTTAATAATAGCGTCTATTAACTTTAAACGCTTCATATCTGAACCTGTTAATTTTAAAGCTTCTGCTGCTTGCTCTTTAAATTCCCAACTTCTCCATAAAATTGATGAACAAGATTCAGGTGATATAACAGTATACCATGTATTTTCCATCATATATACTCTATCTCCTACTCCTATTCCTAATGCACCTCCAGAAGCTCCTTCACCAATTACAATTGTAATAATAGGTGTTTGTAAACGAGTCATTTCTAAGATATTTCTAGCAATAGCTTCACCTTGCCCTCTTTCTTCTGCTTCTAAACCAGGGTAAGCTCCAGGTGTATCTAATAAAGTAACAACAGGAATACTAAACTTCTCTGCCATTTTCATTAAACGTAAAGCTTTACGATATCCTTCTGGGTTTGCCATACCAAAATTTCTGTATTGGCGTGTTTTAGTATTAAAGCCCTTTTGTTGCCCAATAAACATAAAAGATTGATCACCGATTTTACCTAAACCACCAATCATGGCTTTGTCATCTTTTACATTTCTATCTCCATGAAGCTCCATAAAAGTATCTCCACAAATTGCTTTAATATAATCTAAAGTATAAGGTCTATTTGGGTGTCTAGATAATTGAACTCTTTGCCAAGGAGTTAAGTTTTTATATATATTTTTTCTAGCGTCCACTAGTTTTTTCTCAATCTTTTTGCAAGTTGCAGTAACATCAACATCACTTTCTTCACCAATTATCTGACACTTTTCTAATTGATCTTCAAGCTCTTTAATCGGCATTTCAAAATCTAAATATTCCATTTTTAGTTATTTTGATTTAGTTAATAGAATAAACAAACATACTACAAAATTTGCTTTTTTACACCAAAAGGAATTACTTTTTTGAGCCCACCTTTCGCTTCAACTTTTGTTTTAAAGTTGCTTGGTTTTTAATAACCCCATTTGCTAAAACGACACTTAAAACAATGGCTGCACCCAAGTAAAATTCTGGATTCATTTTTTCTTTATCACCAAAAATAAATAGGGCTAAAATAATAGCATAAATTGGTTCTAAATTGATGGTAAGCATTACTGTATAAGGAGATATGTATTTCATAACCTTAACAGAAGCTATAAAAGCATAGGCAGTACAAATGCTGCTTAATACAAAGAGATAGAACCAATCCATCTTTTGTAAAGCAAAAAATTCTAGTGTTATCTGGCCATTAATTACTAGATAAATAAACACAAATAAAGTTCCGAATAAAAGCTGATAAAGAGATATTCTATTCTCATCATATTTTTTAACAAACAGGCCATTTAACACTGCAAACAGTGAACCTAGAAATGAAGAAATTAGGGCATAAATAATACCTAGTTGATATTGGCTCTCAAAATTAAAAATGATATATAAGCCTACAATTACAAAAAGCCCAAGAATTAATTCTAAGGATTTAATTCTTCTTTTAAAAAAAACAGGTTCTATTAAAGAAGTAAAGAAAGCACCTGTACTCATAGTAACCAAGGCAACAGAAACGTTAGATACTTTTATGGCTTTGAAAAAGAAAATCCAGTGAGTGGCAATAATTACTCCTGTTATTAAAAACTTAAACACACCTGTTTTATCTAAATAAAAAGACTTTTTCTTTATTAAAAAGTAGAGAGCTATAAATAGAACAGCCAAACCCATTCTAAAGAAAACTAAAGGAATAGCATCAATAGTGATTAATGCTCCTAAAATGGCAGTAAAGCCCCAAATAAATACTATAAAATGAAGTAAAAGGTAATTTTTAAGCTTATTTTCTTGCATTTAAATAAAGATAAAGTGCAATAGAACCAAAAAAGATATTTGGCATCCAAACGTATATAAATGAGTTAACACCTGCTACAGCACCTAAGACTTCCGATATTTTTAAAAGAAAAACATAGATGAACATCATACCTACACCTATTGCTAAATTTACTCCTGTACCTCCTCTTCTCTTTCTAAATGCTAAAGCTACTGCAATTATGGTAAGTACATAAGAAGCTATTGGCAAACTAGTTCTTTTATGAAATTCTACTAGGTAAGCATTCAAATTTTTAACTCCCCTTTTTTCTGAAATTTCAATAAATTTTAGCAATTCATCAGAAGGCATTTCTTGAGACAAAGCCGATTTATATATCAAATCTCTAGGTGTAAAATTAAATACAGTATCTATTTTATTACCTGAAAATATACTGTCTTTATCATCGTAAATTTTTCTTAACCTCCAGTTTTGAAGTGCGAAAGTAGAATCTTTATCATTATACCTAATATTGTCTGCTACCAATTTAGATTTCATTGTTAAACCATCATAAACTTCAGATGTAAAATCATAACCAGCATTACTTTGCGTGTTAAAATTTCTAATAAAAATATAGGTACTATCTGTGAGTTGTAAACTAAAATCGCTTATGTATTTAAACTCTTGATTCTGACGCTTATTTTTAATATAAGTTAGTTCAAATTTCTTTCGAATTTTACTACTACTTGGAACCACAAAATGATTCATTGCCAATGACAATAAGGTAATTAATGTAGCGCCTATAAAATAAGGAAATAAAAATCGCGTAAATGAAATTTTAGCATTGTTAATTGCAATAATTTCAGTGTTGTTAGATAGTTTAGAGGTAAATAAAATTACAGCAATAAACAACGCCAATGGCATAAAAGTGTTGGCGTAATAAATTATAAAATTGATGTAATACTCATCTACAATTTGTAGAAAACCTAAATCTTGATGCTCTAAAAAATTATCTATTTTCTCTGCTATATCAATAGCAATAGCAATTGGAATCAATATTAACAAGGTAAACAAAAAGGTTACCAAAAATCGTTTTAATATGTACCAATCTAAAATCTTCAAATTACAAACGTTTATCCATTTGTTTAACCATCATATCTTTCCATTCTCTAAAATCACCAGCAATAATATGTTTTCTTGCTTCACGAGTTAACCAAACATAAAAACCTAAATTGTGTATAGATGCTATTTGTTTACCTAACATTTCTTTAGACACAAATAAGTGACGTAAATAAGCTTTAGAATACATAGTATCAACAGAAGTAATACCCATTTCATCTATTGGCGAAAAATCTTCTGCCCACTTCTTATTCTTGATGTTTATTGAGCCATGAGCAGTAAACAACATACCATTTCTTGCATTTCTAGTAGGCATAACACAATCAAACATGTCAATACCTAAGGCAATATTTTCTAAAATATTAATTGGCGTACCTACACCCATTAAATAACGAGGCTTATCTTCTGGTAAAATTTCTGTAACAACCTCTGTCATTGCATACATTTCTTCTGCAGGCTCACCAACAGAAAGACCACCAATTGCATTCGCTTTTTGATCTGAATTTGCAATGTATTCAGCAGATTGCCTTCTTAAATCTTTATATGTACTTCCTTGAACAATTGGCAAAAAAGTTTGCTCAAAACCATATTTGTATGGCAAACCATCTAAATGATTTATACATCTTTTTAACCATCTATGTGTCATATGCATAGATCGTTTTGCGTAATTATAATCACAAGGATAAGGTGTACACTCATCAAAAGCCATAATGAAATCTGCACCAATAGTTCTCTGTGTTTCCATTACATTTTCTGGCGTAAAAAAGTGCATAGAACCATCAATATGACTTTTAAACTTTACACCTTCTTCATTAATTTTTCTTCTACCAGACAAAGAATAAACTTGGTAACCACCAGAATCTGTTAAGATATTTCTATCCCAATTCATGAACTTATGCAAACCACCAGCTTTTTCTAAAATGTCTAACTTCGGTCTTAAATATAAGTGATAGGTGTTACCTAAAATAATATCTGGATTGATATCATTTTTTAACTCAGTTTGATGAACACCTTTTACAGTACCAACTGTGCCTACAGGCATAAAAATAGGAGTCTCAATAACTCCATGAGCTGTAGTAATAGATCCTGCTCTAGCTTGACTTTTAGGATCTGTAAGTTTTAAATCGAATTTCATTGTGGGCAAAGATAGTACTATTTAAGAATTGAAAAATTAAATAAATCCTAATTTTAAAATGGATTTAGATTTACTTACCTCCTTTTTCTTTTAGAAGAAAATGAGGTGTTTTTTCTTTTATTTTTGGGTGATGATTTTCTAAAAGAGGCGCTCTTTTTATTAAAATCGTTTTTGGCAGGTGCCAGTTTCTTTTTTGGCTTTTTAGCTTTAGGCTTTTCTTTAATTTTAGAAGCTTCTTCTGTTTTAGATGATGTTGAAATCATTTTATTAATTTCATTCATCTCTTCTTCAGTTAATTCACGCCAATCTCCAGTTTGTAGATAACCCAACTCTACATTCATTATTCTTGTTCGCTTTAACTTGGTAACTTCATAGTCTAAATATTCACACATTCTTCGAATTTGCCTATTTAAACCTTGAGTAAGAATTATTTTAAAGATTTTATCGTTTACTTTTTCTACCAAACACTTTTGAGTAACTGTTCCTAAAATAGGAATTCCATTCCCCATTTTTTCTATAAAATCTTCTGTGATTGATTTGTTTACAGTAACAAAATATTCCTTTTCGTGATTGTTACCTGCTCTTAAAATCTTATTTACAATATCACCATCATTGGTTAAAAAAATTAAGCCTTCAGAGGGTTTATCTAAACGTCCTATAGGAAATAAACGCTCAGGATAATTAATGTGCTTTACAATATTATTTGGTTCTCTACCATCTGTGGTAGAAACAATACCTACTGGTTTATTTAAGGCAATGTAAATCGTTACATCTTTTGGTTTTACTACTCTACCATCTAGTTTTACAATATCATTCTTAGTTACTCTATTGCCAAGTTGTGTAGGTTTACCATTAAGAGTTACTCTACCTTCTTTAATAAATTTTTCAGCCTCTCTTCTAGAACAAATTCCAGATGAACTGATGTACTTATTTAGGTTTGTAGATTTTTGATTGTTAGTATCCAAAGAAAATATTTTGTGCAAAAATAGACAAACAGTTATAATTCTATTGTTCTAAAGGTTAAATTAATTCGAGGTGAATTTACTTTTTTAGTGGGTGGTAATCTATGCAACCAATTTGTTTGTGTTCCCTGTTTCATAACTAACAAACTGCCTCTTTCTAAAACAATATCTATTCTTTGTTTATTTTCTTTATGTTTAAAAGAAAATTTACGCTCAGCCCCTAAAGATAAAGAAGCTATTGCACCATCTTTTTTCATCATTTTTTCTCCATCTGAATGATAAGCCATGCCTTCATCTCCTGAATGATATAAATTCAGTAAGCAAGAATTATACGTTTCATTACTTTCTTTTTCAACAATATCTTTCAAATCTAACAACTCCTTAATCCACAGATTTGCCTTTTTGGTAACTTTAGAATAGGTGTAAGAATATTCTGATTCTCCATACCAAGCTACTTTTCTTTTAGTGATAATGCGTTTGCCAAAAATAATAGCTTCGTCATTTTTCCAATTGATTTTCTGCATTAATACGTCAAAATAAAAATCGCATTGCTCTTTATTTAATACAATACCATGATAATTGGTTACACCATCAAATGGTAAAATATTCTTAATTTTTTCTGAAGAAAATAAATCCATACTCTAAAATAAAACAATTCGAATGCCTATCAAAATTTAACGTCAATTTTAAAATTTTCTATTTTTTATAGTCTTTAAGTATGCGTATTTTTACAGTATGCAATTTAAGATAAAATCGGAATTTTCTCCTACTGGAGATCAACCAGAAGCAATAAAACAACTTTCTGAAGGTGTTAAACAAAATGAGAAATTTCAAACACTTTTAGGGGTTACAGGTTCAGGTAAAACCTTTACCATTGCTAATGTTGTAAAAGAGGTAAAAAAACCAACCTTGGTTTTGGCTCACAATAAAACTTTGGCTGCACAATTGTATTCTGAGTTCAAACAGTTTTTTCCAGAAAATGCCGTGGAATATTTTGTTTCTTACTATGATTATTATCAACCAGAGGCTTACATTCCTGTTTCAGGTACGTATATCGAAAAAGATTTATCAATCAATGAAGATATTGAGCGTTTGCGTTTAAGCACTACTTCCTCTCTGCTTTCAGGTAGAAGAGATGTTTTGGTAGTAGCATCAGTTTCTTGTTTGTATGGTATTGGAAATCCTACTGAATTTAAGAAAAATGTTATTCCTGTTAGAGTTGGTCAACAAATATCGAGAACCACATTTTTACATCAATTGGTTACTAGTTTGTATTCTAGAACCGAAATTGAAATAAAAAGCGGAAAATTTAAAGTAAAGGGTGATGTTGTAACTATATACCCCTCTTATGGTGATAATGGATATCGTGTTCATTTTTTTGGTGACGAAATAGAAGAAATTGAAGCTTTTGATTTAGAGAATAATACTGTAATTGAAAAATTTGAATATTTAACCATATATCCTGCAAACTTATTTGTTACCTCTCCTGATGTATTGCAAGATGCTATTCATCAGATACAAGAAGATATGGTAAAACAGGTAAACTATTTTAAAGAAATAGGGAAACCTCTAGAAGCAAAACGATTAGAAGAAAGAACCGAATTCGATTTAGAAATGATTCGTGAATTGGGGTATTGTTCTGGTATTGAAAACTATTCTCGCTATTTAGATGGACGTGAACCAGGCACAAGACCTTTCTGTTTATTAGACTACTTTCCTGATGATTACTTAATGGTAATAGATGAAAGTCATGTTACAGTGCCACAAACACATGCCATGTATGGTGGAGATAGAAGTAGAAAAGAAAACTTAGTTGAATATGGTTTTAGATTGCCTGCAGCTATGGATAATAGACCTTTAAAGTTTAATGAGTTTGAAGCCATACAAAATCAAACCATATTTGTTTCTGCAACACCTGCAGATTATGAATTGCAAAAATCAGAAGGCGTTTTTGTAGAGCAAATAATTAGACCAACAGGTTTATTAGATCCACCTATTGAGGTAAGACCGAGCTTAAATCAAATAGATGATTTAATCGAAGAAATTCAAGTTAGGGTAGAAAAAGACGAGCGTACTTTAGTAACAACACTTACGAAACGTATGGCTGAAGAGTTAACAAAATATTTAACTAGGGTTGATATTCGTTGTAGATACATACATTCTGATGTAGATACTCTTGAACGTGTAGAAATAATGCAAGATTTGCGTAAAGGTTTGTTTGATGTTTTAATTGGTGTAAACCTTTTAAGAGAAGGGTTAGATTTACCAGAAGTGTCTTTAGTAGCCATTTTGGATGCTGATAAAGAAGGTTTCTTACGTAACAATAAATCGTTAACGCAAACTGTTGGTAGAGCTGCAAGAAACGTAAATGGTTTGGCGATTATGTACGCTGATAAAATTACTGACAGTATGCAAAAAACCATTGATGAAACAGAGAGGAGAAGAGAAATTCAAATTGCTTACAACACCAAACATAATAAAGTACCTACACAAATTAATAAGAAAATTGAAGATACTTTAACCAAATCTGCTGTTTCTAGTTATCATTATGATAATGCCATTACAAAAGCTGCAGAACAAGAATTACAATACTTACCTAAAGAAGAAATACAAGATAGAATTCGTAAAAAACGTAAACAAATGGAAGCTGCAGCTAAAAGTTTAGACTTTATTGTAGCAGCACAATTAAGAGATGAAATTGCAGTTTTAAAAGAGCAAGTTTAAAACAGAATATCTCATAAATAAAAAACCTCGCAAAAGCGAGGTTTTTTATTTTGTATAAACTTAAATATTAAGCTTCTAAAACTTCAGCAACTTTATCTGCTGCTTCTTGAAATTCTGTAGCAGAAATAATTTCCATTCCAGAATTGTCTATTAATTCTTTTGCTTCTTTAGCATTAGTACCTTGTAATCTACAAATAATTGGAACTGTAATCTTATCTCCCATACTTTGGTAAGCATCTACAACACCTTGCGCTACTCTATCACAACGTACAATACCACCAAAAATATTTACTAAAATTGCTTTTACGTTTTCATCTTTTAATATGATACCAAAAGCAGTTTCAACTCTTTGTGCATCTGCAGTACCACCTACATCTAAAAAGTTAGCAGGCTCTCCTCCAGATTCTTTAATTAAATCCATAGTACCCATTGCTAAACCAGCACCATTAACCATACAACCAACATTACCATCTAAATCTACATAGTTTAAACCAGCAGCTTTAGCTTCTACCTCAATAGGATTTTCCTCTCTTAAATCACGCATTGCTGCATAATCTTTATGTCTAAATAATGCATTTTCATCTAAAGAAACTTTAGCATCAACAGCCATTATTTTGTCATCAGAAGTTTTTAATACTGGATTAATTTCAAACATTGAAGAATCTGATTTGATATATGCAGTATATAAAGCAGAAACAAATTTTGTCATTTCTTTAAATGCTGTACCAGATAAACCTAAGTTAAAAGCAACTTTTCTTGCTTGAAATGGCATTAAACCTAATAACGGATCTATTTCTTCTGTAAAAATTAAATGCGGAGTTTCTTCTGCAACAGTTTCAATATCCATTCCACCTTCTGTAGAATACATAATCATGTTTTTACCAGTTGCTCTATTTAATAAAACAGACATATAATATTCTTCTGGCTCAGAATCTCCAGGATAATATACATCTTCAGCAACTAAAACTTGATTTACCAACTTACCTTCTGCAGAAGTTTGAGGTGTAATCAACATCATACCTAAAATATCATCAGCAATGCTTTCTACTTGCTCCAAATTCTTAGCTAGTTTTACTCCACCACCTTTTCCACGCCCACCTGCATGAACCTGAGCTTTAATAACATGCCAACCTGTGCCTGTTTCTTCAGTTAATTTCTTAGCAGCTGCAACAGCTTCAATTGGTGTACTTGCTACAATTCCTCTTTGAATTCTAACACCAAAACTATTTAATATTTCTTTTCCTTGATATTCGTGTAAGTTCATTTGTATCCTTTTAAAAAACGTAAACAAAAATACAAATTCAATAGAGAAAGCAACTAAAGTTTTTTAAAAAAAATAAAATAAAATCAATTCTTATTATTTTCTAGAATTCTGCAAGTAGATTTTGTTAAAATGATACTGAAAATGCCTCTGAAAATTATTTTAATATGCTTTTAAGAATTAATTAACAGTCCATTTTTGTCACACTTGAAATATTAGAGTGTCTTTACTCATAGTTACAATTACTTTAAAATCCTCCTTTTAATTTTAAGATAGCGTAACAACAAATCAACCAAAAAATACATGTTACAAAAAATTTCTATGCTTCTTTTTGCAGTATTTCTATTGCAACAGGTAAATGCACAAAATCAAAAGGAAAGAAAAACAATTAAAACTACAAGAGTTGCAAAAGCACCTAAAATTGATGGTGTTTTAAATGATGAGGCTTGGAAAAATGCTGAATTAGCTACAGACTTTGTAATTTTTAGACCTGCAAACGGAGTTTTAGTTCCTGCAGAATATCAAACTACAGTTAGAGTTGTTTATGATGATGATGCAGTATATATTTCTGCAGAAATGCTAGATCCTGATCCTGAAGGTATACCAAAAGAATTTGCAGTTAGAGACAATTTTTCCATTGCAGATTTTTTTCTAATAACAATAAACCCAAATGATGATGGCCAAAATCCTTTTGAGTTTATAGTACAAGCAACAGGTAACCAATTAGATGCAAAAATTTCTAACGGAAATGAAGATTTTAATTGGAGTGCAGTTTGGGCAAGTGCTGCTGTAATTACAGATAAAGGTTGGAATGCAGAAATAGAAATACCCTACAGAGCTATTCGTTTTGCAAATAGACCTGTACAATCTTGGGGATTTAATTTTCACAGAAGACTCGA
This sequence comes from Polaribacter sp. P097, assembly GCF_036864555.1. Classification (NCBI taxonomy): domain Bacteria; kingdom Pseudomonadati; phylum Bacteroidota; class Flavobacteriia; order Flavobacteriales; family Flavobacteriaceae; genus Polaribacter; species Polaribacter sp. P097. The sequence continues at coordinate 242,621 of NZ_JAZETJ010000002.1, read as the reverse complement.
AAAATTAAACGAACAACATACTTGGACGCATATTGATAATTCTGTAGGAAGATGGACACAATATGATGGTCTTATTGAAGATTTTAGAAACATAAAACCATCAACAAGATTAAATTTATACCCATATGCTTCAGCCACCACCAATACTTTTGAAGGAAATACTGAGTTTGACTGGAGTGTTGGAATGGATATTAAATATGGTATTACAGAAAACTTTACATTAGATGCTACTTTAATTCCAGATTTTAGTCAAGTTGGTTTTGATGATGTTGTACTAAATCTTGGGCCTTTTGAACAGCGATTTACAGAACAAAGACAGTTTTTTACTGAAGGTACAGAACTCTTTAATATTGCCAACTTATTTTACTCGAGAAGAATTGGTGCTGCCCCAATTGATCAATTTAATGTTTCTAGTACTTTAACTGCTGATGAAGAAATTATAGATTATCCTAGAAAAGTAACTATGATTAATGCAATTAAAATATCTGGAAGAACCAAAAAAGGGCTAGGTATTGGTTTTTTTAATGCCATTACAGAAAAAACAAATGCAACTATTAGAGATAACGCTACAGGTGATGTAAGAGAGGAAGTCATAGATCCTTTTACCAACTACAATATTTTGGTGTTAGATCAGCAATTCAACCAAAACTCTACTGTATCCTTAATTAATACAAATGTTACAAGAGATGGTAGATTTAGAGATGCAAATGTAACTGCCTTAGATTGGCATATAGAAACCAAGGATAGTAAATACAATGTTGATGGTTCTTTTAGAATGAGTAATATTTCTGATGATGTGAATAATCCAAATACAGGTTACACTTTTGACAACAGTTTTGGATACAATTCTGGACATTGGTATTGGGAGTTAGGTTATAATTTTGAAAACAAAGATTTTAATCCGAACGATTTAGGAATTCTATTTAGTAATGACCAACAAACCTTTTATAACAATGCAGGTTGGCGAACTTTACAACCCACCAAAAATTTTAATAGGTATAATTTCAATTTTTATAGCCAAACCAATTTTCAACATTTCTCTGGCTTATTTACAGGATTCAATTCTGGTTTAAACTACAATGCACAAACTGTTAAAAGATTCTCTTTTGGTGGAAACTTAAATTATGGCTCTGAACAAAAAGACTTTTTTGAACCAAGACAAGGAACTACTAGTGGAGTATATTTTTTACAACCAGAAAGAATGAATGTTAATGGTTATATTTCTACCAACTCTCAAAAAAAATTAGCTTTAAACGCAAATGGATATTATTCAGGTTATACCAACAACCCAAAGCAAGGTTTTGGGTTTAGCCTTGCTCCTAGATATCGTTTTAACAATCAATTTTCATTACGTTATCGTTTGAATTATAATAAAACAAATGACGATCAAGGTTATGTAGATGAAACATCAAACAATATTATTTTTGGAATGAGAGATCGTAAAAGTTATACCAATACTATTTCAGGAAAATACAGCTTCAGTACAAATTCTTCTTTATCATTAAGCTTTAGACATTATTGGAGTGATGTAAAATATAATGCATATTACAATTTAAATAGTGAAGGTGGTTTAGATGAGAATAACTCATATATTGGCGAAGATGTAAACTTCAATAGCTGGAATTTAGACTTAAATTACATTTGGCAATTTGCACCTGGAAGTCAATTAATAGCTTTTTATAGAAATTCAATATTTAATTTAGATACACAATCTGAGCTTACTTTTTTTGAAAATCTAGACAATTTATTTGAACAATCACAAAGACATACATTTTCAGTTCGATTTGTATATTTTATTGATTACAATAAATTGAAGAAAATATTTTAAATAAGGTTCCCCAACTTTAAATAAAAACGGGTATACAATAAAAGTATATCCGTTTTTTCATAAATTCGTATTTCGATATAAAACCTATGATAATTACAAAAAACATCCATAAATATTATGGTGATGTAGAAGTTTTAAAAGGCTTAGATTTAGAAATTAAGAAAGGAGAAATTGTAGCCATTGTTGGGCCTTCAGGAGCTGGCAAAACTACGCTTTTACAGATTTTAGGTACTTTAGATCAACCTATTAAAGAGCAAGATTTCGAGTTACAAATCAATAATACTTCTTTAAAAAATTTAAGCGACAAAGCACTTTCTAAATTTAGAAATGAACATATAGGTTTTATATTTCAATTCCACCAACTATTGCCAGAATTTACTGCCTTAGAGAATGTATGTATTCCTGGATTTATTGCAAAAAAAGAAAAGAAAGATGTAGAAAACAGAGCCAAGGAATTACTAACATTTTTGGGTTTGTCACATAGAATAAACCATAAACCTAGCGAACTTTCTGGTGGTGAGCAGCAAAGAGTTGCTGTAGCTAGAGCTTTAATTAATAATCCATCTATTGTTTTGGCAGATGAACCTAGTGGAAATTTAGATAGTACTTCTGCTAAAAATCTTCATGAACTCTTTTTTAAACTAAGAGACGAATTTGGTCAAACTTTTGTCTTAGTAACTCATAATGAAGAACTTGCAAATATGGCTGATAAAAAATTAACAATGAAAGATGGTAAAATATCTTAATAACCCAACATAATTTTATGATCGAAACTCTAAAAGAGCTTTTTATTTATTTTAAGAACCCAATTCTTGAAGAAGACCAAAATATTGATTTTAGTTATAGAATTAAAAAATTCATTTCATTATTATTAATATGTTTGGCAACTGGTTTCTTAATATCACCTCTTTTTATTCTTATTGAGAGTTTAGGATTTGTAGACATGCAAGACCATGCTATGGAAGATTTAATGAAGAAACTTTCTAAACCCATCATATTTTTATTTGCAGCAATTATAGCCCCAGTTTTTGAAGAATTAATATTTAGAGCACCTTTAACAGCTTTTAAAAAGAAGAATCAATTTAGAATTGCTTTTTATGTTTTTACCATTTTATTTGGTTTAGTTCATATCACAAATTTTGATATCACTACCAATGTTCTGCTTCTTTCACCGATTTTAGTTTTACCTCAATTGCTAGTTGGTGGTTATTTCGGATTTATCAGAATACGCTTTGGTTTGATTTGGAGCATGGCTTTGCATGGCTGTTATAACGCTATTTTAATGCTTGTTTCTTTTTCAACTTACTAGTTAAATGAGGAAAAAAGATTTAAAAATTTTCTTAGACGAAAAAGTTCAGAAGTACAACAATCCAAAGTTTATTGAATCTGATCCGATACAAATTCCACATTTATTTCATAAAAAAGAAGATATTGAAATTGCTGGTTTTTTAGCTGCAACCATTTCTTGGGGTAACAGAACAATGATCATCAAAAATGCAAAAAAAATGATGCATTTGTTAGATGATGCTCCTTATGATTTTGTAATAAATCACGAAGAAAAAGATTTAGAAAACTTAAATAACTTTGTTCACAGAACCTACAATTCAACTGATTTTAAGCAATTTATAAAATCACTGAAACATATTTACAAGAACCATAATGGGCTAGAAAGTGCGCTGAAAATTAAAGATAATTCAAATAATTATCAAACTGCCATCCATAGTTTTAAACAATTGTTTTTTGAAATAAATCATGAAAGTAGAACCTTAAAACATGTTTCAGATCCTTTAAAAAATTCTGCAGCAAAACGCATTAATATGTTTTTAAGATGGATGGTAAGAAATGACAAGGCTGGAGTAGATTTCGGAATTTGGCCTAGCCATAATCCTGCAAACCTTTCTTGCCCATTAGATGTGCATTCAGGGAATGTAGCCAGAAAACTAAAGTTGCTTACCAGAAAACAAAATGATTGGAAAGCATTAACAGAGCTTGATAAAAATCTTCGCAAATTAGATGCTAAAGATCCAGTAAAATATGACTTTGCGTTATTTGGTTTAGGTGTTTTCGAAAAGTTTTAATAAGTAGTTAACAAGTTTTTTTAGTTCTTTTTATTTGTAATAAATTAGATTCTCTAATCTAATTCATTATGAAAAAAATAATCTTTTTAATAGCGCTAACTGTACACTTTTCTTACCAGGCCCAAGATCATAGAATACCTTTAGACACCATGGTTGTTACTACCAACTCTGTAGTAATTAAAGGTAAAACTGTACCTTATAAAGCCACAACAGGCATGCAACCTGTTTGGAATGATAATGGAAAAATTATAGCCTCTTTATATTATACTTACTACAAAAGAATCGATGTTAAAAATGATGAAAACAGACCTATCATTATGTCTTTTAATGGTGGACCAGGTTCTGCATCAGTTTGGATGCATATCGCATATACTGGACCAAAAGTTCTAAAAATTGATGATGAAGGATTTCCTGTGCAACCTTATGGCGTAAAAGACAATCCTAATTCAATATTAGATGTAGCTGATATTGTTTATGTAAACCCAGTAAATACTGGCTATTCTAGACCAGTATTAGCAAAAGGAGAAAAATTAGATAAGTCTCAATTTTTCGGAATTAATGCAGATGTAAAATACCTTGCAAGTTGGCTAAATACGTTTATCACTAGAAACAACAGATGGAAATCTCCTAAATATATTATTGGAGAAAGTTATGGAGGAACAAGAGTTATGGGCTTAGCTGCAGAACTTCAAAACAGACAATGGATGTATTTAAATGGAGTAATTATGGTTTCTCCTGCAGATTACAAAGTGCTAAGAACAGAAGGTTCTGTAGATTACGCAATTAACTTACCTTATTTTACAGCTGCTGCTTGGTATCATAAAATGCTTAGTCCTGAATTGCAAAACAAAGACTTAAACGAAATTTTACCAGAAGCCGAAGATTTTGCAATTAATACATTACTACCAGCCATTTCAAAAGGAGGATTTATTTCAGACTTAGAAAAAAACTCAGTTGCCCAAAAAATGGGGTATTATTCAGGATTAAAAACAAAAGTAGTATTACAAAACAATATGGAGGTATCTCCAAGTTTCTTTTGGAAAGAGTTGTTACGTGATAAATCAGGTCAAACAATTGGAAGACTAGATTCTAGATATCTTGGAGTAGACAAAAGAGAATCTGGGTCAAGCACAGAATATAACTCAGAGATAACCTCTTGGCTACACTCATTTACACCAGCCATAAATTATTACATCAGAGAAGAACTAAACTTTAAAACCGATGTTAAATACAATGTTTTCGGCTCTGTTTCTCCTTGGGACAATAGAAACAATAATGTTAGAGAAGGATTAAGACAGGCAATGGCTCAAAATCCGTACCTAAAAGTACTCATACAGTCTGGATATTATGATGGTGCCACAACCTATTTTGGTGCAAAATATACGATGTGGAAAACTGATCCTAGTGGAAAAATGAGAGATAGATTTTATTTTAAAGGATACAGAAGTGGCCATATGATGTATCTAAGAAACGAAGATTTACAAAAAGCAAATGATGATTTGAGAACTTTTATAAGCAACAGTTTATCGAATGGAAAATCTGCAAAATACTAAGTAAATGCAATTCCAAAATCCTGAAATTTTATATTTTCTAGCACTCTTAATTATACCAATTTTAGTGCATCTTTTTCAGCTACAAAAATTTAAAAAAGTACCATTTACAAATGTTGCTTTTTTACAAAAAATAGAGCAACAAAGCAGAAAGAGTTCAAGCCTAAAAAAATGGTTAATATTAGCCAATAGATTACTATTATTTTCAGCGATACTTTTTGCGTTTTCTCAACCCTATTTAGGTAAAAAAAATGATAAGAAAGATAACCAATTTTTCATTTATTTGGATAATTCTTCTAGTTTAAACACGAAAGGAGAGAGAGGGAATCTGTTTAAAATTTCGGTGCAAGAGGTAATTGAAAATGCTCCTAAAAATGCTATTTATACATTACAAACTAATTCAAATTTCTTTCAAAATTTAGACTATTCAGCGCTTAAAAATAAGCTCTTATCATTAAAAATAAATAGTCAAGAAGCTAAAAAAAGCAATATTCTTTTAAAAATACAGTCAAAAAACAAAGCCGAAACTAAAGATTTAGATGAAGTAATTTTAATATCTGATTTTCAGAATACTTACATCAACGAGTTCACAAATGTAACACCCAATATTTCTGCCATAAAAGTGAATACTAGCACCAATACCAACCTTTCTATTGACAGTGTTTTTATTTCTGGAAGAACCAACAGTAACCTTACTGTAAATGTTATTATAAAAAATCAGGGTGAAGCAAAAAACAACGTTCCTATTGCAATATTTAACAACAAAGAACCATTGAGTAAACAAGCTTTTTCAATAGAAGAAAATACGCAGAAGAAAATTGAATTCACACTCAAAGACAAACCAATTCAGTTAGGTGAAATTGAGATAACTTTTAACGATACTTTTCTATTTGACAACTCATTTTATTTTTCACTAAACAATGCTAAAAAAATTAATGTTTTAAGCATTGGAAAGGATACAGAATACTTATCTAAAATCTATACAAAAGAGGAGTTTAATTTTATATCAACAACAACAAAAAACACCAATTATAATTCTTTCGAAAATCAAGATATTATCATTCTAAATGAGTTAGAAAATTTACCTCAAATTTTAATAAACAGTTTAAATACATTTTCTAAAAAAGGAGGCACTTTAGTTTTAATTCCGAATTCAAATTCAAATTTAAATTCCTATAATTTGCTTCTTTCTAAATTTGGTAAAACAAAATTACAATCGAAAATTTCGGATACTTTAAAAATCACTTCGATAAATTTTGACCACCCACTTTTTAAAAATGTTTTTTCTAAAAATGTAAAGAACTTTCAATTTCCAAAAGTCAATAGCTACTTCCCTATTACAGCATCAAACAGTAGTTCAATTATAGATTTTGAAAACAAATTATCATTTATATCAGAAATTAAAGGCTCTAATGGTAATTTGTACTTATTATCAAGTTCACTGTCCAAAGAAAATAGTAACTTCTTAAATTCACCCTTAATTGTGCCTGTTTTCTACAATTTCGGAAAATTAAGTTATCAAAATTCAGAATTATACTACTATTTAAATAAAAAAAACAAGATTGATGTAAATGTAAGTATAGAGAAAGATCATATTTTGACAATATCTAACCAAACATCAACCTTTATTCCCATACAACAAACCTACCAAAACAAAGTAAGTATCGTTACAAAAGACACACCAGTTTCTGCTGGATTTTACTATGTTTTAAAAGATAAAGATACTTTGCAGACTTTAGCTTATAACATTCCTAAACAAGAGAGTTTATTAAATTTTCTTGATTTAAATTTACTAAAGGAGACAAATAAGAATATTAAAATAGAAAGTAGCATAACTTCTGTTTTTAAAGAAATTAAAGAAAAAAACGAAGTTCAATGGCTTTGGAAATGGTTTTTAACCTTGGCAATTGTATCTTTGCTACTAGAAATTTTGATTTTAAAATTCTATAAAACATGAGTACGCTTCTAAAAAACGCAACTATTGTAGATGCTTCAAGTCCTTATCATCATCAGAAAAAAGACATTTTAATTAATAATGGAATCATTGAAAAAATTTCAGATTCAATTTCTGCAGATGATACAACTAATATTGTTGAATTAGAAAATTTACATATTTCTTGTGGATGGTTTGATACTAGCGTTTCTTTGGGAGAGCCTGGTTTTGAGGAGAGAGAAACAATAGCAAATGGTTTAAAGGTTGCTGCCAAAAGTGGTTTTACAGCTATAGCAGTAAATTCAAACACTAACCCTGTAATTGACTCAAAATCTGATGTTGAGTATTTGATTAATAAAGCTAGAAATTCCGGAGTAACTTTATACCCAATTGCAGCTTTAACTCAAAAAAGTGAAGGGAAAGAATTAGCAGAATTATATGATATGCAACAATCTGGAGCTATTGCTTTTTCTGACTACAATAGACCTGTTGAGAGTGATAATTTAATGAAAGTTGCACTTTTGTATGCTCAGAATTTTGATGGTTTAGTACTTAGTTTTCCAAAAAATAATTCAATTTCTGGAGAAGGAATTGTAAATGAAGGAATAAATAGTACCAAATTAGGTCTAAAAGGGACACCTACTTTAGCAGAACATATTCAAATTGCAAGAGATTTATTTTTACTAGAATATACTGGAGGCAAACTACACATACCTACAATTTCGACAGCAAAATCTGTAGATTTAATCAAGGAAGCTAAAAAGAAAGGCTTGAGAGTAACCTGCAGTGTATCAGCTCATCACTTAACACTTACAGATGATGAATTACATGGTTTTGATAGTAGATTTAAAACAAATCCACCACTAAGAACAGACAAAGACAGAAAAGCGTTAATTAAAGGTATAAAATCTGGAGTGATTGATATCATTACATCAGACCACAATCCAATAGACATTGAACATAAAAAAGTAGAATTTAGTGAAGCTAAAGATGGTGTAATTGGTTTAGAAACTTTATTCACTGCTACAAATACTGTTTTAGATTTAGATGATTTGATAAATGCTTTAACCACAAAACCTAGAGCTATTTTTGAATTAGAAACTACAAGCATTAAGGAAGATAATAAGGTAGATATCACTTTATTTAATCCTGATAACAACTTCATTTTTACAGATAAACATATAGCATCGACCTCTAAAAACAGTCCTTTTGTGGGCAAAAAATTAAAAGGAGAAGTTTATGGTATTTATGCAAACAACCAATTAACTCTAAAATAGGCACATGGAAGTTATCAATAACGAACAGGATATAAAAGAAGGAAAACTTGCAGCAATTATATGTCATTTTTGGATTGTAGGATTAGTAATAGGGTTTGTAATGAACCTGAATAAGAAAAATTATTTTACTAGCTTTTACTTAAGACAAATGATAGGAATGAATTTAGCTCAATTTTTAAACGGAGTTGTGGTTTATGCTTATTTAGGAGATACTGCAGGCTGGATTGTTGGAATTTTACTTTTCGTTGGCTGGCTAATATCTTTATTTGGCGCTATTAAAGGAGAAGAAAAGTTAGTACCTTATGTAGGTGAATATTTTCAAGATTGGTTTAATCAAATTTAAAATTAGAGTTCGTTAAAATTATGAATCTAGAACACATTGTTAGAGAACCATTAGTAAAATCTGAAAATCCACCTTTGTTAATTTTACTACATGGCTATGGAAGTAATAAAGAGGACTTATTTTCTTTTGCAGAGGAATTACCTAAAGAACTTTTAATAATAAGTGCACAAGCACCTATTGAAATGGGTTATGGAGGTTATGCATGGTATGCCATTAATTTTGATAATGTAAATGGTAAATTTTCTGATTTAAAACAAGCTAAAGAATCTATAGATAAAATTGCAATTTTTATAGATGATGTAAAAGCAAAATACAATACAAACCCAAATAAAACTTTTTTATTAGGTTTTAGTCAAGGAGCTATTCTAAGTTATTCACTAAGTTTGTTTTATCCTAACAAAGTAAATCACGTTATTGCTTTAAGTGGTTATATAAATGTTGATTTATTACCAGAAAACATACCCACAAACATAAAAACAGATTACTATATTTCTCACGGAATTGTAGACCAGGTTTTACCAATTGATTGGGCTAGAAAAAGTAAACCTTTTTTAGATAGCTTAAATTTACAAAGTGTTTATTCTGAGTATAAAGTAGGTCATGGAGTAGCACCTCAGAATTTTTATAGTTTTAAAATTTGGATTGAAGATAGACTATGAAAGTCTTATAAATGACTTTTTAAGATCTCTACAAACTGAATAGCCGTAAATGGTTTAGGTATAACACCTGCAAAACCTAAACCTTTATATATTTCTATATCTTCTTTAGAATTGTTGGCGGTTAAAGCTAAAAAAGGAATCTCTGAATTAGATTGCTTCATTTCTTCTTTACGTTTAATAAGCTCATCACCTTTTAAGTTTGGCATATTAATATCTAAGAGAACAATATCAAAAGTGCTTTTATTCATGGCAGAAATAGCTTCTATACCATCTTTAACCAAAGTGTGCTCTGCTTCTTCTTTATCTAAAATGTGAGATACAATACTTAAATTTAAAAAGTTATCATCTGCAACTAAAACCTTTTTACCCTTTAAAGAAATAGCTGAATTATCATCAGAAACACCAGCAATTCTAGAATCTGCATTAGCATCTAATTTAAAAGGAATATCAATAGAAATTGTAGTACCATAGTTTTTTAAACTATCTACTTTAATTCTACCTTCCATAACATCTACCAATCTTTTTACAATTGATAAACCTAAACCAACTCCATTATGCATTCTATTGTCACTTAACCTATTTTGCTGATATTCATCAAAGATTTTATCAGCTTGTTCAGGTGTCATTCCTCTACCTGTATCTTTTACTTTAAAAGAAATTAAAGCTTTATCTGTATCAGAAAAAAGCAATTCTACAGAGGTAGTTACAGTTCCTCTTGGTGTAAATTTTATAGAGTTATTTATTAAGTTGGTAAGTATTTGAATTAAACGTACATCATCTCCCAAAACTTCTTCTGGCAGATTATCTGAAACATTAAACTCTAGTTCAATATCTAAATCTTTATGACTACCTTGATAATTATTTTTTATTTGCTCAATGATAGATGAAATACTCATTGGCTCGCTTGCCAAAACAAGTTTACCTGCTTCTACCCTAGATAAATCTAAAATATCATCTACAATTACCTTTAAGTTACGACCAGAAATGGTAATGTATTTTAAATACTCTTGAGCCATCAAAGAAGTTTCTTCTTTATTGATTAGCTCTGTGTATCCTAAAATTACATTTAAAGGGTTACGAACTTCATGACTCATCATTGCTAAAAATCGAGATTTTTCTGAATTTGCTTTATCTGCAATTTCACGAAGCCTAATAAGTTCTTTGTTTTTTTCTGCTATTTCTCTTTTTAAGAAATACAAATCATTTCTACTTTGATTTAAATGATTTACAGATTTGTAAACATTAGATCTATTGTGAATAATGATTGAAATATTTTCTGTGGATTTAAAAAGCTCTAAATCTACATTGAATTCTCTGCCTTCAGAAACAATTAGCATGCTCTCAATTACAAATAATTCGCTATCTGGTAAAGACTGTAAAGTAACTTCTAAAAAAGGGCAAGTATCAAAAATAGATTGACCTAGTTTAAAATCTTGGTCTAAAAATTTACCTTTAATAACCTTAATAATAAGTCCACTAAAATCGGTTATTAAGTCTATAAATATATCGTCTATCTTAGAAGCTTCCAATATATTTATTTTAATGATTGAACAACAATCTCTCTAAACGCTTCTTCTACACTATCGTTATCTTTTGCACTAGTGATTGCGTTAATAGGCAAAGGACATGTAGCTCTAATTTCTTCAATTCTTTCTTCTGATAATAAATCTTTCTTATTACCAACCAATAAAATAGTATCTAAACCAGATATTTCTTTTAATTCTTGAATTTTAGCATCTACGTTAATATAAGTTTCTTCTCTGTTTAAATCGAAAACATACATGGCAGCACTAGCACCTAAGAAATAAGCTTTTGGAATTTTTTCATCATCACTAGTACCAGCAACATCCCAAATAAGAAGCTTCATTTCTTCTTCTTCTACGTTTAAAATTTTGGTACTTACTCTTACTCCAATTGTACTAATATAGTCTTCAGAAAACTCGTTTAAAACGAATCTTCTTATCAATGAAGTTTTTCCTACTCCAAAATTTCCAACCAATAAAACTTTTTTTGCAATCATTTATAAGTTTGTATGCTAATCTTCGATTTCTATAAGGGTTGTTTCTATTAGTTTGTTTAATCTTAGTTCATCTTTCAAAAAACTTCGATCTCTTAATATTTTGTCTGCTAAAGTATTAATATTCTCAGACAATTCTTCCTTAAATTCTCTATTTATTACTCCTGATGTTGCAGTTGCTATATAAATTGAGTTATAATTGGCCATTGATAGCTGAAAAGTCTCGAATTTTATATCTTCTAAATCTTGACCTTCTTTAGAAAAAGCATCTTCTACAAAAGATTTAATTGCTGTTAGCATACCAGAAACCATATCTTTATCTGCAATATTTCCTCTAGAGTAACTACCTATTAATAGGCCAGAATTTTCTTCAATAATAAAAACTTCTTCAATTGTTGGCTCAAAAACTTCTTGAAAAACATCTTCTGCATCTGTTCTTTTACCCTTAAACAATCGTTTTATAATATGTGATAATGAAAATTTATTATTAATAGTTTCATTAATATTATCTGACAATTTGGTAATTTCTGCGACAATAAACTTCTTAACCAATTTACCCATAATAGGATAAAGTGCTTCTACAACTTCGTCTTGAGATTCTCTTATTTGAACTTTAATAGCATTTGTAACTTGGTCTCCAAAATGAAGAGGAAAGTTATCTTTTAGGTCTTTAATCTGTTCATCAATAACAGGTTTTACCTCTTTTTTAATTTGATCTTTCTCTAAATATTTTAGTCTTAAAGATTCAAATTCTTGCCTATCTTCTGTTAATAAAAGTTCTTTAAGTAATTCAAAACGATTTTCTGCTTTATGGTCTAAAGTCGTTTCTTCCATTTATTCTTGCAACATCAATGCAATTTTCTCTAAGGCTTTACCTAATTTTCTTCTATCTGCTTTTTCATCATCTAAATCAGCTAATTTCTTATCTAAATCATCATTTAAATCTTGAAATTTATGATCTACCAAACTTTCTAAATCAGCCAATTTACTTTCTATGCTAGCTACAGAATCTGCTAAACTTTTTTGTGAAGCTTCCTCTAATGATTTGATTCTGTTGTAAACATCTTCAAATTCAGAATTGTATTGTTGAATATTTTCACCAAAAATAAGATCTCTTACTGCAGCTATTCTAGTATCAATCTGCTGATTAGCAACTGGTTCTTGATTGTTTTCAGTTGTTTTTGCCATGAATTATATAATTTTGTTTGGACTATTTTTTGTTTTATAAATAAAACTAAAGTCTTGTAAACAATAGCTCTACAAACAAATATACACTAAAATTAAAACTACGAAAGGCTACACTGTAATTTTTAGGCCATCAAAAGCTAGAAAAACGTTTTCCGGTAAAGAATTAGACACTTCTTCATGAAAGCCTAATTTGTGACTTATATGCGTAAAATAAGTTCTTTTTGGTTTTAATTCTGCAACAAAATCTAAAGCTTCTTGCAAGTTAAAGTGAGTTGGATGTTCTTCTATTCTTAAAGCATTTACTACTAAAACATCTAAATTTTGTAATTTCTTTTTTTCTTCTTCTGCCACAAACTTAACATCTGTTAGGTAAGCAAAATCTTGAATTCGGTATGAAGTAACAGGCAATCGACCATGCATAACTTCTAAAGGAATTATGGTTACATCATTTATGAAAAACGGATCCTTATCTACAATAGTTGGCTCAACACTTGGTGCTCCTGGGTACCTGTTTTCTTTGCTAAAAATATACTCAAAACGTTGTTCTAAACTTTTTAAAGTTCGTGCATTTAAATATATAGGCATCTCTCCTATTTTATAGCAATAGGGCCTTAAATCATCTAGACCTGCTGTATGATCTGCATGTTCGTGAGTAAATAAAACTCCATTAACCAACTGTACATCTTCTCTAATCATTTGTTGCCTAAAGTCTGGGCCACAATCAATTACATAAGACGCATCATCCCAAGAAATTAAAATAGAAGAGCGTAATCGTTTGTCTTTTACATCATCAGATAAACATACAGGGTCTTTACTTGCAATCATAGGTATACCTTGTGAAGTACCTGTACCAAGAAACGTTATTTCAAGTTGTTTTTTAGCTTTTTTCATTGCTAACAAAAATAAGATAAAAATTGACTGATAGCTATCTTATTTAGTACATTTGTTTAAGATTAAAATACAAAATTAAATGGCAATTTCTTTAAAGGGAGATCAAGAAATTAGTAGTGTACCGACTACTAAAAGTAAAGCATTAAGAATTAATTTAAACTCAGATATTTACGGAACTTTTGCTGAAATTGGGGCAGGTCAAGAAACTGCGCGTAATTTCTTTAGATCTGGAGCTGCATCTGGTACTATTGCAAAAGCAATGAGTGCTTATGATAAAGATTTTTCTGATGCTATTTACGGAGTTGAAAGCGACAATAGATACGTTACTGAATCTCGTTTAAAGAAAATGTTAGGTCATGAAATTAATCTAATGGAAGATAGACTTAGCAGACAAAAACATCCTGACAAGTTATTTTTCAGTTACGCAAATACTGTAACAACGATTGATTTTGCTAGAAAATTTAAAGGACATGGTTGGGTTGGTATCCGTTTTCAGTTAGATCCTTTAGAAGATTATAATGAAATTGTACTTCACCTTCGTTTTAAAGAAACAGATGCTCGTTTGCAACAAGAAACCTTGGGTGTTTTAGGTGTAAACTTAATTTATGGTGCTTTTTATTTAAATGATAATCCAAAAGAATTGGTAAAATCATTTTATCATAACTTAGGAAATCATCAGCTAGAGATTGATATGATTAATTTCTCTGGACCACGTTTTATGTATGTAGACAACAGATTAATGAGTTTACAATTGCTTAAAAACGGAATGACAAATGCTGTTATGTTTGGGCCTGATGGAAATAACTTATTGCCTGCACAAGTATTATACAAAAAGAATATTTTAGCTTTAAGAGGTAGTTTTAGACCAGTAACTAAAGTTAATATGGATATGTATGAGCAATCTAAAAAGATGTTCTTACAAGAAAACAAGGTTGAAGAAAGTAAAACTCAAGTTATTTTCGAAATTACGTTAAGTAACCTTTCTGCAGAAGGTAAAATTAATGAAAGAGACTTTTTAGATAGAGCTGAATTACTTTGTTCTTTAGGGCAAAATGTAATGATTACCAGCTTTCAACAATACTTTAAACTGGTTGAATATTTTAGTGAATTTACTAAAGAAAGAATGGCACTTGCAATGGGTGTTTACAACTTAATTCAAATTTTCGATGAAAAATACTACAGAGATTTGAGTGGTGGAATTTTAGAGGCATTTGGTAAATTATTCTACAGAGACTTAAAGGTGTACATGTATCCTTATCATGATCAAGATTCTGACGAATTTATTAATAGCGATAACCTAAAAGTACATCCTAGAATGAAAGAATTGTACAAATTCTTTAAAAACAATGGTAAACTTTTAGACATTAAAGGCTTTGATAAAGGCATCTTAGACATCTTTTCTAGAACCGTTTTAAAAATGATTATGAATGGTGAAAAAGGTTGGGAAGCTATGTTACCTGAAGGTATTGCAGAAACTATTAAGCAAAAAAGACTATTTGGGTATTCTAGAACTAGAAACTAATTTTTTTTTAATTAAACCTTTTCAGTAAATTTCTGTCTAATAGAAAAAGTATTTTTTGACAGAAGAACTTACCTTAATAACAGAATTACAAAATTCTAAAACAAAAGAAATTGCTTTTCGTAAGTTAATAACTACTTACAAAGAGCGTTTGTATTGGCATATTCGTAAAATTGTTATTAGTCATGATGATGCAGATGATGTTCTTCAAAATACATTTATAAAAATATTTAAGAATATAGATGGCTTTAACAATAACAGTAAACTTTATTCTTGGATGTATAGAATTGCAACCAATGAAGCTATTACTTTTATTAACAAAAGAGCCAAGGAAAGAAATGTAGATATTACTGAATATCACAAATCTGTTGCTAGCACTTTACAAAGTGATGTTTTTTTTGACGGTGATGAAATAGAAATTATTTTACAGCAAGCCATAGCAACTTTACCAGAAAAGCAAAAGCTTGTTTTTAACATGAAGTATTTTGACGAAATGAAATATGATGAAATTTCACAAATTTTAGATACCTCTGTAGGAGCCTTAAAATCATCCTATTTTCATGCCGTAAAAAAAATAGAAAATTATATTAAAACAACTACAAATTAAACCTTTAGCAAAAATTAGTGTCTAAATAATAATGGAAAACGAAACAAGAAATAGCGAACAATTTATTAAAAGTACTTTAGGTAATAAAAACCCTTTTGCTACTCCAGATAATTATTTTGATGCTATAGAAGATCAATTCTCAGCTAAATTAGCAGAAGAAAATTTTTCTAAAGAAAACCCTTTCAAGGTTTCTGATAATTATTTTGAAAGTTTAGAAGACACTATTCTAGCTAAGGTAGAATCAGGTAAAAAAGAAGTAAAAGTTATTTCTCTAAAAGATAGATTATTAAAAGTAATTCCTTTTGCAGCTGCAGCATCTATAATATTATTTATAGGTCTTAACACCTTTAATTTTAACACAGATAATACAGCCAGTTTAGATAGTCTTTCTGATGCTGATATTGAATACTGGTTAGATTCAAACACATTACACACTACAGATATTGCCTCTGTTTTAGAAGACGATCTGTTAGAAGAAAATGCTTTTTACTTTACAGATATAGAAGATGAAAGTATTGAAGATTACATTAACACAGACGATAATAGTTATTTATTAAACGAATTAAAATAAAAAAGATGAAGAATATTTTAACCTTAATGTGCTTGAGCATATTTTTTAGTTGGTCTTTGTCTGCACAAAAGCCAAGTGAAAGCAGAGAAAAAATTAAAGCGTTAAAAATTGCTTATTTAACAGAGCAATTAAATTTAACGACTACAGAAGCAGAAAAATTTTGGCCAATTTATAATGCGCACGATAAAGAGCACAATGCTTTACGTTATAAAATGAGAACAGCCATTAAAAACGCAATAGATAAAAACACTAGCGTAGATAATATCTCAGAAAAAGAAGCACAAGATCTAATTCAATTAAAACTAGAAACAGATAAGAAAATTTATCAATCTCAGAGTGCTTTCATTTCTAAAGTAAAAAAAGTACTTAGCTATAAAAAAATCATGAAGCTACAAGTTGCAGAAATGGAATTTGGCCGAAAATTAATGAGGAAATACAAGCGTAAACGAAAAGAATAAATAGAAAAAAAAGGAAGCAAAATTGCTTCCTTTTTTTTCTATGTAATTAGAGGCAAACAAAGGTTTAACTCAGGTTTATTTGCTGTAAAGTGTTTTAACCATATTGCAAGTTCTTTAATTTCGTAAGGCAATAACCTTTTTAAAGACTTTTCTAACTCTTTACAAAACAACTCTGAATTAAAACTTACTTTCATTAAAATAGTTTTAGTGTATTCAAACATTGCTCTGGCCATAAGTAAAAAGATTTAATAGTTATACAACGATTATTATAAAACTTTATTGTAACCAAATTTAAATAAAAAACCAACATTTGTAAAAATGTTGGTCTTAAAATTTTCCTTAAAAAATGTTAATTTAAATAGCATTAATCTTTTCTACCAAAGCTCTTGCCTTAGTTTCTAATTCTTGATTAATCTCTTTGTAGTGTTTTTTATTATTTTCAACATTCTTAGCATGAACCTTTGCAATCAAAGCATCGAAAGTTTCGATTGCTTCATCTATGATTTCATCACCTTTTTTAGGTTCATTTTTTAATGTTGATACATCTAAAGCATATTCAATAACATCTCCTAAAACGTAATTAATATCTTTCTTTAAGTTTTTAATACTTGCCATTACTTATTTTATTTAAAATGCAAATTTAGGTGTTTTTATCTAATTGGCTTTGAAATTCTTCAAAAAATAACCCAATATGATAACCATCTACCAATGCATGATTTACTGTAATTGCCACTGGCATTTTTAGTTGATCTTTTTCTATAAACGTTTTTCCGAAAGCAAGTTTAGGTATACTATCATTCTTTACACCAGAAACTGGCTCTTTATGACTTGTGAATGTAAACCAAGGCAATGCAGAACAATACATGCAATCATCTGAATTTATTGGAGGAAATAAATCTGTTGAGTTTAATATTCGTTCTTTTTCTTTTTTAAAATTTTCATTAAAAAGATAAAAATCTTCTTCGAAATTGATAAATGAAAATCCGAATGTATTATCTTCTCTAGCTACAGTTGCAGATGCATGAATTACATCATAAATAGCGATTTTATCATCATGAATTCTGTATCTAAAATTTTCAAAGGTATTTAATGCTTTTAAGCAAGCATGCAAATACGATACAAAGAAAGAGTGTTCTTCTTTTTGCGCTTTTTTATAAACCTTGGTTACGTCTACATTTACAGTAACTGCAAAAGAAGGATTTTCTAAACTTTTAAAATGAGTATAATGCTGTTTTCTGTTCCAAGTATCAACGTCTAAATATTTCATAAAAGTGATGGCAATTCTTTAATACTTGCCAATGTTTTATAAGTTTCGTTTTGTTTTTCTTGTTCTGTAACTTCTTCATGCATCCAAGTTGTATGAAAAGGAATATGTATTGCAGATGCACCAATTTTAATTAGTGGTAATACATCAGATTTTAAAGAGTTACCAATCATTAATAATTCTGATGGTTGAATATCTAAATGATTAATAAGCTTGGTGTAATCTTTGTCTTTTTTATCGCTCATCACCTCTATATGATGAAAATACTTTAAGAGATTAGATTTTTCTAACTTACGTTCTTGATCTAGTAAATCGCCTTTTGTTGCGACAATTAGTTTGTATTTGCCTTGCAAAGATTTTAGAACCTCTTCTACTCCATCTAAAAGTTCAATTGGTTTTTCTAACATCTCCTTACCAATATTTACAATAGCTTCTATGGTTTTAGGTTGAATGTTATAATTAGACAATTCTAAAGCACACTCTATCATAGACAGTACAAATCCTTTAATACCATAACCGTAAAATTTAAGATTTTGAATCTCTTTCTTAAATAACTCCTGATCTATTTTATTTTTGGTTTCGTATTTCGAAAGCAATTTTGCAAATTCTTCTTCTGCCTCTCTAAAATAAGTTTCGTTAACCCATAAAGTATCATCTGCATCAAAGGCAATAACTTTAATATTATTATTCATGATTTTCTAAAAGTTTTATAGCTTTTTCTAAATCTTCTGGTGTATCTATACCTATAGATTCTACAGATGTTTCTACCATTTTTATTTTTTTACCAATTTCTTGGTAACGAATAGCCTCAATTTTTTCAGCAGCTTCTAAAGGTGTAATTGGTGTATGATAAAAATCGATTAACGCTTGTTTTCTAAAAGCATAAACACCTTTATGTTTGAAGTATTTTACATCAACTGCATCATCTCTATGATAAGGAATAACGCTTCTAGAAAAGTAAATAGCCATATTATTAACATCAGTAATAACCTTAACATTATTTGGATTCTCTATATCTTCCTTTTCTGTAATTTGAACTTTTAGTGAAGCCAAATCGACTTGTTTCTTAGCATCTTCTTTAAAAACTTGAATTAATTTGGTTAACGATTCTGTATCTATAAAGGGCTCATCTCCTTGTACATTTACAACGATATCTACATCCAAATCTAAAACAGCTTCAGCAATTCTGTCTGAGCCACATTCGTGCTCTTTTTTGCTCATAATTGCTTTTCCTTTTGCTTCTGTAATTGTGTTGTAAATAATATCTGAATCTGTAACTACAAAAACATCATCAAACAAATTTGTTTGTAAGGCTGCTTCATAGGTTCTTAAAATAACAGATTTACCACCTAAGTTTTTCATCAATTTACCTGGAAAACGAGACGCTTTATAACGTGCAGGAATCATTGCAATTGTATTCATAGTCTACTTATAAAATATCATCAAAGATAATATTAAAATGGATAGCGTTAATTTTCAAGATATAAAAAATATAATTTTGAAGTGAACTAAAAAAACAGAAATTATGAGAAGTATATTATGGTTAGTAGCAGTTATTTGTATTATTGTTTGGTTATTAGGCTTTTTAGGTCTAGCACCAGGAATTGCAACAGGAAATTTAATTCACATCTTATTAGTAGTAGCAATTATTGCAGTATTATATAATTTAATATCAGGTAGAAAACCTTTGAACTAGTAATAAGCAACACCTATATAAAAAAGCCTAAAACTTAGTTTTAGGCTTTTTCTTTTTTAAGAAAAATTGATTTTATGATTTATAAATTATTAAGTATTAATTTAAATAATGAATACTCCATTTTGAAATTTAGATAAACTTCTTTTTTACGTATTTTTGCAACGTTTAATTTATTGGGGAGTAAAGTGAATAGCAACAGATTACTTTTTATTTTAATTCTTTTGTTCTGCATCAATTTATATGGTTCAGACAGAACATTATACGTAGATAATTTTAGCAATATTTTAGGCAACCCTGGTAAAGAAGATAAACTACTACTATTTGCAAAACGAAATAACTTTAAAACTTTAATATTATATCAACTAAACAAGGTTGATAAACGTTGGTCTTTAACAGATGCTTCGAAAAACGGAATTTTAGCAGAGTTTATTTCTAAAGCAAAAACCAAGTATAGTGTTCAAAATATTGGTGCTTCTGGTGAAAGTGCAACCTTTTTTACCAATAGAATAGATCCTTACAACAATACTAGAACTAAAAGCTCTGAAAAATTTGATATCTACAATTTAGAATTTGAATATTGGTCTAAAAATGCTTCTGGTGATGATGGCTATTATTGCGAAAATTACCTGAGAGAAAACAACTTGGCATGCACAAGAACTGGCTCTTTTCAATATTTTGTAAATAATTTAAAAGAACTAAATTCTTTATCATCTAAAAACAAACACAACATTAAGGTAGAGGCCTATTTAGCCTATTTTTCTAAAGAAGAAATGAAGGTAATTAACGAGTTGTGCGATCGTGTAATTATACATGGCTTTGGTAAAAATCCAAAAACCGCAATGAATTCTGCCACAAAAAGCTTAAAACTAATAATGAATTTAAATAGTAGTATTAAAACGTCTATTTTGCTTTCTACTAGAATGAATCATATGGGTTATTGGTTTAAGCATAATAGCTTAGGTAAAAGCGAATCTTTACTGTTTAAAGAAATGAATGGTAAAAGTCTTGAACTTAGAAAACAACTAAACCTAGATGGTTTTAGCTACCAAACTTATTCTTACCTAGAAAAGGCTATAAGCTACTATTCTTACAGTCAAAACTAACCATTATCAAAACTTTCTAATCATTTAAAAATCTCGTAAAGTCGAAAAGTTTTCGGCTCACAATTAAAAAACACCTCCTATTATTTTGATATTTAGTTAATTATGACTATTTTTAACTTGATGTATTAATGGGTATTAATACATCAAGCCAAAAATTAATTACATCCCCCACATTATGTATACTAAAAAAAGTATTCTTCTTCTTTTATTGATATCGTTATCAATTCCAATATTTTCTCAAGAACGCATTCTATACGTAGATAGTTTTAAATCTATTTTGGGTGATGAGAAAAAAGAAATTAAATTACTCAACTTTGCTAAAGAAAATAATTTTTCTAGTTTAATTTTATATGAACTAGATAAGATTGATAAGAAACTTTTTCACTTAGCAGATAATACTAAAAATTCAGTTCTTGTAAATTTTATGGTGAAAGCCAGAAAGTTTTACGGAATAAAAGAAATCGCTGCTTCTGGAGAAAGTGGAGGGTTCTTTGTGGATGAAATTGCACCTTACAATTCAGGTAGAACAGACCCAAATGAAAAGTTTGATGTTTATAATTTAGAATATGAATATTGGAAATACGACTCTTCTAATTTAGGAGGATATTATTGTGAAAACTACTTAAGAAAAAACGGAATACCATGTAATAGAGAAGGTAGTTACAACTACTATAAAGAATCGCTTTCCATAATGGAATTGCTTGCGGAAGAAAGTGATACCAAAATTAAAACTGAAGCGTATTTAGGCAATTTTAAGTCTAGTGAAATTAATAAAATAAGCAAACACACAGATCGAATTTTAATAAGTGGTTATGCCAATACTCCAGAAAACAGTTTTACAGTAGTAAAAAAACTATTAAAACTTATTGCAAAATGTGAATGCAAACCAGAAGTTTCTGTTATTTTTTCTTCTGAAGTAGAATTTATGAAGGGATACCTAAATTACCATTCTTTAGATGTTATTGAAGAAAAGTTCATTAAAGAAATGAAAAGAAATAATCTCTATAACAAAGTTAATCTTGTAGGTTTTACTTACTACAACTATTCTTACTTAGAAGATGCAGTAGAAAATGAAACTTTTAGAAGAACGGGTATTAGAAAGTAAAATTATTTATTCACCAGAATAACTCACAAAATTCCTAGGCGTTTCGTAAAGTGTAATCTTCAGCTCTAAGTCAGTTGGTAAATGCTTTCTAAGTTTATCATAAGTTACAACACAAATGTTTTCTGCAGTCGGATTTAATTCTTGAAATTCTGGAACTTCAACATTCAAATTTTTATGATCAAAACATTCTTCAATCTCAGATTTAATCAGGTTTTTCAAAATTCCTAAATCGTAAACGTAGCCTGTATCTTTATCAATTTCTCCAGTTAAAGAAACAATTAATTCATAATTATGCCCATGAAAGTTAGGATTGCTACACTTATTAAAAACATCAAAATTTTTCTCATCAGACCAATCTTTTCTATATAAACGATGTGCAGCATTAAAATGTGCTTTTCTGTGAACTGTAACTTTAGGCATTAGTTAGTCTTTTATAAGATTCTTTAAAAATTATTTTAAACCACTCAGTATAAATCTCAGGGTTTTGCTCAATATCACTCTTAACATCTTCTAATTGCATCCATTTATAAGCTGCAACCTCATCTTCGTTAATAACTGGTTTATCTTCATATTTACCAATTAACACATAATCTAATTCGTGTTCGGTTAAACCATTATCAAAAGGCGCTTTATAAATAAATGAAAACACTTCTTTTAACTCTGTTGTAAAACCCATTTCTTCTTGTAATCTTCTTCTACCAGCTTCAACATTATTCTCTCCTACTCTTTGATGAGAGCAGCAGGTGTTCGTCCATAACAAAGGCGAATGGTATTTATGTGCTGCTCTTTGTTGCAACATTAACTCACCTTTTTCATTGAATACAAATACTGAAAACGCTCTATGTAAAAGGGCTTTTTCATGGGCTTCCATTTTGGGCATTGTGCCAATTTGATTGTCGTCTTTATCAACTAAAATCACTTGTTCTTCCATATGTTACAAATATACTGCAATCATAATCCTTAAAAAACTAAACTTTTTATAAAATCATCAAATATTTCTATTCTTTTATTTTGATGATTTATATTTGAAGCTGATTCTTCAAATTCAACCAAATTGAAATTTATTTTTAGACTTTCTTTAATTGCATTTGCCATTTTCTTGTATCAATGCAACTCAGCTCCTAAACAGAAAAAAAAGTTAGAAGAAAAAAAGCAGGTTGAAATAAAAAAGAAAGAAGAAGAAAAGGTCGTCAAAGCTTGGGACAGCTTAAATAGATTTAATGCTGAAGCTTTTTTAACAGCATATGGCAAAGAGAACCCAGAAACTAAAGTTATTATTAAAACCAAGTTTGGCGATATAAAAGTGCGCTTGTATAAAGATGTACCTGTTCATAGAGCCAATTTTATTTTTCTAACAAAAATCAAATATTTTAATACCACTGTAATTTATAGAGTTGCCAAAAACTTTGTAATTCAAGGAGGTAATTCAGACAATTTGTACACGCAAAAACAGCGAAGAAAATATGGTAACTATTTGCTTGAACCAGAATTTCGTAAACATAGAAAGCACAAATATGGTGCTTTAGCTGCTGCCAGACAATGGGAAAATAATCCAAACAAACTCTCTAGTCCATTCGAATTTTACATGGTACACAAAAGAAATGGTGCACATCATTTAGATAATGAACATACTGTTTTTGGAGAAGTTATCTCTGGCTTTGATACCTTAGATAAAATATCTAAAGTAAAAGTGGGTGTAGATGAATGGCCAGTGGATGATATACCAATGACCATTGAAATTTTAGATTAGTCGTTTTCGATTACTTTATTTAAAACTTCTTGAGGCAGTAATTTACTTATAATTTCAAGCTTTAAATTATCGATAGCTAAATATTTCCAATCCGTTTCTCCATCATAAGAAATACTTACAATAGTCTGATTAACAATTACATTAAAAAATTTAGTTTTCTCATCAAACTTTACGTTTTCACTTCCATATTGCTGCTCAAAATTTAATTTTAAAGCATACAATAATCTATCATCTAAACCTAAAGCCTTATTATCATCTCCTAAAACTCTAATTCTTTGATTACCTGTAATCTTTAGAATAGCATAAAACTTGTTATTTACCTGAAAAACATCTGAAATATCTAAAACCTTAGGTAGGTCAGAATCAATTTGCATTTTAGGATTGTTAAAAGTAGCCTCCATTACTGATACTAATTGTTCTTTTGGTACAATCTCAAAAAGCTCTTCTGCTGTAAATTCTAATGATTTTTCAAATTCTTTATCTAACAAGGCTTGTTGCATTTTAATAAATCGCTCTTTAATCAATTTATTTTGAGCATTTATTGATGCTATACTTAAAAACAAAAAGGCAAATAAAAATACTTTTTTCATGTGTTTTAGCTTATAAAATCGGCCAAAGATATAAAATTAAACATACAATACATTTGAAATACTTATCATTGACAATTGACTTTGTAAAATGTATCTTTGCACCTCAAATTTTGTAAATGAGTTTTTTAAAGGAGATAGCACGTAGAAGAACATTTGGTATAATTTCGCATCCAGATGCTGGTAAAACTACCTTAACAGAAAAGTTACTTTTATTTGGGGGTGCTATTCAAGAAGCAGGTGCTGTAAAAAATAATAAAATTAAAAAAGGTGCTACTTCAGATTTTATGGAGATTGAGCGTCAAAGAGGTATATCTGTTGCCACATCTGTTCTTGCTTTTATCTATAAAGACAAAAAAATAAACATATTAGATACTCCTGGTCACAAAGATTTTGCAGAAGATACTTTTAGAACGCTAACTGCTGTAGATAGTGTAATTGTAGTTATAGATGTTGCAAAGGGTGTTGAGCCACAAACCGAAAAATTAGTTGAAGTATGTAGAATGAGAAGCATACCAATGTTGGTTTTTATTAACAAGTTGGATAGAGAAGGAAAAGATGCTTTTGATTTGTTAGACGAAGTTGAACAAAAACTAGGTTTACGAGTAACACCTATGAGTTTCCCAATAGGAATGGGTTATGATTTTAAAGGGATTTACAACATTTGGGAAAAGAAATTAAACTTATTTTCTGGTGATAATAAACAAACCATTTCTGAAGGAATTGAGTTTGATGATTTATCGAATCCAGATTTAGATAAAGCTGTTGGTGAAAATGCTGCAGATACACTTCGTGAAGAAATTGAATTGATTAGTGAAGTTTATCCTGAATTTAATCAGGAAGAATATTTAAAAGGAGAATTGCAACCAGTTTTCTTTGGTTCTGCCTTAAATAATTTTGGTGTTAAAGAGTTGTTAGATGCATTTATAGAAATTGCACCTTCTCCTCAACCTAAAAAAGCAGAAGAACGTTTAGTAGACTCTAAAGAAAATAAAATGACTGGTTTTGTGTTTAAAATTCACGCAAACATGGATCCTAAGCACAGAGATAGATTAGCGTTTATAAAAGTCGTTTCTGGAACTTTCAAAAGAAACTCTCCTTATTTGCATGTTAGAAATGGAAAAAAGGTAAAATTTTCTAGTCCGAATGCATTTTTTGCAGAAAAGAAAGAAATTGTAGATGAGTCTTATCCTGGAGATATTGTAGGTATTCATGATACAGGAAACTTTAAAATAGGTGATACCTTAACTGAAGGAGAAGATTTAAACTTTAGAGGTATCCCTAGTTTTTCACCAGAACATTTTAGATATGTAAATAATGCAGACCCAATGAAATCTAAACAATTGTATAAAGGTTTAGATCAATTGATGGATGAAGGTGTAGCCCAATTATTTATTCTAGAAATGAATGGTAGAAGAGTTATTGGTACAGTGGGTGCTCTGCAATTTGAAGTAATTCAATATCGATTAGAACATGAATATGGAGCAAAATGTACCTACGAAAACTTGAGTGTACACAAAGCTTGTTGGGTAGAACCAGAAGATGCTAAAAGCGAAGAGTTTAAAGAATTTAAAAGAGTAAAACAACGTTATCTAGCAAAAGATAAACAAGGTCAGTTGGTGTTTTTAGCAGATTCTGCTTTCACCATTCAAATGACGCAAAGCAAATATCCGAATGTAAAATTGCATTTTACAAGTGAATTTAAAGACTAATATTTTATGAAAAAACTGCTATTTATATTATGTATTATTAGTTCTTTAAACGGACAGTCACAAGAATTCAATTTATCTAATTTACAAGGTAAAGAACTAAATAATAATATTCGTTTAAATTACATTTTAGTAAATCAACCTGTAGATAAAGTTAGCTACGAATTAGAACCTACAATGGGTTTTGTTGGGTTAAACTATAACATTCCTTTAAACGATTGGTTATATACTGGTGCAGGTTTTCATACTGCAATTACAGGAGATCAAGGTGGTTTATTTACTCTGGGTGTAAACTTAGGGGTAAATTTTCCTTTGTATAAAAATCTTTATTTTGATGCTAACGTGCACTTTGGTGGTGGTGGTGGTTACAGAAGTTTAGTAAATGGTGGTGGAATTATTTATCCTAATGCTGGTCTACAGTACAAAACTGATAAATTTTCATTCGGAGTTCAATATGGATATGTAGACTTTTTTACAGGAATTCAAAAAAGTGATAATGTATCTTTCTTTATAGAAATTCCGACAACTATTAGAACTAGTTCTTACGCAAATTCTCACAAAACATATACTGTAGATGGTTTAGACGAAGATGAATTTTGGCAAAAACCTGCAGTTAAAAGCGTTCAGCAAATTACTTTTGATTATTTCTTTCCTGTTGGTAATTCAAGAACAGATGCAAGCACTAACCCAAGATATCAGCAAATAGATAATACCTTATCTATATTAGGGTTTGAATATCAGAGATATTTAACTGATGATACTTTTATCTATGCACATGTAGATGCTATGTATTCAGGTTTAACAGCTGGTTTTATGGATTTGTTTTTTGGAGTTGGAAAAAACTTTATAGAAACAAAGTATGTAAATTTCTTTGCTAAAATGGGTATTGGAGCAGCTGGAGGTAGAATTTTCCCTGAAGGTGGTTTAACAGCTTACCCAAATGCAGGTGCAGATATTAGAATTACAGATAAATTTGGTTTAAGCGTTCATGGAGGATATCACAGATCTATAGGTGGTGTTGCTAGTTTTCAAGCATATACTGCTGGCTTTAGTTTAAAGTACTATGGCTTAAGTGGTGGTGTTACAGATCCTTTCACAAACGAACGTGCCAAAACAATTAGAGCACAGGGCATCCAAATTATAGCCCAAAATCAAACTTATTTTGATGTTGCTAAATTCGGAATTCCAGATAGCGACTTACAGTTAATAGGTATTAAAATTTTATACGACATTAACAAAAGATTTTATTTAGCAGGTGAAGCTTCATTTGCTTACGAAGGCGAATCTGGAGGATATGCTCATGGAGTATTTGGTTTGGGTGTAAAAAGTAATAAATTCTTTAACGAAAAAGTCTCTACCTTTTTAGAAATGTCTGCAGGTGTTGCAGGTGGTGGACGTGTAGATTCTGGAGAAGGTATTTTAGTAAGACCAACTGCTGGTATAAACTATCATGTAAATAATGATTTATCATTTCATGTTTCTGGAGGACAAATGTGGTCTCCATTTGGAAATGTAAACTCAACAAACATAAATATTGGTTTAGCTTATGGCTTATCAATTTTAAATGCAAAAAAATAATAACGATTAAACAAGTAACAATGAATAACGGAATTTACGCAAAGTTTAAAACACCTAAAGGTGAAATATTAGTACAATTAGAGCACGAAAAAGCACCTGGAACTGTAGGTAACTTTGTTGCCTTAACAGAAGGTAATATGGAGAATGCTGCAAAACCACAAGGAACTCCATATTACGATGGTTTAAAATTTCATAGAGTAATTCCAGATTTTATGATACAAGGTGGTTGTCCTCAAGGAACAGGTACAGGTAATCCTGGCTATAAATTTGATGATGAATTTCACCCAGATTTAAAACACGATGCTCCGGGTAAATTAGCTATGGCAAATTCAGGGCCAGCAACTAATGGTAGCCAATTTTATATAACACACGTACCTACTCCATGGTTAGATGGTAAACATACTGTATTTGGTTCTGTTGTTGAAGGGCAAGATATTGTTGATGCTGTTGCACAAGGAGATGAAATGACTGTAGAAATTGTTAGAGTTGGTGAAGAAGCAACAAACTTTAATGCAATAGAAGCTTTTAGAACTTTTGAAGGTGCAAGAGAAAAAAGAGAGGCAGAAGAAAAAGCAAAACAAAAAGAATTGTTAGATTCTGTAGCTGCTGGTTATGATGAAACTGCAAGTGGTTTACGTTATAAAATATTACAAAATGGAAATGGTAAACAAGCTACAAAAGGTGCTGGTGTTTCTGTACATTATAAAGGTCAATTACTAGATGGTACTGTATTCGATTCTTCTTACAAAAGAAAACAGCCAATTGACTTTAATGTAGGAGTTGGGCAAGTAATTTCTGGTTGGGATGAAGGAATTCAATTATTAAAAGTGGGTGATAAAGCTCGTTTTGTAATACCTTCTAACTTAGCTTATGGTGCTCAAGGTGCAGGTGGTGTAATACCTCCAAACGCAACTTTAATATTCGATGTAGAATTGATGGATGTGAAATAAGAACATCTAAACCTATATTTAAAAACTCCTTAAATCAATGATTTAAGGAGTTTTTTTTGTTAATGTCACCAAGAAATACTTATATTGTGATAACTTTTAATTAAGAACATGATACCTCCCCCAGATTATGTCGAATAAACTTTCAGTTTCTTTTCGAAAAGCAACAGCAAGAACGGCTGTACTTTTCTCGTTGATTTTTCTTAACGGATTTATATTTTGTTATATCACAGGAATTACAACCTACAGAAATTACTTGCTGTTATTTAGTGCTGCTTCATTTTCAGTAGTATTTCTAACCAAACTTAAAAACACATTAATTCCGAGGTTAGTTTTACTAGTTACCCTTTACTTAGGTGTCTTTTTCTATTCTTTGGTTTATGGTGCTAGTGGTTGCGTAGAAATATTTCTTTTAGTAATTGTGGGTATGGTTTTCGGAATGTTTTCTTATGAAAAAGAAAAATGGTACATCTACTTCTTTGCTGCAATAACTTTGGGTATTTGGCTCACTCTATACTTAATCAATTTTACCATTCCTGGAGTAGCGCAATTAACTGCAGCAGAAAGAAATGTTATTTACCTAGATGTAATGATTTGTTTGTTGTTATCTGTAGTGATACAACTGTACAACTATCATCGTTTAAATTACGAGTTTTATCAAAATATTAAAGAAATTCAAGTTCAAGCATCACAAGATGCTGAAGAAAAAACGAATTTTTTAAATACCATGAGCCATGAAATTAGAACTCCTTTAAATGCAATTAATGGCTTATCTTATATTCTTAAAACAGAAAATCCAGAAGAGCATCAAATCGATTATATTAATTCTATAGAATATTCAGGTAAAAGTCTTATGAATATGCTAAATAATTATTTGGAGTTTAGCAAATATCAAGGTGATATGATTGAGTTAGAAATAGCATCATGCACCATTCAAGATGTCATAAAAGATATTGTAATTCATCACGAAGTAGAATGTGAGAACAAAGGAATACTTTTTGAGCTCAATTTAGATGATAACATTCCTGATGTTCATATAGATGTGAATAAGCTAAATAGAGTTATAGACAACCTACTTTCTAATGCTATTAAATTCACAAAAACTGGGTTAATTTGTTTAACTGTAAAAGAAAAAAAATCGAACCCAACCACTTCTGAAATAGAGTTTATTGTAAAAGATACAGGAGCTGGAATATCAAATACTAAACAGCAATTAATTTTAGATAAGAATGATTACATCTATTCCTTATTTAAAAATGATAATAAAATCGGTTTAGGATTACCTATTGTAAAGCACATTTTAGAACTTATGAATAGTAAATTATTCATAAAAAGTAAACTAGGTTTAGGTAGCCTTTTTCAATTTACACTTGAACTAGAAAAAGCTTCTTTAGCAACAAATAAAAATGAATCATTAAAAGAAGAAAACAAGCTAAAAATTGCTGGTAAAAAATTATTAATTGTAGATGATAATAAGTTAAACATCATGGTTACTCAAAAGTTTCTAGAGCAAGAAGAACTTTTAATAGAATCTGCAAATGATGGTCTTGAAGCAGTAGATAAAATGAAGGCTAATGATTTTGATATGGTATTGATGGATATTCATATGCCAAATTTAAATGGTTATAAGGCAACAGAAGAAATTAGAAAATTCAACACAAATACTCCAATTTTTGCAATGTCTGGCTCAGTGCTAGATGACATCAAAGAAGAATTAGAGTTTTATGGCTTAAATGGTTTAATTATTAAACCTTTTAAACCAAACAATCTTATTGAACTCTTAAAAAACAATATTGGCTATGAATAATATTTTAGGAGCTAAAATATCTACAAGAAGATTCGATTTACTAAAAGCGTACTTATACATAGGTACAGCTATTGCAAGTTCATTCTGGCTAGTTAGCTTTTATATAGACAGTTATTACCTGCGTTTCTTATTCACCATCTGTGTTGCACTTTGTTTTGCGTCTTTGTACTTCTTGTATCGTAAACCAAGAATTGCAAGATTAATTTTTGTAATCGATTATTTTATTACAGTAATTGTATGTACACCCTTAATTGGTAAAGAGGGTATGTTTGATATTTTCTACGGATTTTACTTTCTACTGATTACACTACTCTATTCATTTAGAAAGGAGAAAGTTCATATTATCACCTTTTTCTCTTTAACAACTGTAGCATGGATTTTTCTAATTTCTTGGAATTATTTTGGAATAAACATTGCAGAAATTGATACCGAAAACGCCTCTACATACTTCTACCCTATTACGTTTTTGGGTAACTTCATTTTTTTATCATCTACCTTAATATCATTCGCGCAAAAAAATGAGAGATATACCAGAATTGTAAACGAGAAAAAGAATGAAGCTCTAAAAATATTAAAACTTAAGAATATCTTTCTAAATGCCATTAACGAAGAAATAAGAGAACCTTTAAATTCAATAATTGGGTTGACACATGTTTTGAAAGATAACAATCCTAGAAAAGATCAAGAAGAATATTTAAAATCTTTAAACTCATCAGGAATTAGTTTGTTAGAACTATTTACAAACGTGATTAACATAAATACACTCGAATCTAAAAAGGTGAGTATTAAAAATAGGGAAACCAATTTAAACACCTTAATTGAAAATGTTATTCAGATTCATAAAACAGCTTGCTCACAAAAAAATGTAAATCTTATTGCAAAAATCGATGTTAACTTTCCCATTATTTTAATAGATCATGTCAGGTATCAGCAAATATTAAATAATTTGGTTTCTAATGCTGTAAAGTTTACAAACGAAGGTGAAATTATTTTAGAAATAAAGATTCTTAGAAAAAACAAAAATAAAATTGTCTTTAGTACAAATGTTATTGATACTGGAATAGGAATTTCTAAAGATAAAATAGACGTGATTTGGCAAAACTTTACACAAGCGTCAAATTCAACTGCTAGATTGTATGGTGGTTCTGGTTTAGGCTTACCTATTGTTAAAAATATTGTAAGAAGCATGGGTAGTGATATTCAGTTAAAAAGTGAACCTAACAAAGGATCTCATTTCTATTTTGAACTTACTGCTAACATTGCGAAAACAAGTAAACTAAGAATAAGAAACATAGCAAAAGTTAAAAAAGAAGAAATAACAGTTATACAAGAATTAGCCAACAAGAAAATATTGGTTACAGATGATAACAAAATTAACATTCTTGTTCTTAAAAAGATTTTAGAAAAAGAAAATGCAATTATAGATGAAGCGTGTAATGGTTTAGAAGCTGTAGAAGCAACCAAATCCAAAAAGTACGATCTAATTATTATGGACCTAAATATGCCTGTAATGAGTGGAGAAAAAGCAATTGCAAATATTCGAAAATTAGACAAAGACATACCAATAATTATTATAACAGCATCTAATAGTTATGATTTAGAAGATTTTAAAAATCAAAATATTAGCTATACCATTCGTAAACCATTTGTACCTAAAGAACTTTTACAAAACATTAAAAAAGCCTTATCAAATTAAAATAAATATAATTTGCATCATCTACAGTATAAACTAACAAACAGAAAAAATAATAGTACTATTTGATTTTTTTTGTTAAATTTAAGCAACCCAACCTTCTAAATGTAAGCTTTAAGATTATGTTTAGTAAATTCAATTAATGCCAACCACAAGAAAGAAAATACAATCCAAACGACTTATTCGTAATACTTACAAATTAAGCTTCTTTGCCTCTATTTTTGGAGTGCTTGGTTTCTTTTTTGGGCTGTATTTAGATTTAGAATACTTAGCTTATTACCATCTAATAAGTGCTTTTGCGTATGCAACCTCAGCAATATTGGCAAAAAAACAATTTCTAACTGCCTCTAGAATTGTATTTTTTATATTCATAAATGTAGGTATAGCCATTACCTCATCTTATATAGGCAAACCTGGTAGTGTAGAATACTTATTCATGAATGCTATTGCATTGCCTTTTATGATGTTTTCTTTCAGAAACGAAAGACATTTTGTTTACATTTTCTCGATATTTTCTGCGGTTTTATGGGCCATACTTAATGCTACAAATTTTAATCTTTTTAATTCAGAACATTTAGATCCAGCAATCGCTGCAAGTTTTATCTACCCTGTTTCTTGCATAACATTGGTAGGTTTTGTTTTTATACAAATGCTTTATTTCTCTCAAATCAATATTAAACATTATGCAAAAATTTACTCTAAGAGAAAATATGCTTTAGAAGCTTCTGAAGCAAAATCTAAATTTCTTAGCACTATGAGTCATGAAATTAGAACTCCTTTAAATGCGGTTATTGGTTTATCTCATATTTTAAATGAAAGTGACCCTAGAGAAGATCAAAAAGAGAATATTGAGGCTTTAAATTAT
This sequence comes from Polaribacter sp. P097, assembly GCF_036864555.1. NCBI lineage: Bacteria > Pseudomonadati > Bacteroidota > Flavobacteriia > Flavobacteriales > Flavobacteriaceae > Polaribacter > Polaribacter sp. P097. Next base: position 209,598 of record NZ_JAZETJ010000002.1, on the reverse strand, counting down.
TCTGGTAAACTATTACTAAATCTACTAAACAACGTTTTAGATTTTAGTAAAATGCAATCAACAGAAATTCAATTAGACCATATTCCTACCAAAATTGATAATGCTGTAAAACAACTTAAAAAGATTCATGAACCTTCTTGCCAAAGAAAAAACATAAAATTAGACCTTAAAATTGACGATAATTTACCTGTAGTAATTATAGATGTGGTAAGATTTAATCAAGTTTTGAACAACTTGGTTTCTAATGCTATAAAATTTACGGATAAAGGAAAAGTAACCTTAATCATCAAGAAAAAGAAAATTATTGATGATCAAGTTTTGTTGCATGTAGAAGTGAGAGATACAGGTATTGGTATACCTAAAACAAAACACGAGAGTATTTGGGAAGCATTTACCCAAGCTTCTAGTTCTACTACTAGAATTTACGGAGGAACAGGTTTAGGATTACCAATTGTAAAGAGCATTTTAAATGCAATGGATTCTAGGGTTAAAATTTTTAGTAAAGTAGGTAAAGGAAGTAGATTTATTTTTGACTTAAAACTAGATATCACAAAAGAAACTGATTTAGATGCTACTGCTAATAAAAAGGAATTTGATTTTAAAGGTAAAAAAGTACTACTTGTAGATGACAATTTGATAAATGTAATGGTTGGTAAACAGATTTTAGAAAAATCGAAACTGACTGTTGCTGTTGCTAATGATGGGCAACAAGCTGTAAATAAAATGAAAGAAGAAGATTTTGATATTGTGCTTATGGATATTCAAATGCCAATATTAAATGGTTATGAAGCTACAGAAGAAATTAGAAAATTCAATAGCTCTACTCCTATTTTAGCTTTATCTGCAGCTGTTTTTATGGAAATAAAAGATAAAGTAGAAGCTTGTGGTATGAATGGTTATGTGTTTAAACCATTTAATCCAGAAGATTTATTATCAGAAATTGAAAAGTTTACAAAAGATGTATAATTATAAAGGCCATAAAACTTCTGCAAGAAGAGTAAATATGATATATACCATGTGTAATGTTGGTATGATATCATCTTTGGCTTTTGCTGCCTTTTGCTATTATATACAAGGTCTAGGTATTTCTTTATTTTTAATTTTCTTAGCTGCAGTTTATTTATTTGCAGCAAGCATTACAAAAATAAAACCAGCACTTGCAAGGTTAATATTTATAATATCCTTTAACATAAGTGTTGCTGTTATAGCATCCTATTTTGGTAGAGGTGCAAGTTTCGAACTTATTTTAATGTATGCCATTGGTCTCTCCTTCATAATTTTTAGCTATAGAAGAGAAAAAGAAATGGTTATCGCTTTTTCTATTTTACCTGTAACATTATGGATTATATTATATTTTACAGATTTTGAATTATTAAAAAACAGTTCTGTAAATCCTGACATTATAGATACTGTTATTTACCCCATTTCTATTTTAACAACGCTCATTTTAGTGTCTTTTCAATTAGGCTACTATATTTATTTAGTGTCAGGATTTAGTCAATTAGTACATAGTAAAAAACAAGCAGCCATAGATGCATCAAATGCCAAAACAAATTTTCTTAGTACTGTTAGTCATGAAATTAGAACTCCGTTAAATGCAGTTATTGGATTATCGCATATTTTGGGAGAAAACAATCCAAGAGAAGACCAAAAACAAAATATAGAAGCCCTAAATTATTCAGGAAAAATACTATTAAATCTATTAAACAATGTTTTAGATTTAAGTAAAATGCAATCCTCTAATATCAACTTAGATCATGTACCTACAGATTTAACATCGGCTTTAAAGCAGATAAAAAAAATACACGAAACGAATTGTATACAGAAAAAGATTACCATGAATCTTTTTATAGATGATGAAATTCCTGTGATTTGGTTAGACATTGTAAGGTACAATCAAGTAATTAATAATTTGGTAACCAATGCAATTAAATTCACCAATAAAGGCTCTGTAACTGTAAGAATTACAAAAGAACATATTGATGATAATCAGGTTAAAATAATAACAGAAGTTATAGATACAGGTATTGGTATACCAAAAGATAAACATGACACTATTTGGGAGGCATTTACACAAGCATCTGCAAGTACAAATCGTTTATATGGAGGGACAGGCTTAGGTTTACCCATTGTAAAAAATATTGTAGAAGCTATGGGTTCTAAAATTCACATTGATAGTGAAGTTGGTAAAGGAAGTAGATTTCATTTTGAAATAAAGACGAATATTGCTACGAATAATGATCTTAAAGAAAGTAATAAAGTAAACACTTATAATTTTAACCAAAATAAAATTCTTTTAGTTGAAGATAACCAGATAAATATTATGGTCTGTAAGCAGATTTTAGAAAAAGAAAACTTGGTTGTAGAAACTGCTTTAAACGGATTAGAAGCTGTAAAAATGGTAAAAAAGAATAAGTACGATTTGGTGCTTATGGATATTCAAATGCCAATCATGGATGGTTATACTGCTTCTACAGAAATAAGAAAATTTAATAAAACAATACCAATAATAGCCTTATCTGCCTCTGTATTTATGCAAGTTAAAGACAGAATTAATAAAAGTGGAATGAATGGTTTTATCTTTAAACCTTTTGATCCTGACGATTTATTAAGTCAAATTGAACACCAAATTAATCAATCTTAAGTTTCTCTTTTGCGTTATTTATTTTTCTAATAAAGTACACCAAAATTCTTTTATTATAATTATTTTTGAGTCAGATGATAAATATAATTGAGAATTATAAACGTGTTCGCAATCATACAGAATACCTCTGTAGCTTTTTAGAAATAGAAGATTTTACACCACAATCTGCAGCATTTGCAAGCCCTCCAAAATGGCATATAGCACACACTACCTGGTTTTTTGAGCAAATGATTTTACTAGAGTATGATGAAGATTATACTGTTTTTAATAAAGACTTCTCTTACCTTTTCAATAGCTATTACAACACAATAGGTAAAAGAATTGCAAGACATGAAAGAGGCTTGCTTACAAGACCTTCTGTAAAAGAAGTACTCAATTACAGAGAGTACGTAGATGAAAAAATGTTGACTTTACTTACTAATAAAAATAAAGAAGTAAATACACTAACTACTCTTGGCTTACATCATGAACAACAACATCAAGAATTATTTTTATCAGATTTAAAATATACATTTTCTAGAAATCCACTAAATCCTGTTTATCGCAAAGAAAACTATGTAAGCAGTTTAAACTCTGAAGAAGGTTGGTTAGCTGTAGAATCAGGCATATATGAAATAGGACATCAAAATAGTGACTTTTGTTTTGATAATGAATTAGGTAAACATCGTGTTTTTTTAGAGCCCTTTAAAATTTCTAAAGCTTTGGTAACCAACAAAGAATATTTAGAATTTATTGAAGATGGTGGTTATGAAAAGGCCAAATATTGGTTAGATGATGGTTGGCATTGGTTACAAGAAAATACAATTACACATCCTTTATATTGGGAAAAATTGAACGATGAATGGTATCAATATTCATTATCTGGCTTAATAAAATTAGAAGATAATGATATTGCCTGTCATATTTCTTATTATGAAGCTGCTGCATTTGCATTCTGGAAAGGCATGCGTTTACCAACCGAATTTGAGTGGGAAATAGCAGCTAAAAATTTGAATTGGGGTCAAAGATGGGAATGGACAAATTCTGCCTATTTACCCTATCCTAATTTTAAAATAAGCGATGGTGCAGTTGGTGAATACAATGGAAAATTTATGATTAACACTATGGTTTTAAGAGGTGCATCTACTGCCACATCCAAAAGTCATAGCAGAATTACATACAGAAACTTTTTTGCCCCAAATACTCAGTGGCAATTTACAGGAATAAGATTGGCTATATAAATGAAAGAGACTTTTAAAAATGATGTAAATGAAGGCTTAAGCAAGACATCTAAAACATTGCCTTCAAAATATTTTTATGATGCCATTGGCGATAAGATTTTCATAAAAATCATGCACATGCCAGAATATTATTTAACCAGAGCAGAACATGAAATTTTTAAAACTAAAACAGCAGCTATTATAAACGCTTTAAACATTAGTAAGGATTCAAAGTTCGATATTATAGAATTAGGTGCAGGTGATGGTACAAAAACCAAATTACTTTTAGAAGATCTTGTTTCAAAAGAATATCAATTTAAATACTTACCTATTGATATATCTAAAGATGCATTAAATCATTTAAAATGCAGCCTATCTAAAGAAATTAGCTCTTTAGAAGTAGAAACAAAACAAGGTGACTATTTTCATGTATTAGACGATTTAAAATCGCATAAAAACAAAAAGATTATTCTATTTCTTGGCTCTAACATTGGAAACATGTCTGATGATGAAGCAAAACAATTCTTAGAAAAATTAGGAAAATCTATCCATAAAGATGATGTGATACTTTTAGGAGCTGATTTAATTAAAAGTGAGGATATTGTACTTCCTGCTTATAGTGATGATGCAGGAGTTACCAAAAGCTTTAACCTAAATTTATTAACCAGAATAAACTCAGAATTAGAAGCCAATTTTAATATCAATAAATTTGAACATTTAGCCACTTATACTGAAGATGAAGGTATAGCTAGAAGTTTTTTAGTGAGTAAAGAAAAGCAAGAAGTAGAGATTAAAAGTTTACAAAAAAGCTTTTTATTTGAAGCGAATGAAAAAATACATACTGAAGATTCTAGAAAATACAATAATCAAATTTTAGAAAATTTATTAAAAAACACCTCTTTACAAATTTCTAATAAACTTACGGATAGTAATAATTATTTTGCTGACTATATTTTAACGAAGAAATAAAATGAACAGTGTAATTGGCATATTGGGTTTGGGTGTTCGTTCAACTAACTTTTATATTCAACAGCTGCACACCAAAATGCATAAGCATTTTGGAGATTACCATACTTTTCCTTTTTTAAACTATCAAATAGACTTTAATCGTTTAAATCCATATTTACCTAATAATTTTGAAAAATTAGAACCTGAATTAACTAAAATTTTAGAGGAAATAAATCCACTGAAAATTCAGAGATGGTTAATACCAAATATTACGTTACACGAAACTTTAGATAGGGTAAATCATCATTTATCACTATTTCATCCAGTAGATTTAGCTATAGAAAATTGTATAAAGAATAACATTAAATCTGTTGTTATTCTTGGTACCTATTATTCAATGGAGTCTAACTATTTAGCCTCTAATTTTAATAAAAATAATATTTCAATTATAAAAATTTCTAAGGATGATAAAGCTTTTGTAGATCAATTAAGAATTAAAATTTACAATGCTCAAGAAACCAAAACTGATATTAAAAATTACAATACACTAATTCAAAAATATACTCAGAACTCACATGCAATCATTGCTTGTACTGAATTATCTTTACTTTCAGATAGCATAAATAATAACAAAATTTTAGATTTAGCCCAATTGCAAATTAGTGAAGCGTTTCAATTTTATTTAGAAGTGAATAGAATGTAAATCACTTTCGATTATATCTAAAAAACAAACTTAACACATAAAAAAAGCGCTCATAATGAGCGCTTTTTTTATCTATATTATAATTATTCTATACGTTTTCAGCTAACCAATCACCAACTTCAGAAGTACCATATGATTTTCCGTTTTCTGATAAATCTTCAGTAACAATTCCTTTTTCTAAAGCACTATTAACAGCATCTCTAATAGCTTTACCTTCTTCTTGTAAACCAAAATTTTCAAACATCATTGCTGCTGATAAAACTGTAGCCATAGGGTTTGCAATATTCAATCCTGTTGCTTGCGGGTAAGAACCGTGAATGGGCTCGAATAAACCTATATCTGAACCTAAAGAAGCACTAGGCATTAAACCCATAGAACCAGAAATTACAGAAGCCTCATCCGTTAAAATATCACCAAATAAATTCTCTGTAATTAATACATCATAACTATTAGGCCATTGAACTAATCTCATAGCTACTGCATCTACAAATTCATAAGAAACCTCAACTTCTGGATAATCTTTCTCCATAGCTTGTACAGTTTCTCTCCATAAACGAGATGTTTCTAAAACGTTAGCTTTGTCTACACAACATAATTTTTTATCACGAGTCATGGCTAATTCAAAACCTTTTTTAGCTAGCCTTTGCACCTCTGCTCTAGTATATACACAATTATCAAAAGCAGTTTCACCTTCTTCTCTTCTACCCTTTTCACCAAAATAAATACCACCTGTTAATTCTCTTAAAAACACCAAGTCTGTACCTTCAATTCGTTCTCTTTTTAAAGGAGATTTATCTAGTAAAGAAGGAAAAGTAAATGTTGGTCTTACATTTGCAAATAAACCTAATTTTTTACGCATTTTTAATAACCCTTGCTCAGGACGAACTTTTGCAGAAGGATCATTATCAAAACGTGGATGCCCAATTGCACCAAACAAAACAGCATCAGAAGCCATACAAATTTCATGAGTTTCATCTGGATAAGGCTCTCCTACAGCATCTATTGCTGCTGCACCAGTTAAAGCTGGTTTCCAATTAATTTCATGCTTAAATTTCTTTGCAATTGCATCAGAAACTTTTACTGCTTGATCTATAACTTCAGGTCCTATTCCATCTCCTGCTAATAAGGCTATATTTAATTTCATTGTTTTGTATCTTTTGGCTTGATTTCTTCTAAATAATATTTAACATTTTCTCTGTAGCTTTAATTGCAGATACTGTTTGATCTGAATCTAAACCATGAGTAACAAATTCTTTTTTATCCCTGCTCCAAGTAATAATTGTTTCACACAAAGCATCAGAATTACTTCCTGGTGGAATTCTCACTGCATAATCAATCAACTTTGGTAAGTCTTTTTTACTGTGAGTTTTATATAATTTTTTCAGAGCATTCATAAAGGCATCAAATTGTCCATCTCCTTGTGCATGTGCCTCATACAATACTCCTTCTACTCTCAATTGTAAAGTTGTAGACGGTTTTAAACCTCTTGCATGGCCTAAAACATAATTCTCTACAACCACTCTTTTCTCTATAGTGTTAGAATCTAAAACATCAGATATGATATAAGGTAGATCTTCTTGAGAAACGATTTCCTTTTTATCACCTAACTCTATAATTCTTTGGGTAACCTTCTTTAATTCATCGTCATTTAAGCTTAAACCTAAATCTTGTAAATTTTTCTGAATATTAGCTTTACCAGATGTTTTACCTAAGGCATATTTACGTTTTCTACCAAAACGCTCTGGCATTAAATCGTTAAAATAAAGGTTGTTTTTATTATCACCATCTGCATGAATACCAGCTGTTTGCGTAAACACATTTGCACCAACAATTGGTTTGTTTACTGGGATTCTAAATCCTGAAAAAGTTTCTACTAACTTACTAACCTTATTTAGGGCTTTCTCGTTTACATTTACAAAAACCTCATTAGATAAGAAATCATTAATCACTGCAATTGCACTAGCAATAGGTGCATTTCCTGCACGTTCACCCATACCATTTACAGTTAAATGTAAACCATGAGCTCCTGCATTTATTGCACTCATAACATTGGCAACACCTAAATCATAATCATTATGACCATGAAAATCTATATGTAAAGTTGGATATTTTTGTTGTACTTCTGAAATAAATTCAAAGGTTTCATCAGGAGTTAAAACGCCTAATGTGTCAGGCAATAGCAGTCTTTCTATGTGTTGCGTTTTTATAAAATCTAAATACTCAAAAACATAAGCTTTAGAATTACGCATTCCATTAGACCAATCTTCTAGATAAACATTTGTTTTAATATTGTTTTTAGCTGCTAATTCTATAGTAGCTTGTATATCTGCAAAATGTTGTTCAGGTGTTTTTTTAAGTTGATGTGTTAAGTGATTTAATGAACCCTTAGTCAATAAATTTTGAACTTTAGCCCCTGATTCTAACATCCATTTAATAGATTTTCCACCATCAACAAACGTTAAAACTTCAATTTTATTTAAAACATTTTCTGAAGCAGCCCAAGTTGTAATTTTTTGTACAGCTTCTAACTCACCTTTAGAAACACGTGCAGAAGCCACTTCTATTCTATCTACTTTTAATTCTTCAAGTAAAAGTTTTGCAATAGTTAGCTTTTCTGAAACTGAAAAAGATACTCCAGAGGTTTGCTCTCCATCTCTAAGAGTAGTATCCATTATTTCAATATTTCTTGTAGCCATCAATATATTTTAAGAATAAATTAAAATGGTCTTGTTGCTGCAAAAGCAGAGATTTCATCTTCGATATTTTTTAAATAATCGATATCATCAAATCCATTTAACATGTTATCTTTCTTATATGTGTTAATCTCAAAAGGCTCAGATTCGCCTGTTGCAACTAACGTTACTGTTTGATTTGGCAAGTCAACTTTAATTTCTGTTTTTGGGTCAGCCATTATAGCATCAAACAACTTATCAGCAAAAACACCTGTAACTTGTACTGGTAAAACACCAACATTTAAACAGTTGTTTCTAAATATATCTGCAAAGAATGATGATATTACACATCGTAAACCAAAATCGTAAACAGACCAAGCTGCGTGTTCTCTTGAAGATCCTGAACCAAAGTTTTTTCCTCCAACTAAAATCTTAGATCCTGCATAAATTTCTTTGTTTAAAGGAAAATCTGCTTTTGGTGATCCATCTTGGTTGTATCTCCAATCTCTAAAGAAATTATCTCCAAATCCAACTCTCTCTGTCGCTTTTAGAAAACGAGCAGGAATAATTTGATCTGTATCTACATTCTCAATTGGTAAAGGGTATGCTGTGCTTGTTAAAACGTTAAATTTATCGTAAGCCATTTGTTTTATACTTTGTGCCTTTGGCTAAATGCTTTAGGCATTAATTTTATACTTTATGCTAATGGCTTGTTGCCAAAAGCGAATAGCAATTATGCTGTTAATAATGTTCTTGGATCTGTTACTTTTCCTTGCACTGCAGAGGCTGCTGCTACAAGTGGAGAAGCTAATAATGTTCTAGAACCTGGACCTTGTCTACCTTCAAAGTTTCTATTTGAAGTTGATACTGATAATTTTCCTGAAGGTATTTTATCATCATTCATAGCCAAACACGCAGAACAACCTGGTTCTCTTAACACAAAACCAGCGTCTTCTATAATTTTATCTAAACCTTCTTCTTTAATTTGATCTACAACTTTATGTGAACCTGGAACTAACCAAGCAGTAACATTATCTGCTTTTTTTCTACCTTCAACAATAGAACAAAAAGCTCTAAAATCTTCTATTCTACCATTTGTACAAGAGCCTAAGAATACAAAATTTATTTCTTTACCTAACATTGCATCTCCTTCGTCGAAGTTCATATAGGCTAAAGATTTTTTATACGATTTTGCTCCACTATCTGCATCATCTGAATTAGGAATCGACTTTGTAACACCTATACCCATTCCTGGATTTGTACCATATGTAATCATAGGTTCAATGTCTGAAGCATCAAAAGTTATTTCTGCATCAAATTCTGCATTATCTTCTGTATATAAGGTTTGCCAATAATTCATAGCTTTATCCCAAGCTTCACCTTTAGGCGCTAATGCTCTTCCTTTTATGTAATGAAATGTCTTTTCATCTGGAGCAATCATACCTCCTCTTGCACCCATTTCAATAGAAAGGTTACAAACTGTCATTCTACCTTCCATAGACATTTCTTTAAATACATCTCCTGCATATTCTACAAAATAACCTGTAGCACCTGAAGTAGATAATTTTGAAATGATATATAATGCAACGTCTTTTGGAGTTACTCCAACACCTAATTTGCCATTTACATTTATTCGTAAACTTTTTGGTTTAGGTTGCATAATACATTGAGTAGACAATACCATTTCTACTTCACTTGTACCAATACCAAAAGCAATAGCTCCGAAAGCACCATGAGTAGATGTATGAGAATCTCCACAAACAATGGTTGCACCTGGTAATGTAATTCCGTTTTCTGGACCTACAACATGCACAATTCCGTTGTTTTTATCTCCTAAACCCCAGTGAGAAATACCGTATTTTTTAGCATTCTCTTCTAAAGCATTTAATTGATTTGCAGATAAAGGATCTTCAACTGGTAAATGTTGATTTATAGTTGGTGTATTGTGATCTGCTGTTGCAAATGTTTTTTCTGGATATACAACACTGTTTCCTCTACTTTCTAATCCTAAAAAAGCAACAGGACTCGTTACTTCGTGAATAAAATGACGATCTATGAATAAGACATCTGGACCATCTTTTACATTACGAACAACATGAGCGTCCCAAACTTTATCGAATAATGTATTTGCCATTTTTAATTATTTTCAATCAATTACCAAAAATAGATTTAAAATGTTTTTAAAATTGATTTTACCTTTTGCAAGTACTATATTCATCAAACTTTGCCAAATACATTATTCTGATTATCAATTATTTAAATCATTTTAAAATACGATGTCTATCTTTTTTAAACTTCTTCAATAAATTTTTATACTTTAGTTCAACTGATTAAAACATGTATTGGGGTTGGCTCTTTGTAACAATTTATGCAAATCAATCGTCTTATAACAAATCAACCAAAAAAGTACCATGAAAAAATTTATCTATCTATTGCCCTTAGCAATTTTATTTGCAAGTTGTACATCACAAAAAAATTCAGAAGAATTTATCAATAAAACTTCAGGAAGGTATTTGTTTAATGCCAATGAAGTATTAGAAATTTATTTTGAAGATGATGTTATGCATGCAAAATGGAGAGGAAATGATGATATTAAATTGTTAAAAGTAAATGATAGCGCTTTTTACATGCAAGAATTGAATGAAAAAATGCTTTTTGTAGCTAAACCAGAAATGCATATTGAACTTGCTGAGAAGGTGGAACATGATGGAGTTAAATACTATTTTCAAAAGATGGAAGAAGGAGCAAAAACGGCTAATGAATATTTTAAAGCAGAAGAATATCAAAAGGCAAAGGAGGCTTACTTGAAAATTCAGAAAAAAGATTCTTTAAATTTCCTTATTGAAGAATATAAAATTAATAGATTAGGTTATCAATTTATAAGAAAAGATGAAAATGATAAAGCCCTAGAACTATTTAAAATTAATGTTGCTCTATATCCTAAAAGTTCTAATGTGTACAATAGTTTAGGAGAAGCTTATTTTTTAAAAAAGGATACTGTAAATGCGATTGCAAACTTTAAAAAATCTTTAGAAATTAACTCAGAAAACAAAAACTCTAAAAAGTTTTTAGAGAGGTTAACACAAAAATAAATGGAAATAGATTCTTTAAAATATCCTATTGGTTTAGTTCAAATTCCTGAAAATATTACTTCTAAAAATATCGAAATTTGGATTTCTGACATTGAACGTTTTCCTCAAGAATTAGAATTTTTGGTAAAAGATTTATCAGACAAGCAATTAGATACTTCTTATAGAGAAAAAGGCTGGACAGTAAGACAGGTAATTCATCATTGTTATGATAGTCACCATAATTCTTACACCCGCTTTAAATGGGCTTTAACTGAAGACAACCCAACCATAAAAGCGTATTTCGAAGACAGATGGGCTGAGTTGGAAGATTCGAAATCTGCGCCAATATCACTTTCTATAGATGCATTAAAATCACTCCACTCTAAATGGGTTTATTTTTTAAGAGGTTTAACCGAAAAAGATTTATTAAAAACGTTTGTGCATCCTTCAGGAAATAGTGTAAAAACTTTAAAAGAAAATATAGGTATTTACGCTTGGCACTGTCAACATCATTATGCACATATAGAGCAATTAATAAAAAGAAAAGGCTGGCAATAATTTAATTTTAAAAAATAGTACCTTTATTTTTTAATTTTACTGATATGAAATCTGCACAAGCTTACTTTGATGAATATGCTGTAAGTCATCAAAATGAAACCAACCAAACCATACATTACATTTGTGTGCCTTTAATATTTTTTAGTGTTATTGGGCTATTAATGAGTATTCCAACAGGTTTTTTAGAAAGTAATTTAGGGCTCTACAATCCGTTAATAGAAAACTGGGCAGTTGTTATTACTGTGTTTATTTCAATCTTTTATTTAAGATTAGGCTTTTGGTATTTTGCAGAAATGCTATTTGTAATTTTGCTATGTATAATTGGTAATTTCTGGATTAGTAATATTGCAAATCTTTTCTATGTATCTCTAACTATTTTTGTGCTTGCTTGGATTGGTCAATTTTACGGTCATAAAATAGAAGGTGCAAAACCATCTTTCTTAAAAGATTTAGAATTCTTGCTAATTGGCCCACTTTGGGTAATTCAAAAACTAGGTAAAAAGAATAAATAATATGAAAGATGAAATTACTTTTGAAGATTTTTTACAGGTTGATATTAGAGTTGGAACCATTATAGAGGTTAATGATTTTCCTAAAGCTAGAAAACCAGCTTATCAATTAAAAATTGATTTTGGTTCTTTAGGAATTAAAAAATCTAGTGCTCAAATCACAGATTTATATACCAAAGAAGAGCTGCTTCACAAACAAGTTTCAGCTATAATCAATTTTAAATCCAGACAAATAGCAAATTTTAAAAGTGAAGTTTTGGTTTTGGGTGTTTATAATACTGATGGTAAGGTTGTGTTACTACAACCTAGCAAAACCATTAAAAATGGTGAACAAGTTTCTTAATTCTTAGGATTGTTTAAAATTACCAAAGCACCTATTATTCCTGGAATCCATCCACAAAGTGTTAGTAAAAATATGATAAAAAAAGATCCACAACCTTTATCAATCACTGATAATGGAGGGAAAATAATAGCAAATAAAACTCTAAAAAAACTCATTTATATTTAGTTGGTTATACAAATAAGACGATGTACATATCTATTTGTTACAACATTTTACTAGAGTTATCTTTAAACAAAAAATCGCGAAGCCTATATTTAAGCTTCGCGATTTTTCAATATTAATTAAAAGTAATTAACGATATAAAATATTACATTTTATCACCAAAGAAAATAGTGTTCATTAATAGTTTGTTAGTACCAAACCAAAACGCCCTAAAATTGGTATTGTCTGTAAAAACAATAACTCTACCTCTACCAAATCTACTTACTTTAAAAGGAACTGTATTCGGAACTACTTTTGCATTTTCTTTAGAAATATAGCCACTTAACAATGGCTCTGAAGTATATTGAATAGGATTGTTATAACTATCCTTATCTGCTTCCATAAACATGGTTGAGTTTCTAAATAAAGCCAATTTATCATCTTTGTAGCCAAAGTTAATAGGATGAGATCTATCTAATTTTGCTTCAAAAATAGCACCTCCAATTACCTGTGCTCCAGATTTTAACGATCTGTTTTCGAAAGAAACATCTTTTATAGAATCTCTTTTGGCCCTCTTAAAGTTAATGTTGATCATTTTATTACTAGCCAACCATCTTGCAGAGTTTTTATACCCAACTAATACTCCACCATTTCTAACCCAAGTTTGTAATTTAGTTATTGCAGATTTCTCTAGGCCACTACTTGGAATAACAATGTGGGTGTATTTCGCAATATTAACTCTATTAAAATTTCTAGTATCTAAACGTGTAATTGGCATATCAAAACGTTGGTCGAATAAATGCCAAATTTCTCCAGAATCGTTACCAGCAACTCCATCACCAACTATCATAGCTACTTTTGGTTTTGTAATAGCTCTAAAATTATTACTTCCTAAGTCTATACCATCATTTAAACCAGTATTCACTGCATTAATATTAATATGACTTTCTTTTGCAACTTCACCCAAAAACGTAAACATTTCTAAAGCATCTAATTTTTGATTTTGAACAGGTATAAAGATGGTTCCATATTCGTAAGAAATACCTCCATTTTTAAAGTTTTTCATTGAAACTTTTGCTCTTAAACCTTTTTGTAAAATGGCATGTAAAGCTTTAGGAGCGTAAAACTCGTTCCAAGGCATTAAGTAACCATAATCACTTTTAAACGAAACTGAACCTGGTTTTAGTACAAGGTTGGTAATTTCGTTACCTGCTTTTGATAATGAAATATTTTCTGCATAATCAACGTCAAAAGCATGGTTAAAAGTCCAAGCAGAAACATCATAAAATAGGCTGTCTTTAAAAGTAGTTCTAACATCAAACATCGCTTTCACTAACCTATGATTTTTTTGATTCATAGGTACTACATAACTGTATCCTTTCTTAAAATTCTTTCCATTTTGAGTGAAGTCACTTTTTATTTCATGAATTTTAACTTGATGTCTTTTTAAAACTTCTGCCAAATGAAAAGTTTTGGCTGCATCTTTTTCATCACCAAAAACAATAGCATTTTTAGACCCTGTATTTCTACTTTCTTTATAAAAATCCTGTTGGTATTTTAAAATCTTTAAACGCATTTTATTTGCTGCTTCTAATGTAGAAAAAGCAGCTGTAGCTTGATTTCTAATTGTAAATGGGAAAGTTAAAATTCCGTTTGTAGTTTCTTGAGCATGACCTCTAGAACTTGCTTGCTCAAAAAGAATACCTATACTACCATTAATGTCTGGAAAAGTTGAACCTTTACCATAATAAAAGTCATCAAAACTCTCTTCTGAATAATACATAGAACCAATTTTATCTAAAGCCTTTGCATGATATGTAGCAATTTCTTTAGTTAAATCTTGATTCATTTGTGGTGTTAATGGATTTGTTCTACTAGGAATTCCTGGTTGAAAAAAGAAACTAGAATTGCTCCCCATTTCATGATGATCTGTTAAGATGTTTGGTAACCATTTATGAAAAGTGGCAATTCTTGCCTTACTTTCTGGCAATTGAACTGGCAACCAATCTCTATTCATATCAAATTGATAGTGATTAGTTCTACCTCTTGGCCAAATCTCAGAATATTCTCTATCATTAGGATCTGGATTAATATTTTTACTTCTATTGGTATTTGCCCAATAAGCGAAACGTTGCAAACCATCAGGATTAAATGAAGGATCGAATAAAATTACTGTATTTTTTAGCAAATCTTGAGTTTCTGCAGTTTTAGAGGCTGCCAGATAATAAGCAACAGCCAATGCAGCATTCGATCCACTTGGTTCATTACCATGTATTGAAAATCCTTGGTACACAACTATTGGGTTATCTACACTTAATGAAGCATCATTTGTAGCATCTATATGCTCTTTTCTAATTTGTTCCAAATTTTTATGATTCTCAGCAGATGTAATCGTCAACAATAACAAAGGTCTACCTTCATAAGTTTTACCTCTATTTTCAATAGAAATTAGGTCTGAAGACGCTGCCAAGGCTTTCATATATTCCACAAGTTTATCATGTGTAATATGCCACTCACCTACTTCATGACCTATAATATCTTTAGGTTTAGGAATACTAGAATCATAATTCTCTGAAGGCAAATAATAAGATAAATCTACCTGTTGTGCAGAGCTGTATATTGTAAATAAAAGAAAGAAAACAAAAAGTTTTTTCATTGCTAGATTAAAATTTAGTTATCTAACAAATATATGAATTCGTAAATTTAATTTCATCAGGTTAAATTATTGTTTTTAAGAAACAGAAACTTTAACATTTAACAAACTACCCAGAATATAAATTAAAAATTATACGTATTTTGCTGACTGTCAATATCTAAAAATAACTTTATGAAAAGGTTATTACTTTTAACCATCTGTTGCTATTTGCATTTTATAGGCTTAGCACAGATAAATTATGTGGAAAATTTTAATGAAAGAGGGTTACCCACTAATATTCCTGCAGATTCATATTGGAAATTTTATAATGATATAAATCCAAGTCAGACTGAATGGAGTAAATTTATTCCTGGTGATGGTAAAGCCTATATTACTGTTGATGCAGATGTTTCTAATGACACAGATGCCTCTTACCCTTATCAAACTTTAGTGTTTGGAGGAGTGGCTGAAAATCACAGATTAGAAGTTAGAATGAAAGGAGCACCTGTAGATGGTGGCTTGGTCGCATTTATTTTTACCTACCATCAGGTGGGTTCTACCTTTAATGAGGTAGATATAGAATTAGTTGCAAATGATAAAAATAGTGCACCACATGAAACCTTGCCTCCAAATGGATGGACAGACGCAAGATTTAATACTTGGAGAGACGCAGATGAAAACACAGCATTACCTCATACAGGTTCAGCAAAAGCGATAATTGATGCAAATGGCGATAATATTTCTTTGGTAGATGATAAATTTCATAATTACACCATAGATTGGAGAGCAGATGAAGTAGATTTCTTTATAGACGATGTTTTGCAAGAATCTTTTAATACAAATATTGCAAAAGGTTGGGCAGAAGTAATCATTGGTTACAGACATTTGCCTTGGGCTGGTGATTTCAAGTGGTCTGGAAGTCATACCATGATTATAGATTATTTTAAAATTGAACCATTAGGTGCTAAATCTATCTTAAACTTAAACAATTTTGAAATGGGTACTAACGAAATTCAAATATTTCCAAATCCTGCAAATGATATTTTAAACTTAAAATATTCACATAACTTAGAAATTTTGAAGATGGAAATAATTAATCCTATTTCATCTAAGGTTACTACAATTAAAAGCCTGCAAAATCAGATTGACATAAGTACACTTGCAAAAGGAGTTTACTTTTTAAAAACCACTTTAAAAAACAACAAACATCTCATTCATAAAGTTTTAAAACTTTAAAATAACTAGAATTTCATTGAATATTTTTTTCATATATTTGGTTAACCACTTTGGTTTACCAAAAAAAAATCAACTAAAAAAGAAAAAAATGACATCCCCAATTCAAAATTCTAGAAGTTTTCCTTTTATTTCGAAACAGTTTTTAAGTGTAATTATCGTTTTAATATCACTTCAAAATTTTGCGCAAACAACTTATAATATTGATGATCCAGAAAAATTAAGAGATGTTATTTATGAACCTGGAGATGTAATAATATTAAAAAACGGAACCTATACCACAGATGAAAGAATTCAGTTCTTAGGTTCTGGTACAGAAGAAAACCCTGTTACTTTTAGAGCAGAAACTCCTGGAGGTGTAGTTTTTACTGGAGGCCCCAGATTAACTATTGGTGGTGAATCTGAAAATGGAGTTAAAATTGCTACTGGTGAATATTTGGTAGTAGATGGTTTTCATTGGAAAGGTGGTTATGGAGCTAGTAATTTTATAGAATTTAGAAATGGTCAAGATTTTGCACATCATAGTACTATCCAAAACTGTGTAATTGATGGTTTAGGCATAGAACCTAATGAACTAGCAGAAGATTTAGCCAATGAGCAGATTACCAAACATAGATGGATTGTTTTATATGGAACATATAACACAGTTATAAATTGTTCATTTATGAATAAAGTTAGTTCTGGTGCAATTATTCTAGGAGAATATTCATACAATGCTTTTCCTGAAGTTACAGATGGAGAACCTGAGGTAAATAATAGCTGTGAGGAAGTTGGTCATACAATTACTAAAAACTACTTCTATAATTTTCAAAAAATGGAAGATTTATATGGTAGAAAAGCAAATGGAGATCAACTTTCCAATGCTGGTGATAGTGAAACCATTCGAATTGGAACAAGCTCTTATCAAATGGTAAATAGTAATGTAACCATTAGCAACAATTATTTTGTGCAATCTGATGGAGAAAATGAAATCATTACCAATAAAAGCAAAGGAAATATAATTACCAACAACACTTTTAGAAGATGCAGAGGCTCTTTGGTTTTAAGACATGGTTCTTATGCCACTGTAGATGGTAATATTTTTTTAGGTGAGAATGTAGATGGAACTGGAGGTATACGAATAACAGATAGCAATCACACAATTACTAACAATTATATTCAAGATTGTATTACAGTGCAAGATCAGGCAAAATGGAATAATGGAATTACCTTTATTGGTGGTAGTGCAAATGCAGACGTTTCTTGTACTTCAGATAATGTTTCTAATGGATATCAGAAATCAGAAAATATAAATGTGTCTAACAACACTCTCGTAAATACAAATGCTCCGCTTTTTTATAATACTGATAAAGGAAGCACAGATCCTACAGGAACAGTGAACAACAATCTTATCTATTTTGATGCAGGTAATCCAAACTTATCAGATATAATTTCTGGAGATACTAACACTTCATATGCAGATTTAGGAACTACTTTATCTTATTCTGGTAATGTTTTTACAGGCACAAATTTAGGAGTTACAAATACTGGGTTTTCTGAAGAAAATGGAATTATTGCAACTACAAATGGAGAAATGTTTACTTTTTCAGGATCATCTTCAACAAATAAAGGTGCAAGTTTAGGCACATACATAGCTACTACAGATGCTATGGTTGGCTATGGAATTGGAGCATGTTTCACCAACAATTTAGGTGAAAGTATTACTGATGGAGATTGCACCATAGAAATATCCGAAAACTTAACCATTAGTAGTTTAGAAACATTTGCTGCTTCTGCTTCAAGCAAGGATGTAAATGTAACTGCAAATGTCAGTTGGACAGCAGTATCAAATAACGATTGGATCACAATATCTACCACCTCTGGTACAGGAAGTGCAACAGTAACAGTTAATGTAACTGAAAACTCAGAAACAACCTCAAGAAGTGGTTCTGTAACATTTTCTCAAGTTGCTGGTGGAGATGATATTGTAAGAACTTTAAGCGTAAATCAAGAGGGTGCAAATTTAACAGATTTGTACACCTTAATTAATACAGGTACAAATGGAGCTCCTGTAACCATACATTCGTATTCGAAACAGCAAGACACTGGTGGTAAAACCAATTTTGCTACAAATGCTTTAGACAAAAATTTCTCTACACAATGGACAGCAGATGATGGAGATATTCTTTCTGGAGACTATAAAGGAGATGGAGAATATGTAATTTTTGATTTAAGTGATGAATATCAATTAGATTTAATTCAAATCGCGACAGATGATAAATCAGACCCTTATGGCTTGCAAATTTGGGTGTCTACTTCAGGTGTAGATTCAAGTGATTTTACAAAATTACTACCAACATCAAATGATTTATTAATCACAACTACAACAGGCACTAGAACAGATTTTGATACTTATCAAGTTTCAGAGAATGCACGTTATGTAAAATTAATAGGTTTTGGAAGATTTAATACAGACGGAAATTCACGTAAAAGCGTTTGGACAAACATTACAGAAGTTGAATTTTATGGAGAATCTACGAGTTTATCTGCAGATTCTTTTCAGGAAAATTCAATTTCAATGTATCCAAATCCTGCTAAAACATTGGTAACTATTAATGCTAAAGTAGACATTAAAACTATTCGAGTTTTTAGTTTAGATGGTAAAGAAATTTTAAGTAAAAATGTAAAGGATACTAAAAATGAAATTATACTGAATACCAGTAAAATTTCAAACGGAATTTATCTTGTTCGTTTTTCAAACGAGAATGGTTTAAATGAATCTAGATTGATAAACATTGCTCATTAATTACTAGCAAAACCGTTTTATTTTTCAACTTAATTCATTTTTAGGTAGTAGAATTGCATCATTTTATCAAATTAATAAAAATGGTGAAACCTTCTTACAGATTGCAATAATTGATAATATTATTCAGATATTTGTAAAGAAGATAGTTCACTTTTTTAGATGATTTCAAACACAACTTTAGATAGCTTAAACAATTCACTTTCAGGAGATGTTTTGTATGATGATTTACACAAAACATTGTATGCTACAGATGCCTCTGTGTATAGAAAAATTCCTTTAGCAGTTGCATACCCTACCAATGAAAAAGACATAAAAGTTTTAATTGATTTTGCTACTAAGAACAATATCACATTAATACCAAGAACTGCAGGTACATCTTTAGCAGGGCAATGTGTAGGTGATGGAATTGTAGTTGATGTTTCAAAACATTTTACAAACATTATAGCTTTTGATGAACTATCTAAAACCATTACTTTACAGCCAGGAATTGTAAGAGATTCTTTAAATGGATTTTTAAAACCATATGGTTTATTCTTTGGCCCAAACACCTCTACTTCTAACAGATGTATGATTGGTGGTATGGTTGGTAATAATTCCTCAGGTAGTACTTCTATAAAATACGGTGTCACTAGAGATAAAGTAATACAAATCAACGCAATTTTAAGTGATGGAAGTACTGCTGTTTTTAAAGAAATAACATCTCAAGAGTTTATTCAAAAAACCAAACTAGATACTTTAGAAGGTAAAATTTACAAATCAATTATTGATGAACTTTCACCAAAAGAAGCTCAAAGTGAAATACACAATGAGTTTCCAAAACCAGCTATTCACAGAAGAAATACAGGTTATGCAGTAGATGAGTTTTTAAAATCAGACTTGTTTGGTGGAACAGAAAAAACCATAAATGTTGCAAAGTTTTTAACGGGTAGTGAAGGTACTTTAGCCTTTACAACCGAAATTACTTTACAGTTAGATGACTTACCTCCTACCGAAAGTATTATGGTTTGTACTCATTTTAAAAGTATTAATGAGAGCTTACAAGCTACTGTTATTGCAATGAAACATAATTTGTACAACTGTGAACTGATGGATAAAACCATCTTAGATTGTACAAAAAACAATAGAGAATTAGCAAAAAATAGGTTTTTCTTACAAGGTGATCCTGAAGCAGTTTTAATGCTAGAAGTTGCTGCAGAAACATTACTAGAGGCACAATTATTAGCAGATAAATTAATTGCAGATTTAGCTAAAAATAATTTCGGTTATCATCATCCAAAAGTATATGGTAAGGATATTGCAAAGGTACATTACTTAAGAAAAGCAGGTTTGGGGGCTTTAGGAAATATGGTTGGAGATCAAAAAGCAGTGGCATGTATCGAAGATACAGCTGTAGCCTTAGAAGATTTACCAAACTATATTGAAGAGTTTACTCAAATTATGGCAAAATATCAGCAAAATGCAGTGTATTATGCACATGCAGGGGCTGGAGAATTGCATTTAAGACCAATTCTAAACCTAAAGAAAAAAGCCGATGTTGTACTTTTCAGGAAAATTACCACAGAAACAGCAGAACTTGTAAAAAAATACAAAGGTTCTTTTTCTGGTGAACATGGAGATGGAATTGTTCGTGCAGAATTTATTCCTTTAATGATTGGCGATAAAAATTACCAGTTGTTAAGAAGAATCAAAAAAGCTTTTGACGCAAACAATGTTTTCAATAAAGGTAAAGTAACTGATGCTTTTGCCATGGACGAAAATTTACGTTATGAGATAGATCGTAAAGAACCAGAAATTGATACTATTCAAGATTTTTCGGATAGTAAAGGTATTCTAAGAATGGCTGAGAAATGCAATGGTTCAGGTGATTGTAGAAAA
Source organism: Polaribacter sp. P097 (assembly GCF_036864555.1). NCBI lineage: Bacteria > Pseudomonadati > Bacteroidota > Flavobacteriia > Flavobacteriales > Flavobacteriaceae > Polaribacter > Polaribacter sp. P097. The sequence continues at coordinate 188,282 of NZ_JAZETJ010000002.1, read as the reverse complement.
CCTGTTGAAGCAGGTGGAACAATGTGCCCAAGTTATAGAGCAACCAAAGATGAGAAAGATACAACCAGAGCAAGAGCCAATACTTTACGTGAAGTTTTAACGAACAACAAAGAACAAAATAAATTTAATTCTGCAGAGTTAAAAGAAGTGTTAAGCTTATGTTTAAGTTGTAAAGCGTGTGCTTCTGAATGCCCAAGTAATGTGGATGTAGCTACAATGAAAGCAGAATTTCTTTATCAATATCAAGAAGAAAATGGCTATTCTTTTAGAAACAAACTTTTTGCCAACAATGTTAAGTACAATAAACTAGGTAGTATAGCTCCTTCAATTACAAATTTGGTGTTAAATACTTCTTTAACTAAAGCTATTATGGGAGTCGCCCAACATAGAAGCGTACCAAAGTTAGCTCCTAAAACCTTAAAGAAATGGTATACTAAGCAATCATTTACTTCTAAAACTTACAAAAAAACAGTTTACTTGTTTTGTGATGAGTTTAGTAACTATTATGATGTAGAAATTGGAAAAGATGCCTTTATATTACTTCATAAACTTGGCTATGATTTAAAAATGATAAATCATGCAGAATCAGGGAGAAGTTTTATTTCTAAAGGATTTTTAAAGGAGGCAAAAGCAGTATGTAATTTAAATATTGATTATTTTAAAGATATTGTAACTGCGGATACACCTTTAATTGGCATTGAACCCTCAGCAATTTTAACGTTTAGAGATGAGTATTTACGTTTGGCTGATGATAAAAAAGCCGCTGAAAAAATTGCTAAAAACACCTTTACTTTCGAAGAATTTTTAGCAAATGAAATTAAAAAAGGTAATATTAATGATAAGCTGTTTACTCAAGAAGAAAAGCAACTAAAGATTCATGGTCATTGTCATCAAAAAGCATTGTCAGGAACAAGTTCTAGCTTTCAAATTATGAATTTACCTAAAAATTATAAGGTAACAATCATGAATACAGGATGTTGTGGAATGGCTGGTTCTTTTGGTTATGAGAAAGAACATTATGATGTTTCAATGCAAGTTGGTGAAGACACATTGTTTCCAAAAGTTAGAAATTGTAGTTCAGAAACCGAAATTGTAGCTGCAGGTACAAGTTGTAGACATCAAATTTATGATGGTACTAACAGAATTGCAAAACACCCAATTACAATTTTAAAAGAAGCCTTAATTTAATTAAAGTCAGTTCTATTTTTGTATTTTTAAAGTCTAACCTAGAAAACTTTGATACAAAAGAAAAAAATTGCATCCATGTTCTCCTTAATCATAGCAGGAGAAGCCATTTTTCTATTACCTTTTATTTTAATGCGTGTGTTTAAACCTGTAATTAGAGACGCCTTTTTAATTTCAGATGCTCAAATAGGTGAAGCACAAGCCCTATATGGAATTACTGCTGTTGCTTCTTATTTTTTTGGGGGTTTTATTGCAGACAAATATGAACCTAGAAAATTACTAACACTCTCGCTAATTCTTACAGCTTTAGGTGGATTTTGGTTAACATTAATGCCATCTATCATTGGTTTAAAAGCACTTTATGCATTTTGGGGAGTATCTACCATACTTTTATTTTGGTCTTCTTTAATAAAGGCAACTAGACAATGGGGTAACCAGAATAATCAAGGTATTTCTTTTGGTTTATTAGATGGGGGTAGAGGTTTTTTTGCTGCAACCATTGCTTTATCTGGAGCAGGAATTCTAACTTATTTTTTTCCAGAAAAAGGAATTGAAATTACCTTTGAACATAAAGTAGAAACCTTGCAATACATTATTGGCTCTATCACAACTATTGTTTTTGTAATAGCTTTATTAGTTTGGCTATTTATTCCGAAAGGAAAATCGGAGTTTGAAGAGAGCAAAGAATTTCAATTTGACTTTAAAAAGGGATTTAGTTTAATGAAGCAGAAAAAGGTAATTTATCATTCTATAATAATATTTTGTGCTTATTGTTCTTATAAATTAACGGGTGTTTATGGCACATATGCAAAAGATGTCTGGAATTACAGCCTTGAAGAAGCTACTTATTTTGCAGTTCTTATTCAATATATTAGACCAATAGCAGCAATAACAATTGGTTGGATTGCAGACAAGTATATGCCTTCAAAAATTATAATTCCAAGTTTTTCTTTACTTATTATTGCTTCTTTACTATTAGGATTGGGTTTATTTAAAACCTTACCAATCGCTTTATCTTTCAGCACATTTATAATGATGGCATTAGGTACGTATGCCTTAAGAGGGTTGTATTTTGCTATTATCGAAGAAACCAAAACTCCAATTCAATTTACAGGAACATTAGTTGGTATTATTTCTGTAGTTGGTTTTACTCCTGATATTTTTATGTCTTTGTTTAACGGTTATATGTTAGGCGAAAATCCAACAATTGTTGAATATCAGCATTTATTTACAACATTTACCATTATTCCTATTGTTGGTTTATTAGCTACATTAAGGTTTAGAAAAGCCATCAAAACCACTAAAAACCAACATATTAAATAATAAATTCTTGTATTATTTTATTTTTAAGAAGTAAAAAAACAAAGCCCAATTTTTATCTTAAAATATAGTTTTAGACTTTCTTTAAGACAGTTTTGTTAAAATTTAACTATTTTTGTTTAAAGATTAACTAAAAACTATAAACACTATGTCAAAAGAAAAAATTATATTCAAAAATGCAATATTAATCGTCTTAATGATTGGAGGATTCTTTTTCCTATCTAAAGCTTTAGGCTTAGAGGGTAATCCTTATTTAAGATTTGTAAATTTAATATTTGTATTGATTGGTATTAGACAAGCTGTTAAAACAAATATTGAAACAAATAACATGACTGGTTATGCCAAGAATGCAGGTGTTGCCTTTGGTACTTCTATTATAGGAGTATTATTATCTACATTAGGAGTTTTAGTATATATTGAATTCATAAATCCTGAATTTTTAAGTACAATGAATAATTCATTTTTAATAGGAGGAGATTTATCTATATACGAATTGTTATTTACACTTGTAATTGAAGGTATTGCTTCATCTGTAGTAGGTTCATTAATTGTAATGCAGTTTTATAAAAATCATGGAAAATCTGAAGATGTATAAAAAATCATTATTATAAATAAAAAAACACTCCAAATTGGAGTGTTTTTTTTTGACCTATTTTTTGTAAACGTTACTTTTCGCTATTTAAAAGTGCAAAAAACTTATTAATATTAGGTAGAATAACAATTCTAGTTCTTCTATTTTTCGCTCTATTTTCAGAGGATGTATTTGGCAATAAAGGCACAGTATCTCCTCTACCAGAAGCAATTAACCTACTACCATCAATCTTAAATTTATTTTGCAATAAACGAACAATTGAAGTGGCTCTTTTTACACTTAAATCCCAATTGTCTTGAACTGTTGCATTGCTAATTGATTGAGAGTCTGTATGCCCTTCAATCATTATATCAATACTTGGCTCAGACTCTGCAATATCAGCAATTTTAGTAATTAAAGAAAGTGCACTTTCTTTAACTCGATAACTACCTGTGTTAAACAATAGTTTATCTGAAACAGAAATCATAACCACTGTTTCATCTATATCAATGTCTAGTTCATCTGAGTTTAATAGTTCTGCTTCACCCAAAGTTTGAGTAATAATATTATAAGATAAAGCTAGATTTAGTGAATCTTTTAAAGTTTTTGCTTCTGCTAATTTTTTAGGATCCACCTTAGCTAGAGTTGCATCCATAATTGCTCTGCCTTTATCAGAAATAACAATATTATCGCTATTTACATCAAATTTTAAAGCATTTTCTTCTTCTAAATTTGCATTATCGTCTTTTAAAGAATTGATTTTATCATAATACATTTCAACTCTTCTGTCTATTTCTTCTTGCTTTAATTGTAGCTTTTGAAGATTGCCTTTAGCATCTGTATATTTATTTTCTAACTCGACATATTTCTTTTTAGAAACACAAGAAGTCATCATTAACATACAAATTGATACTGGTAAAATTAAATTTCTCATTTCGTTTTATTTTTAGGAGAAATTAAATATAACCAATTTATTATGGATGGCTAAAAGATTTTATTTTAAAGAATTTAAACTACCAATAATGGTTTCTATTTTAGCTAGAGTATCTGCCTCTTTCTTGCGTTCTAAAGTAATTACCTTTTCTGGTGCATTAGCAACAAAACGTTCGTTAGATAATTTCTTTTGAATACCTACTAAAAAGCCTTGGGCTCTTTTTAATTCTGCAGATAATTTTTCAATTTCAGCTTCAACATCAATATTGGCAGCAGAAATAGGCACAAAATATTCGTTAGATTTTACTCTAAAAGATGCTCCATCAACTTTTTCTGACACATAATTTATAGTTGACGTATTTGTAAGTTTTTGAATTATACTATCAAATTTAACAGATGAATTAGAGTTATTAACTACATACAATTCTACTGCATCTTTAAACGCAATATTCTTATCTTTTCTAATAGTTCTAATACCAGAAATTACACCTGTTGCAAATTCAAACTCATTAATAATATCTGCATCAAGCTCTTTTTGAACAGGATATTTTCCGATAATTAAGGCTTCTTCAGAAGTTCTTTCTGCTATAAATTGCCAAATTTCTTCAGTTAAGAATGGCATAAATGGATGCAGAACTTTTAAATTGTTTTCTAAAACTTCAATAATTGCATTAAAGGTTACTTGATCTATTGGATGTTGATAGGCTGGCTTCACAATTTCTAATAACCATGATGAAAAATCATCATTTATTAGTTTATAAATGGTCATTAAAGCATCAGACAGTCTATATTTAGAAAAGTGATCTTCAATTTCTGCTAAAGCTTTTTGAAACTTAGCTTCATACCAAGATAAACCAATTTTTGCAGTTTCTGGCTGCTCTAAACTGGCATCTACCTCCCAACCTTTTATCAAACGAAAAGCATTCCAAATTTTATTGGCAAAACCTTTTCCTTGCTGGCATAAGTCTTCATCGAATAAAATATCATTTCCTGCAGGTGCACTTAATAACAATCCAACTCTTACACCATCTGCACCATAATCATCAATTAATTTTAATGCATCAGGAGAGTTCCCTAAAGACTTAGACATTTTGCGTCTTTGTTTATCTCTAACCAAACCTGTTAGATAAACATTTTCAAACGGTTTAGCGTCTTTATATTCATAACCTGCAACAATCATTCTTGCTACCCAGAAAAATAAGATATCTGGTCCTGTAACTAAATCGTTTGTTGGGTAATAATATTTAATTTCTTCGTTTTCAGGGTTTCTAATTCCGTCAAAAACAGACATTGGCCATAACCAAGAAGAAAACCAAGTATCTAAAGCATCTTCATCTTGTTTTAAATCAGACGTTGTTAATGCTGTATTTCCTGTTTTTTCTTTTGCTAAAACTAAAGCTTCTTCTATATTTTCTGCTACAACAAAATCTTCTTTTCCATCTCCATAGAAAAAAGCAGGTATTTGCTGACCCCACCAAAGTTGACGAGAAATGTTCCAGTCACGAACATTTTCCATCCAATGACGATAGGTGTTTTCGAATTTCTTAGGTACTAAGTTAATTTCAGTGTCATCACCTAAAACAGCATCTATTGCAGGTTTTGCTAAATCTGTCATTTTTAAAAACCATTGATCTGATAACCTTGGTTCAATAACAGCTTTTGTTCTTTCGGATGTACCAACTTTATTCGTATGTACTTCAGTTTTTACTAAGATTCCTTTTTCTTCTAATTCCTTGGCTATCTCTTTACGAACTACAAAACGATCTTTACCTTCATAATGCAATCCAAAAGAGTTTAAAGATGCATCATCATTAAAAATATCTATTACTTCTAACTGATGTTTATCTCCTAAATTTTTATCATTTTCATCATGAGCAGGAGTTACTTTTAAGCAACCTGTACCAAATTCTAAATCTACATATTCATCCTCAATAATAGGAATTACTCTATTACATAAAGGAACAATTGCCTTTTTCCCTTTTAAATGAGTAAAACGTTCATCATTTGGATTGATACAAATTGCAGTATCTCCAAAAATGGTTTCTGGTCTTGTTGTTGCAATAGTTAAAGTGTCTTCTGAACCTTCAATTTTATATTCTAAATAATATAAATTACCTTGTCTTTCCTCATGAATTACTTCTTCATCAGACAATGTAGTTTTGGCTTCAGGATCCCAATTTACCATTCTATAACCTCTGTAGATTAAACCTTTGTTGTACAAATCAACAAAAACCTTAATTACAGATTCAGACATTTCTGGATCCATAGTAAAAGCGGTTCTTTCCCAATCACAAGAAGCACCCAACTTTTTAAGTTGTTCTAAGATAATTCCACCATATTCATCTTTCCAATCAAATGCATGTTGTAAAAACTCTTCTCGAGTTAAATCGCTTTTAGCAATACCTTGCTCTTTTAATTTAGCTACAACTTTAGCTTCTGTAGCAATAGATGCATGGTCTGTTCCTGGCACCCAGCAAGCATTTTTACCTTGTAAACGTGCACGTCTAATTAATACATCTTGAATTGTATTATTAAGCATATGACCCATATGCAAAACCCCTGTAACATTTGGTGGAGGAATTACAATAGTATAAGGTTCTCTTTCATCTGGAGTTGAATGAAAATAATTATTTTTCATCCAATAAGAATACCACTTATCTTCTACCTTACTTGCATCATATTTAGATGGAATTGCCATACTTTGGAATCGTTTTTGATATATAGTTGGCAAAAATACAATTCTCTTTTTTGTAGAGAAAATTAGCCATTGATTTTTTAAAATAAAATATAAACCCTAATTTTACAGTATTAAACCCTTAGTTATGAAAGTATTCGGATCTTTTTTAGTTGTTTTTTTAATTTCTTTTTCCATAAATGCTCAAGAATTTAAGTTTGAAAAAGAAACTATAGATTATGGTAAAGTAAATAAAGGTTCTAATGGCGAGCGTACTTTTGTGTTTACAAATGTGGGTGATGCTCCTTTAATAATTAAAAATGTAAGATCTACTTGTGGTTGTACAGTGCCTAAAAAACCAGAGCAACCAATTATGCCTGGAGAAAAAGGAGAAATTAAAGTTTCTTATGATACCAATAGAATTGGTGGTTTTTCTAAGTCGATTAATATTTTTTCGAACGCTAAGAATGCTAGAAAAGTAATTCGAATTAAAGGCGTTGTTCTAACAGGAGTTTCTATGGAGAAAGAAAAAAGTATTGTTTCTGATTCTCAATAATTAGATTTTTTTCTCTAGAAAAAATTCAAACTTCATTTTTTGCTCATTTCTTAAAACGGTTATCCTTATTCGTTTTTTGTCTCTTTCTTGAAATTTCTGATTGATAGATTCCAGTGTTAAATCTGCAGCATTTGCATTATTTAGCTTTAAAATGATATCACCTTTCTGAAGACCTGCAACATGACTTGGTGAACCTTTAACCACATTTCTTATTTTAAAGGATGGTTTAAACTTATAAGAAAAACTGCTAATAAAATTAATTGTTTTACTGTTTTCAGATCCTTTGCTAACAGGATTTGAAACTATGGTTTTTCTTTTTTTCACCAATTGTTTTCCACTGTAAATAACATCTAAGCCACTCATATTGTAATCAAAACCATTAGTTAAAGAACCATTTTTTTTCAACATTAATTTCTGATTAGCATAATCAAACCAAACAATGAATCGCTTTAAAATACCAGCACCTATACTTCCATTTCTATCTTTTACACTCCTTGCGTTTTTGGTGGAAACTGAATCTAGAAAAGATACAGTTGGCTCTTTAACTATATAATTACCCAATTGTACAGCTGGAATTCTACTTCTTTTGCCATAAATAGTACCACTTAAACCTTCACCTAATATATCTGTAAAAAAACGATTTGGCGTTTGAATATTGTATTTGGAATTTTCGAACAACCAAAGTGCATCACTACCTCCTGTGTCTATCAATAATTTAACTTTGGTAAGTTTATTACCAATAGTGTCTAACTTTATATCTGTATTTATATAAGGTTTCTTTCGATGAAATGTTAACGGAAAAACTTCGCAATTTCTGCAGGCTTTGAGTTTAACTTTTTTAGGGTTGTAAAAGTGAATATACTTTGTTTTGTAATTGATTTTAACAATAAAATTTTTAAGTAAATCATAACCCAAAATCCCATGGATTGTAATTCCCATTTTACCAGATAAATCAAAATAATCTCTTAGAATTACATATACAGATTCATCATTACTTTGAATATTATCTACAGAAATTTTATTGCTTTTAGACATTAATGCTTCTACAGCATCACCTTTACCTAAGCCTTGAAGTTTAATTTTCTCTAAATTATTTAAACCTAAACTATCATTTTTGGTGATGTTAAAAAGAATGGTTTTAGTAACACCAGAATCTAAAATAAACGATACCTTTTTATCATTAATTTTAAGAGGTACAACTATTAAATTATTTATCAATTTAAACTTAACACTAACTTTCTTTTTCTTCTGATTCAAAAACCGAAAACCTTCTTGTGCTTCTGTATTGATAAACCAGAATATGAAAAGTAAAATAAATATGGATTTTCTATGTTTCAAATGCTTCTTTTAACTTATCTATTTAAATATACAAATTATGATTTGCTTTATTAAAAAAATGAGTGGGAAACCTTTTAAAGATTATGAAATTTAACAAGACTTTTAAAATTAATTTCGCAAATTTGCAGGAAAATTTAAGTAAAAAATTATTATGCCTTCAATATCTATCAAAGGACTTCATATGCCAGAATCACCAATTAGAAAATTGGTGCCATTTGCTGAAAATGCGAAAAAGAGAGGAACTAAGGTTTATCATTTAAATATTGGTCAGCCAGATATTAAAACACCTCAAATAGCTTTAGATGCTGTTAAAAACAACACTATAGAAACCTTATCTTATGCACGCTCTGAAGGTTCTGAAGAATACAGAACTAAATTGGCAAACTATTATGCAAACCATAATGTGAATGTATCTGCAGATAATATAATTGTTACTACAGGTGGTTCAGAAGCCTTACTTTTTACTATTGGTAGTATAACAGATGCAGGTGATGAAATAATTATTCCTGAACCTTTTTACGCAAATTATAATGGGTTTTCTACAGCTTCTGGAGTAACAGTTGTACCTGTAATTTCAAAAATTGAAGATAATTTTGCTTTACCAAAAATTGAAGATTTTGAGAAGCTAATTACAAAAAATACAAAAGCTATTTTAATTTGTAATCCTGGAAATCCTACAGGATACATGTACTCTAAAGAAGAGATTCTAAAATTAAAAGAAATTGTTTTAAAACATGATCTTTTTCTTATTGCAGACGAAGTTTATAGAGAATTTGCTTATGATGGTTTAGAGCATACCTCAGTAATGGCTATAGAAGGTTTAGAAGATAATGCTATTGTAATAGATTCAGTTTCTAAAAGATATAGCATGTGTGGTGCAAGAATTGGTTGTATTGTTTCTAAAAATGAAGCATTTATAGCAACAGCTATAAAATTTGCACAAGCAAGATTAAGCCCACCCACTTATGCTTTAATTGCTAGTGAAGCTGCTTTAGATACACCTCAAAGTTATTTTGATGATGTAAAAGCGGAATATGTTCAAAGAAGAGATACTTTAGTTGCTGAATTACAAAAAATAAAAGGTGTAAAAGTAGCCATACCAAAAGGTGCTTTTTATTGTGTTGCTGAATTACCAGTTACAGATACTGATGATTTTGCAAAGTGGATGTTAGAAAGCTTCAACTACAATAACGAAACTGTAATGGTTGCACCAGCAAGCGGATTTTATTCTACTGAAGGTGAAGGAAAAAATCAAATTAGAATGGCATACGTTTTAAAGAAGGAAGATTTAATTAGATCTGTAGAAATTCTTAAGAATGCCCTAGAAGCTTATCAAGCATAATTGAATATCAAAGAAAACATATCATTAAAAGAGTACAATACTTTTGGTATTGATGTAAATGCAAAACGATTTGTAAGTGTAAATTCAGTTTACCAACTACAACAATTACTTAAAGCAGAAAAAAATGTATTTCTAATTTCTGGAGGTAGCAATATGCTGCTTACTAAAGATATTGACAAACTAGTTGTACATATTGATTTTAAAGGAATATCAATAGATAAAGAAGATGATGATTTTGTTTATTTAACAGTAAACGCAGGAGAAAATTGGCATGATTTTGTTTTGTATTGTGTAGCTCAAAATTATGGAGGATTAGAGAATTTAGCCTTAATACCTGGTAATGTTGGTACTTGCCCAATACAAAATATTGGGGCATATGGTGTGGAAGTTAAAGACACCATAACAAAACTAGAAGCTGTTAATCTAGAAACTACAAAGTTAGAATCATTTTCTAATGAAGATTGCAATTTTGGCTATAGAAATTCAATTTTCAAAAACTCAGTAAAGGGGAAATATGTAATTACTTCAGTTGCGTTTAAATTAACCAAAAGAAATCATAATTTAAATACTTCTTATGGTGCTATTGAAACTGAATTGGCTTCTAAACAAATTACTGAACCAACTTTAAAAGATATTTCAGATGCAGTTATTGCAATTCGAAAATCAAAATTACCTGATCCAAAAGAAATAGGAAATAGTGGAAGTTTTTTTAAAAATCCTGTGATTTCTAAAACACAGTTTTTAGAAATTCAAAAAGAGTATCCTAATACACCTAGTTATATCATTTCTGAAAATGAAATAAAAGTACCTGCTGGCTGGTTAATAGAAACTGCAGGTTTTAAAGGTAAACGTTTTGGAAATTATGGAGTTCATGAAAAACAAGCTTTGGTGCTTGTAAATTATGGCAATGCTTCTGGAAAAGAAATTTACGCTCTTGCTCAAAAAATTCAAAACGAAATTCTCAATCAATTTAAGATCGATTTAGAAATTGAGGTAAATATTATAAAGTAAAAAACCTTGTATTAAATACAAGGTTTCTTCTGTAAGTATTCCCCCAAATACAAACATTAACTCTTTTGCAGCGTTTTTATATCAGCAATTAACTGCTTTACCGAATTTTTATTCAGACCATTATAAATGCCTCTTATGTGTTTATTCTTATCTATTAAAATAAAGTTTTCTGTGTGCAGAAAATCGTCTATTCCTTTTGGTTCACCTAAATCATTTTCTACAAAATAAGATGATCTTCCTAAATCATAAATTTCTTGTTTCTTTCCTGTAATCAGATGCCAATTATTTCCAATATTTTTTTCTATGGCATAATTCTTTAATTGAGCTACAGAATCAATTGACGGTGTTACTGAGTGCGAAAGCATTAAAACAGAATTATCTTCTTTAAAAGCTTCTTGTACCAAATGCATATTTTTAGTCATTAAAGGGCAAATCCCTGGACAAGTAGTAAAGAAAAAATCAGTTACATAAATTTTATTCTTAAAAGTATCTTGAGTTACTTGCTCTCCATGTTGATTTGTAAACTCAAAATCAGGAATTTTATGAAAATCCTTTAATTCTTTATCATTAGATGAAATCCATCTTGGCGTAAATGAAGCTTCGTTATAGTAAGGCAAAGCCTCTACTCTACTTGATAACTTACTCTTTTTCTGATTTTTACAACTAAAAATTAAAAGCGCTGTAAAAAATAAAATACTATATGTTTTTACGTTCCTCAATTTTTTCATTTTTAAGTTGATAGCACAAATTGGCTCTTTGCATCCCGAAAATTCGTCCATTTTTCGCTTCATAATTCACATAAATAGTTCCATTTTCTAGCCAAGCTTGTTGTAATCCATCTTCTTTACCCTGAGTAAGATTTCTTTTTTTGGCCAATTGACCACTAGAATACCATACTTTCTGAACACCTTCTAGTTTACCATTTACATAATTAAATGCTGCTATAAGATTTCCTTCTTTATCATAATTCAACTTTTTACCATGCAATTGATTGTTTACATAAAAGGCTTTTCTTTTTATACCTCCATTTTTAAAGAACATAAAATTATCACCTTCTCTTTTACCATTGTAAAACGTTGTTTTTTCTGATATACTGTCATTCGCATATCGTTTTACGCTATAACCATTAAAGGGCTTATTATTATAAAACCACTTCCCTTTTAATGGATCTAACTTTAGTTGACTTTTATCAACAAAAACATTTTCAATTACCTTTTTAGAAGGCAAAATAAGCTCTTGATTCTCCTGCTTTTTACAAGCAAGAAAAATAAAAATAGCAATTATGTAATATTTAGTTAATCGCATTTGGTGTACCTTGGTAAGGCCCTGCAAATGCTAAGTACCTGCCTGTTGTAGAATATAAATCGTTAATAATATGATAATGATAAAGCGCTTCTGTAGAATGTTGTGTTGTACTTGTATGCCCTCCAGAAGCATCTAATCCTGTTGGGTAAGTTCCTGTTGAGCTACATTTTCTACCATAGATAAAAAATCCGTCAGAAATAATACCTACTAATTTATCATCATCATCTGTAAAAGCCAATGGCTCTAAATGATAATGATACTGAGAAGGACCAATATGAGCACCTGCATAATCTAAACTACCAGCTGCACTATCTAAAGGCCCATTACCTTCTTGATCATTGTAAATGTATGCACCACTAACTGCAATACCAATTGCACCTAAACTCGTTGCTGTTGTTGAGCTTGCAACAGAAGAAGAAGCAGATACAGTTAAAGAACCAGATAAATCTCTACCAGAAGTATCAATTCTTGTTGGTGTCATGTTTGCTTCAGATGTTACAGTTGGAGCTACATATAATGGATGACTCTCACTCCAATATGGAGTTGTATGATTTGGCAAACCTGTTGTTTCTATGGTGATTGAAGTTCCATTTCCAGAAATATAAATATCTGTTTCATCTTCATCAAATTCTTCAAAAGCAGTTGGTAATTCCGTAATTATATCTACGTTAGTAGCGTCATCAATAATGGTATCTACGTCATCATCATTAGAACTACATGCTATAAAAGCACTTATAGAAACTGCTGCAAATACTATTGATTTTAAAAATTTAGTTTTCATAATTGTTTGGCTTATAGGTTTAATTGTCTTCTCTTCTTTCTGGTCTCTCTGGTCTTTTAGGCTTTGGTGCCTTTTTTAATTCTTCTTTAGAAATAAAACCATCTTTATTGGTATCAATCTTTTTAAAATCTTGTTTTAATGGGCCTTTTGCTTCTTTCAAAGAAATTTTTCCATCTTCATTTGTGTCTAAATCTTTAAAAATCTTTTTTATTGTTGGTGGTCCTTGTCTTTTTTCATTTTCTCTGTTTTCTTGACCAGAAGTTTTTAACACTCCAAGTGCAACAATTAATATGGTTAAAATTGATTTTTTCATGATTATGTTTTAATGTTCTATTAGTTAAGATGTGATTATTTTAAAATACTTGCGCTCTTAACTTTTTTTTAACTTTATCGTTTACTCATTATTAACGAAAGGATCTGAAAACTTCTCATCAAAAATAAACTCTTCATCTGTTAAAGTTCTTAAGAAATCGACCAGCGCCTGTTTTTCTGCGTCTGTTAGGTTAAGTCTTCTTACTCCATTTCCTTGACGTAATCTACCATCTAAATCTGCACTATTTTGCACACCTGAATTGTAATGTTCAATCACCTCTTCTAAAGTTGAAAAACGTCCATCATGCATAAATGGTGCTGTTAATTCTATATTTCTTAAAGAGGGTACTTTAAATTCACCATCATTTCTACCTTCATCAGTTAAAACTGCATCTAAACCATTATTTCTTGCTCTATCTCCAACAAAGGCATTTGTATCATGACAATCTGAACAACGGGTTCTATTACTGAAAAACAAGTTTTTTCCTAAGTTTTCTGATGCTGTAAAGTTTGGAAAATTCGCATTTTGATTGTTCGTCTGTGCTAAACCTTCATCATACTTTGATTGATAAGAAACCATAGATCTAACAAATTGTGCCAAAGCTAAAGCAATTCGCTCGCTAGAAATTTCATCATCTCCAAAAGCTCTCGTAAATAAAACTGAATAATAGGCTTCGTTTTGCAATTTACTCTCCAATTCATCTAATGTTAAACCCATTTCCACAGCATCTTGAATAGGTAATAATACTTGCTCTTCTAAACTCTCTGCTCTTTCATCCCAAAAGAAACGACCATTATCATAAAATTTAGCGTTGGCTAAAACCATTGAATTTCTTGCAGTTAGCTCTCCGTTAAAACCTACACTTAAAGTATTTACATCAGAAAAACCTGTAGATTGGTCATGACATGAAGCACAACTCACAGCATTATTTACAGACAATTGTTTATCGTAAAACAAAACCCTACCTAAAGTAGCACCTTCATCCGTAATTGGATTATTATTAGGCGTATTGTCTTCTTGGGCAGTGCCATTTGCCAAAAAATGATTTGGTAAAATTACATTTTCGTAATTGAAAGAATTGGCAGGTAAATTTAGAGTTTCAGCTAAAATTTCTAAGTCTGAATTTGAATCTATATCTATAGTAACATCATCTGTTAATTCTAAATATTCATTCTCTGATGAGCAAGACAGGAAACTTACAGCTAAAAAAAATGTAAGAAATTTGTGGGTTAAAGTCATAATTTTAAAATTTAAGTAAATAAAAAGTAAAATTGCTCCATATATCTAATTTTTGGTTGATATATGTTTAGATGACTTATTGTTAAAAAACTTGCAAAAAAGTTAAAATAAATTATCTTGGTGGTGGAGGCATTCTTCTTTCAGGAGGAAAACCATTGCCATTTCTATTGGGTGGCACAGGCCTTTTACCTCTTAATGCTTGTTTAATTATTTTATCAAATTTAACCTTCTGCTTCTCAGTACAAATGGCTCTAACTTGTTTAAAAAATTCAAAAACCTCTAACTCTTTTTCTACTTCTAACCTGCTTGTTCTTTCTATTATATCTCTTGTATTTACATTGCTATCATTAGTTTGAAAAGAACTAAAAAGAGCATCTTTATGATGAGTAATTTGTCTTTCAAAATGTTGCATTTTATTTTTATGCTCTTCATCTAGCTCAGTAAAAGTTTTCTTTTGAGCTTCTGTAAAATCTAGTTGATTTATTAGAAAATTTCTTGCTGGAGGTTTATTATTCCTTTGATGAGGCTTAGCAACCAACATAAATATTAAAACTCCATTTAATATCACCAAAACCGTTATTAAAACTACAAGTAATTTTGTTTTCATACGTTTTAATTTAATAAACTAGTTTGCGATTTCAAATTATACTCCTGAGCAAAACCTTCTATATTATTAGGGTTTGAAGTTTGTTCTTCTGTATTAAAAGCATAATAGAAAGCTGAAACATTTATACACAATACAATTGCTAAAACTGCCCATTGTAAATTAGGTGTAACCCAACTGTAAACTTTGGAATCCATTTCTTTTTCTTGCTCTATTTTTCGCAAAACTTTATGCTTAAAAAAGTGATTTACTTTCACTTCTTTAATAGAATCTAAGACCTCTAAATGTTGTTCTAAATTGTTGTTTCTCTTTTGCATTTTATTTCTTTTGACTGCTCAAAATAATTTTATAATTATTTAGATGTATTCTATTTTTAAAACTTGCGGAAATTTTTAAATAATTTTTTAAAAACCTCTTTTTCAAATAATTAAACTTACCTATTTTTATTTAAGTTACTTAATTTCTCTTTTAAATTTTTCTTTGCTCTAAACATAATAGATTCTACAGAAGATAAACTTTTACTAGTTATTTCCACAATTTCTTGGTAACTTTTACCATCAATTTTAGCCAATGTAAACACCACTCTTTGTGATTCTGGCAATGTATTTATTGCTTTAAATATAGTTGCAGCTTGTTCTTTATTTTCTAAAATAATTCCTGGGTGCTTAAACTCGGTAAAGTAATTTGTTTTATCAATTGGAATTTCATTACCTAATATAGATTGCATAAAGGCAAATCTCTTTTTAGTATTTTTTTTGCGAATAAATTCTAGACTCTTATTCGTGGCTATTCTATATATCCATGTAGAGAGTTTAGAATTACCTTTAAATTTATGTATAGATCTAAAAACCTCCAAAAACACTTCTTGGGCAATATCTTCTGCATCTTCTTTATTGGGTACAAAAGACATACAAGTATTAAATACTTTCTGCTCGTAATCATTTAACAATATGCCAAATGCAGAAGATTTACCCTCTTGTAATTCTTTTATAAAATCTAGTTCGCTCAATGATTATTGCCTAAAAAAGTAAACATACAAAAAAGTTAAAACTATACTACATAAGTAGATATCTATTTCACTTTTAATTCTATAATTTGTAACTTTGCAGTATGAAATTATTATTATTTACTTTAGGGCTTTTAGCATTAGGTGTTGCTGGTATTGCTATTAAAATTTGGGCTAAAAAAAATGGTGAATTTGCAGGTACTTGTGCTAGCCAAAACCCAATGTTAAATCAAGAGGGTGAAGCCTGTGGTTTTTGTGGTAAAACTCCAGATCAATTCAGTACTTGTGCTGAACCAGAACATAAATAAGCCATTTTACCAATGCTATTAACTGTACTTTTCTACGCTTTTGTAGTTGTTACAGGAATTCAAATTATTTATTATCTTTTATTTGCTACCATTTTAGGTAAAAAGAAAAAAGAGGTTGTAAATTCTAAAGAATATCCAATAACTGTTATTGTCTATAACAAGAATAATGGTAATGCTTTAGTTGAAAACCTTCCTAGTCTTTTAAATCAAAATTACGCTAAGTTTGAAATACTAATTGTTGATAATAATTCTAACGATAATACTATTGATAATGTTGAAGATTTGGTTGACAAGCACAACCATTTAAAAATAATTCAAGTAGAAAACAACGAAGCCTTTTGGGGTAATAAAAAGTATGCACTTACGCTTGGAATTAAAGCTGCAAAATACGATCATTTATTATTTACAGATTCGCAAACTAAGATATTAAGTACAAATTGGATTTCTGAAATGAGTTCAAAATTTTCTGATACAAAGACCATCAATTTAGGATATAGAAAATTTACAAAAAATTCAACATTTTTAAACTTATTGACTCGTTTCGAAAACTTAATAAAAGCTTTACAATGTTTTTCTTACATTAAAATCAATAGTCCTTTTATGGCTTTTGGAAAAAATTTGGCTTATGAAAGACAAGAGTTTTTCAATGTAAAAGGTTTTATTTATCATATTAAAATTAATAATGGTGAAGATGATCTTTTTATAAGAGATGCTGCAACGAAAGAAAATATTACTTATACCATTTCTTCTGATAGTTTTGTAGAAACTGAATCTCCAAAATCTTTAAGCGAATGGTTTGGAACATTAAAATCCAATAGGTCACTTCAAAAACATTATAAATTCAAACAACAATTACTTCTGCATCTATTTACAATCTCTAAGGTGTTATTTTACGTTTTGGGTACATCAGCATTTTTCTTTTTTTCTTGGAAAATAATACTACCAATTGTTTTAGTTTATTTCTTAACGCTATGGATTGTTGTTGGAGTATCTAGCAAAAAATTAGAAGAACCTCAACTCATTTTCTTTTTACCAATTTTAGAAATTTCTTTAGTATTGATTCAAATTAGTATATTTATTGCTAATTCATTTTCAAAATCAAATCGTTGAGCAAAGAAGATTTAGTACTTAGAGAAAATATTGCTAAAGCTAAAGAAGGCAATCAAGCTGCTTTTCGATATTTATTGAACCTTTATTGGGTAGAAGTTTACGGTTTTTTACTAAAAAGAATTAATAATGAAAATGAAGCAGAAGATATAGCCATACAAGCCTTTTCTAAAGCTTTCGACAAAATAACCACCTTTGACGATAATTATACTTTTAAGACTTGGCTAATTACCATTTCTAAAAATGTACATATAGATTTAGTTCGTAAAAAGAAAATATCTGTTGCTACAGAAACAACCAAAGACCAAGAAGAGAAAGTCTATTTGGTTGCTGATGAAAACCCTACACCAGAGGATAAAATTATTAGAGAACAGAACCTGGCAAAGCTTTTGAGAGATATTAGACAATTAAAACCTAAATATCAAGAAGTAATTCAGTTAAGGTATTTTCAAGAACTTAGTTATAAAGAAATTGCAGAGCAAACCAACGAACCAATGAATAATGTAAAAGTTAAGTTGTTACGCGCTAAAAAATTACTGGCAGAAATCATCAAGAAGTCTTAGCATTTATTAAGGCCTAATTCGCCTTTATTCTGCATTTAAATCAAAAAACCTCATGAAGAAATCATTCTTGCAATCCTTAGGACCAGGCCTTTTATTTGCTGGTGCTGCAATAGGCGTTTCTCATCTTGTACAGTCCACAAGAGCTGGTGCAGATTTTGGTTTTGGTTTACTTTGGGCACTTCTATTGGTAAATTTATTTAAGTATCCCTTTTTTCAATTTGGCCCAAGATATGCAGCTGCAACAGGCGAAACATTACTTGATGGTTACAAAAAATTAGGAAAATGGGTTTTAGTGATGTACTATATTATCAACTTTGCTACTATGTTTACAATACAGGCTGCAGTTACCATTGTTACTGCAGGCTTAGCGTCTCAATTATTTGGCTTAACTGATAATCTTGTAATATGGTCACTTATCATCATGTCAATCAGTATTTTGTTATTGATAATTGGTAAATATAAATTATTAGATAATATGATGAAATTTATCATTATCATATTATCTATAAGCACAGTTGCTGCAGTAATAATAGCACTTAATAATTCTTCAGATGCTTTTGATGTAACTCAAATTATACCATCAGGCACTGTAGAATTAACCTTTTTAATTGCCTTTTTAGGATGGATGCCTGCACCTTTAGACATTTCTATATGGCACTCAATTTGGTCTGTAGAAAAAAGAAAAGTAAATAACATTGTCATAAAACCAAAAGATGCCATTTTTGATTTTAATGTGGGTTATATTGGCACCATTATTTTAGGAGTTTGCTTTGTTTTATTGGGGGCTTTAGTTATGTATAAATCTTCAGAAACATTTTCTAATAAAGGTGGAGAGTTTGCCTCTCAGTTAATAAATTTATACACAAAAAACTTAGGTGCTAAATCTTTTTTTTTTATTGCTATTGCTGCCTTTACAACTATGTTTAGCACAACCATAACTACTTTAGATGCATCTCCTAGAGCCATGAATTTAAGTACAAATTTAATATTCAATAAAAAATTTAAATTTGGTTATTGGTTTTGGCTAGGACTATTATTTCTTGGAACTTTTTTAATACTACAGTTTTATATTGTAAACATGGGAGTTTTAGTTAAAATTGCAACAATTTTATCTTTTTTAACGGCCCCTTTCTATGCAATTTTAAATTATATTTTAATAACAGGAAAGCACACACCAAAAGAGCATCAACCAAAAATTTTTACCAAGATTTTAAGTTTAATCGGAATTGTATTTTTAATTGGATTTAGCCTGTGGTTTTTAACTAATATTTAAATCTTTTCTTCGTAAATTTGCATTCTAATCTAGAATGATAATGGCAATAGAAACTGCAGTACTTCCAGAAAGACCAAAAAAACCAAAATGGTTACGTGTAAAACTACCTGTTGGTAAGAAATATACAGAATTAAGAGGTTTAGTAGATAAATACAAACTAAATACCATCTGTACAAGTGGTAGTTGTCCAAACATGGGCGAATGTTGGGGAGAAGGAACTGCAACCTTTATGATATTAGGAAACATTTGTACACGTTCTTGTGGGTTTTGTGGTGTAAAAACTGGTAGACCAGACACAGTTGAATGGGATGAGCCAGAAAAAGTAGCAAGATCTATTAAGTTAATGGGTATTAAACATGCTGTAATTACATCTGTAGATAGAGATGATTTAAAAGATGGTGGTTCTATCATTTGGGCAGAAACTGTAGATGCTATTCGTAGAGCAAATCCAAATACAACTTTAGAAACCCTTATTCCCGATTTTCAAGGTAACACTAAACAAATAGATAGAATTATAGAAGTTGCTCCTGAAGTAGTTTCTCATAATATGGAAACAGTTCGCAGATTAACTAGAGAAGTGAGAATACAAGCTAAATATGATAGAAGTTTAGGTGTTTTAAAATACTTGAAAGAAAATGGTATGAGAACCAAAACTGGTTTAATGCTAGGTTTAGGTGAAAAGGAAGAGGAAGTAATACAAACAATGAAAGATTTAAGAGCTGTAAATTGTGATATAATTACTATTGGTCAATACCTACAGCCTACAAAAAAACATCTTCCAGTGAAAGAGTTTATTACTCCAGAACAATTTAAAAAATATGAAACTTTAGGTTTAGAAATGGGCTTTATGTATGTAGAAAGTGGTGCCTTAGTGCGTTCTTCTTACAAAGCTCATAAACATGCTAAATAATTAGTAAAAAAATTAAATTCAAATAAAGTTTGGCACAGAGTTTGCAAATAATAAAATGAAAGCAACGTAGTAAACTGTTTTCATTGTGTAAATTTATTTGAATTAGTTGATTTAAAAAACCACCTTAAAAAGGTGGTTTTTTTTGTGTAATTAAAGCGAAAAAAAAATCGCCTATCTTTTAAATTCTAGACGATTTTTTATAACATATTATAAATCCCCCAATTCGTAATAGTTATGAAACAAAGAAACAACTTTATTGATTTTTTCGTCAAAATAGGCGATGAACGACTCTTAAGTGTCGACGAATGACATTTTACCTTCGATAATCATTTTTAGAAAACTTTAACACTTTTTAAATAATAACTATCTTAAAAACAAAAAACACCTAAAAAAAATTTAGGTGCATTTTGATAACTTAATATAAATCCCCCAATTCGCAAAAGTTATCTGATTCAAAGAAACAACTTTATTAAGTTTAAAAATGTTAATGCTCGCTTATAACAAATTTACTATAGACGAATGGAAAATAAGTTTCGACTACCTCTATTTACAGAAAGTATAAAACAAAAAAACGTCTAAATTATATTTAGACGTTTAACTTTTTGCTCATCCAATGGATGTTTTATTTTTTAGGTTAGTCCTATTAAATTAAATCGTTTAGGAACTTTTTTAAAATAAAAAACACCTAAAATAAATTTTAGGTGAATTTTGATAACTCATTATAAATCCCCCAATTCGTAAAAGTTATCTGGTTCAAAGAAACAACTTTATTGGGTTTAAAAATTTAATTGTTCGTTTATAACAGATTTACTTTAGACGAATAGAAAGTAAGTTTCGACTACCTCTATTTACAGAAAGTATTAAACAAAAAAAACGTCTAAATATAATTTAGACGTTCCGTTTTTGCATCTCTAAAATGCATCTTCTACTTTTTAACCTTGTTCAAATTTATGACATTTACCGTTGTTGAAAATCATTTATTCGACCATCAGCATCTAATTATCGACCAAGGGTATAATTATCGAGATTTACTAAATTGAACTAATTACATCGTACTTTGTTACAATGTGATAATTACCATTTTCTAAATCTACTAATACTGCTTCATTTTCTTTAGAAATCAGTTTAGATATTGCATCTATCTTCGCAGATTTCTTAACTATTGGGTAAGGTTTACCCATAATGTCTTTAATAGGTTTATCTGCAATCTCTTTATCTGTAATGAAACTTCTTAATAAATCTGTTTCGTCTATTGAACCTACAAAACCTTCTGCATCTTTCACTGGAATTTGAGAAATCTTAAATTCTTTCATTCTTTCTATAGCATGCGAAACCAATTCTTCTGTTTGTGCAGTTACTAAAGGTTTATTTTCATGATTTTTAATTAAATCAGCAGCCGTTTTTACTTCTTCTTCCAAAAATCCGCGATCACGCATCCAATCATCATTAAACATTTTACCTACATATCTACTTCCATGATCATGAAACAAAACAACTACAACATCATCTTTGGTAAAATTATCTTTTAATTGTAATAAACCTTTTATTGCTGCTCCTGCTGAATTACCCAAAAACATGCCTTCCTCTTTTGCTAATTTCTGTGTGTAAATAGCAGCATCTTTGTCTGTAACTTTTGTAAAACCATCAATAACATCAAAGTTTACATTTTTTGGTAAAATATCCTCACCTATACCTTCTGTGATGTAAGGGTAAATCTCATTTTCATCAAAAATTCCTGTTTCATGGTATTTTTTAAATACAGAACCATATGTATCTATCCCCCAAACTTTAACTGTTGTGCCAGCTTCTTTGGCTTTCATTTTCAAATAAGAACCCACACCAGAAATTGTACCTCCTGTACCAACACCAACTACAAAATGGGTTACTTTACCTTCTGTTTGTCCCCAAATTTCTGGACCCGTACTTTGAAAGTGGGCTTTACAGTTACTTGGATTATCATATTGATTTACGTACCAAGAATTAGGAGTTTCTTCTCCTAATCTTTTAGAAACAGAATAATAAGATCTTGGATCTGATGGATCTACATTTGTAGGACAAACTACTACCTCTGCTCCTACAGCTCTTAAAATATCCATCTTTTCTTTAGACTGCTTATCAGACATAACAAAAATACATTTGTAACCTCTAACTATTGCTGCTAAAGCCAAACCCATACCTGTATTTCCAGAAGTACCTTCTATAATAGTTCCTCCAGGTTTTAACCTTCCATCTGCTTCTGCATCTAAAATCATTTGCAAGGCCATTCTATCTTTTACAGAATTTCCTGGATTAAAAGTTTCATATTTTGATAATACCAAACAAGGTAATTCCGCTGTTAATTTGTTCAACTTAACAAGTGGTGTATTTCCTATTGTTTCTAATATATTTTCTGCGTAATTCATCTTATTCATTTATAGAACAAAGGTAAATTATTTTTTATGCGCTAACGAAATGAGAGAAAAGAAATATTAATTAATCCTTACTTTTAATAGCTTTACGATTATCTTATTTAAATTTTAATAATCGTAAAGCTATTTTCTTTTAGAATTTGATAATATTTAAGAATTGACTAGTATACACCTATAATACATAAATACAAAGGCATACCTATTGTAATATTAAAAGGGAAAGTTATGGCTAAAGCCATTGGTATATATAAACCTGGATTTGCTTTTGGTGCAGCCAATTTCATTGCAGCTGGCACTGCAATATAAGAAGCACTTGCTGCCAAAATAGACATTAGCAACCTGTTACCAATTTCCTCCATGAAAAATCCGCTTAATACTGCAACTATACAACCATTTATAATTGGAATAATAATAGCGAACGAAACTGTAAACCATCCTTTCTTAAGTAAAGCTTTTAGTTTTTGACCACTTACAATACCCATATCTAATAAAAAAACGGCTAAAAATCCTTTAAAGATATCTGTAGTAAAAGGTTTTATACCTTCTGCTTGGGCATCATTCGTAAAATATCCCACTATTAAACTACCTATGATTAGCACAACACTTCCATTGGTTAAAGAGTGATGCACAACACTTTTTAAAGAGCCTTTATTTTTTTTATTCGAGCTAAAAATAGCAATTAGCATCACTCCTACTATAATAGAGGGTGCTTCCATTAACGCCATTACAGCAACCATATGCCCACCAAAAGGGATGTTCGACATCTCTAAAAATGAAATAGTCGTTACAAAAGTTACTGCACTAACAGAACCATATGCAGAGGCAATAGCACCAGAATTTTCTACACTTAATTTAATTCTTAAAATAAAATAACAGTAAATAGGTACAACTACTGCTAGTAAAATTCCAAATAAAAGTGCGTTAATAATCTCTGAAGTAATAACACTATGAGCCAATTCTTGACCACCTTTAAAACCAATAGCTAAAAGAAGGTATAATGATATAAATTTAGACGAGTTTTCTGGAATTCTTAAATCACTTTTAATATTAACTGCAACAAGACCTAAAAAGAAAAATAATAGTGCTGGGTTGGTTAAATTATCTATTAAATAATGTAAATCCATAGGTTAAAATTTGGCATAAAAAAAGTAGGAAAGCCTTTTACAAGTCAGTTCTCCTACTCTAATATGTTGGTTAGTTGTATTTTACTCTTCTAATGTAATATTGATTGTACTAGAAATTTTAATGTTCTGACCTTTACTTTCTAGAGCTCTTAAAAAAGCTTTAGTTTCCTTTTTATCGGTCATTAATTCTGTAATTCTAGAGTTGTCATAAAGACATTCATCATTAATGTTTCCTTCGGTTTTAGACAACCTTTGAATTTTGTGAAAGTTAATTTTTACGTTTAAAACATCATTAATAATATTTAAAGCCTCTCCTTTAGTAAAAGTACCTTCTATTAATTGTATACTTTTTTGCTTAGTTTCTGTTGATGTTACTGCAGATTCGTTCATGATTATTTATTTATTTTTTGATTTTATTTGAATTAGAACTTTTAATGAAAAGAATCATTAAAATAATTATTTCGGAAATGAGCAATTCTTGAATAAACGGACTTTCTAAGTTAATCGCCAATAATGTAAAGCCTGAAAAAACAATAGCTGCCAAAACCATAAGAATTGTACTTAATTGACTTTTAGTTATTTGCAATACAACATCGTTATTAGAATTCTTTTTTTTCTGGGTCACATTTAAAGTTGCTAAATCCATCGTTTTATTTTTTTACAAAGGTGCAACACATTTTTAATATATTTTTATATATATTTATTATGTTATATATAAATATATTTTATGAACTATACTTTACATCAACTTGAAATTTTTAAAAAGGTGGCAGAATTAAAAAGTGTTACCAAAGCTTCTGAGCAACTATTTATGTCTCAACCAGCAGTTTCTATTCAATTAAAAAACTTTCAAGATCAATTTAAACTACCTCTTTTTGAGATTGTAGGCAGAAAATTATATATCACAGAATTTGGAAACGAAATAGCAGAAGCAGCTACTAAAATTTTAGATGAAGTACTGGCCATAAACTATAAGTCTAATTTATTTGAGGGTAAATTAGCTGGTAAACTAAAATTATCTATAGTTTCTACAGCTAAATATGCAATGCCTTACTTCTTAACCGATTTTATAAAAAAGAACGATAGTGTAGATGTTACTATGGATGTTACCAATAAAATGTCTGTAATTAGAGCTTTAGAAAATAACGAGTGTGATTTTGCGATGGTTTCTACAATCCCAAAAAAATTAAAGATTAACACCATTGAACTCATGAGTAATCAAATGTTTTTTGTGGCTGGCAAAGACTATAAAAACAATACAAAAGAGGTCAATTTAAAAGACTTGAATAAATCTATTTTTTTATTCAGAGAAAAAGGTTCTGCAACTCGTTTAGCAATGGAACGTTTTTTAATAAAACACAAAATAGAAATTCAAAAAAAGATGGAACTTACTTCTAATGAAGCTGTAAAACAAGCTGTAATTGCTGGCCTAGGAATTTCAATTATGCCAATTATAGGTATACAACAAGCTCTAAAAAACGGTGAATTACAAATTTTAAATATTAAAGGTTTACCCATAGAAACTACTTGGAATTTAATTTGGCTAAAAACCAAAAACTTATCTAATGTAGCTAAAGCTTTTAGAGATTATATTTCTGAAAATAAAAACGATATTATAAAAGAACAATTTCCAATACCGCAAATCAGCTAATAAGGTTTAAGCAAACTTAATAGACTTTGAAGGATCTATTTTAGTGATAATAACTGAAGGAATTATCAACATTAAAAAACACAAAATGAGCGTACCTAAATTCAATAACAGAACTGCCCAAAAAGAAATATAGACTGGCATTGTTGTTACATAATATGTATCTGGATTTAAAGTAATAATCTTAAAATAGTGCTGAATAAATATAATAGTTAAACCAATGATATTTCCCCATAAAAGCCCTTTTAAAATTAGGTAAGACGCATTGTAAAGAAACACTTTTCGGATGCTTGTATTACTACTACCTAAGGCTTTTAAAATCCCCACCATTTGCACACGCTCCAGAATTAAAACTAATAAAGCAGTAATCATGTTAATACCTGCTATGAAAATCATAATAGCAATAATAAACCATACATTATTATCAAATAACTTAATCCAACCAAATACATTTGGGTAAGTCTCAATAATAGATTTGCTATTTAAAGTTACAGCAATTTCGTTATCAATCTCCTCTCCTTTCTCTGTTATCGTATCAAATTCATCTAATAAAACCTCAAAACCTCCAACTTCATTTTCAGTCCATTTATTCAACTTTTGTACCTCCCTAATATCACCAATCATCATATTTTTATCAAACTGAGCAAATCCAGAATTGTAGATACCAACAATTGTATATTTTCTGTTAGAAGGTATTTTGCTATTGGTAGTTTTAACAAATGTGGCAGTTATTGTATCATTTAATTTTAACCGTAAACGGTTTACAATAGTTAGTGATAAAAGAACACCTTTAGTTCGAGGTTGATTAAAATCTGGCAAGTTACCCTCTACTAAATACTCTTTAAAAAAGGTCCAATCATAGTCTGTAGAAACACCTTTAAAAACAATACCCTCAAAGTCTGAATCTGTTCTTAAAATTCCAACTTTATTCGCAAATACTTGCACATTTTTAATACCTGAAATATCCTTAAATTCAGGATAAAAATTTTGATTAACAGAAACTGGAGTTGTAGAAACATCAGAATTATTATTGTCGTAATTTACAATTTGAATATGACCTTTAAATCCGGCCATTTTATCTCTAATTTTGTATTGCAAACCAGCACCTGTAGCAACAGCAATAAGCATAATTATAATACCCAAAGCAATTGCAGTTATCGCAATTTTTATTATTGGAGATGATATGCTATTTTTATACTTTTTGCCAGCAATAATGCGTTTTGCAATAAATAACTCGTAATTCAAATTAATGATTCTTTTAAAACTTCGTAAAAGTACCTATTTATTTTTGTTTTTGCTGATGAATTTTCAGCTGATTTCTTGTGCTCAAAAAGTACAAAACAAGAAAATTGAGCAAAAAAACACAGCCAAAGAAATAGTAGAAATAATTCCTGCAGCAAGCAGATTTAATCTTTATACGAATTTATTAAAAGATAAAAATATTGCAATTGTAGCCAATCAAACATCTGTTGTTCAATCACTACAAAGAGCAGAAGTGGCTCCAAATGTTATGGGTTCTAAAAAAATCAAACAACATTTGGTCGATTATTTAAACAGTAAAAAAAACATCAATGTTCAAAAAGTATTTGCACCTGAACATGGATTTAGAGGTAAAGCAGATGCAGCAGAATTGGTTAAGGATGGTAAAGATGCTAAAACAGGTTTACCTATAATTTCTTTGTATGGTAAAAACAAAAAACCAACAGCTGCACAATTAAAAAATATAGATGTTGTGGTTTTCGACATTCAAGATGTTGGTGTTCGATTTTACACATATATATCAACCTTACATTATGTTATGGAGGCTTGTGCAGAAGCAGCAATACCGGTTATAATTCTAGACAGGCCAAAT
This sequence comes from Polaribacter sp. P097, assembly GCF_036864555.1. NCBI lineage: Bacteria > Pseudomonadati > Bacteroidota > Flavobacteriia > Flavobacteriales > Flavobacteriaceae > Polaribacter > Polaribacter sp. P097. Next base: position 160,911 of record NZ_JAZETJ010000002.1, on the reverse strand, counting down.
CCGAATGCACATTATATAGATGGCCCAACCTTAGAAATGGAACACACCAGCTTTGTTGGAAAACATCCTGTTCCTGTAGTTTATGGATTGACAATTGGTGAATATGGTAAAATGATTAATGGTGAAAAATGGTTAAAAAACGGAATTCAATGTGATTTAACTGTAATTCCTATTGAAAATTACAACCATGATTCTGAATATCATTTAGAGGTAAGACCTTCGCCAAATTTACCAAATGACAAATCTATAAACCTATATCCTAGTTTAGGTTTTTTTGAAGGTACAACTATTAATGCAGGAAGAGGAACTGAGTTTCAATTTCAAAGATATGGAGCTCCTTTTTTCCCAAAAACAGACTTTAGTTATACTCCAAAACCAAATTTTGGGGCTAAATATCCCAAACATAGAAACCAATTATGTTATGGTGTAGATTTATCTGATACAAAAAAATTATCAGCAATTAATTTAGAATGGTTGATTGACGCCTATCAAAAAACTCCTAAAACCGAAAAGTTCTTTGGCAGCACTTTTACCATTCATGCTGGTAACACTAAATTACAACAACAAATACAAGAAGGATTATCAGCTAAGGAAATACGAAAAACTTGGCAAAAAGATTTAGAAAGCTTTCAGCAAATAAGAGTAAATTATTTAATTTACGATTAAATTATTTCCTACGTTTTTTCTCTTTATACTCATAAGGCATTACGTTTTTTAAATTCTCAACAATATTATATGTAGCTGGACATACAAATGTATTGGCAATAGTTAAATCAGTAATTTGAATAAATTTTCTTCTATCTGTGTGAGGGTATTCTGCACAGGCTTTTGGGCGAACATCATAGATAAAACAGGTATTATCTGTTTCATCTAAAAAAGAACAAGGAGAAGATTTTAGAACCATAAAATCATCTTTATCTCTCTCTAAATATTGCTCAATAAAATCTGCAACCTTCATTTTTAAGTGTTTAGAAATACGTTCTATATCTTTAACCGTAAAAATTGGGCTAGTAGTTTTACAACAATTACCACAATCTAAACAATCTGTTTTTGCAAATTCTTTATCATGCAAATCTTGCATAACGTAATCTAAATTTTTAGGTGTACGTTTTTTTAAATTTGCAAAATATTTCTTGTTTTCTTTAAGTGCTTCTTGAGCCAATTTTGGCAATTGTTCTAATCGTTTTTGCATTTGCGAAAATTACGATATTTACCTTTAAAAATATGCTTATTTTGTGTATTTTCGCGACTTAATTTTTTAGGGGTTTATGAATATTCAGCATATAATAGAAAGCAATGTTAAAAAAGGTTTTTCAACCTTGTATAATACAGAAATTCCTTCTGTAGAGTTTCAAGCAACTCGCAAAGAATTTGAAGGTGATATTACTGTTGTTGTTTTCCCAATGTTACGATTTAAGAAAGGAAATCCTGTTCAAATTGGTGAAGATTTAGGAAAGTATTTGGTAGAACATGTTTCAGAAATTACAAATTACAATGTTGTAAAAGGATTTTTAAACCTAGTAATTTCAGACGCTTTTTACTTAGATTTTTTCAACTCGATTTATAAGAATGAAAATTTTGGTACATCAGCCGCTAAAGAAGATGAGAAAGCTATTATGGTTGAATACTCATCACCAAACACAAATAAACCACTTCATTTAGGTCATGTACGTAATAATTTACTTGGTTTTTCTGTTTCAGAAATTATAAAAGCTTCAGGTAAAAAGGTTTACAAAACACAAATAATTAACGATAGAGGTATCCATATTTGTAAGTCTATGTTGGCTTGGCAAAAATTTGGAGAAGGTGAAACACCAACTTCTACTGGCTTAAAAGGAGATAAATTAGTTGGTAATTATTACGTAAAATTCGATCAAGAATATAAAAAAGAAATTGCAAATTTAATTGCAGAGGGTAAAACTGAAGAAGAGGCTAAAAAAGAAGCACCATTACTTTTGGAAGCACAAGAAATGTTGAGAAAATGGGAAGCTGGAGATGATGAAGTAGTTTCACTTTGGAAAGAAATGAATGGTTGGGTGTATGATGGCTTTGAAACTACATACAAAAATATGGGTGTCGATTTTGACACTTTGTATTATGAAAGTGATACTTACCTGTTAGGTAAAGATGTGGTAGCCCAAGGTTTAGAAAAAGGTGTTTTTTATAAAAAAGAAGATGGTTCTGTTTGGTGCGATTTAACTGATGAAGGTTTAGACGAAAAAATTGTTTTACGTTCAGATGGCACAGCAGTTTACATGACTCAAGATATTGGTACAGCCATACAAAGAGTAAAAGATTTTCCTGATGTTGGTGGTATGGTTTATACTGTAGGTAATGAACAAGATTACCATTTTCAAGTGCTATTTTTAATCCTGAAAAAATTAGGATTTGATTGGGCGAAACAATTGCATCATTTAAGTTATGGAATGGTAGATTTACCTTCTGGAAAAATGAAATCTAGAGAAGGTACAGTTGTAGATGCAGATGACTTAATGGTGGAAATGACAACAACTGCTAAAGAAATTTCTGAGGAGTTAGGAAAATTAGATGGCTATTCTGATGATGAGAAAAACGAACTGTATAAAACCATTGGTTTAGGAGCATTAAAATACTTTGTTTTAAAGGTAGACCCTAAGAAAAGAATATTATTCGATCCAAAATCATCAGTAGACTTTCAAGGAAACACAGGTCCTTTTATTCAGTATACATATGCCAGAATTCAATCAATTATTAGAAAAGCTGAATTTGATTATTCAAATGCAGTAACTATTGATTTGCATGAAAAGGAAAAAGAATTACTAAAACAGTTGGCTTTATTTCCAGAAACTATACAACAAGCTGCTTCAAATTATTCACCTGCAGTTATTGCAAATTATACTTACGATTTGGTAAAAGAGTTCAATTCTTTTTATCAAAATGTTTCAATTTTAGGGGAAGAAAATCAAGATAAAAAAATATTTAGAGTACAGTTATCTAAAAAAGTAGCAGATACTATAAAAATAGCGTTCTCTCTATTGGGTATGCAAGTACCTGAAAGAATGTAAACAATAAAGAGTTTAAACTTTTTATATTAACAATCATTGTTTAAATTTGCTTTTGGCAAAATCATCAATTAGAAAATAATAAAATCATGAAATACGATATTATAATTATTGGAAGTGGACCTGGAGGTTATGTTACAGGAATTAGAGCTTCTCAATTAGGTTTTAAAGTTGCAATTGTAGAGAAAGAATCTTTAGGAGGAATCTGTCTTAACTGGGGTTGCATACCAACAAAAGCATTATTAAAATCGGCGCAAGTTTATGATTATTTAAAACATGTAGATCAATATGGTCTTAAAGCAGAAGCTATAGACAAAGATTTTAATGCTGTTATAAAACGTAGTAGAGGTGTTGCAGATGGAATGAGCAAAGGTGTTCAATTCTTAATGAAGAAAAACAAAATTGATGTAATTAATGGTTTTGGTAAAATCAAAACTGGTAAAAAAGTAGATGTAACTGCAGAAGATGGTACTGTAACAGAATATTCTGCAGACAATATTATTATTGCAACTGGAGCACGTTCTAGAGAATTACCAAACTTACCACAAGATGGCGAAAAAGTAATTGGTTATAGAAAGGCAATGACTTTACCTAAACAACCAAAATCTATGATTGTTGTAGGTTCTGGAGCTATTGGTGTAGAATTTGCACACTTTTATAACACAATGGGTACAGAAGTAACTATTGTAGAATATATGCCAAACTTAGTTCCTGTAGAAGATATTGATATCTCAAAACAGTTCGAACGTTCAGTGAAAAAATCTGGAATAAAAGTGATGACAAACTCATCTGTAGAATCTGTAGATACTTCAGGAGAAGGTGTTGTTGCCACTGTTAAAACTAAAAAGGGAGAACAAAAATTAGAGGCTGATATTTTATTATCTGCAGTTGGAATAAAATCTAACATCGAAAATATTGGTTTAGAAGATGTTGGTATCATTGTAGATAGAGATAAAATTTTAGTAAACGATTACTACCAAACTAACATTCCAGGATATTATGCGATTGGAGATGTTGTGCCTGGTCAAGCTTTAGCACACGTTGCTTCTGCAGAAGGTATTACTTGTGTAGAGAAATTGGCTGGTTTACATACAGAACCAATAGATTATGGTAATGTTCCTGGTTGTACTTATGCAACTCCAGAAATAGCATCAGTAGGATTAACAGAAGCAAAAGCAAAAGAAGCAGGTTACGAATTAAAAGTTGGTAAATTCCCATTCTCTGCTTCAGGTAAAGCAAAAGCAGCAGGTACACCTGATGGTTTTGTAAAAGTTATATTTGATGCTAAATATGGTGAGTGGTTAGGTTGCCACATGATAGGTGCTGGAGTTACTGATATGATTGCAGAAGCAGTACTTGGTCGTAAGCTAGAAACAACTGGTCATGAAGTGTTAAAAACCATACATCCTCACCCTACAATGAGTGAAGCTGTAATGGAAGCTGTGGCTGATGCTTATGATGAGGTAATTCACCTATAAAATATGACAGTTCAAAGAAAAACGTCATAACAGAAGTAGCTTTTATAGTATTTTTGGAGAAGTAAATCCCCCACTAAAACGATTAAATTAAATTTAGAAAATCAATAAATGGGTTTCGTTGAGTGGTTTCTTTCTTTTGTCTATAAGATAAAGACCTTCCCCTTAATAATACAAATAACAATTGTATTAACAATTGTATTCATTGTTGCAACTATTGCATTAATGATTACTATTGGTACAATTAGAAGAAGACATAACAGATTACAGAAAACACTAAAAAATAGTGTACCTGAAATTGTTAAATTGTTTTCAGAAATTTTGTTTACAGAAAAAGAATTTTCAGAGCAAGAGATATTCTCAGACTTTGAAGAAGTTGTAGATGAAGTTAATAGGGAGTCTTTAGATATTGCTGTAGATGTTTTGGTCGAATTTAAAAACGACCATAGAGAATCAGAAAAATATCCTTTAATTATTAGTGCATTAGGCATTGTTGAACATTTGGAGCGTAAATTCGACTCACGTTCTAACAAAGAAAAAATTGATGCATTTCAAGAAGCTTTTGTATTAGATTTAAATAAATTTGATTCAAAAGTTTTACGTTATGCTTACAGTAAAAATAAAGTCATACGTAAAGAAGCAAGAAACTCTTACCTAGCACTTAGCTCCAATGATCCTTACCGATTTTTTGACGAATTTGATCGTGATTTAAGTAAGTGGGATGAAATAGAATTAATGCAATACCTTAAACTGCAAAAAGAAAGAGGTAACTTAGAAGGGTTAGGAAAATGGATTAACTATTCTAAAAACGATTCTTTAGTAGTTTTTCTTATTAAAATGGTTGGTTACTTCAATCAAAAAGGTATTGACGAAATTTTGTTAGAAAAACTAGAAGATGAAAATGCCTTGGTTAGAGCACAGGCTATTTTAACATTAGGAGAATTGCATATTTCTGAAACAGAACAAGATTTAATTGATAGGTATTATACTGAGCCAGAAATTTGTCAAGTGGCCATTGTAAAAACCATTAGAAAATTTAATAGTGGTAAATCTTTAATGTTTTTAAATGAAATATTTAAAGAATCTAACAATACAGATACTAAGAAAATTATTGCTGAGGCAATCTTAAATTATAGTTATGAAGGTAAAATTGCCTTTCAAAATTTAAAAAGTACACTAAAGGGTTTCGAACTTACCATTTTGAAACATGTAGAAACTCCGTTAATTAAATATAAATAGATGTTTGAAATTTTTGTAAAAGTTTACGAGTATTTTATATTTTTCTATGCTACTGCATTAATCCTTAGCTACATAGTATTAGCTATCTTTTCTTTTATTGCTATCAACAGGTATAAAAGTTACAATACAGATATAGATGATGAAGAATTATTAAGCTCTCACCTTGCACCAGGAATTTCGGTAATTGCACCTGCATATAATGAAGAAAAAACAATTATTGTAAATGTAAAATCATTATTAACCTTAAACTACCCATTATTTGAGGTAATTATTGTTAATGATGGTAGTAAAGACAAAACATTAGATTTATTAATAGAGGAGTTCGATTTAGTAGAAGCACCATTTGCCTACACAGAAAAAATTAAAACAAAACCTTACAAAAGAACCTTTAAATCTACCAATCCAAAATACGATATTCTTACTATTGTAGATAAACACAATGGTGGTACTAAAGCAGATGCCTTTAATGCAGGTTTAAATGCATCCGTATTTCCATATTATTTAAACACAGATGTAGACTGTATTTTAGCGAGGAACACACTAACTAAAATGATTAAACCCATTTTAAATGCAAAAGTTAGGGTAATTGCTGTAGGTGCAACTTTAAGAATGTCTAACAATTGTGAAATTGAAGAAGGTGTAATTACAAGAGTAAGACCACCAAAAGCTTTAATTCCACGTTTTCAAGAATTAGAATACATTCGTTCGTATTTGTTAGGAAAAATGGGTTGGGAGTTAATTAACTCTGTGCCTAATGTTTCTGGAGGTTTAGGAATGTTTGATAAAGAAATAGCCATTAAAGCAGGTGGTTATGGTGCAGACTCTCATGCAGAAGACATGGATATGATGACACGTATGGCTGCCCATATGATGAACAACAGACTTGATTATAAAATAGGATATATACCTCTTTCTTGTTGTTGGACTGAAGGTCCACCAAATTTACAGATTTTAGGACGTCAACGAACAAGATGGGCCAGTGGATTATTTCAAATGTTTAGTGAACATAGAAAAATACTTTTTAACCCCGGTTACAAAAGACTAGGTATGATAACATTTCCATACATTTTTATATTTGAGTTTTTAGCGCCAATTATAGAAGCATTCGGAATTTTATTCTCTATATTTTTATTATTCTATGGTTATGTAAACTGGACGTTTGCCCCATTAATTTTATTATACTCATACACGTTTGCATTAATGATTTCATCTATTGTAATTATTTGGGATCAAATGACGTTTAAATATTACAACACAACAAGAGAAGTACTCACGCTGTTTTTAACAGCATTTATAGAACCTATAATTTATCACCCATTAATTATGTTCTTCTCATTAAAAGGTTATTTCAGTTTTATTACATCGCAAGAACTTGCTTGGGGTACAATGACAAGAAAAGGATTTGACAATGATGACAAGAACAAAAAACAAGATGGAGATGGAAAGAGTTCAGGAGATAGCAGTGCTTCTAAAGATTTTGAACCAATAAAAACATAAGTTACATAGTTTATTCAATTATGAAAATAAATAAATCTATAGGTATTTTAATTGTGATGTTATTATCACAAATAAACTTACAGGCTCAAGAAACATATGATTCTTCGGATTTATATTTTGAAAACGCAAAAGCCAGTATTGCCGAAGAAAATTTTACAAGAGCTGCCAAATTAAGTTGGAGAGGATTACAATTAGCACCTGATGATTTGGATTTAAAGACCCTTCTTGGTGCTGCAAATCTTCAATTGGGTAGATATGATACTGCTAGATGGGTATTAAGACAGGTATATGAGAAAAGACCAAAAAATACAGATATCTTAAAGTACTTAGTAAATATTGAACAAACTACGCAAAGATATTCTGATGCTATTTGTTTTGTGAACGAACTTTTAGAAATTACTCCATACTCTAGAGGTTGGCACATGCGTAAAATTGCCATTTATAAAGAAATGGGTAATTTCGAAGAAGCAGAAAGAGCTTTAAAACGTATTTATCAAATTTACCCTAATGATAGTCAGCTAAAAGAAGAATACAATTACATAATGATTGGTGATGGTGACGAAGCCATTAATAGTAAAAATTATGAAGAAGCTAGTGAAATTTATAAAACCATAATTACCAATACTCCAGAAAACAAAGATGCGTATATAGGTATAATTAGAAACGAAATGCAAAAGGGTAATCCTGAAGCAGCTTTACAATATACCAATAGATCATTATTAGAATTACCTTTAGATAGAGAACTGGTTGAAAAGAAAATAGGTTTATTAGAGGCTTTAGGCAGGCATGAAGAGGCAATTGTTTATATAGAATCTAAACCAATCAAAGACGCTTTTCCTGATATTTATAAAAATACAAGACCTTATTTAATGCAGCAATCTGCAGATTTTAATGAGTATAATGATCCTTATGAAATCAATAAAAAATTGGCAGAAACTGGTAATTCTGTTGCCTTAGATTATGTTATAAAAAATGCTTTAGGTAAGGGTTATTATGTAGATGCTGAGTACTTTTTAAATATCGCTTTAAAAAGAAGTCCAAACTCTAAAGACTATTTGATTAAACAAATGGAGCTTTATAAAGCTACTTTAAATACTGAAGAATACAACAAAGCAGTTTTAGAATTACATGAAAAATTTCCAACGGATACAGATATTACTTATGCTTACAATAAGTTAATGTATGATACTGCTAAGAATTATGTAGCAAGCAATCAAGACCAATTAGCATTGCCAATTTTTGAAGAGTTAGTATCATCACCAGATTTTCAAAAAGAAGCTGAACAACAGATTTATGGTATTTATATTTCTCAACAAAAATATGATGAAGCTACAGATCAAATAGACAAATTAATAGGTTTAGACCCAAACAATCCAGATTTTTTAAGAAGAAAATCTACCTTATATCAAGAAATGGAATTGTTTGATGATGCCTTGGAAATCACTAGAAATTTAGAGCAAAACTATCCTTTAAATCAAACTTACCCAGCTTTATATGTAGATCAAATTGAAGCATATGCCACTTATTTAATGAGAGAACAAAGGTATAGAGCTGTAATACCAGTTGTTGAAGATGGGTTATCTAGAGAAAATAATAACAAAAGATTATTAGATATAGCTATTAATGCTGCTTCTGCTATACCAGATTATGAAAAAGGAATCAATTATGGTTTAAGTGCTTTAAGTTTTTATCCTAACAACAAAAATTTTAAACTTAAATTATCTAATTTATATTCTCAAAATCAAGAATATGCAAAAGCAAAAGGGGTTTTAGATACTTTAAGAACAACTTATATTTACGATAGAAAAATTAAAAATGCTTTAGCTGAAGTACTATTTTACAGAGCAAAAGCGCAGGAAGAAGATGGTTTGGTAGAAGAAGCTTTAGTAAATTACGATTCTGCTGTATCTCTAAATCCAGATGATAGAGGTTCTTTAATGAGAATGGTTAATTTACACATTACTCAAAAACCTAGTAATGAATCTTTAGAATTTATAAATGAAAAATTAGAGGAAAGACCAGATGATAATTTCCTAAAATATAAAAAAGGTATTGTTTTTGAATTGTTGAAAGAATACGATTCTGCTTACTACTATCAAAAATTTAGAGAAATAGACAATCCTTTTGAAAAGCAAGAATGGAACTTAGTTCTAGAAACACTTAGAGCTGCACAACTTAAAAATCAAATTGCAGCAACCTATCTGCAAGCAACCTCAGATTCTATTGCATTTAGTACCTCTTTAGCCAGTTTAAACTATAGTAGGGAATACACTAAAATGACTTATGGGGCAGACATTAATTATGCTGCAAGAACCTCTGGAGTTGGTGTTCAAGGTGGAGTAAATGTATCTAGAATTTTTACGGAAACTATTTACGCTGATGTTGGTTTATTAGTAGGAACACGTTTTTTTCCGAAGTTTAAACTGTATGGAAATGCGTATAAAGGTTTTAAATCTGGCTATGAAGCTCAAGTTGGGCTAAGTTTTGCAAGATTACAGAATGATCAGAACTATTTAACCTTAAGTCTTGGAGGCTCTAGAACTTGGGAAGATATTTGGGTACAAGCAAGGCTCTCCTTCTCTCCTACTTCTGTTCCTTTTGTAGACAACACAACCATACCATCTACAACCACATTTCAGAGCTTTCTCTATACCAATGTTATGGTTCAAGCACGGATTAATGTAAACGCAAGAAAAGATTATTTCTCTGTAATTGTTTCAGGTGGTAGTGCTCCATTTGACCAACAGTTAGAGTTTCAAGATAATACCTTCTTAAACTTTACAAATGTAATGGTTGGTGCTGGTTATATGTATCATATGACACCAAGATCATCATTGTTAGTAAATGGAACGTGGATTAATTTCTTAAGTAACCAAACTACAAGCAACCAAGTTGTATTAGATCAAATTTATACCAATCAATACAATTTATCTGTTTCGTTTATTACTAGATTTTAAGTTCATCTCTAAATTTAAAACAGCTAATGTTTAAAAAATACATCTTCTTAACCTTATGTTTTTTAAGCTTTATATCATGTGCGCAAAACAAAGTTACTTTGTACTCTAAACAACATAATATTGCTCCTAAAATTAGCATTCCACTTGCTGCTGATATTTTGGTGAGTAATGCTGCCAATGATTTTAATGCAAAGTTTAAAAAAATTACTGGCCAAGCTTTACAAATTGAAAGGAGTAATAGTTTAAATAAAAACAGTAATTATATTTTATTAAGAGTTAACCCTACTCAAAGAGATGCTTTCTGTGTTTACAAAAGAGACAGTAACATTACAATACAAGGCACTACAGCTCAAAACTTACTTTATGGAATTAGTGATTTCTTTAAAAGATACACCAACTTGAATTATGAAATTTTAGAAAATTCTTTAGAAGATTATCAGTTAACTTCAGATATCGAAATTCCTGAAGTTTTCAATCATTGTTCCTCTCCTACATTCGCATATCGTGAGCCTTACTATTCTCCTAATTTTAATCCTGATTTTAGAAATTGGTACAAAACAAATTACTTAGAATTAGAATGGGGTATTTGGGGTCATAACTTGCCTAAAATTTTAAAAGATTACGATTTACCTGAAACAGCTTATGCCAAAGTAGGTAAAAAACGTGTTGAAAGTCAGTTTTGTTTTACTAGTGATAGTCTTTTAAAGTTTACCAAAGAAAGTGTAAAACGTATTTATGATAGTGATCATGCATTGAATAAATTCATGATTTTACCAAATGACAACAGTTTAGTTTGTACATGTAGTACTTGTACAGCAGTTGGTAATACAGCTAAAGATGCTGCACCTGCCGTTTTTAGTTTTATGAATAAACTAGCACAAAGTAATAGAAAAGCAACTTTTTTTACAACTGCTTATGTTACTGTAAAAAATGTACCCAAATTTAAGCCAGAACCAAATACTGGCCTATTTTATAGTACAATAAGTATTCAAAAAGGTATTCCCATAGAAAAAAGTAAATATTTCGATCAGTTTGAGGAAGACATCAAAAAATGGAGAAATTACCTTCAAAACGTATACATTTGGGATTATACCGTAAATTTTGACAATTACTTTGATATCTATCCTACTTTAAAAGTTACACAAGAAAATTTAAAGTTGTACAACAAACTAGGAGTTAATGGTGTTTTCTTACATGGTAGTGAGTATAACTACAGCACATTTGAAAAATTAAAAGCATCTGTTTTAGCCAAATTACTTTGGAATCCCAATTTAGATATAGACCAAGAAGTAACCTCTTATTTTAATGCCAAGTATTCGAAAAAACTAGCAGAAGTTCTAGGTAACTATTACAACTTTATAACTGAAGCTTTTTATTTAAGTAATAAAGAATTATCTATTTATAGTGGAATTCATGAAACCGCTAAAAAGTATTTAGACCCAAAAGTTTTCTTTGCTTTTTACGATGAGTTTGATACACATACACAAGCAAATAAATTTGATAAAGACTATCTCCAAATTGCAACAGCTTTAACTTTTTTAAAGTTAGAAATTATGAGAGATTATGGGTTTGGTCAATATGGCTTTGCTAATCTTAATGATAAAAATGAAATCATTGTAAAAAATGATGCTGCAATTTTATTAGATCATTTAACTGCCTATAGCAAATCTGCAAAACTAGATACGTATAATGAAGTAGGTTATCAACTAAAAGATTATATAGATAGTTGGAGAAAAACCATCTACAGAAATCATAAAAAGAAAAATTACTTCTATAAAAAGCCTTTTGAAGTAATTTCTAAGATGGATGAAGATTACACAAACACAAAAGCGTTAAACGATGGTGCATTTGGGTTAAAAGATTACAATACAAATTGGCATATTGCATCTATAGATAATTTAACTCTTAAAATAGAGAAAGAAACCATACAAAAATCAGAAAAAATAACGTTTACGTTTTTACAAGATATTAAACACAACATTTTTTTTCCTAGTTCTATTGAAATAATGGATGAAAAAATGAAAATCATAAAAAGATTAAGATTGCCTCTAGATGATATTAAATTAGACACAAAAGAGGTTACTATAGATTTGCCAACATCTTTTGATAGAAAAGATTTGCCAGATACTTTTATTGTTAAAATCACTAAAAGCACTATAGAAGGTAAGAATGCATTAGCATGTGATGAAATTATTTTTAATTAAAAAAGATTAAATTTACAATGATGAGAAAATTTATTTTACTTCTATTTATAGCAATAACCTCAATTTCTTGTGAATTAAGAAAACCAGATATAGAAAACGTTCGTAAAACAAAAATGGAGATTATAGATCCTGAACGTCATTATTATCCTATTTTACGTGGTTCAGAAATTACAGCTACCTACAAGTTTTATAATAGAGGAAATGAGCCACTAATTTTATATGATGTACAAGCCTCTTGTGGATGTATAGACATAGATTTCCCTAAAACTTCTATTGGTAAAGATGATTTTGGATTTATTGTTTTAGATTATGACAGTGCTAAGAATATAGGCTATGTAGAATTTTACGTAACGATTTTAGCCAATACAGAAAAAGATGTATTTACCACTATTAAGTTTGACTTAAATGTGGTTACCTCTCCTCATTACACACAAGACTATGAAGAAATCTATTTAAGAAGAAGAAAAGAAAAACTAGCAGGAGAAGTTGATGGTGATTTAACACAACAAGGTTACTATACAGACGAAGAAAGAACTATTAGATAATAGTTAAGAATTAACTAAAATAAAATGAATATGAAAGCAAAATACCAAAGTGTATTAGATTTAGGAGAAAAATTAAACATCAAAAATGGAGATGTTAAAGAAGAAGATGGAAAATTAAAAATTTGGGGGACTGCTCATACACAATTTGAAAAAGACCTAATTTGGGATGAAATAAAATCTGTTGGAGGTGACAACCCAAGCGATTTAATGGCAGATATTAAGGTGGATGACAAATCTGTATATGCATATCATACTGTAGAAAAAGGAGAAACGTTAGGGAAAATAGCAAAACATTATTATGGTAATGCATCAAAGTACACTGTACTCTTTGAAGCAAATACAGACCAATTAAAAAGTGCTGATTTAATTCATCCAGGTCAAGAATTAAAAATTCCTAATCTATAAGATTTGAATTTTAGAATAGAAAAACCGAAGTTTTAAACTTCGGTTTTTTTTATATCAATGAATTTTTTAAACCATTTTCTATATTAAGCCAAAAGTAATTCCAAAAAGATTTTGTTTGGTCTCTCTTTACTTCTTTTATTTCTGCATCAGCCAATCCTCTCCTAGATTCATCTTTAACAAATAAGTTTACCAGCCAGCTTAAAACTTTCTTTTTATGCTTTTCTTGATCTAAGATTCTTAATTTAAGATCTTCAAAATCCATTTGCATTTTACCATTAGAAATATAATTATTCCCTTCTATATCAAAATACATTTTATGTATGGCACCATCTACTTTTACATTCATAGTTGGTAATAAAAAAGAACTCATATCTTCAGACTTTAAATTAAATAAACTACCATTCAACCTAAAATCATCTTCTTTATTATTTATATCAAAAGTCCATTTAATATTTAAAGGAGAATCTTTCATAAAACTAGTTTTAATTTCAGCTACAGTCATTTTCTCTTCTTTAAAATAAGAATTGTTAATGTTGGTAATATTTGCCTCTAAATCATTAAAAACAAGGATTCCAGCTTTATTTTCTTTCTTGGTTAATTCTTCATAAACTAACTTAGAGTTATTAATTTGTAACGTTTTTACATCTAACTTTAAAGGTAATTGTCTAAGACTTTTGCTATACAAATTTTTATGTTTTCTAGAATGTTGCAGAACTGTAGCATCTAAGTACAGATCAAAATTAGTTTCATCAATTACAATTTCATCTACACCTAAAAACAAGGAATCTTGCTCTTCTATACTAAAGTTTGAAAACTTTATTTTTTTTGTAAATAAATTTAATAACTCTTGCTCTTTCTCTACAAAATAAATGTATTCTTTTCTAGTCTTGGTAGGTTTTACAAATAAGCTATCAATAACCAAATCATTATTAGTGATTGAAATTTTACCAATTGAAAAATCTTGAACTTCAGATAATGTAGTTTCAAAATGATTAATTTCAGAAGTTATATTTTCTATAGTAAATGGTATTTTTTTTGATGAATTTAAATCTAATGCAAAATCATCTAAAGAAACATCTAACGATTGAATTTTAAGAGGATAATTATTTTTTTTCTCAATAGCTACCTCAATATTTTCGAGAGAAATGTTATCAATATTTAAAAATGATAGTTCTTTATTGTTTGTAGAATCTACTTGAACTGTATCTACTTCGTTTTCAATTAATTTACCAACAATTTTAGCGTTCGAAATTTTAAAACCATTAAAATGAATTTCTTTTTTACTGAAATATTGATAGTAAGATAGGTCTTCGATGCTAATATTTTCAGCAGAAATTGTTAAGCTATCTTTTGCATAAAATACTTCTGCTAATTCTAGATTTCCACTAAGAAAACTAATATCTAAATCAGCATACGAAACACCTTCAGACTTTAAATAAAAGGCAACTTTTTTTGCAGCATAATTATCTAAAACCTTAAAAATTACAAACAAAATTAATGCAACAATTAAAATTTTAAATGGCTTTTTTTTACCCATGATTTTTGGTTAATTAATCGATTTAAAATATAGTGCAAAAAAATGAATTGAAAAGCCAATTCTTAATTAAACAAAAAAAATGAGTTTTCAAAAGTCATATTTTATTTAAGATTGGTACTTTTACGCAAAACCTAAACATTGATTCTTAATACTGAAAAATTTACTAAAGAGTTTCTAAAGTCGTTTCTTAAGCTAATAATAGCAGGAGTTTTTATAGGTGTACTCAAAAAATACGATGAATTAATTGCGTGTATTTTAATTTTAAAAATTATTCATAATATCTATATAGAAATAGTATTACCAAAACAAAATAAAAATTGGTTATTACTAATTGGTATGCTTTTAACTGGTTTTGGAGGTATTGTAGGCGAAACTTGGGGTGTTGCAAATGGTTATTGGGAATATCATGTGGTTACTAAAGCTATACCTTTATGGGTGCCCTTTGCATGGATGCTGGCCTTTCATTTCTTGTACAAATTAGAACGAAATTTAATTCCACTTTTAGAAGATCAAACACAGAAAAATAAAATTATTTTGGCAATAATTTTAGCTTTAATTTTACCTGCTTTTGGTGAAATAGTTACTATTTATTTAGGGGTTTGGACCTATTATTGGCCTTATCAAATACTTGGTGTGCCTTTGTATGCATTTTTGTGCTTACTGTTTGTGCATATGCTAGTGTATGTAATTTTACACTTTATTTGCAAGAAATATAAAATTAACGATATCGTTTATCATTAAAATCTCCAACAGACAATTCGTGTAACCTTATTTCCTTGTTGCATTGGTATTGTTTTAAATTCTGTAACTCCTAATTTTTTAGAGGAAGCTTTTAAACTTTCTACATTTTCTTTTTTAGAAACCAAACTTGTAAACCATTTGCTCTTTTTGGGTTGCAAAGAACTTTCATATAAATAGGTATGTAAAAATGCTTTTTCACCTCCAACATACCAAAGTTCGTTATTATTACCAGAAAAATTACGAACAGCGTTATTTCCTAAATTTCTACTTTTTCGTTTGTTAGCTCCTTGAGCTTCTTCTGCAGATTTGTAGAATGGAGGATTACACATGGTTGCTGAAAAGAAATCATCATCTTCTAAAATATCTTTAAGAATATGTTCTTCTTTAAATTGTTGACGTAATTCTATGTTATCAGTAAAATTATTATCATCAATATTATCTTGAGCAGTATCTAAAGCATCTAAATCTATATCTGTAGCAACAAAACTCCAGTTGTATTCTGCAACTCCTATTAAAGGATAAATACAGGTTGCACCAGTACCAATATCTAAAATCTTGATATTCTTTTCATTGCCCAACAATTCGTTTAAATGATGAATATAATCCAATCTTCCAGGTATTGGAGGACATAAATTTTCATCTGGAAAATCCCAAACAGAGATGTTTTTATAAGTAAACAACAAAGCTTTGTTGAGTTCTTTTACAGCCTGTGGATTTGAAAAATCGATAGTTATTGAATTGTATTTATTGGTAATAATAAATTCTTCCAAAATTGGATTTTGTTTTACCAAAACATCAAAATCATATCCTTTATTAAATCTATTTTCTGGATGAAGCCCTTTATTTTTCATTAAATTTCTAAGATTGTAAATTCTAATTGCAAAGGGTTTAATTCCTCTTTTAATATGTTTAAAAATCTAGACCCAAATTCTAAATAATAGTTCGAAAAGTTTCGTTGTCGCTCTTCTAAAGATTCGTTTGGTAATATTTCATTTTGCAATAGCGTAATTCTATCTACCAAATCTTTCTGTCTGCGTTTTTCTGCTCTGAGTAGACGTTTCTCAAGGTTTTCTAAACCTTTAATTTGCTTTCTTTCCTGAGCATTTACGGCATTTAAAAAAGTAACATCCGTTTTTATGGCAACTTCTTTTAAATCTTTAAATTGATTTTTTAAAAATTCAATTTTATTAGAGAAATCAGTTTCAATATCTGTATTTGCTACTACTTTTTTTGATATTAAATCAAACTGATTAGAGAAAATTTCCTTTTTAGAAATATTCAATTTTTCTAATTTACCAGCTTGTTTTTCCGAAATAACCTGCACAGAATTTCTTAATAATAAAATTGGAAAAGGTACATGTACTTCATTAAAATACCCTTTTAGCTCTAGCCAATAAGCCAATTCTCCTCCTCCACCAATATAACATAGATTGGGTAAAATTACTTCTTGATATAAAGGTCTCATAATTACGTTAGGAGAAAATGCTAACGGATTTTTCTCTACCTCCAACAAAATTTCCTCTTTTGTAAAAGAGTATTCTGTGTTAAGTACCTTATAAAGTTCATCTTCAAAAATAATGCGCTCTCTAAAACCTTGCCCTAAATAAAACAGATTTAATTCTCTAGGATTAACTTGAATTTTATAATTTTTTTCTAATTCATAAATTGATTTAGAAACGGCTTTAAAAGATGATTCTTGTTGCAACTCTTGCTTTACAAATGGGGCAAATAAAGTTTTTAGCTTTGCATCATCTCCATCAACAATAACCAAACCATAAGCTTTAAAAATTTCATTAGCTATAAAACGAGTGGCATCAGCTAAATTATTATGTTCTAAATATCCTTTCGTAAATAAACTTTTTAAATAAATGGCATTTTTAGAATTACCTAAATGCTCAGAAAAAACATCAAAAACTTCTTTTAAACCTTCTGTAGAGAATCTACCTACTGCTCCACCATCTTTTCTATTCCAAGCTACTTTTTTACCATCAAAATTAAAATAATTAATTTCATCAAAATCATGGTCTTCTGTGGCCATCCAATAAATAGGAACAAAATTATTATCAGGAAATTCTTTAGATAGCTGTTCACATAAGTTTATGGTTGAAAATATTTTATATAAGAAATATAAAGGTCCTGTAAATAGGTTTAATTGGTGACCTGTGGTTATTGTAAAGGTGTTCTCCTCTATTAGTAATTCTATATTGGATTTCGTTTCTTCAGAAACCTGAAACTTGTCATATTGTTCAGTTAATGCTGAAGCTAAAACCTTTCTATTTTCTACTGGGAATGAGTTTTCTTTTTCTACTAATTGTTTTCTAAATCCTTCTAAATCAGGAAAATTATTATAAAATGGTTTAAGATTTTCATTTTGCTCTAAATAATGATGCATTATTTCTGAAAAAAAACCAGTTTCTTGAAAAGGAATGTGTGTTACTTTCATAATTAATAACGCCTTTTATTGCAACACTCAGAATCTAAAATAGAAATCATATAGTTTGGTTAAATTTTCGATAAAAATACAACTATTTTAAGCGATGTTAAAAATTGTAAAACGCTCTAACATATTTTTAACTTCATCAGGAAAAGGTCACTATAATTAGTAAATTATATTGCTTACATTTGGAGAAATTCAAATTTAAATTCATGAAAATTAAGGCGTTTTTCTTTTTATTTTTAATCTCATCAATTTCAGTTTTTGCACAATCAGTAAAATCTCCAGCAGAATATTTAGGTTATGAAATTGGTAGTAGATTTACAAGACATCATCAAGTTGTAGATTACTTTAAATATGTAAGTAACACATTGTCAAATGTTAAATTAGAAAAATATGGTGAAACCAATGAACATAGAGAGTTGTATGTTACCTATATCTCATCTCAAGAAAACATCAATAATTTAGAAACGATTAGAAAACAAAATTTATCTCAAACCAAAAACAGTAATACTAGTACTAATGATAAAGCTATTGTTTGGCTGAGTTATAACGTGCATGGAAATGAGGCTTCAAGTACTGAAGCTTCTATGTTAACACTTTTTGATTTAGTAACAAATAAGAAAGAATGGCTAGAAAACACTGTTGTTATTATAGATCCTTGTATAAATCCTGATGGAAGAGATCGTTATGTAAATTGGTACAATCAAGTAAAAAGTACTCCTTTTGATATTGGGCAAGATGCCAAAGAACACCATGAACCATGGCCTGGAGGAAGACCAAATCATTATTTATTTGATTTAAATAGAGATTGGGCTTGGGCTACACAAGTAGAAAGTCAGCAAAGAATTAAAATTTATAATAAATGGATGCCTCATATTCATGTAGATTTTCATGAACAAGGTATAAATAATCCTTATTATTTTGCACCTGCTGCTGAACCATTTCATGAAATTATTACAGACTGGCAGCGTGATTTTCAAACCCAAATAGGAAAAAATCATGCTAAATATTTTGATAAAGAAGGCTGGTTATATTTTACAAAAGAGAGCTTTGATTTGTTATATCCAAGTTATGGAGATACCTACCCTACTTTTATGGGTGCAATTGGTATGACATATGAACAAGCTGGTCATGGAAGAGCTGGTTTAGGTATTGAGACAGATGAAGGTGAAGTATTAACTCTAAAAGACAGAGCAATTCATCATAAAACGACAGGATTATCTACTGTTGAAATAGCATCTAAAAATGCCGAAAAATTAAATGTTGAGTTTAAAAAATACTTTAATAATGATAATGTAAAGTATAAAAGCTTTTTAATTAAGAATGAAAATCAAGATAAAATTAATCGCTTAAAATTACTATTAGATAAGCACGAAATTAGTTATGAAACTGCTAAAGGAGGTACTGTAAAAGGGTATGACTTTGCAACACAGAAAGAAGCTAAATTTAATGCTTCTAATAATGATTTGGTAATCCATACAGATCAACCAAAAGGGAAAATGGTTAATGTACTTTTTGAACCTTCAGCAAAGTTGGTAGATTCTTTAACTTACGATATTACTGCTTGGTCATTACCTTATGCTCATGGTTTTAACGCCATTGCATCAAAATCGAAAATTACCGCTACTCGTTACAATGAAAATGATCTGATATTTAATGCTACTATTGATAAAAATGCTTATGCCTTTATTTTTAAATGGAATAGCTTAAATGACGCTACTTTTTTAGCCGATTTATTACAACATAATATTGTACCTCGTTTTTCTGAAAAACAATTTACAACAAATGGTAAATCGTTTGAAAGAGGAACAATAATCGTTTTAAAAAATGATAATAAAAGTCCTGATTTTTTAGTTAAGCTAGTAAAAATAGCCTTTAAACATAAAAGAGAAATTACATCAACCTCAACAGGTTTCTCTGATGCTGGAGTAGATTTTGGCTCTTACTCTGTGAAACCAATCAATAAACAAAAAGTTGCTTTGCTTTCTGGTGAAGGCACATCTTCATTAAGCTTTGGTGAGATTTGGCACTTTTTCGAAACAGAGTTAAAATACCCATTAACCATTATTGATTCAGATTATTTTGGAAGAACAGATTTCTCGAATTACGACGTTATTATACTTCCTAATGGATATTATAGTAGTATTTTAAATAAATCTACTTTAGATAAATTAACTTCTTTTGCCAGATCTGGAGGTACAGTTATAGCAATAGGAAGTGCATTAAATAGTTTTGCTGATAAAAAAGGATTTAGCTTAACCAGAAAAAAACTTGAAGATAAAAAAGACAATAATCTATTGCCTTATGCAACTCAAGAAAGAAATAATGTAGAAAATTTAATTACTGGAGCAATCTTTAAAAGTACCATAGACACTACGCATCCTTTAGGGTTTGGTTACAACAGTGAATACTTTTCTTTAAAATTAAGTGGTAGTACCTACAACTATTTAAATTCTGGCGTTAATGTTGGTTATTTTGATAAAAATGCCATAAATGTTTCTGGTTTTGCAGGTAAAAAAGCCTTAAAAAATGTACCAGAATCACTTTTATTTGGAGTAGATGAAAAAGGTAGGGGAAGTTTTGTATATATGGTTGACAACCCTTTATTTAGGTCTTTTTGGGATAATGGAAAGTTATTCTTAGCAAACGCCGTTTTTCTCTTAAATTCAGATCAATTAAAATAAATAAAAAAACCACTCTTAATTTGAGTGGTTTTTTTGTGCTGATTATTTTGTTCTTTTTTGATGCAAAGGTTGTGGCTTTTCTTGCTTCTTAACAGGTGTTCCATACAAATCATAATCTCCTGCTTCATAAATTTCTACATCTATAAATTCACCAATTTTAATATAATGCTCTCTAGCATCTACCAAAACATCATTATCTACATCAGGTGAATCAGACTCTGTACGTCCGTAAAAATATTCTCCATCTTTTCTATCAAACAAACATCTAAATGTTTTGCCTACCTTTTGTTGATTCAATTCCCACGAAATTTGAGATTGAACTTCCATAATTTCATTTACTCTTTTAAACTTTACTTCTGCAGGAACATCATCTTCCAATACATAAGCACCAGTATTTTCTTCATGCGAATACTCAAATGCACCCAGTCTTTCAAAACGCATTTCTTCTACCCAATCTTTTAACTCTTGGAACATTTCTTCAGTTTCACCAGGATAACCTACAATAAGGGTAGTTCTGATTGCCATTTCTGGAACTGCTTCTCTAAATTTGTAGATTAAAGCCGTTGTTTTTTCATGAGTTGTACCCCTTTTCATAGATTTTAACAACTCTGTATTGATGTGTTGTAAAGGTATATCTAGATAGTTACACACTTTAGGCTCACGTTTCATAACCTCTAAAACATCCATAGGAAAACCTGTAGGGAAAGCATAATGCATTCTAATCCATTCTATACCATCTACTTTTACAAGGGCTTCTAACAATTCAGCTAATGCACGTTTTTTATAGATATCTAAACCATAATAAGTTAAATCTTGTGCTATAAGCATAATTTCTTTAATTCCTTTTTCTGCTAACTTAGTAGCTTCAGTAACTAAATCTTCAATTGGAGTAGATCTATGTTTGCCACGCATTAAAGGAATTGCACAAAAAGAGCAAGGCCTATCACAACCTTCTGCTATTTTTAAATAGGCATAATGTTTTGGAGTAGTTGTTAAACGTTCACCAATTAACTCATGCTTATAATCTGCTTCTAAAACCTTTAATAAATTGGGTAAATCATGAGTACCAAAATATTGATCTACATTCGGAATTTCCGCTTCTAAATCTGGCTTATATCGTTCACTTAAACAACCAGAAACAAAGACTTTATCCACTTCACCAGCCTCTTTTCTTTTTGCATAATGCAAAATAGTATCTATAGATTCTTCTTTTGCCTTACCAATAAATCCACAAGTATTAATAACCACAATGTTTCCATCATCATTTACATCTTCATGAACCACGTTTTTACCATTGGCTTTTAATTGTCCCATTAAAACTTCACTATCGTAAACGTTTTTAGAACATCCTAAAGTAACTACGTTAATTTTATTTTTCTTGATGGTTTTTGTACGCATTCCGTTTTTATTTAAGCGAGTGCAAAAATAGTACTTTTTAAATGATTGATATTCTTTCTATTGATAGTTTTTAGGCATTTTTCTAGCTTTCGTTAATTGCTCAAAAGCATAGCCTAATTCTAATAAATTTCTTTCCTCAAAAGGTTTACCCACAAAGGTTAAACTTATTGGTTCTCCAGAAGTTTTATACCCCATAGGAACAGTTAAAGTAGGATGAAATGAAACAGCTGCAATACCTGAATGATAATTGTTAATAGATAAAATAGCATCTAAATCCTCACTCTCTAAGGCCTGTAAATACTTATTTGCTTCTGTCTTTAATTTTTCTTTAATAACTTCTAATTCTGCAATTGTAGTTACATCTCTTTCTATACCCTCAAAAAGTTGCTGCCCATAAGGAGCTCTTAATAAAGAATCTTTTTTATTAAACTCAATTACATCTTTTACATTTTTAATGAATAATGATTTATCTGCATTTTCTGATAAATATTTAGGTAAATCATACTTCATATCAATATTCAATAAAGTCACAAATCCGTTAAATGAAATTTCAGGTGGCGTAATTTCTACTATTTCCACACCTACTTTTCTCATTTTCTCAATATTTAAAGCATAAATTGAATCTGATAATAATGGTTTAAAAACACCAATTCTTTTACCCTTAAAACTATTTCGAAATCCGTTTTGAACATACTCTTCATCAATTTCTTTGGATTTGCTATCATTTTGATCAAAGCCTCTCATTGCATTCATAAAGATGGCATTATCAATTACATTCTTAGTCATTGGTCCAGGCGTATCTAAAGTGCTAGAAATAGGCACAATTCCTGTTCTACTCAAAACACCAATGGTAGGTTTTAAACCTACTACAGAATTCTGACTTGAAGGTGATGTAATAGATCCTGACGTTTCTGTACCCACAGCTGCTACAGCAAAATTTGCGGCTACAGCTACTCCACTTCCAGAAGAACTTCCTCCAGTTTCAAATTCAGCTCTTCCATAAGGATTTAGGGTTTGACCACCAATGGCTGAATAACCTAAAGGACACCCAGAACAAAAGAAATAAGCCCATTCACTTAAATTTACTTTTCCTAAAATAAGGGCTCCATTAGCTCTTAGTTTTTCAACTATAAAAGCATCACTTTTCGTATAATTTCTTCGCAAAGCCAATGCACCAGCAGTGGTAGGCATTTCTTTTGTATTAATATTATCCTTTAATAAAATAGGCATTCCATACATAGAAAATTCTGAAACGTTCGATTTATTTGCATCCTTTTCTCTAGCCTCTTTTAATACATTAGGATTTAAAGCTATAATTGAATTTAAAGACAAGGTAGAATCACTTTCGAACTTTCTAATTCTATATAAATAAAACAATGTTAATTTTTCATAAGATAAAGTACCATCTTTTACATGACGTTGTAAAGTGGGAATATCTTTCTCCAAAATAAGAGGTTTCAAATTATTATATTCTTCATCAGAAAACTTCTTTAATTCTGACTGGAATGGTTTATAAACTTCATTCATATCTAAAACTTTAGATTGAAAAAGTTTAAATTTCATTCGGCCATTTTTATGATTTTGCTGAGCCTCTAAAGCAGCAGTTTCATCATACTTTTTAAATTGAAACTCAGCTTCTTTTTCCTGATTCTTACAAGAGATTAAAACCAGTGAAGCAAATAGAAATATAAGTGATTTTTTCATTACAGTAAATTTATAGTCAAATATAAGAAACAAAAAACACCTTTTATGAAAAACATAAAAGGTGCCTTTATAATTTTAAGAAGTAAGCTTTTATTTAAAGAAAGAATCTACAAACTCTACTTTATTAAAAACTTGTAAATCATCTATACCTTCGCCTACTCCAATATATTTTACAGGAATCTGAAATTGGTCTGATATACCAATAACAACTCCACCTTTTGCTGTACCATCTAATTTGGTAACTGCTAAGCTTGTAACTTCTGTAGCTTTAGTAAATTGTTTGGCTTGCTCAAATGCATTTTGCCCTGTAGAACCATCTAAAACCAATAAAACATCATGAGGTGCATCAGAAACTACCTTCTGCATCACACGTTTTATCTTTGTTAACTCGTTCATTAAATTTACTTTATTGTGTAAACGACCTGCAGTATCAATAATAACAACATCTGCATCTTGTTTAACTGCAGATGCTAAAGTATCAAATGCTACAGATGCAGGATCTGAACCCATTTCTTGACGAATTATTGGCACATCTGTTCTGTCTGCCCACACTTGTAATTGATCTATAGCTGCTGCTCTAAAAGTATCTGCAGCACCTAAAACGACTTTTAAACCTTGTTTTTTAAATTGACTTGCCAATTTACCAATAGTCGTGGTTTTACCTACACCATTTACACCCACTACCATTAAAACATAAGGCATTTTCTTACCCTCTTTTTTAGGTATTTCAGGTATGGTAAAATCGGTTTCGTTACCAATGTTCGTTTCAGAAAGCAAGCCTGCTATTTCTTCACGAAGAATTGCATTTAACTCATCTGTACCTACATACTTATCTTTAGCAACTCTAGCTTCGATTCTGTCAATAACTTTTAAAGTGGTATTTACACCAACATCAGAAGCTACTAAAACCTCTTCTAAATTATCTAAAACATCATCATCTACTTTAGATTTACCAGCAACAGCTTTAGATAGTTTACCAAAGAAACTTTCTTTAGTTTTTTCTAAACCTTTGTCTAAAGTTTCTTTTTTCTCTTTTGAAAATATATTTTTAAAAAAACTCATATCTTTTATTGATTTAAATATCAAGAATTAAAAAATGCTGATATCTAATTTATTGTTGCTGTAATTGCTGAATAGACTGTTTCAAATATTTGATTCACAATCATACACAAAATACAGTGTATAAAAATACGTAATTATAAGGCATAAAAAAAACTACTTTCTATTTCTAAAAAGTAGTTTCTAAATTATATATAAGTTGATTATTTTTTTGCTAAAAATTTATCAACTTCTGAAGGATCCATAATTGCTTCAACAAACATGTAAGCTCCTGTTTTTGGAGACTTTACCATTTTTATTGCTTTACTTAATCTTTTTGATCCTGTTTGTAACGATGCTACTGATTTCTTTGCCATGTTAAAATGTTTTTAATCTATGTGCTCTATTCTGAGTTCTAGATTGTTTAGAATTACTTAATTTCTTTGTGAACAGTCATTTTCTTTAAGATAGGATTAAATTTCTTAATCTCTAATCTATCTGGAGTGTTCTTTTTGTTCTTTGTAGTAATGTATCTAGAAGTACCTGCTTGACCAGATGCTTTGTGCTCTGTGCACTCTAAAATTACTTGAACTCTGTTTCCTTTTTTTGCCATCTCTGTATAATTTTATTAGCTAGAACCTAATTATTTTGTTAAAAACCCGTTAGCTCTTGCTTCTTTGATAACTGCAGAAATTCCTTTCTTGTTAATATTTTTTAAAGCAGACGCAGATACTTTTAAAGTTACCCATTTATCTTCTTCTGGAATATAAAAACGCTTGGTCATTAAATTAGCGTCAAATGTTCTTTTAGTTCTATTTAATGCTTTAGAAACATTGTTTCCAACCATTGCTTTTTTTCCTGTTAATTCACAAACTCTAGACATCTTCTTAGACAGTTTTATAGTGTTATCTCTAAACGAGGTGCAAATCTACAAATAAATCTAATTCTGAACAAAACAATTTTGCTAATTTTTTAATATTTCTTTTTGCAGCATTTCTAATGCTTTATTTACAGTTTTATCAATAACCCTTCCTCTAGGTTTTCCAAAATTAAACTCTTCTACCAATACTTCTTTTCCTGAAGCTATTGCAATAAAAACTACACCTACACTTTTATCATTATGATCTGTGGTTGGGCCTGCATTACCAGTAACAGCAATTGCATAGTCTGTTTTTAGTTTTTCTTGTACTCCAACTACCATTTCTTTGGCTACCTCTTTACTTACAACTGTATTACTTTCTATTGTTGCTTTTGATACATTTAATAGACTTTGCTTCAACTCTGCAGAGTATGCTACAATACTACCTTTAAAATAGGCAGAAGAACCTGCCACAGAAACTATAGTTGCTGCAATTTTACCACCTGTTAAACTTTCTGCTGTTGCTAAAGTTTTATTCGAGTTTTTTAAAAGTGTTCCTATTTTATCTTCTAGCTTTCCTCCTTCATCAAAACCACTTATAATATCTGGAATTAATGTATACAATTTTTCTATTTGTTCATCAATAGCCTTTTCTAAGGTTGATTTATCATCACCTTTAGCAGTTAAGCGTAAACGAACTCTACCATAATTAGGTAGGTAAGCCAATTTCACAAAAGATGGTAAATTATTTTCAAACTCTTCAATTCGTTCTGCAACCACACTTTCTCCTTGGCCATAAGTCATAATTGTTTTGTGGACAATAAAAGGTAGTTTAAATTGTTTTTGAATTTTAGGCAACACTTCATACTTCATTAAACCTTTCATTTCATTTGGTACACCAGGTAAAGAAACAAATACTGTATTGTTTTCGTAAAACCACATTCCAGGTGCTGTGCCATATAAGTTTTTTAGAACACTTGCTTTAGTAGGTAACATTCCCTGTAATCGATTAGATTCACCAAAAGGAATTTTATATTTCTGAAATAACTCCTTTATATGTGTTACAACATCATTATTCAGTTCTAAATGATCATCAAAATAAGAAGCTATAGTATGTTTTGTAATATCATCTTTTGTTGGCCCTAAGCCACCTGTAAGAATTACAATATCTACTCTTTGCTCAGCTTCTTTTAAAGCTGCTAAAATATGTTCTTTATCATCTTGAATGGAAGATATTTGATGCACAGATACACCAATCTTATTTAATTCTGTTCCTATCCACTGAGAATTGGTATCAACGATTTGCCCAATTAAAATTTCATCTCCTATAGTAATTATCTCTGCTTTCATTGCGCTCCTATTTCATCTATTTCTAAGTTGGCTTTGCTCTTTTTTTCTAAAAACAACTTCATCAACCTAAAACATATTATACTAATTATGATACTTAAAACTATTGATAAATTTCTGTGATAATCAAGATTTTGGTCTACTTTAAAATCAGTAAATAAACCATATAATACTAGGTAAATTATTCTTATTAATAAACTTATTACAAAACCAAGACAAAAATAGATTACATTATTTTTCTGATATCTTTTTGCTAGAAAAACAAAACATATGCCCATTAAAATACAGACAAATATTTGAAAAATAAAATTTATCAAACTGTTATTTTACTCTAATATTAAAAGATTCTTTACCTTCTATAACCCCTTTTAGGTTATCGTTTTCTACAACTTTTCCTACGCCTGCAGGTGTTCCTGTAAAAATTATATCCCCTTTTTTTAACGTGAAGTACTGAGAAACATAGGCAATTAATTCATCTACTTTCCACAACATAGCAGCTGTATTTCCATTTTGTACTATTTCATCATTTTTAACCAATTGAAAATTTAAATCATTTATGTTAAAATTTTCTTTTGGATAAAACTCACCTATTACTGCACTGCCATCAAAAGCTTTTGCTTTTTCCCAAGGCAAGCCTTTTTCTTTACATTTTGCCTGTACATCTCTTGCAGTAAAATCTATACCTAGCCCAATTTCATCATAATATTTATGAGAAAACTTGGCATCTATATGCTTACCAACTTTATTAATTTTTACTAATACCTCTACTTCATAATGTACGTCATCAGAAAATGGTGGAATAAAAAATGGATTTTTTCTTGGTAAAATAGCAGAATCAGGTTTTAAAAATACAACAGGATTTTCTGGTTTTTCATTTTCTAACTCCTCTATATGTTTTGCGTAATTGCGCCCAATACAAATTATTTTCATAATTGAATTATTCTCCTGTTTCTGGAAATACAATTGCTCTGTTTCCTGAAACTATAATTTGATTATTTAAATGATATTTTACTGCTCTTGCCAATACTAGCTTTTCTGTATCTGCACCAATTCTTTTAAGAGTTTTGGTGGTACTTTCATGATTTACATGTTTTACATCTTGATCTATAATTGGCCCTTTATCTAAATCTTCTGTGGCATAATGAGCTGTTGCTCCAATTAGTTTAACACCTCTTTGATAGGCTCTCTCATAAGGATTTGCTCCTTGAAATGCTGGTAATGAAGAATGATGAATATTTATGATTTTACCCTCATAATCGTTAATGAAACCAGAAGATAGCACTTGCATATACCTAGCCATAACAATTAAGTCGATATTATTCTCTTCTAATAATTCTCTTACCTGTGCTTCTTGTTGCAGCTTTGTATCTTTCGATATTGGTAAATGATAATAAGGTATACCAAACATATCTGCAACATACCTCAATTTATCGTGGTTGCTTATAACTAATTTTACGTTACAATTTAAACCACCTTCTCTAGATCTTTCTAACAAATCGTATAAATTATGACTTGTATGTGAAACCATTATAGCTACATTTTGCACTTCATCTCCATAATTAACAGACCATTTAAAATCTAAAGGAGTTGCAAGATCTAAAAAGTCTTTTTCTAAAGAAGATTTAGAAATATCTGAACCCTCAGAGTTTAGGCGAATTCGCATAAAATAGGTATTCTCTAAAGCATTTACATATTGCTGACAACTTAGAATATTGAATCCTTTCTCAAAAAAGAAACTGGTAATTTTAGCTACCAAACCTTTTTGATCTGGACACTGAATTAAAAAAGTTACGACTTGTGATTTCATTGTATTGAATTAGGATTGAACTATGGAATCCATTTTTTAGGAAAGTTTGGCTTACGCTTTTCTAAAAACGCATCTCTACCCTCTTTTGCTTCATCTGTCATATAAGCTAAACGAGTAGCTTCACCCGCAAATACTTGCTGACCAACCATACCATCGTCTGTTAAATTCATGGCAAACTTTAACATTTTAATAGAAGTTGGACTTTTCTCTAAAATTTCTTGTGCCCACTCATAAGCTGTACTTTCTAACTCATCATGTGGAATAACTGCATTTACCATTCCCATTTCATAAGCTTCTTGTGCTGGATAATTTCTACCTAAAAAGAAAATTTCTCTTGCTTTTTTCTGACCTACCATTTTGGCTAAATACGCAGAACCATAACCACCATCAAAAGAGGTTACATCTGCATCTGTTTGTTTAAAAATAGCGTGTTCTTTAGAAGCCAAAGTTAAATCGCAAACCACATGTAAACTGTGGCCACCACCAACTGCCCAACCAGGAACAACAGCAATAACTGCCTTTGGCATAAAGCGTATTAAACGTTGAACTTCTAATATATTTAATCTGTGATACCCATCATCACCCACATAACCTTGATGACCTCTTGCTTTTTGATCTCCTCCAGAACAAAAAGAATACACACCATCTTTGGTACTTGGTCCTTCTGCAGAAAGTAAAACTACCCCAATAGAAGTATCCTCACCTGCATCATAGAAAGCATCATATAATTCTTTTGTGGTTTTTGGTCTAAATGCGTTTCTAACATTTGGCCTGTTAAATGCTATTCTTGCTACACCATTACATTTTTTATACGTAATGTCTTCATATTCTTTAGCAACTTTCCATTCAGGTTGTATCATATTTTTGTATTTTGTACGTTCTTGTTACCGTTAAAACTTCGTTGGTTACAAAAATAAACATTCTAACTTATGATTAAGAAATCACTATCACTTATATTTTTACTTTTTTGCTTTTCTGGTTTTTCTCAAAACATAATTACCAAGCAATTAGAATCTGACATATTAGAAACTACTAGAAATTTAAGAATTTATATCCCTGCAACTTATGAGCAAGACAGTATTAAAAACTACCCCTTAACTATTGTTTTTGATGAAGAATACTTATTTGATACTTATGTTGGTAATGCAAAACTTTTTGCAAAGAAAGACAAAGCTCCTCAACAAATTATTGTAGGTATTTCTATGGATGAAACAAGAAGTCAAGACATTTCTTTTGACAGAAATTCTGGAAGATTATCTACAACTGCAAACTACTTTTACGAATTTGTAAGAGATGAAGTGATTTTCTATATGGAAAGCACCTATAGAACATCGCCTTTTATAAGTATTGTAGGTCAGGGCTATTCTGCAAATTTAGTAACACATTATTTAAAAGAAAATACAGCTTTTATTAATGCATTTGTATGTATAAACCCTAGTTTTTCTGATTTTATAGGGCAAGAACTACAGAGATACAACTTGCCAAAATATCAAAAAGAAGACAACACTTTTTATTTTTACACTAATAATGCTACCTCTTTTTCTAGCCAAAAACAGGTTAAAATAGATCAAGTTCAAAAAGGTTTATCTGGTTTAGAAATTAAAAACTTTAATGTTGTTAATGATGTTATAGAAACTCCGAGTGCAGTATCAGCAATGGGAGAAGCAATACCAAGGGCATTAACCAAGATTTTTGAGGTTTACTCTGCAATATCGAAAGAAGAATATGAAAAGAATATTAAAGAGTTATCTCCTGAAGATGCCATTTATTATTTAGAAAACAAGTATTTAGAAATCGAATTTTTATTTGGAACCAATTTAGGAATTAGAGAAAAAGATATTTATGCTATTGAAAACATTATTATTGAAAAAGAAAATGGAGATAAGTTAAGAGACTTTGGTAAAATGATCTTAAAGCTTTTTCCTTCATCGCCTTTAGGAGAGTATTATATAGGCAGGTATTACGAAACTGGTAAAATGTTTAAAAAAGCGCTAAAATATTATAAAATAGGATATGGAAAAATGGATCCTGCAGATCCTAATTCTGATGCTTATTACGAAAATATTTTAAGACTTGGTGGTCAATAATATAAGTTGGCAGTACAAATTTTATTCAATAATAACTGCCAACTTTAAACTGTATTCTGATTACTGATTTATAAGCTCTATCCTATCTTCTTTAATAACTATTAATTTATTTTTATAAAGATTCCCTACAGCTTTTTTAAATGCTTTTTTACTCATTTTCATATGAAAACGTATGGAATCTGGAGAGCTTTTATCAGTCAATAATAAAAAACCTTCTCTACTATCTTTTAACTTTTGTAAAACTTTTTCTACATCAGAATCAATTACATTTCTAAAACCTTGAGGACGTAAAGAAACATCTATTTTACCATCTTCTCTTATGTTTTTAATGTAGCCAGTAACCTCCATATTTTCTTCTAATGGCTGAAAAACTTCACTTCTAAAAAGTAAACCATCAAACTCTTCATTAATTAAAACTGTATAACCTAAACCTGTTTCAGTTTCAATTACTAACTGCACTTTATCTCCTTCTTGTAAATCCATTATTTAATATATTTAAAGTATTCTTTTAAAACTTTATCATTCTCTAAACTTGGTGTAAAGATTTCTAAAATTTTAGGTTGATTTGATTCTTTATAAAAATTTTCTAATTCTTTTTGAACAGAAATCGTAGAAAACGCTTTGCTGTACTCAAAATTATACATTTTACATAAATGCTCTGCTGTTAAACAATGAGGCGTTTCGAAATATTTTGTGGCGTTTGTAGTTTTGGGGCCAGGAATAATTTTAAAAATTCCACCTCCTGAATTATTCACTAATATAATTCTAAAATTTGTTGGTATATTCTTATTCCACAAACCATTACTATCATAGAAAAAACTTAAATCTCCAGTAATAAAAATAGTTTGTTTGTTACAGGCATAAGCTGCACCAATAGCTGTAGATGTGCTACCATCAATACCACTTGTACCTCTATTACAAAATACTTCTAAAGTCCTGTCAATAGTAAACATTTGCCCATATCTAATAATAGCACTATTACTAAATTGCAACTGACTATTTTTAGGGATACTTTCTAAAACTTGCTCAAAAACTTTTAAATCAGAATGTGCTATAGTCGCTAAATATTCAGCATGTTTTTGCCTTCTCTCATCTCTAATAGCCAACCATTTTGGTTGATAATCACTCTGTTTTTTAGAAATGATACTATTAAATTTACTAAAGAAATCTACAGGTTTTGTTTGTATAAATTCAGACAAGCAGAAAAAAGTATTGGTTGCTTTTTTCTCATCAATATTCCAATGATGTTTAGGCTGATAATCTCTTAGAAAACGTTTAATTCTTTTAGAAACTATCATGCCACCAAACGTAATAAGAATGTCTGGTTGCAACTCTTTAAATTCTTCTTCTCCCAAAGAAAAAATAAGTTGATCTATTGAGTTTATGGCTTTAGAATGATGCAGATTAGAAGTCGTTTCAGTTAACAAAATAACAGAATCATCTTCTGAATATAAATCCATTAATTTATGCAATTCAGTATCTGGATAATTCACACCAATCACTAACATTTTCTTATCAGAACTGTTCCATATTTTAGCCAATTCATCATAATTGATATTAGAATTATCTAAAGAACTCATACTTATATGAGGAAAATGAAAATCTTCTAAATCGCTTACAGTATCATACAATGGCTCATCAAAAGGTACATTAATATGAACAGGACCTTTGTTTGAGTTTGCCAATTGTAAAGCCTCACCTATTAATTGAGCGTTCCTAGTTTTAAACTTTGGATTTTCAATCAAGTTGGCAGAAAATAGAATGTGATTTTCAAACACATTTTCCTGACGAATTGTTTGTCCATCACCAATATCTATAAGATGTTTTGGTCTATCAGCAGAAATAACAACTAAAGGTATATTACTATAAAACGCTTCTGCAATTGCAGGGTAATAATTTAGTAATGCAGAACCAGAAGTACATAAAACTGCAACCGGTTTTTGAGTTTGCTGTGCAATACCTAGCGCAAAAAACGCAGCACACCTTTCATCTACCACACTTAACGTTTCAATTTCTGGATGATTAGAAAAACCAATAGTTAAAGGTGCATTTCTAGAACCTGGAGAAATAACAACAGTATCAACATTAAATTGATGACAAGCTGCTATAACTAATTGTGCAAGTTCTTTTTTTGGGTACATAAAAATCTTTAGTGATTTAAATGCAAAGTTACGAAGAGATAAAGATTTAAAAGAAAAAAAAGCCAGAAACTAAATTGAATTTAATTGCTGGCTTTTTAAATATTCTATTTGAAAAGAAATTAGTTTCCTTTATTAAAATCTGCTAAAAATTTAGCTAAACCTATGTCTGTTAATGGGTGCTTTAATAAACCTTCAATAGCACTTAAAGGTCCTGTCATAACATCTGCACCAATTTTAGCACAATCAATAACGTGCATTGTATGTCTTACAGAAGCAGCTAAAATTTCAGTTTCAAAACCATAATTGTTATAAATAGTTCTAATTTCTGCAATTAGATTTAAACCATCTGTAGAAATATCATCTAATCTACCAATAAATGGTGATACATAAGTTGCACCAGCTTTTGCAGCCAATAATGCCTGACCTGCTGAAAATACTAAAGTTACATTTGTTTTGATTCCTTTAGATGAGAAATATTTACAAGCTTTAATACCATCTTTTATCATAGGTAATTTTACTACAATCTGAGGGTTCAATGCTGCCAAAGCTTCACCTTCTTTAACCATACCATCAAAATCTGTAGAAATAACCTCTGCAGAAACATCTCCATCTACTAATTCACAAATTGCTTTGTAATGATTAATGATATTATCTTGACCAGTAATACCTTCTTTAGCCATTAATGATGGGTTTGTTGTTACACCATCTAAAACACCTAAAGCTTGTGCTTCTTTAATCTGCTCTAAATTAGCAGTATCTACGAAAAATTTCATGCGTTGAAAATTAAATTTATTTTCGTCAAAGATAAAAAACTATCACTTTTCTAATGTGCATTACTCAATTATTTTTTACACATATTCGCTTAGATAAAAATGCTTAAATTTTGTTAAATAGTAACTCAATTCGTTTTTACTTTATAAAACCTTTACTTTTGTAAAAAAGAGTCTATTTTGAATTTTATAAAAACGTCTGGTTTACTGCTAATTATTTGTTTAGCAACATCTTGTTCTACAACTACCTCATCAGAAATTATAGATCCTGTTACTCCTGAAATAGAAGAATGCGTTAATACTGATATATCTATTTCTGAAGCAGATAATATTGTTGTTCCTCATGCTACAAACCCTGTTGTTTGGGAAGGTTCTTATAATGATGACACTGTAACAATTAGTTTTACAACACCTGTTGGTACTGATGGAGAAACTGAAACTAAAGCTTTTATTTTTGATAAAAAAGATGACTGCCTTACTAAAAATAGAGCTTACGAATATTATAATGGAGAAAATGTAGACGTTTCTGCTGTAACAGAGATGGAGGTATCAGAATTTTATATCAAAGAGTATATTGAAGATGAAAAATTTACAGGTTATGTTGTGTATACAGATCCTCATGATAAAATTACCTATTCAAAAAAATTCTATGTTGAATTTACCACAGATGATTTTAAAGTAGAAATTACCAATTTTCTACTTTTTGAAGATTGTTTATTAGACAAATTACCAATAGAAATCGACCTTAATTCTGATGGAATTGTTGATTTTAATTTAACTTATGAAGAAGTAAATGATGTTGGTAACAGACCAAGATACAATCAATACACTATTAAATTAACATCTACGTTTGAAGATCAAAACAAAATTTTATCTCCTATTAAAAATCAAGAGCCTTATTTTATTGTGCATGAACCGCCATTTACATCAGAAAATAAAACACAATATATTAATGGTGTAAAAGATGCTTTAGATATATTTTACGAATATGAAGCTCCTTATCAAAACTTTAATTATTTCTTAGACAATACCTTAACCTATAGTAGCACTTTAAAAAATAATATAGACGATTACTTTATAATCAGTATGTCTTTAAACAACGAAATCTATTATGGTTGGATTAAATTTACTGTAAATACTCAAAATTGTGAAGCTGCAATTTTAGATACTTTTTTAAGCACAACTGCAGATGAGCATGTAAGTGTGAATTAAAGTTTGTAATGATTCATTAAAATTTTCTCATAAATTCTGTCTGGAAGAATTCGTTTTAAAACAATCGAAAACTTTTCTAAAGTATTCCCTACTTTATAGTGTATTTTAGGATTTTTAGTGTTTGTTATTTTATAAATCACTTTAGCCATTTCGACAGGATCTTTTCCCCCATCAACATCTGCATCAATAATTTTTAAATTATTCTCATAATCCTCTTTGTAAGCAGAATTTTCAAAAACTGGTGTATGATATCTACCTGCAGCAATATTTGTTGCAAAATCTCCAGGTGCAATACTTACTACATTTATACCAAAACCTTTTACCTCCATACTAACTCCTTCTGTAATCAATTCTAAAGCTCCTTTAGATGCTGAGTACAAACTTCTAAATGGCAAGCCCATATAACCAGCAATAGAAGTAATATTAACAATAGTACCAGAGTTCTGTTTTCTCATTTGTGGTAAAACAGCTTTCATAACATCAATAGCTCCGAATAAATTGGTGTCGAAAACAGATTTCATTTCATTAGTTGGAGTATCTTCAATAGAACCTGTAATTCCCATTCCTGCATTATTTACCAAAACATCCAATCTGCCTTTCTCATTAATAATTTGATTTACAGCAGCTGTAATAGACTCATTTTTTAAAACGTCTAATGCAATTAATTTAAAAGTAAAGTTTTCTTGGTTCTTAGGATTTCTGCTAGTTCCATAAACATGATATCCCTTTTGTTGCAAATAAGTGGCTACAGCCTTACCAATTCCTGAAGATGCACCTGTAACTAAAACTACTTTTGACATAATTTCTATTTTAAAAAATCAATATTACAAAATCTAAATTTAGGGCACAAAAAATGGCAAGCTACCTACATCACACTGCTACAACCTAATACCTTTGCTGTGTTCCCACCCTGGAGGATTCAAAGGGAGCTAGTTGTGTAGAACTTGCCACTGCAAATTTACATTCTATTTTTAAATTGACAATTAAAAAAATATTAAAATTTTTGTAACAATTATAACTTCTTGATTACTAATAAAATGTTTTTAGATGAACTTATTTTAAAGAAAAATAGTCATCTATTAGAAATTAATATATTTGTAAAACATCAACTAAACTTTAAAAAATGGAAAATCAAGTAAGTAGTAAAGGTATTATTTTAAACAACGGTTTATATTATGGAATCGTTTTAATTTTAGCTAGTCTTGTTATTTATGCACTAGGAATGCATTTAGACCCAACAGGTGGTTACATTAATTTTGCAGTAATTGCAATTGCAGTAATTGCTTTTCCTATTATAGGGATGTCTGCTTTCAAAAAAGCAAATGGTGGTTTTATGACTTGGGGACAAGGTGTTAAAATTGGTGTAGGTATTGTAATTATTGGTTCTTTATTAACCATTGTTTATCAGCATATTTTTACTGCATTTATTGAACCTGAATTTTATACTCAAGTAGAAGAAATTACAAGAAAAGGCTTATATGATGCTGGATTAACAGAAGAACAAATTGAAACTCAAATGGAAATGACCAGCAAGTTCCAAGGTACAATAATTGGTGATGCTATTGGTTTATTATTCATGGCCTTTATTGGTTTTGTAGTTTCTGCAATTGTAGCTGCTGTGAAGAAAAAAACAGAAGAAGAAACATATTAAACTGTTAGAAATACGTCCTTCTAAGATACTTTCTTAACTTTACAACTTGTAACTATATAGAAGAAATATGGAAATTTCGGTAGTAATACCACTTCTTAACGAAGAAGAATCTTTACAAGAATTACACGATTGGATTGCAACTGTTATGCAATCCAATCGTTATTTATATGAAATTATTTTTATTGATGATGGTAGTTCTGATAACTCATGGCAAAAAATAGAAGAGCTATCTTCTAAAAACAAGTCAGTTAAAGGAATTCGTTTTCAAAAAAACTATGGAAAATCTCAAGCCTTAGATGCTGGTTTTGAATTAGCCCAAGGTAATGTTGTTATTACTATGGATGCAGATCTACAAGACAATCCAGAAGAGATACCAGAACTTTACAATTTAATTGTTGATGAAAATTTTGATTTAATTTCTGGATGGAAAAAGAAACGTTATGACAACGTAGTTACTAAAAATATACCATCTAAATTATTTAATGCAGCTGCTAGAAAAACTTCTGGTTTAAAACTTCATGATTTTAACTGCGGCCTAAAAGCCTATAAAAATGAGGTAATTAAAAGTATAAAAGTAAGTGGAGAAATGCATAGATACATACCTGTTCTAGCCAAAAATGAAGGCTACAATAGAATAGGAGAAAAAGTGGTACAACACCAAGCGAGAAAATATGGTGAAACTAAATTCGGGATGGATCGTTTTGTAAATGGTTTTTTAGATTTAATTACTATTTCTTTTTTATCTAAATTTGGAAAAAGACCTATGCACTTTTTTGGTCTTTGGGGTACTTTTATGTTCTTATTTGGTACTTCTGCTGCTTTTTATATTGGTGCATATAAATTATATAAGGTTTTTAATAACATAAAAACCATTCTTGTTACAGATAATCCTTGGTTTTATATTGCACTAACTTCTATGATTCTAGGAACCCTATTATTCTTAGCAGGATTTTTAGGAGAACTAATCATTAAAACAAAAAACACCGAAAAACACTATACAATAAGAGAAAAACTTAATTTCTAACTGTATATTTGTATTAAACCAAATAAAAAAATTACTATAAACCATTAAACTCTAACTCATGACAGACTTTGTAAATAAAGCAAAACAGTGGTTAACACCAACTTTTGACGCAGAAACACAATCGGAAATTCAAAATTTAATCGACAACAATCAAGCTGAATTGGCTGATCGATTTTATAAAGACATGGAGTTTGGTACTGGAGGTATGAGAGGTGTTATGGGTGCAGGTACTAATAGAATTAATAAATACACTTTGGGTAGAGCAACCCAAGGCCTATCTAACTATTTAGTAGATAACGTTTCTAAAGATCAAATAAAAGTAGTTATTGCTTACGATTGTAGACACAACAGCAAAAAATTTGCTAAAGTAGTTGCAGATGTTTTATCTGCAAATAATATTAAAGTTTTTCTTTTTGAAGATTTAAGACCAACTCCAGAATTATCTTTTGCAGTTCGTCATTTAAATTGTGATGCAGGTATTGTTTTAACAGCTTCTCACAATCCACCAGAATATAATGGTTACAAAGTGTATTGGGCTGATGGTGGACAAATTGTACCTCCACATGATAGTGGTATTATAAGTAAAGTAAATGCTTTAGAATTTTCAGAAATTAATTTTGATGCCAATGAAGATTTAATTGAAGTTATTGGTAAAAATGTAGATGATGTTTTCATAGAAGCTTCTGTTAAAAACGGTTCTTTATCAGATAAAATTGATAGAAACAGTCTTAAAATTGTTTTTACGCCTTTGCATGGTACATCAATAATGTCTATTCCTCACGCCTTAAAAGGCGCAGGATACACAGATGTTCATATTGTAGAAGAACAGCGCAAGCCAAATGGAGATTTCCCTACTGTAAAATCACCAAATCCAGAAGAGCCAGAAGCTTTACACATGGCTACTGAATTAGCGAACAACATTGGTGCTGATATTGTTATTGGTACAGATCCTGATTGTGATAGATTAGGGGTTGCTGTAAGAGATTTAAATGGCAATATGAAACTGTTAAATGGTAACCAGACAATGGTTGTTATGACAGATTTCTTATTAAAAAAATGGAAAGAAGAAGGTAGATTAAATGGTAAAGAATTTATAGGTTCTACAATTGTATCTACAGAACTTGTAAACCAAATAGCTGCAAAATACAATGTTGAAACCAAGGTAGGTTTAACTGGTTTTAAATGGATAGCTAAAATGGTTGTTGATTTTCCTGAACTAGAATTTATTGGTGGTGGAGAAGAAAGTTTTGGTTATATGGTTGGTGATTTTGTAAGAGATAAAGATGCAGTGACTGCTACATTATTAGCTTGTGAAGTTGCAGCTTATGCCAAACAGAATGGAAGTTCTTTCTATCATGAATTATTAAATATTTATATAGAAAATAGCTTTTATAAAGAACATTTAATTTCAATTACCAAAAAAGGTATGGATGGTGCTGCAGAAATTCAGCAAATGTTAAGTGATATGAGAAACAATCCATTAACTGAGATTGATGGAGAAAAAATAGAATCACTTTCTGATTACCAAGCATCAACTAGAAAAAATTTAATTACTGGTGAGGTTTTAAACATGGATATACCAAAATCTAATGTACTTATTTACCAAACAGCTTCTGGAACTAGAATTGCAGCAAGACCAAGTGGAACTGAGCCTAAAATTAAATTTTATTTTAGTGTAAATGCTCCTTTAGACAAAGTTGAAAATGCAGAAAAAGTAGAAGATGCTTTAGATGCTAAAATTCAAAGAATCATAAAAGAGATGAAATTGAATTAATGGGTTATTTTAAAGATATTCTTAAATATGAAAGAAAGTACAGAAAGTTTACATTATTAAATGTAGTCTTTAATATTTTCTATGCCATTTTTAATGTTCTTTCTGTACTTGCTTTTATTCCTGTTTTGGGTATATTATTTGAAACAGACAAAGACATTGTTGTAGAACCTGTTTATGAAGGTATTACAAGTATTGGATCTTATTTAAAAGAAAGCTTTTACTTTTTTATATCAGAAAAAATAGAAAATGATGGTCAAATAAAAACATTATTATTCATATGTTTATTAGCACTTTCATTATTCTTTTTAAAGAATTTTTTCAGGTATTTAGCATCTTACGTCATTACATTCTTAAGAACAGGAATTGTAAAAGACTTAAGAGACAAACTATATCATAAAATTGTAGAACTACCCATTTCTTACTTTACAGAAAAAAGAAAAGGAGACATTATTGCAAGAATGACTGCTGATGTTCAAGAAGTAGAAGTTTCAATTTTAACCTCTATAGAAACTATTGTTAGAGAACCTCTTACTGTTGTAATTGCAATTTCTATTATGCTTTTTATGAGTGTTAAATTAACGCTGTTTGTTTTTATATTACTACCAGTTTCAGGATTTATCATTTCATCAATTAGTAAAAAATTAAAAGCAAACTCGGTTAAAGCACAGCAAGAAACTGGCACATTTTTATCATTTATAGAAGAAACACTAACAGGTTTAAGAGTTATTAAAGGTTTTAATTCAGAAAAGATTATAGAGAGAAAGTTTAATGCATCTACTACCACTTTTAGAAATTTGATGACCAGCGTTTTTCATAGGCAAACGTTAGCATCACCTATGAGTGAATTTTTAGGGTCTGCAACAATTATTGCTATTTTATGGTTTGGTGGTAGAGAGGTTTTATCAAACACAAGTTCTTTACAACCAGATGAATTTATGGGTTATATTGTATTATTCTATACTGTATTAAATCCAATAAAATTAATTACAACTTCTTACTACAACATTCAAAAAGGTGAAGCTTCTGCAGAAAGAATTATGTCTGTTTTAAATACAGAAAATCATATTAAAGACAAACCAAATGCTATTATTAAAGCTTCTTTTGATAGTAAAATTGAGTTTAAAAACATATCTTTTAAATACAAAAAAGACTATGTTTTAAAAGACTTTTCTTTAACTATTAATAAGGGTGAAACTGTTGCTTTGGTTGGCCAATCAGGAAGTGGTAAATCTACTTTAGCAAATCTAATTACTCGTTTTTATGATGTAAATTCTGGTGATATTTTAATTGATGGTGAAAGTATTAAAAACATTACTAAAAAATCTTTACGAGATTTAATGGGTATTGTAACGCAAGAATCTATTTTATTTAATGACACTGTAGAAAATAATATTAAATTGGGTACAGAAAATGCAACTGAAGCAGAAGTGTTAGAAGCTTCTGAAATTGCGAACGCAAATGAGTTCATTCAAAATTTACCTGAAAAATTTCATACTAACATTGGTGATAGTGGAGGCACTTTATCAGGAGGTCAAAAACAACGTTTATCTATTGCTAGAGCTGTATTGAAAAATCCGCCAATTATGATTTTAGATGAAGCTACATCTGCCTTAGATACAGAATCTGAGCAACTTGTGCAGTTAGCTTTAGAAAAAATGATGCAAAATAGAACCTCTTTAGTTATCGCTCATAGATTATCTACTATACAAAAAGCAGACACCATTGTAGTAATGAAAAAAGGTGAAATAGTAGAACAAGGTAAACACGATGAGTTACTAACCAAAAAAGGTGAATACTTTAAGTTAGTAACTATGCAAAGCCTGTCTTAATTTAAGCTTAAAACTAAATCATCAGCG
Source organism: Polaribacter sp. P097 (assembly GCF_036864555.1). NCBI lineage: Bacteria > Pseudomonadati > Bacteroidota > Flavobacteriia > Flavobacteriales > Flavobacteriaceae > Polaribacter > Polaribacter sp. P097. Next base: position 119,481 of record NZ_JAZETJ010000002.1, on the reverse strand, counting down.
TTAACAATTGTACCTTCAGTTAATATGATAGTGTCAATTTTACCATCATCATTGGCTGTAATTGTAGTTTCCATTTTCATGGCTTCAATAATAAATAATGGCTGATTTTTAGTTACCTTTTCTCCTTTTTTAACTAAGATAGTAGACAATAGCCCTTGCAAAGGTGCACCAATTTGTTTGCTATTATTTTTATCAGCTTTTATATTTTGAACTGATGTAACTTTGATAGACTCATTTTTAATCTGCACTGTTCTTCCTTGTCCATTTACTTTAAAATAAACAGTTACAAATCCTTTTTCATTAGCTTCACTAATAGAATCTAACGTAATTAATACAGTTTTACCTTTATCTAAATCAACAGTAATCTCCTCTCCTATTTCCATGCCGTAAAAGAAATTTTTGGTAGGTAAATTGGTTAGATTATCGTATTTTAAATGTGTATTAAAAGCATCTAAAAACACCTTTGGATATAATTTATAGGATAAGAAATCTGTAAAATCAATTTTTCTACCCAAGTCATTTTCAAATATTCTTCTAAATTCCGCATATTCTTTATCAAAATCTACAGGTGGTAAATGTGCATTTGGTCTTTCTGTATAAGGAGATTGATCTTTTAAAATAAGTTTCTGTAATTTTTCTGGAAAACCACCAACTGGTTGACCTAAATCTCCTTTAAAGAAACTCACCACAGATTGAGGAAAAGAAATGGTATCACCTCTTTCTAAAACATCATTTATAGTTAAATTATTACTTACTAAATACTGAGCCATATCACCAACAACTTTAGAACTTGGTGTAACTTTTACGATGTTACCAAAAAGTGTATTTACTTCTCCATACATTTTTGTAATTTCATGAAAACGACCTTCTAAACCTAAAGCTTGTGCTTGTGGTTTTAAATTTGAATATTGGCCACCAGGAATTTCGTGTTTAAATACTTCTCCTGAGCCCGACTTTAAGCCAGATTCAAAAGGATAATAATATTCTCTTACAGTTTCCCAATAGTTAGAATACTCATTTAAGGAAGTAGCATTCATAGGGTTTTCCCTTTCGTGAAACTTCATCATTTCTACAATTGAGTTAAAATTTGGTTGCGATGTTAAACCAGACAAGCCACTTAATGCAACATCTACAACATCTACACCTGCCTCAATTGCTTTTAAATAAGTGGCAGATTGTATAGAGGATGTGTCATGTGTATGCAAGTGAATTGGAATGTTTAATTCCGATTTTAAAGCAGTAACCAATTCTGAAGCTGCATAAGGTTTCAACAAACCAGCCATATCTTTAACTGCTAAAATATGTGCGCCTGCATTTTCGATTTCTTTGGCTAAATTGATGTAATATTTTAAATTGTATTTAGTGTTTTTTACATCTAAAATATCAGAAGTATAACAAATAGAACCTTCTGCTAAACCTTGTGTTTTTGTTCTTACATGCTCTATGCATGGTGCAATCGATTTCATCCAATTTAGAGAATCAAAAATTCGGAATAAATCAACTCCATTTTCCCAAGATTGTTCAACAAATTTACCAATTAAATTGTCTGGATAGGCAGTATAACCAACACCATTAGAGCCCCTTATTAACATTTGCAATAGCACATTTGGCATTTTTTCTCTAAGCAAACGTAATCTTTCCCATGGATTTTCATGTAAAAATCGTAAGCAAACATCAAAAGTGGCACCTCCCCAAACTTCCATACTAAAAATATCTGGATGGTTTTTAGCATAGCCTTCTGCAACTTTTAACATATCGAAAGTTCGCATTCTGGTTGCTAATAAACTTTGATGCGCATCACGCATTGTAGTGTCTGTAAAATGGATTTTCTTTTCATTTTTCAACCAATTAGAAAAACCTTCTGGCCCTAACTCCGTTAATAAATCTTTTGTTCCTTTTGGGTAAGTTGCATTAACATCAAAAGCAGGAATTTTGGGTTTTACAAATGTTTTAGCTGCATCAAATTTCTTAACATCTGCATTGCCATTAATAGTAACATCACCCAAATAAGTAATTATTTTATTAGCTCTATTTCTAGGTGCTTTAAACTTAAATAAACTTGGTGTAGATTTAATAAAGTTTACTGTAATTGCACCTTTTCTAAAAGTTTCGTGCTGAAGTATATTGTCTAAAAAAAGCATGTTAGTTTTTACACCACGAATTCTAAACTCGCCAAGAGCTCTTCTAATTTTACGAGCAGCACCATCTAAAGTTCTACTATTTGCAGTAACTTTTACCAACATAGAATCAAAAAACGGAGATATTGTAACACCTTGATAAACACTACCTGCATCTAATCGAATACCAAAACCTGAAGCACTTCTGTAGGTAGATATTGTTCCAAAATCTGGTTTAAAATCGTTTTGCGGATCTTCTGTAGTTATTCTACACTGCAGTGCATAACCATTTATTTTAATAGACTCTTGATTCGGAATTTTTATTTGTTGATCAGATAATTTATAACCTCCAGCAATAAAAAGCTGTGTCTTCACCAAATCTATATTTGTTACAACTTCTGTAACAGTATGTTCTACTTGTATTCTTGGATTAACCTCTATAAAGTAAATTGAATCATCATCATCTACTAAAAATTCTACAGTACCAATATTATTGTAATTTACAGCCTTACATATATCTATTGCATATTTGTATAGTGCATCTTTTGTTTCTTGCTTTAAACCGTAAGAAGGTGCAAATTCTATTACTTTTTGATAGCGTCTTTGCACAGAGCAATCTCTCTCAAATAAGTGAACTGTATTACCAAAATTATCTGCAACAATTTGAATTTCAATATGTTTTGGATTTTCAACAAATTTTTCTAAAAAAACAGTGTCATCTCCAAACGCATTTAATGCTTCTCTCTTACTTTCTCCATAAGCTTTTTTAAGTTCATCTGCTTTTCTAATAACTCTCATTCCTCTACCTCCACCTCCAGAAGCAGCTTTTAACATTATTGGGTATCCAATTTTTTCTGCCTCTTCTAAAGCTATCTCAATACTTTCTAAAGGGTTTTTGTTACTTTTTATAATAGGTATATTAATATCTATTGCAACCTTCTTGGCCGTAATTTTATCTCCTAAAGATTTTAAAACAGATACTTTCGGTCCTACAAAAATAATATCGCTTTCTTCACATTTTTGAGCAAAATTGGCATTTTCAGATAAAAATCCATACCCAGGATGAATGGCATCTACACCATTATCTTTTGCAACTTTAATTATTGCATCAATATCTAAATAAGGTTTTAAAGGTTGATTATCTTCACCTATTTGATAAGATTCATCAGATTTATATCTATGTAAAGAGTAGCGATCTTCGTAAGTATAAATTCCAACAGTTTCTACATTAATCTCTGCACAAGCTCTAAAAATTCGAATAGCAATTTCTCCTCTATTTGCAACTAATACTTTTTTAATTTTCATAACGATTTGTAGGTTTTTAGCGAATGTTCGCTGTAAAAATACAAAACGCAAATTAGAGTTTAAGTATTATTTATAATAATTTACCATTATTTGTAATCATTTAATATAAAATACTTACTAATTCTACTGATTACACAAAAAGTAAATTAAAAAAATAATAAGTAGTAATGTCAGTAAAAGTTTAATAAATGAATTAAAAGCTAAAAATTAAGAGTAGTAGAGCTTAATCTATATCTTGATGTAATTTGAACCCAAACTTTTTAAAGGTCATTTTTTTAGAAATTTCAGGAATATGCTTATAAGCTAAAACAGATAAAATCGCTTGATCTTGCCTATGATTGTCTCTACTACTACCCTCAGGAGCAATTACCTTTTTATTTAAAGCTGCATCTTTCCATTTTTCAATAACCACTCTAGCAGTTTCGCAATTATAGTTTACAGCAATACACGCACCATTTAAATTGGTTTGTTTAAGCAACGTTTTATTGTTTGATACTTCTAAAATTTTTAAAGATTTATAGTGTGTCCAATCAGCAATTGTGTCTTTAGAAAATGGTGAATAAAACCCTAAATATTCAATAACTTTTCGTAAGCTTTTTAACTCTTGAGTAATTACATTACCAGCATCAATCCAACAAACGGAACATTTAAATTCGTTTAAAACTTGATGCACTATTACTGGTTTCCAAGCATACTCTCCTGCATTACTCTTAATATTGAAAAACGCTGGATATTTAGAATAATCAAACTTCCTTAAATCAACAAAGTCAAAAGATTGTTCTAGAGATAAATGTTCTTCTTCTGTTAGCCCTAAATCAAAAACTACAGTTTTAGTATTATTTTCAAAAGTTTTAATACTATTTAGAAGCTGGCATAAACTTTTATAGTGCGAGCTATCAGAACCTGTGACTAGAACTAAATCTTGTTTGTTATCAAAAGACTTTAATTTAAGTTCTAAAATAGCTGTGGAAATAAAGTTTGAAACTTTTTGCATAGATCTTAAATCATTTTCTTTTTAACCCTAAATCTAATCCTTTTTGAATCATAAAATCATATGAAGGCTGATGTTCATTAGGTATCTCTCCTTCTAAAATTGCCTCTTTTATAGCCTCTTTTATTTGACCAATTTCTCTACATGGCTCTAAATTAAAGGCAGTCATAATTTCTTCTCCAGTAATTGGTGGCTGAAAATTTCTTATTCGGTCTCTTTCTTCTACTTCTTTAATTTTCTTTCGAACAAGCTCAAAATTCTTATGATATTTCTTGAATTTTCTAGGATTTTTAGTGGTGATATCTGCTTCACAAAGAGTCATTAAATCGTTAATTTCTTCACCAGCATCAAACACCAAACGTCTAACTGCAGAATCTGTAACATCTGAAGCTAAAACTATTGGCCTAGAACTTAATAACACCATTTTTTGAACAAATTTCATTTTTGCATTTAAGGGCATTTTTAATCTCTTAAAAATTTTATAAACCATTTTAGATCCTACAAACTCATGGCCATGAAATGTCCAACCCACTTTTTTACTAAAACGCTTTGTAGGCGCTTTTCCAACATCATGCAACAAAGCAGCCCACCTTAACCATACATCTTCTGTATTTTTAGCAATATTATCTACTACTTCTAATGTGTGATAAAAATTGTCTTTATGTTTTTGGCCTTCTACTTCTTCTACTCCTTTTAACGCAATTAGCTCAGGTAGAATCTGAGGTAGCAATTTTGTTTTTTCTAATAACAGAAAACCTATAGAAGGTTTTTTAGCAGCTAAAATTTTATTCAATTCAACTACAATTCTTTCTTTTGTAATTATTTTTAAACGATGTGCATTTTTAGAAATTGCAGCCAAAGAAGATGCTTCAATCTCAAAATTTAATTGAGTTGCAAATCGAATTGCACGCATCATTCTAAGTGGGTCATCAGAATAGGTAATATCTGGGTTTAATGGAGTTCTTATAATTTTATCCTCTAAATCCTGCATTCCATTAAAAGGATCTAATAAATCACCAAAATTGGCGTCATTTAAACTTAAAGCTAATGCATTAATTGTAAAATCTCTTCTATTTTGATCATCTACTAACGTTCCAGAAGAAACTTGCGGATTTCTACTATTTTCTGTGTATGATTCTTTTCTAGCACCAACAAACTCGATTTCTATATCTTTATAACGTAACATGGCTGTACCATATGTTTTAAAAACTTGAACCTTTGGTTTATTAGGCAACAACTTAGAAACTTGTAAAGCCAAATCAATTCCACTACCAACAGCAACAACATCAATATCTTTAGCTGTGCCTCTATCTAAAAAGAAATCACGCACATAACCTCCAATCACATAGGCATCTATTTCTAGATTTTTTGCAGCTTGTGAAATAAAAGTAAAAATTTCTGAGGTTAAGGCTTCTTTGTAATTCATGTGTTTTTGAAAAAATGCAAATTTATTGTTTTCAGATGTTTTAAGCGCCAATTGGCAAAAGAATTTGTGATAACATTCGTACTTTTGTACGCACTCAATTTTAAATTTAGAAAATTTTAATGGTTGTTGTTAGAATTCTTGGTGGACTAGGAAACCAAATGTTTCAATATGCGTATGCAAAATCCTTGGCTGAAAAAGGATATGAAGTACAAATTGACATTTCTAAATTTAAAAGCTATAAACTTCATGGAGGCTATCATTTAGATAAGTTTAATATTGATTTAGAGACTTCAAATAATTCTACAGCATTTTTATCTAAAATTGGTTTAAAGAAAACCATAAAAGAGCCTAATTTGTTATTTCATAAAGATCTTTTGAAGGTTAATAACAATGCCTTTATAAAGGGATATTTTCAGACAGAGCAATATTTTGGTGATATTAGAGAAATTCTAATAGATCAATTTAAAATTAAAAAAGAATTAGCTAAATCTACTTTAGCCATTAAAAATCAAATAAAATTATTAAAAAACACTTGCTCTCTGCATGTGAGAAGAGGAGATTATATTTCCGATAAAAAAGCTAACAAAGTTCATGGTACTTGTGATTTAGATTATTATAGCAACGCTATTGAGCACATTTCAAAACAAAATTCAAATGTTCATTTTTTTGTTTTTTCCGATGATATTGCTTGGGTAAAACACAACTTAAACATAACTAATGCCACTTATATTGATCATAATGTAATTCCACATGAGGATATGCATTTAATGACTTTGTGCGATCATAACATTACAGCCAACAGCAGTTTTTCTTGGTGGGGTGCTTGGCTAAACCAAAATCTCGATAAAATTGTGATAGCTCCTAAAAATTGGTTTGTGGATAAAGAAAATGAAGTTGCTTGCAAATCATGGATAACATTATGATATCTTACAAATTCTATTATATAAATCTAGATAAAAGTACTGAAAGACGTGCTTTTATGGAAGAACAGTTTAACAAATTAAATATACCAATAACAAGGATTTCAGCTACTTATGGGAAAGATTTAGATCCTAAAATATTAAAAGAAGAAAAAAGAAAACATAATATTTTAGCACACTACCCTTTACCCAATGATGGTGAAATTGGTATTTGCTTAACTCATTTTAAATTATGGGAGTTTTTATCAAAACAACCTGAAGATTTTTCGATTGTTTTAGAAGATGATGCGTTAATTCAGAATAATTTTATTGAAGATTTAGAACAACTTTTATCGCAAATTACAATTAACGATTTTATTGATATTTCAGGAAAAAAAGGGTTTTATTCTTTAGAAAGATACACTTTATTAACTAAGTTTTTAATGCCTCCTGTTTTAATGATAGGTCAAGTCATAGGTAAAAATGCAGCAAAGAAACTAACTGATAATTTAAATGATTATTATGCACCTATTGATGTGATGAAGCAAGATGTCTACAAACATAAAGTTCCATTATTTTCTACCAACAAACAATATGTAAAAAGTATTGATAAACAAATGGGGGGCAGTACTATTCAGCAAAACAACATGATTGCTTGGAAAAAAGTGATTCGAGAAATTTTTAGGCCTTTTTGGCAAGTTATTTCTTTAGTTACGTATAAATTCCAAAGATGTGTTAGAAATTATATATTTTATAATTCTAATAAATAACAATTAGTTGACTTTTCTATTTAATAGCCATAATTTAATATATTTTGCATAAACACCATAAGCTTGGGCCTTGGCAAAAATATAACCTGGATAATAATCTAAGAAACCTAATCTTATAACATAATGTATAAAAAATCTGGCTATTGGTTTTATTACAATGTGATAAACATTAGCTTTTCTGCCCTCTTTAAAAAATTGCTTGGCTCTTAATGCACCATAATAATTCATTTTAGAAATATAATGGTCATAACTTTTATATGAGAAGTGTTCTATTCTATTTTTGAAAAATCCTAATTTTCCTTCTGTCTGAATTGTTTCATGAACTACACCAAAATAATTGCAATATTGCTTTAAAAATAAACGAACAACTTTATCTCTTTGACATCCACCATATTTAATATTCTTTCCTGCAAAATAAAAGCTTCTTCTAACATAAAAACCAACATTTCCTTTTGGTTTTTTTACAGCCTCTAAAATTTCCTTTTTTACTTGTGGAGTTACTCTTTCATCTGCATCTAAAATATAGATCCAAGGATGCTTTGCCTGTTCAATTGCAAAGTTTTTTTGAGAAGAAAAATCATCAAACTTACGTTTGATGATTTTTACTTTATGTTTTTCTGCCAACAAAACAGTATCATCTGTACTATAAGAATCAATTACTATAATTTCATCAGCAAAACTAACTGTCTTAATAGCTGCTTCAATATGAATTTCTTCATTTAAAGTCGGAATTATAGCAGTGATTTTAGTCATATAAAATAATCTTTAAACAGCTACATCATACTCACGTAAAGCATCGTTTAAAGATGTTTTTTTGTTGGTACTTTCTTTTCTTTTTCCAATAATTAATGCACAAGGCACATTGTATTCACCAGCTGCAAATTTTTTAGTATAACTTCCAGGAATTACCACAGATCTTGCAGGCACTACACCTCTCATTTCCAATGGCTCATCACCTGTTACATCTATAATTTTAGTACTCATTGTTAACACAACATTTGCACCTAAAACCGCTTCTTTTTCTACTCTTACACCTTCTACTACTATACATCTAGACCCTATAAAAGCACCATCTTCTATAATAACTGGAGCAGCTTGTAATGGTTCTAAAACACCGCCAATACCAACACCACCAGATAAATGTACATTTTTACCAATTTGAGCACAAGAACCAACAGTAGCCCAAGTATCAACCATGGTACCTTCATCTACATACGCACCAATATTTACATAACTTGGCATTAAAATAGTTCCAGCAGAAATATAGGCTCCATGTCTTGCAACAGCATTTGGTACAACTCTTATACCTCTGTCAGCAAAGTTTTTCTTTAAAGGAATTTTATCATGATATTCAAAAATACCAGCTTCTAAAGTTTCCATTTTTTGAATAGGGAAATACAAAACAACTGCTTTTTTAACCCACTCGTTTACTTGCCAACCATTCTCTATAGGTTCAGCAACTCTTAATTCACCTTTATCCAATAAATCAACTACTTCTCTTATTGTGTTAATCGTTTTTTCTTCTTTTAATAAATCACGATTTTCCCAAGCTGACTCTATAATTTCTCTAATTTCTTCCATTTTAATATATTGATTTCTGCAAATATAAATCGATTGTTAAAATACAGAGCGAATATACATTTTTTAAACATATTAGTTATGATTGTTTAAAATATTGAATGCATTTTATTAAACTCTACAATATTATAAACTGTATTTTATTCTTTGTTAGAATTTAAGGTTTATTTTTGCACAAAATAATTTTAATTTGGGAAGAATTTTAGCCTTAGATTTTGGAAAAGTACGAACAGGAATTGCTGTAACTGATGAGTTACAAATTATTGCCTCTGGTTTAAAAACAGTTGCCACAAATGAATTGCTGCCTTTTCTAAAAAACTACCTTAAACAAGAAAAAGTAGAACTTATCTTATTGGGTAAACCTAAACAAATGGATAATTCTGATAGTGAAAGTGAAGTTTTAATTAAACCTTTTCTAGAAAAACTCGAAAAAACGTTTCCTAAAATTCCTTTAAAAAGAGTTGATGAACGATTTACTTCTAAAATGGCTTTTCAAACTATGATAGACAGTGGTTTAAAGAAAAAGCAACGTAGAAACAAGGCTTTAGTAGACGAAATAAGTGCCACAATTATCTTACAATCTTATTTATACAACCAATAATATTAAGAAGATTTTTTGAATTCAAAATTCGTAATTCGTAATTCTAAATTGTACTTTTGCAATCTTTAAAATTAAAAAAATGATTTTACCTATAGTTGCTTATGGAGATCCTGTTTTAAGAAAAATGGGAGTAGAAATAGATAAAGACTACCCTAATTTAAAGGAGCTAATTGCAAACATGAAAGAAACCATGTACAATGCTTCTGGAGTTGGGTTAGCTGCACCACAAATTGGTAAAGCAATTCGTCTTTTTGTTATTGATGCCTCACCTTTTGCAGAAGATGACGATTTAGATGATGAAGAAAGAGCAACTTTAAAAGATTTTAATAGAGTATATATTAATCCAAAAATCATCGATGAAGAAGGTGAAGAATGGACATTTAATGAAGGTTGCTTAAGTATACCAGATGTTAGAGAAGATGTTACTCGTAAATCTAAGGTAACCTTAGAATATCAAGATGAAGACTTTAATACACATACTGAGGTTTTAGACGGCTTAGCTGCTAGGGTTTTTCAGCATGAATACGATCATATAGAGGGTGTGTTATTTACAGACAAAGTGTCTTCACTTAAAAAGAGATTAATTAAAAGAAAATTAGAAAATATATCTAAAGGAAAAATAAGAGCAGATTATAGAATGCGTTTTCCTAATTTAAAGAAGAAAAAATAAAGTCTATTCTAGACAAAAAAATATTAATATGGAATTTAGTAAAATTATTTCAGTAGCTGGTAAACCAGGCTTATTTCAAGTAATATCACAATCTAAAAACGCTATTATTGTTCAAGGTTTAAATGACAATAAAAGAGTGGCAATTAACGCAACACAAAACGTAAGTTTATTAGAAAATATAGCCATCTATACTTACGAAGAAGATTTACCATTGTTAGAAGTATTTAAAGCAATGTCTGAAAAAACTAATGGTGAAAAAGCAATTTCTCATAAAGAAAGTGGCGCAAAACTAACTAGCTTTTTTGCAGAAGTTTTACCTAATTATGATGATGAAAGAGTGTACACTTCTAACATTAAAAAAGTAATTCAGTGGTACAATCTTTTAGTTGATGCAGGCATGGACTTCACTGCTGTTTCTGAAGAAAATACTGCAGAAGAAACTGAGTAGTTTCATCATAATAATTATCAGTTTATAGATCTAATAAAGTTTATAATGAATTCTAGGAAAGAACAACTTGCTGCATTTAATCGTCTGTTAGATATTATGGATGATTTGCGTGAGAAATGTCCTTGGGATAAAAAACAAACTTTAGAAAGCCTTAGACATTTAACCATTGAGGAAACTTACGAATTAGCAGATGCAATTCTTGACAATGATTTACAAGAAATCAAAAAAGAATTGGGTGATGTTTTGTTACATATCATTTTTTATGCAAAAATTGGAAGTGAAAAAAATGCTTTTGATATTGCAGATGTTGCCAATAGTATTTCTGATAAATTAATTGATAGGCATCCTCATATTTATGGTGATGTTAAAGTTGAAAATGAAGAAGATGTAAAACGAAATTGGGAACAACTAAAATTAAAGGAAGGTAATAAGTCTGTTCTGGAAGGTGTTCCTAAAAGTTTACCTGCGGTTGTAAAAGCCAATCGTATTCAAGATAAAGTAGCTGGAGTTGGTTTTGACTGGGAAAAACCAGAGCAAGTTTGGGAAAAAGTACAAGAAGAACTTTCAGAATTGAATGATGAAATAAAAGCTGGCAACACAAAAAACATAGAAAAAGAGTTTGGTGATGTTTTGTTTTCAATGATTAACTATGCTCGTTTTATAAATGTGAATCCAGAAAACGCATTAGAAAAAACCAATAAAAAATTTATTAATCGATTTCAGTTTTTAGAAAAGGCAGCTAAAAAAGAAGGTAAAAACCTATCTGATATGTCTTTAACTGAGATGGACGTTTATTGGGAAGCTTCAAAAAAACACTTTTCTTAGCATCCTAATTTCAAATAATTATTTGGCTATTTTGCTTATCTTTAGCAAGATAAAACATCTAATTATTATGAAATTAGCCAAAACTACCTTATTCATTAGTCTTCTTTTTATTTTTTCACTTACCACATCTTGTATTGTTAGCAATAGCAAAGAGAATACTTTTGTAGAAAAAACATTCAATCAAGAAGATTATGACAATGTAAGAGGTGCTATTTTAGATTATGTAGAAGCTCTTTATTTGGTAGATTCTACCAGAATTATAAAAAGTGTAGATCCTAAATTAAGAAAAGTTGGTTATTACTTTAATCCTGAGAAAAAAGAATACATAGATAATTTAGAAATGACACATCAACAATTGGTAAGATTGGCTGCAAGATGGAACTCAGATTTTGATCAAGCTGATGAAAACTCACCTAAAGAAATAGAAATTTTTGATGTTAATTCAAAAACTGCGTCAGCAAAATTAACTGCAGTTTGGGGTATTGATTTATTTCATTTAGCTAAAGTTGATAATACTTGGAAAATTGTAAATGTAATTTGGCAAAGCCAGCCAGAACTTGAATACTAAATTGTTATTCTTGTTCTAGACCATATTCTCCAGAAAGAGACCTTATAGATCTTTTACTAGGAATCAATTTTGATAGAAAGACTATAAAATCCATCACAAAATTATTTTGAGAATATTTAAAAAAGCGTTCTTGACTTCTTTTAGATCTTTTATAATTTTCAGAAAATCGGTTTCTCCAAAGCACTTCATAGTCTTTTAACTTTGTTAAATCATTAGATTCTAATGCTAAAATTATGGCCTTACTTGCCATTATTGCAGACTCAAAAATAAATTTATAACCCTCACCAACTATAGGGTTTACCTGAGATACACTATCGCCTACACATACTAAATTATTCAGCACAAATTCTTCTATAACAGGTGTAATTGGTATGCTCCCTCCTTCTACTTTATCATTATCTTTTTCTACCAACTTTTTAATCATTGGTATTTCTAATATTTGATGTAATCTATTCTTTAAATCCTTTACAATAGCTTCATCAAAAGTGCCAAAGCCAATAATGGCTCTATTATTTTTTAAGGGAAAAATCCAACCATAACCTCCTTGATAAATTTCTCCTATCAGCAAAAAGATTTCTTTAGTATTTCCTTTATATTTTACATTATACTCAACACCTGTAGCCAATTGCGTTTTCTTTGGTAGCAAACCAACTTTTTTACTCAATACACCATTTGTACCAGAAGCATCTACAAAAATAGTAGCTGAATATTCTTTTTTGTTCTGATCTATTACTGAAGTAAAGTGATGGTTATCATCAGTAAAAATCGATTTAATATTAGTATTTAATTGAATGGTTACAAATTTACTATCAATAGTTTCTAGCAATTCTTCATGTACCTTTTTCTTATCTAAGGTATATAAATCTGCCTTTAATGAACTCTTTACTGAATTAGAATGAAAGGTAATTTTATTAATTTTTTGAGCAACTACCTTGTTCGATAAATTAAATTCATCAAGGTTAATGAAACTAGCAAGGGTATTGAATGAAAATTCTAAAAGCTGTTTTTTTCGATCTAAAACAAGTACTTGCTTTTTAGATTTACTTAATTCTCTAGCTAACATCAATCCTGCAGTACCTGCACCAACAATAATTACATCAAAATTTTTCATAGCATTTAAAAGTGCTGCAAATTAAATTTAAATGCATAATAAACAAAATTAGCAGGCGCTTTTTATTACCAAAAATATACTCAGTTTTAGGTATTTCATCAAACATTAAATTCTACTAGTTTTGAGTATTAACTAAAAATAAATTTTTATGAAAAAGAGGAATCGATTTTTACTACTGTTGTTAACAGTATTTACAATCAGCTTTTATAGCTGTGAAGAACTATTTGGAATTGAAGAAGAGGAAGATGCAATAATCAACTCTACTGTTTGTGATGGTTATGTAGGACCTAGCAATATAGACCAGCAATATGATTACCAATGTCAAGCAGCTTATGCTTACAAGTGTAATGGTCAAGATGATGCTTTGAGAAAGCAATGTGCTTATTACAAAGAGTTACAGAGGCAATTAGATTTACCTGATTGTGATTATTGTGATTAAAAAAAGCCTCCAAATTGGAGGCTTTTTTTATACTAATTTCTTAGCGTTTTTAACTTTTTGCTTTGTAAGTGCAATATCTAAGACCTGCTTCATTTCTGTAACATAATGAAATGTTAAGCCTTTTAAATAGCTTTCTTTGATCTCTAAAATATCTTTTCTATTGTCTTCACATAGAATAATTTCTTTGATATTTGCTCTTTTTGCTGCTAGTATTTTTTCTTTAATTCCGCCAACTGGTAATACTTTACCTCTTAAAGTTATTTCACCAGTCATTGCAAGCTTATTTTTTACTTTTCTTTGGGTATAGGTAGAAACTAAAGAAGTTAACATTGTAATACCTGCACTTGGCCCATCTTTAGGAGTTGCTCCTTCAGGCACGTGAATATGTACATTGTATTTTTCTATGATTTCTGGTTTTATACCAAATTCTTCTGCATTAGATTTAATGTATTGCAAGGCTATAGTTGCAGACTCTTTCATTACTGTACCTAAATTTCCAGTAATAGAAAGCGTTCCTTTTCCTTTAGACAGAATAGATTCAATAAAAAGAATATCTCCACCAACAGAAGTCCAAGCTAAACCAGTAACTACACCAGCAACATCGTTATTTTCGTACTTACCTCTGTTTCTTGGTGTTCCTAAAATTTCTTCAACTTTTTCAGTAGATAAATTAACATCATACTCTTCTTCTAAAGCAATAGACTTTGCTGCAAAACGTACAACCTTAGCCACTTGTTTTTCTAAACCACGTACACCAGATTCTCGAGTATAACCCTCTACAATTTGCTCAATTTGCTTTTTACCTAATTTTAAATCTTTGGTTGTTAACCCATGTTCCTTTAATTGTTTAGGTAATAAATGTCTTTTAGCAATTTCTACTTTTTCTTCGATGGTATAACCAGTAACATTTATAATTTCCATTCTATCACGTAAGGCCCAAGGAATTTGTCCTAAATTATTGGCTGTTGCAATAAAAAGTACTTTAGACAAATCGTAACCCACTTCTAAATAATTGTCATAGAAAGCTGTATTTTGCTCAGGATCTAAAACCTCTAACATTGCAGAAGATGGATCTCCTTGATGACTTTGCCCCAATTTATCAATTTCATCTAATACAAAAACTGGGTTAGATGTACCTGCCTTTTTAAGATTTTGAATTAATCTTCCTGGCATTGCACCTATATATGTTTTTCTATGTCCTCTAATTTCGGCTTCATCTCTTAAACCTCCTAAAGACATTCTTACATACTTACGCCCTAAAGATTCTGCAACAGATTTACCTAAAGATGTTTTACCAACTCCTGGAGGCCCATATAAACAGATTATTGGAGATTTCATATCGTTTCTAAGCTTTAAAACTGCTAAATACTCTATAATTCTCTCTTTTACTTTCTCTAGTCCAAAGTGATCTCTATCTAAAACTTTGGTTGCATGCTTAAGGTCAAATTTATCTTCAGAGAAAACTCCCCAAGGTAATTCTAACATTAACTCTAAGTAGCTTCTTTGCACTCCATATTCTGCTGCTTGAGGATTCATTCTTTTTAAACGTGCTATTTCTTTATCGAAGGTTTGAGCTACTTCTTTGCTCCACTTTTTCTTTTTAGCTTGTTTGCGCATTTCTTCTAATTCTTGATCATTAGAAACGCCTCCCAATTCTTCTTGAATTGTTTTTAATTGCTGATTTAAATAGTATTCACGCTGTTGTTGGTCTAAATCTTCTCTTGTTTTAGACTGAATATCATTACGTAATTGTAATTTCTGAAGTTCTTTATTTAAGTTTTTAAGTGTTAATAATGCGCGCTCTTTTAAGTTATCTTTTTCTAGAATAACTTGTTTTTGCATTACACTTAAATCCATATTAGAAGCAATAAAATTGACTAAAAATGAATTCGATTTAATGTTTTTTATTGCAAAAGAAGCTTCACTAGGCAACATTGGGTTTTCCTTAATTACCTCTAAAGCCTGTTCTTTTATAGAATCTATAATTGCATCAAACTCTTTTTTATCTTCAATTTCTCTATCTTCTAAAGCCTCTTTAACAGTAGCTTTTAAATAAGGCTCAGTTTGTACTAACTCGTCTATTTCAAAACGTTTTTTACCTTGAATGATTACTGTTGTATTACCATCAGGCATTTTTAAAACTCTTAAAATCTGAGCTACAACTCCTGTTGTATGAATATCTTTTAATGTTGGCACTTCCTCTTCTTCATTACGTTGTGCAACAACACCAATTATTTTATCACCTTTGTTGGCTTCTTTTATCAATTGAATAGATTTATCTCTACCTGCTGTAATAGGTATTACAACTCCTGGAAATAAAACTGTATTTCTTAAAGGTAAAATTGGCAAAACTTCTGGCACGCTTTCTTTATTGATGATTTCTTCATCTTCAGGCGTCATTAAAGGAATCAACTCAGAATCTTCATTCATAATATTCTGAAAAGACAAACTGTCTAATTTTATTACTTTTGATTTGCTCATATGCTTTATATATGTCATTCTGACATTATTGAAAATACTTATCAAACATCAGAATTCTATTTTAAAAATTAAAATATTCATTATCAATTATTTACATAAAACAGATTGATAATTCATCTAAATAAAACAATTAATATGCCATTTCATAATTATTACTAAAGTTGACTTATATTTATATCGTTTGTAAATAATAGTGAATGTCATCAATTACAGTAAAAAATATTGAATATAAAGGTTGGAAAGAGGCCATAGAAATTTCAAATTCTGATATTCAGCTAATTGTAGTTCCTGAAGTTGGTAGAATTTTACACTATAGCCTAATAGATGGCGAAAATATATTCTATGAAAATTCAGATTTTAAAGGTAATTTATTTAAAAATGGAACCTTTTATAATAACAAAACTGAAGCTCCAAACGTGGGTGGAAATAGAGTTTTACCTTGTTCTGAAGATTATTTTCATGAAATTTCTGGGTATAGACACATCCCTGATCCTTTTATAAACGCGAGTTCTTATTCTATTTCTTATTTGACTAATGGTATTGTTTTAAAAAGTCCTGTTAGTGATTATATTGGGATTCAAATAGAAAGAAAAATCACTGTAAATGATACTGGAAGTAAAGTTTCAATACGTCAAAAACTTACCAAAGTAAAATCCGCAAAAAATACGCTACTATCAAAAATACCTTTAACCATTTGGAGTTTATCTAAAATTAAAACACCGAACACTGCTTATGTAAAATTAGCAAATAAAAGTATTTTTAAAAATGGTTATACCATTTCTAAATGGCCAGATGCAAAAAATCATGCAGCTAAAAACATTTCTGTAGAAAATGGAATTTTAAAGTTAAAATCATCAAATAAGTTACCTCAGAAAATTGGAGCAGATGCAAAACATTGGATTGCTGGTTATGTAGAAAATCATTTATTTATAGAAAGTTTTACGTTTGATGAAACTTCAAAATACCCAGATTTTGGAACATCAATTACCATTTTTGGAAATGATTTATTTAGTGAATTAGAAGTTTTGAGCCCTGAGAAACATTTGGAATTAGGAGAGTGCATTGAATATCAACTACAGTGGAATCTTCACAAAATGCCTACAAACAAAGAGGCTGAAGAATATTTACATCAATTGCCTTAATCAAAATTTAATTTTTTTTAAAAAGAAGTACATTTATTTTGAGAAACTGTCACAAGTTAAAAACAGTTTAGTCTTTAGTATAGAAGTTTTTAATTGGAAGCTAATCAACCACATATAACCAACCTATTAGAACGCTGCAAATCATCAGATAAAAATGCGCAGCTGAAGATTTACAATGCCTATTACAAAGCAATGTACAATTCAGCCCACAGAATTTTAAAAGATAGTTTTGAAGCTGAAGATATTATGCAAGAAGCCTTTTTAACGGCTTTTACAAAATTGCATTCGTATAAAGGTGAAGTTGCATTTGGTGCTTGGTTAAAACGAATTGTAATTAATAAGAGTTTAACTCAATTAAAAAAGAATAGTAGGTATCAAGAAGTAAAATTAGAAGTGATACCAAATAGTGAAATTGAAGATGAAGCCATAGATTATAGAGGATTAAATCCTAAAATGGTGTTAGATACACTTCAAAACTTAAAAGAAAATTACAGAGTTGTGCTCACTCTTAATTTAATTGAAGGATTTGATTATGAAGAAATTGCTCAAATTCTAAATTACACTAATGAAAATGTAAGAACTACAGTTTCTAGAGCAAAAAAGAAATTAAAGCAAGTGTTACTTGCAGAAAATATACAAGCGCAAGCATATGGAAGATAAATTTGAACATTTTTTTTCTGAAAATAATTTTGATTTTCAAGAACCACATTCAGGACACTTAGAACGTTTTGAGCGTAAATTGAATCAACCTAAAAAAGTGAATAGAACTTCTTGGAAATGGTTATCTGTTGCAGCATCTGTAGTATTGGTGCTTGGTTTTTGGTTAGGTAATAATCATCAGAAAAATAAAATTGATATTGCTAAAGCAAATCCAAGTGTAGAAGAAATACAGAACTATTTTATAGCTACAATAAATGATGAGCTAAAAACAATAGAAAGTAATAGAAGTTTAGAAACAGAAACAATTATTGAAGAAGCTTTGAATGATTTAGAAGATTTGGAGGAAAGCTACATTATACTAACTACAAAGCTTTCTCTAGCAACTGATAGAAAGAAAATTATTAAAGCGATGATTAAAAACTACGAGGAGCGTTTGAAAATTTTAGACAATTTATTATTAGAAATTGATCAGATAAAAAATCCAAAAATTATTGAAGACGAAATCTATATTTAAAAGTAAAATCAACATAAAAACCCATAAAACATGTTAAAAAAAATTACAATTGCCCTATTTATTGCTGCCTTTAGTTTTACGACAAACGCACAAAACTGGTGGGGAAACAGTAAAAAAGTGAAAGGAAATGGAAATGTAATTACTGTAGACAGAACTACATCTAATTATGATGGAATTGCTATTGGAGGCTCATTTGATGTAATTTTAGTGAAAGGAAAAGAAGGCAACATTAGTATTGAAGGAGAAGAAAACTTAATACCCTATATACAAACAGAAGTAAAAAGAGGTACACTACAAATTAAATTTGATAAAAACATTAATGTTAGAACAACAAGAAGATTAACTGTTACTGTAACTTATGATGATATAGAAATGGTTTCTTTAGGTGGTTCAGGTAATATTAAGAGCAAAGGAACTATTAAAACCAATGAATTTAAAGTTTCTATAGGTGGCTCAGGTAATATTTCTTTAGATATTGAAGCAGATGAAATAAGTTCTAATATAGGTGGCTCAGGTAATATTAAATTATCTGGTTATGCAAATGAATTAAATTGCTCTATTGCAGGTTCTGGAAGCATAAAAGCCTATGATTTAAAAGTTGATGTTTTAAATGCCTCTATAGCAGGTTCTGGAAGTATAACTACTACAGTTGCCAATAAAATAAAAGCAAATGTAGTTGGTTCAGGAAGTATTTATTACAAAGGTAATCCTTCTGATATTAGTAAAAAATCTGTAGGTTCTGGAAGTGTAATTAACAAAAATTAATTATTTGAAATCAAATAAAAAAGCAGTCATGAAAATGACTGCTTTTTTTATATATAGAATTAATACTATTTAATAATTTCTGTATTTCTTAGTTTCTTCAAAAACGTTCTCTAAAATTCTCTGTTCTACAGCATCAAAAGTTAAATTTCTACGCTTCATAACAACATCTGCTACTTCAAAAACTTTGTTGGTTTTGTATTCTGTAAATCCAGATGCTCCACCCCAACTAAAACTTGGCACAAAATTTCTTGGAAAACCACTTCCAAAAATATTAGAAGAAACACCAATTACTGTACCTGTATTAAACATGGTATTTATTCCGCATTTCGAATGATCTCCCATCATTAAACCACAAAATTGTAAGCCAGTTTTGGCAAATCTACCTGTTTCATAATCCCATAATTTTACTTCTGCATAATTATTTTTAAGATTAGAATTGTTTGTATCTGCACCTAAATTACACCATTCACCTAAAACCGAATTTCCTAAAAACCCATCATGACCTTTATTTGAATATCCCATTAAAACTGAGTTATTCACTTCACCACCAACTTTACAATAAGGGCCAAGTGTTGTTGCTCCGTAAATCTTAGCCGATAATTTTAAAACCGAATTTTCGCACATAGCTAAAGCACCTCTCACTACACAACCCTCCATTATTTCAGCATTTTTACCAATGTAAATTGGGCCATTTGTAGCATTTAACGTAGCAAAAGTCAATTTTGCACCTTCTTCTATAAAAATGTTTTCTTTGTTGATATATTGAACACCTTCAGGAATTGGTTGAGATGTTCTATCTTTTGTTACAAGCTCAAAATCTTGGGCTATTGCTTTATCATTTAGCGAGAAGATATCCCAAGTATTCTTAATTTGTAAAACATCTTCATTAAAATCAATTTGCTTATAATCATTAAAATCAACCTCTTCTTGTTTGTCTGAAGTATGAAACGCAATTACATCATCTCCTTTAAAAATAGCTTCGTTTTTACCAAGATTCTGAATTTGATTTACCAAACTTTCTGTTGGACAAAAAGAGGCGTTAATCAAAATATTTTCCTCTAACTCAACCATTGGGTATTTTTCTTCTAAATACTCTTCTGTAATGGTGGTAGTTGTTAAGCCTAAGTATTTTTCCCATTTTTCTCTAATGGTTAAAATACCAATTCTTAAATCTGCCACTGGTTTTGTAAAGGTAAATGGCAGTAAAGCATTTCTTACACTACCATCGAATAAGATGTAATTCATTTTTTTGGTTTTAAAGCATCACAAATTTACTTTAATTAAGGCATATAAAAAACCGATTGTAAAAATACAATCGGTTCATTTTGTAAATTAAGTAATTTTATTGCTTGATAAATTTTTGAGTACCAATTTTATTATCTGAAGAAATTGTTAGAAAATAGATTCCTTTAGATAAATCACTTATGTTTAATTTTGTATCATCAATATTTATTTGCTGTGATTTAACTAATCTACCAGAAACGTCAAAAACCATAACATCTGCTTCAATTATATCACTTGAAAGCTGAACGTTAACGAAATCAATAGCTGGATTAGGGTAGGTTTCAAAACTCAATAATTCCTCTTGTTTTGAGCTTAAGACCCCAATTGTAGTAAAACCTCTAGTTCCTCCATGGTAACCATAACTAGTTGATGTACCATGTGCATATATTATAGGTATTGAACCTTCTTGAGGACTAAAAACAAAATCATCAGAATCTCCTGTATCATTATCCCTAGTTGCTACAATAGTTCTCACATTTCCATCTACGGTATTAGATTCTAAGCTCCAATCTTGACTGGTATCTGCAGGTGGATTAACTCTTGAACTTGATTTAGCATCAATAATGGTTGTACCATCAGTTCTCAAAACATCAGCTCCTGAACTCATGTTTAATGCTCCAAAACCAATCGCAAACCAAGCATTTGATGGTCCTTTTAATGTTAAAGTAGTTTTATTGGTATTCCCATCAATTCTAATATTAAAAGATAAATTTGTTAATAATGTCTGTTCTCCACTAGAGAAAACTTGAGACATCATGCTTGATGCAGAAATTAAAAAAATAAGAAGTAATGATTTTTTCATAATTAGTTTGGATTTAAGATTTGAATAATGGTTTTATTTTGAGTGACTTGCGCATAATCTAAGGCTGTTTTACCTCTATTATCTTTTAAATCAAATTTAGCATTATAATTCACTAACAACTTTACGATATCTGTGTAATTGAATATAACAGAAAAATGCAACGCAGTAGAACCGTTTTGGTCTGTTATATTAGGGTTTGCACCATTCTCTAGTAATAATTTAATTAATTCAACATTTTTCTTAACTGTTGCAGCCATTAAAGGTGTACCATAACCGCTTTTAGAGTCAATATCATCAACATAATTAATCAAATGTTTAGCTACTTCATTGTTACTATAATAACAAGCTAAAGTTAGAGGTGAATAACCTTCTTTACTAACCTTATTAACAATTTCAGGATCATTTTTCATTACTGCCTTAAGCTCCTCTAAACTACCCTTTCTTGCAATGTTAAAAATTGATTTTTCTTGTGAGGATATATTAGTACTTAAAATAAAGAAAAAAAATATTGGAACTATATTTTTAAGAATCGATATATATTTAAACTTCATTTAATATTACTTTATAGTTTATCAAAAAGACAATTATGTATTTTTGATAAAGTTAAATTATTAATTTTAAATTTCTTACAAATCAAAAGAATTAAATTGGTTTTAAATAATTAACATTGATAAAAAGGAAAATTTACCCCTAAAAAGGAAAAAATAGACTTAAAATTTAACCACAAATCTCAATTTTATAAAATACAAAAGAGTTGTACTTTTGATTTATGGCAGAACTAAAAAAAGATTTTAAGCAAATTGGCGAATCTCAAATAACCATAACTGAATTGATGTTACCATCACATTCTAACTTTAGTGGTAAAATTCATGGGGGTCATATTTTAAATTTAATGGATCAAATTGCATTTGCTTGCGCATCAAAACATTCAGGTAATTATTGTGTAACAGCTTCTGTTAATAAAGTAGACTTTTTGAACCCTATTGAGGTTGGTGAATTATTAACTATGAAAGCTTCTATAAACTTTACAGGCAGAACTTCTATGGTAGTTGGTGTACGCGTAATTTCTGAAAATATTAGAACAGGAGAAACTAAGCATTGCAACTCTTCTTACTTTACAATGGTTGCTAAAGATGATGAAGGAAAAAGTGTACCTGTACCTGGCATAATTTTAACTACAAAAAAGGAAATAAGACGTTTTGCTAGGAGTATTATTAGACAACAAGAAGGCAGAAATAGAACCTCTAGATTCAATACAAAAACATTTAAAATAGACGATTATTTACCTTTGTTTGAAAACAGTAATTCAAAAATTGAATTAAAAAACAAATAAAAAAAGCTTAGAAATTAATCTAAGCTTTTTATAAAATCAAATAATTACAGATTTAGAAATCTTGATTTACATCCCAAGCTTCTAAAGTTTCTTTTAATGTTTTAATAAACATACCACCAAGTGCACCGTTTACAACTCTGTGATCGTAAGAATGAGAGACAAACATTTTTTGTCTAATTCCAATAAAATCACCTTCTGGAGTTTCGATAACTGCAGGTACTTTACGAATTGCACCTAAAGCTAAAATAGCAACTTGTGGCTGATTAATAATTGGTGTACCCATTACAGAACCAAAACTACCTACATTAGTAACTGTGTAAGTTCCTCCTTGAATTTCATCTGGCTTTAAAGCGTTATTTCTTGCTCTATTTGCTAAATCATTTACAGATTTGGTCATGCCCACCAAATTCAATTGATCTGCGTTTTTAATTACCGGTACAATTAAATTTCCATCAGGTAAAGCAGCAGCCATACCTAAATTTATATTTTTCTTTTTGATAATCTTATCACCATCAACAGCAATGTTTATCAAAGGATATTTTTTTATTGTAGAAGCAACAGCTTGCATTAAAATTGGTGTAAACGTTAACTTTTCACCTTCTCTTTTAAAATAAGCATCTTTTACCTTACTTCTCCACTTAACAATATTGGTAACATCAATTTCTATAAAAGATTGCACATGTGCAGAAGTTTGAACAGAATCTACCATATGTTTAGAAATAAGTTTACCCATTCTAGACATTTCGATAATTTCATCTTCTCCATTTACAGAAACTGGTGCAGCTTTAGTAACAGGCTTATCAGAAGGATTTGAAGCAA
Source organism: Polaribacter sp. P097 (assembly GCF_036864555.1). NCBI lineage: Bacteria > Pseudomonadati > Bacteroidota > Flavobacteriia > Flavobacteriales > Flavobacteriaceae > Polaribacter > Polaribacter sp. P097. The sequence goes on along the minus strand of NZ_JAZETJ010000002.1, from coordinate 95,933 downwards.
CCTTTGGCTTAGCTACTTCTTGCTTTTGTGGAGCATTGTCTTTATTTTCTATATAAGATAAAATATCATCTTTAGTAACTCTACCATCCTTACCTGTTCCTGAAATATTCTCTAACTCATCCATAGAAATACCTTCTGTTTGAGCAATATTTCTTACCAATGGAGAGTAAAATTTTCCAGAATCTGAAGTTTTAGCAATTGGTGCAGCTACAATTTCTGTAGCTTTTTCTATAGTTTTTTCAACTTCAGCAACTTCTTGAGGCTTTATCTCTTCTTTATTTGGTGCAGATGCAGAAGTATTGGCACTAGCATTGTTATTTGTATCTCCTCCTTCTGTTTCTATAACTGCAATAGTTTCACCTACTGCAACAACCTCATCTTTCTCAAATAAAATTTCAACTAAAGTTCCTTCAACTTCAGAAGGCACTTCAGAATCTACTTTATCTGTAGCAATTTCAACAACAGCTTCATCCAATTCAATAGTATCTCCCACCTCTTTTAACCAAGAAGTAATTGTTGCTTCTGCAACACTTTCTCCCATTTTTGGTAACTTTAATTCAAATCTTGCCATTCCTGTTTATTTTTTGGATTGCAAAAATACGAAAAAAGGAACAGAAATTCACAAAAATTCGGATTGAAAATAATTTACAATAATCAGTTTTTATTAAATTATTAACAAAATAACGTTAAATCATTAAACTATCTTTAGTGTAAGCGTATAAAACAGCCTATTAATTACAGAATAATCAATGAAACTAAATCCAATCTTTAGGATTTGCTAAAACTTTTAGTAGTTTTTCTTCTGGTGAATTTTCTTCTGGATGATGATTGTATTTCCATTGTACAACAGGTGGCAAACTCATTAAAATACTTTCTATTCGTCCATTTGTTTTTAAACCGAATAAAGTTCCTCGATCATGAACAAGATTAAATTCTACATACCTACCTCTTCTCACCTCCTGCCAATCTTTGTGTTCTTGAGTATATGTTAAGTTTTTTCTTTTTTCTACTATTGGAACATAACTATCCAAAAAACTATCACCTATTTCTGTAACAAAATTATATCTGTCTTCGATTGTAAATTGTTCTGTATGCTTTAAATAATCAAAAAACAAACCTCCAATACCTCTAGCTTCATTTCTATGCGTATTCCAAAAATATTCATCACATGTTTTCTTAAACTTCAGATAAAATTCAGAATGATGTTTGTCACAAGCATTTTTACATACATTATGAAAATGGGCAGCATCTTCATCAAATAGATAATAAGGAGTTAAATCTTGACCACCACCAAACCATTGGGTAACAATACCTCCAGTTGAATTATACATTTCAAAATAACGCCAATTTGCATGCACAGTTGGCACAAAAGGATTTTTAGGATGCAAAACCAAACTTAAACCGCAAGCAAAAAAATTACCTTCTTTGACTTTAAATTGATTTCTTAGCACTTCTGGTAATTCGCCATGCACTGCAGAAATGTTTACACCCCCTTTTTCAAAAACAGCTCCATTTTCTATAACTCTGGTTCTTCCTCCTCCACCTTCTTTGCGATCCCAAAGGTCTTCTTTAAACTTTGCAGAACCATCCACCTCTTCTAACTTAGAGGTAATTGAATCTTGTAAATTCTCTATATAAGCATAAAACTTATCTTTCATAAACCAAGTTATTTTTTTCGTGCATTAATTGCACCGTTTTTTTCGAAGCTGCTGTTACAGAAAGTGGTAAAACAATGATTATACCAACAATTGGTATTAATAAAAATAGCATAAACACTATTCCATTACCTATAGCAAAACCTTTATTTCTGCTTACAAATTGTACACTTTCTTTATAGTTTAAATGGCGTTCTAAGGTATAATCCATATTTCCAAAACCAGCATAGTAAGCCTGAATTATAAAAAGTAAAATGGTTGAAAAAATATTAACAACAGGAATAAATTTTAGAACCAAAATAGGAACTGTTATAATTAATTCTTTGAATAGGTTTCTAATGTTTATTCGAATTCCCCTTAGTAACTGTTCTGTATTTGAAGTTTTTCTATGCAAATGGGAAGCATCCCCATAAAAATGTATCTCAATTTTTTCTGAAACAGGACTCATAAATGGCGCAGACAAAGCCATTATAATGTGTTTGTATAAAATTAAACCTATGATTAAAACAATTAAGCCACCAATAAAATTACTGATAGAAGAAAAAACTTCTTTTCCCCAATCCCAAATCCAGACTTTGGAAATATGAACACCAACATTATCTGACAAAACATAAGCCTCTACACCAATTAGGATCGCTGTGCAAAAGCTAATCAACATAGGAATTATAAAATATTTCCAAAGTTTTAAATCTGACATCAGTTTAAAAACTCCTGCATATTCTTTAATTCCTAATATGATGTTTTGAATCATTATTCTTAACCTGCTTTGTATTCTTTTACAGCATCTACAAATGCTTTTGCATTTTCAACAGGAATGTTTGGTAAAATTCCATGTCCTAAATTTACAATGTATTTGTCTTTCCCAAATTCATTAATCATTTGGGTTACCATTTTTTTAATTTCTGATGGTGAAGAAAATAATCTTGAAGGGTCAAAATTACCTTGTAATGTAATTTGACCTCCAGATAAATACCTTGCATTTCTTGCAGAACATGTCCAATCTACACCTAAAGCTGAAGCTCCTGATTTAGCCATATCACTTAAAGCAAACCAACAACCTTTACCAAAAGCAATTACTGGTGCATCATCTTTTAAGGCATCAATAATTTGTTGCATGTATTGCCAAGAAAATTCTTGATAGTCTACAGGTGATAACATACCACCCCAAGAATCAAATACTTGCAAAGCATTTACACCTGCTTTAACTTTTTCTTTTAAATAAGCAATAGTAGTATCTGTAATTTTTTGTAATAAAGTATGTGCCACAATTGGGTTTGTAAAACACAATTCTTTGGCTTTATCAAAGTTTTTAGAACCTTGACCTTGTACACAATAACACAAAATTGTCCAAGGTGAGCCTGCAAAACCAATTAACGGAATTTCATCATTCAGTTTTTCTTTGGTTGCTTTAATGGCATCCATTACATAACCCAAAGAATCTTGAATATCAGGAATAATTACTGAATCTAAATCTTTTTGTGAACGAATTGGATTTGGTAAATAAGGCCCAAAATTTGGCTTCATTTCCACTTCTATATTCATAGCTTGCGGAATTACCAAAATATCTGAGAATAAAATGGCAGCATCCATACCATATCTTCTGATAGGTTGTACTGTTATTTCTGAGGCTAATTCTGGAGTTTGGCATCTTGTAAAGAAATCGTATTTCTTTTTGATTTCCATAAACTCAGGCAAATATCTTCCTGCTTGTCTCATCATCCAAACTGGAGGTCTATCTACAGTTTCACCTTTTAACGCTCTTAAAAATAAATCGTTCTTAATCATACTTACATTTTTGAAACTGCTAACATTGCTTTGTCAGTAGCATTCGCTATTATTTTAATATCCTTATCTGAGATTGCTGAATTTAAAAACCAAGCTTCAAATTGACTTGGAGGTAAAAAGACTCCGTTTTTAATCATTTCCCAAAAGAAAACTGCAAACTCCTGGGTGTCTGAAGTTTGAGCTTCTTTAAAATTAGTGACTTTACTTTTTGTGAAGAAAGGGTTCATCATTGAACCAAATCTATTCACAACTAAATCTACATTATACTTTTTAGCAGATTCTAAAAGAATAACCTCTAAAATAGCACCTATTTCTTCGAATTTATCATAAGGATTTTGCTTTTTCAATTCGGTTAATGTTGATATTCCACCAGCCATTGCTATCGGGTTTCCAGACAAAGTACCTGCTTGATACATGCCTCCTAAAGGTGCAACATTTTCCATAATTTCGTTTCTTGCACCATAAGCCCCCACAGGAAATCCACCACCAATTACTTTACCTAAACAGGTGATATCTGCAGTTACTCCTAATTTTTCTTGAGCTCCTCCAAAAGTAGATCTAAAACCAGTCATTACTTCATCAGCAATTAAAACAGCTCCGTTTTTATTGGCTAATTCTTTTAAATCTTTTAAGAAATCGTTTTGCGGAATTACAACTCCCATATTACCACCAATAGGCTCTATGATTACACCCGCAATATTATCATCATTCTCAAAGTGCTTTTTTACACTCTCTAAATTATTATATTCTGCAATTAACGTGTTTTTTACAGCTCCTTCAGGCACACCTTTTGAACCAGGTAAACTTAATGTTGCTAAACCAGAACCAGCAGCTACCAATAACGCATCTTGATGCCCATGATAACAACCAGAAAATTTGATAATTTTATCTTTACCTGTATATGCTCTTGCTAAACGAATTCCGCTTAAAACAGCTTCCGTACCAGAATTCACAAAACGAACTTTATCCATTTCTGGAAACGCATCACAAACTATTTTTGCTAATTTAATTTCCGCTTCTGTAGATGCCCCAAAAGAATATCCTTTTTTTAAGGCTTTTTTAGCCGCTTTTTCTACAGCTTTGTGTCTGTGACCTAAAATCATTGGTCCGTAAGAAACTACTAAATCTACATATTCATTTCCATCAACATCTACAATCTTACTTCCTTTTGCTTTTTTTATAAACAAAGGATTTCCACCAACTGAAGAAAACGCTCTTACAGGTGAATTTACTGCACCTACAAGATGTTTTAATCCTTTTTGATATAACTCTTCTGATTTACTAAATTTCATCTTTAAGCTTTTAACTTTTTAATAATAATCTTGCTGCCTCTTTTGCAAAATAGGTGATGATAATATCTGCACCTGCTCTTTTCATAGACAACAAACTTTCCATCATTACTTTTTCTCCATCAATCCAACCTTTTTCTGCAGCAGCTTTAACCATTGCATATTCTCCACTTACATTATAACATGCAATAGGTCTATCAAAATTATTTTTTAAATCTCTAATGATATCCAAATAAGATAAAGCTGGTTTTACCATTAAAATATCAGCACCTTCTTGATCATCGAAAGTGGCTTCTCTTAAACCTTCATCTCTATTAGAAGGATCCATTTGATAGGTTCTTCTATCACCAAAAGTTGGTGCAGAATCTGCAGCATCTCTAAATGGCCCATAAAATGCTGATGCATATTTTACTGAATAGGCCATAATTGGCAAGTTTGAATACCCAGAATTATCTAAAGATTGTCGAATCATATCTATAGTACCATCCATCATACCTGAAGGTGCAACCATATTTACCCCCGCTTTTGCATGTGATATAACTTGCTTGGCAATATTTACCAAAGTTGCATCATTATCTACATCATTGTCATGAATAATTCCACAATGACCATGAGAAGTATACTCACAAAAACATACATCTGTAATTACGTACAAACTTGGATAATTGGTTTTGATAAAACGAATTGCTTGTTGCATAATTCCATTATCATTCCATGTCTCTGTACCTTCATCATCTTTTTCTGATGGAATACCAAATAATAAAACTGCTGGTATATTTAAAGAAACTACCTCATCTAACTCTTTAGAAATAGTATCTAAAGAATAACGTTTTATACCTGGCATAGAAACAATTTCTGTTTCTATATTTTCACCTTCTTCTATAAATAATGGATAAATAAAATCATCTACAGAAAGTTTGGTTTCTTTAACTAACCTTCTAATACCCTCTGTTTTTCTTAATCTTCTTGTTCTAAACATTTTCTTAGTTTGATGTAAAATGACTGTTCACCAATTCTAAAACCGAATCTACGCTAGGTAAATTAGCTACTTGAACATTTTCGAAATGTTTTCTTGCTTCTTTTGCAGTGGTTTCACCAATACAAAATGCAATCTTATCTGCACTGTTTTTAGTTAAGTAACTCTCTATGCCTGAAGGACTATAAAATAATACTCCAGTTATTGAATCATCTAATTTTTCTGGACTTAACATTGTTTTGTAAGCTTCAACTTCGTTTACAACAATATCATGAGATTGTAAATAAGCAGGCAAAATATCTAAACGAACATCACTACAGAAATAAGTTACTTTCTTATTTTCTAACTCATTAGATAAATATTCTGCAAGTACTTTTGCATTTTTAGCAGCTTTAGTAACCTTACCAATTCTGTTTTCTATTAATTTTTTAGTTCGTCTACCAACACAATAAATGTTTTTAAACTTCATTTCATCTTTGGTAAATGAATTTAAAAGCGCTTCTACTCCATTCTGACTTGTAATAACAACGTTTTCGATTTCGTTTTTCATCACCTTAGGAGAAATTCTATTAAATCGAATTTTTATAAAATCGCTATCTTCTATACCTATTGCAGAAGACAAAACTTCTTTTTGCAATTCTGATAATTTTTTGGTTGAGTAAACAGAAGCTATTCTTTCACCTACTTCTTCATCTTCTGCCATTAACTCTTTACCACCTCTATTGATTACATAATCTGCGCAATCTTTGGCCAAATACCTATGGCTACCCAATTTAGCAGTTTTTGTTACTGTAATTTTCTTAGAACCATCTCTTTTTAATAAAATTCCTTTAAAATTGATTTCTTGAGTTTTCTCATCAACATAAGCTAAAGCACCAATTGGAGCTGTACATCCACCCTCTAACAACCTAAGAAATTCACGTTCTATACCCACACAAACTTTGGTTTCATAATGGTTTAATTGTTCACAGGCATCAATTACAAATTGATCTTTTTCTAAACAAGCAACCATAATTGCACCTTGTGCAGGTGCAGGAATCATCCATGTTAAAGGTATTGCTCCTTTTTCTCTTAAACCTAACCTTTCTAAACCAGCAGCAGCAAAAATAGCTCCATTCCAAGTTTCGCTATTTTCTAACTTGCTTAAACGAGTATTTACGTTTCCTCTTAAATCTTCTACTTTATGAGTTGGATACCTATTTAACCACATTGCTTTTCTTCGTAAACTACCAGTAGCAATAATTCCTCCTGGTTGACCGAAAAACTCTTCTGTATCTTTTAAAACTAGCAAATCTGAATAATTAGCTCTCTTTAAAACTGCACCTTGCATAATACCTTCTGGCAATGCAGTTGGTACATCTTTTAATGAATGAACAGCAATATCTATATCTTCATTTAATAAGGCAATGTCTAAATTTTTAGTGAAAATTCCTGTAATACCTAACTCGTACAAAGGCTTATCTAAAATAATATCTCCTGTAGATTTTATAGGAACAATTTCGGTTACGTAACCTAATTCTTCTAATTGTTTGCGTACTTTATTTGCTTGCCAAAGAGCCAATTGACTTTCGCGAGTTCCTATTCTAATCGTTTTTTGCATTAAGTAGTTTTTAAGATTGAAAAACCTTATTGATGACCTCTAAACTTTGTGCAACAGATGTTTCTTCATCTTTTAAATGTTTCACAAATTGAGTTGTTATTTTTTGTATGAATCGTGAAGTTACTATTTCTGCTTGACTTTCATCAAAATCTGCTATTTTTTTCCTTTGAAAGTTAATTTCATCGTTTTTAATAGTTTCTAATGATTGTTTTAAAGCTGCAATGGCTGGCGTAAATCTTCTATGATTTAACCAATCATTAAATTCAGATTTATGTTTTTCTATAATTGCCTCTGCTTTTGGTATTTCTTGTTTTCGAGCTGCCAAAGTTTCATCTGTAATTTTAGATAGTTCATCTACATTTACCAAAGAAATATTGTCGAAATCAGTAACATCTTTCGCTACATTTTCTGGCATTGATAAATCTAAAATTAATAATTCTTTATCCCCTGAAATATGTTGCTTTGTAATAGTTGGTTTATCTGCACCAGTAGAAACAATCAACACATCTGCATTATTCACTTCTTCTGTTAAATTTTCTATAACCGATTTTCTTATAGAATGATGTTCTTTTACAAACTCAGCGGCTTTTTCTTCTGTTCTATTCACCAAACAAACAGATTTGTTTTGTGTATACTCTGCTAAATTTTTACAAGTATGTTTACCCATTTTTCCCAATCCAAAAACTAATATATTTTTCGAATTGTAATCTGGTAAATTTTTAATGATATACTGCACAGCTGCATAAGAAACAGATGTAGTTCCAGAACTTAAACGAGTATCGTTCTTTACTTTTTTACTTGCCTGAAGCACACTATTTACCAATCTTTCTAAGTATGCATTAGTAGTTTTATGCAATTTGGCCATTTTAAAAGCTTGCCTTAATTGCCCTACAATTTCATAATCTCCTAAAATTTGACTTTCTAAACCTGTACCTATTCTAAATAAGTGATGCACTGCATCTTGATTTTTATAAACATTAGAAATAGAAGCAAATTCTTCTACTGTACCTTCAGAGAAGTGACACAATAATTGAATTAATTGGTAAGGATGTTCTGCGAAACCAGAAATTTCGGTTCTGTTACAGGTAGATAAAATGAAAACACCTTCAAAGTTTTTAGCCTTAGCTAATTCTAATAACGCAGCCTGATTATCTTTAGATAAAGAGAACTTACCACGAGTATTTGCATCTGCTTTTTTGTAACTGACGCCAATATTATAAAAATGTGTTTTCGCTGTTTCTAACATAAACCTTAAAAGTGGTACAAAAGTAAAAAGAGTTCTTAAAAAAAAATATCGCTAAAAGTACTTTAAATAACGTTCTATGTTTTTTAGATGCCAAATGATATAAAAACATTCAAAATTCCTTATTTTTGTTGACAGTAAAGGATTTGCGGTAATTTTATATAGAACCATTCTAAATAAAAGCAGATTGAAATAAATATTGGATTATGTTTAAAAATGTCGGAGAAAGTACTTTAGACGAAATTAACCTAGAAAAAGGTTTTTATGTTCTTCATTTTCAGAACGAAAGCAAAGAAGTAGAGAGCTTTGAACGCGAAATAGATAGCACTTTTATTCAAATTCATTTTTGTTTACGAGGTAAATCTAAATTCTTATTCAATAACAGTTCTTATTCGTTTGATGTTTTAGACAACAGATCAATATTACTTTACAATCCTCAAAGGACTTTACCAATCAACTTAGAGATACAGCCAAAAACAACGCTTATTTCTTTATTAATATCTATAGAAAAATTTCACTCCTTGTTTTCTAAGGAATCTGGTTACATTCCTTTTTTGAGTGATGAAAATAGCAACAAAAAATATTATGATGATGCAGAAATAAAACCAACTGTTGCTATAGTATTGCAGCAAATCATCAACTCTAACATCAATAGCTCTATAAGAGACTTGTATGTAAAAGGTAAAGTTTACGAATTACTAAGTTTACATTTTCAAAAAGATGAAACTGCAGAAGGTGAATACTGTCCTTTTTTAGTAGACGAGCAGAATGTTTTAAAAATTAGACAAGCCAAAGAGATTATTATTTCTAGAATGGCAGAACCACCTAGTTTGCAAGAATTAGCTAATGAAATAGGCTTAAATATAAAAAAACTAAAAGAAGGGTTTAAACAAATTTATGGTGATACCGTTTACAGTTTTCTATTCGATTATAAAATGGAGCATTCTAGACGACTTTTAGAAACCAACCAATACAATGTTAATGAAGTGGGCACACAAGTTGGTTACAGCACTGCTAGCCATTTTATAGCTGCTTTTAAAAAGAAGTTTGGCACCACACCAAAGAAATATGTAATGAGTTTAAATCAATAGCACCTAATTATAGTGAAACAGTTAACGCATAATGATGTAGAAAACCAACAGCAAAAGTTTCCAATAACTATTGTTTGTGATGCTATTCGAACTCCAGAAAATATAGGCATGTGTTTTCGAATTTCTGAAAGTTTTGGAGTAGAAAAAATCTATTTTCATGAGAACTCCCCTTCTATAGAAAACAGAAAAGTAATTAATACTGCCAGAAATACCATCAACCAAATTGAATACCAAACTTATTCTGAGTTTGACCAACTCATTCAAGAATTAAAACAAAAAGGAAACACCATTATAGGCATAGAAATTACTGATAAAAGTATCGATATTCAAGATTTTGATTTTAAAAAATATGAAAAAATCGTACTACTTTTGGGTAGTGAAAGAAATGGAATTGAGAATATAAATTTGGTAGATGAAACTATTGCTATACCTATGTATGGTAGAAATTCATCTATGAATGTAATTCACAGTTTAGCCATTACACTTTACGAAATAACAAATCAACTAAAAATAAAGAACAATTATTAGTTGTCATTATAAAATAAGTTCTGCAAATGAAATCAGAACAGCATAAAAAATGAACTAAATTCAGCAAACATGAAAGGAGTTTTATTAGTAAATTTGGGATCACCAGCAAGCACATCAACCAAAGATGTTAGAAACTATTTGGAAGAGTTTTTAATGGATGAGAGAGTAATAGATGCCCCAAAATGGTTAAGAACCATATTGGTAAAGGGTATTATTTTAAATACAAGACCAAAAAAATCTGCAAAAGCATATAAAAAGATATGGTGGGATGAAGGTTCTCCATTAATTGTTTTATCGGAAAGACTATTGGATAAAGTTCAAGAAAAAACTGAACTGCCTGTAGCTTTAGCAATGCGTTATGGAACGCCATCTATAAAAATGGGGCTTCAAGAATTACATGATAAAGACGTTACAGATGTTTTAATTGTTCCTTTATATCCACAGCATGCTATGGCTACTACTGATACAATTTTAGTATTAGCAGAAGAATTAAGACAGGAGTTTTTTCCTCAAATGAAATTTAGTCATATACCTGCTTTTTACCATAAAAAAGACTATATAAAAGTGTTGGGAGACAGTATAAAAAATCATTTAGAGGGCAAAGAATGGGATAAAATCTTGTTTTCTTATCATGGAATTCCTGAAAGACATGTACGTAAATCAGATATTACAAAAAGCCATTGCAACCCTTCAGATAGCAAAAATTTTACATGTTGTAAAACAGAATCTCCAGCACACGAATTTTGTTATAAACATCAATGTTATGAAACCACATGGCAAGTTGTTGAATATTTGGGCTTAGAACCACATCAATATTTTGTTTCATTTCAATCAAGATTAGCAGGAGATCCATGGTTACAGCCTTACACAGACAAAATGTTAGAAAAATACCCAGAAGAAGGTGTTAAAAAACTAGCAGTTGTAACTCCGGCTTTTGTATCAGACTGTTTAGAAACTCTAGAAGAAATTGCTATGGAAGGTAAAGAAGACTTTTTAGAGGCAGGTGGAGAAGCTTTTTATGCAATACCTTGTATAAATGATAATGATGATTGGGTTAATGTTTTAGTAAATTGGATTGAAGCTTAAAATTAAAAGTCATTCCTTATATTGCATTTCACTTAAATGTCATTTAAAACTGATTTTATGACTTTAAGTATTAAAAATCTAAAATATATTTAGAACATGGATTTTCTATACATAAAAGCTTTACACATTATTTTTGTAGTAACCTGGTTTGCAGGTTTATTCTACATTGTACGTTTATTTATTTATCATACAGAAGCAGAAACCAAATTAGAACCTGCAAAAACAATTTTGCAAACTCAGTATAAATTAATGAGTAAAAGGCTTTGGTATATTATAACCTGGCCTTCTGCTATTTTAGCAAGTATTTTTGCTTTTTGGATGTTGTATACAAATCCATATTATTTATCTGAACCTTGGATGCATGTGAAACTTACGTTTGTTTTAGGCTTGTATTTCTACCATGGTTTTTGCCAAAATATTTACAATAAACTTCAAAAAGATATTATAACATATTCTGCGTTTAGATTACGTATTTTTAATGAAATTGCCACTTTAATATTATTTGCAGTCGTTTTTCTTGTTACTATAAAAAGTGCTATTAATTGGATTTGGGGTGTAGTTGGAATTATATTATTTGGTGTACTTTTAATGCTAAGCATTCGTATTTACAAAAAAATTAAAGAAAAAAAGTCTTGGGATAAAGCAGAAAAAGAAGTCTTAGAACAAGAAAATACTACCTCAGAAAGTGGAGAACAATTATAAGGAGCAACTAGTAGCAATGCAAAAAGAGCACGATGAATTACTTGCCATAAACAAGCATTTATCTGAACAAAATAAGGAACTGAAACAGTTTTCTCATTTAGCTTCGCATGACATGCAACAACCCTTAAATAACATTATCTCCTACTTAAGCTTGTTAGACAGCAGTAAAGACAAGTTAGATGATATTGGCAAATTAAGCCTAAAAGTAATTAGCAAGTCTACTGCCAAAATGAAAAGCTATATTACTTCTCTGTTAGATTTGTCTTTAATTGGTACTTCTAAGAAATCTGAAAAGGTTTTTCTAAAAGAGGTTTTAACTGATGTTAAAGATGCCATATACCAACAAATTGTAACTTCAAATGCTGACTTATCCTTTAATTTAATAGATCATGAAATTGAAGGAATTAAAAATGATTTTTATTTGCTCTTTTTAAACATCATAGAAAACGCAGTAAAGTATCATAAGGAAGGTAGCTTACCGAAAATTATAGTTACATCAGAAATTAAAGACAACAATTATTTGTACACCATTGCTGATAATGGAATTGGAATTGCAAAGGACCAATTTGACACTATTTTTGAAATTTTTAAAACACTACACCCAGATGAAGAATTTGATGGTGTAGGTATTGGTTTGGCGCAAGCAAAAAAAATAACCAAACTTTACAATGGTAAAATTTGGTTAGATTCTGCACCCAATAAAGGCACTACATTTTATATAAGTTTTCCTAAAGGATAGTTTACTGCCAGAAATTAGTCATTAAATTGGCAATCCTTTTCTTCGTTAATGGTTTGTTTAAAAACATATCAATTTCGTCATTAGATTCTATTTTTTCTTTTTCTTCATCTATTAACGAGGTTGATAAAACCACAATTTTAGGTCTTTTTTCTTTAAAATTTTTAGTTCCTGTATACAGCTCTATAAAACGAAAACCATCCATCACTGGCATATTTAAATCTAAAAAAATTAGATCAGGCTCAATGCTGTTTTTAGGATTTGTTAAAACATCTAATGCACCTTTGCCATTTTTAGCTTTAACAACTGTATCTGTAAGATTAATTTGTTTTATAATAATTTCATGAAATCTATTAGTTGATTCATCATCATCTATCAATAATATACAATTCAGCTTTTTCAAAACTTTCTATTTTTTAAAATACAACTTAAATGTACTTCCCTCTCCTAAAATAGAATCCACTTCAATTTTACCTCCTGATTTCTCCAGCACTTTTCTTATAATATACAAGGCCAAACCACTACCTTTTACATCAGCATTTGCTCTTCTAAATAAACCAAAAACTTGGTCTTTGTGTTCATCTAAATCGATACCTATACCATTGTCTGAAATACAAATACAATAAAAACTATCGTTATCTATACATGATTGAATATGAATTTCTGGCGTTCTATCAGTATGCCTATATTTTATAGCATTTTCAATAACGTTTTGAAGCATACTAATTAAATGTGCTTTAGAAAAATCTATTGTTTTACATTTATTAAAATCGTAGGTAATTTTAGCCCCACTATTTTCTATGGATGAGCTTAAAACTACTAAAATTTCTTTTGTAGACTCTTCTAAATTAATAGTTGTTATATTCTCCAATACCAAAGTTCTGGCTTTTGTAACAGACACTAAGTTTTTAAGAGTTCTTTCTGCATTATCAACATTTTGATCTATCCAATTTATTGCTTCTTTAGATATTGAATCTGTTATAGTATCATCCTCTTTTAAAAGAGATACATAAGAACTAATGTTTGAAATTGGTGCCTTTAAATCGTGACTAGTAACATAAGTAAGTTCTTCTAAATCTTTAACTACTCTATTTAACTGAGTCACATCTCTAAGTGAAGAATAACTATTAATGATTTCACCATTTTCATCTCTCATAGCGCTTGCATTTAACACAACATCTAATGGGTTACCATCTTTACATTTCATTCTTAAACTAAATTCTTTTACAAAACCATATTTTTTAAAACTTTTAAAAGTCTCTTTCGCCTTATCAATAAATTCTTCCGATATAAAATTGAAAACTTTATGACCAATTATATCTTGTTTCTTATATCCAAATTTTACGAGAAAAGTATTGTTACATTCAATAATATTTGCAGTTTTTGCACTAACAGAAAGAAACATATCAGGAGCATAATTGTATAAATTATGAAATTTATCTAGTGCTTTTTCTAACTCTATGGTTCGCTCTTTTACCTTAACTTCAAGTTTTTGGTTCGAATTTTTTAATTGTTTTTCAGACTTTTTTAATGAAGTGATATCTATATGACAACCAGTCATTCTTTGAGGATTACCATCCTCATCCCAATCAATTACATTACCAATACAATTTACCCAAATAATAGATCCATCTTTATGAAAATATCGAATATCATTATTATAAGGCATTTTACCTCTAGATTCGATATGTTTATTAAGACTTTTTAAGGCTATTGGAAAATCTTCAGGATGCATTACACTTGTTACCCATTCATATGTATTGGGAGCCTCATTTTCTTCATATCCAAACATTTTTTTGAAAGTGGGACTCATAAAAAATATTTCGTTTTTTAGATCCCAATCCCAATAACCTGCCATAGATGCCTCAACTACTGTATTATACGTTAAGTTAGCTTCTTTTAATTCCTCTTCACTTTGTTTAATATTGGTAATATCCATTGCAATACCAATATGTCTAACTTTATCGGTATTCGGTACTCTATCATAAATAGTATCTCTGGCCAATAACCAAACATAATGACCTTTTTTATGTTTCATTCTATATTCTAGCTCATGAACCACCCCTTCTTTTGAATTATTAATTTGATCCAAATACGGATTTAACTTAGGTAAGTCTTCAGGATGAAAAACAGAACTTAAGAAATTTTCTCCCATTTCTTGAACCTCTTTTGGAGAATAACCTATAATTCTCTCTAAAACACCATTAGCATATTCGTTTGCAGAAGTATGCTGATTATATATATAAAGTGCCACAGGTATTACACTGTTTACGTTATTCAAAAATTTTACATTTTCGGTCAATCTATTTTCTAACACTTTTTGACTTGTAATGTCTATAAATGAAATAACACAACCTTCAATTTGTTTAAGTACATTAAAATAAGGTGTTTTTCTTTTGATGTACCACTTATTATTTATTTCAATTTCTTTTTCTAATATAACTCCATCAATAATTACTTTCTGAATTCTATCTTGTAATTGTTCATTATCATCCTCGCCTAAAAATGAATTATAATTTTCTATTGGTTTACCGATATCATTTTCTGTAATGCTAAAAAACTCCTTAATAGTTGGAGAAAATCTTCTAATTTTAAAATCTAGGTCCAAAAATATAGTACCTAATTTTGTACTGTTCATCAAATTATCAAGATCTGTATTCAGTCTTTCTACCTTGTCTAATCTGCTTTGATATTTACCATTTACAATTTCAAATCTTTTATTGACCTCTTGTAATTCTTCATTTTTGTTAAACAGTTCTTCTTTAAATAATTTTAGATCTTCATTAGTTAACTGCAGTTGTGCTCTTGTATCAGCAAGTTCTTTTTCTAGACTCTCAATTTTGCTTCCTAAAATAATTTTTTCGTCTGCCACTGTTTCATTTTCTGTCTTCATAATAGTAAAGTTACTGAGGTTAAGATAATTAAAAATGTTGATACATTCTGCAATTTAATAAATTCATTATTTTACATGGAGTTAAAATCATATAGCATGGTTAAAATCGCTTGGTAAATTATCAAAGAAAAGCTTTAACGCTTCTAAACCTCCTGCAGATGTACCTATACCTACAATAAAAGAATCTTTATTTACAATACTTTTACCCTCTTTTTTGACCTTTGGTTTCTTCGCTATCCATGAGTTGTTGATTAATTATGCTAAAGATAATTTTTTAAAAATAGTTTCGAAAATATTTGAAAAATAAAATATTTTTTCTAAATTGTAACGAATTAAGACAATAAACGACCAAAAAAGACACTCAACCTTCCTCCAACAAATAAATGTTTTTTTAAATTTGCAGAAATCTTAATTAGAAAGAGCTGGATGTAACCAGCTCTTTTTTTATTGCTTAAAAAAAGAACCAACGTTTTAAAAAACGTTAGCTCTTATGTGATAGCCTTCCCCACAAAGGTTATGATTCAAAATTAAAAGACAATTTCATTATATTCAAAATAATTTAATAACTATTTTCGACAACTCTTTCACTATTTTCGACATAAAGTTAATCTAATTGAAGAACATTTAAAGCACAAGAATTTTTTTTAGATTATACAAATTAGCGCTACTTTTAAATATATTCATACAGTAAACAGCTTTCTTATTTTGTATCTAAAATACTTTTCCATAAAAAAAAGAACCAACATAAACGTCAGTTCTTTTATTTGATAGCCTTCCCCACAAAGGTTATGATTCAAATTTATTAGACATCTTTAACATATGTTAATAAATCATTTAACAATTGAAGACTTAAAAACAACCATTTCAGACACATAGAAATTAAAACATAATTTAAATTACTAACTTTCTAGTAATAGAACCAACTATGTATCAGTTTAAATTTATACTCAAATCACTTGATAACTGATTGTATAATTATTTTATATTCATATAGTTCCGAATTAATAATTGATCTTTTTCCAATAAAAATTACTATTTTAGATTTATAAACCTTCTGTTTAGCCTTAAAAATTTATGAAAACTAAAATTTTAGTCGTTGATGATTCTATAGATTCTAGGATCTATGTTTTTAGTATCTTATCTGATTATGAAGTTTTAGAAGCAAAAAGTGGCGAAGAAGCTTTAGATACCATTTCTAAGGTTAATATTGATTTGCTAATTACTGATTACAACATGCCAGAAATGGATGGTTTTGAGTTAGTTTCTAAAATTAAGCAGAAGAAATACGAGTTTCCTATTATCATAATAACATCACTTACTTCTTTAGATAAGAAGAAAAAAATGCTAAGGTTGGGTATAGATAATTATGTTTACAAGCCTTTTTTCAAAGAAGAACTAGTTAACATTATTTCAAGGGCAATTGTATATCACAAAACAGTACTTTCTTCTAAAAGTAAATTAGACTTAGACACTAATGATCAATTTGAAGATTTTAAAACCAAAACAGAACGAATTCTTTTTGAAAACGTAGATAATTTTAATTTTTCCATAGAATCATTGGCAGAAGAATTTGAAATTTCTACAAAAACATTAACTAGAAGAACCAAGGCTATTTTTGGGCAAACCCCAAATCAGTTAATGATTGAGTGCAGGTTAAATGTGGCTCAAGAAATCATATCACAAAATCCGAGAATTAGTTTAAAAGAAACTGCCAAAAAAGTCGGACTCAAAAATACAACCTACCTAAAAAGTAGATTAAAAGAAAAATTTAAATAGAAAAATCTAAAAACTAAAAAATCCCGTAATTTCTTACGGGATTTTTTTTTGCGGAGAAAGAGGGATTCGAACCCCCGGACCTGTTACAGTCAACAGTTTTCAAGACTGCCGCATTCGACCACTCTGCCATTTCTCCAAGTGTCTCATCAGGTATTTCCTGAATGCGGATGCAAATATAGAAAGCTTTTTTATTTTGTGAAACAAAAATTCCAATAATTTTTATTTTTTTTGAATATGGCTATTTTATTTTTTTAACACACTAAATAACAGAACTTTAAAAATATTCCAGAAAATTAGAAATCGTATTTACAATAAGAAGAATAGTGATTAGTTCTAGTCTTTATTATATTTGTTGCTTAATCTTAATTAATACTGATGTCTTTTAATTCTTTTGGTAATTTATTAAAGCTAACTACGTTTGGAGAATCTCATGGAACAGCTATTGGAGGTGTAATTGATGGTTTTCCAGCAGGTGTAGAAATCGATCTAGATGCAATTCAAAAAGATTTGGACAGACGTAAGCCTGGACAATCAAAAATAGTTACACAAAGAAAAGAGCCAGATACTGTAGAGTTTTTATCTGGTATTTTTGAAGGTAAATCAACTGGTACTTCTATTGGTTTTATTATTAAAAATACAAATCAAAAAAGCAAAGACTACAATCACAATACTAACGTTTACAGACCCTCCCATGCTGATTATACTTATGATCAGAAATATGGATTACGCGATTTTAGAGGTGGAGGAAGAAGTTCTGCACGTGAAACTGCAAATTGGGTTGTTGCTGGAGCTTTGGCTAAACAACTAATTTCATCAATTAAAATTAATGCATTTACATCATCAGTAGGAGACATCTTTATGGAAAAACCATATCAAGATGTTGATTTTTCGAAAACAGAACAAAATATTGTTCGTTGTCCTGATGAAGAAAGTGCAGAGAAGATGATTACAAAAATTAAAGAAATACGCAAGGCTGGTGATACTATTGGTGGCACAATTACTTGCGTTGCTCAAAATATGCCAATTGGTTTAGGAGAGCCTATTTTTAATAAGCTTCATGCAGAACTAGGTAAAGCAATGTTGTCTATTAATGCTGTTAAAGGTTTTGAGTTTGGAAGTGGATTTTGTGGAGCAAAAATGAGAGGTTCTGAACATAATGACATTTTTAATGCAGATGGTTCTACACAATCTAATTTATCTGGTGGTGTACAAGGTGGAATTTCTAATGGTATGGATGTGTATTTTAGGGTTGCTTTTAAACCAGTAGCGACTATTATGAGTGCTCAACAAACTATTAATTCTGAAAATGAAGTTACAGAAATTACAGGAAAAGGAAGACACGATCCTTGTGTTGTACCAAGAGCTGTACCTATCGTAGAAGCATTGACAGCTTTAGTTTTAGCAGATTTTTACTTACTTAACAAAACTCGTAAAATCTAAATTCTCTCAATTTTAAGTATCTTCCCCTAAAAATCTTATCTTTTTGAGAAACAGTAGATTATATTTTATTGATATTGTTAGAGCATTTGCTATTTTAATGATGCTTCAAGGTCATTTTATTGATGCTTTAATTGATCCTGTTTTTAGAAATCCTGAATTTACTACTTATAAAATTTGGTCTTATTTTAGAGGAATAACAGCACCCACTTTTTTTACAATTTCTGGTCTAATATTTACCTACCTTCTTCTTAGAGCGAAAGAAAAAAATGAAGATAAAAAAAGGATGCGTAAAGGAATTACAAGAGGACTTTTTTTAATAGGTGTAGGTTATTTGCTAAGAATCCCTTTTTTAGCTTGGCTCACAGGGCACTTTAATACCTATTTTTTGGTGATTGATGTTCTACAAATTATTGGACTTAGCCTTATTTTAATTATATCTATTTATTTCTTTTCACTAAAGAAAACCTATCTTTTTTCAGCAGTAACCCTAGTTTTAGCAATAAGTATTTTTGTGTGCGAACCCTTATACAGAGGTATTTCAGTTGACAGCCTTCCTATATTTTTAAACAATTATATTTCTAAGACAAATGGTTCTGTTTTTACCATAATTCCATGGTTTGGTTATGTCGCATTTGGCGCATTTGTTGCAACTATTTATTATAAAAATGTACACAAGCAATATTTCAAGGAAATAATGATTTCGATTTTTACGATTGTAGGAATTATTTTGATTAGCTACTCATCTGCCATTTTAGTTTATTTATCAAAATTATTTGATATTCAATTATTTATGGATTCAGCAAGCTATAATTATTTGTTTACAAGATTAGGTAATGTTTTGCTTTACTTTGCCTTTTTCTATGCATTCGAAAACTTTTTAAAAATTCCGATTCTTTTAAAAATTGGCCAAAAAACGCTATCCATTTATGTTATTCACTTTATCATAATTTATGGTAGTTTTACTGGACTTGGTTTTAAACATATATTTGGAAAAAGTTTAAACCCAACAGAAGCAATTTTTGGTGCAGCTCTTTTTTTAGTGATTGTTTGTTTTATCTCTTTTTATTATGCAAAAACAAATGCTTTTTTGTATGTACAGCTTAGAAAATTGATTGATAAAAGAAAAAGAAAAAACGAATAATGGCATCAAAATTTAAACTTCTTGTAATAATTTCTGTACTAAGTTTTGGTCAATTATCGGCTCAAAAACTTTATCTTACAGATAGTTTTAAAGTTAAAAAAAGAACATTTACCTATCATAAATTAAAATTAGAAAAGAATCTAAAGCTAGATTTATACAGACCAAAAAAACTCAAAACTATAAGACCACTAATTATTTATGTTCATGGAGGTGGATTTTCTGGAGGAAAAAGGAATGATGACGTTTCTAAAACATTCTCTACTGAATTTGCAAAATTTGGCTACAATGTTGCATCAATTTCTTACAGATTAACCATGAAAGGAATTGGTTTTGGGTGCAGTACAAAAGCCGATTTAAAAATAAAAGCTTTTGATGAAGCTTCTAAAGATCTTAGTTATGCCATTCAATATTTATTAAAAAAACAAAAACGTTTTAAAATAGATACAAACAAAATTATATTAGTTGGTTCAAGTGCTGGTGCAGAAGCCATTTTACATTTTGCCTATGCTTACAACAACACTATTTTAAATGATGATGTAAAAATTGTAGGTTTAGTATCTATGGCAGGTGCCTTAACTACCTTAAAAAACATTAATTCAAAAACTGCTATTCCTACTCAATTATTTCACGGCACTAAAGATGAGCTTGTACCTTACAACATAGCTCCTCATCATTATTGTAAGACTACAGATGAAGGTTATTTGGAATTATTTGGCTCAAGAGCGATTGCAGATCATTTAAAGAAAATAGATAAATCGTACTATTTATATACTGTAAAAAATGGAGACCATAGTTGGAACTCCAGACCCATTTTTGAGGCAAAAGAACATATTTTAGACTTTTTATATTTTGATGTTTTACAGAACAAACAAAGAAAAACAGAAGTTAATACATCTATCTAAAACGTATAGCATAAGAAACTCCTAAAGTAGGATATAGAAAGTAATCTCCTTTCGAAAATGGTTTTTCCTCTCTAAACATACTAGCATTGAATCCCCATAAATTTTTCTTGTTTTTGGTGGAAAAATAATAGCCTAAAACTAAGGCTTGAGAATCTAATTGAAAAATTTCATCACCAGAGAAACCTGGTGCAAATCGATCTAATGCAGGTGATGCTCCAAAGCCTGCCTCTACTGTCAAATAATTATCTGCATCACTTGTGTATTTTCTATAAATTAATCGACCAGATTTACTTGTTCCTGGTTCTCCAGGCGTAACATAAGTTCTAAATGCCCAGTAACTATTACCTGTATACCAACCAACAGAACCAGTATAAATAATAGTTTCTGTAGAGAACTTTAACCATCTAAAACCTAATGAAGCTTCGAAACTTTTTGGTAAGGATTTAAACAATTCAAAACCATAACGTTGTGTAGGATTTAAAGGACTATTAGAAAAAGCTCCACTAACATAAGCATACAAACCTTTGGCAATTCTCGGATATAAGTCTATTTCTAATTGATAATTATCTGTTTCGAATCTATTAGAATAATTTATTCTTGCATTGATACTTCCAAATTTTGTTTGTCTTGCATAAGAAAATGAGCTGTAATACATATTTGCTCTACCATTATCACCGTCAAAATCGTAATAATCTGTGGAAACACTAATACCAATTGTATTAAAGCTTAAAGAGGTTTCCAAAGAATTTTTATAATTTAAAACTTCTTGGTTATCAGGATTCAGTTTTATAGCCTCTGTAATTGTTATTAAAGCTTCATCTTTATTACCTCTATTAAACTCAGATTTGGCTTTTAATTGCATTAACTCTGCATCTCCAGGAAATACTTCTAAGGCTTTGTTTGAAAGCTCTAATGCCTTATAATATTTTTCTGCATATTGTTCGTTTTTAATATAAGCTATCCAATCTGTTTTTCTTTCTTTATCTCTATCTAACACATATTTAAACTCTTTTCTTGCTTTGGCATAGCTACCATCCCAAGAATAAGTACTTGCCAAGAAAGCACGAATACCCAAATAGTTTGGATACTTCGTTAAAATAAATTTTAAAGAATCTTGTGCTTGCTTTCTTTTACCATTAAAAGCTAGTTCTCTGGCTGTTTTAAAGGCAGTATCAGGATTACCATTAAATACTTTTTTCTGCGCCACTAATTTATCCGTAGAAAAAATCATTACACTAAACAGCACTATTAAGGGTATTATTTTTTTTATCATTTTAATGATTCTTTAAATTTGATATATGCATCATTCTTAGGTTGCTTCTTTAAAATACTGTCCATTACTATTTCAGCATCTTTAATATTTCCCATTGTTTTATAAGCTCTAGCCAATTTAAAGGCAATATCATCGTTCAAAATTTTATTTTCTTTTGCCTTTTTTGCTATTACTTTGGCTTTGTCGTTTTGAGAAGACCACCAATACATATCTAATAATGCTAAATAGGCATCATCATAATAAGGCGCTCTATCTAAAGCATTTAACAATTCTTCTTCTGCTTCTGTATATTTACCATCCCAAGCAAATGTTCTTCCTTTTAAAATTCTTACATCGATATAATTTGAGTTTTTTCTAAGAATATAATTACAAATTAAACGCGCCAAATCTCTTTCTTCATTAAAGGCTTTTTCTCTAGCTAGCATAAACATTTCATTTAATTTAAGATTAGCCGTTAATTGTTCTACTTTCTTTAACTCTTCAGGCTTAAACTTATACACTTCTTTAATAACATCGTTTTTATTAAAAGGATAAATTTTATCATTCTGTGTAACATAAGCATTTAGACTTTTAAACTCGTTCAATTGCTTTTTTATTTCAGCTTCAATGGTATTGTCTTCTAATTTATAAGTGTTAAAATTGTCTTTTATTTTAAACAAGTTTCCACTAGAATACATATAATCTTTGTAAACAAAATCATTTAAACTGCCTTTGTAACGCATTAAGGGTATTTTATGAATGTTTCTAAAGGTTTGTGCAGTATCTATCCCTGTGCCAATCCATGGTGCTTTTTGAGGTATGGTAATATTATAGTTCTTTGATAAGAAAGCCAACAAACTTGGTGTAACATCTAAATGTGAGGATACTGAATTCATTTTTGAAGTTTGTTTTAACATTGGGCTATAGATGAACAATGGCACATTAAACCTACATAATTGATCTTTCTGTGCAATTGGAATTAACCTATGATCTCCACTAATAACGAATATAGTATTGTTGTAATCTGCTCTTTTCTTGTAAGATTCTATAAACATTTCTATACTTTTATCAGCATATAAAATACTAGCAAAAATTTCTTTGTTGGCTGTTATTTGTTTATCAGTTACCTCTAAATCTGTATCTGAATTAATTATACTATCAACTTTTTTTAAGTAGGTTTCTTTAACAGGAAAATCGAATGGCTCATGTATGGTTTGCGTTGTAATTAAATCTAACCTTGGGCCTTTAGTATTTTTTAATTCGACCAATGTTCTTTTAAAAATTTCATAATCTGAATATCCCCAGCTAAAACCTGTATCTCCATTTGTAGATTTAGGATAAGAGCTGTCGTATTTATTTTCATCGATGACATTATCTAAACCATTATAATCTAAAAAGTTTATTTTTTTGTCAAAACTAGATTGGTCTCCAGAGAAAAAAGAAGTTGTATATCCATTTTTCTTTAAAACACTAAATAATGATAAATGTGTTGGTGTATCTTCTATTTCTAGAAAACCTTTATTGCCAAAAGGTACAGAAGCCATGAGCGAAGGCAAAGCCCCAAATGTTCTACCTGTGTTACTTAAAAAGTTAGGCCAGAATAAAGATTTCGGAATTAACGAATTTAAATAAGGTGTAAAACCACTATAGTATTTATCCCCAACAAACTCGGAACCTAAACCTTCTACAAGTATAACTACAACATTAGGTTTTTCTTCTTTAATGGTAAAAAACGGACCTAAAACATCCTTTATTTCTGATGACTCTCTTAAAAACGGATATTCATTACTACCATCTAATTTTACAGCTTGCACATCCTTTTTTCCAATTTCATAATTGATAACATCTGTAACAAAATAGTACATCTTATTTTGATACTTAGCATTAGAAAAATCACTGATCGTTAATTTTATTGCAACAACAATTATCGTTGTTATAATAAATATTCTTCCATAATGCTTGTAATAAGGAGATTTTTTAAGAAAAACACTGCTCACTATAAACAACAATGGAAAAATAATAAATGGTAGAAAATAAAATACAGAAGTGCTTTCTGATGAAGTTACAGTTAAATAAATATCATCTAAAGAATAGCCTAATAAATCTGCACCCAAATTTAAAAGCGTGGTAAGGCTATACTTGGTTAAAGAAAACTCTATAAGAGTTAAAATCACAAACACCACCTTAATAAATACTGCCCCATATTTATATTTCTTACTGGCTAACAAATGATAAAAAGGTAAGAAAATAAGAAAGATGAATAATACTGTGTATAAATGATTTAATAGTTTAAAAACAATGAGTTCAAATAAATTTGGTAATTCTTTACCACTGAAATACGTAGATGTAATTTCGAAAACACTTATCATCCAAAAGGTGAGCATTAATGCAAAACACAGTAGAATATAAGCTCTATTTTTTTCTCTTATTGTTTTAATTTTCATAGTGATTGTTTAAAATATCATTATTTACTAGAAAGACCTTTTCTAACCATTACACCCCATTTTTTATTTTTATTAAAATAATAATCTATGTTTCCTTTTATAGCTGCATACAATACTAAAGGATGCAATATAAAAGGCTCTAAAAATATGGTAAGCACCAGTTTTAAACCAATACCTTTCTTCTTATATTGATGGTAAGTAAACTCTTCTGTAAAGACAGCTATGAAAGAAAATAGAAGCGAAAATAGATAAGCTAATAAAAAAAGCCCCACCACAAAACTCCAATTTAAAGGTTGATAAACCACCAAAAACAAAAAATATAGCATACCCAAAACTTCTACAATTGGCGCTATTCTTTCAAATATAAACCAGTAAGGAAAACTTAAAAGACCTAACAATCTATATTTATAATTCAAACCTATATTTCTATGCGTTTTTAAAGTTTCTATGGTTCCTCTTGTCCATCTATTTCTTTGAGATATTAAGATTTTTCGATCATTAGGAGCTTCTGTCCAACACAAAGGATCTGGAATGTAAGCTACTTTATATTTCAGATTTTGCTCTTCCATATACTTCCTCATTCGTACAATGATCTCCATATCTTCACCTACAGTAGTAATATCATAACCACCCACTTTTATAGCTATTTCCCTATCAAACATGCCAAACGCACCAGAAATAACAAGTAAACCATTAAGTTTTGCCCAAGCCATTCTACCCAATAAAAAAGATCTTAAATATTCTAAAATCTGAACTCTTTCTAGCCATTTATCAGGAAAATTGACCTCTATTAATTTTCCGTTTTCTATTTTACAGGAGTTTGCAATACGAATTACACCTCCAGAAGCAATTACTTTTCTATCTGTATATTCTAAAAATGGTTTTACCATTCTTTGCAGTGAATCTGCCATTAATAAACAATCTACATCTATGCACGCTAAGTATTTGCTGTTGCTAATATTAATTCCAAAATTTAGTGCATCAGACTTACCCCCATTTTCTTTATCAACAATAATTAATTTTTCGAATGCAGGATTTTTTGATTTAAATACCCCAGCTCTTAATGGTTTTGTGGGTATTTTCTGATTGATTAAATATTCTACCTTTTCTAAATCATAAGCCTTAATTAGTCTTTCTAAACTATCATCACTGCTACCATCGTTAATAATAATAACATCATAATTTACATAATGCGTAGACAATAACGATCGTACATTTTCTACAATATTTAAACTTTCGTTGTACGCAGGTGCAATTATGGAAATGGATGGAGCTATTGAGGAGTTTAAGAGATCTTTATGGTAAACAAAGCTGTTTTTCTTTAAATAATCTACTGTTTCTTTAGATGAAAATATAGCCAAAAGTATATAAGAGCCTATAATTAGCAGCGTAAACACTAAAAAGAAGTAGTGAAAAAAAAGTAAGGTATTTCTTAAAACTTCATTAAAATCCATAACTATAATCTAAATACTCTATTATTCTATTATAAGATTCATCTTCAGAGCTTTTATCTAATTTATTATACAACTCTTTATCATGCTTCTTTAAAATTGTTAATGCCTTGCTCTTAATTTCAAAATCTGAATCTTTTATATGTTCTAAAACGAATAAACTATCGTTTTTAGTGGCTACCTTTTCTAAAAACTCAAAGAGCGCTTTTTGCTCTTTAATAGTTAAGCTTTCAAATTTTTCTACCAATATTTCTTTGGCTTCTGTAATTTCGAAATAAGTAACAACTTCTATAGTTTTTAGCCTAATATCTAAATTTTCATGATGCAATAATTCTAACAAAAGCTTTTTAGTTTCTAATCGATTAAAAATCTTTACAATATTTAAAATGAAAAGAATTACATAATCATTTTCTGACTTTAGCCATTTCTTTACATCTAATAAGTGCTGATTATCAAATTTTTCGATTTCAATTAATAATTCTATTTGATCCCATTCAGACAGTGGTAATTCTAGCGTATCTAAAAATTGTAAACCCTCAAACTCAAATAATTCTAAAAAGTAAAGATGTGCCTCTCTCCTCACTTCTTCTTTTTTATGATTTACAAACTTTTTAATTATTGGTGCAAATTTTTTAACCTCAAACTGTCTTAAATCGCGAATACCTAAAGCAATAATATTCCACTTTTTGCTTTTTATTTTTTGTTTTGCAAAATAAATTAGACCAATTTCTTCATATAAATTATGCATAATATCTATAACATTTCCAGACACCTGCTGACTTAACTTTAAAAAAGTACTAGTAATAATTCTTCTTTTTCTGCGATTTTTTACCCCTTTCTTAAATTCTGAAATTATTTTTTTTTGCGTTTTTAAAAAATTTTCTGATGATTGATCTAGATGTAAATATTCAATTAATAAACCCTCAATATAGTTGGTGTATTTTTGGCTTCTAGACTCAACAACTCTAATATTACGTCTTAAAATTTTTAGATAAATAATTAAAACTATAACTGCCACAATTAGTACTACTACTAATGTCCAAATTATATTTTCTATTAAAGGAAATCTCATCAAATCTTCATTAACATACGCTTAACTCTAATCGTTAATTCATTAGGGCTTAATGGTTTACTCATAAAATCATTAGCACCTAAATTAAAGGCATTTAAAACCATTTCTTCCTGTCCAGAAGAAGAAAACACCAAAATAGGCGTCTTGCTTTCAAGCTTATTTCTTACATGGCTAATGATCTCTAAACCACTATAATAATCCATCATAACGTCTGTTAAAATTAAATCTGGATTTTCAGTTTCTATAAATTCTATGGCTTCTTTACCATCCTTAGCTATAAAGAGTATATAACCTTCTTTTTCTAATCGAAATTTTAAAAGGAGAGATAAAACAGAATTGTCTTCTGCTAGAACTATTTTACTATTTTGACTCATATTTTTTGTAGGGGTATGTAGGTTATCACAATTAAATTGCATCCTTAAAAAACCAAGATAATCAAATAAAAAGATAAATAGCAGTTTTTATCTATCTTTGCTCTAAAATTAGACTTCTAAAAGAGCCCCTAAATAAAATACATTATGCAAATTGAAAACATATTAACCAGCGAAGTTGTAGACTTAACTTCTTTAAAAAGTTTTTTTTCTTCGGATAAAGATTCTTTAATACAGCTAGTTACAGTTTATTTATCTGACACTAAACCAAGATTAGCTTTGCTAAAAAAAAGTATGGATAATGTAAATTATGAAGAAGTACGTAGTATATGCCATTTCCTAAAATCATCTTTAGGTTTAATGGGTGTAAGTTGTTTAGAAGAAATTACATCATTAGAAAAAAGAGCTCAGAATTTAGATCCAGAACCAATTATTAAAGAACGTCTACAGCCTATTACTAAGGTTTTAGATGAGAGTATTGTAGAGTATCAACGAATTTTAGATCAGCTTCAAGCGCTATAATTTATTACCTTAAATGATAAAAGAAATACAATTACGTGTAAATTTAATTGAAGAACGTAAAGAAGACATTCTCATTCATAAAGCCTCAAAATTTTTAAAAATACCTCGTACAGAAATTACAGCGGTTAAAATTCTTAGAAAATCTATAGATGCTCGTAAAAAAGAAACCATTTTTAACTACAAAGTTGCTGTATACATTAATCAAGAAATTCCAGAAAAATCAGATTATATTTTTGATTATAAAGATGTTTCTAAAGCCAAAGAAATTCATATAATAGGTTTTGGTCCTGCAGGCATGTATGCTGCCTTAAGATGTATTGAGCTAGGTTTCAAACCCATTGTTTTAGAGCGTGGTAAAAATGTTCAAGAACGCAGAAGAGATTTAAAAGCCATTAATCAAGATCATAAAGTAAATAGTAACTCTAATTATTGTTTTGGCGAAGGTGGTGCAGGTACTTATTCTGATGGTAAATTATATACTCGAAGTTTAAAAAGAGGTGATGTTAGAAGAATCTTTGAAAACCTAGTTTTTCATGGAGCTACAGAGCAAATTTTAATAGATGCTCATCCTCATATTGGCACGAACAAATTGCCTAAAATTATTCAAACGATTCGTGAAACCATTTTAAACTTTGGTGGTGAAATTCATTTTAATAGTACTGTTACCGATTTTATTATTAAAAAAAATAAAATCAAAGCATTACAATTAAACAATGATAAAGAAATGGCTGTAAACTCTGTAATATTAGCTACAGGTCATTCAGCAAGAGATATTTACGAATTATTACACACAAAAAAAATAGCCATAAAAGCAAAATCTTTTGCAATGGGTGTTCGTGTTGAGCATCCCCAAGAAATTATAGATCAAATTCAATACAGTTGTTCTGGAGAAAGAGATGAATTACTCCCTGCAGCAGCCTATAGTTTGGTACATCAAGTAAATAATAGAGGAGTTTATTCTTTTTGTATGTGTCCAGGAGGATTTATTGTACCAGCAGCAACTGCAGATGATGAAGTGGTTGTAAATGGGATGTCTCCAAGTAGAAGAAACAACAAATTTGCGAATTCAGGTATTGTAGTTGAACTAGATATTGATAAAGATTTTAAGAAATACGAACATTTAGGCCCTTTAAAAGGATTACAATTCCAGAAAGATTTAGAAAAAATAGCTTTTTATGCTGGTGGAAGAACACAAACTGCTCCAGCCCAAAGGTTGGTAGATTTTGTAGATGGAAAATTATCTACAGACTTGAATGATACTTCTTATCAACCAGGATTAAATTCGGCACCTTTGCATTCTTTGCTCCCAAAAATTATTGGTGGTAGATTACGAAAAGGATTCCCAGCATTTGGTAGTAAAATGCATGGCTACTTTACAAATGAAGCTAATATTGTAGGTGTAGAATCTAGAACATCATCTCCCATTAACATCCCTAGAAAAGAAAATTTAGAACACCCAGAAATAGAAGGTTTATTTCCTTGTGGCGAAGGTGGTGGCTACGCAGGTGGTATTATTTCTGCAGCTATGGATGGTGAAAGGTGTGCAGAAGCTGCAATAGCAAGTCTCTAATTATTGTAGTATTTTATTCTAATTATTGCAGTATTTTAAATAGACAAACTCATTAAGAATTTGTAGTTTTACTATCTTTAAAATTCATACATGAAATTAACGATTGGAAGAGTTGACAAGGCTGATTTTCCAGAACTTTCTCTTTTAGACATAGATATCAAAATAGACTCAGGTGCATACACCTCTTCTATTCATTGCTCTAACATTAAGGAGGTAAATCTAGAAAATGAACAATACCTAAAATTTACGCTTCTAGATCCTGAACATGAATTTTATAATCATAAAGAGTTTACATTTAAGAACTACACTTCTAAAATTGTAAAAAGTTCTAATGGAATAGCTGAGCAAAGATTCATGATTCAAACATCCATTTTTATTTTTAACCAATCTTTTCCAATTTATTTGACTTTAAGTGAACGAAAAGACATGAAATTCCCTATTTTAATTGGCAGAAAGTTTTTGAATAAAAAGTTTATCATAGACACCGCAAAAAAGAATATATCACACAAATTAAAAAACAAATAAATGAGAATTGTTATTCTATCTAGAAATCCAAAATTGTACTCTACAAAAAGATTAGTTGAGGCTGCAGTTAAACGAAAGCACGAAGTAATAGTTGTAGATCATTTAAAGTGTGATATAGTTATCGAAAAAAAATCTCCTAAAATTTATTATAAAGGGGAATATATAGAAAACGTAGATGCAATTATACCAAGAATTGGAGCTTCTGTAACTTTTTATGGCACTGCAGTTATTCGTCAGTTTGAAATGATGAAAGTTTTTACTTCTGTAAGTTCTATTGCTTTAACCAGATCTAGAGATAAACTGAGTAGTTTACAAATTTTAGCCAGAGCTGGAGTTGGCTTACCAAAAACCGTTTTTACCAATTACACTAAAGATGTAGAGCATGTTGTAGATTCTGTTGGTGGTGCTCCATTAGTTTTAAAATTGTTAGAAGGTACTCAAGGTTTAGGTGTAGTCTTGGCTGAAACGAAAAATGCAGCAACCTCAGTATTAGAAGCCTTTAATGGTTTAGGTGCAAGAGTTATTGCGCAACAATTTATTAAAGAAGCAGGTGGTGCAGATATTAGAGCTTTTGTGGTTGATGGTAAAGTTGTTGGTGCTATGAAACGTCAAGGAAAAGAGGGTGAATTTAGATCAAATTTACACAGAGGTGGAAACGCAACTGTAATTGAATTAACAGATGAAGAAGAAAAAACGGCTTTAAAAGCAACTAAAGCCCTAGGCTTAGGTGTAGCTGGTGTAGATATGCTTCAATCTTCTAAAGGTCCTTTAGTGTTAGAAGTAAATTCATCTCCAGGCTTAGAGGGTATAGAAATTGCAACTGGTAAAAATATTGCCAAAGAAATTATACGTTATTTAGAAATACATGTCGAATAATCCTTTTACTCTTTTAGGCAAAGTTATTCCTGAAGGAAAACGTACTGTAATCGACCTAAAAATTGCCAAATTACATACTAGAACTACAGTTAATGTACCTGTAATTATAGAACATTCTAAAAATCCAGGACCAGTTGTTTTACTGCTTGCAGGTATTCATGGAGATGAAACTAATGGAGTTGGTATTGTAAGAGAAATTATTGATCTTAAATTGAATAAACCCAAAAATGGAACTATTATATGTATTCCTGTTTTTAATATTTTTGGTTATTTAATTCAGACTAGAGAATTTCCTGATGGTAGAGATTTAAATAGAATGTTTCCAGGCAGCAAAAGCGGTTCATTAGCTGGTCAATTTGCTTATCAGTTTTCAGAAAAAATTGCTCCTTATGTAGATTATGTAATTGATTTTCATACGGGAGGAGGAGAAAGAGATAATATTGCTCAAATTAGATGTAATAAAGACGATGCTAAAGGTTTAGAACTGGCTAAAATATTCAATCCACCAATGATTGTGCATTCGAATACAATCATAAAATCTTTACGAGAAACATTGCATAAAATGGGTAAAACCGTTTTACTTTTTGAAGGAGGAAAATCAAAAGAACTTAGTCCAACAATTATAAATGAAGGGGTAAATGGTACACGAAATGTATTGATACATTTAGGTTTAATTGAAGGTGAAATTAATGTTAGAGCCACACCAATATTTATTAAAAAAGCAAAATGGATTAGAGCATCAGATTCTGGTATGTTTAAAGTAAGGGTTCAAAATGGTGCTTTAGTAAAGAAAAAAGAAGTACTTGGGGTAATTCAAGATCCTTTTGGAGAATTTAAGAAGAAGGTTTACGCACCATTCAATGGGTATGTTTTTTGCATAAATAAAACTCCGATTGTGAATAAAGGTGATGCTTTGTTTCACATGAGTATTAACGATTAAGATTTATCTTAAAATTATACTGCTATTTTATTTTTAAAAATTAATTTTGCCACATGCGAATAGATATTATTTCAGTAGCTCCAGGTTTATTAGAAAGTCCTTTTAATCATTCTATCATAAAACGTGCTAAAGAAAAAGGGCTTGCAGAAATTGTAATTCACGACTTGCGTAAATATGGTTTAGGCAATTACAAACAAATAGATGACACTCAATTTGGTGGTGGTGCAGGTATGGTTTTAATGATAGAACCAATTTCTAATTGCATCAAAAAATTACAGGCAGAAAGAACATATGATGAAATAATTTATATGACTCCAGATGCAAAAACACTAAATCAATCTACTGCAAATACATTATCATTAAAAGAAAATATTCTTATTTTAACAGGGCATTATAAAGGTGTAGACCAAAGAATAAGAGATAAATTTATTACAAAAGAAATTTCTATTGGCGATTATGTTTTAACTGGCGGTGAATTGGCTTCTGCAGTTTTAGTGGATGCCATTGTAAGATTAATTCCAAGAGTTATTGGTGATGAACAATCTGCACTTACAGATTCTTTTCAAGACAATTTATTATCTCCTCCTGTTTACACAAGGCCTGCAGATTTTGAAGGTTTAAAGGTTCCTGAAATTTTATTGTCGGGTAATTTTCCGAAAATTGAAGATTGGAGAAGCAATGAAGCTTATAAAAGAACAAAAGAAATAAGGCCAGATTTACTAGATGATTAGTCGTTAAAATCAAAATTTCAGATTGTATCTCACTAATTATCAGCCTAAAAAATAAACGAATTAAATTTCCTCAATTAAAAATAATTACTAAATTTGCACTCGCTAAAATAACCTCTGACGAGATACGTGAATGTTGTTTAAGTAAAACTATAAACTATTATAAGATATGGAATCTTTAATAAAATTTGTACAAGACGAATTCGTAACAAAAAAAGAATTTGCAGAATTTGCAGCAGGTGATACTATCACTGTTTATTATGAAATTAAAGAGGGTGAAAAAGTTAGAACTCAGTTTTTTAGAGGGGTTGTAATTCAAAAAAGAGGATCAGGATCTTCTGAAACATTTACAATCAGAAAAATGTCTGGTACTGTAGGTGTAGAGCGTATTTTCCCTGTAAACTTACCATCTATTCAAAAAATTGAAGTTAACAAAAGAGGTAAAGTACGTAGAGCTCGTATTTTCTACTTTAGAGGTCTTACTGGTAAAAAAGCTAGAATTACTGAAAAAAGAAGATAATCTTTTTCAATACTATATATTTAAGAGCACTGTATTTAATACAGTGCTTTTTTAGTTAACAAATGTTTATAAGTCTAGTTCATAGTTTGTTAACTAAATAATTTGAAAATATTTTAAATTACGATTGGTTCAAATTATCTTTATTTCAGAATTTACAAAACATTAAACTTAGAGTCTTCAACAACCTTAAAATGAAATTGTAAATTTTAAAGAATAAAGTTCTTTATAATTAAATTTTTAGTATTAAAATTTAAGTGATATTTATCAAATAGTTATGGCTATGCCCTTACTAAATTTTAAATATCGTTGAAACCATAAATAAGGATGTGATATTCATTCATCTAATTTATGAGTTTCAAGAAAGCCATATTTTGCAAGTAATTGTTAAATATGGCTTTTATGTTTAAATAAATTGTTCCAAACTTACTTCCTTTTACAGATTTCACACAAAAACCTCTGAACTATTAAGTATTTAATAACAAAAAATACATCTGTAATTCTTAAATTTGCCTCGCTCAAATATTGAGCATATTTTTTATATAATAAATTCAATTTTAAGATACTTTAAACTTATCATAAATGGCTAAAATAATTTATACAAAAACGGATGAAGCACCAGCTTTAGCAACACGTTCTTTCTTACCAATAGTAAAAGCCTTTACAAAATCTTCTAATATAGAAATTGAAGTTAAAGACATTTCTTTAGCGGCTAGAATTCTAGCTAATTTTTCTCACTACTTAACAGAGAATCAAAAAGTAGAAGATGCTTTATCAATTTTAGGAGATTTAGCAAAACAACCAGAAGCTAACATTATTAAATTACCAAATATTAGTGCATCTGTTTCTCAACTTACAGAAGCAATTTCTGAACTACAAAAATTAGGATATAATATTCCAGATTATCCAGAAAATGCAACTACAGAAGAAGAAAAAAGTATTTTAGCATTATACAATAAAGTAAAAGGTTCTGCTGTAAACCCTGTATTACGTGAAGGAAATTCAGACAGAAGAGCACCTAAAGCTATCAAAAATTATGCACGTAAAAATCCTCATTCTATGGGTGCTTGGAGTTCAGACTCTAAAACTCATGTTGCTTCAATGAAAAGTGGCGATTTTGCAAACAGCGAAAAATCTGTTACTGTAGCAAAGGCAACTGATGTTTCTATCAAACATATTTCAAATTCAGGTGAAGAAACTGTATTAAAAGCAAAAGTTTCTCTTTTAGATGGTGAAATTATAGATGCAACTGCCATGAGCAAGAAAGCTTTATTAGCTTTTTTAGAGGAACAAGTGGCTGATGCAAAAGAAAAAGGTTTACTTCTTTCTTTACACATGAAAGCAACTATGATGAAGGTTTCTGACCCAATTATTTTCGGTCATGCAGTAAAAATATTTTTCAAAGATTTGTTTGAAAAGCATGCTGAAACTTTTAATGAAATTGGTGTTGATGCAAATGTTGGTTTCGCAAATGTAATTAGTAACTTAGAAGAAGTTTCTTTAGAAAAAAAGGCAGAAATTTTAGCTGATATCGCAGAAATATATAAAAACGGACCTGCTTTAGCAATGGTAAATTCAGACAAAGGTATTACCAACTTACACGTACCTTCTGATGTTATTATAGATGCTTCTATGCCAGCAATGATTAGAAATTCTGGTAAAATGTGGAATGCAGATGGTGAGTTACAAGATACGAAAGCTATAATTCCTGATAGTTCTTATGCTGGTATTTATGAAGCTACAATAGAGTTTTGTAAAAAGAATGGTGCTTTTGATCCTACAACTATGGGTACAGTACCTAATGTTGGATTAATGGCACAAAAAGCAGAGGAATATGGTTCTCATGACAAGACTTTTGAGATAGCTACTGATGGTAAAGTGCAAGTAATTGATGCAGATGGTCAAATTTTGATTGAGCATAATGTTGAAAAAGGTGATATTTGGAGAATGTGTCAAACTAAAGATTTACCAATTCAAGATTGGGTAAAACTAGCAGTTACAAGAGCAAGAGCTTCTGACACACCTGCAGTTTTCTGGTTAGATGAAAGTAGAGCTCATGATGCAGAAATTATTGCAAAAGTAAATACATATCTTAAAAATCATGATACATCTGGTTTAGACATCAGAATTTTATCACCTGTAAAAGCTACAGAATTTACTTTAGAAAGAATTGCGAAAGGTGAAGATACAATCTCTGTATCTGGTAACGTTTTACGTGATTATTTAACAGATTTATTCCCAATTTTAGAGGTTGGTACTTCTGCAAAAATGTTATCTATTGTACCATTAATGAATGGTGGTGGATTGTTTGAAACAGGTGCAGGTGGTTCTGCTCCTAAGCATGTAGAGCAGTTCTTAGAAGAAAATCATTTAAGATGGGATTCTTTAGGAGAATTCTTAGCATTAGCTGTTTCTTTAGAGCATTTAGGTACAACTACTAACAATGAAAAGGCATTAATTTTAGCTGAAACATTAGATGAAGCTACAGACACTTTCTTAGACCAAAACAGATCTCCTTCTAGAAAAGTGGGTGAATTAGACAATAGAGGTAGTCATTTCTATTTGGCTAAATATTGGGCAGATGGCTTAGCAAATCAAGATAAAAATGCTGAACTTAAAGAAGAGTTCACAAAAATTGCAGAAGCGTTAAGTAATAATGAATCTCAAATTGTTAAAGAGTTAAATGATATACAAGGTAAATCTGTAAATATTGGTGGCTACTACTTACCAAATGAAGATTTAGTTGTAGATGCAATGAGACCAAATGAGGTTTTAAATGCAATCTTGAGTTAGATTTAACATTTTTTTAAACAAAACATTAACAGAAGGAGTGCTTTAAAGCACTCCTTTTTTGGTTAGATTTGATTCTCCAATTCAAACCAATCAACATGTCTAAAAAGAAAATAGCAATAATCTCAGTTATTTCCTTAATATCTATCTACCTTATTTATAGCTATTTTTTGCCTTCTAATGATGGCGAAGTTTACTTAACTACAAAGGTTCAAAAAGGAAATTTTGTGAGTGAAGTAATTACCTCTGGTGAAGCACAATCTACAAGTCTAAAGAAAATAAATGGACCAGAAAATCTAAGAAAATTTAAACTAAGAGATATAAAAATTCAAGATTTAGTTCCTGAAGGTTCAATAGTTAAAGTAGGTGATTATGTAGCAAGATTAGATCCTACAGGGGTTAATGAACAAATTATTGATGCCAGATTAAACCTAGAAACGGCTCAATCTAAGTACACACAACAACAATTAGACACTACCCTATCTTTAAAACAAGAAAGGAATGCCATAAAAGATTTAAGTTTTAGCATGGAGCAAACTAGATTAGAATTAAAACAATCTATTTATGAGCCACCAGCAACTATCAAAAAACTAGAAATTGATTTAGAAAAATCAGAAAGAGATTTAAGAGAAAAGCAAGAAAACTACAGAATTAAAAAGAGACAAGCCAATGCAAAAATGGTTGAAGTTGGCACAGAGGTTTCTAAAATTAGAAAAGAATTGAACGATTTATTAGAGTTGTTAAAATCGTTTACCATTTATTCAGATGGAAATGGAATGATAACTTACTTCAAAAATTGGGACGGTTCTAAGAAAAAAGTAGGTTCTACTATAAGTCCATGGAATCCTACAGTTGCTAGTTTACCAGATTTAACCAAAATGGAATCTAAAACTTATGCGAATGAGGTAGATATTAGAAAAATTAAAAAAGGTTTACCTGTTAAGGTAGGTTTTGATGCTTTTCCTGATGTTGAAATACCTGGTATCGTTACTGATGTTGCCAATGTTGGTGAAAACAAAAGAGGTTCTGACATTAAAGTTTTTCAAGTAATGATAAAACTTAATGAAACTAATGACAATATTAGACCAGGAATGACAACTTCAAACAAAATATTGACTTTCGAAAAGAAAGATGTATTAAGCATTCCTTTAGAAGCTATTTTCTCTAAAGATTCAATTACCTACGTTTATAAAAAATCTGGTTTTTCAGTGGTAAAGAAACAAGTTAAAATTGGAGATTCGAATAACGATTCTGTTATTATCACAGAAGGCTTAGCAGAAAATGATGTAGTTTATTTGAACAAGCCTGAGGGTTATGAGAATGATCAAATAGCTCAACTAAACTAGTTTTATGTTTAACAAAATCTATATTGAGAAACTAAAATCTAATTTTAGTGAAGCTGTTCGTGTAATTTTAGCCAATAAGGTTAGAACCCTTTTAACCTCTTTAGGAATTATTTTTGGTGTTGCAGCTGTAATTACCATGCTTGCTATTGGTAATGGTGCAGAAAAAGAAATACTTGCCCAACTAGAGTTAGTTGGTGTTAATAATATTGTAATTACTCCTATTCCTGATGAAAAGGATGATAATGAGAATGAAGAAGGCTCAGAAGGTGATGCCTTAGAAGCCATACGTTTTTCTAAAGGATTAGATATGCTAGATGTAAATAGCATCAAAAAAAATGTACCTTCAGTAAAATCTGTTAGCCCAGAGGTTGTTTTAGAAACATATGTAATTAAAAAAGGAAGACAAAATCCTGTAAAACTAATTGGTGTTGCTCCTAACTATTTCGAAACTTCTAACATTGCTATAGAAAGTGGTAAAAACTTTTCATACAACCAAGTAGAAAACTCTTTACCTGTCTGCATCATTGGTAAAAAAATTGAGAAAAAACTATTTACAGGAGAAAGTGCCATTGGTAAACAAATTAAAGTTAAAGATGTTTGGCTTCAGGTAATTGGAGTTATTGAAGAAAAATTTATATCTGATAATGCACAAGAAAATTTAGGTATTCGAGATATGAATTTAGATATTTATATACCTATTAAAACCTTTCTAGTTCGCTA
Organism: Polaribacter sp. P097; assembly: GCF_036864555.1. NCBI lineage: Bacteria > Pseudomonadati > Bacteroidota > Flavobacteriia > Flavobacteriales > Flavobacteriaceae > Polaribacter > Polaribacter sp. P097. The sequence goes on along the minus strand of NZ_JAZETJ010000002.1, from coordinate 57,966 downwards.
CAAAGACCGTAAAACAATTATGGATAAACCCATAGAAACAGGTGGAGGCATGATTTTTATTAGCGGGCAACAACAAGGGCCAAAACAAAGAATACCTAGAGGTAATTATCATCAATTAGATAAATTAGTAGTTCAAGTAGAGAATTCTTCGCAATTAAATGCTACAGCAGATGTTTTAAGCAGAATGCTTAAAAGAAGGCATAATGATATGTTAGATTTTGAAATTTCTATTCCTATTCAATTGTTAAAACAACAGCAAAAAACAAAGCAAATTTTTAATATTGTTTTAAGCATCATTGCTGGTATTTCGCTTTTAATTGGTGGAATTGGTATTATGAATATTATGCTAGCCTCAGTTTTAGAAAGAACTAAAGAAATTGGTATTATAAGAGCTATTGGTGCTACTCAAGAAGATGTAATTCTACAATTCTTAACAGAATCTGTTTTGGTTAGTATTGGTGGTGGTATTATAGGCATTGCTTTAGGCGTTTTAGCCTCCTACATTTTAGAATTAAGTACAGGAATTGAAACCATTTTATCTGTAAGTTCTATTTTATTATCCTTTTTTGTTGCAACATTAATAGGTTTAATTTTTGGTATAGCACCAGCAAGATCTGCTGCTAACAAAAGCCCTATTGAAGCTATTAGACACGAATAACTATGAAAAAACTAATATTTCCATTTCTTTTTGCGCTATCGATTGCTGCATATGGTCAGCAAGAAATTACACTAGAACAAGCCATTTCCATAGCACAGAAAAATTCTCCAGACTACAAAGCATTGCTTAATCAAAATCAGGCAAGTTATTGGAGATACAGAAACTATCAAGCAGGTTTTTTACCTCAATTAAGGTTAGATGCTACGCTACCTAGATATTCTAATTCTGTAAACAGATTAACGAACGATAATGGTCAGGATATTTTTGTAAGATCTAACCAAGCTAGTTTTGATGGTGCTTTATCTCTTAATCAGAATATTGCCTTAACTGGGGGTACAATTTCTGTAAGTTCCCAATTGGAAAGAGTAGATGTTTTTGGTGATAATGCATCAACAGGATTTTCAGTAATTCCGTTTTCATTAAACTACAGCCAAAATTCACTTTTTTACAATCCTTTTAAATGGCAAAAAAGAATAGAGCCTTTAATTTACGAGGAAGCAAAAAGAGAGTTTATCGAAAGAATGGAAGAAATTTCTTCTAATACTAGTAGAAGATATTTTGCTTTATTAAAGGCACAAATTCAATCTAGAATTGCAAAATCTAACCTATCAAATCAAGATACATTATTTCAAATATCTAAAGGGCGATTTAAAATGGGTAAAATTGCCGAAAATGATTTATTACAAATAGAATTATCTGTGCTAAATTCAGAAAATGAAGTAATTACTAATGAAATCAATTTTAAAAGATCTTCTCAAAACTTATCTAGATATTTAGTTTTAGATACAGAAAACATCATACTTTCAACACCCAAAGAATTAACAACATTTACGGTAAGCGTAGAAAAAGCGTTAGAAGAAGCAAGAGCAAATAGAAAAGCTGTAATTGAATTTAGAAGAAGAAGATTGCAAGCAGAACAAGATGTTGCAGAAATTAAAGGAAATAACAGATTACAAATGAGCTTTAGAGCCAATTTTGGTATTTCTCAACAAGGAGCTGTTTTTAATGATTTGTTTCAAGACTTTAACCAACAGCAAAATGTGGTTTTATCTATTGGAGTGCCAATTTTAGATTGGGGCGTTTCTAAATCTCGAAGAAAGTTGGTAGAAGCAAATCAAGATTTGGTAAACACTAATATAGAGATAGAAGAACAAGAATTTGAGCAAGAGATTTACCTTCATGTTTTAAACTGGCAGAATCAACGTAACTTTTTAAAAACTGCTAAAAAAGCACAAGAAATTGCTTTAAAAAGATATGAAATTGCTAAAAAAAGATTTGTTCTTGGTAAAATAGGAATTACAGATTTAAACATTGCCTTGCAAGAACAAGACAGGTCTGTACTTCAATACTTAAATTCATTAGAAAAGTTTTGGACAGACTATTACACCTTAAGAAGATTAACACTTTACGATTTCATAAAAAATGAAAAAATAAAAGTAGATGATATCATTTATGATTAAATTATTTTAACATTTTCTTTAAGAAAACTATACCTTTTAATAGTACTTTTGTTTAATAATAGTTAATATTAATCAAACAAAAAAATATCATTGAAAAAGTTCCTAATTCTATTTTTCTTAGGCACTATAGCACTCTATAGTCAAGAAAAAGTTACAGTAAGTGGTACTGTTTACGATAATGCTAATAACGAAACTTTAATTGGTGTTTCTATATATTTTCCAGAATTAAACGCGGGTACAAGCACAAATGAGTATGGCTTTTATTCTTTAACGATTCCTAAAGGAAATTATAAAATTCAGATTAGTTATTTAGGCTTTACAAGTATCACTGAGCAAATTACCTTATCAGATAATATTACTAAAAACTTTAAACTGAATGAAGAAGCAGAAAGTTTAAACGAAATTGTTATTGAATCTGATATTGAAAAATTGAATGTTAGAACTCCGCAAATGAGTGTTAACAAGCTAACTTCTTCTACCATTAAGAAAATTCCTGTAGTGCTTGGTGAGGCAGATATTATAAAGTCTCTAATTCTTTTGCCTGGAGTTACTAGTGCAGGTGAAGGAGCTTCTGGTTTTAATGTTAGAGGTGGTGCTGCAGATCAAAATTTAATTCTGTTAGATGAAGCAATCGTATTCAACTCTTCTCACCTTTTTGGATTTTTCTCAGTATTTAATCCAGATATTATTAAAGATGTTAAATTATATAAAGGTGGTATTCCTGCAAGATTTGGTGGTAGATTATCATCTGTATTAGATATCTATCAAAAGGAAGGAAACAGTAAAGAATTTAATTTAACAGGTGGTATTGGCCTTGTATCTTCTAGACTTTTGGCAGAAGGCCCAATAGAAAAGGAAAAAAGTTCATTCGTTGTTGCAGGTAGAGCTTCTTACGCTCACTTATTTCTACCACTTTTTGACAATGATAACAAGGCGTATTTCTACGATTTAAACAGTAAAATTAACTATAGATTTAATGATAGAAACAACGTATTCTTATCTACCTATTTTGGAAAAGACGTTTTTGGTATAAATGATAGTTTTGTAAATGATTATGGAAATACAGTTTTAAACTTAAGATGGAATCATCTTTTTTCTGATAAAATATTTTCTAATTTATCACTAATCTACTCAGATTATTTTTATGGCTTAACACTTGATTTTGTTGGCTTTGAATGGGATTCTGGAATTACCAACTTTAATTTAAAGTACGATTTTAAGCATTACTTAAACGAAAAGTTTAAACTTACTTATGGTATCAATAACATTTATATCAAATTTAATCCAGGAGAAATAATTCCAAATAGAGAAGATTCTGGTATTCAAGCAGACAAATTAATCGACAAATATGCCAATGAATTTGCGGCTTACATAGCTGCTGAGCAAAAAGTAAATGACAAACTTACAGTGCAATATGGGGTGCGCTTTAGCAACTTTACACGTTTAGGACAAGATGAAATAAATGTTTACGCAGATGATAACCCTGTAATTTATAACGAAGAATTTAAAAGATATGAATCTGCTGAAGCCATAGGCACAGAATCTTATAAAAGAAGCGATGTTTTAGCCAGTTTTCAAAATTTTGAACCTAGAGTATCTTTATCTTATTTATTAAATAGCGACACTTCTATCAAAATGAGTTACAATAGAATGGCTCAATATTTACATTTGTTATCAAACACCTCATCTCCTACTCCATTAGATGTTTGGGCTCCTAGTGGTCAGTTTATCAAACCTCAGTTATTAGATCAATATGCATTAGGTTATTTTAGATCAATTAAAAATGGAGATTATTCTTTAGAAACAGAAGTGTTTTACAAAGATATTCAGAATAGAATCGATTACATAAATGGTGCAAATTTAATTGCAAATAATGAAATAGAGACTGTAATTTTAAACGGTCAAGCAAGAGCCTATGGTTTAGAGGTGCTACTAAAAAAGAATGAAGGAAACTTTAAAGGTTGGTTAGCCTACACCTTATCTAGATCAGAACAACAAACTTTAGGTAGAACAGCAAATGAACCTGGTATTAATTCTGGAGAATGGTACAGCACACCCTTTGACAAAACTCATGATATTTCTTTAAATGGAAGTTATGAGTTATCTAAAAAATGGACCTTCAATGCAAACTTTTTGTTCCAAACTGGGCAACCTACAAATTATCCTGTGGGTCAATATGAAATATCTGGCCTAAATGTTCCAATCTATGATGATAATAGAAGAAATGCAGACAGACTTCCTGCTTATCATAGATTAGATATTTCTGCAACATTAACACCAGAAAAGAACAAAAACAGACGCTGGCAAAGTGAGTGGGTTTTTGGAATTTACAATTTGTATGGAAGACAAAATGCGGCTTCTATCAATTTTAGTCAAAACAGAGAAACCTTTAGAAATGAAGCTGTACAAACCTCAATTTTTGGTTTAGTGCCTTCTGTAACCTATAATTTTAAATTTTAGTAAAGTGATGAAAAATAAATATATACTACCAATTTTATTACTTTTCATTTTTACAAAATGCGAAAAAGTAGTTGATGTAGAAGTGCCATCAATAGCACCCAAATTAATAGTTGATGCATCTTTTCAAGTATTCTTTGATGAAAGTCCTGTTACAGCAGAAACCATTGTAAAACTAAGGTTATCTGCAGATTATTTTGATGATACTATACCTACTGTTACTAATGCTACTGTATTTTTAACCAACTTAACCAATGGTACAATTATCAATTTTTCTGATGCGAATGCTGATGGTGATTACGAGCCAAGTAATGCTTTTATTCCTGAAGAAAACACTGAATATGAGCTTACAGTTATTTATGATAATGAAACCTATAAAGCTACAGCTACTAGAGTTAAATCTACACCATTAACAAATGTTATTCAAGGAGATGAAACACTATTTACAGGAGAAGAAACCGAAATTAAAATCTTTTTTACAGATGATGGTGCAGTAGATAATTATTATGTTTTCGATTTTTCAAACGCTTTATTTCTGGCATTAGAAGATCGATTTTTTAATGGTGCAGAATACAGTTTTTCTAACTTTTATCAAGAAGATGAAATTGATTTACCAACCACAGTAACCATTAAAATGTCTGGTGTTTCTAAAGAATATTATACCTATTTTAATATTTTGATAGATCAGAGTGGTCAAAATGCAGGTGGTCCTTTTGAATCTGTACCTTCTTCTTTATTAGGTAATGTTATCAACACTACAAACGAAGAAAATTTTCCTTTAGGTTATTTTCAAATTTCAGAAACAGATACGTTTACCTTAAGTTTAGTAGAAAAAGATTAAATATTGTCTTGTAAATTATCAGTATCAAAAATATAAAATCGCTATTTTTGATTAATGGATTTTACAAAAACTACAGAGCAAGATTCGAAATACAATCATTTAGAGGAAATGTCGGTTTCTGAATTGCTTACTAATATTAATAATGAAGATCAACTGGTTGCTTTAGCTGTAAAAAAAGCTTTACCTCAAATAGAAAGTTTAACCCATCAAATAATTGATAAATTAAAAATTGGTGGTAGGCTTTTTTATATGGGTGCAGGTACCTCTGGAAGATTGGGTATTTTAGATGCCTCAGAATGCCCACCAACTTTTGGTGTTCCTCATGAGTTGGTAGTTGGTTTAATTGCTGGTGGAGATACTGCCATTAGAAAAGCAGTTGAGTTTGCAGAAGATTCTACAAATCAAGGTTGGTTAGACTTACAAGAACATAACATCAACGATAAGGATGTAGTTGTAGGTATTGCTGCATCAGGTACAACTCCTTATGTAATTGCAGCTTTAGAGGCATGTAATACTCATAATATTATTACTGGTTGTATTACTTGTAATGCAAAAAGTCCGTTAGCTTTAACAGCTCAATTTCCTGTAGAAGTAATTGTTGGACCTGAGTTTGTAACAGGTAGTTCTAGAATGAAAGCAGGTACAGCTCAAAAGTTAGTTTTGAATATGTTATCTACTGCAACCATGATTCAGTTAGGCAAAGTAAAAGGGAATAAAATGATTGACATGCAATTGTCTAACAAAAAATTGGTGGATAGAGGAGAACGAATGTTAGTTGCAGAACTAAACATAAATAAAGAAGAAGCTAGCCATCTGTTACAAAAATTTGGTAGCGTTAGAAATGCTGTAAAAAATTATAAGAAATGAGTACAGATTTAAATTTACTAAGCAAAGGTTTAGTTCGATTAGGCATTGTTATTTTACTATTTATAGCTGCTCCTATCATTATCACAATGGGTTTTAAGGCTATTGATAAATTTACAGAAAGTCCGCAAAATATATTTGCTTACCTATTTTTAGGTGTAGGCTGTTTGTTAATTATTTATGCAATGTATTTTGCTTTTAAAACTTTTGGTGTTTTAAGCAAAGCCATTTTTAACAACAAATAAGCTGAAGAGTAAAAGACTACATAAACTATTGAATTGGGAGTATTGGCCATCTTCCTTTTTCTATTTACCAAATTTACCTTACGCCTTTTACCTAGCAACAAAAGCAAAACATCCTGCGTTTTTTAGTGTTGCAAATCCTTCTATAAAAAGTTCTGGAAATGGAACAGAAAGTAAATTTGAGACCTTAAACTTAATACCTACTAATTACAAACCGAAAACTATTCTCCATAAAAGTACTGATGGTATTCTTGATACTTTAAAGCAATTGGTGGAAGAAAAAATTGAGTATCCTTTAATTGCTAAACCAGATATTGGCTTCAGAGGTTTATTGGTAAAGAAAATTGAGAACGAATTTGAACTGAAAAGTTATATTCAAAAGTACGATATCAATATAATTATTCAAGAATACATCAATTACAAAAACGAATGTGGTATTTTTTATCACAGGCATCCTAATGAAGAAAAAGGCGCTATTACCTCAATTACTCTTAAAAAATTTCTAAACATAACAGGTGATGGTTCTTCTACTCTACTATCATTAATATTAAAAAATCAAAGAGCGAGTTTGTATTTAGATATCCTAAAAAACAAAGCTCACCTTAATTTAAATCGTGTTTTAGATAAGAATGAAGAATTGGTACTTTCTGTTATTGGCAATCATTCTAAAGGTACTCAGTTTGTTAATGGCAACCATTTAATTACAAAGCAACTAGAAGCTACTTTTGATGATTTAAGTAAATCTATAAAAGGATGGTTTTATGGCAGAATTGATTTAAAATACAATGATTTTTCTGAAGTAGAAAATGGAGAAAATTTTAAAATTTTAGAAATTAACGGAATTATTTCAGAGCCTACTCACATTTATGATGCGCAAAACTCTACTTACTTTAAAGCATTAAAATCCATCAGAAATCATTGGAAATATTTATATAATATATCAATGATTAATCATCAAGAAAATAAAATACCTTATAAAAGTTCTAGAGAATTTATCAATGAAATTGTAGAGCTAAGAACCTATACAAAAAAGGTTAAAAGCTATTCAGATTTATAAACGCAAATATTATTTTTTTCTAATGAGATATGATTTTTAACTCATTTAGAAATTATTCTAACTCAATAGGTTTTTGACCTTCTATTATTAAATAATAAAAGCTAAATTTGTGTAAATCAATGACACAAATGACTAAATCAATAATCACTTCCTTCATTTTATTTTTCTTAATTATCTCAAATTCAATTGGTCAAGAAAAATCTACTTCTCAAGTTAAGCAACTTATAGAATCTTATAAAAACGATATTAGAGGTCCTTATTACAGAATTAAATGGTTCTGTGAAGATGGCAGTATTAGAGATGCAAAAGATCCTTGTCCTGATGATATGGAAGGCATACAACATGCAAGTTTTAAGCAATCTGCATTAGAGCTAAGAAAAACGAATCAACTGTTTTTTGGTGAAATTTTAGCAGCTACTAAAACAAATGAATTTTTAGACGAAAATCATAACTATAGTAGATTAAAACAATATCAAATTGGTGAATATTTAGCGAGTATAGATAATGGTTGGATTTTAAGAAAAGGGCAATATTATAGAGGAGCTAAGCAATCTGAAGATGAAGAAGCTTGGGGAAAAGAGTTTTTTGAAGAAGTTTTAAAAAACGATGATTTCCTAAAAACCAATTACTATTTAGTGAGACAAACTTTAAAAGACATACCTCATAATGGAGATACCAATATTGGTCAGTTAATGAGAAGCAAGTCTAAAATTTTAGCTGAAGATATTCCTAGTTTTATGGATATTAGAATTAAAATTCATGGAAATCCTCAAAAGACAGATATTGATTTAGTAAAGAACTATATTCAAAAAAATGATAAAAAATTATCTCTGCAAGAAAAGAAAGATTTAAAAAATCTGATTGTAACTATGGAGCAATTTTATGCTCCTTTAGATTTTAACAAAATTGATAAAGAAATAGCTAGTTTAAAGGGTAATGCAATGGTTGTAGAAGAAATTAAAAACTTCTCTAACTACTATAAAAACAACAAATCGTCAAAGAAAATAGTAGAAAACTCTGCAAGTATTTTAGCCAATATAAGAGGTAATATCTTAGACTTTACATCTTCTAAAGATCGTTTGAAGCTTTTAGATATTAGCAACCAATTAGAAAATATACTTTTAATAGAGACTCAAAATTGGCAAACAGAAAATTTAGCAGAAACCATTCGAAAAATTGAGGTATTAACTTGTGCTTCTTTGGGTTCTGGTTTACTTGAATTTTGGGAATATGACAGAATAGAAAAAAACTTTAAATCTGTAACCGAAAATAAAGATGTTACCATTAAAGAATTAAATAATTTACTTAATACTTCAAGAAGTATTGTAGAATGGAGTGCCTCTTTAATAAAAGCCAATTACAACGAAGATGTTATTAAATATACCAGTTTTGAGCCTATGGCTTATGGCTTTATAGATGATAGAGTTAGAAATAGTATTGCTCTTAGCTTAGGAGAAACTGTTAGTAAACTAGGAACATTTGTTGCCAAAGTTTCTAAAATTAACAACAAAGTTATGTCTATAGACAACCAAAGTGCTATTAGGGGTTTAAATCCTGGTTATGCTTATGGTGAGTTAGTTGTGGTAGATGGAGATCCAAATGCGATTGAAGTAAATACCAATAAAATATATATTTTTCAAAACCCACCTTCTGAACTAAAACCAGTTGCAGGTATTATGACAGTTTCTGAGGGTAATTTAGTTTCTCATGTGCAATTATTAGCAAGAAATTTAGGTATACCTAATGCTGCTTTATCTAACGAAAATTTACTTGACTTAAAAAAGTTTGATGGAAAAAAGGTTTTCTATGCAGTATCTAATAAAGGTAATGTTATTCTTAAGCCAGAGAGTGATATGAGTAATGAAGAAGAAAAGTTATTTGAGAAAGTAGAGCGTAGCAAAAATATGATAGAAGTGCCAGTAGCAGACATTCGTTTAGATGTTTCTAAGGTTATTAATATGAGAGAGGTGGAAGCTACTGACTCTGGTAAATTATGTGGACCAAAAGCCGCAAATTTGGGTGAATTGAAGCAGCTATTTCCTAACCAAGTAGTAGAAGGAATAATCATTCCTTTTGGTGTATTTAAATCGCACATGAATTTAGAAATGCCTAACGAAAACAAAACATATTGGGAGTACTTAAGTAATGCTTTTAAACAGGCTGATGCCAAAAAGAAAAGTGGCGTTTCTGATGAAATGGTAGAAAAATACTTGCTAACCTCTTTAGCAAAACTGCATAAATCAATTTTAAATATAGAATTAGATAAATCATTTGTAAAAGATTTAAAAACCAATTTTCAATCTGCTTTTAAAGATGACATGGGCAATGTACCTGTATTTTTAAGAAGTGATACTAACATGGAAGACCTCAAAGAATTTACAGGCGCAGGTTTAAATCTTACTCTATTTAACATTAAGAATGAAGCCAAAATCTTGGCAGGAATCAAACGTGTTTGGGCCTCTGCTTATACTGAAAGAAGTTTTAAATGGAGACAGAAATACTTATTGAATCCTGAAAATGTGTATCCATCAATCTTAATTATACCAAGTGTAGATGTAGATTATTCTGGTGTAATGATTACCAAAGGTATCAATGCTGGTGCAGAAGAAGATTTAACTGTGGCATTCTCTAGAGGTGCAGGTGGTGCTGTAGATGGGCAATCTGCAGAAACAAGATTAATCACTAAAACAGATAATTATTTATTGGCACCTGCAAGACAAGCAGATTATATTAGATTACCAAATTATGGTGGTACTAAAAAGTATTATACTTCATTTAATAAAGAGATTTTAAACGAGGATAATATTGAGAAAATAAGAGAATTCGCAACTCAAGTACGTAAAAAGATAGGCGCAAAAACTGGGAATAAAAAGCAAGCTTATGATGTTGAGTTCGGCTTTAAAGACGATAAATTATGGTTGTTTCAAATAAGACCTTTTGTAGAGAATAAACAAGCAAAAAGTTCTGATTACTTGAATTCGATAACACCAAAAATATCAAGTTCAACAAAAGTTAACATCAACGAAAAAATATAACTATGAAAAAGAAATACCTATTAATCATAGCAGCAATTGCCATTTCATTTGGTTTTGTGAGCTATTATCCTATTGATGGATATGAGTATACAGGAATTAAAAGATTGTATCCAATAAGACAATTCCAAAAAGATAGTGTGAGATACACTAGAATTCCTAAGGGTGCTTATAAAAAATGGTCAGATATCAAGCTTAATTTAACCAATAAAACTACAGATAGTGTAGAAGAATTATTTACGGTTGATAAAGATTTTGACCGAAAAATAAGAAGAATTACGCCTGGAGGTGCTTATTCCTTGGCTATAATGGACATGAGTGATACTGACAATTTGAGGTATGCAGAGCATAGAGAAAATGTTGGTTATCAACCAGGAAGTGTAGGTAAAATTGCAGTTTTATTGGCTGTATTTGATCAATTGGCTAAACTTTGTCCAGATTCTCATGCAGAACGTATTGAGTATTTGAAAAAAATAAAAGTTACAAGTAGATATTGGGGATTAGGAGATCATCATACCATACCAATTTATGATATAGAAAAAGATAGATTAACCAAAAGAAAAGTTGTGGCTAGTGATGAATTTACCCTTTTTGAGTGGTTAGACCATATGGTTTCTGTAAGTAATAATGGCGCTGCAAGTATCATGTACAGAGAAGCAATGTTAATGGCAGCATTTGGCCAAGATTATTTCTTTTTGGATGAAGAAAAAGCAGAAAAATATTTTAAAGAAACTTCTAGAGATTCTTTAACTAACTTAGCGAATACAGTAGTGAATCAACCTTTACGAGATTTAGGTATTACTGAAAATGAATGGAGATTAGGAGGATTATTTACAAGACCTCCTGGAAGATATGTAGGAAGAAAAGGTGGTAGTATTGGTACACCAAAAGGCTTAATGAAATTTTTAGTAAAATTAGAACAAGGTAAAGTTATTGATGAAGCTTCTAGTTTAGAAATGAAACGTTTATTGTATTTAACAGACAGAAGAATTCGCTACGCAAAATCACCAAGATTAGACGAAGCTGCTGTGTATTTTAAATCTGGTAGTTACTATAAATGTGATCGTGAAAAAGACCCAAATTGTGGTAGTTATGCAGGTAATGTATTTAACTACATGAACTCTGTAATAATTGTAGAACATGATAATGGAGTGAAATATATTGTATGTTTAATGACCAATGTTCTTAACAAAAACTCTGCAGGTGCACATATGTATTTAGCCAGTAAAATAGATGATGTAATTAATGAAACTGCCAATATTAGTAAGCCAGAGGTTAAAGAAGAAAAATATATAGAAGATAAAGACGAATCTTCAGACAATTAAATTATTTACTATTTTAAACTGATATAAGTATCGTTTGCAAGTTGTTTTACAATTTTGTTACGATACTTTTTTATTGGCAATAATGCAGGAATAAGCGCTTTATTTTCTGCAACTCGTATGTAATTTACAGCTGAATGTCTAACCCTACTTCCACTTACCTTCATTAAAGTATTTAGCAACTCTAATTCTGTTAAAATAGTAATGTGAATAGTTGTGGTATTATAATGATCTTCATCTAAAACTTCATGCTCTAAAATTGAGAAAACCATAGCTCTAATACTATTGTCTAAAAGATTTTCTAACAATTCTAATGAGTTTATTTTAGCTTCCTTATTTTTACTTTTAAAAGCATCAAAAGTAATTCGTATGTCTTCTTCTGTATATAAAAGACTTAACAAATTAAAGATGATAGAAAAAGACTTTTTAAGTTCTAACTCTAAAGCATCACTTAAAGTTTTTCGAGCTTCGTACAGGGTTTGGTTCTCTTCATTAATTTCATCAACCAAATCTTTATTAATTAAATGCTGAATTGAAATAATGCATTCTAAAATTCGCTTATAATAATTACTTTCCTTTAAAATTTGCTTTCTTATAATACGTTTAGATAATGTAAGATCTTCGTTTTTACGATGAATTTTACGAAGTGCTTTTGTGGCCTCTAATCTACTTGTAGAATTTATACTTCGTAAAATTTTCTCTAAAATAGATAATGATTTCTCATTTTGAAACGCCCCAACTATCTTTGGAATGTGCCTCTTAATGTTAGATTTTAAATCATCGTGTTTTTCTAACTCTTGCAAAACATCAATAATTTTAGGTCCGTAACTTTTTAAGGCTCTAACTGCACGTTTTCTATGTTTTTTATTGTCTAAAAGATTCAATAAATCTTTAATAAAAATCTCATTAGAAGTAATACCTGCAGCTATAGTTGCAAATTTGGTTATGTAAGGTTTTTGATTGTGCAAGTGCTCTGTAATAAAATCGTAATGATTCGTCATTCTAGAATAAGCAATACTCAATAATAAACCTGCCACAATTTCTTTACGAACAGAATCTCTGTTAACTATATACTCATTTATTTTTTGCTCTAACCTTTCTTTTAAATGATAATATCTACCAATAGAAATGTTACTCATACTTTGCTTGGCAAGTGCTAATAATGCCCCATTTGCAATGTACTCTTCTTCATGATCTAAATAGGTATTAAAGAATGTTTTTTCTTTTTGCCTTGAATGTTCTAACAGATAATCTAAAGCAACATACACCAAAGTTTCATCATCATTATGAATTAAAGTAGCAACTTCAGATAATATATTGTTATCATTAAAAGCATCTAAATAATCAATAGCAGCAACTTTAACTTTAGCTGATGGATGTTTCAGCAAATGAATTACTGGTTTCTGTAAAACTTTAAAATTATAGCCTTTTAAACGATCGAACATGTTTAGAATTTCATCTTCATCTCCTTTTTCGAATACGTTTTTAATATCTAAAAGATTGTTTTCCTTTTTAGATTTGTCTTTTTTAGCATTGATAAAAGATAGATTCTTTTGAATATTCTTCTTAAAAGATTCGAAATAAGCCTCTCTCAGCTTGTAAATTAGAATTATCCAGATGAAAACAAAAAACAATACAATTACAGTAATGTAAGAAGTACTTAAATTCAAGTTTCGAACTAAAAAGATAAGCATAAAACCGGATAAACCTGTTGCAATACTATCTACAGCAACGTCTATGTATGATTTAGCCTGATTTTTAATTTGCAATGGAATTGGCATTATAGATAATTCTACAGCAGCTTTATTTAAACTTTGCTTGAAACTACCATCAATACCTTTTATAATAATTAAAACCCATAATTCAGGAAAGGTTAAAAATAATAAACCACCTAAACCAATGGTTAATGGGAGTACCAACATAGAAGAAGATACACCTAATTTATGTAGAATCTTATTTGTAAAAAACAACTGAATTGTTAAGGCAACTACATTAAAAGTTGAGAACCAAAAACCAAAAAATGAAGCCAATTCATCTGAATTTGGTATAGCTTTATGTGCAAAATCACTAAATTGAAAATCAATTAATTTGGCTACAACTACTCCAATTCCAGTAATAATTGCTAAATACGTTAAATGCTTAGATTTAGAAATTAATTTTAAAGATGAGCTTTCTAAACGATCTTGATTTGCAATAACCTGTTTACGTTTAAATGTATTTAGGTATCGAATTTTTAGTTTATAAACTTGCCTTAAAATAGGTATACAGCACAATAGTAAAACTGAAGCCACAAAAATGGTGTATTCTTTACCAAAACTACCAGCAATAAAACTGGTTAAGTATCCTCCAAAAATTCCTCCAGCAATGGCACCTGCACCAATAAAACCAAAAATTCTTTTAGCTTCTCTTGCATTAAAAACCATATTTGCAAAAATCCAAAATTGTGATGTTGCAACTACTGCAAATAGCGATACAAAGATGTAGTAGAAATAAAGTATGTAGTGATTTATGTAATCAAAATTTAAAAGAAAACCTAAGATGGTAAATACAATACTGAATATTACTAAAGAGAGTACTGTTATTTTAACTAAAGAGTATTTTCTTATAGCTATACTATAAAAATACGTAGTTATTACAGCAGTTAAAGCCACTAACAGATAACCATAAGGTAAATTATCTGCCCCCAATTCAGATACAAATAATGCATTTACTGTAGGCTTCACTATCAGTAAAACTGTAATAATTAAAAAGATATACAACTGCATTAAAAAAGAGATGAAGATCTCTCCATCCCTTAATCCAAATGTTCTGTAAATTAACTTTTTCAATTTTCTTTAGTTCTTTTTAAGATTATAAAGAACGTGAATTTTTTAATACTTTTTCTAATGGAATAACCAAATCTCTAATGGTTTGTTCTCCATAATCGTAATCTATTAAAGCTACAATAATATATTTTCTATCTGGCCCCCAAACTAAAGCTGAATCTGAGTGATAATTTCTCCAAGAGCCAGACTTTCTGTAGACATCTGCTTTTGGTGCAACTTTATCTAAAGTATTTACAAATTTGTGGTGCAAAGCAGGCTTTTTCATAATCTGAAGCATTTCTCTAGAACGCTCAGTACTAATTAAATTACCTAATGCCAATTGATAATAGAAACTACAAACTTGTCTTGTGGTTGCAGCATGACTTAATCCTTTAATAGGATCTGGATATCTTTTACCTGCAGATGCATATCTTTTACCAACCCATAAACCTCCACCAAGTTCTTCATCATACAATTTGTGTTTCGGTGCTCTTAAAACTTGTTCAATTTTTTTATAACCTACTCTATCAATATTTCTGGTAGATGCTCTATTATTAGATTTACTAATCATTAAACGTAAATCTTTTTTAAGTTCATTGGTGTATTCTAGTTCGCCTTTATCAATGGCATCCATTACAGCTAAAAGTATTGCAATTTTTGGCAGACTTGCTGCGTACATCATATGATTATCATTCACACCTGCATACCTAAAGGCAGTACTATCACTTAAATCTACAATAGCAACAGACATTTGCTTACCTTTCACCAAACGTCTCCATGTTTTATTTTTATTAATTTCTTTTTCTAAGGTTACCTGTAAATTTAAATCATGAATTTCATGAATAGGCTTAATTTCTTTATTCAGCGAAATTGGTAAATCTACTTTTGTATTGCTATAATCCTTTTCTAAATAGACATAAGTATTATCTAAATCAACTCCTGTACTTTGTGCCTGAAAACTGAGGGTACAGCAAATTGCTAATAGTAATAATAAACTTGTTTTATATTTTAAATATTTCATTTTAATATCAATTTTAATCTATCTATATAAGATACAAAACAAATGCCAATATCTAAATAATAAGTGTTAAGGTTTTCTAAAAAGCCTTAATTTATAACCTTTTTGGGCGTTGTTGGATTAAAACCAAAGTCAGCATCTGGTAATGCTATACCTAGTTGATATATTAAATAACCAATACTTGCATAGTGATGTGTAGTATGACTTTGTACTTGCATTAAAACTGCCTTTAAAGTGGTTTTTGCAGTTACATTTCCTAAACCCAAATTATCTGTTAGAAGCACTTCTTTTAACAAGTCATCTTCTGATAAACTACTGAGTTTAGTTCTTGTTTCTGTAAAATAATTTAAACCTTCAGAAGTATAAGATTCTACAAGCTCATTCCTATCTCGAACTGTAAAATCTATATGATTGGATTCTAATCCTTTAAAAACACAAGAAAAAATATCTAAAATATGCCTTATATGACAGCCAATAGTAGAATTATAAGGAGGTATAGAATTATTCGTGTATTCTTCATTAGAAACGGTTTGTAATAACTTTATACCTTTCTGTAAATTCTTATCAATTGCTAAAATCATTAATGCTATTTCTTATTCATCCGTAAAGTAATAAAAATTAAAAGAGTAAAATCTATAATTGAACACTAATTTAAATTGATAAAATAATCAACTTACAATCAACAAATTAACTTACTAGTATTATGTAAGAAATTGGTGTTTTTAAATTTTGGCACGCTCTTTGAAATTATACTTATCAAATGCGGAAGTCGAAAAGCAGTTAGAGTAGACAAAACCCTTTAAACCATATATTATGAAAAAAGGTATACTTATATTATTAGGAATGTTCATGATGGTTTCCTCTGTTGAAGCCAAAACTGGCGAAAACTTACCAAACAGATACAGGGTGTTTAACTACTCTTATGAAAATTCGGTAAACTTCTTTGAAAACGGAATTGAGTTTTTCATTTTTACGAATGGGGATTTTGATTTTGATGCAAGTTTAAGAAATAGAAACGTTAGCATAAATAGAGATTTTAACGGACGTATTAGAACAATTGGAAATGTTTTTATCAGATATGATCGATTTGGAAATGTTACTAGAATTGGTGATGTTTTCATGAGATACAACAGAAACAGATTAGTAAGAGTTGGTGATTTACGTGTAAACTATGATAGATGGGGTTATCCTGTTTTTTATGGAAACGTAAGAGATTTTTATTACAACAATGGTGTTAGAATAAATGTAAATTTTGGAGATGTATTTGTGTACAATGATCCTTATTTCTTTAGAAATGATTTTAGAAGAAACTACATTCAGTTTAGAGAAGATAGAAACTTTTATTATTACAAGGCAAGACCTAATGCTAGATTAGGTAAAAGAAGTAGCATAATTAAAAGAAGAAAGTCTAATGCTACTATTGGAAGAAGAAATACTATTAATAGAAATAGAAATAACTCTTACAGAAAAGCTAGAGAAGTAAACACAACTAGAAGAAATACAAACGTTAGGAATAGAAAAGCAAATGTTAAACGTAATACTTCTAAAGTAAATACTAGAACTGGTAATAATGCTAACGTAAAACGTGATAACAAAAGAGTAATTAAAAATACTCGAAATACAAGTAACGTTAACAACAAGAGAGTAAATACCAGAAGTTCTAAGAAAGTAGTAAAAACGAAAACTACAAATACTTCTAAGAGAGGCACAAATAATAGTAATGCTAAAAGAAGAAGAAGAAGTTAGGTTAAGTTAAAGTTTATTATAGATTACTATTATTAAAAAACCCCATTATTTATAATGGGGTTTGTTTTTTTGTATTAAGGGTGATTTTCCTGTTTTGGAAAGTTCAATGGTTTCTTAACTTTGTAATCCCCCAACTTTCCTAAAAATCACTATGAATTGATTTCCTCATTTAATATCAAATTTAAATGAGGTTTTTTTTATCTAATTAATTTCTTGTATTTGATACGTTTAGGCATTAAATCGCCTCCTAAACGTTTCTTCTTATTCTCTTCGTAATCAGAGAATGAACCTTCAAAGAAATACACTTGGCTATCTCCTTCAAAAGCTAAAATATGGGTACAAATTCTATCTAGAAACCATCTATCGTGACTAATTACTACTGCACAACCAGCAAAATTTTCTAAACCTTCTTCTAAGGCTCTTAATGTATTTACATCTAAATCATTAGTAGGCTCATCTAATAGTAAAACGTTACCTTCTTCTTTTAACGTCATTGCTAAATGTAATCTGTTTCTTTCTCCTCCAGAAAGTGTAGATACTTTTTTATTTTGCTCACTTCCAGAAAAATTAAAGCGACTTAAATAGGCTCTAGAGTTTACTTGCTTACCCCCCATCATTACTAAATCTTGCCCATCAGAAAAGTTTTCCCAAATTGTTTTCTCAGGATTAATATTTGAATGTGCTTGATCTACATAAGCGATTTTAGCTGTTTCTCCAACTTTGAAAGTTCCTTTATCAGGATTTTCTTCTCCCATAATCATTTTGAAAATGGTTGTTTTACCTGCTCCATTTGGCCCAATAATACCCACAATACCAGCTTGAGGTAAATTAAATGCTAAATCTTCATATAATAATTTATCTCCAAAAGCTTTAGAAACACCTTCTGCCTCAATTACATTGGTTCCTAAACGTGGTCCATTAGGAATGTAGATTTCTAATTTTGCATCAACTTGTTTCTGGTCTTGATTCATTAATTTGTCATAGTTCTTTAAACGCGCTTTTTGCTTTGTTTGACGACCTTTTGCTCCTTGACGAACCCACTCTAATTCTCGCTCTAAAGTTTTTTGACGTTTAGAAGCTGTTTTGCTTTCTTGCGCCATTCTTTGTGATTTTTGATCTAACCAAGAAGAATAATTTCCTTTCCAAGGTATACCTTCTCCTCTATCTAATTCTAAAATCCAACCAGCAACATTGTCTAAGAAATATCTATCGTGAGTTACTGCAATTACAGTTCCTTTATATTGTGCTAAATGATGCTCTAACCAATGTACAGATTCTGCATCTAAGTGGTTAGTTGGCTCATCTAATAATAAAATTTCTGGTTCTTGTAATAATAATCTACATAAAGCAACACGTCTTTTTTCTCCTCCAGAAAGTACTCCTATTTTTTTATCAGAATCAGGAGTTCTTAAAGCATCCATTGCTATCTCTAACTTAGTATCTAATTCCCAAGCATTTGCAGCATCAATTTTGTCTTGTAATTCTGCTTGTTGGTTCATAAGTTTTTCCATCTTATCTGCATCAGAATAGACTTCTTCTAAACCAAACATATCGTTTATTTTGTTGTATTCATCTAGAATAGCCACAGTTTCTGCAACGCCTTCTTTTACAACTTCTAAAACTGTTTTCTCAGGATCTAATTGTGGTTCTTGCTCTAAATAACCAACCTTATAACCAGGCGAAAATGTTACATCTCCTTGAAAGTTTTTTTCAACCCCCGCAATTATTTTTAGTAAAGTAGACTTACCTGAACCATTTAAACCAAGAATACCAATCTTAGCTCCGTAAAAAAAGCTTAAATAAATATCTTTTAAAACTTGTTTTCCTGTTGATTGATAGGTTTTTGAAACCTTATTCATAGAAAAGATTACCTTCTTATCATCACTCATTATTGTACTTTTTTAAAATTGTGTAATATTTTTTTGACGGAAAAAGTCTTAAACTCTTCCCTTTAACGCATTAAAAACCCAAGCTATACAGAAAAAACCGATACCAACTGTAGCAAAACCCCAACCAGCAACATCTTCATATCTATAAGCTCCCATTAAAATTAAAATAACTCCCATTAAAATCATTAAAATAGTAGCCCAACCAAGAACTGTATTTTTGTTCATCGACATAAATCTTTAATTTTTTTGTTAGTTGGCAAATATCGATAATTTATTTCGTTTATTTTAACGTTTTAGTGTCATCAACTAAACATTTTTCTAATAGGTAACGTAAAACTGATGTCAATATATTATTAACATATGTTAAGATTGATATCGATTATTAACTAAAAAAGAGAGCTATTATAGCTCTCTTAATCTTATATTAAAAATTAAATCTTAATTAGAAACCTCTTCTTTGGCCTCCTCTTCTCTGATTTTGGTTATTACTATTCTGATTTCTATTTGGTCGTTTTGGCTTCATATCTTCTTTAATACTTTCTTGATATTTAATCCATTTTTTATCTTGCTTTTCCGATAATACAGCAGCTAATTCTGCATTAAGTGTTTCTTCAAGTACACTAATTTTAGCTCTAATAGGCCTAATAATTTCCCCTACTTTCTCTCTAATATTAGGATTGTTGTTTTGGTTATTGTTCTCAATAGTAACATCTGGTCTGTTGGCTTTTCTAGCAGTTTTCATAATTGCATTCAAATCATCAAAATTTTCTTTGTTGATTAACGCAATTTCTTTAACCTTAAAGTTGTAATTTCTTAGAGACTTTCTGACTTGAGTAGCTACAGCATCATCTTTAATCTTAAGCTTTTTAACAACCTTAGAAATATCATAATAAAAAATACCTGCAACTTCAGAAGCGTCAAAAGCCTTAATTGCTCTAGCCTGTGGTTGACCTGTATTGTTTTGGAGAGATCTACCACCCATTCCTCCTCTTTGTGGGGCTGCTAAACAAATAGATGAAAATAAGATTAGCGTAATAAAAAGTATTTTGTTCATATATCTAAATTAAAATATTATCTATTTAGATGAAAAGAACAACAAAAACTTGCGTCAAAAATTAAACTTATTACAATTTTGCTGCCAATCTTGCTCCTTGGTTAATAGCTCTTTTTGCATCTAATTCACTTGCAAAATCTGCACCACCAATAACATGAATGCTTTTACCCAAATCTAAAAGGGGCTGATATAATTCTTTAAATGGAGTTTGACCTGCACAAATGATAACATTATCTACATTTAAAACTTTTTGCTCTTCATTTTGAGTATAGTGCAAACCTTCATCATCTATTTTATTATAAGCCACTTCACCTATAAATTGAACCTTTTTTTTCTTTAAAGTAGATCTATGAATCCAACCAGTTGTTTTGCCTAAATTACCACCAAATTTACCTTTACTTCTTTTAAACATAAATATTTCTCTTGGTGATTCTTCAAAATCTGGTTTTATTCCTTCTATTCCACTTCTAGATTTTAAGGTTTTGTCTATTCCCCACTCTTTTAACCAAGCATCCACATTTACTGCTGTAGATTCACCTTCATGAGATAAGTATTCAGAAACATCAAAACCAATACCACCAGCGCCTATAACGGCAACTCGTTTACCAACAGGTTTTTTGTGCTTTAACACATCAATATAACTTAAAACTTTAGCATGATTACTTCCTTCAATTTTAAGTTCTCTAGGTTTAATACCTGTTGCTACAACAATCTCATCAAAATCAGATTTTGATAAATCCTCTACAGATACTTTAGTTTCTAATTTCACAGTAACATTATGCAATTCTATTTGCTTTTTAAAATATCTTAAGGTTTCATAAAACTCCTCTTTACCAGGAATTTGTTTTGCCATATTAAATTGACCTCCAATTTCTGAAGCAGCATCAAACAAAATTACATTATGCCCTCTTTCTGCAGCAATAGTTGCAGCAGCCAAACCTGCTGGTCCAGCTCCAATAACAGCAATTTTCTTTTTATTTTCTGTAGGTAAATAATTTAATTCTGTTTCATGACAAGCTCTTGGATTTACCAAACAACTAGCCACTTTTCTTTGAAACACATGATCTAAACAAGCCTGATTACAGCCAATACAAGTATTAATTTCATCGCTCTTTTCTGCTTTTGCCTTGTTAACCCATTCAGGATCTGCTAAAAAAGGCCTTGCCATAGAAATCATATCTGCATGACCTTCTGCCAAAACTTTTTCGGCAGTTTCTGGCATGTTAATTCTATTAGAAGTAATTAAAGGTATTTTAATTTCTTGCTTCATTTTTTTAGTTACCCAAGTAAATGCAGCTCTAGGTACAGAAGTTGCAATGGTTGGAATTCTAGACTCGTGCCAACCAATTCCTGTATTTATAATAGTAGCTCCTGCTGCTTCTATGGCTTTACCTAGTTTTACAATCTCTTCCCAAGAACTTCCTCCTTCTACTAAGTCTAACATAGAAAGTCTGTAAATAATGATGAAGTCTTTACCAACAGCTTCTCTAGTTTGTTTTACTATTTCAACTGGTAATTTCATCCTATTCTCATAATCTCCTCCCCAATCATCAGTTCGTTTATTAGTTCTTTTCGCTATGAATTGATTAATCAAATAGCCTTCAGAGCCCATTATTTCAATACCATCATAGCCAGCTGATTTTGATAGTTTTGCTGAGTTTACAAAATCGTTAATAGTTCTTTTAATGCCAGATTCCCATAATTTAAAAGGTGTAAATGGGGTAATTGGCGATTTTTTAGCTGATGGTGCTACATTAAATGGATGATATCCATACCTACCTGCATGTAAAATCTGCATGCAAATTTTACCTCCTTCTTTATGAACCGCTTTTGTAATTTTCTGATGATGTTTAGCATGTTTCTTGCTAGACATTCTAGCAGAAAACGGACCTGTCCAACCTTGAATATTAGGTGCTATACCTCCTGTTACAATTAATCCTACTCCTCCTCTTGCACGTTCTGCATAATAAGCTGCAATTTTATCTATTCCGTTTTTTTCTTCCTCAAGCCCTGTGTGCATTGACCCCATTAAAACTCTATTCTTTAATGTGGTAAATCCTAAATCTAAAGGTTCAAATATGTGTTTGTACTTCATAGTTTCAAGTTTAATTTTATTATGCATGCATAATACTTTGCAAGATAAGTTTTATTTATGAAAATCAATAATCAGAAAATAAAGATAATTACGAAATGTCAATTTTGTTTAAACTACACTTTTTCATTTCAGCTAAAATCTAAATGGATAACAAACAAGAAATCTTCGAAATTAAATGAAATTTGTAAAGAACAATAAAAATATAATTATGAATTTAAAAGATAAAGTAGCCATTATTACAGGCGCATCAAGTGGAATTGGAGAAGCAACTGCATTAAAACTAGCCAAAGAAGGAGTAAAAGTTGTTTTAACTGCAAGAAGTGAAGACAAATTAAAAGAGCTAGCTCAGAAAATTGAAAATGAAAATGGAACAGCCTTAGTAGTAACTGCTGATGTTACTAAAAGTGACGAGTTTAAAAATGTAGTGAAAAAAACGAAAAGCGAATTTGGAACTGTAAATATTCTTGTGAACAATGCTGGTTTAATGCCTTTGTCTTACATCGAAAAATTTAAAACAGAAGAATGGAACACAATGGTTGATGTAAATATTAAGGGAGTTCTAAATGGTGTGCAAGCTGTTTTACCTACTTTAATTGATAATAAAGGTGGGCATATAATTAACATATCATCTACTGCAGCCTACAAATACTTTCCTGGAGGTGCTGTGTATTGTGCAACCAAAGCAGCTGTGCAAATGTTTTCTGAAGGATTAAGGAAAGAAATCTCAGCAAAACATGGTATTAATGTAACCTCAATAGAACCTGGTGCTGTAGATACTGCATTGTTTGAAACCATTACAGACGAAGACATTAAAGAGGAACTTAAAGACATGAAGAAAATGACAACATTGCAAGCAGAAGACATTGCAAATGCTATTTTCTATGCTGTAAACCAACCAAGTAGAGCTAATATTAATAACATTCACATTTTACCTAGTGAACAACAATAAAAAAACGATGACTAAAGAAAAAACAATAACAACAACAAATCCTGCAACAGGAGAACAACTAGAAACCTATAATTATATTACTGATTCTGAAATGAATACGACAATTGAAAATTGCCATAAAGCATTTTCTGAGTGGAAATTAGAATCTTTAAAAAATAGGGCATCTATAATAGCTGCAATTGGTGAAAAACTAAAAGAACATAAAGATGAATTGGCTGAATTAATGACGAAAGAAATGGGGAAACCATTATCTCAAAGTAATGATGAAGTAGATTTATGTGCAGGTATTTGCAAGTATACAGCAGAAAACGGTCCTGATTCTTTAAAAGAAGAAGAAAGAGAATTATCTAAAGGTGGTAAAGGCATTGTAACGTATTCTCCAATTGGAATTGTTTACGGAATTCAACCTTGGAATTATCCTTCTTATCAAGTAATTAGATATGCAATAGTAAATTTAATGGCAGGTAATGGAGTGTTACTAAAACATGCTTCTAACGTTACAGGTACAGGAGTATTACTAGAAAAAATCTTTGTAGAGGCTGGTTTACCTGAAAATTTATTTAAAACATTACTAATTACTCATGATCAATCAGATGAAGTTATTAAACACAAAGCTGTTAGAGGGGTAACTTTAACTGGTAGTTCTGGTGCAGGTAGAAAAGTTGGGCAAAAAGCAACTGCAGAATTAAAGAAAGTTGTTTTAGAGCTTGGTAGTAATGATGCTTATATAGTTTTAGAGGATGCAGATTTAGAGCTTGCTGTAGAAAAATGTGTTAGAGGTAGAATCTACAATAATGGAGAAACCTGTATTGCTGCAAAACGTTTTGTTGTTGTAGATGCAGTTTATGACGAATTTAAAAATGCTTTTGTTAAGGCAATGAAAGAAGTAAAAGTAGGTAACCCAATGGATGATACTTATGATATGGGACCAATGGCTAGAGAAGATTTAAGAGAAACTTTACACGAACAAGTAGAAGAAAGTGTACAAAAAGGTGCTGAGATTTTATGTGGAGGAAAAATAACAAAAGGTAAAGGTTATTACTATCCTGTTACAGTTTTAGGTAATGTAAAGCCTGGACAGCCTGCATATGATGATGAGCTTTTTGGACCTGTT
Source organism: Polaribacter sp. P097 (assembly GCF_036864555.1). Classification (NCBI taxonomy): domain Bacteria; kingdom Pseudomonadati; phylum Bacteroidota; class Flavobacteriia; order Flavobacteriales; family Flavobacteriaceae; genus Polaribacter; species Polaribacter sp. P097. The sequence goes on along the minus strand of NZ_JAZETJ010000002.1, from coordinate 33,364 downwards.
GCTTCTTTAATAAAGGCAAAAGATACAGAAGATGCTATGAGGATTGCTAATGATAGTAGATTTGGTTTAGGTGGAGGAATCTTTACAAAAGATACTGATAAAGCAAAAAGATTGGCTCAAGACCATTTTGATACTGGAATGATTTTCATCAATTCATTCGGAATTGCAGACCCTGCAATGCCATTTGGAGGTGTTAAAGATTCAGGTTTTGGTAGAGAACATGGAGGATTTGGAATCAAAGAATTTGTAAATGTAAAAGCATTAAACTTTAGTGAATAACATAGGCAAACCAAAAAAAAACGTCTTGAAATTCAAGACGTTTTTTTATTGGATTAAATATCACTTTAATTCATAGGAACATCTATAACTAATAATTTACTAGCTTTAGAAGCAGTTAGTTTTACTTTATCTACACCCTCTATTCCAACAGCATCTCTGCTTGCTAATTTTTCATCTGCTACCTCTACTTCACCATCAATCAAAAAGAAATATGCACCGTTTTTTAAACCGTATTCTGTTGTATAATTTTCGTCCATATCAATCATGTAAATATATCCTTGTTGATTAATTGGTAAAGAACCTTCTATTTGTTTATCTCTAGGTGATACTAAAACTTGAAAACGATTATTACGTTCTTGAATATCAAAAAACTTTTGATTGTAATATGGTTCTACTTCCTGCTTTTCTGGAATAATCCATAATTGAAGAAAATTAGTTTCTTCGGTTTTACTATCGTTAAATTCTGAATGTGTTAAACCAGTTCCTGCACTCATTACCTGTACTTCACCTACTTCTATAGAACGTTGATTGTTCATACTATCTTTATGAGATAAAGCCCCTGAAATTGGTATAGAAATAATCTCCATATTTTTATGAGGATGTGTACCAAAACCCATTTTAGGCTGCACAACATCATCATTTAAAACCCTAAGCATTCCAAAATTCATTCTTTCTGGATTTTGATAACTTGAGAAACTAAATGTATGATGTGATTTTAACCAACCATGATTAGCAAATCCTCTTGTGTTTGCTTTGTGAACTGTTTTTTTCATTTTATTGTAATTTTTGGATTCTTAAAAAATTAGATTTAAAGCATGCTGTAAACCTCTTTTTCTAAAATTCTATATTAATATAAATAGCCCATTTTACCTTGCTGAAAATCACGCATTGCCTCTAAAATTTCGGTTTGTGTATTCATTACATAAGGGCCATATTGTGTTACTTTTTCTTGTATTGGTGCACCTGATAGAACTAATAAATTACTCTTGTCATTTGCCTTTATTGAAACTAAATTACCATCTGTATTAAAGACTACCATTTGCTCTTCTCCTTTTTTCAAGAGGTCTGAATTATTAATTAAAACCTCACCATCTAAAAGGTAAATTAAAGATTGATGATTCTCTGGCAATTCAATTTCAATTTCACCATTTAAATCTGCATTTGCCGTAAAAACATTTACTGATGTTTGTGTTTTTATAGAACCATATTTATCTGCTTGCTTACCAGCAATAATGTTTAATTGTATTTTACCATCCTTAGAAAACACCTTCGGAATTTGATAATCTTCTAGGTGCTGATAATTTGGTGGAATCATTTTATCTTTTGCTGGTAGGTTTAACCATAACTGAATTCCTTCTAAATCCCCACCCTTTTTTACAAATTCTTTGGTAGGTGCTTCAGCATGAATTATCCCTCTACCAGCTGTTGTCCATTGTACACCACCTGCTTTTACAACCATTTCATTTCCTAAAGAATCTCTATGCAATTGTTCTCCTTTAAACAATAAAGTTATCGGCTCAAAACCTCTATGAGGATGAGGACCTAAATCAAATGGATTATTAAATTCAGATATTGCATAAGGTCCATAATGATGCAACAACAAAAAAGGATCAACATTTTCTAAACCATTAGTTGGTAAAGGTTGACGTAATTTTATTGGCCCCATATTTACTAAAGGACTCTCTACTTTTTGTTGGATGCTTTTATAATTTTTCATCGTATTTTATCTAACAGATTGCTAAGCATTTCTGCTTCTTCATCTGATAATTTATCTAAAAAGGATAAATTTTTGTTCTCATCTATTGTTGTTAAAAGTGCTAAACCTTGTTGCGTAATTTTTACATAAACCACTCTTCTATCACTATCACACCTTTCTCTTTCAATCAAATTTTTATCACACAACTTGTCCATTAAACGAGTTGCATTAGGTGCTCTTTCTATCATTCTGTCTTTTACAATTTGCACCTTCATTTTTGCCTTTGCTCCTCTTAAAATTCGCAAAATATTATATTGCTGAGGAGAAATTCCATAAGGTTTAAAAAACTCATTTTCTTGACTATTTAACCAATTAGAGGTATATTTTATATTGATTAGTGCCTTTAATTTGTTGCTTTTAAATGCAGATTTTATGTCTTTAGAAATATCTCCCATAATTAAGCTCTTAATTTTAGATCTTGCATAATCTTATTGAATTCTTCTGTTGTTGGAGTTAAATACACGTTATCATCAACAAATAATGTTGGATATTTTACTACTCCACCATACAACTCCTTGCTATGTTCTCTTGCCTCTGCATCTTTGGCTACATCTTTATAAACATACTTTTCGTCTGTAGAGTTTAAGAAATTTTTAAACGCTACTGTGTAGGAATGTCCTTGTCTGCCATACAATACTATCTTCATATTCTTTTCTTTGGGTTACGCAAAAGCGGATTTTAATCTGTTCTAAATAAATTAAAATAAGCCTTAGCTTAACGATTCTTCAAAATTCTTAACTGCAGTCTGCAATTGTTCTAATAAATCTTCGTCAATGATTTTACCTTCTTTAAAGTTTTCTCCAAAACTTGGTAAAGAAAAAGACACAATACTTTCTGCACCTAAATGAGGAAACTTACTCATACCATCTTGTAAAACTGATTGACCTCCTCTAGCTCCTGGAGATGTTGCCATCAATAAAAGCGGTTTGTTTCTAAATACTTTTACATTAATTCTAGAGCTCCAGTCAAAAATATTTTTAAAGGCTGCAGCATAAGAACCATTATGTTCTGCTAACGAAAGAATAAAACCATCATACTTATCTAACAAACTAGAAAACTTTTCTGCATTGCCAGGAAAACCATTCTCATTTTCTTCATCTTCACTATAGATTGGCATATCATAATCTCTTAAATCTGCCACATCAAATTCTGTTTCTGATAAATTTTCTGCTGCAAAAGTTGCCAATTTCTTATTTATTGAGGTAGAACTTGTACTACCTGCAAATGCTAATATTCTTTTTTTCATAATTATTTTTTTTTAAGCTAATGTTGCTATTTGTTTGTTTGCACTTTCTAATTTGGCTTCACTACTGAACATCAATTGATCTAGTTTTACAAATTCCACATCTGTGATACCTATAAATCCTAAAAAATGCTCAATGTATTTACCTGCAAAATCTATTTCACTTCCCACTTCTGTTCCTCCACTTGAAATTACTATATAGGCCTTCTTATTTTCTAAAAGACCTACAGGCCCTTTATCTCCGTATTTAAAGGTTAATCCTGCTCTTGCAATTAAATCGAAATATGCTTTTAAAGATGCAGGTACAGAGAAATTATAAATTGGTGCGCCTATAACAAGAACGTCTGCCTCTTGCACTTCCTGAACTAGCTCATTCGAAATTGCTAAAGCTTTATTTTGATCTTCTGTTCTTTCTCCTTGTGGAAATAATGCTCCTAAGATAACCTCATCTATAAATGGCAAATCTGAATAGGTAGTATGTCTTGTAACTACAGAAGAACCTTCGTTTTCAGATACTAATTGCTTAACTAACTTCTCTGCAAACATTGAAGATGTTGATGAAGTTTTGTTGCTACTTGAGTTTATATTTAAAATTTTCATAATTGTATAATTTAATTTCTTGTCAAAGATACAATTTATTAATTTATTTTCCAAGGAATATATTTACAAGGGAATTAACTATTTTATTTGAGTATCAATATTCGTTGAACCTTTTACCATTTTTGCAACAGGACATTTACCTGCAATTTCTAATAACCTCGCTCTTTGTTCTTGTGTAACCTCTTTCTCAAAGCTAATTTCTTCCATTAAAGATTTTTTGATTCCTTCTTTGGTAAGCTCTTCTTTTTGAGAAACTACTACATCTATTTTACCTAAATCCCAGCCTTTTCTTTCTGCATACATTCTTAAAGTGATAGATACACAGCCACCTATTGCCGTTAATAAATATTCTACAGGGGTTGGTCCTGTATCTCCTCCACCAGCTTTTATTGGTTCGTCAATAACAGCGAAATGATTTCTCATTTTAGCTTCGGCAAAATATTTCTTTTCTGATAAGGTTACTTTAGATTCTTGTTTCATTAGGCCTTGATTTTTTTCCAACTGAAGTAAGAAGTTAATAAAAGTATAGTGGCTACAAGTGCTCCCATTTGTTCACCATCACCAATCATAAAATGTGCAAAAAATGCAAGTATAAATGCGAAGAAAAAGCCAGAATAAGCCCATTCTTTAATAGCTTTAGAATTAATAAACCAAATTGCAATTAAACCTAAAAGCTTAATCACTCCATAAGGATAAATGATGTAAGTAGGATACCCAAAGTTGGTGAATGCTTCTGCAATTACTTCATGATTAAAAAAGTATTGACTTACTGAGAAAAGCATAAGTAGCGTAAGTAAACCTGTAGCAACGTAATAAATAATTTTTGTGGTTTTCATAATGATTGATTTAAAATTTCATTACAAAATTACAAAAATTAAATTTTATTTACCAAGGAAAATAAATCCAAGGAAATATTTGGAAGTAAAATGATATTTAATTCATTTTTATAGAGTCTATTTGTTTTTGCAAACGTTCTATCTCTTCTAATTTCTTTTGCTGTTTTGACAACAATTGAATTGAGTCTAAAATTTGACGATTTTTTTCTAAAATAGTTTTCTCTTTTTCGAAATATAAATTTTCGTTTTCACTAGTTCTCCAAGCCTCATTCAATTGCATATACAATTCTTCGTTCCATGTACTTGGTTTCTTTGCATTAATCCAAACAACATCTCTATACTCACTATCTACTAGAGCCAAATCTGGAGTGGCTGCACCATCAAATTGTTCTGGGTTATCACTACTGATAGTAGATACTGTACCTAAGAAAAACATGCGTTTCTTTCCTGCAATATTTTTAATATAAGGTCTAAATTCTACAGGTGCATTTGAGTTCCAATCATACTCTTTTTTAGATTCTTTCACTTTTAAAGGCATTGCAGACACACCTGCATAACCTTGTTTTTTAGATGCATGATCGTAAAAATAAAATTGATTTGAACCATCTGCAGGTATAAATACACTGTAACTCAAACTCGTTCTTTCTGCACCAATTGGTTCTAAACCAAACCAATGATACAAACCACTGTAAGCACCCACATTTGTGTCTGTAAAATCAAAATCGGTTACATATGGTTGTTGATTTTGATCTTTTGGAGCAACTGGTATTTTTACAGCACTTTTCATATTCCAAGGCAAAGGATCTGAAAAACCTGCCAAGAATTTTAAACTCTCTGCTTGTAAACGTGATACCTTTTCTGATAATGTATTTTGCTTCGTTAAAAACTGGTAGTCTTTCATTTTTTCTGGAGCTATGAAAGTACCTTTACCAATGGTAATTCTCTCTAAATAATCAGTGAAATTATGTTCTCCATTTTCTACAATCATTACTCCACCAAAAGTTGGATAAGGAAAGAAAAAACCATTCCATTTAATTAAACTTACCACTTGCACCCAAGCTCCTTTATCATTTTTCATATAAAAGGTATCACTTGGTTCGTAGTTAAAAAGCATCCAGGGATTAAATCTTTGCACTACTGCATTGTAGGTATTTCTGCTAAATCTTAATGATTCTCCAATTGAAAAAGTTACAGGGATTCTATTTTCTGAAGAAAATCTTGGAAAAGGTGTTGTACTTGAAACTGAGAATATTTCTTCTGTATTGTCTTTAATTCCTTGCCAATAATACTTTTCTGTTGGTTGAATAGCCATTGTCCATTGATTAGAATCATCTACTCGAACCAAATGAGGTAAAGAAACATCTTTTGTTTCACCTACAGATTCATTGGCCATCGAAAAAATGTTTCTTAAAGGTTGAATTCTTTCGTTCTGCGTTAATGGTAATTCTACAATTTCTATCCTGTTTAAATCGTTAAAAACATTGTAAGTTTTGATGTAATTATACATACCTAAAGAAATACCTACATAATACAAAGCCCCAAAAAACACTATCATTAAACCTAAAATACCTAACCTAGAACCTGTGCTTGCTGTCTTTCTGAATTTTCTAATTCCTAAAAAAAGCACTGAACCACAAAGTATTATAATGAATATAAATTTTCTGAAGAATAATAAAGCTGGTTGATAATCATCTCTCAAAAAAAACAATAAACCTAAAATAATAACTAGTAAGAGAATTATATTTCTCTTTTGTTTTGAACCTTTGTTCCAATATGATTTTATCATGTGTATGTGTATATGTATGAAGTTGAATTGCCGAAATTCTTAGTTTCTTAATCCAATTTATATTTTATCTTTTCTAGTTCTATTTACATAAATAATACTACCTGCATTTGAGATAAGGATACAAAGTAATATAAAATGAGGGGTAAGATTTTTCCATGTAAAAAATTCATTAAAATTTGTAAACGGAATTAAACCTAACAAACCAATGATTGAAAATACTACAAGTATGTACCTAACTTTCTGCATAATCTTATTTTAAATATCCTTTATCTTTTAAACGTTCTCTGGCAGATTTACTTTCCTCTTTTGGCCCTTTAATTTCTTCTTGTGCTTTTTCTATAGCTACTGGTTCTTTAGCTTGAATATCATCAATAAAATCTTTACCTTTTTCAATAACATCTTGAAATTTATCTTCTAAAGAATCTGATTGTTCGTCTATAATTGCTGATGACTTAAAAATAAAACCTGCTAAATAAGTACCTACTAATGTGCCAAAAATCATAGAAACGAATAATGAAATGGTGGCTAAATCTATTGGTATTAAAATACGTGTAATTAATATACCTATTAGGAATAATGACACAATAAAAACCAATCTTAACAAAAATGATTGTTGATACACAAATCCTTTAGTGTCTGTAGATTTCATTTGCAACTCCTTAGAATTCATCATTTTATTAAAAAATCGATAGACCCCATTTCCTTGAGATTCTCTCCAATAAACAATGGCCCCAAATAAAATGGATGCAATAAAAATGATTAGTTCTAGTGTCATAATACTATCTGTTACTTATAAAATTAGTCTATTTTTTCTAAAAATTGTTACGAATTGTTTCAATTACCCAATCTTTTTTAGATTCTTGCCAAGTTTTAAAATTCTCGTAAAAATTCTCTTTATCATACCAATACCAAAACAAAACATCTTTTGGAGCTATATTTACCAATAACTTCCAGATTAAATCTTGATGTTGTGCTCTCAAAGAAGAGTGTGGTTTGTGCAAAGCAAAGTACAATTGCTCATCTACAAAATCTGCAATTTTAAGATTGTTATTTACTTTCTTTTTATCTAAATAACGCTCTGCACTCATAACTTTCTTGCGCGTTTTTACATCTATTTTATTTAAATAACTTTTAAATAAGGTTTTATCTTTTAAGATATCATTTACAGGATGTTGTGTTTCTTTTAAAGCTTCTCCAAAAATAAACTTCTTAATTCTTTTATATCTTTTAGAACCAACTTCTGCTTCTAAATCGCACTCAATAATTACATGATCTTTAAGCTGATTCATTAGTTCTGGCTGTGCAATATGGAACATTAAAACATCGTAGGTTGTATCATTTATTGCCTCTTTATAAGCTTCTTTGCTTTCAAAAATTAGAATAGGTTTTATAAAATTTCTTAACAAATAAACACCTCCAAATGCTCTCGTAAAAAAAGAATCTGAAGTATACACAATAGGTTCTAAATTAATATCTCGCTCACGTAAATCACCATATTTTTTTGCTGATGAAATTAATTGCTGATGCAAATTTTCATCAATAAAGTTATAATCTTGATTAAATGTTTCAATTAACTTTAACTGCTCTTCTTTTGCCTTTTTTAAATCATCTATTAAATGAAAATGAATAGTAATTTCTTTATAATTTAGTACATCTAAAGGTTCGTAAAAAACGTCTATATTCTGATCAAAATCTAAATACAAAGCAGAATCTCTAGTAATATTTTGAATTTTTTTTGAATAGGTTTTAAAAACCAACTTCATTAATTCTGCATCATAAGAATGAAAAGGATTGTAAATTGGCAAGCCTTTTTGCAAAGGTGTTATAATAATTGCGTGCGAATTTGCTTCTCCATTATTTAAATAAAATACTTGCTCTTTTTCTTCTGCAATTTCAGGACTCCAACCAATACCATCTATAGAAAAAGAGGTTAGTTTGGTTGCAGTAAAGCCCAATTTTACTAAACATTTATTGTAACGTTCTACTAATTTTCCACTTATGGGTATTAGTTCGTTTCTAAATAAATTGGCGTCTTTTAGCTTTTGCATTTTACCTAATCATCTTTTTTAATTGCACATATTGCAATAACATAATTGTTCTTGCATCAATAATTTCTTGTGTTTCTATCATTTTAAAAGCGTCTAAAAAATCTACCTCTAAGATTTCTATCTCTTCATCTTCTGCAGAAACTCCTCCTCCATTTTTATGGTTATCATTCTCTGAATACTCTCCAATAAATAAATGCACTTTTTCGTTTACAATACCTGGTGATAAAAAAACTGTACTTACTTTTTGTACACTTTTAATTTTATAACCAACCTCTTCTTCTGTTTCACGAATTGCAGCTTTTTCTGGTGATTCATTCTCATCTATGGCACCTCCAACAACCTCTATTAAAAATCCATTTTGAATGCCATGATTATAAACTGGAGCTCTAAATTGTTTCGATAAAACTACTTTATTTGTTTTAGGGTTGTATAACAAAACAGCAATACCATCACTTTTTCCATACATTTCAAAAGACAATCTTTTTGAAGTGCCATTATTAAAATGATAGTCAAAATTTAAATCTTCTAATTTTCCCCAATTGTCAGATTTTACTGTTTTTGATACATTACTTATTTTCGATTTAGTTTCCATTATCAAAACTTTTTCTCGCTTCTAAATCTATATTCAATTGGTTTACTCTTGCATCTACTTTTCGTTTAAAATCAGTATCTGCAATAGTGGCAACATTATCTAAATAACGAACAACTTCTTGCCTTCTAATTTCTGAAAAATCCAATCCTTTCATATTGGCTTTCATTAATTCTTGCAACATATTAAATTTGGTTTGGTAATCTTTTTTGAAATAAACTTCAGGATTTTTAAACCAATCTTGTTCTAAATCAAAATCTGTTAATCGTAACGAAATAGCAGACTGAATGTTTCTAACATCTCTAGATGAAAAGAATGGAAATATTTTCTGAATTTCTTTATACAAACTAGAAAAGAACTCATGTTCATTTGTGTTAAATTTCTTGCTTGCTATATCATAGGCTTCTAAAACTCTTGCTTCTGTTGGTTTTTCGATTGCATTTAGAATTTCGCCCATGCTTTTCGTTAACCCTTGATCTTTTAAAAACTGGTAACTCTTAGGATTTTGCATGTTCACAAAATCTGGAATTGTTTTTTCAAAATTCTTCCACCAAATGTAATCTTGATCTAGAAAATCGTGCTCAGTTCTTGCACCATCGATCTTAAATCTACCTTGAATTCTAGATATTACTGCCTTATCTAACATTTCTGGTAAATTGGTGAATAAACCCACAGAGGAATTACCGTAATTTACAGCATACGCTCCTTCTGTATATCTTAAAAATACTCCTATAACTTCTTTTACACCAGCAGAAACACCTTGTGCAGTTCTTTCTTGTAAATTATTCTCTGCATCATCAATTGGTGCAAAAATAATTTTTGTGGGGTCTTGCATTGGCTTCATCCATTCCACCATTTTTTCTGCAGAACCTCCTTGAAAAGTAGAGATTAACGTATCTGGCATTGGGTGAAACAAAAACGGAATGTCTAAATTATCACAATGTTCTTTTAATCGAGTGGCAATGGCTGCAATTAACATTGATTTACCTGTTCCTGGAATTCCATAACCCATAAAAACTGGCATAAAACCACCTAATTCTTGAAACGGATTTTTTTGTGCTTCAAAATCATAACTCAGCATTCTTTCTGTTAACCTTCTTGCAAAATGCTTGGCATCTTTATTACCTACAATCTGCTCAAACTGAATTTTATTGAATTCGACACTTTTAGCAGTGCCTGCAAAAACGTTTTCCCAACCTGAAACTGCAAAATCAGAATTTTCTAGTTTGTAAGTTCTATCTGTAATTGTTTCTGTGTACTCCAAACTACTTTTACGTAACTGAATTTCATCAATTAAAGCTTCAAAATAAACCACTGTAAAATCGACAACATCTTTGTCTGACTTTATAATTTCTGGATGCCCCAAATATTTATCAAAATAAAATAAAGAACACGCAATACCTTTTAAAGGAGACATGAATGAAACCTCAGGAATACCTGCAAACTTTTGCTTCATTACAGATAAATCATCTGAAGCTAAAGGTTTTAAATCGTGCAAAATTTTATACGATGTTGCAAATAATTGAAAAGCGGTAGCTGTTTGCAATTTGCTTTCATATGCTCTCTTACCTGAAGTATCTAACACTGACTTGCGCTCATTTAGAGATGATAATCCAGAGGCATCATAGTAAGCGTCTTTAATCCAAATACCCAAGGTTAAACCCTCTTGTAAGGCGAATAAAGTTTGATTTAAATGCACAGGAATTGCAATTGAATCTGGTAACAAGCGCTTTTTTAATGCTAAAATCGTTTTAGAAATTGAAGTAACTTCTACATTGCTACCATTATTGGCTCTAGACAAATACAGCAAAATAGAATCTTCTTTGGTATCTTTTTCTCTACTTTTTGCTTTATTACCTTGCTCCCATTGAATGGATTTAATATAACCTGTAGCTTCATCACGAAGTACATCTAATTCATTTTGTTTTATTGGAAAGGTTGAGTTGTGTTCCATCTTTTAACTTTTTAGCAATTTGATTTTTATGGCTAGGCAAAGAATCAAATTCTTTCTTTTTCGTTCTTATTTCAATTTTAAGTCAGCCATTTGAATTGGCTCTTGAGCTAATACATCTAAAGCTCTTGGTGTTTGGTTGTGCAACAACTGAATAATTCTATGAGGAGCAAACAGATATTTTTGACTGATGACTTCACTCCATTTTTGCATTGTTTGCTTAGAGAAAAAACCACCTTCTGTAAACGTTTCACCTGCAAAAACCTCATCTATAGTTAAAGAAACTGCATAAGATTCTAAAGAAACTGTTTTATTAGAAATTCCGCTTAAAATTGCATGCGTAATTTGGTTTTCATCTTTTGCAAAGACATTATGTAAAGGTCCTAAATCTATCCTTTTAATATGTTTTGGCTGAATAGCCGTTAATTTTCTATCAATATTATAAGCCATGGTATCTAATGCCATTTCTCTATCTGCACTTTCCTTTAAAGTTTGATAAATTTTTTCTTTATCCTTTAAGGCATTATTTCCATCATAATTAAAATAAATAAAACAGATGAATGGCCTGTTATGACTTACATCATAAAAACTCCAGCTTGTAACATAATCGTAATTGGCATCTTTAGGTGCATCTAATATTTTACCTTGCACGAATCGATTAAAAATAAACTGTTTTTCGACTGATGTATAATAGATGATAGATGATGCCTTAAATAAATCTGTTTTTTTGATAGGTTGCTTCTTTCTTAAAAGCGTATCTAAAAATTGTTCTTTTAAAAGAGAGGTATCTACGAGTTTATCTAAATACTGTTTTCTTAACTCTAAATCATTATACAAATACCTAAATTCTAAATAATTAGGAAACCCAGAGTCTGTTAAATCAACTTTCATATTATCCTCTTCATCATACATATATTTAATACGCATGGCTTCTATAGAGTATAAAAGCAAATCTGAATATTGTTTAAAGAAAATAATTTCTTGTTGACTACACAGTTGATTTTGTTGAATTCTAACAATGATTTCTTTTAAAACAAAATCTACCATTTTATGATAAAAAACATATTGTTCTTTAGAGTTTAAAACTGCAGAATCTAAGGGAGTTGATATCATGGTTTAGCTAAAAGTTTGCAGTTATCAGCTTACAGTTAAATATGAACTGAATACTGTAAACTGATTTACTGAATACTTATTTTAAGATAACATATCATCATCATTAGAAACCTCTTTTTTAGGAGCTTCAGCAGAAGGTTCGTCTTCTAAAACTGGTGTTTCTTTATCTGCTTTATAAAAGTCTTCGAAAATTTCTTTCATATCAATACCATATCTATCAGCAAAATTCTTTTGTATATCACCATCCTTCTCTCTAATTTCTTGTAACGCCTCTGCATATGTGCTATAAACACCATTCATTACCTTTTCATGAACTGGAATATTATCCATCATTTCTTGACGAGCTCTTGCGCTTGCAGAATGCATAGAAGCCAAAGTAGCACCAATATGTTCATCGGTTTTTACACCTAAATGTTCTAAAATTGCAGCAAATTCTTGGTCTGTTCTTGCCTTTAAAGCAACTACATAACCATCATAATACTTTAATCTTTCTTCAGTATCTGATTTTAATTTTGCTCTATGTGTCTGTAAATTAGAACGTAAAGATGTTAACACTTTAATGGTTAAATTGTGTTTGTGTACAAAACTATCTTTAGAAGCAGCTAATGTTGTGTAAGCGTTTTTAAGACCTTCTAACTCTTCTACTTTTTGTTCTATTGCAGTTACTTTACCAATAGCTTCTGAATATTCTGTAGATTGTTTGTCTGCAATTTCATCTAATTCTTGACGCGCTTGTTTTAGCAAGGCATATTGCTCTTCTAACTTACCTTCTACTTCTTTTTTCTTTTCTAAAGCTTTGGTATGATTTTTAGAAGCTTCTACAATAGCGGTTTTCAATTTCTCCTCAACCTCTTTAATCTCTATTTCTCTATTTTTAAGTCGACTAACAGCAGCTTGAGATTTGTAAGAAAGTTCGCTTAACAAAGTTTGAATATCTGCACTTTCTATACGTTCTTGAAACATTGCTTTGGCTTTATTATCTGCACCAGCTCTTACCTTTTCTGCTTCAGCAAATTCCTGCTCTTCTTTCTTTATCTTAGATTTTCTTCCCCAAAGATTATTCCACCAAGTATCTGGTTTATTTTGTGCATCTTCTAATTCAATTCTAGCTCTTTCTAATTCTTTCTGAGCATCATCGATTACCTTTTGTTCAGTTTCATTTAATGCAGAAAACTTTTCGAACATAATACCAACCTCATCTTGATAATCGGTTAAATCTTTTATAGCATCTAAAAGCGTAGTTCTGTCTTTTTCTGCCATATGAACCACATCATCTAAAGTAGCATTAAGTATTTTTTGACGTTTCTGAGGATCATCTTCTTGAGCCAATTTAGACTTCATAGTGTCTACAGCTTTGCCCCAATTAACATCTACTTTTTCTGTTTTTTCATTTGAACTAGTTTCTAATAAATCAAATTCGTCTGCCATTTAATTAAGTTTTTTAGTTGAACAATTTTTGGATAAGCAATTTCGTTATTTTTTTTAATTATAAGAAATTTAAGTTTAATTATATGTAGCTAAAATGAACATGTTGTTACACATAATTTATGATTTCTTCAAAATTGTTACGAAAACTCTATAAATCACTCATATTTATCAATGTTAAAAAAAGTTAGTTTCGCTAGTTTTTAAATATATTTGACAATTGATATTCAAAATTCATTAAATGAAGAAATTTCTATCGTTTCTAGTATTTTTATTTTGTGCTTCTTCAGCATTTAGCCAGTTAAGTAAAAAACACTTTATACCACCACTAACTTCGGACGATGGTTTTACAGATCAATACATCTACATTTCAACACCGAAAGTGAATAATGTTTCCTATAAAATCACTCCTATTGGAAATCCTGATTTAACAGCTTACAGTGGAGTAGTCTCTAATGCAAATCCAGTTGAACAACCAATCTTAAATTCTGCGGAAGAAAATGATTTTAATCAGTTTAGTCAATTACATATTAACTTAGGAAATATAAATGGTGTAATTAATAACAAGGGATTTATTATTGAGGCAAGTGACGTGATTTATGTATCTATAAGGGTTAGATCTTCAGTTGCCAATAATGGAAATAAATTTCATGGTGGTGCTTTAGTAAGTAAAGGTAGTTCAGCTTTAGGAAACTCTTTTAGAATAGGGGGTATGGTTAGAGGAGTAGCAACCAATTATGGAGCAACTTTTGCCTCAATTATGGCTACAACTAATTCTACTACCATTAATATAACGAATATCCCTGCTGGCTTCACTCAACCAAATGGGACCTCTATACCTAATAACATAATTTTAAATGAAGGTGAAAGTTTTATGATAGCCTCAGCAGGAAGCAATGTTAACGATATCATTGGAGGTCTAATTTCAAGTGATAAGCCAATTGTAGTTAATTCAGGATCAGCAAGAGGAAGTTTTGGAACCAGTCCTAATACAACAGACTATGGTTTTGATCAAATTGTGGGTGCAGATAAAATTGGCTCTGAATACATTCTAGTAAGAGGAGCAGGGAATGATGATTGGGAAAATGCTTTAGTAATTGCTCATGATAATAATACTGAAGTTTCAGTTAATGGCGGAAGTATCGCAACTTTAAATGCAGGAGAATATGTTGTAGTTGAAGGGAATAGTTATAATACCAATGGTAACATGTATATCAATTCTACAAAACCAGTATTTGTTTATCAAGGAATTGGAGGCCTAAATGGGTCTGAAGCAAACCAAGGGATGTTTTTTGTACCACCCCTGAGTTGCGAAAACAAAGGAAATGTAGATAATATTGCTTCTATTGACAAAGTAGGAATGCAAGATTTTAATGGTGGAATTACCATTGTTACAAATAAAGGAGCTACTGTAACCATTAACGATGCAGATATTTCTACTTTTGCTCCCCAAGGACCATTAGATGTAACAGGCAATGCCAATTACGTTACTTATAAGGTGTCTGGTTTAACTGGAAATATTAAGGTAGAAAGTGATCAAGAACTATATTGTGCTTATTTCAATTTTGACGGTTCTGCTGCTACAGGAGCATTTTATTCTGGTTTTCCTTCTGCTCCCGAAATAAATTTTAATACCACAGTTGCCTCTTTAGGAAGTTGTATACCAAACGTTACCTTACAAGCAGCTAATACAGATTTGTTTGATAGTTTTGAATGGCAGTTTTTTAATCCTGCTACCAGTAATTGGGAACAAAGAAGTACAACAGCCGATTATAAACCTTTAGAAAGTGAACCTGGTAGATATCGATTAATTGGTACTATAAATTGTACAGGTGCTACTTTTAATTCAGTAGAAATACCTGTAAGTATTTGTCCTGATGACTATGATAGCGATTTAATAATTGACAACTTAGATGTCGATTTAGATAATGATGGTATTTTAAATAGTGATGAATCCTTAGGTGATGGAACTATTAATTTGACAAATTTAAGTAACCCAACAGTTGAAGCTGATGGTGCAATTATACCAAACCTTTTAACAGGTAATTTAACAAGCGATGGTAATGTTAGTTTTGTTGGAAGTACAAATGGAAACTTTACATCAACAATAAACGATAACAGTACATCTAATGCTGCTAATATATATGTTCTAAATAGCTCTGAAACTTTTAATTTCGAGTTTACACAAGATGCAAGTCAACCACATACTTCAATATCTGGTGTAGAATATGAAGTTGGAATAGGACCAGCTGCAAAAAATGTTACATTAATAGACCCTGATAATATATTACTAGTCGACACCAATTTTGATGGTGAATTCGAAGCAGGTGTTGATAATTATTCGAGTTCTCTTATTAGATTTACTTATAACCCAGCTCCTAATGGAAATACACCATTTAAATTTGTGGCTAATGATGTTGATGAAGTTATATTTTTACATACAGCAACCTCAAATGTTACAAATTCAATATTTAATGGAAACATAAAATTAACAAATGTAAGAATGGATTCTGATGGTGATGGAATCGAGGATGCATTGGATTTGGATTCTGATAATGATGGTGTTCCAGATATTTTTGAAGCAGCCAACGAAAGTATTTCACTACTAAATACTGATACTAATTTAGATGGGTTGGATGATGTTTTTGATTCAGTAACCTTAGTGAATGATACAGATGGAGATGGCGTTCCAAATCATTTAGACTTAGATTCTGATAATGATGGAATTTATGATTTAATAGAATCTGGTTTTACACTTACTGATGCCAATAATGACGGAATTATCGATAATGCAAACGCGGCTAATGTTGGTATTAACGGATTATTAGATGCTCTAGAAAGCACACCAGATTCAGGGGTTTTAGCAAACGCTTTAAGAAATTCTGATGCAACTTCTGTTATCACAGCAAATCAAGATAATATTTATGATTTTGCAGATTTAGATGCTGATGGAGATGATTGTTTTGATGTTATTGAAGCTGGTTTTACAGGAAACGGTTCTGGTATTTTATTTGCAAATCCTTTTGCAACAGATGCAAATGGTTTGGTTATTAACAATACAGATGGCTACACAACACCAAATGCAGATTACATTACAAGTGCACCAATAATCGTTAATTCTTTTGTAGACCCTATTTTCTGTGAATTAAATACAGAAGTAATGACGATTGATTCTAATGCAGATGCTTTTCAATGGCAAGTATCTACAGATGGTACAAATTGGACAAGCTTAACAGATGATGCAACGTATAATGGAGTAACCACTAAAGATTTACAAATTACGGATACACCTTTAAGCTTTAACAATAATCAATATAGAGTATTGTTAAGCAGAACAGGAAACTCATGTACAGAAGAAGAATCGAGCCCTGTAACCTTAACTGTAAACCCTTTACCGATTATCAAAAATAATCCATCAGAAATTAATCAATGTATTGATGCAAATGATACTAATCCTACAGTTAATTTAACTACTTCTGAGGATAATATTTCTGATACGCCAAACATCACTTTCGAGTATTTTACAGATATCAATGGTACAAATCAAATTACCAATCCTACTTCTTATCCTGTTACTGTTAATACAATAAAAGTTGTTTACGTAAGCGTTATATCTGATGAAGGTTGTTCTAATGGTTTAGTAGAATTAAGAATTAATGTCGGTCAGACTCCAGATAATCCTTATAATGATGTACAACCACCTGTTTGTGATGATCTTTTAGACGCAGATGGTAATGATACGCCTGGTGCTAATGACGATACTGATTTTATCACAAATTTTTCATTAGATAGAGATGCTATTGTAAATAGTATAAATCCACCAGCAAATACAGAAGTATTCTTTTACGAAAACTCATCTGATAGAAATAACTCTTTAAATGAGATTGATATTACTAATTATAGAAACGATATCAATAAAATAGATATTACTACAATTCCTGAAGGAATCCAGTTTCCTATTTACTATAAAATAATTAGTACTATTAATAACGACTGTCAAGGTTTAGGAGAATTTTTCTTACAAATACATGCAGTTCCTCAAGCAGCAACAGTCTCTGACATAGAAGAATGTGATGATGCTTTATCTGGAAACACTACTGATGGTAGAAATGCTGCCATAAACTTAAGAGATAAAGTTGCTGAAATTTTAGGAACAGGACAAACTGAAGCAGATTACGAAGTTACTTTTCATACCACAGAAGAAGGTGCTATGAATAACTCAGATGTAATTACAAACGATACAAATTACACAAATCAAGCACCAAGTGGATTTACAGCTGGCACAACTAGTGAGCAAACTATTTATGTTAGGGTACAAAACAGAACAGGTAGCATGTGTTATAATGCAAACACATCGTTTAAAATCATCATTCAACCAATTCCTACAGTTCCTGCAAACGTGCCAGATTTAATGGTTTGCGATGTGGTTACACCTTCTGATGCAGATCCTAGAAATAGAATCGCCCAAAATATAAACTTAACAGAAAGAGAAGCAGATATTTTAGATGGTAGAACTGGTTTAGTTGTAGAATATTACATTTCTCAGCAAGATGCAGAAAACAGAACAAATACTATTGCAGATCCAAGTAATTTTCAAAATACAACAGCAGAAACATCATTTCCTGCAGATTTTAATTCAGATGATCCAGGTGTACAAACCATCTTTTTTATTATTGTAGATGAAAATGGCTTACAATGTCCTTCTGTATTTTCTACATTTCAATTACTAGTTTATCCAGAACCATCTGTAAATCCTGTAAGTGTATTATCTGAATGTGACAATGATGATGATGGAGATGATGCAAACGGAATTATTCAAACAATAGATTTAAATAGTAAAATTCCTGAGGTTTTAGGAGCAAGCAGAAATGTAAGCGATTTTAACGTAACTTTTCATATCTCTCAAGCAGATGCAACATCTGGTAATAACTCTTTAGCTTCACCATATACCAACTCAAATAATATAGAAACTATTTATATTAGAGTGCAGAACAAACAAACTATGTGTGTAAATGACGATGCTAGTTTTGAGTTAATCGTAAATCCATTACCAAACTTTACTGTAACTACTCCACAGATTCTATGTTTAAATGATTTACCTTACAACATTAGTGTAGAAAATCCGAGTGACAATTACACCTATGTTTGGACAGATGAAAATGGAAATACATTAAATCCAAATGCATCTGTAGATAATATTGATATTTCATCTGGAGGAAACTATAAAGTTACAGCAACCACAACAGATGGTACAATGTGTTCTAGAGAAGAGACTATAGAAGTTATAGAATCTAACATTGCAACTTTAGAATCTAGCTTTATAACCATTGTAGATGAATCGAATAATTTAGGAAGCACTAATAATTTATCTATCTCTATTGATACTATAAATAATGATTTAGGTCCTGGAGATTATCAATTTGCGATTGTAAATACAGATAATAATACTAGAATTCCTTTTATAGGTTATCAAGATGAACCACTTTTCGAAAATTTAGAAGGTGGAATTTATCAAGTTATTGTAAATGATAAAAACGGATGTTCTCCAGATACAACTTTACTAGTATCTGTAATACAGTTTCCAAAATTCTTTACACCAAATGGTGATAACATAAATGATACTTGGGTGGTAAAAGGTGCAAATCAAACTTTTTATCCTAATGCAAGTATTAATATCTTTAATAGATTTGGAAATCTAGTAGCTCAAGTTCCTATTGATAGCAATGGTTGGAATGGTATGTATAATGGTAAATTATTACCTTCTGATGATTATTGGTACAATGTAACATTAGTACCTGCAGACACAACAAAACCTACAATAAATAAAAAAGGAAACTTTTCTTTATTGAGAAAATAAGGTTATGAAAACCTATTTAACTCTTTTATGTCTTTGTCTAAGTTTAAGCATTACAGCTCAAAACGAAACCATTTATTGGTATTTTGGAAATAGAGCTGCTTTAAATTTCGACAAAGGCGAACTAGAGGTTCTAGCAGACAGTGCAATGGATGCACCTGCTGGTTCTGCATCTATTGCCAATGAAGATGGCTTATTAATGTTTTATTCTGATGGAGCAACTGTATGGAATAGAAATCATGAAATTATGGAAAATGGTAGTGGTCTTGCAGGAGATCCTAACAATTTTCAATCATCAATCATAATACCTAAACCAGGTACAAATAATACTTATTACCTGTTTTATGCTCGTTCAGAAAACTCAACAAACCCTTTAGTAACTGCTGGTGCATTTTATTCTGAGATAGAATTTTCAAATGATTTTCCTTTAGGTAAAGTAGTCGCTAAAAATGCTTTTTTAGATTCTAATGCTCCTTCAGAGAAATTCACGGCTGTGCATCATAAAAGTGGCGAATCTTTTTGGTTATTAACACTTACTGCTGCAAACTCAGACCCTGATGAATTAAAAACAGTTTTTAAGGCATATCCAATAACAGATTCTGGGATTGATTTTAATGCAAAAGTTACCAATTTAGACTTTGGAATAGAGTCTTTAGGTGCCATGAAGTTTTCTGTTGATGGCAAAAAATTGATAGTTGCTAGCCAAACCGAAAGTGATAGAACTAGATACGTTCATTATTTTAATTTTGATAATGAAACAGGAGATATTACCTTTAATAGAAATCTTATAATTGATCCTCCTTTTGCAGTTTGGCCACCAAAAGGAATCGAAATTTCGCCTAATGGACAATTTGTATATGTTAGTTTTGATGCGGGTGACAATAATGGAATATTTCAATATGAAATAGAGGGCCCTACAGCCCAAGAGGATCCTAGAGCTCTTTTGTATTTTAGGCCAAATATTAAAGTAGAAAGCTTACAGTTGGCCAATGACCAAAAAATTTATGTTGCATTAACTTTTGAGAATGATGATAGCTTAATTTTAGGTGTTATTAATGAACCAAATGGAAAAAGCTTATTGTCTAATTACACTCCTCTATCTCCAGAGTTAAATCCTGGTAAATCTAAGAGAGGCTTACCAAACTTTATACAATCTTATTTCGCGTCAAAAATTGTTACAGAAAACCAATGTTTTGTAGATCCTTTTACATTTTCTAGCACCTCCTATGCTCCCATTTCTGATGCCATTTGGGATTTTGGCGATGGTAATTCTGGAACAGGAATTACTACTACTCATACTTATAGTGCACCAGGAACCTATACTGTTAAAGGTGTTTTAACTGTAGGGTCTAAAAAGGTGACTGTTTATAAAGTAGTTGAAGCTTTTGAATTACCAGTATTAAATGCCAATCAAGAGTTGATAGAATGTGATGAAGATTCTGATGGACTATCTACATTTAATCTCTTTTCGATTACCTCTAAAATTACTGACCCTACCTTAAACGAACAATTAATATTTTACTTATCTCAAGATGATTTGAATAATGATGTTCCTATTGCAAATCCTGAAAACTTTCAAAATACGGTTCAAAATCAAGAGATTTTTGTAAAAGTAATTAATGACAATGGATGTTTCGAAACAACATCATTCATAATTACTGCTAGGTTTGTAGATCTTGCAAATATTGAAAATTTTTATGTCTGTGAAGATTCTGATGGAATTGTTGGTGATGCCAAAGGTCTTTTTGATAGTGAATTCTTAGCGAATTCTATTCGAAATCAATTAAGCATTCCAAATAGTACATTATTATCATTTTATCCTACCTATTTGGATGCCCAAACCAATTTAAATGAATTTGAATCTAACTTTACATATACATCAGGAACAATATATGTTAAAGCGCAAGAAGCTGATTTATCTTGTGGAGGAATTCAAGATTTTAATATTATTGTAAATGCTACACCACCAATTAATCTGCTAGATAGTTACACCATTTGTTTTGATCCTAGTACTAAACCACCTGTTATTGTTTCTGCCAACAATTTTAATGATAGTTTTGAATGGAAAAATGCAAACGGAACTATATTAAGTACAGATCAAGATTTTGTACTAAATCAAGTAGGGCAGTTTTCTTTAACTGTTTATAAAATTGAAAATGGAATAGAATGTTCAAACACGAAAGAGTTTGAAGTAGTGAATCCTCCTATTCCTACTTTTAGTGAAATTATAGTGGATACTGAGGATGAAAAAAATAACACAATTTCAGTTACAATAGATGGGAATAGTAGTTATGAATTTTCTTTAGATAATATTGACTATTTTGGAAATGCCAACAATTATTTCTTCAACAATGTTGATGCTGGCTTGCAAACGATTTACGTTAGAGATTTAAACAATTGCGAACAAGCTATACAAATTACAGTTTCTGTAATTGGCTTTAAAAAGTACTTTACGCCAAATGGAGATGGAGAAAATGACTTTTGGAATATTAAAGGGCTAGATAAAGCATCCTTTAAATCTATTGATGTAAAAATCTTTGATAGATTTGGAAAGCTGATATATTCAATTACAGATTTTGATTCCATAGGCTGGAATGGATCTTACAATGGTAAAAACCTAAATTCTAACAACTTTTGGTTCAAAGCCAAAATAGTAGACAAAGATGATAATGAAATTAATGAATCTGGAAACTTTAGTCTAATTAAAGATTAAATTTACAAGTATAAAAAAACACCAAAACAAATTTATGTTTTGGTGTTTTATTTTTATAAAATAAATAAGAAATTTATTTCAATTTCTTCTTAACTGCTACTTCTTTGTAAGCTTCAATTGCATCACCTTCTTGAATATCATTATAGTTCTTAATTTGTAAACCACAATCATAACCTTTAGCTACTTCTCTAACATCGTCTTTAAAACGTTTTAATGAAGTTAAAACACCATCATGAACTACAATTCCATCTCTAATAACTCTAATTTGAGAATCTCTAAAGATTTTACCAGACATTACCATACAACCTGCAATGTTACCTACTTTAGAAATTTTATATACTTCTCTAATTTCAACATTACCAGTAACCTCTTCTTTCATTTCTGGAGATAACATTCCTTCCATGGCATCTTTAAGGTCATTAATTGCATCATAAATAATAGAGTATGTTCTAATATCAACTTCTTCTCTATCTGCTACAGCTCTTGCATTTCCTTGTGGTCTTACATTAAACCCAACAATAATAGCGTCTGAAGCTGTTGCAAGTAACACATCACTTTCTGTAATGGCACCAACACCTTTATGTAAAATATTAACCTGAATTTCTTCTGTAGATAATTTTTGGAAAGAGTTTGTTAATGCTTCTACTGAACCATCCACGTCTCCTTTTAATATAATATTTAATTCTTTGAAATCTCCAAGAGCAATACGTCTTCCAATTTCATCTAACGTTAAAGTTTTCTGTGTTCTTACAGACTGTTCTCTTTGTAATTGTGAACGTTTTGTAGCTATCTGTTTTGCTTCTCTTTCGTCATCAAATACTAAGAACTTGTCTCCTGCTTGTGGAGCACCATCTAAACCTAATATAGAAACTGGTGTTGAAGGTCCTGCTTTTTTAAGTTTCTTACCTTTATCGTTAAACATAGCTTTTACTTTACCACTATGTTTACCTGCAAGAATATAATCACCTACTTTTAAAGTACCTGCTTGTACTAAAATAGTTGTTACATAACCTCTACCTTTATCTAATTGTGCTTCTACTACAGTACCAACTGCATTTTTATTAGGATTAGCTTTTAATTCTAATACCTCTGCTTCTAATAATACTTTTTCTAAAAGTTCATCAACACCTTGACCTGTTTTTGCTGAAATGTCTTGAGACTGGATATTTCCACCCCATTCTTCTATCAACAAATTCATTTGAGATAATTGTGTTTTTACATTATCTGGATTTGCGTTTGGTTTATCAATCTTATTAATTGCAAATATGATTGGAACACCTGCTGCTTGAGCGTGAGAAATAGCCTCTTTTGTTTGTGGCATTACATCATCATCTGCTGCTGCTACAATAATTACTAAATCTGTTACTTGAGCTCCTCTAGCACGCATTGCAGTAAAGGCTTCGTGACCTGGAGTATCTAAAAAGGCAATTTTTTGATCACCTACATTTACAGAATACGCTCCAATATGTTGCGTTATTCCTCCACTTTCTCCTTCAATTACATTTGCATTTCTAATATAATCTAATAAAGATGTTTTACCATGATCTACGTGACCCATTACTGTAATAATAGGCGCTCTAGTTTCTAAATCTTCTGGTTTATCTTCTACTTCTTCAATAGACTCTTCTACTTCTGCACCAACAAATTCTACTTTATAATTGAATTCTTCTGCAACAATTACTAAGGTCTCTGCATCTAAACGTTGGTTCATTGTAACCATCATTCCTAATGACATACATGCAGAAATAATATTGGTTACTGGCACATCCATCATAGTTGCAACTTCACTTACAGTAACAAACTCTGTTACTTTTAAGATTTTGTTGTCTAATTCTTGTGCTTCTAGTTCTGCTTCAGATTGTTCTCTTCTGGCATCACGTTTATTTCTACGATATTTAGCTCCTTTTCCTTTAGAAGATTTCCCTTGTAATTTCTCAAGAGTTTCTCTTACTTGTTTTTGGATTTCTGCTTCTGTTGGCTCTTCCTTTTTAACAGGAGTTCTTGTATTTGATCTACCTCTTGGCCCAGTTCCTCTTGGTCTGTTATTGTTAGAACCTCTGTTTCCTGTAGGTCTTCCTACTCCACCTCCACCAGGTTTGCTAATACGCTTACGCTTCTTTTTAGCATCAGTACCTGTTTTCTTAACCTCGGTTTTCTTCTTTTTAGGTTTTTCGAATTGTTTTAAATCAATCTTTTTACCTGTAAAGTTAGGACCATCTAATTTTTTGTATTGAGTTTTAATAGCCTCAGCATTTTCAGGAGTAACTTCACCTGATTTTTCTTCTGCTTTTGTAGCATCTGATTTGCCTTCTATTTTACTCTCTACTTTAGAAGCCACTTTTTCTATAGCAGAAATAGGCTTGGCCTTTTCTACTTTTTTAGTTTCTTTTGGAGCTTCTACTTTATCCTCAACAACTTTTTCTGCTTCTACTTTTTTCTCAGGAGTAGCTTCTACTTGTTTTGGTGCTTCTTTCTTAGGCGCTTCTTTAACTGGCTCAGGCTTTTCTGTAGGCTTTTTACCTGCATTATCGATATCGATTTTACCAACTGTTTTAAGCTCTAACTTTTCTGCTTTGGCTTTAAGAATTTCTTCTTTCTTCTCTTCTTCTGCTCTTTTCTTTTCTAACTTAGCTTCAAGTTCTAAACGAATTGCTTCTTTCTCTTTACGCTTTTCTTCGCCAACTTCTTTAGATGCAGCTTTTTTGTTTGCATCTGTTTCAAAGCCATCTTGCAACACTTGATAGATATCAGCAGAAATTTTAGTAGTTGGTCTTGCTTCTATTTCATGACCATTCTTTGCTAAATATTCAACTGCTCTATCAAGAGAAATGTTTAATTCTCTTAAAACTTTATTAAGCCTCATTGTTTTGCCTACAGACATATAATTCTTTTAACTTTATAATTGTAAAAATATAATTTTTACTTTGTTTCTACGCTATAATTAGTCCTCGAATTCCTCTTTTAAAATTCTTTGAACATCTATAATTGTTTCTTCCTCTAAATCAGTTCGTTTCACCAATTCTGCAACGCTTGTTTCTAACACACTTCTTGCAGTATCTAAACCAATTTTCTTGAATTCTGTAATAACCCAGTCTTCAATTTCGTCAATAAATTCTGTTAACTCTACGTCTTCCTCTTCTAAACCTTCTCTTTGAACGTCTATTTCGTAACCTGTTAACTCACTTGCTAATCTAATATTAACACCACCTCTACCAATTGCTTTAGAAACTTCTTCTGGTTTTAAAAGAACGCTTACACGACCTTTCTTACCATTTTTCTCTTCTTCATACATGGTAATTTCCATTGATGTTACTTTTGCTGGGCTAAGTGCTCTAGAGATAAATAATTGTTCGTTTTTAGTGTAATTGATAACATCTATGTTTTCATTACCTAATTCACGAACAATACCATGAATTCTTGAACCTTTTACACCAACACAAGCTCCTACAGGATCAATTCTATCATCATAAGAATCTACAGCTACTTTTGCTTTTTCACCTGGAATTCTTGCAACACCTTCAACAGTAATTAAACCATCAAAAACTTCTGGAATTTCTTGTTCGAATAATTTATTTAAAAATGCTGGAGATGTTCTAGATAGAATTATAGCAGGTTTGTTACCTCTTAATTCTACAGTTTTAATTACACCTCTTACATTATCTCCTTTTCTAAAAAAGTCTGAACGTATTTGCTCACTTTTTGGTAACACAATTTCATTACCTTCATCATCTAACAAAATAATTGCGTTATGACGTATGTGATGCACTTCTGCACTAAATAATTCACCTTCTAAATCTTTAAATTGCTTAAAGATATTAGTACTATCGTGCTCGTAAATTTTCGAAATTAAGTTTTGACGTAAAGCTAAAATTGCTCTTCTTCCTAAATCAATTAATTTAACCTCCTCAGATACATCTTCTCCGATTTCAAAATCTGGCTCAATTTTTCTAGCTTCAGAAAGTTCTATCTCTTCATTATCATCTTCAGAAAAACCATCTGCAACAACAACTCTATTTCTCCAAATTTCTAAATCTCCTTTATCTGGGTTAATAATAATATCAAAATTATCATCTGAACCAAACTTACGCTTTAAAGCAGCTCTAAAAACTTCTTCTAAAATAGACATTAATGTTACTCTGTCTATACTCTTATTATCTTTAAATTCTGAAAACGAATCAATTAATGCTATATTTTCCATTACATATTTACTTAAAATACAATCTTCACTTTTGCTTCTTTAATTTCTGTGTAAGTTAAAGTTGCCGATTTTTTTACGGTAACTTTACCCTTACCTATTGGTTTTGGTTCTCTTGCTTTCCAGTTTAGCACAATCTTTTCATCATCTGCCTCTACAAGAGTACCTTCTAATTCTTCTTCTGCAGTTTTTACTTTTAATATTCTATTGATATTTTTTATGTACTGCCTTTTTTCTTTCAATGGATGAGAAATGTCTGGAGTAGTTACTTCTAAAGAAAAATCTTCTTCTTCTCTATCTAAATTATGCTCTACATTCCTACTAATTCTAATGCATTCGCTTAAAGGGACTCCATTATCGCCATCTACTGTAACTTGAATTTTATTGTTCTCAGAAATTGTTAAATCAATTAAAAATAGACTTTCATTTAAGGCTAAAGCTTCGTCTACTAAATCTTTAATTTTCTTTTGATCCATATAAAAACTTGATAATCGCTTAAAATATTCTTTTTGAGTATAAAAAGAGGGGACTTTAAGTCCCCTCATTTATCAAATTACTGCTAAATTCTGTGCAAATATACGAATTGTTTACTATTTAACAAACGTAATTATATTCTATTTTTTTCGTAACTTTAATTTATACAATTAAATAAATCAACCAAATCTATTATGGATAAAATATTAGTTCCTATCGATTTTTCTAAGAGATCTGAATTTGCCTGTAAAATGGCATCTAGAATTGCAAAGAAATCTAACAGTACAGTGTACTTATTGCATATGATAGAATTGCCATCTGGAATTGTAGACATGGGTGCAGGAAGCAACTTTAGTATTCCTGAAAGCATGTTGTATTTAAGAAAAATTAGAGATCGAATTTTAGAATTTAAAACCGATTTTTTTGATGAAAGCTATGAAGTGCATCATGCCATTCGTTTTCAAAAACCATATGAGGGTATTTTGCAATATGCTGAAAAAATTGAAGCAGATTTAATTGTTATGGGTTCTAAGGGACATTCTGAATTTGAAGAAATTCTTATTGGTTCTAATACAGAAAAAGTAGTAAGAAGAGCTCATGTACCTGTTATTGTTGTTAAAAAAGATTCAAAGAAGTTTAGAATTAAAAACATTGTTTTTGCTTCTAACTTTAAAGACGATAGTAAAAAATTGGTTTTTAGAAAGTTTCTAGACTTTGCTAATCATTTTAAAAGTGAAATTCATTTATTAAAGGTTACAACACCTACTAAATTTGAAAGCACTCACGATGCTACCGAAAAAATAGAAAACTTTATTAGGGAATTCGATTTACCAAAATTCTCTATTAATATTTACAATGATGCTTCTATTGAAAAAGGAATTCTAAATTTTTCTAGAGATTTAAATGCAGATTTAATTGCCTTAAGCACAAGTGGAAGAAGTGGACTATCTCACTTATTTTCTGCAAGTGTAACCAAATCACTTTCTAAAAAAGCATTAAAGCCCATTTTAACAATTAAAGCGTAACCTTTAATTTTTTATAGATTGAGAAAAAGGAATTCTATTAATGATAGATCTTCCTAAAGTAACTTCATCTGCATACTCTAATTCGTCTCCTACAGAAATTCCACGAGCTATGGTAGATGTTGTAATGTTGTATTTTTCTATCTGTTTATAAATATAGAAATTGGTAGTATCACCTTCCATTGTTGAGCTCAAAGCAAATATCAACTCTTTAATAATACCTTTTTCTACCTTATTTACTAAAGATTCTATTTGTAAATTTTGTGGCCCTATGCCTTCTATTGGAGAAATTTTACCTCCTAAAACATGGTACAACCCCTTAAATTGAGATGTACTTTCTATAGCCATAACATCTCTAATATCTTCCACAACACAAACAATTTCCTCATTTCTTTTAGGATTATTACAAATATCACACAAAACCGTATCTGAGATATTATGACAATTTTCACAAGATTTTACATCGTTTCTTAAATGCAACAAGGCTTCTGACAAATAACTTGTATTTTCTTTAGGCTGCTTTAATAAATGTAAAACCAAACGTAATGCTGTACGTTTACCAATACCTGGTAATCTTGAAACTTCGTTTACAGCATTCTCTAAAATTTTTGACGAAAAATCCATAGTTGCAAATTTAAATCATTCAAAAGAAAAGAATGAAGAAAAAATAAAAAAGACTGTTAAATAACATATATTCGTGCTTACAAAATTGAAATTTATACATATGCAGCCACTTCATATTTTACTTTTAATAATTGGTTATTTCTCTGTATTAATTCTTATTTCTTACGTTACTGGTAAATCTGCCAATAATGCTACGTTTTTTAAGGCAAACAATTCATCACCTTGGTATTTGGTTGCTTTTGGTATGATAGGCGCTTCACTTTCGGGAGTTACATTTATTTCTGTTCCTGGTTGGGTAGAAGCACAAAGCATGAGTTACATGCAAATGGTTTTGGGCTATATAGTAGGTTATGCAGTAATTGGCTTAGTACTTTTACCTCTTTACTACAAACTGAATTTAACATCAATTTACACCTATCTTCAAGATCGATTTGGAAATTATTCCTACAAAACTGGTGCTAGCTATTTTTTATTGTCAAGAATTATTGGTGCTTCTTTTCGACTGTTTCTTGTAGCTAATGTTTTACAACTCTTATTGTTTGATGAATTTGGAATACCCTTTTGGATTACAGTAACCATAACAATATTATTAATTTGGTTGTATACATTTAAAGGCGGAATTAAAACTATTGTTTGGACAGACACCCTACAAACACTATTCATGCTCATTGCAGTTGGCGTTTGTATTTACACCATTTCTAGTGAAATGGAAATTAGCAATTTATTTACTTATGTTGCAGATAGTGAACTCTCTAAAACTTTCTTTTTTGATGATTTTAAATCTGGAGATTATTTTTGGAAACGATTTCTTGCAGGTGCATTTGTGGCTATAGTAATGACAGGATTAGACCAAGATATGATGCAAAAAAATCTTACTTGTAGAAATCTAAAGGATGCGCAAAAAAACATGTTTTGGTTTACAATAGTTTTAGTAATTGT
The DNA here is from genome assembly GCF_036864555.1 of Polaribacter sp. P097. Lineage (NCBI taxonomy): Bacteria > Pseudomonadati > Bacteroidota > Flavobacteriia > Flavobacteriales > Flavobacteriaceae > Polaribacter > Polaribacter sp. P097. The sequence goes on along the minus strand of NZ_JAZETJ010000002.1, from coordinate 3,917 downwards.
AAACTTCTTCTTTTTAGCCTTAGGAGTGTTACTAACAGATTACGCTCAAAAAAACGGAATTGACGCACACAAAGACCAACTTTTTCCTATAATAGCAACCAAAGGTACTTTAGGTTTAGCTACAGCTATTTTCTTTCTACTAGGTTTAATAGCAGCAGCCTACTCTAGTGCAGATTCTGCATTAACTTCTTTAACCACATCTTTTAGTATTGACATATTAGAAATAGACAAAAAAGAAAGCGCTGTAAATCAAGAGAAAATTAGAAAAAAAATACACATAATTTTCTCACTAATTTTAATTGTTACCATCTTAATTTTTAAATATTTTATTGCTGACGAAAGTGTGATTGCTAAGATTTTTACATTTGCAAATTACACCTATGGTCCATTATTAGGTTTGTACGCTTTTGGTCTTTTTACGAAGTTCAAATTAAAAGACAAATGGGTGCCATTCGTCTGTTTAATATCTCCAATTATAACTTATTTATTAAACTACTATAGCTTAGAATTATACAATTTTAGCTTTGGTTTTGCATTGCTTATTGTTAACGGACTCGTCACTTTCATAGGTCTTTACACCGTAAAAAGCAGCCAAAAAAAGGTAATTATTAGCTGATAATCAGCCATTTAATAAAAAGTTATTAACAGTTGAAATAACTTAATTATCTGATTTTTAAGTATTTACACTCTAAACCCTAACTAAATGTTAATTTTTTAGTTTTAGAGTTAAGAAGAAATCATTATTTTTTTTACATTTGCATACTTATAAGAAGTACTCTTAAATTACTTGAATAACCCCAAATTCAGCAATTTACCCCTCATTGAACTTTTCATAAGCGAGTAAAATTCGTTTATTGTTCAGTTATCGAAATAATACTGTCCTTTAACGAAAAAATCACACCCCTAAGACCAAAATAAGATAATTTTGTTCTTGATAGTAAAGTATTAACCCTAAATTAAAACTTTTTCGATGAAGAAAAATTTACACCCTAATCCGCAAAACTCTCTGAGATCTTCAGTGAGCCAAAATTCAATTATTAACATAATTAAATCCGAATTAGATTTAGGCCAATTACTTTACTAAAGTAAAAGTATAGATTTTTAATGCTTTTTAATTAGCATACGAAATCAACGTCTAACTAACGATTCTACCCTACGTTCGAAACCTCTAAAGTCTTGTTCATAAAGGAGAATAAAAGTTGTAACCCTATTTTATAACCTTTTTCACGCCATGAAAAAAATTACACAACCCCAAACGAAACAATTCGTTTTCTCTACCCTAGTAAAGAAATTGAATTCGAAAGTCTTATTAACATTTTTGCTTGCTACATTTTTAGGAACATCAGGAGTTTTAGCACAAAATACTGCTAATCCTACTGGTAAGGAAAGCATCAGACAATCTAGCAACACAACTGCTAAGTCTGGCTCTAAAACTAATTATGAAGATTTTTCTAGCCTAAACAATTTTTCTACAAGTAGTAGAACAAATGTTTGTTCTCCAGAAAGTTCTTTATTAATTACTGAAGCAAGTTCTTGGGGTATTTCTAGGTCTACTATTAATAATAGTGGAATTCCTTCATTTTGTTTAAGTTTATATGATACTGCACCAAAGGATGATGATGTCTTTAATACTACATTGAATCCTGCAGCTGATATTAGCTTTAACAATAACAATTTATCTACAAGTTCAATTATAAACAAGGTTCAAAGAGTAATGAGTTTAATGAAGCATAATTCTTATGCTCCTAGCTCTGCTCCATCTAGCTTAACAGATAATTTCTATAGAGCAATTGCTGTAGCAGTTTGGCACTATACAGATAATTTAGACACATCAAATTATAACTATCAATGGACAGGTGCAGATGGCAACACCTATTCTGTTAGCAATATTAAAACTTGGGTTAGTAATGGTACATTAAGTGCTTCAGATGCAATTTGGTTAGTTCCTGAAGATAATGATAGACAACCAGAGGTGATGTTAAATGAAAATACATCATCAAACTGTTGCCCAACTTCACCTACATTAAGTTTAAGCGCAGTTACACCAACGAATAATGACGGTTCTGTAAAAATCAACTCATCAAATACAACACAATTTTATGGCATTAGTACATTAAACGCTGGCACATATGATGGGCCAACAACAATTGCTACTGCTACTGCTTTACCAAATTCTTTACCAACAACAATAATTTCTAATGTATTGAATAATGGTGGAACTTATATAGTAAGAGCCTTTTCTAATTTCGATGATTGTTTCACTGACTATACAATTACGGTTCCTGCAGGTACAGGATCTACTTGTACTAGCACTTATGCCTCATATCAAAGAGATGTAAATAATGTAAATGGAAAAAACAATGTAGCTGGTGCTCCAGATGGAAGCTTTGCCGAAATTCATAATAGCAACCAAACATTAGTTGTAGACTTTAATCAAACTTTTCCAGCAGGTACAGAATACAGAATAACTTGGAAAGTAAGAAGTGGAGTTAGTGGAACTGCTTATATAGATTTGTCTGAATCAACTTCATCGAACTCAAACTTTGTAAATCATCCTACTAGACCTCAAACTAACTCTAATAATTTTATCACTACAACTGTAACTTCAAACTCTAGTTTTAGATATGTTGCCTTTGATAAAGGAGATATTAACGATGTAGACTATGATATAGATGCTGTAGAAGTTATAGTATGTGTACCTTGTGAAGTAGCTGACAATACTACAACTACTACTACAATTACAGAAAATGAAACTAAAACTTTAAGTGGTACTCCTGCTGGAGGAACATTTTCTATTGTTTCTGGTGGTGGTTCTATCAACGGATCTACTTATACTCCAGATGATATTAATACAAATACAAATGTAGTAATTCGTTATTCTGTTGCAGCTAACGGAACTTGTTCAGCTACATCAGATGACATCACTTTTACAGTAACTCCTGTTTGTGATGTTTTTGCAGATAACACAACTACAACAGCCTCTATTACTGAAGCTGAAACAAAAACATTAAGTGGTTCTCCAGCAGGAGGAACATTCTCTATCGTTTCTGGTGGTGGTTCTATCAATGGAAACACATACACTCCAGCAGACGTAAATGGCGACACTAGCGTAACAATTAGGTATACTATTGCTGCAGATGGTGATTGTGCTGCTACAACTGACGATGTTACTTTTTCTGTAAAAGTTTTACAATCTGTAACTGTTAGCAGTACAAATGTAACTTGTTATGGTTTAAATGACGGATCAATAACTTTTAACTTTGAAGATGCTACTACAAGAACTCATATTGAATTTAGTTTAGATGGTGGTTCTAATTTCTTTACCAAAGTTGCAGACGATTCTGGTAGTGTAACATACTCTAATCTTAGCCCTGGAACTTACGATGTTTGGGTTAGATGGGGTAATGGTGAATATAAAAGAGACTTAGGTGCAAACGTAACTATTTCTCAACCAGTAGAAATTGTTGTTAACAATACAACTTCTACTGCTTCAATAACTGAAGGACAAACAAAAACATTAACAGGAACTCCTGCTGGTGGTACTTGGTCTATCGTTTCTGGTGGTGGATCAATCAATGGAAATTCTTATTCTCCAGCTGATATTAATACAAACACAACTGTAAAACTAAGATATACTGTTGCAGGTTCTGGGTCTTGTTCAGATATTTCTGATGATGTTACTTTTACAGTAACTCCTGTATGTGATGTAGTTGCTGACAATACAACGTCTACTGCTTCTATTAACGAAGGTGAGGCTAAAACATTAACAGGAACTCCTGCTGGTGGTACTTGGTCTATCGTTTCTGGTGGTGGTTCAATCAATGGAAATACTTATTCTCCAGCTGACATCAACACAAACACAACTGTAGTGATTCGTTATACAATTGCTGCTGATGGTGACTGTGCTGCTACAACTG